>NZ_LQZQ01000001.1 GCF_001593005.1 Roseivirga ehrenbergii
ACACGCCTCTCCGTACATGAGTGACCTAACTACTGGCTGAAGTAAAGTAGTAAGTTCTATAAAAGCAGATTCTGGAACAGGTAAATCACCACAACCTTTTATCACCACAGGTCGATTTTTCAACTCCTCCAAGTTAATTTCTGAAAGTGCTTCTTTGAAAAGGGAATACTCAAGCACATCAAGCCCTCCATAAACTACCTTGTTAGCGTATGGCTGAAGTCTTGTCGTTAATAGCATGTAGGCCCAAGTAGGTACGATTGCGTCTTCAGAACAAAACAACGCGATATTTTTCCCTTTATATAAAGACCAATCATGATCTTTAACAAAGGCTCTAAAATCCTTCTCTTTTAAAATTAATCCTTGAAAGAGATGTTGAGCTATATCATACCTCACTCTCTCTCCTTTATGATAGTAATCCTCAAGATCAATGGTGACGATTGAACTATTAGCTACGCGATTAACAATTTCTTTTTCTTCCATTATAAAACTCTTTTTGGTTTGGTTGCCACAAAGTCTTTTAAGTAGAATGGCTCGAAATAAGCCACATCTTCAAAATCACCTTTGAGAAATGCCTGATTTGCTAACAACCCTACGCTCCAGGCGGAAGGTGTTATGTTCTCTATAAAAATGGCATTCGACACATTAGTTTTTAAGTCCTTGAACTTTCCAGCACCATTTCCGAAGAACAACACTTGATTGTGCATCAACGTTTCATAAAAAGAGTTTTCTTCTAGAATTTTAGCGGAAGTCTTCTTCAACTCATTGAGTTCTCCATCATACAAAGCCGTGTACACCTCCATTCTTCTGGCGTCAATCATTGGGCAAAGCAATGCTCCACTGTGATTTTGACGATTCACTTCATTGGCCATTGCCAATAATGTATTGACAGCTATAAGTGGTTTATCTAAAGCGTAACAAAGTCCCTTAGCAGTTGAGACACCAATTCGTAACCCTGTATATGAACCAGGGCCTTTCGAAACGGCTATTGCATCCAACTCCGACATTTCCATTCCGACTTGTTTCATTATTTGCTCAATAACCACTGTTAGTAGAGTGGAGTGAGATTTTTCAAGAAACAGTTTCTGACTCGCCAAAGTGTTTCCATCAGTAGTTAATGCTACTGAACATACGGTTGTAGACGTTTCTATGCTTAAAATTTTCGGCACGGATTCTTAGATAAAGTGATTATAAAGTGTTTTTCAGGAGAGAAGTTGAATCAACTTATCAATAATTACTACTCCTAAAAACGACACAAAGATATAACTGATGGTTCGATTGGAAAGCTTTCTGGCAATTCTTACTCCATATGGAGAACCGATGACCACACCAAAGGACAGAACAAGCACCAAAGGCCAAACCACATAACCTATATTTTGTCCTTCAATATTTACTGTTGGTTGTGCCATTAAATTTGAGATCGTCATTACCATAGAAGTAATAAATATTACACCAAGCGAAATAGACTTGGCTTTTCTCATGCTTTGCTTCAAGCGTAAGTTAAGAATTGGGATAATTACAACTCCTCCACCAAGCCCCGACAAGGCAGATATACTTCCTGCCAAAGCCCCGGTTACTCCAAGTTGGCCGTTTGTTGACTTCTTTTCCTTATTCTCGCTATCAGAAGTACGATTACTCTTTAGCGTTCGGAACACGATAAAAGACATGAGTAGAATAATAACCACATTGAATTTATCGCGCTGATACCAATCCGTTTGAACAATGAACTGTAAAACCAAAAGTGAGATGACTGTACCGAAGAACCCGACTATCAAAACTTCCTTCCAAAAGAATTCCTTCTTTATGATAAGCGCTACGTTTCCAGATAACGCAGCAAACATGGTTCCGACTAAAGAGTTAGCGATGGTAAACTGAACAATTTCGTAATCCGGATATCCCATATTTCCCAAGACATACGGTAACACAAGAATATACATCACTCCTCCGCCTACCCCGATAAGGCCAGCTAAAAAGCCACCTAGTAACCCCATTAAAAACAGGAGTATAAATTCAAACATTCAGTGGGAATATATATGAGGTGATTTATTTAAGCCTAGTTTCCTGCCAAGATGCTTTCGTACAAGCTATGGTCTGAAAGCAACTCAAGTGCCTTACTAAGATCGAGGTCATTTTCAAAAGAAGCGAGAAGACGCCCTTCTTCTAAATATGTTCTCATGACAAATTCCTCTTTTAGCAATTGTTTGATTTCTGCTTTTGCCAACTCGATGTCATTGGATCTACTGTGAGCCAGTTTAGCCTCTAAAGCCGAAAGCTCAGTACTGATGTTTTTCAGTCCTCCTGTTTCTTCAGCTACTTCCTTAAGCTTTCTAAGTTGAATTTCTAAAGGGCTAGAATAATCGAATTCTTGACTAACTGCCCAGTTTTTAAAATCATTAAATATCTGATCTGTGATTTCAAAATCTTTAATACTGGTTATGGAGTCAAGCTTTACCGCGTAGGCATTTCCAAATTTGAGTAACAAATTTTCTGAAAGAATACCTTTGGTAACCGGAGCGTAGCCCTTTCTATCTACTAAAATATCAGGATCAACCCCTCCGCCATCATACACGGATCTCCCATTTCTTGTACGGAAGAGGGTTTTTAAGGAATCTGCCACCTTACCCACGCTTCCATCTTCATTTCGATGTGTGTAGTCTAGCGCCTGTATACATCTACCGCTAGGGGTGTAGTATTTTGCAATTGTAACTTTCATTTGGGAATTGTATGAAAGCGGTAATGTTTGTTGAACCAAACCTTTTCCATAAGATTTTTGACCAATCACCACCCCTCTGTCATAATCTTGCATTACTCCTGCAACAATTTCAGCTGCCGAAGCACTCATGCTTGAAGTTAAAACCACCAAAGGAATTTCTTCATCCGTTGAGGTATTTAGTGTTTTATAGGTTGCGTTAGTTTCCTCGAGTTTGCCTTTTGTGGTGACTACCAATTCTCCTTTCGGAATGAATATATTAGAAATGTTCACCGCTTCGCTTAATAGACCGCCAGGATTACCTCGCAAGTCCAAGATGATTTTAGTAGCCCCTTGCTTCTTCAGTTCCCTTAAAGCAGCTTTAACTTCTTTCGATGCATCAGGAGTAAAGCCTGTTTGTTTAATAAGCCCAACATCGGCACTGACCATTCCAAAATAAGGAACATTTGGTAAGTCTATTTTTTCCAAACCAACTGTGAAACTGAGTTTACCCACATTTTCGCGGAGCACTTCAATAGCTACCTTTTTTGAAGCCTGTCCTTTAATGTATTCACTAGCCCGATCGAATTTTCCCTTTACATCCAGACCATCGATAGATATGATTTCATCACCACGTTTTAAGCCTGCCTTATCGGCAGAAAAGCCTTTATCTGGCATTACAATCATCACTTTCCCATCTAAAAAAGCTACCTGCGCCCCTATACCGCCATATTCACCTGTGTTTTCGGTGCGCACATCCTCAATCTCATCTTCAGAATAATAATTAGTATAGGGATCAAGTTTGGACAGCATACCATCAATTCCATTTCTCATAAAAGTATTGGGATTGATGTCATCTACATATTTAGCATTCACCTCCTTAAACATGGTGGCGAAAATGTCGAGGTTTTTAAGGATCTCGAAATATTTATCATTCTGTGGGGCGGTAAATGACCACAGACCGAAAGCCATCATTGCTGAAAGTGCCAGATATCTTTTCTTAAACTTGACCTTTGCCATACACTGTTTGTTGATTTGCATTACAACGGGGGAATGCAACTCTTGTTTTTTCTAATTACTTATTCGGCTGAATGCCTCAATATATGGCTTAGCGACTAGAAAGCATAAAAAAACCTAAGCGAATGGCTAAGGTTTTATATGTGTATTTAAAATCTTGATCGATTAGGCGTGAAGTGCTTTGCTTGCTTTATCTACACCATTTTTTGTTTTCTCCGCAGCAGTTTCAAGAGAAGCGTTATACTTTCCTTTTGCTGTTTCTAAAGTTTCAGCGTACTTCTCTTTTGCTTTATCTACTTGTTCAGATATTGCTTCATTGGCAGACGAAGCTAGCTCCTTAGTTCCTTTTGCAATCTTCTTGCGTGTTTTCTTTCCGCTATCTGGCGCCATCAAAACGCCTGTAATTAGTCCTGCTGCTGCACCTGCTACTACTCCCGTTATTATTTTTGCTGTATTATTCATGTTCTAAAAATTTAAGTTAAGTATAATTGATTTTCACTTACCTATATAGAGAATAACATACCAATACTTAAAAAGCTCATTCAAACCGATGAAACACCGATTTTAAACCAAAAATGAAAATTAAGTGTGTATATACCTCTACACCACTGGGGAGTTTATCGCACTAAATGTGGATTTTAACGAGTTGAGTAATCAATTTCTTCATTCTGAAATCGATCATTTTGGAGTCGTGGATTTCCTTACCCGTATATACCAGCCCTATCAATAAAGAAGGCATTGGCTGATCTTCGGTCTGAAAAAGAAGATGTTTATTTAAACGATAAGCCTCTTTCACCCTGCGTTTAATCAGATTTCTATCAACAGCATTTTTGAATCTTCGTTTAGCTACGGAAACCAAAAATTGGTTGACAGATTTTTCGGGAGAATAAGGCAAGTACATTACCTTAAAAGGGTACAAATAAAAAGAGGAGCCTTTTTCAAAAAGCTCCTGAATTAGTTTTTTGCTATGCAATCTTTCCTCTTTCGGGAAGTTGTATGTCAATTTGGTAGTTTCTATGACTTAGAGGTTCTAAATGAACAAAACCTCAACCTAGGAAAAGATTACCTCTTGCCCTTTTTCTCGTCAGAAACAGTCAGCTTATGTCTGCCTTTAGCTCTTCTACTTGCTAAAACGCGTCTACCATTAGCCGATTCCATTCTTGCTCTGAAGCCGTGCTTGTTCTTTCTTTTTCTCTGCGAAGGTTGGAATGTTCTTTTCATTATATTTTAAATTCTTTTGATCTGTTCCAAAAAGGAATGCAAAGATAGGTAGCTTTTTTTGATTTGCCAACGTCAGTTTTAAATTGTTTGACATTAATGCTAATTCGATTCACAGGGGGCAAAAGTAGCGATTCCATTGTTATTCATACCAATGTAGTAAAGTAAATCTAGGTTCAAATTGATATTATATTTAGGTGCTTTATCTTTCGGACATGCAATATTCAATCTCGTATACCAACCCTAATCGGCATATCATTGACATCACACTCCGTCTGAGTGACGTTAATAGCGAAGAGCTGAATCTATTCCTACCCTCATGGCGACCGGGGCGCTATACGATTCAAAACTTCGCGAAGCATATTCTTAACCTGAAAGCTTATGACGAAAATGGTATTGAGTTAAGCTGCGAGAAAGTAACAAAAGACCAGTGGTGTGTTACAGCAGATTCCTCAAAAACAGTTGAAGTGAAATACAGCTATTATGCATTTCAAATGGATGCGGGTAATTCATGGCTTGATGATGAGCAACTTTACCTGAACTTTATCAATTGCTTGATTTATGCTGAAGGCCGATTGAATGACAAATGTGAAGTAGAGATTCACGTACCTGCAGATTACCAATTCGCTACGGGCTTGGCGCAAACAGGGCTTCATAAATTTGAGACTGACAGTTTCTACCATTTAGTGGACAGCCCACTGGTAGCAGCCAAAAAGGTCAGAAAAATTGAATACAAGGTTTCTACGACTACATTCTATTTATGGATTATTGGCGAATTGCCAAGAACAGATGTTAAAGTGATTCGGGACTTCCGCAAGTTCACCGAACTTCAAATTGAAGTTATGGGCGAATTCCCTTCACCAGACTACCATTTCATTTATCAATGTTTGCCCTACAAACATTACCACGGAGTTGAGCACTGGAACTCTACCGTAATTACGATTGGCCCTGCCGAAGAATTAAAAGAACGACCTCTTTATAAAGAGTTTCTAGGCGTAAGCAGCCATGAACTTTTCCACACTTGGAATGTGATCAGGCTTCGACCTAAAGAAATGACGCCTTACGATTTTCAGCATGAAAATTACCATGAAACTGGTTTTGTCACTGAAGGTGTGACTACATATTATGGTGACTTATTTTTAAAACGAAGTGGCGTTTTTAGTCTCGAAGAATACCTTGGAGAACTGAACAAACTACTGGAGCGGCATTACCTCAACGAAGGTAGAAAGAACATGTCCGTAGCAAGTTCATCGTTCGACTTATGGCTAGACGGTTATGAGAAAGGCGTACCCGGAAGAAAAGTATCTATATATAATGAAGGTGCTTTATTGGCTTTGATTCTCGATTTGAAGATTCGATTGCGTTCTGGACACCAAAGGAGTTTGGATGATGTAATGCGCTTGATGTGGCAAAAATTTGGGAAGAACCAGGCCGGATATACTTACCAAGATTACCAAAATGTATGTGAGGAAGTTTACGGAGACTCTCTTCAGTATTACTTTGAGAATTACGTTTCTGGCACCTCCCCTCTTGAAAAGGAATTGAAAGTATTGTTTCCTCAGTTTGGGTTGAGCTTCCATGTAAAACCTTCTGAAAAGCTTGAGAAAATCTATGGATTGAAGCTAGCAGAACAAGAAGGTCGGTATTTCATTGATGCCATTGCGGCAAATTCTCCGGCAGAGCAGGTACTGAGTTTGAAAGATGAAGTTTTGAATTACAATTCCGATTTATTCAAAAGCAAAAGTCATATAGAAATTGAGGTCAATCGCTTTGGAAGAAAACTGAAGGTAGAACTTAGCCCCAATGGCGGAAATTATTTCTCGATTTATCAAGTAGAAGAAATCCAAGGGAATAACGAACTAACGCGATGGCTGGGGGAATAAGCACAACAAACCGTTGGTAAAGGATTGATTGTTATGCATCTAGGATGATTCTACCTTTCATTCTTATGAAAAAAGCTTACTCAATATTATTCTTTGGTTTATTCCTTGTTGCGCTTGGGGCCTGCTCCAAAACGGAGACAGCCTCTAAACCTGAAACCGCATACTCTGGTGGAAAGCTCTTTATTATTGGTGGTGGCTCTCGGCCTGCCTCACTAATTAATAGCATGATTGATGAATCTGGGATTCGCGAAGGAGGTTATGCTTTGGTTTTACCCATGGCCACCACATTGCCCGACCGTGCTATTGAATCAGGGAAAAAGCAATTTACGGACAATGGAATTTCGGCCGTAGGCGCCATAAACTTTATTGAAGGCGAAACACCTACCGAAGCACAATTAGATTCAGTTCGGAACGCAAAACTAATTTACATTCCTGGTGGAAGTCAAAACCGTTTTATGGGTGTAGTAGCTGGTACGGAAATAGAAAAAGCCATTTGGGAAAGCTTTAACAAGGGAAGCATGATTGCTGGCACTAGTGCTGGGGCAGCCGTGATGAGCGAAAAAATGATTACGGGCACGCAACTTTTGCGCCCTGACGATAGCGGATTCAAAGTAATAGAACAGGGAAATACGGATTTGGCTGATGGGCTCGGCTTTATTAAAAATGCCATCATAGATCAGCACTTTGTTGTACGCAGTCGCTTTAATCGTTTACTCAGCCTGACTATGGAAAACCCGAATCTTAAATGTATTGGCATTGATGAATCCACAGCCATTGTGGTTTCGGGAAACAAGGTTAAAGTGGTCGGTCTTTCTCAAGTATTGGTTTTTGATGCAAAAGGAAAAGCTGCTCAGTTGCAAGGCTCTAAGTTGGGTTCAAAGGATATCAATTTGAGTATCTATTTAGACGGAGACGAGTTTAGCCTGAACTAGTTTTCTTAAGCTCAAACTCTCTTTTTAGCAACTTTGTAAAGCAGACCAAAAATCTATTGCTAGTTTTGGGCATGAGTGCCGACTATTACAAAACCATTTCGAAAACTTCAGAAGCGCTTTATAAAGAAAAAGGCAGCAAGTTCTTGGCATTTGCTTTTCCCGTTCGGAACGAAGAAGAAGTGAAGGAAAACTTAGAAGCCCTCCGCAAACAGTATTACGATGCACGCCACCATTGCTATGCCTATATATATGGTGTAAATGGAGAACACTACCGTGCCAATGACGATGGAGAGCCTAACCATTCCGCTGGAGACCCCATTCTTGGACAAATAAAATCGAAGGAGCTTACCAATACCTTGGTGGTAGTCGTACGCTACTTTGGCGGCACCAAATTAGGGGTTGGTGGATTGATCAGTGCTTATAAAATTGCTACTGCCGAAGCGCTCGATCTAAATGAGATCATCGAGAAACCTATCACTCAAAGTTTCACTCTTGATTTTCCCTATGAAGAAATGAACGAGGTGCAACGCTTGGTAAAAGAGCTGGATTTAGAAATCACCAATCAGACCTTTGAAATTACTTGTAGTATGAAAGTGGACGTACTCTTAAGTAAAATCGAAATTTTCGAAAGCAAGGTCAAACTTCTTCAAGATTTGAGTCATGACATTAAATTAACCTCAAACGGTTAAAATCTTATCTGCCAATACCGCTTACAGCTTTTCGCTAAGCACAATAAAGTCAATCACTTATATTAAGTTTTAAGTTCGTTTTAAGCCTATTTTTTCAAGCCGCTTAACCCAGAACACGACAACCTTAGACTTTAAAATTTAGCGAATGGCATCCTTCTTCAATCGATTACGCTCAGTAAATAAATTACCAAAAGGTTCAAATTTATCTCAAACCCAACTTTTTATTAAAGGCGCATTCTACGGGTTGCTCCTACTTTCACTATCATTCATGGTTATTGGTGGACTATTTTTCAGAAATGGGATTTCGCCTTACCTGCAAATCCCAATCTATATCATTGCTGGAATTTTAGGATTCTACCTTTTTCGATGGGTGGGTTCCGCTTTACACTTAGTCGTGAAAGGTATTCCTACAATTGCCGTTTCTCTGATCATAGCCACACTACTTACTTTTCACTTAGCCGATTACATGCGTTTTAGCTGGCCTGGAGCCTTGGTGCAAAATTCATTGATCATTGCCATATTCGTCATGGTGCTTTTGGCGGGTTCATTAATGAACCTCGTTCGAGGCAACCGTAACAAAGGTCTTTATAGCCTATTCGTCATTATTGCGCTGGCGATCATTGCTTATCCTGTCTACTTATTGATGGACGAAGGGTCGAACCCGCACCCTATAGACTTTGAGCAAACCAAAGGACCCCTACTTTCAGAAATGGGAATTAACAACCCGGGAGAAAAAGGTACTTATCATTTCGACTACTTCACTTACGGAAACGGAACCGATGAGCGCAGGCCAGAATATGCGGAAGAAGTAAAATACAAAACAGAAACGGTTGATGCTTCGCTCATTATTCCAGAGTGGACAGGCAAAAAAGCGAAATGGAGAGAGCGTTATTGGGGTTTTGGCATGAAGGAATTCCCCATCAATGGCCGCACATGGATGCCGAAAAAGGAAGGTAAGCTGCCTCTGGTTTTAATCGTTCATGGAAACCATGGAATGGAACATTACTCAGACCCTGGTTATGCTTATTTGGGTGAATTATTGGCCAGCAAAGGATTTATCACAGTTTCTGTAGATGAGAATTTCATCAACGGTACCTGGTCGGGTGATTTTGGAGGAAAAGAAATGCCAGCCAGGGCATGGTTGCTTTTGAAACACCTCAGCCAATGGAGAGATTGGAACAATGACGAGACTTCTGATTTTTTCGAAAAAATCGACATGGACAACATCGTACTCATGGGTCATTCACGCGGTGGAGAAGCAGTTTCGATTGCTGCTGCTTACAACAAACTGAGTCACTTCCCAGATAACGCTTTGGTTGAATTCGATTTCAATTTTGGCATTCAAGGCATTGTTGCCATTGCCCCAACAGACGCCCGTTATTTCAGAAGATTGGATTTAGAAAACATCAACTTCCTTTCAATTCAAGGGGCTTATGACGCAGATGAAGCTAGTTTCTTTGGGCTTCGTCAGTACCAACGCATTAGCTATTCGGATTCTGTTCATCGTATAAAAGTGGGTTTATATGCCAATCAGGCCAACCACGGCCAGTTCAATTCCATTTGGGGAAGACATGACTTCGGTGGCACATCAGGCTGGTTTATGAATACTGCACCGCTCATTACGGGTGAAGAGCAGCGCCAAATTGCCAAAACTTATATTGGTGCATTCACAGAATATGTTTTCAATCAAAAAACTGAATACGCGCCTCTATTTAATAATAGCGCTACCGCGAGAGACTGGCTGCCCGAAGTGGTTTACGTTAACAATTTTCAGGCTTCGGAAAATCAAATCCTAGTAGACTATGAAGAAGACATTGTTGTTACTACTACCAAGAATGATATAGCTACTATTTCGGCTCAAAACTTAGACGTTTGGTACGAGCAAGATTTAAAAATGCGAGACAATGGTTTGCAAGGCACCAACGCAGCCATTATTGGTTGGAACAATGACTCTTCTATGGTTGAAAAGAGTTATACGCTGAGTTTCAACGAACCTGTGTTACTTGACTCTACTTCCACTTTGCTATTCTCATTTGCACGAGCGGACGATAGTAAGATCAAAATGGAAGACAATGATGAACTGAATTTCACCATTGAGCTTTTCAGCCAAAATGGAGATGTGGCTTCTACTACACTTTCGGAACATAAAAAAATAGCTCCGAAGATTAAGGTCAAATACATGAAGTTTAAGGCAATGAACGGCAGCTTTGGTAATAATTGGGAATTGGCCATGGAGACTTTCGAAATTCCATTCTCCGAATTCTCCAACCTTGGTAATTTTGAATGGAGCAGCTTAAGGCTGGTTTTCGATCAATCATCTAAAGGCGTAATAGCGGTAGATAATATTGGGTACAGAGATTAATGAAATAATGAGTTAGGGCAAGAATGAATTAATGGGTTAAGGAATTAATGAATCAAGGGATTAATGAGTTAAGGGGTTAGGCGATAAATGAACTAATGAAGAAGCAGATTCGGTTTTACACCTTCACCCACTCCTTCATTCCTTTTCTCATTCCAACATTAATTCATTGTTTCCTTCTTTCATTAATTCAACCTCTCATTGTTTCATTAATTTAGTCGCTTCTTAATGATTTTACTGGGTTTGCCAAAGCTGCTCTTCTAGCTTGATTGATGACTACTGCCAAAGCAAACAACAAGGCCACTACTCCGGTCAATACAAAAATCCACCAATCAATTGAAGTTCGAATTGGATAGCGCTGCAAATAACTATCGAGCAAAAAATAAGCAACAGGAGCCGCTACAGCAAAAGCAATAAGCACAAGCTTGGCAAAGTCGATGGACATCAATCCAACTAAATTACCCACAGAAGCACCTAAAACCTTTCTGATTCCAATTTCTTTAATGCGCTGTTCGGCAGTGTAGGAAGCCAAGCCGAAAAGGCCAAGGCCTGTGATGAAAATTGTGAGACCCGCAAAAAGCATCGAAAGCTCTCTTGTGAGGTTGATTTCCGTATACTTTCTTTCAAAATCTACATCTACAAAACGTGATTCAAAGGGGTAGGCAGGGTTGTGCTTTTCAAAAATCTCTTGCACCGTATTCATCGTTCCTGATAAATCATTGGTGGTACTTAACCGAACAGTTATGGCGCTAATCCATTCAGGATCCATCACCATAAATAAGGGCCTAACCTCATCATAAGGCGAACCCATTAATACATTGTCAATTACCCCAATCAAGGTTCTTTTTCCACCCCATAAATCTAATTGTGTTCCAATAGGGTCTTCAAGTTCCATCAAATCAAGCGCTGCTTTATTAACGATAATGGCGCTAGAATCTGAAGCAAATTCTTTTGAGAAATCTCTTCCATAAAGCATTTCGGCACCAATGGTTTTTGCATAATCATATTCCGTGGCAATGGTTACAAAAATCACCCTTTGACTTTCTGGTTTCCCTGGCCAACCTAAAAAGTTGTTAGAGTTAATACTGGTTACATCACTATTTGAACGTGTCATGGACTCCACAACCCCAGAGGCCAACAAATCATTTTTCAGCACATCATAATTTTCTGCTAGGGCATCGGTATAAGGCACGGTAATTAGCCCCTCTTGATTGTAGCCTAAATCTCTATTCTTTGCCAAGTCAATCTGCTTTACAATTACAATGGTACTAATCACCAAAATTACCGCAAAGCCAAACTGAAGCATCACCAAAACCTTTCGTGGTGTATTGGCATTCTTTCCAATATTCACCTTCCCTTTTAAGGTTTTAACAGGGTTGAAAGAAGATAAATACAGCGAAGGATAACTTCCTGAAATCACACCGGTAAGAAATATTATGGCCAATGCAAAAAGCCAAAACTCTGAAGAAGTATAATCGATTGAGAGTTTCAGGTCGACCAAATTATTATAAGCTGGCAGGGCCAATTGCACTAAGAAAAGCGCCAACACGAAGGAGATCAATGAAATAACAAGCGACTCTCCATAAAACTGAAAAATCAGTTGTGATCGGGTGGAACCCAAGCTTTTCCGCACCCCAACTTCTTTTGCTCTTCTTTCGGAACGAGCAGTAGCCAAATTCATAAAATTAATGCAGGCGATAATGATGATGAATAAAGCAATCACCGTAAACAAAGTCACGTATTCGTGCATTCCACCCGATTCCTTACCATTCTCGAAACTCGTGTGTAGCCTCCAACGCAACATTGGGTGAAGAAAGAACGCACGAGGCATGTCGTCTTGTCCATTTTCGGTGAGAATGTCTTTAATACTGGCCTCCACCTTATCTTCAGAAGCAGCGTCCGTCAATTCCACATATACCTGAAAAGAGTAGTTTCCCCAGTTGGTTGTATTATTCCTTACCCATTCTTCTATGGTTTCTCTGTGTTTCCATGGAATAATGTAATCGAATTGAAAGGAAGAGTTTTGAGGTACATCTTTAAACACCCCAGTTACTTTTAATGTGCTGGCATCGTCCAATCGAACTAATTCACCGATTGGGTCTGCACCTTTAAATAGCAGGTCCGACAGCTTTTCTGAAATTACTATAGAAGCAGGTTCATCCAAAACCTCAGTGCGATCACCCATTACCATTGGGAATTCGAACATTTCTAGAAATTCATTACTAGCGAAATAGCCACGCTGCATTAATCGGGTTTCGCCTACAGTTAAAAGCCTATTGCCGCCCCAGCCCGTAACTGCCGAATTAACAATATTAGCGTCCGCATTTTTCATGGCCTCATAGGTAGGCAATGGCACCGAATTCCAACTATTGATGGTTCCGTTGAAATCGGCATTGACCCAAACCTGATAAAGGCGATCTGCTTTAGGAATAAATTTATTGAACGAGGTTTGGTTTTTCACCCAAAGTAGAATGAGAATGCTACAGGCAATACCAATTGAAAGACCAGAAATATTAATAAATGAGTAGAGGCTATTCCTACGCAAATTGCGCAGGGTAACCAAAATAAAGTTTTTGAGCATTTTGACCGTTGTTTTGAGGTAATGTTTGTTTAAAGACTTAAAAAGTAAGTGAGCGTTACACTTGGCCTCTAACTTTTTTGAAAATCGCCTAACCAGAGCGATTAAAATAAGGATTGAACCAACAATCCGAACAATCAGATTGTTGGTTCAAACAGTTTGATATTAGTCTCTCACTGCAGCTCTACCTGAGCCTGAGCTAATTTTAACTAATATGTTTTTGTTTCCTACTTTGGCTTCTTTCACATAGCGTCTTCCTTTTTCTGAAGTTCTATCGAAGCTAAAAGGTGCTTGAATGCTGTTTTTAGAAGAAGCCTCCATAATAAATTCACCTGCAATTTGACTACCATTGAAATCTAGTGACGCATTTCCTGAGCCTGTACCCAGGGTTAAATCATAATCTAAAGCCGATGAAAGTTCTACCTCTACATTACCAGAACCTGTGCTAAAGCGAGAAGCACCTTTGATTGCAGCACCTTCTACAATCACATTACCGCTACCCGAACTCACTTTAAATACCCCCGAAACATCTCTCAATCGAACATTTCCAGAACCAGTATTCATGTCAGAATTACCTTCAGACCTGTCAACTCTAATGTTTCCTGAACCTGTATTTCCATTGTGGGTGCCTTTGATATTTGAAAATTCGAGATTCCCAGAACCAGTATTTGAAGAAACTGTACCCTCCAAATCTCTGATGTTTATATTGCCTGAACCAGACTTGGCGGTTACGTTAATGTTCACGCCTGAAACTTCAATGTTTCCAGAGCCTGTTTTGAAATTCAAGTCAATTCCGTTGGGAACTTCCAAAGTCCATCTGGCGTAACCTCTGTTCCAACGGCTTCTTTCAAATTTCTCTTCCACTCTTAAAGTAGATCCGTTTTGCTCGAAAATGGGCTTATAAATATCTTCATCGAAAGTGTATTCCACAGTAACGGTAACTTCGTTGTTGTTGCTTCTTTTTATGGTTCCATTTCCTGAAGCGGTAGAAAGGTTCACATTTTCAATTCCTGAAAAAGTTTTAGTGATTCTTTCTTGGCCATAAGCCGCTGTAGTAAATACTAAAGCTAAAAAAGCTAAGATTGTGATTTTAAGTGTTTTCATCATGTATGTTGTTTGAGTTTTCCGAAAGACTACCTACTTATATGTGGGGTTGCACGAGATTGAAAAAATGATTCAAAAAAAATGAGACCACCCTTTTGAGTGACCTCATTCTACATTGACCTGTATATTTTGAGTTAATTACTTGGCAGGGGCGGGAGCCACTGGTGTGGGAGCCGGAGTTGGTGGCACCGTTATAATTTGCCCTAAGGCCGCGTCCACCTGATCTAAAACACTTTGAGGTACTTTATTAGCGATTAAAGTAGCTTTTAAAGCCAAAAGATTTTGGGCCGAAGTTACCTTAAGTTGTTGCTCATTGGCCTGATTTTGCAAATCGAACTCTTGCTTTTTTTGAGCGATCATTTGATTGGCCGATCCTGTGAAAATTGATTCAACCGCAGAAATCAATCGGTTTAAAATTCGGTAAACCAAGCTAGCAGAAAAACCACCCAAAATGGCCAAAATTGGTTTCAGTAAATAAGTAGCTGAATCTAATGCCATTGTTGAATCCTTGGTTTGCTCATTTGGCCCAATAAATACTACGAATAATTCGGAAAGCAAAATACCAGCTACAATCCCCAATACATATCTCGACCAATAAGTTGACGAATACTTGGTATCGAAGGTGCCTGCGCTAATGTAATTATTCATTTCAAACAAGGCATAAAAGCCAGCCCCTACACTTGCCGCAGACATTAGAAATAGAAATCGTACAGCCTGACTCCAGCCCTCGCCTTGTAACATGCTCATTTGAATGTTATCGATGCTCACTAACCCCGACAAACTGGTGAGAATCAGTGCTATCAGTGAAAGGATACAAAGCATCATAAACTGCCGTACAATGGGCAAGGGGCCTAAAAACTTGAATCTATTGATAGAGGCTTTATTCTTAGCAAAGAGAATTAAAGTACCGGGCAAAGCAGGCTTCACTTGTTCGGCCAAATAGTTATACACGCCCATTAGTGTAGCGCTATCTAAAGTCTTCTCATCTTGTTCCAACGGTGCTACCTGCTGTACATCGATTTGCTTGCCATTCTTCAAAACATAATCAAACATTATTCGACACTCATGATAAATTGAGCCTTTGAGGGTCTCGTTTTGAGGTACAGGAATGTCTGTAGATGGTTTTTCTGGTTCCATGGTTTGGTTTTAGATTTGGTTGATTCTATAAATATAGAACATTAAACAATTCTACATATTATTATTCTACCCAAACATTAGAATAAAAAACCAAAATAAAGATTTTAAGCCCTAATCATAAAGAAATTCGAAGGCACTTCTGTAGCCACCAATGCTTTGCACGTAATCAAGTACAGCATTATAGAAAGCATCTTTTCCCAAAGTGGCCGAGTCGCCAACCACCACCAGCTTTGATTTAGCTCGTGTCATGGCTACGTTCATTCTGCGGTACTCCTTCAAAAATCCGATTTCGTTTTTATCATTAGAACGAACCAAACTGATGAAAATCACATCGCGCTCTTGACCTTGAAAAGCATCTACCGTATTGACTGAAATATCTTCTTTAAATGGATCTAGTAATTCTTCTGCATGAAGTAAATCGCGTAGCAGTTCAATTTGTGCTTTATAAGGCGCAATAATTCCGACACGTTGTCCTTCTGTAATCGACTTACTCAAAAGCTGTATGATGAGTTTTGCCTCCTCTTCATTATAAGTACTGAGTGTCTCTTTCTTCACTTTTTCAGAAAAACCACAACCAGCGGTATCTATAAACTCGAACCTCGCTCCTTCCAACTCTTTGTCTCGAAGCAAAATTTCTGGCGCTACTTCCAATTTGCCTTCATAAAAATAGTCGCTGGAGAATTTCATGATGTGTGGATGCATTCGGTATTGGGTTTCCAACATTACATCACTTTTTGTGCGCTCTATCGCCTTTTTGAAAAGCGTTTCTTCCAAACCATCTCTTCCAGCTTGAAGTGATTTTACTGTGGGAGGCAATTGTAAGTGATCTCCCGCCATTATTACGCGGTAAGATTTCAGAATTGGAATCCAACAAGCTGGCTCTAGTGCTTGACTGGCCTCGTCAATGAATACAGATTTAAAAACACGATCGCGCACCAGCGGATGAGTAGAACCGACCAAAGTACAGGCCACAACTTCTGCCCGCCCCATCAGGTCTTCTGTAATTTGCGATTCAATTCTATCAGCATCTTGACGAAGTAAACGTGATTCTTTCATGAGTAAATCACGTTGAAGCTTTTCTTCTCGCCCAAACTGGCGTTTATATTTTGTGCCCAGCTTTCTGTATTCTTCCGATTTCTTTCTAACCTCTCTTAGTTCTTTAAAATAGTTGTGCTTGGAAATTTTCACATCCAAACTATTTTCAATCACTTCTGGTGTTAAACGTGCGGGATGGCCTAGGCGCAGCACATCTAAACCGAGATTATCGAGTTTCTCTACAATCAAATCCACAGCTGCATTGCTCTGGGCGCAAACCAAAACTTGCCTCTCGGTTTTCACTACTTCTTTTATGGCATTGACCAAAGTAGTGGTTTTTCCCGTACCTGGAGGACCATGAATAATGGCTACATCGCGTGCATGAAAAATATTGGTAAGCGCCTCGTTTTGTTTGGTGTTTAGATTTACCGACTGATATTCAAAACCCGATTTGAATTCTGCAAGTTTGGCGCCATACATCACTTCTCTTAAATCGGCTACTCTACCTTTATCTGCTTTCAGCACTAACTCCAAAGCACGATTCATCTCGCGGTAAGAGCCTTCATCAAAAAGTAAATTGACCCCGATTTTCCCTTGCTTCAACCAATCTGGAAGATCGCTTACGTTCAAGGCCACATGCATTTTTTCCCGCCTCAGAAAACTAATTACACCAGAAACCGCTTCGGCTTCATTTCCATGACCCGAAAAAACACTGACTACCGCCCCCACCTGAAAAGAGTGATTTTGATCTAAATGCGTAGTGCGATCGAGTTCTAACGTATAGCGTTCGCCAGTTCCTATGTAGCGATTCATCAACTGTACGGGGTACCAGGTTACGCCTTGTCTTCTGCGTTCTTCGATGGATGTATTGAGCATTTTTCGCTCATATTGAGCGTAATCTTCATCTTTTTCAACCTTTAATAATTGTATTAATTGTTGAATGGATTTTTGGGCTTCGGTCAAAAGGATAAGCGTTTTGTTTGGGAGGGTAAAGTTAGCGCATTTAACCGCAGAGGTCACAAAGCATCGCAAAGTTTAAGTATAATCGTCACTGCGAACGCTTACGCCTTAGCTTTAGCGTTGGCGCAGACGCAGGTCATGCGCTAACAATGGGTTGTAATGAAGCAGTCTCTACATGAGAAACGGTGAGATTGCTTCACGTACACTTATTTACTTCGATAAACATTGGCAGGTTCGCAATGTCGGAAGAATTTGAACCGCAGAGGGCACGAAGAAACACAAAGTTTAAATAGAATCGTCACTGTGAGGCAACGGCCATGCGATAGCAATGGGCTGTAACTAAGCAGTCTCTACACTAGTAGCGGTGAGATTGCTTCGGCACCTTTCTTTGCTAACGCAAGAAAGGTTTCTCTCAATGTCGGAAACGAGGAGGATTTACTTCATACTGGCTAAACTACTAGCTTCTTGTTCTTTCCAAAGTAACCTTTGACTTGGTGCAAATACCGCCAAAAGGTGGGTTGTGTTTGGCTACGCTTACTTTCACTTCTGAAACTGATGAAAATCGTTCAAAAACACCATCAATAATTTCTTGGCCTAGTTTTTCAAGCAATTTGGCTGGAGTAGCCATTCTGTTTTTGACAATCTCATAAAGCTGAACGTAGTCAACGGTACCAGATAAATCATCTTGTTGAGCGGCTTTAGAAAAGTTGGTGGTTACTTCAATGTCTACTGAATAACGATTCCCGATTTTGCGCTCTTCCTCATAAAAACCATGATAAGCATAGAACTCCATGCCCTCCAAGGCCACTTTATCGGTATTCATATTAATCTACTCTATCGAAAAACGATCCTTTTTTATCTTCAGAAGGAATATCTTCATTTTCAGGTTCTTTCTCCTTTTTAAGGTCGACTCCAAGAAAACCCTCTGCCGACTCATTGGCTTCCTCTATAGGCTCATCAGAAACATCTGCCAAATCTAGATTAGACAAATTTTCATCAATCGGTTCTTCTTTAACCTCTTCTTTCACTTCAATTACCTCAGCTACTCTTTCAGGAGCCTTGGCCGCCATCATCTCATGCACCGGCTTTTCATCGCCACTACTCTCATTTACCTCTCGGCTAAATTTCTTGGCTTCCTTCAAAATCGGTTTAATGTCTGCCGGAAATTCTTCGTGTCTCTTAATCTTCTCAAGAATATCAGAAGTCAACATTTTCAACTCCGACATCATTGAATTTTTATTGGCACTCAAGCTCTTGAACACTTGTTCCAACTGGCGGATTTCATCCTCCATGTCTTCCACAATTTCACTGGCTCTATTTTCAGCGTCTTCAATAATATTCTTGGCCCTGCTTTTGGCTTCGCTCATTAAAGCATCTGCTTTCATCTCAGTTTCCTTCATGTGAAGCTCAGCCGTTTTGGTGGCATGCTCAATCATGTTGGCGCCTGTGTCTTCTGCCGTTTTTAGGGTTTTGAAGAGTGAATTTTCTACTTCGCGAAGCTTCTGCACTTCTTTTTCAGCAGACTCTAATTTATATTTTAGCTCCTTAGTTTGGTCTTGAAGTTTCTCCCACTCCACCGACAGGGATGTCAGAAAAGCAGTTACTTCATCTTTATCGTAACCGCGAAAATTCTTTTCGAAAACCTTTTGCCTAATTTCTAAGGGTGTAATGTTCATTGTTTGGAAAAATTAAAATTTGATGTCCCAGATGGAAATACTACGGTCATCACTGGCCGAAATTAATAGGTTGTTATGAGCAGTCCAAAGCAGCTTGTTTACAGAAGTTCCATGTCCTGCATGTCGTGCCTTGTCTATAACTTTAAGGAGTTGATAAGTCGAGGCATCCCAGACCTTTATAGACTTATCCATGCTACAAGTTACAAAATGTTTGTTATCAGGACTAAATTCGATATGGTTTATTGCATACATATGGGCAGCAACGGACTCTTTCAGGGTATAACCGTCTATAACATCCCAAATTTTCAACTTCGCATCCCTACTTCCACTGATTAAGAAACGTTCATCGGGACTGTATCGTACTGAAAAAACCGAAATTTTGTGTGCATCAATTTCATGCACCAATTTCCACTCTCTTAATGAGAACACCCTGATTTTATTGTCGCTATAGCCAACAGCCAAATGACCACTGAGTTCCGAAACGGCTAGCGTTCGTGCACTTTTTTCTGAATTACGAATGACATGTATGGTCTCAAGAGTTTTGATGTCTAGAATATGCACTTCGCCATTTCCTTGGGCTACAATAATTCTGTCTTTCAACACCTTTATATCGAAAATTGCCGCTGCCGAAAGTTTGATCGAACCCAATTCTTTTTTATTCTCCCAGTCAATAATGTGCAAGCCATCCATATTTTGACCAACGATCAGCGCATTTCTTTCTGGGTAATAACACAGCGCATACACCGAACTAGGCACTTTAGCAATCATTCGGCCTGTTTCCATATCATTCAAATCCCAAAGCGCTACCACGCCATCGGCACCAGCTGAGAAAAACTGATGTGTTTCAGGGCCAGGCGCTAGTGCATAAACACAGTCTTGGTGTCCGCCTACGGTATTCAGTTTTTTGACGCTTACTTGTGTCATAGGTTTTGAAAAGGATTATCTTTCGCGTTGATACAAAACTAAGTATTCAACCTGCTAAGCCAATTAATAATTCATGCCTTTATTTCTAAAAGCAAATATTACAGAAGAAGTTTGCTTCGCGATATGGAAAATTGAGGAATCGGAAGCCGAACTAACCCAGCTTTACCAACCCAATTTGGCAGAAAGTGAAGTATTGGCCAGCTTCAAAGTAGAGGCGAAAAGAAAAGAATGGCTTTCGGCTCGCCTAGCATTGAAAAAACTTTTTCCTGACCAGCACTATAAAGTAACAAAGGACGAATTTGGCAAACCGCACATTAGCCTAGAAGGTGTTGAGATTTCAATTTCCCATGCGAAAAATTATGGCGCTGCAGCCTATAGCTTAAAAGGCCCCATTGGTATTGACATTGAGCACGACCGTGATCAAATTAAGCGCATCGCCCATAAATTCCTCCACCCTACAGAAAAGCCCTGGGCTGAGAACCGAGTAGATAAGCTAACCCAAATTTGGTGCGCCAAAGAGGCATTATATAAGCTGCATGGCCGTACTCAACTTATTTTTGCCGACCAGTTGATAGTGGGCCAACCCAATTTACAGCAGCAAGCCAGTGGCCAAATTATAGAAAGTGGTATTAGTTCAGTCTTTAATGTTCAATGGTTAAAAGAAGCCGACTTGAATTGCTGTTTGGCCTATTGAAGACTTGCCTAACATGTAATTGCTATAAATAATAGCAAAATATTCCTTACATTGGTCACTATCATCTTGAGCTCGTCTCAAGATCTACCAACTGACAACGACCAAAACTTATGAAAAACCAAAGCATCTCAAGCCTCAAAAGCACGCTTGCCATCCCTTTGGCAATGGCTATTATCTTAATCCCATTCTCATTTTTAATTGGTTGGAACATGACCAGCATGGTGGTTTTCTGGTTTGTACTAATTCCTTTGGTGAGCTACTTGGTACCCACAAAGATTTTCAAAAGCACTAAGCCCATAAAGGAATCCGTTATTGGGCTGACCATTTTTTACGCCCTAATGACTTTTATGATTTATGAGCACAGCGACTTTTTGCAGCTGATGCTGATCAGTTTTGTGGTCAATATCTTAATCCTCTTTTTTATTCAGCTAGATAAAAAGGTGAATAAGGAGGTTGTGGGATAGATTTTTATAACGCACAACTGTCGCAGGTTCTACAAACCTGTGACTTCTAAACTCAAGAACTTCTTTCGCTTTATTAAGGAGTCATTCCTTTATCTGCACTCAGAAAAGGCTCCCTTCAAGATAACTCAAAATAGGCTCAGGCAGAAAACACAACACTTCATAAACTGAAAGGCGCTGTCTACTTACACAAAAAATGGAAGTGAATTCATTCTCAATTTATAGCTATATGATTTTGATAAACTAAAAGGCTGTTCTTTCTTTGCCCAAAACAAAAAAACAGCTTTATGTTTAAGCAGCAACTGCTTTCTATCCTTACAATATTTATTCTACTTAGCTCTTGCTCTTCAGATGACGACCCAAGGGACAATTACCCTCAAACCAGAGATATTACGATGTCCGTGTCTTCATCAGATAATGAAAGAATGTCCGACATTACCTTCAGTATAGATGGTACCGGAATAGAGGTTTCTGATTTTTCTAGTAGTGACTCTCACCTACCGCTAAGCAAGGATTACCTCAATAAAACTATCCCCTACTTTACCGTATTAAATATTACTTATCGCGATAATTCTGGCGGAGCTGTCGGTGTTCCTTTTGAGCCTTATAACATTACCCTTACGATACGTGTAGATTCTGAAATCAAAGCAGAGAAAGAGATTACAATTACAGAATCGGGTACAGTAGATTATATAGAGTTTATCTTTGAGTAAGAAAATTCAGGCACGCTTATCATTTCTTGGCATAATCTAAAAACAATAGGGGGTGTTCAAATCTAGCATCTAAAAAATAGCCCTACGGGATGATTGCCTGACCAACCTTATCGAAACTACTCGTGTCTAAGCAGATATGAAAAAGCTATTTGTTCTCGCTTTACTTACGCTTGGTCTCTTTTCTTGCGGAAACGAAAACCCGTCACAAGTGTATCGAGAGTTTCAAAAAGATCGTAAACTCGGGTTTATAGCACATCACCCTAGCGACCCGCAAATACCTGTAGTTTCGGAAGGTGAGCATCTAGTATTCAAATACACCTACGTACACGAAGAAGATGAAAACATTGCCGATGACGAACTTTCAGAAATCTTCTATCTGGAAATACCTAAGGGCCTTAGTTCGTTTACATACAATAGCACCAATGAAGGAGAGAATGGGGTCATCAATGTTGCGTATCGTAAGTCCTGCTATTGCGGATTCAGTGAGTACACTTTAGAAAAAGCGATTATCTCGGCTTCAAAAATCAATGATTATCAGTGGCAGATTTCTTTCGATGTGATATTTAAAGATGATCACAATCAGGAATCGGCCTTAAAAGATGTTGGCAGGTATACACTCAATACAGATGAGTATTTTTGATCAATAGGAGTTCAAAAAAAATGTCCTGAACCAAAAACAGGTCCAAGACATTCGTGAAAATTAATCAAGATAAAATCTTCTTATTCACCTTGGCTTAAAGAGTAGCCTCTTTCACCATCGAAGTGATATAAATGTTCTGTTTTAATAAAATCGAAACCTTCTTTTTGAACGCGCTCCAAAATTTCAATAATATCTGAATTATTTAGTGCTTTGCCTTCTGGGTTGGTAAATCTACATCTCCAGTGATCAGATTTGAAAATTTCGTCCATTCCGTTCGGGTAAACCACCACACCACGGTTAGATACCTGGGCTAATTTCAGTTTATCGGTAGAAACGTTTTTTAATAATCGATCGCCTATTTCATTAGCATCTCTGCTTTCACCTCTCCAGTCAATAAATACATCAACGCCAACCAACTCTTTCTTTTTAGCAGGCTTTTCAGGTACAACCACTTGAATTTTAACATCTGGGTTATATTTAACCGCTTTCAGTTTTTCTGGCACTTGACCCAACCTTTCGATTACCGCATCGGCAAACTCTCTTGTACCCACTTTCTTCACACTTCTGTTCTGTCTATACACATCACCTGTATGAATGCCGTCTTCCAAAGTTTTCAACCAAGCGTTTTGAATCAACTCAGCTTTATCCGCTTTACCTAACTGAACGAGCATCATAAATGCACCATTCAATAGTCCAGATGGATTGGCCATGTCCTGTCCAGCAATATCTGGCGCTGAGCCATGAATAGCTTCGAACATCGCATAGTTAGTTCCAATATTGGCCGAACCTGCCATACCCACTGAACCTGCCACTTCCGCAGCAATGTCAGAAATAATATCTCCGTATAGATTCAAAGTCACTACTACGTCCAATGATTCTGGACGAGCCGCTACTACAGCCGACCCAATATCAATAATCCAGTGATCCGACTCAATTTCTGGGTATTCGAGTCTAACTTCATTAAATATTCTGTGGAACATACCATCAGTATGTTTCATAATGTTGTCCTTTGTCATACAGGTCACCTTTTTTCTACCGTATGCTCTGGCATATTCAAAAGCGTATCTGATGATCTTTTCCGAACCCGGTTCAGAAATCAGTTTCAAGGTTTGAACCACCTCACTTGTTTGCTGATGTTCAATTCCAGCATATAAATCTTCTTCGTTTTCACGAACAATCACCAAATCCATGTGGGGGAAATGTGAAGGCACAAATGGAGGGTAAGCTCTGAATGGCCTAACGTTGGCAAACAAACCAAGTGATTTTCTGATGGTTACATTCAAGCTCTTATAACCTCCGCCCTGAGGTGTGGTAATAGGCGCTTTAAGTAAAATTTTATTTCTGCGAAGTGTTTCCCAAGACTCAGGGCTAATACCTGATTTATGTCCTGCTTTGTACACTTTTTCACCAATTTCAATCACATCATAGCCCAAACCTACATTGGCGGCATCCATAATACGAATGGTGGCGTCCATAATTTCTGGACCAATTCCATCACCATAAGCGACTGTAATTCTATTTTGTGTTTCCATAAGTGCTTGAATGAATTTTTCTTGAATGGCTGCAAAGGTATCAAAGGAAGCTTTTAAAAGGAATTAAAAGGTAAATTTATCGTCTTCCGCTCATCAGATATTTTGAGCCAACTACTTAACCTTGCTTTAGCCTTTTTAGTTTTCTTACATTGCTACTATCTTTGCAGCTTACTCAACTTAGCAATGGACTCATACCAGAATATAAAATTCGAAAATAAAAGCGGAGTCGTACACCTTACCATTAATAGGCCCGACAAGTTAAATGCGCTCAACACTAGAACTGTTGAAGAAATTGGAGAGGCCTTCCAGGTAATTTATGATTCTACCGATGTAAAAGCGGTAATCATTACTGGTGAAGGTGAAAAGGCTTTTGTGGCTGGCGCTGACATTTCCGAAATCGCAGAACTTTCAGAGTTAAATTCAAGAAAATTTTCAGAACAAGGTCAAGAAGTTTTTGCCAGTATAGAAAACTGCCACAAACCAGTTATCGCTTTAGTGAATGGTTTTGCCCTTGGTGGTGGCTGTGAATTGGCCATGGCTTGTCACATTCGTATTGCTACTGAAAATGCAAAATTCGGGCTTCCAGAAGTAAACCTCGGAATTATCCCTGGTTTTGGAGGAACACAAAGACTGACGCAATTAGTAGGCAAAGGAAAAGCCTTTGAATTAGCGATGTCTGGCGATATGGTAAAAGCTGACGAGGCAAAAGCCTTGGGCTTGGTAAACCATGTAGCTGAAACCAAAGCTGAGGGTCTTCAAAAAGCAGAAGAACTATTGGGCAGAATTACCAGCAAAGCGCCTCTAGCTGTGGGCATGGTAATAGAATGTATCAACGCGGTGTATACGAACGACATTGACGGCTATCAGGCGGAAGCCAATAGTTTTGCGAATTGCGTGAAAACTGAGGATTTCAATGAAGGCACAAGAGCTTTCTTAGAAAAAAGAAAACCTGAGTTTAAAGGAGAATAAGAGGTTAACTTCAAAGGATTTAACGGCAAGTCATAACATTGAACATGGTTTGGCGTTAAATCGAAAATCGAAAATTCATCTATGGCTCAAAGCATAAATACTTGTAGCTTCGCTTTATGAGTCAAATCAAAAAATTGGCGAGCCAAACGGCTTATTATGGCATCAGCAGCATTTTGGGCAGAGTGCTCAATTTTGCTTTGGTGCCATTCTATACCCGAATCCTTCCTGAAGAGGAATATGGGGTCGTTATCCACCTTTACGGTATCGCTGCTTTTCTGAACATCATTTACACTTATGGTTTAGAGACTTCTTTTTTTAGGTTCACCACAAAAAACAAGTCTATTGATGCCTACCATTATACGGCCACCGCAATTCTATTTACCAGTATAATTTTCTCTGGTTTTATTTATTTGGATGCCGCCTCGTTGGCCAATTTCACGGCTGCCTCAGAGCACCCTGAGTATTTACAATATTTGGCGGCCATTGTATTTATTGACGCCATCGTTTCCATCCCCTTTGCAAAACTTCGGTTGGACGATCGGCCTATAAAATTCGCATTAATCCGACTTACAGTAATTGCAGTTACCATTGGCTTGAACTTGTTGTTCCTTTTGGCCTTTCCGGCCATTGCCAATGGAGAATACCTAAGCATACTTCAACCTTGGGTTCAGAAAGTTTATAATCCAGAGATCGGTATTGGTTATATTTTCATTTCCAACCTTATCGCCAACAGTTTATACTTACCAATGCTGTTTAAAGAATTGGCACAAATCAGAATCCGATTCAAATGGTCGGCATTCAAACCTATTTTGGCTTACTCCTTCCCTATTTTCTTAATGGGTTTAGCCGCCATGTTCAACGATCAGGGCTACACCATTCTATTTAACTTTCTTTTCGATGATCCAGAAAAAGAGCTCGGGGTATACGGAAGTGCATTTAAATTGAGTGTGCTGATGATGCTCGGAATTCAGGCCTTCCGTTATGCGGGCGAACCTTTCTTTTTCTCTCATGCTGAAAACAAAGAAGCACCGTCTCTATTCGCCAAAGTGATGCACTACTTTGTAGTGTTTAACATTGCTATTATGGTGGCTATTGCCGTAAATATTGAATTAATAGCCGATGTTTTCTTAGGCCGACCGGGCTACAAAGCTGCGCTGTACGTGTTGCCAGTATTGTTAATAGGAAAGTTATTTTTTGGAGTTTATGTAAACCTCAGTGTATGGTTCAAAATTAAAGACAAAACAATCTACGGCACTTATTTTACGGTTATTGGGGCGCTTATCACACTATTAGGCCATTTGTGGTTGGTGAGAATTCCTTCCATTGGTTATTTCGGATCGGCCATTTCGGCCTTGGTTTGTTATGCTGTAATGTGTGCCCTATGTTACTATAAGGGTAGAAAAATCTTTCCTGTACCTTACGATTTCAAAAAACTCTTCTTGTATTTAATCATTGCGGTGGGAGTAATTTATGGATCAAATCTTATTTCTATTTCCAACGCTTATGTTCAATACGGAATTGATTTGTTTGTCACGGCAGTCTTTTTTGTAGCCATTTATCTTTTAGAAGGACGTGGATTTAAGTATAAAACCGTTGAAAAACGCCAATAACATAACTCTATATACACTCATCAGAAAGCTTAAACATAGCCCACTTAAAATGTGTTTCTTGATATAATTGAAAAACCGGTGAAGAAATACCTCCAACTATCCCCTTTCGTTTTTGCTTTTCTGCTGTTTTGCAGCAGCATGGAAGCTATTGCCCAAGAAAAAACCGAAAAGAAGGAAAAAGAGAGTAATGAAGTTTCGAAATACGACAGGGCCAATGCTGAATATTTAATGATCGATGCCCAAAAATTCTACTTGTTAGAAGACTACGAAAGGGCTATCGCTTTTCTTGAGCAATCTTTAGAAGTTGACAAAAACAATCACGCGGCTTATTTCAAATTAGGAGAAATCTATTTGATACAGCGAAAATATGACAAAGGACTAAAGTCGATTAAGAAGGCGCAAGAAATTAAGCCCGACAATAAATTTTATTACATACTTGCTGCGCAACTACACAAGTCGCAAAGTAATCTACAGGCAGCAGCTTCGGAATATGAGTTAATGCTTAAAAACTCCACAGACTATCGCGAGTATATACTGGATATCGCTGATGTATATGTGGGTTTGGGTAATTATGATCGCGCAATCAAAATGCTCGAGCTGACGGAAGAAAAATACAACTCTCCCCATAAATTCACTACACAGAAAAAGGAATTACTACTTCAGGCCGGAAAGAAAAAAGAAGCGCTCGACATGCTGAAAAAGCTAACTGAGGATTTTCCTACAAATGAAAGCTACAAACTAGAATACGCTGATTTACTGGCTTCTACGGGGCAAAAAACCGAAGCAGCAGACATTCTTAAATCTACAAATACTTCTACCTCCTCTAACTTCTTATTAATCAACTTAAAATTAGAAGAAGGCGACTTTGAAGCTGCTAAACCAATGATTTCTGAAATCATGACCAATAAGGAAGCAGACCTCAGCTCAAAGCTTGAGTTAATGACTAATTTATCGGCTGCTGGATTAGACAAAATTTCTCTCTCCTTTTTAGATCAGCAGCAAAAAACGCTGTACTCCATTTACCCTAACGATGTGGAAGTGATTAAAACAGGAGAAAAAGTTTATAGCGCCTTGGCCGAAAAAGCAAGTCCAGAAAATAAATCAGCATATGAAAGCCAAGTGCTTACTGCGTTAAATCAACTGAAAGATCTTAATCCATCTGACTACGAAGTTTGGAATCAACTGTTGACCAAGGCTTACAATCAAAAATCTTGGGAAAGCCTGCTAACTAATAGCGAAGACGCTCTGAGCTATTTCCCTAACCAAGGCCTATTCTATTATTACTACGGAAATGCCCAGCTTTACAGTAGCAAAGGCGATAAAGAAGAAGCGAATTCCGCATTCGATCAGGCTTTAAAGCTGGCCAGAAATGATGAAGCTTTGGCAAGCAAGATTCGAACAAAGAAATTGGAATTTGCTTTGGAAGAAGGCAATGTGAAAGAAATTGAGGAATATATCCCTCCCAAAACCACATCTGGCAAAGTAGATGATGGCGCAGTTCAAATGTTTTTGCGATACCTAAATGCTAATAGCGATCAAGAAATCATAGAAGGTTTAAATAAATCATTGGATCGTTTAGTCAAGGAATATCCATCAGACAGTGATTTATTTCATGTGAAAGCAAAGGTTTTGTTTCAATTAGGTAGATTCGCAGAAGCGAAACAGTTGATAGAGAATTTCTTGAAGCAAAAATCAGCCAACATTACAGGTGGGCTTCTGGAAGTTTATGGTGACAATCTTTATATGTTAAACCAAATTGACGCAGCTGTTGAGCAGTGGAAAAAAGCAAAAAACACGGGGAACACTTCCGATAAAATAGACCAAAAAATTGCAGACAAAAAGTACTACTAGTAGAGCAAAACTGCTCATCCTCATTGTTTTTTCGGCTTTCTTTTTAGAGTCATGTAAAAGCACTTTCTTAGGAACAAATACACGGGTAAAAGAAGAGTTTCAAGTGGCAGAAATTCCTTTCGAGTATTTCTCTACCAAAACAAAATTTAAGTTTAAAGATGGGGAATCGAAGACCAAAGCTACTGCTGATATTCGAGTAAGAAAAGATAGTTTAATCTGGTTTAGACTTACGCCAGGCTTGGGTATTGAAGGAGCCAGAGGAATTATTACCCAAGATTCACTCTTAATGATTGACCGGGTGAACAAATCCTATTACGCCTATAGCTTTCAGGGGCTTAGCGAAAAATTCAACTTCGAATTAAATTTTGATCTTTTTCAATCGGTACTTATTGGAGATATGCCCATTACACAAACCGCAGAAGATGACATAGTAGCACAAGCCAATCAGTTTACAATTGTTCAAAGAGTTGGAGACCTGACTATTATGAACCAAATTGGCAATAAAACGAAGAAGTTAGAGAAACTCACTGCCAACACAATCAAGAGCAAAAACACATTAGAATTAAAGTACACTGATTTCAATATGCTCGAACAATTTGTGTTTGCCTTTAAAGCAGATATGATTTTACAGTATTTTCAAGACAATAAAAAAGGTGAAATTACGATAGATATTGAGCATAACAGAGCCAGAATTGAAGACGAACCACTTACATTTCCTTTTAGTATTCCCAACAACTATGAGCGTAAATAGGGCATTTATAGTCCTTTCCTTATTCTTTTTATTCGTGGGTTTTGACAGCACAGCTCAAAATCAAAGGAAAACTTTAGAAAATCAGAAAAATGAGATTCTAAAGAAAATTCAAGAAACGGAACGTATTCTCTCTCAAACTTCTACCAAGAAAAACAGTAGCATTGGCCGTTTAAGAGCGCTGAACGAGCAAATCCAAACCCGTTCTTCTTTGATTAGTGCCATTAAGAGTGAAGTAAACCTACTGGACAGCGAAATCTCGGAAAACCTTTCCATCATTCAAGCCATGGAAAATGACCTAACTCAGCTAAAAAAGGAGTATGCGGAAATGATTTATACCACCCAGAAAACCAGCAAAGGTTTTAGTGAAATGACTTTCCTATTTGCCTCATCTACTTTCAATCAGCTGTTTATGAGAATGAAATACATTAAGCAGTATTCTGAGGCACGAAAAAAACAAGCCGAACAAATCAAGATTGTTCAAAGTAGTATTGGTTTGCAAATTGCTGAAATTGAAGCCCAAAGAAAGAGTAAGCAATCATTACTCAATGATGAGCTCACTGAAAACAATAAACTTGAAGAGCTTAGGGGTGACCAACGAGAACTAATTACCAAGCTTACCCAAGACGAACAAAGAATCAAGAAAGAATTAGAAGAACAGAGAAAGGCTGAGAAGCAACTTTCAGAACGTATCGAGGCGATTATCGAAGAAGAAAGAAAGGCTGCTTTGCTAGGCTCTGTTGATATGACTAAGCTAACTGAGGCATTTGCTAAAGAAAAAGGCAAATTACCTTGGCCTGTAGACGAAGGCTTTGTCTCTTCTAAATTTGGAGAACACCGCCACCCAACCATTAAAACCATTACCATAAATAACCTGGGTGTTGATATTCAAACATCAGAAAATGCTACCATAAAGGCTGTATTCCCAGGCAAGGTAAGTAGTGTAATGTCTGTTCCGGGTTTAGGAAACAGTGTGTTGATTCAGCATGGAGAATACTTTACGGTATACTCAAAGTTAAAAACTGTGGTTGTGAAAAAAGGAGATCAAGTTCAGGTTGGTCAGGCATTAGGGCAAGTACTTACCGATAAAGACAATATTTCTCAGGTCAAGTTTAGGGTTCATTTCGAGAAGTCAACATTGAACCCAGAACTATGGCTTCAAAAACGATCGAAATAAAAGAGAGCATGGGCTTTATTCTATAAAAATAAGTCTAGTAGATTTTAACCCTAGCGTACAAATTCCGTTGACAGAACAAAATCGAATCAATTGACTTCGTGGTTAGATTTTAGTTATCTTTGAAGTCTAAATTTAAATTTGAGAAATCATGCAGACAATATTTGCAATAGGAATGCCTGGGGGGATGGAACTGTTTGTGATTGTTTTTATAGTTCTTCTTCTTTTTGGTGCCAAAAAAATACCTGATCTCGCAAGAGGAATGGGAAAAGGCATCAGAGAATTTAAAGACGCTACCAAAGAAATTAAGAAAGAGGTAGACGATGCAGGTAAAGAAATTGATAAATAAGCTAATTAACAATTGAAGTCTTATCACACACTTGATGAGATTCAAAGAGATATTAGACTTGAGGTAACTTCTTGCAGAGCACTTGTAGAACACTATTTACATAACATTAAGTCGCATTCGGAGCTTAATGCTTTTGTAGAAGTTTATAGTGCAGAAGCTTTGCAAAAGGCAGATATTATAGATCGTAAGATCAAAGAAAACAAAGCCGGCAAACTTGCCGGCTTAATTTTTGGCATTAAAGATTTAATCTGCTACCAAGACCACAAAGTCAGTGGTGCGAGTAAAATTCTTCAAAATTTTGAATCTCAATTTTCAGCTACAGCCGTTGAAAAACTTCTTCAGGAAGACGCCATTTTAATAGGTCGCCAAAACTGTGATGAATTTGGAATGGGATCGTCCAATGAAAATTCATTTTATGGCCCTGTTAAAAATGCGCTAGATCATAACAAAGTAGCTGGAGGTTCTTCTGGCGGATCTGCTGTTGCCGTTCAAGCAGACATGTGCCAAATTTCACTCGGTACTGACACAGGAGGATCAGTAAGGCAACCTGCAGCTTTTTGCGGAATCGTTGGCCTTAAACCTACTTACTCTAGAATTTCAAGGTGGGGATTATTGGCTTATGCCTCTTCATTCGATAGTATTGGAATCTTCTCCAAGAGTATTGAAGACAATGCTCGCGTATTAGAAATTATTGCTGGAAAAGATGAAAAAGACTCCACTTCTTCTTCAAGAGCAGTACCCGCATATAGTCAAAACTTAGAGCAAAAAAACACCTATAAAGTAGCTTATTTACAAGAAGCACTTGACACAGAAGCACTTCAGCCAGAGATTAAAGCGGCTTTCCAAAATCAGATTACAGAGCTACAAGAAGCAGGACATACTGTGGAAGCAGTGAACTTTCCATTACTTGATTATATTTTACCGACCTATTATATTCTTACCACTGCAGAAGTAAGCTCAAACTTAAGCCGATACGATGGAATTCGTTATGGCCATAGAAGTTCAGAGGTCAGCGATTTAGAATCGCTTTATAAAAACTCTAGAACAGAAGGCTTTGGTGCAGAAGCCAGAAGAAGAATTATGCTAGGGTCTTTTGTGTTAAGTGCTGATTATTATGACGCCTACTTTACCAAAGCACAAAAGGCGCGAAAGCTTATAAAAGAGGCCACCGAAAAAATTCTTTCAGAATATGATTTTATTATCATACCAACAACGCCAACAACAGCGTTCGATTTGGGAGAACACTCTAAAAGTCCGATTGAAGTTTATATGGCCGATTTATTTACTGTACAAGCCTCCATTTCAGGGCTTCCAGCTATTTCCGTTCCTGTTGGAAAAGATGACAACGGAATGCCAATTGGACTACAAATTATATCCGCGGCTTTTCAAGAAGCTAAACTTTTTGCATTTTCGAGAAACTTGATTCAAAACATTTGAACAGACGCTATACAATGAAGCGATTACACTGGGCATTATTACTTGTATTTACCTCGCTTTCCTTTATTCAACAAGGACATGCGACCAACGATACTATACCAGAAGAATTTAAGCCAAGCTACGATTACGCACCTGACTTTTCTTATGAAGAATTGCAGGTTCGTTATGACAAGCTAGACCTTGAAATCGATATTTCTTTCAATGATCAGGTCAAGGCATTTATAAATTATTTTACGGTTAGAAACAGAGACTATACGCGTGAAATGATCAGGCGCAGGAAAATATACTTCCCGATTTTTGAGAAATACCTTAAAAAATATGACCTACCCGAAGAACTAAAATATTTACCCATTATTGAATCAGGCTTAAACCCGGGAGCCGTTTCTGGTCCTAAAGCAGTTGGCTTATGGCAGTTTATGTCGCCAACAGCAAAGCAACAAGGCTTACAAATAGACTGGTACATTGATGAACGAATGGATCCTGAAAAATCTACCGAGGCTGCCTGCCAATACATTAAATGGCTCTATGGAATTTTAGGAGACTGGAAAATGACACTTGCTGCTTACAATAGTGGAATAGGAAACGTTCAAAGGGCCATGAGAAGATCGAATAAAAATGACTTTTGGGATGTTTACAAATACCTACCAAGAGAAACCCGATCGTATGTACCTCAGTTTGCTGCCATTCTGTACGCAATGGAATATGCTGACGAACACAACCTCTTTGTTGATGACCTTCAATACCCTATCGACTTTGAAGAAATTGAAGTAAATCAGTTCGTATATCTGAAAGCATTTGCAGATGAAAGCGGAATGGATTTAGGCACGCTTGAAAAACTGAATCCTGCCATTAAAAAAGGAGCCCTTCCGGCAAACGCCAAAGGTTTTAAATTAAAAATACCGAAAGAAGGAATGGCTTTGTATGAAACCAATCGTGAAAACATTTTAGCCAAGGCGGAAGAAGGTAGGAAAGAGTTCGAGAAAATGGCCACTAACATGCCGGGCAGTACATTCGGAAAAGAAAAAGTAGTTTATCGAGTAGTCAGTGGCGATGTATTAGGTACGATTGCAAGGAAACATCAGGTGAGAATTGAAGACCTTAGGGCTTGGAACAACATTAAAGGATCAATGATTAAGGTAGGCCAAAGGCTGAACATCTACACTGGCCCTGATTTCCTTTCAGACAATACAATTGTTACTGCCAAAAAAGTATTAAACCAACCTATTCCTAGTTCTAAGGAATATATAGTTGAGCCCGGAGATACATTATGGGACATCTCAAGAATGTATGAAGGCTTAACAATTGAGCGTATTAAAGAGTTAAACGATCTGAACTCTACCAGTCTAAAACCAGGAATGAAATTGAAAATTGGTTAAAAAAAACTTACAACTAATTTTTTAGTAGATATTGTTTGCAAATCAATTTCATAATACCTTTCTTGACACAAATAACTAAACTAATAGTTTATGAAAAAGCTCTTATTTCTAGCCATGATTTTACTTTCCATATCAAGTTGCGGCAGCAAATCAGAACAGGAAGGTGAAGAATCAAAGAAAATGAACCCTAACCTTCTACCCGATGCTACTGGGCAATCGGGTGAATTGGTAATCGTAATGAACAAAGAGAAATGGGAAGGTCCGTTAGGTGAAGCATTGAAAGAAGTCTTCCATGCCTCAGTACCTGGCTTAAGCCGAACCGAACCTTCATTCACCACACGTGTTATAGAGCCATTTCAGTATAATAGAATTTTTCAGCTCTCGAGAAATGTGGTTTACATAACTACATTGGATGGCACTACCCCAGCTGACAAATATCTACAAGGAATTCTTCCAGACAGTTTTAAAGAAAGGATTCAAAACGAACCTGAACTGTTCATGAATACTTCCGAAAACCAATACGCCAAAGGCCAGAAAATACTCAACCTATTTGGTAAAACTGATCAGGATTTAATCAATCATTTGAAAGAAAACGGAGCCATAATTAGAAACTATTTTAACATGGCAGAACGAGAAAGGCTTGCCACTGACATTCGTGCTTCAGTAGACTCTAGAGCTATTTCGGACCGAATAAAAGATATGTTTGGCTACTATATTAAAATTCCTGTTGGTTTTGAGTTAGCCACTACTTCTGATGACTTTATGTGGTCACGCTTTTTACCCGCAAGGGGCCCAAGCAAAAATATTTTTGTCTATTTCAAAGACTATGAATCTCAAGACGAATTCACTCATGAAAACGTGATCAAGCTTAGAAATGAGGTAGGAAGAAAATACATCTATGGCGATCCAGAAAACAGAGAGTCATATATGATAACTGAAACGGAGTTTATGCGACCTGTTTTCAGAGACATTACTTTTGATGGCAAATACACCGTAGAAATGCGCGGTGCATGGAAAACCAACAACTACTCAGTGGGTGGCACTTTTATAAGCTATACTTTCGTGGATGAAAAAACGAATAGGCTTTATTATATTGAAGGCTTTATTATTCACCCTAATGAAGAACACAGGGAGCTAATTCGCCAAATGGAATCGATACTAACCACCTTCAGGGCGGTAGATAACCCACCATCATAAATCTGCTATTTTAGAGTTACAGACATTGATTTTACTCGAATATTCTTAAATTTAAGCGAAGGCAAGTTCAACTTGCCTTTTTTTTTACTCAAGTACAATCAGAATTTATGTTTGCATACGTAAAAGGTAAACTCGCCTACAAGGATCCGACTTTTGTAATCATTGATATTCAAGGAGTTGGGTATGAAATCAAAATATCACTGAATACTTATTCCCAAATCAAGGATGAAGAGCAATGCAAACTCTTTACTTACTTCCATGTAAAGGAAGACATTCAAGTACTTTATGGCTTTGCCGATGAGGCAGAAAAAAAACTTTTTACGCTACTCATTTCGATTTCAGGTATCGGCCCTTCTATTGGCCTTATGTTCTTGTCATCGTTAAGTCCTTCTGAAATTATAAATGCCATTGCCACTGAAAATGTAGCCACCATTCAAGGAGTGAAAGGTGTAGGCGCAAAAACTGCTCAAAGGGTCATTTTAGAACTTAAAGATAAAGTAGGAAAAGAGTCTGCTGATATGGCAGGAGGAAATATTACCTCTTCCTCCATTAATACTATAAGAAACGAAGCCTTAGCTGCGTTAGTAACTCTAGGCATCAACAAGGTGGCTGCACAAAAAAGTATTGACAAAATTTTGAAAAATTCTGAAGGGCAAATTTCACTCGAAGAATTGATCAAATTGGCACTAAAAGCGGCCTGATTTTTAGGAAGACTTGATCAACCAAACCATCAAAATATTACTCCTGATTTGCATAGGGTTCACCTTTTTAGGTGGGGCTACTAAAGCCTATGCCTATGAACAACAACAGGACTCTACTAGCATTAGCTCTGACACTACTGAATATATAAAAACCACATACCCCAACTTTGGGCTGAGGTACCGCGTTGGTGATCCTCTCACGAATAGAAGATTAAAATCACCCTTACTTTTCAATAACCTAAACTTCTTTAATCAAGAATACAGATTGGATACGGGTAAATCTTTGGTGTATAGCGAAAAATTTGGAAGTCAATTTTTGGGCCCTCCTACCCTAATCCCCTTTAATGTAGCCCTTCAGCAAAGAGAAGAGCAGGGAAATAGAGAGTTTTTGGCCGAAAAAGCCAAAGCCCAAGACGGAGAAAGCGCAGTGAGCAACCGCGGGCAACTTATCCCTCCTATTGCTTTAAGCCCCTTTTTTGATAGGCTCTTCGGTGGTGATGAAATCAATATCCAAACCAGCGGTTTCGTTCAATTAGATTTTGGTGGGCAATTTCAGAGGGTAGACAACCCTGCAATCCCCATTAGGCAACAACGAACGGGTGGTTTTGAATTTGACCAAAACATTCAAATGAGCTTGCAAGGCAGTATCGGTTCCAAACTTAAAATTGGTGCCAACTTTGACAACCGTAACTCCTTTGATTTTGAAAATCAGCTCAAAGTAGAATTTGGCGGCTTGGAATCTGACATTGTGAAAGCCATTGAACTGGGAGACGTAAGTTTACCAGTAGCTAACAGCCTGATCAGTGGTGCTCAAAACCTTTTTGGTTTCAAAACTCAGTTGCAGTTTGGGCGACTTTACGTTACTGCCTTAGCTGCTACCCAGCGTGGTCAATCTCAATCTATTGAAGTTGAAGGTGGAATTCAAAGAAACGAATTCGAAATCAGAGCTTCTGACTATGATGAAAACAGACACTTTTTCCTAGGTCAGTTTTTCAGAGACAATTACGAAAACTGGCTGAGAAGTATTCCATCAGTTATTTCTGGACTGCAGGTGACAAGGGTTGAAGTTTATGTGCTTAACAGAACCAACAACACCCAAACACTTAGAAATTTTGTAGCCTTTATGGACTTGGGGGAAGGCGACAGAATTTATAGAGAAAACAATGCTTTTGTAGGAAATGGCACCCCAAACTCACCTACAAACAACGATGCTAACAGCTTATATCAAAACCTAGTTAATGATCCCCGCTTACGTCAGGCAGACCAACTGAGCTCTATTTTAGAAGATGAAAAAGGTCTGGAAAAAGCACTGGATTTTGAAAAAGTAACAGGCGCCCGAAAACTTGACCCATCGGAATATTACTTCAACAGCCAACTCGGGTTTATCTCATTAAGCAGGCAATTACAAAGCGATGAAGTGTTAGCTGTTTCATACGAATATAGCTACCAAGGAAGACGGTTTAAAGTAGGAGAGCTTACAGAGGATTATCAAAATAGAACTGAAAGCGAAGCCATTTTCCTGAAATTACTTCGACCAAGTAAAATCAATACCCAAGTACCTACTTGGGATTTAATGATGAAAAACATTTACAACCTAAACGCTTCAAACATTAGCAAAGAAGCCTTTCAGCTGAGAGTAATTTACAGAGATGACAACACAGGGATTGACAACCCAAGTTTGCACGAAGGAGAAAACACCAAAGATGTTCCGCTCATTAGAATTTTGGGATTGGACAAATTAAACCAAAGTGGAGACCCGCAACCCGATGCTAACTTCGATTTTGTTGAAGACTTAACCATTAACACGGAGCGTGGTTACATGCTTTTCCCTGTACTGGAACCCTTTGGGCAAACCCTAGAGAATAAATTTGCTGCGGGAGAACAGTTTCTAGTGGATAAATACGTTTTCGATACACTCTACCGCACAACAAAAGCCGATGCTGAGTTGGTATCACGGCTCAATAAGTTTTATATCAAAGGAAGTTTACAATCAGGTTCTTCTAATGAAATCAACCTTAATGCCTATCAAATATCACCTGGTAGTGTGCAAGTGTTAGCAGGAAACACTCCTCTTATTGAAGGCTCCGACTACACGGTTGATTATTCTTTGGGCAAAGTGAATATTATTAATCCTTCAATTCTAAATTCAGGAAAAAAAATCAGGGTAAATTATGAAAAGGCCGACCTATTTAATTTCCAATCACGCACATTAGTTGGAACACGTTTAGACTATATATTAAACCCTAAAACAAATTTCGGATTCACATTTCTGAACCTAAATGAACGTCCGCAACTCACTCGTGTAGGCATTGGAAATGAGCCAGTAAACAATACTGTTTGGGGGCTCGATGTAAACTATAGTGATGAATCTCGCTTCCTTACTAAAATGGTAGACGCGCTTCCATTTATTGATACCAAAGCGCCTTCTACTGTTACTTTTAGTGGAGAAATGGCACATCTTATTCCAGGCACTTCTAACAAAGTAGACGGAGTAGGCACTTCTTATATAGATGACTTTGAATCGACAGTCACTCCTTTTAGTTTAAACAACCCAATCAGCTGGAAATTTGGATCCACCCCAAAAACAGACGATAACAAATTCGACAAAAGTAATGAAACAGCCGACAGGCTTGGGGCAAACTACAAAAGAGCCAAACTGGCTTGGTACACCATCGACAACGTAATCTATAGAAGTACAGGAAGGTCAAGACCACAAAATATAACAGCGGCTGATTTAGAAAACCATTACGTTCGTTCTGTTGGCCAAAACGAAGTAATTAAAAGAGATGCCCAGCAAATAATTGTAAACGAGCCTTCGTTCGACTTGGCTTATTACCCATCAGAAAGAGGCATTTACAACTATAACCCAAATCTAACGCCAGAAGGGTTTTTACCTGACCCGAAATCTAACTTCGGAGCCATTACTCGTGCCATTTCAAATGAAGTCGATTTTGATAAAACCAATATTGAGTACATCGAATTTTGGATGATGGATCCATTTATCAATACAACCAACGGAACACCCAACAACCCAAGGGGGCTCATCGATGATGGTATTAATACCCCAAAATCAAACACCACAGGGGGAAAGTTTATTCTGAACCTTGGTAGTATTTCTGAAGATTTAATGAAAGATGAAAGGCATGCCTTCGAGCAAGGGCTGCCTGCTGATGGCGACCCAAGTATTGAAAATGTAGTAGAAAACGAATGGGGCCGAGTGACACGTCAGCCTTATCTAAACCCTGCATTTGATAACTCTGGGGACGCTAGGGCTAATCAAGATGTTGGACTTGATGGATTAAAATCTTCTGATGAGCTTACCTTTTTCGCTAATTACTTGAGTTCGCTTAACGTAAATGCTACTGCCAGACAACAAATTGAAGCCGACCCTTCAGGTGATAACTTTCAATACTATTTGGGAGACGATTTAGATATAAAAGATGCTAAAGTTTTAGAGCGATACAAAAACTTCAATGGTTTAGAAGGGAACAGCCCAATAAATAATGGCAACCAACTTTACACACCTTCATCTACCAACTTACCAGACAATGAGGATTTAAACCGAGATAACACGCTAAACGACCTAGAAGAATACTATGAATACGAATTGAATTTAAAACCAGGGCAACTCGAAGTAGGTAAAAATAACATTGTCGATCAGGTTTCAAACCCTATTGGCGACAGTGGAGATATTGTGAACTGGTACCTATTCCGTATTCCTGTAAGAAAACCCGATCGTGTTCAAGGAAATATCAATGGCTTCAAATCTATTCGCTACATGCGTACTTATTTCACTGACTTTGAAGAACCAGTAGTGCTTAGGCTTGTAAATTTCAGATTGGTTGGAAGCCAGTGGAGAACATTCCAAGAAAGCCTGTTCGAAAAAGGTTTGAACGAAATTCCAGAACCTTCAGACCCGAACTTTACGGTTTCTGTAGTTAGTATCGAAGAAAACAGCCAAGGTAGTCAGGGCAGACCTCCATATGTTTTGCCACCAGGAATAGAACGTGATAGAGATAATACTTCGGCCGTAGAAAGAAGACGCAATGAACAATCGCTACAACTTTGTGTAGACGACTTGAGAGATAAAGATGCCCGTGCAGTATTTAAAAATGTAAGTCAGGACATGGTGAACTACGGAAGAATCAAAATGTTTCTTCATGCCGATAGCCAAGATAATCTAGCTCCAGGAGAAGTAACTGCTTTTCTAAGGCTTGGTACGGACTTTACCGAAAACTACTACGAAATTGAAGTACCATTGACCATGACTCCATCGGGATTATTATCTCCAGAAGACATTTGGCCAGAAGAAAATGAAATCGACCTAGCCTTCAGTAGTTTGTACGAAGTTAAATCTAGACGAAACGCTAGCAATGCCAACCTCAGCTTACCTTATACCGAAACCGTTGATCGCTATAATATCACGGTGGTTGGAAGACCAGACTTAAGTACTGTTCAAACCCTAATGATTGGAGTGAGGAACCCAAGCTCTCCAGACTTAGAACCAAAGAGCTTTTGTATTTGGGCCAACGAACTTCGTGTAACAGATTTCGATTCAAATTCTGGAATTGCTGCCAACGCTAGGCTCGATGCCCAATTAGCAGATTTAGGAAACGTATCGGCTTCATTAAGGCATTCAGGTATTGGCTTTGGAGGAATTGCCGATAAAATTTCTGATAGAAACAGAGAAAAAACTACACAGTATGATATTTCTACCAGCTTAAAATTGGGCAAGTTCTTTCCAGAGAATTGGGGTATTGAACTCCCCGCTTATTTTAGCTTAGAAAATTCCCGATCAATCCCTCAGTATGATCCACTCGATCCTGATTTACCATTGGAAGATGTACTTAATTCCTTCGAAACAAAGGAAGAAAGAGACGCATACTACAACAAAGTAGTAGATCAATCGAAGCGAAGAAGTTTCAACTTCTCTAATGTGCGAAAAAGAAGAGTTAACGCAGATGCTCCAAAACGCATTTACGACATAGAAAACTTGAGCTTTACTTATGCCTATAACGAAATCACTAGAAGCAACATTAACACCGCCTCTTATGATTACAAAAATTACAGAGGAGCAATAACGTATAGCTATCAACCAATGGAATGGTTTATTGAACCATTCAAAAACATAGGTTTTTTAGGCTCAAAATGGCTTCAAATTATTAAAGACATTAACTTCAATTTAGTACCAAACTCAATTACTATTAATGGCAATGTAAACCGAAGTTTCTTAAAAACTCAGCTAAGAAATTCAGACCTTGGCACTGAAGGGATAGATCCATACTTTGAAAAGTCGTTCACCTTCGACAGAAGCTATGCGGTAAATTGGAACCTGACCAAAGCACTAACACTAGATTACTTCGCAAACGTAAATGCTATTATTGACGAACCTGAAGGGGATATTAATACCGATATAAAAAGAGATTCCGTTTGGACCAACTTTAAAAACTTTGGCCGAATAAAGAATTACACCCACACCATTAATTCTAGCTACACCCTACCCTTTGAAAAAATTCCTGTTACGAATTGGCTAAACTCTACGGTAAGTTATGCCTCTACTTATAACTGGAAAGCTGGTGCCATCGGTCAAGCTGATAGTTTGGGAAATTATGCAGGCAATACACGCATAATCAAACTAAATGGGAAGATTGATATGCAAAAAATCTATAATAATATTGGACTACTAAAAAAGATAAACTCACCTACCCGTAGTAGGACTCGACCAACAGGAATAGCAGCAAACGACACAACCAAACAACGAAAAACCATTGATCAGATGCCAGCTTTAAAGGCCTTGTTAAGAGCCGTTATGATGGTAAGAAGCGCTACTTTCGATTACTCTGTTGCACAAGGAACCGTACTGCCAGGCTATATGCCTGATGTTTTCCTTTTTGGGCTCGATGAAGATATGAAAAATCCTAGTCTGGGCTTTATTGTCGGTAGTCAAAATGCGGCAATACGCAGGCAGCTGGCCTATGATGGACTTTATGCGCAAAGCACATTCCTAACCGCCCCGTTTACACAAGACAAAAATATGAGCTTTAACTACTCAACAGTATTAGAACCGTTTGGCGATTTCAGGATAACCCTAACAGGAAGAAAAACGCACTCTGAAAATTATCAAGAGATATTTAGACGAGATGATGTTGCAGGCGATTACTTAAGCATTAACCCAAATCGAACCGGTACCTATATTGTGTCTTTCAACATGATAAAAACTGCTTTTGAAAAAGACGATAGCAATGACGACTCTCCTCTATTTGCCAATTTTGAAACCTATAGAAATATCTTAAAATCTAGATTAGATCAGTCGAATGATGCAGGAACTTATGACCTTAACTCTCAAGATGTAGTAATCCCAGCATTTTTGGCAGCCTATTCAGGTCAAAGCCCAGATGAGATTAAAACCTCAGCATTCCCACGTCTTCCTATACCGGGCTGGTCCTTGAATTATCGAGGATTAACAAAGATTGATGCCGTTAAAGAGTTATTTAGTACGGTGAGTATCAGCCATGCTTACAGCAGTCAGTACAGTGTAAGTAATTACATCAACTCGGCTTTATATACCTCAAACCTAACTTTAGATAATCAACTTAATGATTATGGTTTGGCAGATCAGTTTAATGAAGACGGCAATTTGGTGCCTATTTTCACTTCTCAGCAAGTAGTTCTTTCAGAAAAATTTTCTCCGCTAGTGGGCATAAATTTAAAAACAACCAGTAGTTGGAATCTTGATGTCAATTACTCCAAGGAAAGAAACGTAGCGCTGAACTTATCTAATATCCAAGTCACAGAACGGTCAGCAAACGATATCAGCATGACCTTAGGCTACACCAAAGCAGGAGTGAAAATTCCATTTAGAATTAGAGGAAGAAAAGAGACTCTGCCAAATGAATTACGCTTTAACATGACTTTTAGTCTAAGAGATAACAAAACGGTTCAGCGAAGAATTGACGAATCAAGCATTGTTACAGAAGGGATCAAAATTTTCCAATTGAACCCAACAGTAGAGTATAATATAAGCGATGCACTTCAAGTTGCTTTCTATTTTGAGAAGAATATAAACGAGCCAAGAGTGACCACAAGCTTCTTAAATGCTAGAACTGCCTTTGGTGGAAGAATTAGATTCAGTTTGTCTCAATAAACACTTATTTTTCGCAAAAATCCGTTTATTTTTGGTCGAATTTATTTTAGAGAAATGAACATACCAGAAAACTTATTGTATACCAAAGATCACGAGTGGATAAAGGTTGAAGGCGAAGAGGCAACAGTTGGAATTACTGATTTTGCTCAAAGCGAACTAGGTGATATCGTTTATGTTGAAATTGAAACAGAAGGTGATTCGCTTGACAAAGAAGAGGTATTTGGCACTGTAGAAGCTGTTAAAACCGTATCTGACTTATTTATGCCACTTTCAGGTGAAGTAAAAGAGTTTAACAGTCAACTTGAAGACGCTCCAGAGACAGTGAACTCAGACCCTTATGGAGAAGGTTGGATGATCAAAATCACTATGAGTGATCCTTCAGAAGTAGACGGCCTAATGGATGCTACTGCTTACAAAGCATTGATTGGTCATTAGATCCAACTTACCCATTGCGCTCGTTTATTAAACAGTATTGGGCCAGCGTATTATGGGCCATAGTTTTGGCAGTATTAATGTTATTGCCACAAGATTCTTTTCCAGAGTCTAAATTACTTTCATATGACAAACTAGCCCACTTGGGTGTTTTTGGAATTCTTAGTTTTTTAGTACTTCTAGGTAAAAGAAATAGAAAAGACAAAGCACGGCTTGAAAACAAATACCTAATACGTTCGTTAACTATATGCATAGTTTACGGATTGGTTTTGGAATTATTGCAGTCCGTTGTACCTGGTAGAATGACAGATATCTATGATTTGCTCGCAAATACAATTGGAGCTATTGCAGGTGTCGTAGTTTTTTCTACTTTTATAAAATATTAGTTTGCGAATACCAAACTAATGTCATAGTTTTAAAAGTGTAACTAAAAGAGATTATGGAAGCTAAAAAGACTCCGTCAGCAGACTTGAACAAAAAGTCGAGCCTATTCTTAGCAATAGGTCTGCTAGTGAGCCTTGGTATTACATTCGCTGCCTTTGAATGGAAAAAAACTGAAAAAGGTGAGTTGATGGATCTAGGCATGGCAACTGACGATTTTGAAGATTTAATTGAAATCCCACCAACCGAGCAACCACCACCCCCACCTCCTGTAAAACAGCAACCTCAAATTATTGAGATTCCTGATGAAGAGGAGATCGAAGAAGAAATCGAGATCAATTTGGATGTGGAGATCACTGAAGAGCAAGAGGTTGAAGAAATTGTTTTTGAAGAAGAACCTGAAGAGGAAGTAGGAGATGAAATTTTCCTAATTGTTGAAGACAATGCTGAATTCCCAGGAGGTGACGCTGAATGGAACAAGTTCTTACAGAAAAACCTTAAATACCCTCGTTCTGCTCAAAGAATGGGAATCGAAGGTGCTGTGTTCTTATCTTTTGTGGTTGACAAAGAAGGTAAAATTTCAGACATCACTGTAACTAGAGGTATTGGAGGGGGCTGCGATGACGAAGCAGTTAGAGTTTTGGAGTCATCTCCAAGATGGACCCCAGGAAAGCAAAGAGGTAGAGCCGTTAAGTCAAGAATGGCCATCCGAATTCTTTTCAAACTTAAGTAATATAAAAAAGCCCAATGAACTTGGGCTTTTTTAGTTTAACATTAACTAGTTTTTTAGTTTTATATTGAGTATGTTTAGTTAATGATTTATGCAGGCATAAAAATCAGTACCGCCTCTATAAATCGGTTAACAAATTCATAACCTTAAATTATAAAACTATGGAAGCTAAGAAATCTCCATCGGCAGACATTAACAGAAAATCAAGCCTGTTTTTAGCCATTGGTCTGTTAGCTAGCCTAGGCATCACCTTTGTTGCTTTCGAATGGAAGCAACACGAAAGAGGTGAGCTTATGGACCTAGGCATGGCAATCAACGATTTTGATGATTTAATCGAAATACCCCCAACAGAGCAACCACCACCAAAAGCTCCTCCTATTCAACAACCAAAAATCATTTCCATACCAGATGATGAGGAAATTGATGCGGATATAGAAATCAATATTGATGTGGAAATCACAGAACAAACCGAAATAGCTGACCTGGTTTTTGAAGACCAGCCCGATGAAGTAGTTTCTGATGAACCATTCCTGATTGTAGAAGAGATGGCCAAATTTCCAGGGGACGGATGGAATAAGTTCTTAAACGATAACCTAAAATATCCGCGTCAGGCCCAGCGAATGGGGATTGACGGTGCCGTTGACCTTTCCTTTGTTGTCGATGCCAATGGTGTAATTTCCGATATTGAAGTAACACGTGGTATTGGGGGTGGTTGTGATGAAGAAGCGATTCGTGTGCTTAAATCTTCGCCAAAGTGGATTCCTGGGAAACAGAGAGGAGTAGCCGTGAAATCGAGAATGGCCATCAGAATTAAATTTCGACTGAAATAGAAGAACGCCCAATTGAATTGGGCTTTTTCATCCCTCAAATAACTAAATAATTAGTTTAAATATAAAATTATGGAAACAAAAAAGAATGCTCAAGTAGATATTGAAGGAAAAAGACCTCTTTTTCTCTTCATTGGCTTAACCGTTAGTTTGGGCTTAAGCCTAGCAGCTTTTGAATACAAAACTATACCAGCAGAGCCATTTGTATTACCCTACAATGAACAAGATCACAGAAGCTTTGATGAGCCTCCTATTACAATCCAAGAGCCACCAAAGCCTATTCAACAACCGGTGCTTCTGGAGGTTCCTAATGTAGAAGAACTGAATGAAATCATAGACTTCACCTTTGAAATAGAACCCAATAACTTTGAAAGTATGGCATTGGATGAAGTCATTACAGAAAAAGCCGAAAAAGCTGAAGATCCGTTCATCGTTCTGGAAAAGGAAGCTTCCTTTCCCGGAGGTAATGAAGCTTGGGCTAAATTTCTAAATAAGAACTTTAGGTATCCAAGAAATGCTCAGAAAATGGGAATTGAAGGTAAAGTAATTCTCACTTTCAATGTAGCTGCCAATGGCGAAATTTCAGATTTGAAAGTCGTAAGAGGCATTAGTAAAGATTGCGATGCAGAAGCCATCCGGGTACTTAGTAAATCTCCTCGGTGGAATCCAGGTGAGCAACGAGGCATTCCAGTGAAATCACCAAGACAAGTGACTATTCATTTCAAACTCAATTAATTCATACAACGCAAGAGGCCTGCTTTTATAGCAGGCCTCTTTAAAATTCGTACAGATCAATACCATTAAGCTTAGATGATGTTTAAGAGCTGCTCTTTTATCTTTTCTAACTCATCCTTCATACACACTACGAAACGTTGCATAGGTGCATAATTGGCCTTAGAACCAATCGTGTTGATTTCTCTACCAATCTCTTGGGAAATGAAATTCAGTTTTTTTCCTTGTGAGTTTGTCTCCTTTAAAATCTCTAAGAAGTAATCAAGATGAGCGTTCAATCTAACAAACTCTTCGCTAACATCAAGTTTTTCGATAAAGTAGATCATTTCTTGTTCGAACCTATTCACATCAAACTGATCAGACCCGACTAAATCCTTTTGGTGACCTTCGATACGCTCTCGAATAGATACTAACCTTTCTCCTTCTACTGCCTTGATGTCATTAAGGTAATTCCCAATATTTCGAATATAAGACTCAAGTTCAGATTGAAGTTTTGCTCCTTCTTGCTCTCTAAACTCATTACAGTGTGCAATAGCGGCAATTAAATTCTCTTTGGTAAATTCCCATTGCTGGGCAATTACCTCCTCATTAATACCCGATCCCGACATCACTTCAGGGCTGTGCAATGCCAACCTAAAAAGATCTCTCTTTTCGGCACCTACTTCACTAGCAAGTTGATCATACTCATTATAATATGACTTAAATAAGGCATGATTCACTTCCTGTTTTGAAGCCTCGGCATCATCTGAGCTCATCTCGATATTTACCGCTACTTTACCTCTTACCAACTCCGAGTTCAATATATTCCTGATTTCGAGTTCCTTGTCCTGTAGATGTCTTGGCAGACGAATTTGGGCGTCAAGAAACTTAGAATTGAGTGAGCGAATTTCAACAGAAACTTGCATTGCGCCTTTCTGCGCTTTAGATAGGCCGTAGCCCGTCATTGATTTAAGCATGTAAATTGGTTTTAAACAACTTGCGAAGTTAAGCCTATTCGGCCAATCTCAAAAAGTAATTAAAAATCGTAACCGATCGATATTTGAAGTTTTGGGTTTCCAACCTTAAAATCTTGTATTGGCCAAGCTAAGTCGAGCCTAGAGAAAAAACCAAAGAGCATGGTTCTCATTCCTACCCCAGTACTTTGTAACCAAGGATTACTAAAGTCATTAATTACTCCAGAAAACGGAGAACCTGGGACTACAATTTCTTCAGTATTTACATCATTTCGAGCTTGAAAGGCAGAAATCTCGTACCAAGCTGAACCTATATCATAAAAACCAAGAAACTGAAGATTTCTAATAAAGCTAGACTTAGTATCAGCAGTAGCCAAAAACTGATTTACCGGCAACCTAAGTTCGCCAGACAATGTCAGCACTGTACTTCCCTGAAAAGTGTTATAAGAGTAGCCTCTGAGGTTGGTGAATTGATTAAATAAAATATCGCTGTTATCATTCAAGGTCTGTAAAAGGAAAGGATCAGGTTCAGAACCTTCTACGCCCTCTCTTTTATTAAAGGCCCAATTATCCACGCCACCAAGTAGATAGGACTTTGGCGCTTTTCCTCCATAATGCCCAAAAAACACTCTTCCTGCTAAGTAAACTCCTTTGGTGACTCTTTGATAATGCCTAATATCTGCTTCAATTCTATTGAAACCCACAGCATGTTTATTCAATTTTGAATGCGATTCAAATGTCAGTTTAGCTCTAGTCCCCTCATGTATGTTGGTTCCACCCGTCAAACTGTTATCAAAAACAACGCTTGTATTCAGCCCCAAATAATTAGCCGTTTTTTCCGCCACTATTCCAGATGGTGCATTAAGAAGCAACAAATAGTCTAAATCAATATATCGGCTCTGTTCAAAAAACGGAGTTACCTCAAGTCTGAGATACGGGCTAAATGGTAAAGCAGCGCCTAATTCAAATCGATTGAGGTTATATCGTTGTGATTGAGGTGTTGTATTGTCTCTTAATAAAATTGACTTACGATAATACTTAGCTTTTAAGTCAATGGCTTCTTTAAGGTACTCGTACTCCAAGAAAACATCGTAACCACTATTAAAATTGTAGGGAACTAATGCACCTCCATGAAGTCTATGGTTTTCTAAATAATCATTCATCTGAATTTCTAGTAACTGAGAAAACGATCTCAGTTCATCTATTACGAATGATGTCACTACATTATTCGTTTGAAAACGAGGTTCGTATGGAGTTGGACCTTCAATGGTATTCTTTAAACCTCTGTTTTGATAAAGGCTTAAGAATGATCTACTAGCCCCTTCATCAGATACAGGTGTTTCAAATTTGTAATCTTTAGAATTTACCTTCGATTCATTTTTGAAAACGTAATTTTCAGTATCAATGGCGCCTAATTTTAGAGAGTCAATTTTTGGTTGTTTTGGTACTTCAGCTATTTTTTTGGCTTTAGTGAGACTATCGGTATTTTCAGTATCTAACAGTCTCTTTCTTCTAATTTCGCTTAGTATTCGGATACTTTCAAGCTCTCTCCTTGGAGTAGCGGGCGTAAAAATATGCTGAATACTCCCTAGACTCTCCAGGTAAATAACGTCCTTAGAATCCAGTGTAGATATAAAAGCTATTCGACTATTATTCTGATCGATAGAAAACTCCTTGATTCCAAAACTGTAATTACTCATTTGTTTACTGATAGAATCATTCACAGTATGCAGATAAAGATTATTCACACCCTGTTGATCGCTCAAGTAATAAATCTCGTTCAGGCTTTTTGCAATAGGATTAGATTCTACTGAAAGGGAATTTGTTAGTTTCCCATATACGCTATCTACCAAGTCTAAATCATAGGTGTAGAGATTAAACTGGTTAGAACTTACCTCTTTTAAGTCAATTGGCCCATCTACATAAACACTGTCTGTTGGTCGGTTAGAAGAAAATAAAACTACATTAGTTTCTGGCAAAAAGCTGATATCTCGATCATCATAACTATCATTTGAAATTCTTCTGATCGTTCCTCTATTCACTAAGAACAAATAAGCATCACTTTTTCCGTTCACAACGCCAGTTAAGGCTGCTAACCTACCACCTTGTTTAAACTCAAAACTCTGAATCTGGCTTACAGTAGGAATGGCCAATACCTGCTCTCCTTTCGCTCCGACTCTCTTAATGGTTACTGTGTTTCTTCCTTCAGAATAGGCAACAATTCCCAAAGTAAATTCATCTACCCAGCTCAAAAGCGGATAATTACTATTTACCTCTTGTGCCAACAGTTTGATTCCGCCTTTGTAAAGCACTATCTCTTCTCGAGAGTCCATGTTAATTACTCTCACTTCGTACTTCCCATTATCAAACACCGTGTAGGCCAGTAAAGAGCCTTCTGCATTAAATTTCAAATGATTGATTGCAGATGTTTTAGATCGACTACCGGAAATAACTTGTGATTCAGGAAGCCTCTTGTAACTCTCCATTATCCGGAGGTTCATTTGAGAATAGTAAGCTTTCCACCCAGTCATGAAATCCTTATAAGGAACACCCAGCGTTTTGGAAATGCTGCTTTCTTCATCTTTAACAATTCTAGCTAAGTTCAGAATATTTGAAATATCTCTCTTTCCGTAGGTTTGTGCTATGTAATTCCAAATCGATTGCCCTAATAGAAGATTGGTCTCTTTGCTTAGTTTCGAAAATTTGGCAGGTTGCTCTTGTGACACATAGTCTCTTGCAGTATCATCCATTTCCTTCGTCCAACCATAGGCTACATAAGCAGAAACACCATCGATAAACCAATTGGGAATTGGCGATGAAAATGTTGATTGAAACATTTCGGCTATGTTCCCACCAAACCACATTTCTTCAACTAACATTTTGGTGAAGTTGAAAATCAGTTCCTCTTTAAACGAAGTGTAATCTCCAGAAAAAGCCACTTCAACTTGAGATTTAACGAAATCAGTTTGACCACCAATGGTAAAGTCATCTCCTTTAACACCTACATTGCTCTGCTGCTTTTCAGCTATAGAGTTGTATAAAAATATCCTTGTCTGAGAATATGGAAAGAACCCAATTGTTTCTGTAACTCTGCTAAACTCAGATTCTAAATAAGCAATAGACTTTTTCGCCAAATCTTCTCCGCCATCATAATAGTAAACTTCAAAATTGTTCGATTTTAAGTATTGCCAATTAAAGTATTTGTATTGAATTCTATTCTGCCCGTATTCTTCACGATATACCTGCGCCTCTGAAGAAAAAGGAATAGACAAAAAACCAATGGCTGCAATGGTTATAATGAATGGGTAACGTAGAGATTTAAGCATATATCTTCTTTACAGAAAAGACTTTTAATATAACGAAAAAAATCGCTCAATATTGACCTCACTATCTATGTCCTTGTTCTTTGTTAAAAACTCGGTTAACTGCTTAGCATAATAAGGGATGAGAGAAACTCCTTTTGTACCAAATCCATTAAAAGAAATAAGACTTTTAAATTCAGGATGTTGACCAATAATGGGTTTTCTATCTTTTGTCGCGGGCCTTACACCAGCCAACTGATATTCAATTTCATACGGAAATTTAACCAGCTCGTTTAATTTATGTACTAACACGTTTTTTGCTTCAATGGTTGGCTTTTCATCCAAATTTTGATGATCGTAGGTAGAGCCAACTTTGCAAACTCCGTTTCCTAATGGAATAACAAAAACACCTCTGTTGTGGATTACCCTTAAGTTTTCTTCTGTCTTAATTATCAGGAGTTCACCCTTTACAGGCCTTAACGGAATCCAACCGAAATATTGTTCCTCTAGTGATTTATGACCGTTGCAGAAAATTACCGATTTGCATTTTATACCCTGATAACTGGTATAACCCTCTTCAAATTTTAAGTCAGCTGGATTAAAATACCCTTTCGTCAAACTCTCTTTCTCATCTAAATACTTTGCAGAAGCCTCCAAAAGTTTACCGGTATCTACAAAACCAGATTGGTTTAACAGAATTCCACCAAAATCATCACTCACTTGATTTCCATAAGCCGAACTATTATGTACCGCCTGTACATAAGAAGAATAATCTATGTCAGCACTTTTACCCATCCATTCATTCAATTCCTCTGGAGAAATAAATGGTCGGTAAATAGGAATATCGTTGACAAAATCGGCCTCTAACTGTTGTTGAAGTTTAGGGTAATAATCCGTCAGGTAACCAAACAAATTGTCTGCGTTCCAAGTTTTGGCCATCTTACGGCCAGTCACCGGATTATAAAGGCCTCCTGCAATTTTTGAAGAATTGGAAAGTAACGGATCGTCAAAAACCATTACGCTACAACCCGCATTTATCAAGTGATTGGCCAAAATACTTCCAGCCAACCCCTGCCCTACTAGAATATAATCCACTAACATTGGCCGAATTTAAACCAACATTTTTTGAATAATGGCTATTATTAAATGAAATTTGAGCAAAACAGTAATTTATGATCAAGATTAAGCCATTCACCTTTAACCCCTTTATGGAAAACACCTATATTTTGTTTGACGAAACAAAAGAAGCGTTAATCATAGACCCAGGATGTTATGAGAAGGAAGAACAAGATGAACTGGTTAAATTTATTGAAAGTGAAGGTCTCAAGGTAAAATCACTCCTAAACACTCATGGTCATATCGACCATGTTTTAGGCAATGATTTTGTGAAGAGAAAGTTCAATGTTGACTTGATTATTGGTGAACACGATGAAGAAACACTCCGATCCGTAGGCGTATATGCAGCTAATTATGGTTTTCAAAACTATACTCCTGCCCAACCTAACAAATTTTTAAAGGAAGGCGACACTGTGAAATTTGGCAACAGCGTGCTAAAAGTTTACTTCACCCCAGGTCATGCACCAGGCCATATTGTTTTTGTAAACGAAGAAGAAAACGTTTGCATTGGAGGCGATGTACTCTTTGAAGGCAGTATTGGAAGAACAGATTTACCCGGTGGCGATTTTGATACTTTAATCAAAAGTATTCATAATAAACTCTTTAAGTTTGATGATGACATGGTAGTTTACCCTGGGCATGGTGGCCCCACAACCATTGGAAATGAAAAAGCCACTAACCCATTTTGTGCTCTTAAAAAATAACCTTTGGAACCAATCAAAAAAGCCATCCCAAACCTGTTTACCCTAGCTAATTTAAGCTGTGGAACAGTCGGTATAATTCTTTCTTTTCAGGGGGAAATAGCAACAGCATGTTATCTCATTTGGTTGGCAGCTGGCTTCGATTTCCTCGATGGCTTTTTAGCGAGAATCCTCAAAGCACAATCCGAAATCGGTAAGCAACTGGATTCTTTAGCTGATTTGATCACTTTCGGTTTGCTACCTGCTATTCTTTATTATCATATGCTTGTGGGTAAAGTAGATTCGCCACTTGAGTATGCCGGAGTACTCATCGCTGTTTTTTCTGCCATACGCTTGGCAAAATTCAACATTGACGAAAATCAAACCACAAGTTTCACAGGGTTGACCACCACGGCAAATGGAATTTTCACCAGTACACTTCCTTTAATTATTGTTGGAAATACATTTATGAGCGACTTTCTAGCCAACGAATGGGTACTTCTTACTTGTGCTATAGTATTTTCACTTTTGATGGTTGCGCCTGTCACTTTGCTTTCATTTAAGTTTTCAAACTTTACTGTAAAGGATAACTGGCAGCGTTTTTTACTAATTCTGGTAAGCATCATTTTAATTGTGATTTTCAAAACTGCCGCAGTTCCTTTAATCATTGTTGTTTATCTTTTGCTCTCGCTGCTCTCCCAGCCAGCACATAAGAAAGTTGTTTAAATAACGTTGAGCTTCAAGACATGGCCAGTCGATTACGATCAAAACATATCTTGCTCATCGCCTTCTTTATTCAGGTATTTATCGGTGTTGCTACTGCCCAAAGTTCAAGTGTTTTAGCTACTGGTAAATGGGTAAAAATGAGCTTCGATAAAGAAGGTATTTATCGAATTAACCAAAGCAGCCTGAGCCAAATGGGTTTTGATATCGGCTCCATCAATCCGCAGCACATTGCCATATACGGAAGTAAGGGAGGCATGCTTCCGCAAGCCATTTCAACAGCTAGAGATGGTCTTCGAGAAACCGCCATATTCGTTTCTGGAGAATCTGATGCTACTTTCAATTCTGAGGATTACATTCTCTTTTATGTCGATAGAGTTAATGAGCTCCAATTCAACCCATCAACTAAAACCTTTGAGTCTATTCAAAATCTCTATACAGATGAGGTGCATTACTTCATCACAGTAAAAAATAACAAAGGATTACGTATTGAAACTCTGCAAAACTTAGGCAACAACTTACCAGAGGTCAATACTTTCAACAAAATTATTCGGCATGAAACGGATGTGAAAAACATCCTTGGTTCTGGAAGAAAGTGGTTTGGAGAAAGTTTCAATACTAATAATGAATTGAACTTCGATTTTCCACTTACCAACCTAGCCACAAACGAAGCGATCAAATTTAGGCTTGATGCTTTAAGTCAGGCCTTCAATAATACATCACTTACCGCAAGCCTCAATGGTCAATCCATTGGTCAGCTTGATTTTTCTCCCATTCCAGATACACGATATGGCGTTAAGGGAAACGAATCCTCAGGCTTATTCGAAGTCAACTCAACCAACTTTTCTAGTGCAAATCAGCTCAATCTAAAATTAACTTTCGACCAAGGTGGCTCTAATAATGCTGTGGGCCATCTTGATGGTTTTCTTTTGGACATACCGACCAAACTTCAATACTCAGGCAGTTCAATTCACTTCCGAAGTATAAAATCACTTGATCAACCCATAAGCACATTTAAATTATCAGAAGCCAACCAAAACCTAATGGTTTGGGACATCACTAATCCGTTAAATGCGAAAAATCAAACCTATAATTTGAGTGGATCAGAATTACGTTTTGGCGCTTTTTCAGATGAGCTTCACGAATACGTTGTTTTTGAAGCTGCACTTCAACCTCTTCCTCCGAAATTTGAATCCTTAGCCAATCAAGATTTAAAAGGAAGTGCAACACCAGACATGGTGATTATTTCTGCACCAGAATTTTTAACCGAAGCAGAAAGATTAGCTGCTTTCAGAAGAAGCGAAGATCAGCTTTCTGTATTGGTAGTTACTCCTCAACTAGTGTACAACGAATTTTCTGCCGGAAGACAAGATGTAACGGCCATTCGTGATTTCATTCGTCAGTTGAAACTAAAAAGTGATCAGCTCAAGTATTTACTGCTTTTTGGCAAGGGATCATATGATTACAAAAACAGAATTGAAAATAACACCAACTTTGTTCCTACCTATGAGTCCAGAAGCTCAATTCATCCATTGACCTCCTATTCATCTGACGATTATTTTGGTTTTTTAGAAGATGATGAAGGCGAATGGGAAGAAAACCGAGCTGGCGACCATACATTAGATATTGGCATTGGGCGTATTCCGAGCACAACTTTAGTGCAAGCCAAGAGCGCAGTCGACAAAATCATCAATTACCAAACTAGCCCAGAAAGCATTGGAGACTGGAGACGCAGGCTGGTTTTTGTAGCCGATGACGGTGATAACAACTTGCATCAACGCGATGCTGATCAGCTGGCCACTCTGGTCGACACTACATATGCAGGTTTTAATGTGAGAAAAATTTACCTCGATGCGTACGAGCAAATCCGATCCCCCAATGGTGAGTCATCGCCAGAAGCAGAACAAGCTTTGCTAGACGCTGTCGAGCAAGGCGTTTTGATTATGAACTTCACAGGCCATGGCGCAGAAACCGGCTGGATGCAAGAACGAATTCTTACTACCGAATCTATTGATGACTGGAAAAACATAAACCGACTCCCACTATTGGTTACCGCCACCTGTGAGTTTGCCAGAAACGATGACCCCACAATTTTTTCTGGTGCTGAAAAAATAATGTTCAAACCAGATGGAGGCGCAATTGCTCTGGTCGCCACCGCGCGTCCTGTATTTTCTTCTTCCAATTATGCCTTAAACCTAGCGCTCTACAAAACCATTTTAGAACAGCCTAACGGTAATTTTCAGCGCCTTGGCGACATCATTCGCTATACCAAAAACAATGCGCTGAATGGCGCTAACAACAGAAATTTCATCCTTTTAGGAGATCCAAGTATGCGCTTGGCTTACCCCAAAAATGAAATCACTATCAACAGTATCAATGGTAAGTCACCATTGGCTCAAGCAGATACCTTGAGTGCGTTAGAAAAAGTGAACATCATAGGTCAAATTGAATCTAACGGCCAACGCATAGAAAACTTTAATGGCGAAGTCACATTTAGTCTTTTTGACAAACGTAGTGTGCTGCAAACTATCGGAACAGAAAGCGAAAAGTTTGAGTACTTAGAGCGCAACAGTCAACTTTTTAATGGTAAAGCATCTGTAACAGATGGTGAGTTTATGATAGATTTTGTAGTGCCCAAAAACATCAACTATCAATTTGGAAGTGGAAAAATGAGCATGTACGCCTTGAATAACAACCTAGAAGATGCCTTCGGGGCCAAAATAGATTTTATTCTCGGGGGCACGGCTCAAAACATTTCTGAGGATAGAACTCCACCGAACATTAGCATTTTTATAAATGATTCTACCCAAGTTACTACCCCTGTGGTAAAACCTGATGCTACACTGATACTCAAATTATTCGATGAAAGTGGTATCAATATTTCAGAAAATGGAATCGGCCAAAACCTATCGGCTACGCTAAACGACTCTATTACTTATAATTTGAATGGTTTTTACAATGCTAGAAAAGATAATTTCAGAAAAGGGGAAGCATTGTTCCCTATGAGAGATTTACCTCTGGGATTCAACACTTTAGAAATTAGAGCTTGGGACAATTACAATAACTTGGCAAAAAGCAGTTTTGAATTTGAGGTGACCGATGAAAATTCTATGGTCATCACAAAAATAAATAGCTACCCTAATCCGTTGGTAGAGCATACTACTTTTAATATTTCGCATAATAGCGCAGGAGAGCCGTTACAATTGAGGATTGAGATCATAAATGCGCAAGGCGAAAATGTCATTTCATTACATTCAGAAATTGAAAGAGGTTCGAATACTGAACGCATTACATGGAACGGTTTAGACAGTTCAGGAGTTAAGTTGGGCAGAGGAATTTATGTTTACAATGTGATCTTGATGTCTAAAAACAACGGAAAAACGTACACCAAGCGCGATAAACTTATTATTTCATATTAGTTTTATAATAGTATCTTTGAAAAAAAATTACATGAAAATTAATATTAGGATCGTAGCAATCCTGGTTTTAGCCGTCATTTTTTCGTTTCCTTCCTTGGCTCAGAATTCTGGTACAATCTCAGGACAGGACACAGACAAGAACGTAATCACTACTGCAGTTCCCTTCTTGACTATTGCGCCAGACCCAATCTCAGGAGCAATGGGTGATGTAGGAGCAGCCACAGCGCCTAATGCCAATAGTATTCACTGGAACCCTGCAAAACTCGCCTATCTAAACAACGATTATGGCTTCGCGTTTTCTTACACACCTTGGTTAAGCAAGTTTGTAGACGACATGTCGATCTCTTATTTATCAGGCTACAAAAAAATTGATGACAGCCAGGCTTTTGGATTGGCCATGACTTACTTTGATTTGGGAGACATTCAACTTACTGATGGAGTAGGTAATAATCTTCAAATGATTAACCCTCGTGAATTTTCAATTGCGGGAACCTACTCACGAAAACTGAGTAATGATTTGAGCATTGGTGTAACAGGTAAATTTATTCATTCCAACCTTTCAGGAAACATCACCACTAGTCCGGTAATGGATCCTAAGCCAGGCACTAGTATTGCGGCCGACATTGGAGTGTATTATAAAACAGAAATGAATGTATTGGACAAACAAAGTCAGCTTTCATTTGGAGGTATCATTTCGAACATCGGTGCTAAAATCTCATACAATACTGCCGATGAAGAAGACTTTATTCCAACGAATTTAAGGTTAGGAGCTGCTTTGGCCAGTTTCCTCGACCCCTACAACAAAATTACCTTCGCCTTAGATTTCAATAAATTGATGGTTCCGACCCCTCAGGAAGACGGTAGTCACAGAGACAAATCTTTAATAGGCGGTATTTTTGGTTCCTTTGCCGATGCACCAAACGGCTTCAATGAAGAGCTTCAAGAAATCATGATTTCTTTTGGAACCGAATATGAATACAAAGAGACCTTTGCTATCAGAGCTGGGTATTTTTCGGAACACCAAAACAAAGGAAACAGAAAGTATTTTACGGCTGGTGTAGGCTTTAAAGTTAAAAAATTAGGCATCGACTTCGCATATCTGGTTCCTACACTTCAAGAACATCCATTGGCCGAAACTTTACGTTTTGGACTTACTTACAACCTTGACAAAAAAGCCAAGTAAAACGAATGCTCGATAGAACAATCGCTCCGGGGTTTAAACCCATCAAAAAAGTTACTATTCCTCAAGTTCATTCAACAGCGCTTTCAAACGGAAGGAAAGTTTTCTTTTTGAATGATCCAGCGGTAGAGGTATTTAAAATTGATTTGGTAATTCCTTGTGGAAGTTGGTTTACAGAGAACTATAATCTGATTTCATTCGCACTAAAAATGCTGAATGAAGGCACCACTAATCGTAATGCTCATCAGTTGGCCGAAGCCATCGATTTTATTGGAAGTTTTGCCGAATTCTCGCCAGGTTTCGATCAGAGTACAATTTCATTCTATGGACTTTCTAGGTTCTTTGATAAGAATTTAGCCCTGCTTTCCGAAGTAATAAGCAACCCTAGTTTTGACGAACAACAGTTTGAAACCTTAAAGAAAAAGGAGGTTCAGCGGTTAAAACTAAATCTAGAAAAAAGCAGCTACTTATCTTCTGTGGCCTTAAGGAGTTCTCTTTTCGGACTCGATCACCCTTATGGAAAAAGTAATAGCGTAGAAAAAATACAGGCTGTTCAACTTTCAGAAGTAAAAGCCTTTTTTGCTTCAAACTTTAGTGACTTCGATATTATGGTTTCTGGGAAATTACCTGATAATTTCGTTGACACCCTTGAGTTGAACTTCGGCAAAAGCCAAGTAAAAAAAGTAAGCTTACCTAAATACAAAATCGCAAAAACAGTTGCTCACTTAAACGAAATCCGTAAACCAGCCTTTGTTCAGTCGTCCATAAAAATCGGTAAAGTGCTTTTTAACCGTAAGCACCCTGATTACATGGAATTCACTGTGACAAATGAGCTTTTAGGTGGTTTTTTTGGCTCTCGCTTGATGAAAAATATTCGTGAGGACAAAGGTTTTACCTATGGAATTCATTCACATCTCTATTCTCTTAACCAAGAAGGCTACTTCAGCATTGGTACAGATGTGAATAGCGAAAACGAGCAAGCCACTATTGACGAAATTTTTAAAGAAATTACTAAGCTTCAACAAGAGCCCGTAGGTGAAAATGAATTGGAAACAGTAAAAAACTACATGGCGGGTTCATTTGCTGGCTCGGTAAATTCGCCTTTTGCCATCATGGAGAAATTCAAAGCGGTGTATTTTCAGGGAATGGATATGAGCTTTTACGAGCAGTACTTAAGTGCTGTATACCAAGTCACCAGCGAAGACATCATACAAATGGTAAATATTCATCTTCAACCTGAGAGTTTTTACACTTGTATTGCTGGGCCAGAAAAGAAATAAAAGCCCGTACCATTACAGATTTGGGCTTTATATATCTCCTAATGTTGGTTATAGACTTTGGCAACAATACGCCAGCCACTCTCAAATTTCAATAAACTCAGGTAATCTGTATACACTTGTTTGCCTTGGTTGAAAAGTTCTATTTTCACTTGGGCAGCACCGCCTGTAACACCCACCGAAGCAAACTTATGTTCCCATTTGTTCTTCGGATCTTTAGCATCATAATTATTAGCTTTCCTCTTTGCTACACCATCTGCCCAAACAGCAATGGGGTATTTGCTAATGCTTTCACCTTTAGCAGAATAGATGGCAAAGTCTTCGTGAAAACCCTTTTTCATAGCTTCGGCATCCAGTTCATTGAACGCTCCATGCACATAAGATTTTAATATTAAATCTTTAATAGCCTCTTCTTCAGCCTTGTTCTTTACTTCATCATGAATAAAAGCAAAAGACGAAAACCCCAATAGGCAAATGATGACAAGTAAGTAATGACCCTTTTTCATAATTTTTATTTACGTTAGTGATTACATAAATATAACTGATTTTTTAGTTTTAGGTTACAAAATCACCGTATCATCTTTAGGTACCGATACCTTTACACCAAGGCGTTGTTTTTATGATCTAATTGTTACTTTTGCCAACAAATTAAATCACCCTATGGAAATGGAATTGAAAAAAGTCGCCCTTAATGACCTCCACGAAAAACTTGGAGCTAAAATGGTACCCTTTGCAGGTTATAACATGCCTGTTCGCTATTCATCTGATTTAGAAGAACACAACACTGTAAGAAATGGCGTTGGAGTTTTTGACGTTTCGCATATGGGTGAATTTGTTATAGAAGGCCCTGAAGCTCTTGACCTTATTCAGCGAGTAACAAGTAACGATGCCTCTAAGCTAGTAGATGGCCAAGCGCAATATTCTTACCTACCAAATGAAGATGGCGGTGTAGTAGACGATTTGTTAGTATACAAATTCAAAGACGAGAAGTATATGCTTGTAGTGAATGCTTCCAATATTGAAAAAGATTGGAACTGGATTAGCAAGTACAATACAAAAGGCGCCATTATGAAAAATGTTTCGGACAGCCATTCTCTTTTTGCTGTTCAAGGCCCTAAAGCTGTAGAAGCACTTCAATCACTTACTTCAGTAAACCTTTCAGATATTAAATTCTACAACTTCGTAGTAGGCCCTTTTGCAGGCGTGGAATACGTAATCATCTCGGCAACGGGTTATACTGGTGCTGGTGGTTTTGAAATCTACGTAAGCAATGAACATGCTGAACAAGTTTGGAATGCCATTTTCGAAGCAGGTGCGGCTTTTGATGTTAAGCCTATTGGCCTAGGTGCTAGAGATACATTACGTTTAGAAATGGGGTACTGCCTCTACGGAAACGACATTACAGACGAAACTTCGCCATTAGAAGCAGGCTTAGGCTGGGTAACTAAATTCACCAAAGAATTCACTAATTCTAAAAACCTTCAAGCGGAAAAAGAAGCGGGAGTAAAACGTAAGCTTGTTGCCTTTAAAATGATTGACAAGGGTATTCCAAGAAGCCATTATGCATTAGAAGATGCCAGCGAAAACACTATAGGAGAAGTAACTTCTGGTACAATGTCGCCTTCATTGGGTTATGGAATTGGTTTAGGCTATGTAGCACTAGAAAACTCTAAAATAGGAACTGAAATCTTCGTAGCTGTAAGAAACAGAAAACTTAAAGCCGAGGTGGTTAAACTTCCATTTTACAAAGCTTAATTAAAGCATCATATAACGCCAATACATGAAAATAGACGTTTGTTATACCCCCGAGCTTATCCATCAGTTTGAGGTTGAAAATAAGACCGTAGTAGTGATTGATATTCTCAGGGCTACTTCGTGTATGGTGGCTGGATTGGGTTCGGGTATACAATCAATCACACCAGTAGCCACTGTTGAAGAATGTGAGGCACTGGGCGCGCAAGGCTATATCATGGCGGGTGAACGAGGTGGGGAAAAGATAGAGCAGTTTCATATTGGTAACTCTCCATTCGACTACATGAAACCTGAAATGAAAGGTAAAAAAGTAGCCACCACCACCACCAATGGCACACAGGCCATTGAGCTTTCAAAAAATGCAAAAGAAGTAATTATTGGCGCTTTCCTTAATCTCAATGCAGTAGTAAATCACCTGACGAAGTCAGAAAACGATGTGTTGCTATTCTGCGCAGGTTGGAAAGGAAGATATAATTTAGAGGATAGCCTTTTTGCCGGGGCAGTTTGTAATGCACTAAAGCAAAATGCTGAATTAGAAAGTGATTCAGCATTGTGTGCTTTTTTCTTATATCAATCCATGGCAAGCGATCTGGCCTATTACATCAATAGGAGTAATCACGCAGCAAGACTTTCTAAATTCAATGTGAAAGAAGACATTGAATATTGTGCACGACTGAATGAATTCAATGTAGTTCCTAAATTAGTGGGTTCAGAACTTACCGTTTAAAGTTATTTAAGCCTGTTTAGCTAAAGGCTTCTCAATTTCCTCAGGATCAAGATCAACTTGAACTTCGGCATTCTTGAGTACATTTTTAAGCCTTTTGCTTTTTTCCCTTAAACCATATACCCAACGGTTCATGGGCTGAAAAATCTTTGGTAAGTCAGTTCTGAATACATCGCAAAACAACACCACTCTTGTTTCATTGGTTTTGTTCCAAACTGCGTGTTGGAAAGTATCATCAAAGAGTACATCCTCTCCTTCTTTCCAATCGTAGCGCTGTCCGCCATCAATAATATAACACTCACCTTCTTTAGGAATTACCAAACCTAAATGGTAGCGCCAAACGCCTTTGTAGAACCCATTATGAGGCGGAATATGTTTTCTAGGCCCAATAATTGAAAACATAGCAGTGGTAATACCCGGAACTTGCTTTAAAAGCGCGGTGGTTTTTGGAGCCTTTGCACAATTAGTACCCTGCCAATTATCGTAAGCCTTAAACATAAAAACTCGCCAAGCCGATTTATCCTTATCTGAAATAAATCGTTGAATCTTATCTACCTCATGGAATTTAGGAATATCATTCTCATTTTTCAGAACTTCAATCAACTCTTCTTGAATAACCTTCCAATTATCTTTTAGTATTTTGTGTTGGGGGAAAAATTCGTCCACATCTACGATAGGAGGATTCTTCTTGAAGATTCGTAATACTAGAGAAAAAGTAATTGCAATTAGACTTGGCTCGACAAAGTAGAGAATCACATTCAGCAAAATAAAAGCTAGGAGAATTACACCTAAAATCTCTAAGATGATCATAACAGGGCAGTATTTTAATTAAAAAAAGGCGTTTAAAGTTGCTAAAAATTTAATCTATTGACATTCATAGAACATAAAAAGTTCAACCTAATTTCTCCTAAAATTGTTTAAGCTTCGAATTACGGATTTAACTTCTCATTATTCTTATGTCTTTCCTTATCCCTTTGTGTTTTTTTAGCCATCTTCATATCCCAAGCAGCTTGTAAATCCGTCCCTGTTTGATTGGCCAAGCAAACCACCACAAACATTACATCAGCCAGTTCTTCGCCCAAGTCTTTATTCTTATCCGACTCTTTCTCAGACTGTTCACCATACCTACGCGCGATAATACGAGCAACCTCCCCCACTTCTTCTGTCAACTGAGCCATATTGGTAAGCTCATTGAAATAGCGAACACCAAACTCCTTAATCCAATTATCAACTTCCTCTTGAACGGCAGTAATTCCTTTCGATTGCTCAGTCATTATTTTTTGTCTTTAGTATCAATTATTATGGTTACTGGCCCATCGTTTACCAAGGCCACTTTCATGTCCGCACCAAACTCGCCTGAGCCGATGGGTTTACCCAAATCCATTGCCAGTTGCTCTTTAAACGCCTCATATAGAGGAATGGCTACATCGGGTTTAGCTGCCTTTATATACGAAGGCCTGTTGCCCTTTTTAGTACTGGCGTGTAGTGTGAACTGGCTAATCACCAAGGCTTCACCATCTACATCAATCACGCTTTTATTCATTACGCCCTCTTCATCTTCGAAAATGCGCATATTCACTATTTTACGGCTGAGCCATTCAATATCTTCATGATTATCGGCTTCTTCTATACCAATTAAAATCATTAAACCTCTGCCAATAGCAGCCTTCACTTGGCCGTCTATGGTTACCGATGATTCGGAAACATGTTGTATCACTGCGATCATATCAATGCAAAAAACCCCATTAATAAAATAGGATTCAAGTAATTTAGCTAAATTTCAAACTATGCGAATTAGGTTATTTTGGCTGGCCATTTTTTTAAGCATTACTGTGGCTGCCTTCCTTTTCTATAAAAACACACAAGCACCCATCACCTATGGTCTAGCCCCTGCTTTTGACGGAAACGACTACACGCATATTTACCACTATTTTGTGGGTTTAGAAGAAAATTATCAAGTTCCTTTTCCTTTTAACGGACGAATTTTAGTGCCTTGGCTGGCCGCCCAAATTGACTCTGGGGATATGACTCAGGATTTTCAATGGGTGAACCTGTTTTTCACCTTAGCCTCTATAATCGCATTATTTGTATTGTGGCGGCAAATGGGTTTTGAGCTAAAATGGTTTATCGCTGGCTTTTTCTGGCTGCTCTTTCATTGGACGGGCATCATTCGCCTGAATGCCTTTGATCCGGTAACGGTTGATCTTCCACTCTACCTTTTTCAGGCTTTGTTATTACTCATTATTCTGAAAAGGAAATTCGTTTGGTTACTGATTCTGGTTCCGTTGGCCACCGCTCAAAAAGAGTCGTTTTTGGCCTTAGTCATCATTCTTACTGTTTACGGCATTTGGCACAACCAAAGAACAGAAGAAGGCTATTATCCAATCTTAATTTTGATTTCAGCCGTTGCGCTTTCACTCATTACTAAATTCTCAATAACCCACTATTTTGCTCCCATTGAAGAAGGAAAGGGCGCAATCATCACCTTGCTCTACCACGCCAAAGAAACCATCCTCCACCCTTTTGACATTGTGCGCTGGTTGGTGGCCATGTTCGTGGCTTTTGGGCCTGCTTTGTTTTTGGCTGGAAGAAAATACATATTGACCAATCGTTATGATAATACCCGAAATGTGCTTCTGATTTTTACGCTTACCTATCTGGCATTCGGTATTTTAGCGGGTGGCGATATGACGCGCATTATCTACCTCGGTTTTCCTTTCATTGCCACTTGGATTATGTATGAGCTGCGCGAAATGAGAACCAAGCCCTTATTTATTCTTGGGCTTTTGTCACTTCCGCTTATGATGCTTCATCAGCACATCCCCGACCCTGCTTTTCAAATGGAATTATGGGAAAGTTGGTATCCTGAGTTTGCTAATACGAGTATTGTGTTGATGTATTTGTGTTATGGGGTTATTGCCACATTCATTGGCTACCGTGTTAATCAGGCCGCTCCTACGGAGCTCAAAAACTAATATTCAACCTATTTTTCTACAAGCAGGTCGTCCCGATGGGACTCTTGAAAATGCAGCTAAACTCAAGACGGCTTTCAAACCCACAATCAAAATGAAGTTTAATGCGAAAAACCCCAGAGGGGTGACCTCCTTGTAGACTCAAAAGTAGAGTGATACGATAAGCCCCAGCGGGGCGACCTGTAGAGACGAGAGTAAAGGAGGGTAATATTAATCGATTGAATTCAATATCAGTGGTAAGGATCGTTATCGGTGGTAAGGAATTCTTCCCGAATTCAAAACATCTTTCGCTCTAATAACAGCAAAAACAAGCACTCCTAAAACAGCTATAGGGAAGAGGTATGCACCAAAAACTACCATGATCACCTTATTGTCCATCAACACATCTCCTCTCCAATATGTCCTGTAGGCATACGATCCTAAAAAGTAAGAGCTCACCCCAAAAGTGAGATAAATCGGTAGAACTAGGAATCGCTCTTTTACATAAATCCGATTTACATGATAGGCCTCTTCTTTCCCGCAGGCTTTACAACGCAACACAGGCTCCATCCCCATCCTTTTACGCAACCGATACCGATCAGTAGCCCAACCCTTAATTCGGTTTTCCTTTTCGCAGTTTTTGCAAGTGAAGTTTAGCCCTAGTAACAGTCTCATAACTTCACATCTTCTGCATAATTTCCGACTGGTAATAATAGCAACCTTTATCGTCTTGCTTGGCTACTTTCATCATGGCATCCGCTACTTTATCGGCATGGATAGGACGGTACTTTTTCAATGGACCAATAAACGGAATAATACGGGTAACGATTTGCGCAATCTTTTCACCTGGTCGACTTTCACTACGGTTTCCACGCAACAAACTCGGTTTGAAAATATAAATGGTTCGATAAGCCAGAAAAGAGATTTTATCTTCCAGCTCCCCTTTCACCCTGTTATAAAAATACCTTGAGTTTTTATCTGAGCCCATGGCAGACACTAAGAAATACCTTTCGGCACCAGATTTCAATGCCCTTTCTGCCAAATTGTAGCAGTAGGTAAAATCCACCTTATAAAATGCTTCTTTCGATCCTGCCTTTTTAATAGTTGTTCCCAAACAGCAGAAAATGTCATCTGCTTTTGGGAAGTCTTCCATACTTTCTAGCTGATCGAAATCAATATTGAGTTCGGCATATTTCTGATGCGAAATACCCAAGGGCTTTCTTACCAGCGCTATGACCTTAGCGTACTGGTTGCTGTTCAATAAATTCTGAGTGAGTGACCGGCCAATCAGTCCGCTTGCACCGGCAACGATTGCTGTTTTTTGTTCCATAACTCTAATTTAGCCAAAAATTCATTCTGTAGAGTTATGCCTTTATCTTGAGCGTACCACAAGTGCAAATACACTGCAAACTCAGTCGCACTACGCTCTTGCGTCTTTTTATTTTCTAAAAACTCGTTTTGAATTTCGGTAGGCCTTGGCCCCCAATCGCCTAAAACAGTTAAACTTTCAGGATCTAGGCCAATAATTTTTGGAATAGAGCGTCCACCATTGGTTAGAAATTGATCGATCACTTCTGGGTGTTCATCGCGCAAAATCACTTTCATTTGTAAAAGCGGATTCAGCTGCGTCATTTTATAAATGAAGGGCAGGTTTTGAGCGGCATCGCCACACCAGCCTTCGGTTATTACTAATAATGTGAGCGGAGATGTAATGTTGAGCAAACGCTCTTGAGTTCCGGGACTTAGCTTTCCGATTTTCGTCCATTTCTTCATGCGCTTGTCGTTCATTCGCGCATAATTAAGCATGGCCTCCGACTGGTTTTCTCCTGTCGTCTTTTCTTCCATTAACAAGCCACTGAGCAAGCTTAAATATTGCTCGTAGCTCATAGCGTTTTCAAGTAGTTTTGGAGTAATCACAGCTTCCATAAGTCATAAGTTTTGGATGACAATATGGAAACCAAAGGCTATTCAGAATCGTTCGATTCCTCCCACTTTTTGAAGCGAGAAACGTCATTTCTAAAACTTTTCCCTAACCAAACTAGAACAGTAGCATCATCTATAAGTCCGGCAACGGGAATAAAGTCAGGAATAGCATCGATTGGGGTAACAAAATAGATTAAACCTGCCACAAACATTAAAATGGTTTGCCATGGGGTTTCGGTATAAACGCCCTTTACATAGCTAGAAATCATACGCATAATCAAGGATAGAAACTCAACGATTTTCGCTTTAAGTGAATCATCACTACTACTGGCTTCCATCTTCTTTTGAGTATCGGCCAATAACTCTTTCAGCTTTACGCGGTCATTCACAATCTTGCCAGCTTTGGCTTTCATTTTGTCAAAGAACCGTTCTTCTCTTTCGTTTAAATCCTTCTCCTTACTCATACACGATTAAAAAACTTGTCTAATTTCATTTTTTACAAAAGAGAGTGTATCACCAACGGGGTCACTCTCTAGTTTCATCATCTTATCAAAAATAACCTGTGATAAATCAATGGCATTGTTCTCGGCCTTCATTTCTTGAGAAGCGTCTTGAATAACAGCAATAATCATGTTTACCGTATTTCGCACACGCTGCCATGCCTCATCGCTCATATAAACCTGCTGCGAAAGGTTATGGTTTAGCTCTTCACCAATTTCATTCAATAACAAATGCTGGAACTCGAAAGCATTAATCTCCGGGTTGCTCAATCGGAGTAGCATATTATTGGGTGAAATGCGCTCCAGCAACAAACAGGTGCGCTCATAGGCTTGAAGTCGAATGGGCAAAACTGTGTCAGTAGTCTTCATTTTGAGTCCAATCAATTGAGCATCGAACTGTTTTTGCAAAAAATTTCTAACGATTAAATACACAGCATAAAGCACTAGCCCCGCTGGAACTAAAATTTGAATTAAATCGGTGAGGTATTCCATATTCATTTTTAAAGCGACATTCTATTAGGCTGTCGGAAATTGTGAGTGAAAATAATGAGATTATTGGCCAAAGCCATTGATCTAACTAGATTTTCATTTTTTCATTGTTTGAAAAGAAGAACAATCCTGTCATAGAAAAAACCAGAAGTCAATCACTGGCTGCTTTTTATAGTCTGCTAATCGCTTTCTGATCTGCTCTTTTCCCTTTGGCGATGCCACAACGACCATAATTTGTGGGTTTTCCAATTCTTGTATAAAGCTTACAAGCCTCATTAGCACATCGTACACTTCTAAACCAATTTTCTTTTGATTGTTGCATACCCAGTAAAACGACTGACTTCTTTCCTGAAGAAGTTTGGCCATTTCCTTTCCGTTTGTACCAGCCCCCCAAAGCACTAAAGGCCTGGATTCATCACGATCGAGTTCGAAAAAATAGCGCAACTTTAAATCGAAGTAGCGATTATCTTCATACACTTTAAGCGTTCTTGAAATCCTGTCTGGCCTGTCTCGCCAATGGTTAAGCACTTTATTTAAGCCCACGATTTTTAACCCATGTTTGTAAAACCGAAAGCAGAGATCGTAATCTTCTGGATAAACCTCTGGATTGAAAGCCCCAACGGCATCAAAATCGTCTTTGTGCATTAACCAGCACTGAGAAGGAATAGAGCACTCTTTGTAAATCTCCTGGTAATGATTGTCATCTGTCGCGATTTCATTTAGCCAGCGGTCGTAACGTAAAAAACCTTCACCCACTTCACCTTCATCTACAAAATGGGCTGTACCTCCTGCTACTACCGTTCCTTTTCCATACTTCTGCCATTCCTCCACCAGCACTTCTAGTTTATCTGGCGGCATAATATCATCCGAATCCATCCGATTTATTAATTCGCCTTGGGCAAAAGCATAACCATGCTTTAAAGTAGGAATCAGAAAATTGCGTTCGCTATGATACAGCTTAATGCGTTTATCTTGTTGAGCATAGGCCTTCAAAATATCAGGCGTTTCATCTGTAGAATGGTCATTCACGGCAATCAATTCCCAGTGCGGATAAGACTGAGCAATAATAGAATCTATGCATTCGTGCAAATAAGGTGCAGTATCTTTTGCGGCCATAATAATGGACACCAATGGCGATGCGCCAGAGCTATTTGAGTTCATAGAATGCATGTTAATTTTCAGCGGGTTTTATGGGTGCCGAATTCAAGAAATTTGAAATTACCGAAATAAAGGGGCAAAAGCACTGATATTCACATATTCCGAACTCAATCAAATGAGAAGCTCCTCCAGTTTAAAAGATATTCAACAACTTAGGCGGAAGGAATGGAACATTCTCAATTCTGACTAAGTTTACAACTCAAACAAAGTAGTGATATGTCGCAAGTGTTAGAACCAGTAACCATTACACCAAAAGCCTTGGAAGAAGTGAAAAGCATTATGTCTAACAAAAGTATTCCAGAAGGATATGGATTGAGAATTGGCGTAAAAGGTGGTTCTGGCTGCGGTGGAATGGGCTATTTACTAGGCTTCGACAAACCCAAAGAAGGCGACATTACTTATCAAGTAGACGGAGTAAATGTACATGTTGAAAAGCGACAAACCATGTATTTACTAGGCTTAGAAGTCGATTTTTATGAAGGAGCAGATGCAAGAGGTTTTACTTTCGTAAATCCAGACAAGGAAGAATAAGCTTTAAAAGCCTCAACAAAACTCCTATAATTCTTATATTTTGCCAAGCAAATAAACATTATGCTTGACAATACTCATCTAATTAACACGATTACCAAATTTTTAGAACAAATTGGTATTGCTATTCAGTACACACCAATTCAAGAATCAACTTTTTTACCTGGTATTAAGATAGATAAAGGGGTACTTTTTATAGACCAAGACCAACTCAAATACCCAGGAGACCTGCTTCATGAAGCTGGCCACATAGCAGTAATGACACCTGAGGAACGTACTGAGATTTCTGGTAATATTATGGAGCATAAACCCGATAACGAAAGCGATGAAATGGCGGCTATTTTATGGTCGTATGCTGCACTAAAGCATTTAAATCTAGTCCCACAAATTGTGTTTCATCCTGAAGGCTACAAAAACGATTCAGAATGGTTGATCAAAAACTTTGAAAACGGTCAATACATAGGCCTTCCCCTATTGGAATGGATGGGGCTTACCGATTCTGATAGCTTCCCAAAAATGAAATACTGGCTAAGACAATAATTGACTATGCTTAAAGACATTTACGTTTTGGGTACAGGCTTATCACATGATGGTTCTGCTGTAATTCTAAAAAATGGTGAGGTAGCCATTGCCATAGAAAAGGAAAGGCTAAGCCGAATCAAACATGATGGAGGCAATGATAGCCTCGCTATTCAATATTGCTTAGATGCACTCGGAATTACGATGAGCGATATAGCATTGGCTGTTCAGTGCGAGAATTTTGTAATTCCAGAACGAAACCGATTTCAGGGAGAAAGGATATTCAAAAGTTATCCCAAAACACCTCTTCACTCTATTTCTCACCATTTAGCACATGCGTACAGCACCATAGGTACTAGCCCTTTTTCGGCATTTAATATCTTGGTGATTGATGGTTGTGGCAGCCCTTATCAACAATGTACCGAAGATTTATATCCTCTGCTGGAAGACTTAGGGTTTTCTGAAAACGGACTCCATGGTCTTATTTGTGAAAAAGATAGCTTCTACCACTATGATGGTGAAAATCTCAAAGTTCTGTTCAAGGACTTTAGCGAAATGGACATTCCAAAAGGGAATGCAGTTCAGATGCCCACTACCAAACATTCAATTGGTGGATTTTATGCTTACATAAGCCAATATTGCTTCGGAAACATGAGCGATGCTGGTAAGTTGATGGGCTTGGCTCCTTTCGGAAATAAGAACGTGTATACGCAGGAAGCTTTTAGTTTTGAAAATGGAAGAGTGTTTTTGCGCGAAGAGTGGAAAACAAGTCTAAAAAACCCAGCCTTAGATTACCCTACTTTTCAGAAGAGTTTTCAATACTATGCAGATATCGCTTTTTGGGCTCAGAAGGAAGTGGAAAAAGCCATCAACTACATCGTTGAAAGTAGAACTTCATTAAACAGTGATCAGCCTTTATGTTACTCTGGAGGCGTAGCTTTAAATGCTGTAGCAAATGCCAAAATGATTCAAAATGGACTCGTTAACCAACTTTACATTGAACCTGCAGCAGCAGATAATGGACTGGCTTTGGGCTGTGCTTACTATGGTTGGTTAGAATTATTAAAAGGAAAAAGAAAGCAGCACAACGGAAACACTTGCTTTGGTATTTCTTATTCCGATGAAGATGTAGCCAAAACCCTAAAGAGCTCATTCCCAAACTTAAACGTAACGCATTTCAAAAACCGTAGTGAGTTTCTAAGCACTACTGCAAAACTTATTTCTGAAGGAAAAACAATTGGTTGGTTTCAGGATAGATGTGAGTTTGGTCCTAGGGCATTAGGAAGTAGATCAATATTGGCCAGTCCGTTTGATGAAAGAATGCAACTCCATATCAATCAAAACATCAAATTTCGTGAAGACTTTAGACCTTTTGCCCCAGCTGTACTTGCAAAAGATGTTCACCTATATTTCAAACATGGTTTTGAAAGCCCATATATGATTTTAGTTGATGAAGTTAAAGAAGAGTGGAGCAACAAATTAAAGGCAGTTTCACATATTAATGGTTCGGCTAGAGTACAAACCGTAGATGGTAGTTGGAACAAACCTTTTTTCGATCTACTGGTAGCATTAAAAAACATTAGTGGTCATGGAATGGTACTTAACACCTCTTTTAATAAAAAGGGTCAGCCCATTGTTGAAACGCCTCAGCAGGCTATCGAGCTTTTCAACGAATCCGCATTAGATGTTTTAGCCATTGAAAACTACATTATTCAGAAATAGCTTCTGCCAATAACAGGTTTTTAAGCCAGTCATTTAGCTCCATATCCAACACCATATGAACGCGATCTTCTGTGCCACAATTATGAACTGAATGAGGATCAGAAAGTCGGCAATACCAACATTCACCTGCCTTCATAACCACTCTTTTTTTGTTTAGGTAGAACTCCACTTTGTCATTCGTCACTACAGGAACATGGAGTCTTACGATTCCATTTTCTTCATCTAAATCATAATCCCGATGCTCCTTGATTTCAGAACCTGCGCCAAGCTTCATCAGTCTAACACTTGTTATTTTAGTCTGAAAAGCATTGATCACTTCCTTAAAATAATCGCAGTTCTTTAAGAAGGGAGTATCCTCAAAATCGACAACACCAGGAGCAGAAAAAATCATTTGAATAGGGTGTACAGCTCCTTTTGGCCCTCTGAGCGGAATCACACTCCAATCTCCCGAATAATTATCTTTGACAAAATGCTCGGTCCAATCTCCATAAATTTTATCCAAATCATCTATTAATAACTTCTTATCAAACTTGAAAGGCAGTAAAGTTTTTTCGGGCAACATAGATCACAATTTACACTAGAAAAAACTTTTGTGTGTAAGGAATGAAATTATATTTGCCTCAAATAGTCACTATGGTTCAATTCGATATTGTTATTGCTACCTGCGATAAGTATGTAGCTCCAGAGAAGATCACTCCTTATGTGCAGAATGTACTTACTGAAGATCAAATCATACTTTCTGCTTTGGAAAAGAAAGGGCTTAAGGCAGTCCGTAAATCATGGGCTGACCCTGATTTTGATTGGAGTAGCACAGATAAAGTATTGATCAGAACTACATGGGATTACTTTGAGCGCTTTGAAGAATGGCAGCAGTGGCTGGACATGGTTTCAGAGAAAAGCACCCTGATTAACCCCGTAGACTTGGTGCGCTGGAATATGGATAAGCATTATTTGGGCGATCTTCAAAAACGAGGCATCAACATTCCAGAAACGTATTACATAGAAAAGGGTACTACCACTTCTTTGAAAGAATTACATGCATTAACAGGTTGGGAAGAAACCATTTTAAAACCTTGTGTATCGGGTGCATCGCGCCACACTTATAAGTTGAATGCAGATAACCTTGAAGCACACGAGGACATTTTTCAAAAATTAATTCAAAATGAAGCCTTTATGCTTCAGCCATTTCAGAAAAATATTTTTAAAGGCGAAATATCTTTAATGGTAATGGGAGGCCAATTTACCCATGCGGTGCTGAAAGTGGCCAAACCGGGTGATTTCCGTGTGCAGGATGATTTTGGTGGCAGCGTCTACGACTATCAACCCACTCAAGCAGAAATGGATTTCGCTGAAAAAGCAGTTTCCGTTTGCAGCCCAAGTCCTTCTTTAGCCCGAGTAGATATTATTCGCGATAACAATGATGAACTGGCCATAATCGAATTAGAAATGATTGAGCCAGAGCTATGGTTTAGGTTGAATCCGAAGGCTGCTGATGTTTTAGCCAATTGTATTTAGATTTTCTTCGCCATTCAAATGGCCAACTGAGTACTTGGCCAAATTCATAAGTTGATTATTTATTAAAAAACATACCTTTCATACTATCAAACGATAGCGCTATGAAAAGAACATTCCTCTTCGCATTTCTACTGCTGACTTCATTTTTCAGTATAAAGGCCCAAATGGTGAATATTGAAATCAAAACCGAGTTGGGTTCTATTATAGCAGAGCTTTACCCCAACAAGGCGCCTATTACTGTAGCGAATTTCATTAAATACATTGAGAGCCATAAGTTTGATAGCGCCAGTTTTTACCGTACAGTAAGAATGGACAATCAACCGAACAATGATGTGAAGATTGAAGTGATTCAAGGTGGTATTTCATACAATCGTTCGGTGACTTCTTATCCGCCTATTGAACATGAAACCACTGAGAAAACTGGAATTTTGCACAAGGACGGAGTTTTATCTATGGCGCGCGTTGGGCCTGGCACGGCTACTGCCGAGTTTTTCATCTGTATTGGAGATCAGCCCTCTTTAGATTTCGGAGGAAAAAGAAACCCTGATGGGCAAGGTTTCGCCACCTTCGGTAAAGTGGCCAAAGGCATGGATATCGTAAAAAAAATTCAGCAGCGAGAAGACAAAAATCAATACCTAGTAGAGAAGGTTAAGATTTACTCGATTAGTGTTTTGAAATAAAAACTTAAGTCACTTAGTTGATTACTATTTAAGATATCATGGAAAACTCATTCTCTCATAAAATGGCAACCAAGTCCACCGAAGAACTTGAAACCATATTAAAAAACAAAAGAGACTATCAAGAAGATGCCATTCTAGCAGCAATTTGGGAACTCGAAAATAGAGGAGCAGAAACTTCCCAAAAAATAGGTGAAGAAATTACCACCGAAATAACCAAGAAGAAGGAGCAGAAGAAAAGAGTATCTAATTATACCACTGACCCAAATGCTCCAGAACTTTACCCATGGTGGTCTATCGGAGTTATCTCAGTCCTCTTCACCCCTTTAATTGGAGGTATCATGATGGCTATGAATTTCAAGAAAGCCAACATCAAAAAGCAAATCCCGATAGTATTAGCATTCTCCATATTGTTTACCGTCATGGTCGCTTTCATAGTAAACTATGTGAGGACTGAATATAACTCTACGGCCAACTGGGCTAACATTTTAAACTTAATAGGGGCTGCTATTTTAAGTGAATATTTCTGGAAGCAGAAAATTGGAAATGACTTTGAATATCGAAAGAGATCGCCAATGATTCCATTTATAATCTCCATTGCGATAACAGCATTCTTCATTTGGGTATCAACTCTAGGTTAGAGCTTTAGCTTTATATACTTTCCATAAAAAAACCGACTTGAAATTAATCAAGCCGGTTTCCATACATCAACAACCAACAACTATCTTTCTATTCCTCTTCGGGAACATAACTAGCTTCTAATGCCGCTAATTCTTTTTTACCGTAAGCAATTCTTGTGATCACTACATACAATACAGGCACAAAGAAAATGGCCAAGAATGTAGCGGCAAGCATACCTCCAATCACTGTCCAGCCAATGGTTTGACGTGCTACAGCTCCTGCACCATGCGCCATAGCCAAAGGCACAACGCCCAAAATAAAGGCTAGCGATGTCATGATAATCGGACGTAATCTCAGTTTCACAGCATCTAAAGTGGCCGCTATTAATGGTACCCCTCTATCCACACGCTCTTTGGCAAACTCCACAATTAGAATGGCGTTTTTGGCGGCCAAACCAATCAGCGTAATCAAACCAATTTGAGCATAAACGTTATTGTCTAGTTTTGGCAAGAAAGTAAGCGCTACAATGGCTCCAAAAGCACCCAATGGCAAAGCCAAAAGCACAGAAAAAGGCACCGACCAGCTTTCGTAAAGAGCAGCCAATAACAAGGACACCAAGACAATCGCCAAAGCGAAAATCATAATGGTGCTATTGCCAGACGACAATTCTTCCTTACTCAAGCCAGAGAAATCATAACCATAGCCTGCAGGAAGTACTTCCGCAGCCACTTCTTCTAAAGCCGCTAAAGCTTGACCTGAACTATAGCCTGGTGCAGCATTACCGTTAATTTCTAAAGAGCGGAAAAGGTTGTAGTGAGAAATCACTGGTGCGTTTTCTACCACTTTATAACTGATTAAAGCACTCAACGGTACCGCTCCACCTTGTCGGCTTTGCACATAAAACTGATTTAAATCCTCAATTCTAGTTCGATACGAAGTATCTGCTTGGGCTACTACCCTAAAGTTTCTTCCATAGCGGGTGAAATCGTTGATATAGCTACTTCCCATGTAATTCGACATGGTGGCAAATACATCCGAAATATTCACCCCAAGTTTCTTCGCTTTTTCACGGTCTACTTCAACATTATAGCCTGGAGTTTTTGCGGTAAAGAAGCTATAGGCCATAGCAATTTCAGGCCTCTGATTGGCCGCCATTAAGAACTGTCCCATCACTTGTTCCAATTCTTTGATGTCGCCACCAGCTTTTTGTTCTAGCATAAAACTAAATCCACCGGTTTGGCCTAAACCAGGAATGGCTGGTGGTGGAATTACCACAATATTGGCTTCTTTAATCACTCCAAATTTCTGAGTCAACTGACCGATAAGGCCAAATAACTGCTGAGAAGGTTCTTTTCTTTCTTCCCAAGGATCCATTTGAAGGAAGAAAGTACCTGAGTTTGGTTTAAATGAGAAGTTAATCGCATTCAAGCCACCAATACCTGTGGCATTGTTGATGCCTTCAGTATCACTTATGATTTGCGCCATTTCATCCATTACCGCTCTTGTTCTGGCGCTAGACGCACCTTCTGGCAACTCTAATGAAATGAACAAACGTCCTTCGTCTTCAGTAGGAATAAAACCTGTTGGTTTTGACTGGAATAAACCAATGGTTCCTGCGAAAATACAGGCCAATAAAATCAATACCAGTGGAGCTCCTTTAATACTTCTTTTCACTCCATTTGAGTAAGAAGAAGTTACTCTTTCGAACCAATTATTGAATTTGAAGAAGAACTTATTAATGCCTTTTCCATTTTCATTCACTTTAGACGGACGCAACAATAAACTACACAATGCCGGAGTAAGTGTTAAAGCCACAAAGGCTGAAATCAATACTGAAATAGCAATAGTGATGGCAAATTGCTGGTACATTCTACCTACAATACCCGGAATAAAACCTACTGGTATAAAAACCGCAGCCAAAATTAGAGCAATGGCAATTACTGGAGCTGTAATGTCTTTCATGGCGCGCATGGTCGCCTCTTTGGCCGAAAGCTTATAACGGTCGATGTAATGCTGAGCTGCTTCCACCACCACAATGGCATCATCTACCACAATACCAATGGCCAATACGAAACCAAACATAGTCAATGTGTTGATGGTAAAACCTAGCGGCACAAAGAAAATGAAGGTTCCAATAATAGAAACTGGAATCGCCAAGATTGGCACTAAAGTAGCCCTCCAGCTTTGCAGGAAGAGGAACACAACGATAATTACCAAAAGCAATGCTTCAGCAAAAGTGGTCAGTACTTCATTGATGGAAACCTGAACCACAGAAACCGCCTCGAATGGCACGATATAATCCATATCGGCAGGGAAAGCCGCTTTGAGCTCATCCATCGCCTCATAAATTCCTTCAGCAGTATCTATAGCGTTACTGCCCGGTGCTTGGTACACCAACAAAATAGTAGCGTCTTTCTGATTAATAATCGACTGACGACCATAACTGAACTGACCTAGTTCTACCCTTGCTACATCTTTCAAATACACTAAAGAACCATCAACATCAGTTCTCAGAACAATATCTTCGAATTCAGCCTCATTTTCCAATCTACCATTCACGGTAATTGGGTATTCAAAAGCCTGCGATTGATACTGAGGCATTCCGCCCACGGTTCCGGCAGCTACTTGTAAGTTTTGCTCTCGAATGGCAGCCGTTACTTCTGCAGAAGAAATTCCATACTGAGCAAGTTTGTCTGGTTTCAACCAAACCCTCATACTGAAATCTTGACCTATAGAAACAATGTCTCCTACCCCTTTTACTCTCAAAAGAGCATCGCGCACATAGATGTTGGCGTAATTAGAAAGAAACTTAGTATCGTGAGAACCTTCTGGTGAATACAAGCCAATTACCATCATGATACTTGGGTTACGTTTTCTTACCGTAACGCCCAAACGCTGAACAGCCTCTGGCAAAGTAGGCTCAGCAATACTCACACGGTTTTGAACATCCAAAGTGGCAATATCAATGTCGGTACCTACTTCAAAGGTTACGTTCATTTGCATCTGGCCAGTACTCGTGTTGTTCGAGCTAATATAAGCCATGCCCGGAGTACCGTTAATCTGCGTTTCGATAGGTGTGGCTACCGTTTGCTCCACCGTTTTAGCATCTGCTCCAGTATAATTGGCCGAAACAGAAACCACTGGTGGTGTAATATCTGGGTATTGCGTAACCGGCAAGTTGAGTGCCGCCAATGCCCCTACCAGCACAATCACAATGGAAATTACCATTGCCATGACTGGTCGTTTTATAAAAGTTTGTGATATCATTCTTTTTAATTTTTGAAGATGGAATTGATATTACAATTGAGAAGGAAGCATTTCAGGTGCTACTTTGGCACCCTGTCTCAGTTTCTGAATTCCTTCAAAAACGATTTTCTCTCCTGGCTTTAAACCACTGCGCACCGCTATGTTTGCCCCTAGTAAACTTCCCAATTCTAGCTTGCGCTGACTCACCGTATTTTCATTGTCGATTACATACACAAAGTATTCGCCCATTTGCTCGGTTACTGCTTTGTAAGGAATGATTACTTGCTGACCATAATCTTGGTTGATTACACGCATTGAAACCGTCATTCCAGAAATAAGGTCCCGATTCGGATTATCGAATTTCACTCTCAAATTGATCGTTCCTGACTGTCTCCCCACAGCGCGATCCATGGTTACTAATTCTCCAATGAATGGGTAAACCGATCCATCGTGAAAAGAGATGGTAAAAAGTGAATCTGGATTATCATTTCCTTTCATCAAGCGATTGAATCTTGGAATTTCACGTTCACTGATCGAGAAGTTCACCAAAATTGGGTTGTCTGACGACAGGGTGTTCAACAATGGCTGACCAGGTGAAACTTGAGCTCCCAAGCGCACTTGAGAAATACCGATGGTGCCATCGAACGGAGCCGTAACTAAAGTGTAGCTCAAATCAGTTTTTGCGCTTTCTAATTGTGCTTTGGCCGCAGTAACCTGCGACTGTGCCGTAAGCAAATCCGCTTTAGCATAATCTACTTGCTGCTTTGCAATGGCATCTTTTTCAATCAATCGTTCATAACGCTCTACGTCTTTTGTGATTCGAGCCAAATTAGATTCCGCAATAGCAACAGCCGCTTCCGCTTGCTGTTTGGCTGCTACATATTTACTTCGATCGATCTCATAGAGCTTCTGCCCCTTCTTAACAGTTTGCCCATCCTGAATAAAAATATTGGTAATTGTACCACTAATTTGAGGTCTTAATTCTACCTCGTTTTTAGGTACTACTGTGGAAGGATATTCATCTATCGCAGTTACCTGTTTTTGTTCTACCGTAATAGCTTTTACCGCCACAGCCGGAGGTGCAGCTTGTTGTACAGTGGCCTCTGATTTGCCGCATGATGAAATGCCAAATAGCATTACAGCCAAGGTCAATATTGTAGCTTGTGTTCTCATTATTTTGAAATAGTTATTTGCTTGATCAATTGATTTCTATGTTTCCTAAAGCTTTTTTCAGGTCAAGCTTGCTGGCTAAAACCTTATAAAGCGCATTGTAGTGGTTGAGTTGTGAAGTTCTCAGTTCGGTTTCTGCCACAATAAGATCCACGTAGGCTTTGATACCTTCATCATATTGTAACTTGATAATGTTGTACACCTCTTCAGCCAATTCCATGTTTTCCTTTACCGACTCCCACTCATAGAGATTACTTTTGTAAGCAGCCAAAGCCGTTTCGTATTCGGTGTTGATTTGGCTCTCTAAATTGGTTTTGCTTAACTGAAGACGCTCTTCATTGAGTTCGGCAATCTTGATCTGTTGTGTTCTTTTTCCTCCTTGAAAAATTGGTACACCCACAGAAATACCCACCACAGAAGTAGGGTAATTTTTTCGGTACAGATCGGAAAATTCATTATTAAAAAACAACATATTATAACTATAATAGGCCGAAACCTTAGGGATGTATGACCACTTTTGATACTTGGTTTGCAATCCAAATAAGGAGAGTTGCGTTTCCATTTGTTGATGCTCAATTCGATTTTGCACCATTAATTCCTCAGTAGTATCCATCACTGTTTCCTTTTCCATGGCTGCATAATCAAAATCTAAATTCAAATCATTGGGTAATGGAAAACCCATTAGCTGTTTTAAATAAGCAAATTTGGCATCTAAAGAAGTAGCTACTCGATTTCTATCGCTTTTGAGGTTAGAGAGTGATATCCCAGCCCTTTGATAGTCCGTTTTATCTACCAAGCCAGATTCGTAACGGCTTTTAGCATCCTGATACTGTTTTTGCAAACGATTCAGGTTTTCATCTAAAATTTCGAGTTGCTCGTAGGTCAACAGAATATCGTAGTATGCTTTGCTTACCATCACCACGGTATTCACCTTATTTCCTTCAGTATTCTGATCGAGTTGCGAACGTACCAAGCCTTTTGTTTGTGAAGCAAAAAATTGGTCGCGATTAAATAATGTCTGATTTACCTGAAAAAGCAGGTTCGAATTATAATTCTGTCCAAAAGTGATTAGCTGATCTCCAATGACCTGAGTTTGGCGCTTAATATTATGCGAAGCACCAAAATCGGCTGTCACTTGAGGTAACCAACCCGATAAACTTGATTTAATTTCATGTTCCCCAATTTCCTCATCCAGCAATGATTGCTGAATCATGGGGCTATTTTCTAAGGCGTAATCCAAAATCTGGTCTAAGCTGAGTTTGGTATTCATTGGTTGATTTCCTTGTCCAATTGTTAGTTTGGGTACTAGAAAAACCAATAGGCCATAAAGCAAGAATTGCTTAATTCCTCTCATAATAATCTATCTGTTTTAAAGGTTTATGTTTATTCTTTTGTGGGGAAAATCTTACTGTTTCCTAATCGCGTCCCAGGTCATTTCTGCGAGTTGATTAAGGTCGATCCCTCTCTCTGCAATTTTTTCACTAAAGTTCTGCCTGACTTTCGACATGGAATTGACACTTCCGATCACCATAATCGACAGTATGTCTGGTGAAAGTTTTTTTAAGTAGCCCTTGTCAATTCCTTCTTGAAAGAAGTTACTATTCCAATCATGCCAAGGAGAATCTGTATTCTGAATTTCGCGGGTATTGAAAGGTGAAATCATAAATTGTTCAAAGAAACTCTGTATTTCTGGGCGGTCTAAATACAGCGCACTTAAGTTATTCCAGTAGTTGAAAAATCGTGTTTTAAAATCCAACGAAGGGTCATCGCTTCCGCTTACATGGTTAAAAATTATATTCTTTGCGTAAAAGTATAGCTCACCAATCAAGTCATCTTTGCTATCGAAATACGTATAAATGGTACCTGCTGCCACTCCTGCATTTTTCGCCATCATACTCATTGGACAACCATGAAAACCATGATCTTTAATAAGCGATAAGGCACTTTCTAAAATGAGTTTTTTCTTTTCTGCTATGGGTTCCATAAAGGATTTACTTAAACTGAATGAACGTTCAATCAGTATAACGATTGATTAGTTCCCGTGTTGCTAAAAAATTTCAACATTATTTTTCAGAACCAGAGTTAAGGAAGAGTTTTCATGCACGAATGGTTCCTCTGATTCAGTGTTTTTCTCTTGAAAAGAGTAAATTAGACCCTTGTCCTTCTTCTTAAATACCAGTATAAACCTATGACCATAAATACGGCTACCGAAAAAGTAATCCAAAGTCCATGGTTTAGTGGAGTGCCATCTTCTGAAACTCAGCGATTCTTAGCCTTAACAAAACTGGTTCAATTGAAGAAAGGCGATCGTTTTATTGAAGCCGGAGAAACACCCAAGATTTTTGGCTTTGTTACAAAAGGTCTGTTCCGTTTTCTTTATACCGACCAAGAGGGAAAAGAATACACCAAAGTTTTTATGCCCGAACATAGCTTTGTAAGTGCTTATTCGGCCATGGTATTGAACCAAGCTTCGTACTTTTCTATCGAGGCACTGGAAGATTCGGAAGTACTGACCATCAGTTATGCAAGCTGGCTCCGATTGAAAGAAAGCCACCCCTGCTGGAATGAGTTATTGATTAAAGTATTGGAAAAGGCATTCATTATGAAAGAAGCTCGCGAACGGGAATTTTTGTTCTTGGATGCAGAAAGCCGTTACCAAATTTTTCTAGAGCGTTTTCCAAACCTAGAACACAGATTGAAGCAGCATATGATTGCATCCTATTTAGGAATAGCCCCAGAATCTTTAAGCCGCGTAAGAAAAAAAGAGCAGTCTTAACCTAGGTCAATGTTTTGAGTTTTCACGGAGTCTAGTTTTGTCAAAAAAAGATGAAATTTGAAAACAACACCGTATTAATTACCGGAGGAAGTTCAGGCGTTGGTCTGGAACTTGCCCAAAGGCTAATCCAACTCAACAATAAAGTGTTGATCTGTGGCAGCTCACTAGAAAAGTTAGAGCGCACAAAAGCTCAAATGCCTTCTATCGATTATTTGGCTTGCGACTTATCTGAAGAAGAAGGCCCTACAAAACTCTTTGATTGGATCAAGGAAAAACACCCTACCTGTAATGTTTTGGTGAACAATGCAGCCATAACTCATACCCTCGATTTTCATGACACGCCCGATATTTTAGAAGTAGCGAAAAAGGAAATTCAGGTCAATCTAATGGCTCCGATTGCACTCACAAAACTTTTCTCTCCGCTGTTAGAACAAAATCCAAATCCCGCAGTGATTAACATTACATCTGGTTTGGTCTATTCGCCCCGAGCTGTTTATCCGTTTTATAGTGCGACTAAAGCTGCTTTACATTCATTTACTCAAGTGCTCAGAATTCAGTCTTCGAAACGAAATCTTGAAATAATTGAAATATTATTGCCAGTAGTAAATACGCCATGGCACAAGGGCAATCCGCCTAAAATTGCCATTACGGTAGAAAAAGCGGTAGAAGGAATGCTCAAAGGATTGAGAAATGGCCAATCTGAAATTAAGGTGGCAGGAGTGAAAATTCTTTATGCGCTTTTCAGAATAGCCCCCAGTTTTGCGCTGAAGAAAATCAACAGTTTGGGTTCGAAATAAAATAGAACTACCAACTTTTGGAGGGCCGCTTGATATTATTTTTCTAAAAAGGATTGAATGGTTGCGAAAAACTGCTTTTCATTTTCTACAAAAGGAAAGTGACCAGATTTTTGAATGATGGACAGTTGACCATTAGGGAAGCTATCCGTCATTTGTTCGGCATGAAGGCTTGCGGCAGGTTCTTCACTGCCATAGATAATCAACGTAGGGCAGGTGATTTTCTTCAAGTCAGAATAAAGATTGAAGTCAGTTAAATCTGACCCAAGTAAACCAAAAACCTGACTGCGCTGCATATAATCTTGTGGTACAAAGAGCTTGAGCTTACTCAAGTTCGTGGTATCGTACATTTGAGGTCGAAATGATATGCGCAAGAGTTTTTCAATCGCTTTAGAAGGATTTACAGTTTGCAATGCCCCAGACTCCATGATGGTTTGGCGGTCTTCACGATCTTTATTCGTAGCCCTTTCCGAAATACGACCACCTTCTAATTGCCAATCGGCCACGCTGGGCGCAATGGAGTTGGAGAGTATAAGGTGATTTAAATTTTCAGGGTATTTGATACCGTATTTCATAGCCAGCAATCCACCCCAAGAATGGCCGAACAAATTGATTTTCTCTAGCTTCATCGCTTGTCTGATTTGCTCTAAATCCTCCACAAAACCATTCAGATTCATTGTTGCGACTTGTACCTCGACAGAAGACTGACCGCAAGCCCTTTGATCGTAAAAGATAAGTTGGTAGTCTTTCGCGAGCTCTTCAAAATGAGGGAGAAAATAAGAATGCTCCATCACTGGGCCACCATGTACAATCACCAGTGGCTCGCCCTGCCCCATGGTTTTATAGTACACTTGAGAACCGTTGATTTCGAGAAATCCCGTAGTAGTGAGGATTTCCTTTTTACTGAACTGACAGCCAAGTAACACAGAAGAAATGGCGAGTAAAAGTAGGGTTCTCATAAGTTCTAATGTTGATTAAAAACTTCCCGTTTCCAGATCCTTCGTTCCTCAGGATGAAAAGCGGTGTGCGCCAACTTCCTGAATCATATAAAGCCTTGGAGTTCCTTGATCTTTTTACGATTTCGTACTCTGCTAACCCCCTACCCTTTTGGCATTATAGCCTTCCGATTGGAGCAACTGGAGTATTTTATCTCTAAAGTCTCCTTGAATTAAAATCTCCCCATCTTTGGCCGACCCACCTACACCACATTTCTGCTTGAGTAGTTTACCCAATTCTTTCAAATCGTCATCGGTACCGACAAAACCTTCTACAAGGGTTACTTGCTTGCCTCCACGGCTTTTTTTGTCTAACATCACCTTCAACTTTTGAGCACTAGGCGCTAAGGTTTCTTGAGTGAAATCGTTTTCATATTCGTATTGGAAATCATCACTGGTAGAATAAACCACACCAGAGCGTCCCTTATCTCGATTACTTTTCTTGGCCATTTTCAAAAATAAGAAAGCCCGAGCAATTTCGGGCTTTAAGTATTGAAATTCTGATTTTGGATCTATCGCTCCCTATTTCTTCCTAGAGAGCGTCCAAACTGGAATTTGAGAATGATTCACCAAATCTTCAGCAATACTTCCGCTCAATAAATGTAGCAAGCCGGTTCGACCGTGTGTTCCAATGGCAATCATATCTGCATTAACATCTTCGGCATAAGCTAAAATCCCCTCTTCTTCAGAAGTCTCATTATAAATTGCGGTATGCACATTGGCCAATTGATGGTCGTTGATATACCTTACAAACTCATCTTGCATTTGACGCTGAGTATGGAAATCGTTGGTGGTATTAATTTTCACTAAATGCAATTTAGCTCCGGTTAATGCTTGTAGCTTTTTAAGCTCTACAAATAGTCTTGATTGCTCTTCGCGTAAATTGGTAGCCAACACTATATTCCGAATGGTATTCAATTTTACTTCTGACTTGATAGTAATTACAGGACATTTGGCATGACGCACTACTTTTTCAGTATTCGAGCCAATTAACACTTCATCAATCCCACTTACACCTTTAGAACCCATCACAACCAAATCAGCCTGATGATCGGCAATGGCCTTTGAGATACTCTGATACGGGTTCCCTATCTCCACAGAACCTGTAATATCAATTCCTGCATAAGCCTTACTTTCCACAAGATTTCGCATGTTTTCCTTGGTTTTATCATGCAATTGCTTCAAGAAAAAATAGTCCTCCGATTCATTGGCAATACCATCACCCATAGTATTGAAAGTATGGTTTTGAGGCCCTTCAATAATATGAATGGCTTGAATTTGAAGTTTACCTTTTTTAGCCAATTGAGCAGCAAAATTCAAAGCATATTTAGACTGCTCAGAAAAATCTATGGGTACAAGGATGGTTTTCATGGTTTTAGTTTTTTAGTGATTCCATATTATCAACCATGAATTACCGAAAATGGTTAGATAATTTTAATGATGTACGTCATGTTTTTAGAACTTCCAGTTTTAAAAAGAAAGTTTATTCCTCCAAATATAATGCCCAGAAAAGATACACATACAATCACCAACTCACAACATTTAATGATCTGAAGAAGAATATTTGGCGGCTAATAGCGATGATATACCTAACTTTACGGCCGTTTACCCAATGGGGGTAAAGAATTGAAAAGCGGAATTACGAATATGAAAGAAGTATATAAAAAGTCAATCGACCTACATAACAACCTCAAAGGGAAAATTGAAATCACCAATAAAATGGATGTAAACAGTAAGGATGACCTTTCTTTGCTTTATTCGCCAGGAGTTGCTCAACCTTGTTTAGAAATAGAGAAAAATCCCGAGCTGGCCTACGACATGACCATTAAAGGCAATACTATTGCCGTGATTACAAATGGAACAGCCGTTTTAGGTTTAGGTAATATTGGAGCTTTAGCATCTCTACCCGTAATGGAAGGTAAAGCCATGCTCTTTAAAAAATTCGCGGGGGTAAATGCCTTTCCTATTTGCTTGGATTGCGATGATACTGATGACATCATAGATACCATTAGAAGAATCGCCCCTGTTTTTGGAGGTATTAACCTTGAAGATATTAAAGCGCCTGAAAGCTTTATTATTGAAGAAAAACTACAAGACCTTGGTATTCCTGTTTTTCATGACGACCAACATGGAACGGCCATTGTAACCCTTGCGGCTTTGATTAATGCAGCCAAAGTAGTTGGCAAAAAAGTAGAAGACATGAAAGTGGTGATCAATGGGGCTGGTGCTGCGGGAATTGCCATCGCTAAGCTTTTGCGTTGCTACAATGTAGAATCTGAACTTTGTGTTTCAATTAAACAATTGATCGTTGCCGATAGTCAGGGCGCTATTCACAGAAGAAGGTACGACTTAAACTCAGCTAAAACTGAGCTTTTAAAGTACTCAAACTTCCAAGATGTAGAAGGTGATATTCATGAGATTATTAAAGGTGCCGATGTTTTTATTGGAGTGAGCAAGGGAGATGTGCTTACCAAGGCAGATATTCAGAATATGGCCAAAGATCCTATCATTTTCGCTATGGCTAACCCTGAACCTGAAATTCACCCAGAAGAAGCTTTTGAAGGTGGAGCAGCCATTGTCGGTACGGGTAGAAGTGATTATCCTAATCAGATCAATAATGTTTTGGCCTTCCCTGGTATTTTCAAAGGTGCTTTGAAAGCCCGTGCAAAAACCATCAGTACTGAAATGAAACTAGCCGCTGCCTTTGCTATTGCAAAGAGTGTTGAGCACCCTACCAAAGATCAGGTGATTCCTTCTGCGCTAGATACTTCTTTGGCGGATGTTGTGGCCAACGCGGTTGAGCAAGCCGTATATCATGAAAGAGAATTAGAAGCCGAAATCGAAAGAGAAGAAACCAAATTAAAAGGCTAAATTCATGTAGTGAAATTATCCAATTGTTCACTATGCGACATTTGATAAATAAACTTTGAACCAGCAGCCAGTATGCTCGGTTAAATTGAGGTAAGCTTCCTAAAACAGGAATAGCTTACCTCAATTTTAATTTTAAGCCTATGAAAGCCATTTGGAACGAAGAAGTAATTGCAGAAAGTAACGACACCATTGTGATTGAAGGAAACCACTATTTCCCACACGATTCAATCAAAAAAGAATACTTCACAAAAACAGACACGCATACCACCTGCCCATGGAAAGGAGTAGCCAGTTATTATACTATTGAAGTAAACGGTAGCGAAAACCCAGATGCAGCTTGGTTCTACCCAGAAACCAAAGAAATGGCCAAAGGCATCAAAAACTATGTAGCTTTTTGGAGAGGGGTGAAAGTTGAAGAGTAAACTTTAGTACTTTAAGGGCTACTTTTTAATCTTAGAACTTCAAACATTAAATGGAGACCTTTCTGAACGTAGCTCTGATATGCTTGCTTGTTATTGGTATAGTAGTTTTCTTAAAGAGTCCATTAGAGATTATCCGTAATTTCTTTAAAGCACTTGTAAGGTTCTTAGATCCTTTAGATATTTTCACTGAACGACTATTTAAGAGTAAAGATGAAGCACCTAAGTCCAAACACTTTAAGAAGATTATAAAGGGAAATAATAGTCAAAACAAACTCAAAATAGACTCTAGCGAGCTTTCTAACTTCATTATAATCAAAGGTGATTTTGCGCACTCAGTAATTAAAACAGACCTAGAAGAAGCCCTTCTTCATCTCGAAAATGGGGCTTCGATTGAGTTCGCAATTCACAATAAGGGAAAAACTATTATTGCTCACTTAACGCAAGTGGATAGCATTGCCGATTTAATGTTTATTGTTCAATTTATGGCAAACAGTTATGGAGCTGACAACACTTTTGGATTCCAACGAAGTCAAAACCTCAGTTTATTCTTTATGTCATATACCGAGCAAGATCTAGTCAATATTATAGGAGGAATGACTAGTACAAATGAGCGATTCTTTTTCTCCTTTGAAAACTCTAAAATGGACATGAACACTGTCTATATAGACCAATCGGTGGATTTACCAAAAAGCTTAAATACCGATTTTTTTGAACACCTTACTGAAGACATAGAAACTTCTTAATAACACAATTTTCAACTCATCCTTTCTAAGGCCTCTTTCTTGTATTTCCTTCCAATAGGAAGTTGTTGGGTTTGAACTTTAACATAATCGTGGCCGAAGGCTTCGACTTTATTTTTGTTTACCAAAAATGAACGGTGAATCCGAATAAACCATTCTGGAAGCTTTTTCTCTAAACCACTTATTTTTTCTTTGGTAATCACGACCCCAGTAAGCGTGTTGATTTTAACATAATCGGCAAGGCTTTCTATATAAAGAATATCATCAACTGAAATTGAAACGGCTTCGCGGTTTGACCTTACTGTGATGGTTTGTAATAGGTTTTTCTGATTTGCTTCCTCCAAAGCTGCAATTCTGGCATCTCGTTTAAGGTTCGCTCGGTATACTCGAATAAAAGAGAATAAAATAGCTATAAAATAGATAATGACTCCTAACTGCAATACATCGCCAGCCACAGGGCTCATCCGATTCCAATTGAAATCGGTGAGAAACACAAAGGCTGACATGGCAATAAGGCCCGATAAAAAAACAGACACCACCACGGTGTAAAAAGTATAAAGCACAAACCAGAAGTGTCTTTTCGTTTCTAAATATCGCGGCACCAAAAAAAGGTTGAAAAAATATGATGTGGCAATTGCCACAGGCATAAGCATAGAAGTGAAGTAAAAAGAATCGAGATAATTACTCCATTTCAAACCAAACAAAAGGTTTAAAAAAAGGAAGACTAATGCCCAAAATATGACTTGACGAGAATGCTTGATCATTATTCAAGATTAAGTAAAACGTTAACTAATTCCGCTCCTTTCTTACTATTTTAACCCAAATATCGACTAACGACAAGTATACGGATGGATATGACTTACACTTTGAGAAGCTTCCTTAATAGCTTTGAAAGCAAGTATTAACCCTTAAATATTCAAATTATGCTAGAGTTATTTTTTTCAGGAAGTAAGTTGTTCATGGGCATTCAAACTATCGTTGCCGTAATCATGATCGTTTTGTCGGTTCTTAGTGCTAAAGCTGTTTTAGCCAATCAGGTGAATGAGAATTCACAACGAAAGATAAGCCTTATAAAAGAGGTAGGCCTGTTTGCCTTTATCATCGGGTTATTGGCCAGTGCCATGGACTTGATGGGGGCACTTCAGGCCATTGAAATGGCTGGGGATATATCTCCTAGTTTATTGGCCGCTGGTTTGAAAATCTCTTTTATCACGCCTACCTACGGATTGATGATCTATACTTTGTCTTTGCTTATTTATTTTGCTCTGAGGGCACTGACCAATAAAGCAACAACTGAATAATCACCGTTTCTCATTCGCACAAAAAATCCCCAGCCTATTGCTAGACTCGGGGTTTACTTTTTGATTTCTATAGAACTTATCGTTGGATCAGGATTTTCTTGCGGGCAAGTTTGGCTCCATCCTGAACAACGATGGTATGCATACCTTCTGGCATTTTTCGCACATCAATGGTTAGTTTATTTGTAGCTTCTGTGAGCACTTTCATCACCAGTTGTTTTCCGGAATTATCTACCATTTGAACTTTTGTTCCTTTTCTCAAGGTTTCGTCAAACTCTAAATAGACGTAGTCTGAACTTGGTATTGGATAAACATTCACCGCCAAAGTATACAATACGTCTTCAATGCCTGTAATAATCACCTCTTCTGCTACTGAGGTGGCTGAACAGTTGTTCGTATTGCTTATGACAACGCTATAGTTACCCGATTCTGTCGGGCTAAAGCTATTACCAGTTGCTTCGTCAATATTCACCCCATCTTTCATCCATTGGTAACTTAGTCCAGTAATAGCGGTTACAGAAAGTACATTGTCTGTGTTTGTAATTACTGGTACAGCCAAGGCATCAAATACCGTTGCACTGACTGGCACTCTGAGTTTCGATTCTGTTCCGCTGACCACTCCTGCTACATAAAATGTTGATGATGTTTGAAGATCAACTGTATAAGTTGCTTCGCTAGAAAGTGAACTTCCACCCAGCGGTGCAGCATACCATTTATAACTATCGGCTCCTGCTGCTGATAAACTCACAGAACCTGACCCACAATTACTTCCATTAGTGACAGTAACATTTGGCGCCAACACCTTGATTGGTATGTCAATCGTTTTGGTATCTACTCCTCCATTGGCTGTGCCACCATCATCTTGAACGGTTACCTGAATTGTTCCCGTGCCCTCTTGATCTGTCTCTGTTTCAAAAGTCAATAAGGCTGTGGTTTTGTCGGCACTTAAAGTCACGCTATTTGACTTAATTACACCAGACTTTGTCGAAGTAATGGTGATTGTTTGATTTGCGTCCTCCCCTGCGCTCAAGTCTGTGAGGGTAATACTCAGGCTTCCCAAGTTTTTCACCACCTGTATTTCAGCATAAGCATCAATTGTTGGCGCTTCGTTTACATCTGTTACAGTAACCATAAACTCCTTTTGATAGGTCGCATTATGGTTATCAGTAACAAGTACAGTAACCGTATAGCTGGCCTTTTCCTCAAAGTTGAAGCTACTGCTGGCATATAGTTTAGCATCTGTAATGGTAAACGAACCATTGTCTGTAGTGCCAGTAGGCAAACTATACCGATGTGTATCAGTCGGGTTTTGGTCAGTTACTGAAAGCTCACCAATCAAAGTAGCTTCGGCTGAATTTTCAAAAATAGTATTGGCGGAAAGCGCCATTGCCTCTGGAGCAATATTTATAATGGCCAGTTCAGCAGTAGCCACTTTGGCGTAGTTACGCTCATCGATAACAGCCTCTAAAGCATAAGTTCCTACGGCAGATGGCGCACTTGTTTGTCCCGCATATGTAAGCGTGAAATTAAGCCCTGATGGCACAGTAGTGACCGTGACAGGTTTTGCTTCTCCGGTGTTAATGAAACTCAATGCGCCAAACTCGATGGATGCTTCTGCCTTGGCGATATTCACCTCGAAACTTGTAGTAATCATCCCTCCTCTTGTATCCGTTGCTTTTAAGGTTAAGGTGGTAGTTCCTGCATTAACTACTGACAGCTTAAGAAGCCCATCTGCTGAATTGATAACAGAAGTAACTACAACAGAATTATCCGAGTTGGTAACCACTTCATAAGTCAACTCTGAATCTGAATTTTCTGCATCAGAGAAGTAATCGAACAAAGCAATATCCATGGTTTTATCTACCGCAAAGATTTCTTCAACATTTGGTATGGTAGTTACTGTAGGTAGTGTGTTTGGTTGACTCATACCCAGTGGTATTTGATAAGTAACCTCATCTCCAATTCCATCATTCAGCCTAAAAGTCAACTCTGTTATGCCTTCAATATCCTCAGGAGGAGTTCCCATTAGAGTATATTCATAGGAATATTTAATCAATCTAACTGCACTTGAGGTCTGATCAGCAAGTAGAAATGATCCATAGTTAAGAGAAGAAATATCCATAGCAGTACGCCATCCCATATTGGATAAATCACCATCGACATGATCCCTCACCACCATTCTGCTCAGGGTTAGTTTCCCATACTCATCATAACCCTCCAAAAACTGATCCTTTAAACTTATAAAGCCCCCTAAGCCATCCAGATGAAAGTGTATTAGGGATCCCCGAAGCACGGGACTTTGTGCTGTTGGAAAAATAGTTTCAACTACTCCATTTCTTAACCTTCTTAATTTAGCTTCAAACCCTTCATAAACTATCAAATCTCCTTTACTGTTAAGTCTTATTTTCTTCAACAACTGAAACCCTGAACTCAAATATGGACCATCTACTGATGTAGATAATCCACCAGCATAAGTTGTTACGAGCCCAGAAGAGCTAACATGCTTAATTTTACGGGAGTCAACATCAGCCACAAAAAGACCATCCTTGCCATCAGAAATAAAATCAGCTATCACCTTAAACCTCGCTTGATCTCCTTGACCATCAACATCACCTGGAGCTTTGTCAACTGCTCCAACGAATAAAGTAAGCTCACCATCCTTAAACTCAAATATTCTGCTGTAATCTGAAACAAATAATCTACTCCCCGAAAACCTAATCCATGCAAATTCAATTATGTTAAGGGCATTCTTATTTTGAATTGTATATAGAGTCTTTATTTCTTCTCCATCAAATACTCTGAGATACCTCCCATCTATGAAATAGTAATTATCTTCATTGTCTATAGCTACACTTCGCAAAAAATAGGTGCCAGTTGCATTTTGTAAGTTACCGTCTTTACCAGTCCCATAAGACCTTGAGTCATCATCGAGGTTTAACTTAAAGATGGTGGTTGCTTCCATCTTAACTGTCTTATTCAAACTAAGCCAATCTGGTAGGTTGTCAACCTGAAGACTTACCGGATCACCATCATCGTCTTTAATGGACAAATTCAACTCTATGAGAGTGGCTTCCTTTACTTGAATCTCATCAAGGTCTAGCTTTGGTAAACTATTGGTTTGAGATTGACTAAAAGTACAAATTAAAATTCCGATTAGACTGATTAATAAAACCCTCATTAGTTGAAATAAATATTTAAGAGCAAAATAAACCAATTCCTTATTTACTCAATAGATAACAATTAAAAAAAACACATTTATATAAAAAAAATTTGGGCAAACTATCTTCCCTGCTTGAAAATTGACACGAATTTTGGATGATCATTGATAGAAACACAACTGTTGGAAGTTAGTTAACACTATTGTAGGACGGACCTCATGAGGATACAACAAAAAATCCCCAGCCTATTGCTAGACTGGGGATTAATTATTAAGTCAAATTATCTTTACTTCTTATCCGCTGTAAAACTAGCGCTCATGTATTCACGGTTCATACGTGCTATATTATCTAAGCTAATGCCTTTAGGGCATTCCACTTCGCAAGCTCCCGTATTAGAGCAGTTACCAAAACCTTCATCATCCATTTGTTGTACCATATTGAGTACACGCTCTTTAGCTTCTACTTTACCTTGAGGAAGTAGTGCAAACTGTGATACTTTGGCAGAAACAAATAGCATGGCCGAAGAGTTTTTGCAAGAAGCTACGCAAGCTCCACAGCCAATACAAGTAGCCGCATCAAAAGCCTTATCTGCATCTGCTTTTGGAATTGGAATAGCGTTAGCATCTTGAGTGTTTCCTGAAGTGTTCACACTCACAAAACCACCAGCCGCCATAATGCGATCAAAAGCGCCTCTGTCTACTACTAAATCCTTAATTACAGGGAATGCTTTAGCTCTCCATGGCTCGATGTAAATCGTTTCACCATTTTTAAACTCACGCATATGTAGTTGGCAAGTAGTAATCTCTCTACCTGGCCCATGAGCTTCTCCATTAATATACATTGAGCAACTACCGCAAATACCCTCTCTACAATCATGATCAAAGGCAACTGGGTCTCCCCCATCGTTGATCAATTTTTCATTGAGAATATCCATCATTTCAAGGAAAGAGCTATCTGGCGAAATATCAGATACCTGATAGGTTTCCATTTGGCCTTTCACTTTATCGTTCTTTTGTCTCCAAACTTTCAGTGTAAGATTCAATCCGTTTGCTGTTGACATATTTTCTGATTCTTAAATTCTCAATTAATTATTTGTATGAACGGGTCTTGAGCTCGATGTTCTCGTAGTTTAAAGGCTCTTTATGCAACACAGCATCTGCTGGTTCTCCTTTATACTCCCAAGCTGAAACATGCGTAAAGTGTTCATCATCACGCATGGCTTCACCTTCTTCAGTGCTATACTCTTCACGATAATGACCTCCGCAAGACTCTTCTCTCAAAAGGGCATCTCTAGCAAATAGCTCACCCAATTCAAGGAAATCGGCCACACGACCTGCTTTCTCTAATTCAGGATTCATACTATCAGCACTACCCGGCACTTTCACTTCTTTCCAGAACTCCTCACGGATTTCTTTAATCTCAGCAATTGCTTCGGTTAAGCCTTTGGCGTTTCTAGCCATACCTACTTTATTCCACATTACTTTACCCAAGCGCTTGTGGAAATAGTCTACCGATTTTGTTCCTTTATTATTGATAAAGAAATCAATTCTGTCGGTTACTTCTTTTTCTGCCGCTACAAACTCTGGTAAGTCAGTAGAAATCTCACCTGTTCTAATATCGTTGGCCAAGTAATCACCAATGGTATACGGTAATACAAAGTAACCATCGGCCAAACCTTGCATTAGAGCAGAAGCACCAAGACGGTTGGCACCGTGATCTGAGAAGTTTGCTTCACCAATGGCATAGCAACCTTCAATCGTGGTCATTAAGTTATAATCAACCCAAACACCGCCCATGGTATAGTGCACTGCTGGGTAAATTTTCATTGGCGTTTTGTATGGATCATCGGCAGTAATCTTCTCATACATTTGGAAAAGGTTACCATATTTTTTCTCAATTACATCAACCCCCAACTCTCTGATTTTGGTCTCAGAAGCATTGTGGATATGTTGAATATTCGCTTGTTCTTTTCCGTAACGCATGATTGCGGAAGAGAAATCCAAGTAAACTGCCTCACCCGTTTCGTTTGTTCCTACACCATAACCCGCATCACAACGTTCTTTCGCTGCTCTTGAGGCTACGTCTCTTGGTACTAGGTTGCCGAATGAAGGATACCTTCTTTCTAGGTAGTAATCTCTATCTTCTTCAGCAATCTGAGTTGGTTTCAATTTACCAGCTCGAATAGCCTCAGCATCTTCTTTCTTTTTCGGAACCCAAATTCTTCCATCATTTCTCAATGACTCTGACATCAATGTCAGTTTAGACTGCTGATCTCCGTGCTGAGGAATACAAGTTGGGTGGATTTGAGTATAACAAGGGTTAGCGAAGAACGCTCCTTTTTTGTGTACTTTCCAACCTGCCGAAACGTTTGAACCCATTGCATTGGTAGAAAGGAAGAATACGTTTCCGTACCCTCCAGACGCAATTACTACAGCATGAGCAGAATGTCTTTCGATTTCTCCGGTCACTAAGTTTCTAGCAATAATACCTCTGGCTTTTCCGTCTACTTTCACAATGTCCAACATCTCATGACGGTTGTACATTTTGATTTTTCCTTTGCCAATTTGGCGTGACATGGCTGAATAGCAACCCAAAAGCAACTGCTGACCTGTTTGCCCTTTAGCATAGAATGTTCTTGAAACTTGAACGCCACCAAAAGATCGGTTATCAAGCAACCCTCCATAATCTCTTGCAAAAGGAACGCCTTGGGCCACACACTGGTCAATAATATTGGCAGAAACTTCTGCTAAACGGTAAACGTTGGCTTCTCTCGATCTGTAATCGCCCCCTTTAACGGTGTCGTAAAACAATCTGTAAGTAGAGTCACCATCGCCTTGATAGTTTTTAGCTGCATTAATACCACCCTGAGCTGCAATAGAGTGCGCTCTTCTAGGTGAATCTTGGTAGCAGAATGCTTTAACGTTATAACCCAACTCGGCCAAACTTGCAGCAGCAGAACCACCTGCAAGTCCAGTCCCCACTACGATTACATCAATAGCACGTTTGTTAGCTGGGTTTACAAGCTTAATATGATTTTTATAGTTAGTCCATTTGTCTTGAATAGGACCTTCTGGAATCTTAGAATCTAATTTCGTCATGGCTACTTATGAATTAAAGAGCAGTTAGATGATGATACAGCGCAATGAAAATAAAACCCGCAGGAATTATGATGGCGTATAGCGTACCCAATTTTTTAATAGCAGGCGTATATTTGCTATGCCTTGCCCCTACAGACTGAAATGCCGATTGGAAACCGTGCATCAAATGAAGTGACAAAAACACGAAACTTAAAGCGTATAATCCTACCCTCAATGGGTCATGAAATTTCTCTACCATTTCGCCAAAGTACCTCGTAGAGTCTTCTGGCAACACCTCGATATACTTATGCGATATTTCTGGAATCCAGAAATCGTAGAAGTGGAGACACAAAAAGAGAAAAATTACAAAACCTGAGTAAATCATGTTTCTCGAAAACCACGTAGAGTTTTCGCTTCCTTTATTCATCGCATACTTAATAGCACGTGCATTTCTGTTTTTAATCTCCAAAACAAACCCCATTACGAAGTGATAAATCACACCGAAAATAAGTACGGGCTGAAGAGCGAACTGCACCAACACGTTAGTTCCCATGAAATGAGAAATTTCATTAAAAGTTTTTTCACTCAGTACTGAGGTGAAATTGATAATGAAGTGTTGAAGTAAGAAGATAACTAGAAAAAGGGCTGAGAGTGCCATGGCAAACTTTCTGCCAATAGAACTCGTAAAGGTTTGTTTTAACCAGCTCATTAATTTATTAAAGATTAAATTTGGTAGCCAAAGTTAAGTTTGCAATCGTTAGTAATCAAATGGCTCTTTTATTTGAATACATTCTAAATTAGAAACTCGCGGGGTAAACAGATTGTAAAGTTTTTTTGTTCAGAAGTATAAGTTATTAATGATATTGCGTTAAAGCAGAAACCAAGGTATTGCATGGGGTTACAGAGAAAAACATTCTTTATCATTTCATTTTTATTATTAGCCTGTGTACAAGCTTGGGCTACCCACATAAGAGCTGGTGAAATCACAGCCGTTAGGATTTCACAAACAAGCCTAAAATTTAGGTTCACTATTGTTATTTATTCTGATACAGGCTCTCCAATACAAGTTGCCGATGGTGGTATTATTAATTTTGGTCAAGGCAGAACCATTGGTTCTTTGCAAGGAGGAAACCGCCAAACAATCGAAGACGCTTCAGTCAATTTTGAAGAAAGGTCTATTGGCAATGAAACGGCCATGACCGTAATAGAAATCGAACACACTTTTGATGGCCCTGGAGTCTATGTAGTTAGTTATACAGAACAAAACCGTAATGATGGTATTCTGAATATCAATGGAGGAAGCTCTAAACAAGTACCTTTTCACATTGAAACGGTACTGAGAATTGACCCAGGACTAGATGTTAATGCCACACCTCAATTAACTATTCCCCCTATTGATCGCGGATGTATTGGGGCTAGGTTTACACATAACCCAGGGGCATACGACCCTGATGGAGATAGCTTGGCTTACAGAATGGTAAATCTCTTGCAAGACAGAGGCGTGGAAGTAAGTGGTTATGTGCCATTGAATGATCCTTCGATAACAACATTAAGAGAGGATGGGGGAAGCCCTGCCAAATTTGAGATTGATCCGATTACAGGCACTTTTACCTGGGACGCTCCTATGGTTGCAGGAGAATACAATGCAGCCTTTATAGTTGAAGAATGGCGCTATTCTGAAATCACTGGAGGATATGAGCTACTCGGTTATGTAACACGTGACATGCAGATTCTCATAGAAGACTGTGACAATGAAAGACCTGAATTAGAAATACCTGCGGACACTTGTATTGAAGCAGGCGCGATATTAGAAGCAGTAATCAGAGGTACCGATCCTGACAATAATAAAGTGTTAGTCGAAGCTTTTGGCGGTGTTTTCGATTTAAACCCAAATGCCGCACAATTCACCCCTGAACCATCATTCAGACAACAGCCAGCCGACCATGCATTTAGCTGGCAAACCGACATTTCTCATGTAAGAAGAAGACCTTACGAAATTCAATTTAAAGTGTCAGACAAACCAACAGACCCTGATGCTCCTTCGCTAACAGAGTTTGCCACTTGGTATGTAACCGTTGTGGCGCCAGCGCCTACAGGCTTAAATTCCGCAATTGCCAATGCCCGCTCTATTCAGCTAACATGGGATAATTATGTTGGAAGAAACTTTAACCCGGTAATGAAAATTTACCGAAGAGTAGACAGTTTCGACTTCGATCCTGAAAACTGTAACCTCGGAATTCCTGATGGTTCGGGCTATGAATTAATAGACCAAGTACCTATCAATCAAACCAATTATGTCGACACAAATGATGTAAGGCCTGGTGTGAATTATTGTTATAGAATTGTAGCAGAATTTCCGCTGCCGAAGGGTGGAACAAGCTATGCCTCTATAGAAACGTGTGCACTTATTCCACTTGATGTTCCTGCAATCACAAATATTTCCGTAGAAGAAACGGACATTACAAATGGAGAAATGTTTGTAAAATGGACATCTCCTCTCGAAATAGACCAAGTGCTTTTCCCTCCTCCATTTAGGTATGAATTAATTAGATATCAAGGATTTACGGGAACTGCTGGACGTACACTAGTAACATCTACAACCGATACTACTTATACTGACACAGGACTGAACACGCAAGAAATTCCGTATCACTATCAAGTTCGTTTTTACGATTCTGGTGATAATTTAATCGATAGCTCTTCTGTCGCATCTTCAGTTTGGCTTAGTGCTTTAGGTCTTGTTCAAGCCGTTGAGTTGAAATGGGAAGCCAATGTACCTTGGACGAACAAAGTACAGGAGTACCCTTATCACTATATCATGCGAAACCGTACGGATGCTGCGGCCACTGATGAAAATAATTTCGTATTAATTGACAGTGTTAAAGTAACCAATAGTGGCTTTATCTATTTTGACGATGGCAGTTTTAATAATACTCCTTTATTTGACGACCGAGAGTATTGCTACATTGTAACCACACAAGGAAGCTATGGCAATGACCTAATTCCTTCACCTTTGATTAACGATTCTCAAAAACTATGCATTCAACCCAATGATAATGTGGCCCCAGAAGAACCAGAAATTGAGATTCCAGATGGTGCGGAAGAAATAGATGGCTTAATCGTATTAGATAGTCCGAACTGTGGCGACTTAGAAAACCTTGGTTGTGCTTTTAGCAATTTTTCAAACACGCTTACTTGGAATGCTAATGACGTTGACGGAGACATTGCCAGTTATAATATTTACTTCTCACCTTCAGGTGCTGAAGGAACATTCACTTTGGTAGGAAATTCAAGAGACGCTAGCTTTACCCACACGGGCCTTAGTTCTTATAAAGGCTGTTATAGAGTCAGTTCTGTAGATCGTTCTAACAACGAAAGCAGCCTAAGCGCACCTGTGTGCTTTGACAACTGCCCTAATTATGAATTGCCAAACACCTTTACTCCAAATGGTGACGGCCTTAACGATACCTTCAGGGCTTTTGACAGACCAAATGGAAAATGTCCTCGTTTTGTGAAAAACATTGAATTTAAAGTTTTCAGCCGTTGGGGCGGACAAGAGATTTATAGTTACAGTACTCAAAGCGCAGTTGAACCTAATTACTTTATTGATTGGGACGGAAGAGACAATAGTGGTAAAGAGTTACCAGAAGGTACTTATTACTATCAAGCGATAGTAACATTCGATGTCTTCAACCCTAAAAAAGAGACAATGGAGTTTAAGAACTGGGTGAAAATTGTACGGTAGTCGTTGAAACTTTAATGAACCTCAAACTGTCTCAATGGTATGCAAACAACTATAAACAATCAAGAACACGATATTTTGCTTTTTGATGGTGTTTGTAACCTCTGTAATAGCTCTGTCAATTTTATTATTGACAGAGACCCTAAAAAGCATTTTAAGTTTGCTGCACTTCAATCCGATTTTGGCCAATCAAAACTGAAAGAATTGGGCTTTAATCAAGAAGAATTCGACAGTTTGGTATTGCTCAGTAACGGTAAGGTTTATCGAAAAAGTTCAGCCGCACTGCGCATTGCCAAAAAGCTGAACGGACTCTGGCCGTTGCTCTATATTTTCATTCTTATTCCTCCTTTTATCCGACATGGCATTTATGACATTATCGGAAAAAATCGCTATAAATGGTTCGGAAAGCAGGATTCTTGCCGAATGCCTACTCCTGAATTAAAGCAAAGGTTTATTTAAACCTAGCTGCTTAATTCCTTCAACTTTTGGTTGACAAGCAAAGTAGAATTAGTTTTGCCTTCTCAAAAAATCAGATCATTCATGAATGCATATGTTTTTCCTGGTCAAGGAGCCCAATTCCCTGGAATGGCCAAAGACCTTTATACCTCTTCAGAAAAAGCCAAAGCGCTGTTGGAATCTGCTAACGAAATACTTGGTTTTAGAATCACCGACATTATGTTTGACGGTACGGCTGAAGAGCTGAAAGAGACCAAAGTAACGCAACCAGCTGTTTTTTTACATTCTGTTGTATTGGCGCTTATTTCGGAAGATTTTAAGCCAGATATGGTAGCAGGACACTCTTTAGGTGAATTTTCTGCCTTAGTTGCCAATGGCGTCTTATCGTTCGAAGATGGACTAAAGCTTGTTTCGCAAAGGGCCTTAGCAATGCAAAAGGCTTGCGAAATCAATCCTTCCACTATGGCCGCTATTCTTGGTTTAGAAGACGAAAAAGTAGAAGAAATATGTGCGTCAATAGACGAAATAGTGGTAGCCGCCAATTACAACTGCCCTGGTCAATTGGTGATTTCAGGTTCACATAAAGGAATTGAACTTGCATGTATTGCTGCCCTTGAAGCGGGTGCAAAAAGAGCACTCCCACTTCCAGTTGGAGGAGCATTCCACTCGCCATTAATGGAGCCCGCCCGTGAAGAGTTAGAGAAAGCGATAGATGCAACGCAGTTTAACCCAGCTAAATGCCCTATCTATCAAAATGTAACTGCAAAAGCTTCTTCTGACCTCAGCGAAATCAAAGAGAATCTAAAAATTCAATTGACTGCTCCAGTACGTTGGACCCAATCTGTGCAAGCTATGGTAGCCGATGGAGCTACTCACTTTACAGAGTCTGGTCCAGGAAAAGTGCTTCAAGGTTTGGTGAAAAAAATTCACAGAGAAGCTGAAGTGTCAAGCATATAGTAAAACACATCAAAAAAGCTTTAGAGCCATTTAAAAGCCTTCATTATACTGATGAAGGCTTTTATCGTTTAAACACCTGTGCGCCAAATACTTTCCAAAGCCAATGCTTTTGTTTAGATTAGATAAGAAATCACAGTATCTAAATATTACGGCCATGTCAAAGTATTTACTAACACTCTCAATTATATGTTTATCCTTTGGCGCTTATGCGCAATACACATCAGAAGTTAAGGCAGTACAGATTCAAAACACGCTGATTTCACAACAAAATGCCGCACTAAAAGGTCAGAAACTAATTGGAATGACACTCTATGATTTAGACTTTGAAAGAAGTCCACTAGTCTACCCAGATTGGCAACTAGGTGCAATTAATTTTAAAACAGATCAGCGAGCTGATTCAATGCTGTTAAATATTGATGCCAGCATTAATGCCCTCGTATTTAAAATCAGTGCCGAATACAATCCTTTTAGAGTTGACAGTGATAAAATTTCTGGTTTTATACTCTATGGCACAGAAAACAAAACCTTTGTTCAGAAGTATACGAGTGATTTTAAAGAGTTAAAAAACGAGCTCCTATTTTTTGAGATACTATTTGAAAGTGAGAACTTTTCAATACTTAAGCAAGAAACAAAGCGTATCGTCCCTGCAGACAGTCAACTAAGATACACCTCAGCTACAGAGGATAAATACAGGGTAGATGTTAACTACTTCTTTAGAATGGGCACAGATCTATACGAAGATGTTTCCTTAAACAAGAAAGGTTTTAAAACGATGGCCTCCGACAGTCAATACGATCAAATTCAAGACTTCGTCAAAAAGAACAAACTCAAATGGGGCGATGAGGCCGATATGATTAAAGTGTTTAAGGAGTTCTTTTAAAGACGTTACCTATTTTGCAAATCAGGTTTGTGTATTAAACCTCAGCCTGAAAAACTTCGGCCCTTAAACTATCTGGGCACTCCCTCAACATTTCCAATTGTGTTTTTCCATTAACCGGATGCCTAAAATCAGCTGCCAATTCAACCAATGGGGCTAAAGTAAATCTTCTATTCTGAATTTCAGGATGAGGAATTTTCAACCTTGGTTTATCCAACACCATATCCCTAAAATAAAGTATATCAATATCAATTAAGCGCTGTGCCCACTTTTCATTCCGCACCCGCCCCATTAAACCTTCAATAATATTGATAATGATTAAGATTCGCTCAGGGTTTTTATCACTGTCTATGATCACCACTTGATTTAAAAAACTAGGTTGATCTTCAATGCCCCAAGCAGCCGTCTCATAAATAGACGATTCCTTCTTAATCGTTAATTGATGAACAGTCAGTTGCTCTTTCGCTATTTGTAAGTTATTTTCTCTATCGCCCAAATTGGTACCCAACAATAAGTAGATGTCGCCCATAGCTGGCAAATATACTATTTGCTTATTGGAGTTGATAGTGAACCTCCTTAATTTGCCAGCTCATAAATTTGCAGAATGAGCGAAATCAGAAACGACTGGACGAAAGAGGAGATTATTGAAATATACAACAAGCCTTTGCTTGAATTGGTATATGAGGCCGCAACAGTTCATAGAAAATACCATAACCCAAGGGAAGTACAGATCAGTACTTTACTTTCTATCAAAACAGGTGGTTGCCCAGAGGATTGCGCTTATTGCCCACAGGCAGCGCGTTACCACACAGACATTGAAACCAATGATTTGATGACCGTAAGTCAAGTAAAAGCTCAAGCTTTGAGAGCTAAAGCCACGGGATCGTCAAGGGTATGTATGGGTGCAGCTTGGAGAAATGTGGAAGACGGGCCAGAGTTTGAGCAAGTGCTCGATATGGTACGCACCATCAATACATTAGACATGGAGGTGTGTTGCACCTTAGGAATGCTTACCGAAAACCAAGCACAACGCTTGGCCGAAGCTGGTCTATATGCTTACAACCACAACCTGGATTCTTCAGAAGAATATTATAAAGAAATTATTTCGTCTAGAGGCTTTGACGACCGTTTGCAAACATTAAAAAATGTGCGTAAAACCAATGTTACCGTTTGCTCTGGCGGAATTATCGGAATGGGCGAATCTATTGAAGATAGAGCAGGAATGTTGATCGCTTTGGCTTCTTTGAGCCCACAGCCAGAGTCAGTTCCAATTAATGCATTGGTTGCAGTAGAAGGAACGCCATTAGAAGAACAGGAAGTAATTCCTATTTGGGATATGATTAGAATGGTAGCTACTACCCGAATTGTATTGCCATCAACTACAGTTCGTCTTTCTGCTGGAAGAACGGAAATGAGTAAAGAAGGTCAGGCTTTCTGCTTCTTGGCTGGAGCTGGTTCTATTTTCGCTGGTGACAAATTGTTAACTACTCCTAACCCTGATGTAAATGAGGACATGGAACTGTTTAATATTTTAGGATTAACTCCAATGAAGCCTTATGCCAAAGGGGCTAAACCAACCCCTGTAAACCCTGATGAAATGACGCCATCGGAAGCTGAAAAGGCTAAATGGTCGCGCCCAGGACACAGAATTGAAAAAAACGTTGAGGCGACTAAAAAAGCCAACAAAAAAAGGAAGGAAGCTCTATAGCCTCCTTCCTTTTCACTTTTATTCCGTAAGTCAAGTTAGGGTTTATTTCAAACCAATACTCGCTTAGAACAACTTGAATCCAACAGCGAATACCCACTGGTTCATACGCTGGTCAACATTGAAGCCTTGACCTTCTTCTGCAAAGCTATCTAAGCTGCCCTCATATTTAAGGTCAAATACGAATTTCAATAAATCAATACCTAAACCTGCTTGGTAGCCTACTGTAGAATCTTTGTAATTGTTTTTCACATCGGTGGTTACACCAGCTAAATCAGATTCGGCACTGGTTAAAAATCTAAAAGCAGGGCCAGCATTGATTCTAAGGGGGCCAATTTTACCTCCTACCATTACGGGTACATCAATTCTATTGAATGAAAAATCAACATCATCAGTACCATTATTCAAAGTTGCGCTTGAATTGCTGAAGAGTAATTCTGGCTGAACATAAATACCCACCACAGGCACCTTTACTCTTAAAAAAGCTCCGAATTGGTAGCCAAATTCACCATCACCTTCTTTAATGGCAGTAGCGTTATCTTTAAGCGATATTTTTGTAGAGGTAAGTGCCACTCTAGGGCCAAAATTTACCTGTGCGGAAACGCTGTATACCATAGTCAGCATTAACCCCATTATTAAGAACTTTTTCATTTTCAGTTATTTATAGTTTTAGATTATAGATTCAATTGGTTTGTAAAAGTGTCAGCCATGCATTTTCCAATTCGTTTTTCCTCAAAAAGTCTTGTGCCATGGTGTGCAAATGATACTCCATAGACTCTGGGTCATTCTTGAAACGTAATTTCATTTCTTCTATTTCAGATCGAGTACCAAAAGCCGAAACGGCATCAGCGTCAGGAAGTTTTTCAATATTCCCTAAACGTCCCAAATTATTACCCGAAAGTACTACACTATTTCGGATTACCGCAGGAATTTGATCGTATCCAATCCCTAAATTTTTATTTGGTTTTGGCAATTCGAAAAGAGCTTCTCCATTGGCGCGGCAATACCAGTCTCCCCCCATTCTACCTACCAAATCAGTTTTCACAGGGTCGGGCATTCCATTTTCGTTCAAAATTTCTTCTTTCAAATGCATTAAAACTACCTCGCAAATGATGAGGTTGCCAGCTCCGCCCTCTTCACCTAATGAAATCACTTCGTTTACTTTACACTCATAGGCAGCAATCGACTCGGCTACTCTAGGCGGTTTTACCATTTCAGAATCTAAAGCAGTAAGTCCCGATTTAATAAATTCATTCACCCCTTGTGCATACTCCGTGCTCGCCAACGACATTTGCTCTACAATATCATAGCTCACAATATTGATCACTACTTCCTTTGTTTCAAGCGCATTTTCAAGCGTATGCTTTGTAGTATTGTCTCGTACCCTTCTTGCCGGAGAAAAAACCAAAATTGGCGGATTAGCACTGAACACATTAAAAAAACTGAAGGGACTTAAATTCACATTTCCAGCTTGATCCACCGTGCTCGCAAAAGCAATAGGTCGCGGACCAATGGTGCCCAACATCAAACCATGTAGTTTTCCTGTTGGAATTTCTTTAGGGTCGATTCTCATTCGTATTGAATTCTAAAAGTTTGATTCGTTCTTTAGAAGGACAACTTACTAACAGATGTCGCCTCTATTTGTTTGGTAAATACTTGGCCTTGATTTCTGAAAAATTAACCAAAAGTATAGCAGTGCAACTTACAAAAACAACAATAGCTAGTATAAATAAGTAACCACCATCTCCTTGCACTTCGACACCTAGCTTGGTTAAATGAAAAAAGATAGCGCCTGAAATAGTGCCTAATCCTAAAAGCGCTCCTAACTCGTAGCGGTTTGTCAGTAAAAAGACACCTGCGATTAATTCCACAACTCCTGTGAGGTATCTACCCCAAGGTTCCATGCCTACTTGTTTGAAAATATAAATGGATTCTTCCGCCCCAGAAAATTTAAAAAATAAGGTCTGAAGCATAATTAAAGCCGCCAAAAGCCTAAGGATCCACGATACAATCTTCTTTGATTTCTTATTTCTCATGTTGTCTAATTTCGTTAAAAATAACCGAATTCGACTTCCTTACGCTTATGGCGGCTGATGGTTCTATTTAGCTGGCAACACCAAGGCACTCACTTCGCCAAAACCAACACGAACTCCATCCTTTTCAGCATGACCGCGCATGATTACCGTATCGCCATCATTGATGAATTTGCGTTGTGTTCCATCCTTCAGGGTAACTGGTTTTTCACCTCGCCAAGTAATCTCAAGCATTGATCCGAACTCTTCTGGTTTTGGGCCAGAAATAGTACCCGAACCGTACATATCTCCTACTTGAAGGTTACAGCCATTACCGGTATGGTGCGCTACTTGCTGACTCACATTCCAATACATGTATTTATAATTGGAGTTACTCACCACAGTTTCTTCTGCACCTTCTGGCTTTAAGGCTACTTGCAATTTCACATCGTAATGTAAATTACCTTCGGTTTTAAGATATGGCAAAACTTCAGGATCCTGTTTTGGACCAGCTACTCTGAATGGTTCTAGTGCATCCATCGTAACGATCCATGGTGAAACGTGCGATGCAAAATTCTTAGCCAAGAAAGGCCCTAATGGCACGTATTCCCATTTCTGTATATCTCTTGCCGACCAATCATTCAACAACACGAAACCAAAAATATGGTCTGGCGCAGCTTTGGTTGAAACTGGATCGCCAAGTGCATTTTCTTTACAAGTAATAAAGGCCATTTCCAATTCGAAATCGAGCAAACGACAAGGACCAAAAGATGGCATTTCAGCATCATCGGCTTTGGTTTGCCCTTTAGGTCTATGGAATTCGGTACCTGAAACCACGATACTTGAAGCCCTACCATGATAAGCCACTGGCAAGTGCTTCCAATTGGGCATCAAGGCATTATCTGCTCCTCTGAACATAGTACCCACATTGCGGGCATGGTCTTCAGAAGAATAAAAATCGGTGTAATTCGGCACCCTTACAGGCATCAGCATTTCTACTTCTTCTTTTGGAATTAATGCCAATTCGCGAGCGGCAACGTTATCTCGAAGTTCTTCATTGCTTTGCTCCAAAAGCTCAGAAATTCGGTTGCGCACCTCGCTCGTTTTCTTCTTTCCTAAAGCAATAAAAGCGTTTAAAAAAGTTTGATTGAAAACGCCAGCAGGAAGGCCAAGCCCATCGAAATAGCCGTTTTCGTGTAAATAGGTTAAATCCAAAACGTAATCGCCAATGGCTACCCCAGCGCCTGGCTGTAAGTATTCTGTTTTGAAAATACCGAATGGTAAATTTTGTATGGGAAAGTCTGAATCTTTGGCCACTTCTACCCAAGATTGAAGTGACGGATTATTAGCTTTAATCATATTTTCTCAAAAATTATAGCGTTCCTCTTAATGCTTGCTCGTGCTCAATAGATTCGAATAAGGCTTTAAAATTACCTTTACCGAAAGACTGTGCTCCTTTTCTCTGGATAATCTCGAAGAACATAGTTGGTCTGTCCAACACAGGTTTTGTGAAAATCTGAAGCAGATAACCTTCATCATCCTTGTCAATCAGGATGTTCATTTCCTTTAGTGGCTCTAAATCCTCGTCAATTTCTCCCACACGCTCTAAAATATTATCGTAATATACTTCAGGCACATAGAGGAACTCAACACCACGGCTTCTCAAATCGCGAACTGTTTCGATAATGTTGTTTGTCGCCACAGCGATGTGCTGTACTCCTGCTCCATTATAAAAGTCGATGTATTCTTCGATCTGAGATTTTTTCCTTCCTTCGGCTGGCTCGTTAATTGGGAATTTGATTCTACCCGTACCATTGCTCATCACCTTACTCATTAAGGCGGTGTATTCGGTAGAAATATCTTTGTCATCGAAAGAAACCAATTGTGCAAAGCCCATTACTTTGGCGTAGAACTCACACCATTTGTTCATTTCGCCCCAACCTACATTGCCCACCATGTGGTCGATGTATTTAAGGCCAGTTGGTGCTGGGTTATAATCGGTTTTCCATGCCTTAAAGCCCGGCAAAAACACTCCGTTATAGTTACTTCTTTCTACAAAAATATGAATGGTTTCACCGTAAGTATGAATTCCAGAACGAACTACATAACCGTGCTCATCTTCTGTTTTTTCAGGCTTCATAAAAGATTCAGCACCTCGAGAGGTTGTTTCTTCCCAAGCTTTAGTAGCATCTTCCACCCAAAGGGCAATTACTTTTACACCATCGCCATGTTTGTTGATGTGCTCGTTAATTGGGCCGTCTTTCTTTAAAGGCGAAGTAAGCACCAACCTAATTTTATCTTGCTGAAGGACATATGAAACCGTGTCTTTATTACCAGTTTCCAAACCAGAATAAGCCACCGACTGAAACCCAAATGCTGTTTTATAATAGTGGGCCGACTGTTTTGCGTTGCCTACGTAAAGTTCAACATAATCGGTTCCGTTGATCGGAAGGAAGTCTTTTGCTTCTTTAAATATTTTTTCGCCAGGATAATTTGCGTTCTCTGTTGCCATGATTTTGTTATTCTTCTAACCAGGATTTATGATAATCTTTAACTAATAATTTCATTGCGGCTTCGGTTACTTTTAAAGGTTTAAAAGTATCGACCATTACCGCCAATTCTTGAGTTTCTGTTTTTCCCAAGCTGCGCTCCATCGCCCCAGGATGCGGCCCATGAGGAATTCCCGCAGGGTGCAATGTAATCTGTCCTTTCTCAATATTATTACGGCTCATAAAGTCACCATCAACGTAATAAAGCACTTCGTCTGAGTCGATATTGCTATGGTTATAAGGCGCTGGTACCGATTCTGGATGGTAATCGTAAAGCCTTGGCACAAACGAGCACACCACAAAAGCATCGGTTTCGAAAGTCTGGTGTACTGGCGGTGGCTGATGTACGCGACCAGTAATTGGCTCGAAATCGTGAATTGAAAAAGCATATGGGAAATTATAGCCATCCCAGCCTACTACATCAAAAGGGTGCGTGGCGTACACATACTCGTGAATCATGCCTTGCTTTTTCACCTTAATGATAAAGTCGCCTTTTTCATCGTGGGTCTCTAAATTTTGCGGTCTTCTAATGTCCCTTTCGCAATAAGGCGAATGTTCTAAAAGTTGGCCAAACCAGTTACGGTAGCGCTTTGGTGTATAAATTGGCCGATGCGATTCTACAATGAACAGACGGTTTTTCTCGTTATCAAACTCAATTTGATAGATCATTCCGCGCGGCACCATCAGGTAATCGCCATAACTGAATTCCAAAGTTCCCAGCAATGTGCGTAACCTTCCTGTTCCCTGATGGATGAAAATCAATTCATCGCAATCAGAGTTTTTATAGAAATAGTCCTTCTGCGATTTTGTAGGCGAAGCCAGAATAATCTCGCAATCGCTGTTTACCAAAACTGGCGTGCGGCTTTCCAAATAATCAGCTTTTGGTTCTACCGAAAAGCCCTTCAAACCAAGTGAAAGCATATTCTTCTCCACCGCAATTTTAGGCGAAACATCGTAAGAACGAAGTACCTCTTTGACCTGTGTTGGCCTATGGACATGATAGAGCAATGACGACATTCCGTCAAAGCCTACGGTTCCGAAAAGCTGCTCGTAATAATAACCACCATCTTCCTTTTTGAAAGTAGTGTGGCGTTTATGCGGGATTTTTCCCAATTGATGATAAAACGGCATATCGCTTTGTTTTTATTTAATGCCTCAACGCATCGAGGCTTAATCACATTAAACTAATTGCTTAAGAGAATTCTCCAAGGCTCTTTTCGAGATGCCAGTTTTTGCTGGAGAAAGATCATGTACTTTCTGCAATGCATTTCGAATAATATTGGAAGTATCCTCAAAAATTGCCTCATCTGTTAAGGCAACTCCGCCCTGCATAAGATACGCAAAAACACGCGCCATTCCACAGTTGGCAATAAAATCTGGTAGTACCGATAGATTCTCGTCTGCAAACAAGCCAGTAGGGCCAAAGAAAATTTCAGGGTCGTTGAACGGTACATTTGCACCGCAAGAAATTACTTCAAGCTTTGATTCGATCATTCGATCTACCTGTGGCTTGGTAATTAATCGAGAAGCAGCAGCAGGAACAAACACCTCGAAATCTAAGCCCCAAATTTCTTCATTGATTTGATCGAACGGAATCATCTCTTTTGCAACAAGCTGGTTGCCCTTTCTGTTTAAGAAAAAGGCTTTGACCTCTTCTAAAGAAAAACCTTCTTGTTTCATTACTCCACCTTCACGATCAATAATACCGACCACTTTCACTCCCATTTGAGCCAAGTAATACCCCGCAGCAGCACCAACATTTCCCCAGCCTTGAATTACAGCTCTCTTCTCTTTGTAGTCACCACCCCAAATTTGGTAGTAACTACGAATGGCTTCTGCTACCCCATAGCCCGTAATCATATCGGCTACTTTGTATTTTCTGCTCAAATCAGGCGTGTACTCTGGGTTTTCAATCACCTTGATTACTCCATTTCTAAGCTGACCTATGCGATTGATTTTTTGTGCTTCCGTTGGTTTAAAGTGGCCGTTGAAAACACCTTCTTGTGGATGCCAGATGCCTGCTTCTTCCGTCATGGCAATTACTTCGTGAATTTCATCCACGTTTAAATCACCCCCAGTTCCATAATAGAATTTCAAAAGTGGGCTTACCGCAGCAAACCATCTTTTCAGAACACCTTCTTTCCTTGGGTCTTGTGGGTCGAAGTTGATGCCTGATTTAGCACCACCAATGGCTGGACCAGAAATGGTGAATTTCACTTCCATAGTTTTAGCAAGCGATTCTACCTCTCTTTTATTCAAACCCACACGCATACGAGTTCCGCCACCTGCAGCTCCTCCACGCAATGAATTGATCACTACCCAACCTTCGGCTTCTGTTTCAGAGTCTTTCCACTCAAAAACGATTTCCGGTCTCTTATTTTCAAATTTCGCTAATAGCGCTTCCATATCTCTGTTTTACTAAAGTCAAATACTACCAAATATAGATCACCTTAAACTATCAAAATACCTTTCACCCAAAATGATTTTAATATTCAGACAATTCGAATTTATTTTAATCACTCAATAGAGGATTCCACTTTAAAACCACCTAAAAACGAGTATATTTAGAAAATTCCACTTTGATGAAATTAGACGCTACCGACATTCGCATCTTAGAGATTCTACAAGAAGATGCTCGTATCACTACAAAAGCCCTTGCCGATCAGCTCAACCTTTCTACTACACCAGTCTTCGAGCGAATTAAACGTTTGGAAAGAGAAGGGGTTATTCGAAAATATGCGGCCTTACTCGATGGTAAAAAACTTGACTTAATGCTCACCGCATTTATTTCTATTTCGCTTACGAAACACAGCCGTATGTACTTAGAAAAATTCGTGAATGAAATAAAGGCTTACCCCGAAGTAATGGAATGTTACCACATTGCTGGCAACTTCGATTTTCTTTTAAAAGTGGTGGTAAAAAGCATGGAATCATACGAAACCTTTATTCTCACCAAACTCTCTACCACAGCAAATTTAGGTCAAGTACAAAGCTCATTTGTGCTCTCCAAAAACATTCATACTACGGCATTTAGTTTTTAGTCCATAATTTACATTCGTCCATATAAGACAAGCACTTCTCCATTTCGTATTCTTTTCTTTCAAATGATTTATCTCAAGTATTTCATTGAAAACCTATATCTTCAAAACAAAGAACTGTGTTATCAAAAATACTAATCATGAAAAAATTTATTCTATCTCTTTTTGCATTATGCCTTGCCCTAAGTTCTACTGCCCAAACATGGACAACAAGTGCTCCCAATATTTATTATACTGGAGGCAATGTTGGGATCGGAACAAACAATCCCGTAAGGGACTTAAGCATTTTAGGTGCTTCAATCACGCCTTGGGTCAATTTAAGGATAGAAGGAGGCCGTACAGATTACTTTGGAAATACGGGAATTGAGCTTATCTCTCCTAATGCTACTGGAAATCTTGATATATCATACTATAATGACAAAAGTCTAAACCGAAATTATTACGGACAACCCATAGTTACTGGGGAGGGGTTCGCTCAGATTAGATCTATTGGGAATTTAGGGATCGGTACATCAGGTAATTATGGTTTATACTTTGGAACTAACAACACTAATGTCATGAGTATATTACCAAATGGCAATATAGGTATTGGTACAACCACGCCTTCAACAAAACTTGATGTACAAGGAAGTATATTTACCAATGGTATTTTAAAATCATCTAGAAGTGGTGCTGGTGGGGCTCAACTAATATTAGAGAACACTTATGGGGTTTCTGAAGACTGGAGGATTCAAGCGGGTATTCCATCCATTGCTGATAACACATTCGCCATTCAAACAATAAGTAATTCCACAACCAGACTGGCAATAAAAAACAATGGCTATGTAGGAATAGGCACTACCTCACCTACAGAAAAACTCTCGGTAGACGGCACAGTACTCGCTAAAAAAGTACGTGTTTCCACTGCAGGTGCGGATTGGCCAGACTTCGTTTTCGCGCCCAACTTTAAACTAAGAACCCTAAACGAGCTGGAAGCTTATATAAAAGCCAACCAACATTTACCCGAAGTACCTTCCGCAAAAGAAGTTGAAGAAAACGGGCTTGATTTGGGTAAGATGGATGCCACCCTGCTGCAAAAAGTGGAGGAGTTGACGCTTTACACCATTGAGCAGGAGAAGAAAATTGAGATTTACATTAAAGAGAACTCTGATCTCAAAAAAGAAACCCAACAACTGAAAGCGATGTTCTTAGCGCTGAAAAAGGAGGTTGAAGCACTAAAAGAAAAGAACAAAGAATAGCGCTAACACACATCTCACATACCACTTTATTCTTAACGACAAACAGAAGGCCTTGAATTGATATAAACAATTCAAGACCTTCTTATTTTTTAATGATTCAATAACTATCTTTCTTCTCCAATTTTTCTATAAAGTAAAGTACCTTGACTTTTTTAATTCAAAACCCCATCACCATGAAAAAATTTATTCTATCTCTTTTTGCATTATGCCTTGCCCTAAGTTCTACTGCCCAAACATGGACGACCAGCGGCTCCAATATTTATTACAATGGAGGGAACGTGGGAATTGGAATTACATCCCCATGGGCAAAACTACATTTAGGAAGCTCTGGCATATTTGACACTCAAATGACCACCACCGGACAGGATTTCCTCATCTTTAGACCAAATTCGATGCCTGGTAACGGAGGTTATTTTGGCGCAATGACTTGGCAAAGTGAAGGCAGAAGGAGAGCATCTATAGCTGCAACTCAAGAAAACTCAGATTCCGACTATGTAGGATTGGCTTTTTTTACTCGAGGAACTGACGGACCAGGCCCTTTTTATGAAAGTATGAGATTAACTCATTCAGGAAACTTGGGTATTGGTACTTCAAATCCTTCAGGTAAGTTTCAAAGCTATATAAGTTCAAGTAGATATTTTGGCCATAATGTGAATGGAGCTGATTTATCGGTTTTAAGTGATAACAATTCAGCACCAGTATTTAAAGTAGTCGGGACAGGAAATGCCGATTTGGTGAACATTTTTGACAACTCATCAGAAGTATTTACAATCCTTGACGAAGGCAATTTAGGCATCGGTATAACCTCCCCCACTGAAAAATTAGAAGTTAACGGCACCATCCGCTCCAAAAAAGTAAAGGTTGAAGCTACAAACTGGCCAGATTACGTTTTTGCACCCAACTATAAACTAAGAACCCTAAACGAACTGGAGACCTACATCAAAGCCAACCAACACTTACCTGAAGTACCTTCAGCTAAAGAGGTAGAAAAAAACGGACTTGATCTGGGCAAAATGGATGCTACGCTGCTCCAGAAAGTAGAGGAATTGACGCTTTACTTGATTGAAGAGAATAAAAGATCTCAGACGCTAGAAGTTAGATATAAGATTTTAGAGAATGAAAATTCAAATCTCAAAACACAAATTTCAAAAGTTGAAAAGGAGAACCAAGAACTCAGAACCCTATTCATAGAACTGAAAAAGGAAATAGAGTCTCTGAAAAAGCAATAATATCAACCTCAACCGTCATTCCGAACCTGACAACAGGAAGGTGAAGAAATCTGTCCGTTCTGGACTTCAACAGTTTTGAACCTACAGACTCTTTCGGTCTTCCCAAAAAGGAAGACACTCTGAGTGACGGTCATCAACGCTATTAATAATGACAGTCTAAACTCTAAATAAACTCAATTATGAAAAAGATAATCTTCTCACTTCTGGCGCTTTGTGTCGCCAATCTTGCTCTTGCACAAGGTATTCAGGTTTCTGGCAGCCCTATTTACTACAATGGAGGTACCGTTAATATTGGTGGGTTGAATAACTCAAGCCTTGTTGTTAGACATTTAGAAGGAAAAGAAGCTAATACAACTTCCCCAGATCACCTTTACTTAAATTATAATAATGCGAAGGACGTATTTGTTGGCTTTGGAGGGTTAAGCTCCAATCTTCTTGTAAGTGGATACTTGGGTGTTGGCACTTCTTCGCCAACCTACACTTTGAGTGTTAAAGGTGGACCTCCCAATGCGCAAGGTCTAAATATTATGGATGCCAATTCGAGAATTTACTTTGATGGTAGAAGAGCAATGGAGGGGCATAATAATTTAAGTAGACTCGATATTGGAGAGGGTTTCGATAATATTCAGCTTATGGGGAATATTGGTATTGGCACCACTGCTCCAAGTGAAAAGTTAGAAATCTTTGATTCGAACACCAGCCCTGGCGTTATTTCGTTGATGAGCGAACGCAATGACAATTCGTATGTAGATGTAGGTCGAATTAGCGCTAAGCAAAACACTGTTGAAATAGCCAGAATAGGCTTACCAAGGGCTGGCTACACGAATAGTGGTTTTTTAACATTTTGGACAAAATCTGATAACAATGCTAATCTGTCTGAAAAAGTACGCATCGATGAAAACGGAAATGTAGGCATCGGCACCACCTCCCCCACTGAAAAATTAGAAGTTAACGGCACAATCCGCTCCAAAAAAGTAAAGGTTGAAGCTACGGGTTGGCCAGACTTCGTTTTCGAACCAAACTATAAACTAAGAACCCTAAACGAGCTGGAAGCTTATATAAAAACCAACCAACACTTACCCGAAGTACCTTCCGCAAAAGAAGTTGAAGAAAACGGCCTTGATTTAGGTAAAATGGATGCTACATTGTTACAGAAAGTGGAAGAGTTGACGCTTTACATCATTGAGCAAGACAAGAGTCAGAAGACATTAGATATTAGACAAGAGAAGTTAGACGCTAAGAACCTACAACTCGAGAAAGAAAACCGAGAACTCAAAACTACACTCCAAAAAGTATTAAAAAGAATCGAAAAACTTGAATCTGCTGACATCTCCCCTGTGGGGAGGACGAGTGGGACTAAAACCAACAACCATTAAATAACCTCAATTATGAAAAAAATAATCTTATCATTTCTGGCGCTTTGTGTCGCCAATTTTGCTTTTGCACAATGGACTACCAGTGTACCCAATATTTATTATACGGGAGGGAATGTTGGGATTGGTACCGCAAGTCCAACTGCCTTACTGGAGCTACAGAACGGACAACAACAGATGAGATTTTTGACAGGCATTAACACAAGTGGTTATATGCTCGATATTGGCGTTAACGATAATGGCGTGAATTTCCATAACAACTCTGTAGGTAGAGGATATAATTTTACAAATGCAGCAAGCGATCACCTACTCACAATTAAAAGTAATGGTAACATTGGAATGGGCACAACTTCACCCTCGGCAAAATTACATCTAACCAACGGATCACAAGATATCAGACTCCTCACTGGCACCAATACAAGTGGTTATATGCTCGATATTGGCGTTAACGATAATGGCGTGAATTTCCATAACAACTCTGTAGGTAGAGGATATAATTTTACAAATGCAGCAAGCGATCACCTACTCACGATTAAAAGTAATGGTGACATTGGAATTGGTACAACATCTCCAACATATGGAAAACTAGATGTCAATGGAATAATTGCATCTTCTAAACTTGGGCAAGGCGACCCTAGCACAAATTATGATGTAGGCACCAGAATTGCACTCAATGGTGCAAATGTAAACCCTTATGCCATTGGACTTGGTGCTAATGATGATGACAGGTACCCAATGTGGTTTCAAACAGGAACGATTAATGGTGGTGGATTTGAATGGTTTATCGGAACATCTGAAAAGATGAGAATTGATAAACAGGGCAACCTAGGCATCGGCACCACCTCTCCCAACGAAAAACTAGAAGTTAACGGCACCATCCGTTCCAAAAAAGTAAAAGTTGAAGCTTCTCCTTGGCCAGACTTCGTTTTCGCGCCCAACTTTAAACTAAGAACTTTAAACGAGCTGGAAGCTTACATCAAAGCCAACCAACATTTACCTGAAGTACCTTCTGCCAAAGAAGTAGAAGAAAACGGTCTTGATTTGGGCAAAATGGATGCTGCCCTGCTGCAAAAAGTAGAGGAGTTAACTTTGTATTTGATTGAAATGAACAAAACTCAAATACAGCTTATCGAAGAAATGGAGATGCTAAAGAAAGAAAATACAGCGCTGAAAAAAAGCATGAAGAATAATTAGATAGGTATAGTCATTAGCAAAGCATACTATTACCAAATCTAATTAGAACTATGCTTTGCTCCACCCTATTTAATGAAAATTACACCGCTTGACTGAATAGTTTGTTCCCACTTTGTGGTTCGTAATATTCATCAAAAAGCGCACAGATATTTCTGAGGAACATCATACCCTTTTTGGTCACTTGGTAGTTGAGGCAGAAGCGCTCAATTAAACCTTCATCTACCATTTGATTGAAAGCGGTATATTTTTCAGAATTAAGTTCGAGCACATTGCGCATTTGAATACGGGCACTGCAAGCAATATCGAGAATCAATTTCTTAGCTTCCATTTCAGGGACGGTCATCAAATGACCTTTGAACATTGGAAATTCTCCAGCCTCAACTTTTGCTCTATAGCCTTCTACAGACTTCACATTTTGCGCATATGCCACGCCAATATCAGATATTGAAGATACTCCCAAACCAATCATAAAATTAGTTCTAGATTCGGTATAACCCATAAAATTACGATGCAGCCTTCCTTTACTTCTGGCTTGGCAAAGAGGATCTTCAGGCAAAGCAAAATGATCCATCCCAATGGCTTGATATCCCATATCTAGCAACAAGGCCTGACCAAGCATATTCAGTTTGTGCTTTTCTTCTCCCTGAGGAATATTTTCTTCAGAATAAGCCCTTTGGCCTGGCTTTGCCCAAGGCACATGCGCATAACTGTAAAAAGCAATGCGGTCGGGCATAAAGGTTTTTACTACATCCATGGTCTGCTTGATGCCATAAATGGTTTGAAAAGGAAGGCCGTAAATCAGGTCAAAATTCACGGAAGTATATCCAATTTCTCTGGCTGCTTTGGTTACCTTTTCAATATTTTCTAAAGGCTGTAGTCGATTAATGGCTTTTTGTACTTTAAAATCTACATCCTGCACACCATAACTTACACGGGTAAAACCGACTTCGTAAAGTGCTACCAAATGTTCGTAAGTGGTATTGTTTGGGTGACCTTCAAAACTGAATTGATAATCGGGGTGAACATCTACCGTATCGAGGATGGACTCCATTAAGTACCGTAAGTTTTCAGGAGAGAAAAACGTTGGAGTTCCTCCGCCTAAATGTATTTCTCTTACCAGCGGTTTTTCACCAAAAAGGTCTAAGTATAACTTCCACTCTTTGAGTAAAGATTCGATATAAGGTAATTCTACCTTATGATTGATCGTAATACGCGTATTGCAACCACAATAAGTACAGAGGGATTCACAATAAGGTAAGTGAAGATATAAGCTTATTCCTTCTTCTTTTGTTTGCTGAAAAGAAGCTTTCAACCGCCCTTTATATTCCTCAAGTTGAAAAGCGTTTACATCCCAAGCCGGCACTGTTGGGTAACTGGTGTATCTTGGAACTGGCACATCGTATTTCTTCACTAAATCAATCATTTTTGGCCTCCTTTTCTTTTTTCACGCGGTCTTCAAACAGCATTCTCACAGAAGGCGAATAAGTGTCATCGAACTGCCCAGATTTAACTGCCCAGAAAAAGGCGGTTAAAAACGCAATAGCGACAACCAAACTGACCAATATGAGCACGAGAATGACCGACATATTTATTTGAGTTTTATTTTTTTAGAAATCAGATTTACGGAAACAGTGGTGAAAACCACTACCGAAATACTACTTAAAGGCATAAGAATGGCAGCAAAAAGAGGGGTTAGCTCTCCGGCTACTGCTAAACTAATTCCAACACAGTTATAAAGTAAAGACAAGATGAAACTGGCCACTACCACTTTTCGGCCTTCGTGCGCCAGCTTAATGAATTTATTCAAGTCCATTAAGTTTGATGCCTTTAAAATGGCATCACTGGCAGGTGAAAAGAGCGATACATCTTCAGTTATAGCTATGCCTACCTTGCTTTGCTGCAGAGCACCCGCATCGTTAAGACCATCACCCAACATAATTACAGCATTACCTTTGGTTTGAATTTCTTTAATGGCCTTTAGCTTATCTTCTGGGCTTTGATTGAAACGTAAAACAGAACCTTCTGGGAACATCGACTCAAGGCGTTCGGCTTCTTTATCATTGTCGCCAGAGAGCACCTGAAACTTGAACTTACTCTTCAAAGCATCAAGCAAGTTGGTTAGGCCTTTTCTATAAGTAGCCTCAAAACTGAAGTAGCCCTTATAATCGCCTCCAATGCTTACATGCACTTGGGTAGCATTATTTATATTACTTTTTTCTACACCTAAAAACTTTGCAGAACCCACTTTTATGCTTAAGCCACTAACGATAGCGATAAAACCTTTGCCTTCTTTCTCGTCAAACGACTCTATGGTATAATCAAAGCCTTTAACTTCAGTAAACTGCTTTATCCATCTGCTCAAGGGATGAGTACTACTGGCCACCGCAGTATTAATTAGGGCCTTTTCAGCTTCGGAAAGTACTGGACCACAGAATTTCAAAGCCTCTCCTTGCGTTTCGGTAATCGTTCCCGTTTTATCGAATACAATTGTATTTGTAGCGTTCAATTTTTCAATGACGTCTGCATTTTTTAGGTAGAAATGATTTCTTCCAAAAACACGCATAACGCTGCCCACAGTAAAAGGGGTAGAAAGTGCTAATGCACAAGGGCAGGCAATAATAAGTACCGCAGCAAATACCAACCAAGTTTGACTTGGATCTGTAAACTGCCAATAAACCGCTGAAAAAAGTGCGATTAAAAGCACCACCACAGTAAAGTATCGACTCACTTTGTCAATAAGCTTAGTATGGTGTTCCTTTTCTCCAAAAGCATCATTATTCCACAGTTGAGTAAGGTAACTCTGCGAAACTTCTTTTTGAATAACAAAGCGAACCTGCTTACCTACCTGCCTTCCGCCAGCATATACATAGTCTCCTTTTTTACGCGCCACAGGTACAGATTCACCCGTTACAAAGCTGTAATCTATTGAAGCGTGATCATCAATTAAAATAGCATCGGCAGGAAGCACTTCACCATTTCGAAGCAGTACTTCATCGCCCTTTTTCAATTCCTTAACAGGTACTGGCTCGAAATCGTCATTAATCCTTTTTTGAACCGCCAAAGGAAAATAGGATTGATAATCGCGATCGAAGGAAAGGGCTGCATAAGTTTTGCTTTGGAACCATTTCCCTATCAAAAGGAAAAACACCAAACCTACGAGTGAATCGAAATAGCCTGGGCCTACATCGGCAATTACTTCATAGGTACTTCGAACAAAAAGTGCCAACAGACCTATCGCTATGGGCACATCAATATTCGCGAATTTTTGCTTCGCACTCTTTAAGGCAGATGTAAAATATTCACTCCCCGAGTAAAAAACTACAGGTAAGGAAAGCGCCAAGCTTAAATACCTAAAAAAACTGCTATACTCTTCTTCAACCCCAGCAATACCCAAGTAATCGGGAAAGCTAAGTAGCATTACATTACCGAAACAGAAACCCGCAATTCCCATTTTAATAAGCAACTGCTTATCGAAAGCCTTCTGTGGCTTTTTAGAATCATCGGCATCTTTGAGATTAATCTGCGGGCCATAGCCAATTGAATCGAGCATTTCGGCCAATTGGCGCAAGCTCATTTCATCTGACTTATAATTGACTGTAAGTTTTTTCGAAGAGAAATTAATGACAGAATCTAAAACAGCAGGATTCAGCCGATCCAAATTTTCTAACAACCAAATACATGAACTGCAATGTACATTTGGTATGTACAAAGTGACTCTTTGAAAGCCTTCACCTTCAAAATCAAGCACTTCTCTTTTGATTGATTCATTATCTAAATAATCGAAGATGGAATGCTCTGCTTTATCCTTTACCGTAAAGCCTGGAGTGTTTTCCATACTGTAATAATCACACAGATCATTACTACTTAGAATTTCATAAACCGTTTTACAGCCATTACAACAAAAGTTATGTTCATCATAGGTCAGTTTGCCCTCTAGGCAATCTTCTCCACAGTGATAGCACTTGGTTTCATTTTTCACTATAGTCCTTACGGAATTCACTTCTTATAGATGAATAAAGGCGAACTTTTCGCTGTACAATCAGCAATTGTTTTTGGACAGGCCAATATTTCTTCTCCCAAATTAGCACCTGTCAGAATAAGAGCTCTGTCGGTGTCTGCATTAAGCTCATTAAAAAATTCATTAATCGGTTCATCAACCATCAGCTGCATTCCAATATTAGGAAAAGCCATTTTCAGATAATCGACAAAAAACTTTTCGTTTTCAGTTTGACCTTCGTCTTCAGGAAAGTTGAATAATACCGAAAGGGGAAGTTCAGTCAAATCTGGTTTAAAGATTTTCAGGAAATCTTTTACAATGTGTAGAGAATGGTGCTCTGGTTCGTGCACCATGATTAAACGATTTACTGTGGCATTTCTTGGCAGCACCAATACGGGACAATTCACTTTATGCACCAGGGCAATTAATTCGTGCCAATCACTTTGATTCATATAGCTAGAAGAATCAATGATAAATAAATCGGCTACACCAGAAAGTCCAGCTAAACTACTGTCATTAAGTTCAGACTTAAACGCTTCTACATTTACATTGCCCGAAACTGTCAGGCCCTCAACTTTTAGTTCAAATTCTACCTTCTTCAGTAAATTCAAAGAATGCGCAGATTTATTTCCGTATGCAACCGCTTCTAACAACTCATTACCTACCCCCTCATCTACACATAAGAAAGTAAAAAAATATTCATTCTGAGGATTCAGAAAAGCGCTTATCCTATGATAAAGTGCTTCTAAATCACTGTGAATTCCCGCCCCGATTAAAATCTTCTGTTTCAAAACCTTTAATTCAGATTACCACTGAAACAAAGGTAGATTTAAGGAGCTGAGATTGTGTTGATGCGCATCAGCGAAAACCATGACAAATGTCATGTTTTCTAGCCATAGAAATCGGCCTCATGAATTAGTTTATCGGCATCAAGCACCTTGATTTTCTTTCCTTCCAACGCAATCATTTTATCTGATTTGAACTCGGAAAGTAAACGAATTACGGTTTCTGTAGCAGTACCTACAATATTAGCCAAATCCTCTCGACTCAATACAATATCGATAACCTCGCTGCCCTCTCCTTCCATGCCGTAAGTTTCCTTGAGCATAAGTATGGTAGCTGCCAGCCTTTCTCTCACCGATTTTTGCGAAAGCTGTGCAAGCTTGGTTTCCATTACTCCCAATTCGTGACAAACAGCTTTCATAAGTTTGCCAAAAAATTCTGGGTTAGAATGGAGTACTTTTAAAAAATCACTTTTAGGAATAAAGCATATTGCTGCGGGTTCCAACACTGTTGCAGATGCGCCATAAAACTCCTCACTCAGTAAAGACCTATAACCTAAAAAATCACCCTTCTGAGCAATAAAAAGAATTTGCTCCTTGCCGTTAGACCCCATTTTAAACACCTTCACCTTTCCGCTATTGATACAGAAAATCCCCATTGGCCGGGTTCCCTCATAAAATAAGGTTTGGTTTTTCTTATAGGTAACACACGATTTATGTTCACTCAGAATCTCTAAATCTTCATCCTTTAGATCAGAGAAATGAGATTCTCCTCTAGACTTACATGCTATACACTGAAGCTGAATTTTCGAGTTTTTTACCGACATAAAGGACAACTATTACACTTAAAGATATAGAAGTATTAAAAGATAAACAAACACCATTTTTAACATTCTAGCCCACCAATTGCCCCACTCCAAAAAGAATGACATAGAGCAGAGTAGTTAAGGCCATTTGTTTTAGAAATGGGTCGATTTTGGATGATTCGGTGTGCATTTTAACCGCTCTGGCATTCTTAATTAAGCCCGGCAAAGCCAAGACAATAATCAATTGCCAATAGCTAGTATAGTTCATTAAGACATAAGTAAGTCCTAATGCAAAGCCAGTAACCAATAAAAACCAATGATAAATCACGGCTTTTTTTCTACCTATTCGAACGGGAATGGAAATCTTACCCGCTTCCTTGTCGGATTCAATGTCGCGGATGTTATTTACATTCAACACAGCTACTGAGAATAACCCTGTAGAAATAGCTGGAAGCAAATACTCCCACTTCAATTCTTGCTCATACAAATAGGCCGACCCCATTACACCAACAAGCCCAAAGAAAATTAAGACACTGATATCACCCAAGCCCATATAACCATAAGGTTTATAGCCAGCAGTGTAAGTAATGGCAGCAAGAATGGCCAAAACTCCTAATCCCAAAAAGAAGCCAAACACTTGAGGCGACCAGCCAAAAGCCAAATAAATCAAACCAATGCCCGAAAGAAGCGATAAGGCAGAAAATAGAATAATCGCATTTCGCATGGCTTTCAATGAAATAACACCCGACTGAACCGCTCTTGATGGCCCTGTTCTTTTAGCTCCATCAGCTCCGTGAACTGAATCGCCATAGTCGTTGGCCAAATTTGACAATACCTGAAGTAGAATGGTGGTTAATGCACAAAGCGTAAAAACTCCTCCGTTAAACTGACCAGAAGAAGCAGCTAAAAAAGCGCCCATTCCTATACTGGCCAAGGCCAAAGGGAGCGTACGTAGCCTAAAAGCTTTAACCCAATGCTTCATTTTTGATTATAAAGTTCCTGTAATAGCCTCGTCCAATGGATTTACTGATGAGGGGAAGAAAGCAATCACTTTCCCTTTTTCATCAATTAAGTATTTACAGAAATTCCAATTGGGTGCTTTGCCTGATTCTTTCTCTAACCACGCATAAAGTGGTGCTCTGTCCTTCCCCAACACTGAAATTTTCTCGAACATTTGAAAAGTAACACCAAATTTAGCCGTGCAGAATTGCTGAATCGCTAGGTTTGAACCCGGCTCTTGACCGCCAAAGTTGTTAGCAGGAAAGCCCAAAACCACAATTTTATCTCCGTATGCTTCGTGTAAATTCTGGAGGTCTTCGTATTGAGGAGTAAAGCCACATTCAGAAGCTACATTCACCACCAACACCTTTTTACCTTTAAATTCGCTCAAGGAAATTTCTTTTCCCTCAATGGTTTTCATTTTAAAGTCGTAGAAACTCATTTCTTCTGGTTTTGGGTTGAAAATATTGATGAATAAAATTAGGCTTAAGCAGAAACTCATATTACATGCGGTTTGGGACGTTTATTCCCAATAAGTTCATGTTTACTTTTATTGTTTCAGCCGCCAAAGCAGAAAGTCCGACACGGAATTTACGCTTTTCTACATCGTCTTCACTGAAGATAGACACTTCGGCATAAAAGCGATTATATTCTTTAGCAATATCGTAAACGTACTGAGCAACCACGGCTGGAGAGTATTCATTTGCTGCCAAAGCCAACTTTTCTGGGTATTGGCTAATAGCATAAATTAAATCCTTTTCAGTTTCGTGCAAATCGGTAATCTGGCTGTAATCAATGGCCGCAATATCAATATCGAGCTGAACAGCTTTGCGGACAATAGCACTGATTCTAGCATATGTATACTGAATAAATGGACCAGTATTGCCTTGAAATTCAATAGACTCTTCTGGGTTGAAAAGCATTCTTTTCTTAGGATCTACCTTTAGCAAGAAGTACTTGATCGCCCCCAAACCTAAAGTCTCGTATAAGGCATTTGCTTGTTCTTCCGTAAAACCTTCAATCTTACCTAATTCTTCGGTTCGGCTTTTGGCGGTATCCGCCATTTGCTGAATCAAGTCATCAGCATCTACTACGGTTCCTTCTCTCGATTTCATTTTTCCTGAAGGAAGGTCTACCATGCCGTAAGACAGGTGATAACAGGCTTCTGCCCATTTATAACCCAATTTTTTCAGAATCAAGAAAAGTACCTTGAAGTGGTATTCTTGTTCGTTTCCTACGGTGTAAATGAGTTGAGAAAGGTCCGGGTAATCTTCATAGCGCATAATGGCTGTACCAATATCTTGCGTCATGTATACCGAAGTACCATCACTTCTGAGCAATAGTTTTTGGTCTAAACCTTCGTCCGTTAGGTCAACCCAAATAGAGCCATCTTCTTTCTTATAGAAAACTCCTTTTTCCAGGCCTTCCATTACGCGATCTCGGCCTATCAGGTAAGTTTCGCTTTCGTAATAAAGTTTATCGAAATCAACGCCCATGCGCTGATAAGTATCTTCGAAGCCAGCATACACCCAACCGTTCATTTTTTCCCAAAGGGCATAAACTTCAGGGTCTTTGGCCTCCCATTTCAATAGCATTTCTTGGGCCTCTACAAAAATAGGAGCCTGCTTTTCAGCAGCTTCTCTTTCCATTCCATCGGCAACAAATGCAGCAATTTCTTCTTTATAGGCTTTATCAAAAGCCACATAGTATTTACCTACCAAGTGGTCGCCTTTAATGCCTGCTGCTTCTGGTGTTTCGCCTTCACCAAATTTGAGCCAAGCCACCATCGACTTGCAAATATGTATTCCGCGATCATTGATAATCTGCACTTTCACTACTTTGTTTCCATCAGCCTTTAAAATTCGTGCTACCGAATTACCCAAGAAGTTATTTCTGAGATGACCTAAGTGAAGTGGTTTATTGGTGTTTGGTGATGAATATTCCACCACCACAGTTTTGTCTTTATCTTCAATTTTAAAAACTGGAGAATCGGCAACATTTGCTCCATTAAAAATTTTGCCAAACAAATCTACCTGCGACCCTTCTGAAAGCTCTAGATTTAAAAATCCCTTCACCACATTATAATCGGCCACTACATTAGAAAGATTTGCTTTTAAATACTCTCCAATAGCCTGCCCTGTTTGCTCAGGGTTCAGCTTAGAAATCCTTCCATAAGGAAAGGTGACCAAGGTATAAGTTCCGGCAAAATCTTTTCGTGTGGCTTGTAGAGCAATTTCTTCAGCAGAAATTGTATGATTGTATAGTGCTGCAAACGCAGCCGAGATTCCTTCTTTAATTTGTAATTCCATTCCTAGAAATTCTGGATCAATGACGCAGTTGTGGCTTCGAGTATTTCGAAGGCATTATTGGCCATTCTGTTTTCGGTGTCCAAAGTTGGGTTAACCTCCACGATTTCCCAACAACAAACACGCTTATCTTTAATTAATTCGATATTCAATTCTAAGGCTTGTTCCTTTGAAAGCCCTTCTGGAACTGGAGTTCCTGTACCCATAGAAACGGAGGTGTCTAAACTATCTACATCAAATGAAATGTAGATTTGGTCGCAGTCTTTCAATATCTCCAAAGCTTCTTTCGAAACCTGCTGAATACCTTTTTCGGTTACTTCGGCAGTGGTGAAATTCTTGATTCCATACTTTTCCATTAAGTAGTCTTCAGGAGATTCAGTATCGCGAACGCCAATAAAAACGACATCCTCAGGCTTCATTTTTGGACCACGCATTCCAATAGATTTAATGCGCTCCCAAAGGGCTTCTGTTTCTTCTTCAATGTCGTTTTGCTCGCACTCAATATTGTCAATAGCCGTAGCCATGGCCAAGGGCATGCCGTGCATATTGCCAGAAGGAGTAGTATAAGGCGAATGAAAATCGGCATGTGCGTCAATCCAAATGGCGCCTAAACGTTTATCAGGATCAGCCTTTTTTATGCCTGCAATTGTACCAGCAGCAGTAGAGTGGTCGCCAGCCAAAACTATAGGAAATAAACCTTCAGAACGAAGATCGCTTACCGCATCACAAACACGTTTGAGAACTGTATAAACACCTTCTCCGTATTTTGCATTCTTAAACTTAGGCTCTTGAAACAATAGCTCATTTTCGTTTTTCACCCTTATGGGCTGAAAACGTAAAAAGAAGTCGGAATGCTTGCTCAAGCTTGCCACTTTCATGGCATCAATTCCCAAACTCGCTCCTCGTGTACCAGCCGCTAACTCCGATCTTACCTCAACTAAGCGAATCTTTCTCATGATCTTAATACTTTAATTACCAACCTAATACGTATGCAAAAACCAATGGCGCTACAATTGTAGCATCCGATTCAATGATAAACTTTGGGGTATCCATATCTAGTTTACCCCATGTGATTTTCTCATTTGGAACAGCGCCAGAATATGAACCATAGCTTGTTGTAGAGTCTGAAATTTGACAGAAGTAACTCCAGAAAGGAATTTTATCCATTTCCATATCTTGATAAAGCATTGGCACTACGCAGATAGGGAAATCACCAGCAATACCTCCACCAATTTGGAAGAAGCCCACTCCTTTTCCTTCTGAATTTTTCACGTACCAATCAGCTAAGAATGTCATGTACTCAATACCCGACTTCATGGTGGAAGGCTTCAACTCACCTTTAATACAATAGGAAGCAAAAATATTTCCCATAGTAGAATCTTCCCAGCCCGGAACAATGATTGGAATATTCTTTTGAGCCGCGGCTAGCATCCAGCTATTGGCTGGATCTATCTCATAGTATTGCTCTAAGTCACCAGAAAGCAACATTTTATACATGTACTCATGAGGTAAAAACCTCTCTCCTGCTTCTTCGGCACCTTTCCATTGCTTAAAAATTTTAGACTGTAAACGTCTGAATGCTTCCTCTTCTGGAATACAGGTGTCGGTCACTCTATTCAAGCCCTGCTCTAATAAATCCCACTCGTCTTGAGGGGTTAAATCTCTATAATTCGGAACCCTTTTGTAATGCGAATGCGCTACAAGGTTCATAATATCTTCTTCTAGGTTAGCCCCTGTACATGAAATGATGGCTACCTTATCTTGACGAATCATTTCAGCAAACGATTTCCCTAATTCAGCAGTACTCATAGCACCAGCAAGTGTCACCATCATTTTTCCGCCTTCGGCCAAGTGAGTATTGTAGCCTTTGGCGGCATCAACCAAACTGGCAGCGTTAAAATGTAGGTAATGCTTTTCAATAAAATCGGATATCGGTTTCTGAGACATATTCATTTAATTTTTATACACGTTCTAGTTCTATTCAGATTAAATTTTGTCACTGAACGGCCTGCAATTTGCTAAAATTCGCTGACTATTTCATATTCAAAAACCATTCTCTGAAAGCCCGTTAATCTATCTTTTTCATACAAGCTCAGAAAAAGAAGTGGGGAAAGCAAAACAGGCCTACAAGTAATTTATTATCAATTTATTAGCCTTAAACGTCAAACAAAGATTTAAAAGAATATAGTCTCTCGTAAGCCCAAGCATATTTTTTTTGACTTAAGAATTAACATTTGATTGGCAAGCTTTCTTTTAAAAGTTTAGAAATTTCTAATATTGCACCTTTCGAATTTTGTAAAAGCGGTAGATGAAAAGTTATTTTGACCTTATTGACCAGACCTTTGATTTTCCAACAGAAGAATTTAAGGTGAATGGCAAATACTTAGAATTTCATGATGTTCCACTAAAGGACATTATTAAAGAACACGGAACGCCACTAAGGTTAACTTATCTACCCAAGATTTCAGAAAATATACAGAAAGCTAAAAAGTGGTTTGAAACTTCTATTAAGAAACACAAATACCAAGGGAGCTATACTTATTGCTATTGCACAAAGTCATCTCACTTTAGCTTTGTGTTAGACGAAACCATCAAGAATGGTTGTCAAATAGAAACTTCTTCGGCTTTCGATATTCCAATTGTTAGAAGTCTACACGCTAAAGGAAAAATTGACAAAGACATTCTAATTGTGTGTAACGGTTTTAAAAGGCCACTTTACACCCAATATATTTCTGAGCTGATTAATGACGGCTTTACCAATTGTATTCCTGTTTTGGATAACATGAATGAATTGGATGTGTATAAAGATTTAATCAATGAGGATTTTCAGGTAGCCATTCGTGTAGCAGCCGATGAGGAACCGAATTTTGAATTCTATACCTCACGCTTGGGAATTCGCTATGGCGACATTACTGATTACTACAAAGAACATATTGAAGGAAGCCGAGCATCATTAAAAATGCTTCACTTCTTTATTAATACTGGAATTAAAGACACCGCCTATTACTGGAGCGAATTAAGCCGTTTTATGTACAAGTACTGCGAGCTTAAAAAGATTTGCCCAACGCTAGATACCGTTGACATTGGTGGTGGTTTCCCAATTAAGACTTCGCTTACGTTCGAATATGACTACCAGTATATGGTAGATCAAATTGTAGAAAACATCAAATGGATTTGTAATAAGAGCAATGTGCCTGTTCCGAATATCATTACTGAATTTGGAAGCTTTACCGTTGGTGAAAGTGGTGCCTTTATCTACTCTATTCTTGATCAGAAATTACAAAACGATAAAGAGCTTTGGTACATGATTGATGGTTCATTCATTACTCATTTGCCTGATGCTTGGGGCTTGAGCCAAAAGTATATTCTGCTGGCCATCAACAAATGGGATCATCCTTTCCATAAGGTAAATATGGGTGGGCTTACTTGCGACAGTATGGATTACTATAACTCCGAAGCCCATACTTCTGAAGTGTTTATGCCGCTGATTGAAGAAGACGAAAACCTCTATGTTGGCTTCTTCCATACTGGTGCTTACCAGGAATCATTGGGTGGTTATGGTGGTATTCAGCATTGCTTGATTCCTGCGCCTAAACATGTTTTGATTGACCATGATGAAAATGGAAAAATAAGAAGCAGAGTGTTTGCCGCAGAGCAAATCGAAGAAAGTATGTTGAAGATTTTGGGATACTAAAAGGTATTGAAGTGTTGAAGTGCGGAAGTGTTTAACTGCACAGAAGTCCTCATCTTCTCATTGAAAAAATAGAAACGGGAACTAGAGTGTTTGTACATTCTAGTTCCCGTTTTCTTTTATGATTGGCCTAAAGCAAACTCTTTACATTTTCTGGTGGGCGACCTAGAACAGCCTTATCTCCTTTTACCACAATTGGTCTTTCAATAAGGCTTGGGTATTCCACCATCGCTGCAATCCATTCATCCTCACTTAGGGTTTTACCCTTGAACTGCTCTTTATAAACAGCCTCTGATTTACGCACAATTTCCTCAGCCTTCATTCCTAGCTTTTTTAGAATTTCACGCAATTGATCTTCTGAGGGTGTTTCTTTTAAATACTCTACTATGGTAAGCATTTCACCACTTTCTTCAATTAACTGAAGTGTTTGCCTGCTTTTCTGGCAGCGTGGGTTATGATATATTTTCAACATATTTTAAGGTTTTAAATTTCTAATTGAGCAATTTTAAAGTATGCTGCTTATTCAAAAATCAGCTTGAACTAATACTTCAAAAATAGAAATATGACCGCTGACTTACGTTATCCAATCGGAAAATTTGATCCTCCTTCCAATATTACGCTTTCTGATATTGACGGATACATTAACAGAATAAAAGACACGCCTGAAAAACTCAAAAAAGCGATTGAAGGTTTAACAGAAGAGCAACTCAATAGCCCTTATCGACCTGAAGGCTGGACGGTTAGGCAGGTAATTCACCATGTAGCAGATAGCCATATGAATGCTTATATCCGCTTCCATTGGGCTTTAACCGAAAACTCTCCTCGAATAAAAGCCTATGATGAGAAAGCTTGGGCGGAACTATCCTATCAAAATCATGTGCCTTTAGAGGTTTCTTTAAACCTTCTTGCAAACTTACATGAGCGTTGGGTTCATTTACTAAAAAACATGTCGGAAGAAGATTTCAATCGGAAATACATTCATCCAGAAGGAGACAAGGTTTATGTACTTAGAACAGTAGCGGCCATGTATGCTTGGCATGGCGACCACCATACGGCACATATTACTTCATTAAGAGAAAGAATGGGCTGGAAATAGGTGCACAAAAACTCTCCAAGAGTTAGTAAGGACTTATCAGCTTGATGCACCATAAAGTACAAACTCTTGGAGAGTTCCTTAATAGGGAAAATTAGAATTTGGTACTTTAGTACAACCATCAAACCCAAACAAATAGACAGTTTTAAGAAAAAAAGAAAATGAGCGATAGTAAAAAATCAATTTACGGAACCATCGGCTGGTTTGATTTAACCGTACCCAACGCCACAGAAGTAAAAGACTTTTACGCCAAAGTAACAGGATGGAAGCCCGAGCCCGTTTCGATGGGTGATTATGATGACTACAACATGACAGTTGATGGTGAACCTAAAGCTGGGGTATGCCATAAGCGTGGGGGCAACAGTGACATCCCATCGCAATGGATGATGTACATCAATGTAAGAGATTTGGACAAAAGCAGATCGGAATGCACGGCCAATGGCGGAAAATTGGTTACGAATATCAAGAGTGCTGGCAGTATGGGCCGCTACTGTTTTATTGAAGACCCTGCGGGCGCAGTTTGTGCACTTTTTGAGCCGAGCGAGGCCTAAGGTCACAAAACAAAATCACCAAATAAGCCTTCGATCTGAAAAGGAAATTTCTTCGTAAGTTTATTTTTCCAAAACCAACCTATGAAAGCTCTTTTCCCACTCCTATTTCTCTTCTTCGGTTCGAATATCAGTCCTGAACCCAACTGCATAGAATGTGATCAAGACCGACAGTACATATGTGCTTCAAACACCTTGGCCATGAATTTCAAGTTATGCATGGACATGGCCGAAGTATCTGGACGGATGTATAAAATTTATCTGCTAGACCTGAAAAAGGAGTATGGTGTTACTGGGACTGAATACACTTCCAGCTTACCCGATTGGAAACTTTGGGAGCAGCTTTACCCGGGGAAAACGGCTACTGAAATTTCTGAATTATTCTTTGAAACCACCACTTTTGCTTTGGCTCCAATGGTGGGCGTTAGCTACGACCAAGCGGTAAAGTTTGCAGCCTGGAGGACGGAAGCTTTCAGAAAGGAGCTGGATAAAATGGACGAAAGGGATAGAGTGGATTTCCCAAAAGAATTTGAATTCAGATTACCCACTCCAGCCGAGTGGTCTAGAATGAGATTTATGACCCAAGAAAAAGGAATGCTCAAACAAGTAGAAAAAATTGCTGCGGCTTATGAAAAGGAGTTTAAAACAAGCAAGAACGATGTACTCAACAGCAGTAGCAAAGTCCACGATGTTTTCTCAGCCATGGATCAAAAGCTAGGCTTATTCGGCTTACACGACAATGTAGCTGAAATGACTTCTGAACAAGGTATAGCCATGGGCGGAAGCTGGAATAACAAAAGCACTGGAGCCGACTTCAATAAAAAATCAGAATACAGCACCCCTCAGGCTTGGCTTGGTTTCAGATGTATTTTTGAAATTATTGAGTAAATGAAGGGTTTTGTAAAACGGGCATTCAGCAACCTATTATCGGGTACGGCTTCGTTTTTCTTTATCTTCTCAATTCTACTTTTTTTACCAACATGGGGTGGCTCTCTTAGGTTTTTAGGCTACGCTTTAATCTATTCCTTACTAGCTCTTCTTTTTAGGAGGAAGACTAACCGTACTAAAAATAAAATTGGTATTGTAGCCTTGAGTTTTACCCTTCTCTTTTTTCTATATAGCTCTAGATCAATCGAAGTTCAGGTTATAGGGGAACCCACCAAGATCTATATATTAACGGATGTACCAAATGCTCCTGAAATACATTCACATTTTCAATGGACGAAAAAGCTAAAAATAGATTCAACATATATTCTTAGAACCTCATCTTCAGTCAAAGATATTGACCTAAAAATTAAAGTGATAAATGAATTAGGCAATCGAATTGGGTCAACCAGAACTGGCTATAGGTATGGGAAATGCCAATACGCAACTGTTCTTGTTTCTATTCAAACAATTTATCTTTTTGACTCTACCAAAGAAGAAAAACCAAGTCAACACATTTACTTTTCACTTCTCAGTGAACAAGCGCAGTTGTGCGCATCCATGCTAAACCAATAATGTATTAAACTCATTTGTTAGTCTTCCTCAACTGCTCCAACATCCCTTTTAAATCTTGCCCAGAGAAAATTTGTGTCCCTAACACTAGTGTACTGATGCCTTGAGTGTTGGAAATATCTTCCAAAGGGTTGGCATCAAGAATCAGTAAATCAGAAGATTTACCAGCCTCCACCGATCCGTAAAAATTTTCAACCTTAAGGAATCTAGCCCCATTGATAGTCGCGGTACGAAGTGCTTCGGCAGGTGTTAAACCAGCCGCCACCAAAGCCGCTAATTCTTGGTGAAGTGAAAGACCTTGGTATACATAGGAGTTAGACGCGCCCGAATCGGAACCCGCCAAAAGCGAAACCCCAGCAGCCTGCATTTTAGGGATCAACTTTTCGAAAGTACTGTTCAGCTCATGCCGCTCTGCAATGGCTTTTTCATTCGCCCGCATGGCACTTCTGATTCTCCCCTGATAGGTTTTTATAATCCCATCACCTACATAGTTAAGGTACTCGTCATTCTCGTGATTATCCCTGTCTAAATAGGAAAGGGTATTTCCAATATGCTTGGTAGGTACCACATAAGTATTGTGCGTTTTCAACATGTCAAAAACGGTTTGTGCTTGAGTCTCATCATAGGTGGCAATCAGCTTATCCATAGAACCCCAGAAGCCAGCCTTGCCATCAATTACATCTTGTGTTATTTCTTTTTCTTGGGTCGAAGCCCCTTTAAGAATGTAATAAAGGTGTTCAACAGAACCCAAGCCCGCATTTACGGCATCTTCCAACATTACGGTAAAAGGCATATGGCCCGAAGTGGTAATTCCCCTCCTCTTGGCTTCCTCAATAATCCAGATGTAAGCTTCTTTAGAAATAGTACTGTCATAAATTTTGATGAAGTCCACGCCCATATTCTCGAGTGAATCAACGCCTTGAATTACCTCTTCCTTGGTTGTCACAGGAATTGAACCCGCCCATGTTCCGCGTGGGCCATCTAACTTTGGCCCAGAAGTAAAAATCACTGGACCAGTAAGTTTACCCGACTTAATTTCATTCCTCCACTTAAAAATTTCAGAAGTCATATCACCACCAGCTTCGCGAACACCCGTAACGCCATTGGCAATAAATAAAGGAAGTAGATTCTTATTCTCTCGGATCAGTTCTTCCCCGCCTCTAAAATGCACATGCATATCCCAAAGCCCAGGAATAACGAATTTACCTGTAGCGTCAATGGTTTTGGCAGCGGTGTAGTCACTATTGTTTCCAGCTTCGCGAACAAAAATAATGGTGTCATTTCGAATCCCGATTTGCTGATCAGACATCAAATGACCCGTTTTTACATCCACCACATTGGCGTGATCGATCAGCAAATCAAGCTTCATCCTTTCTGAAGTGGAACAAGAAAAGAGAAAGACAGTAAAGAGTAATAGAGAGAGTTTTTTCATAGTCAGGCTTCCGATTAATAGCCTAACCTATTCATTATTAAGAAGCTCTGAAATGTTAATTTTTTGAGTGGTAGCCAGTTGGGGCTATTGTAATCTGTCCACCGCCAAACCCAACCTATAAAACAGCGTATCGATTGGGTTTCTCAAAAAGTCAGCTGGGAGCTCTTTTTCAGGGATTTGCTGAAATCCGTGTTTTTGGTAGAAGCTTTGAGCGGCCCTAAATTGAGTCATAGTGCCTAAATAGACACACGCAAGCTGATCTTTCTCGGATTCATCGATGGCAGTTTGAAGTAGCAGTTTTGCAACATTATGAACCGTGCCCCTAAATTCCTTTTTGAGCATCATCTTCTTTAGAATCCCATACTCATGTTTAATGATCATCAAGCCAGCAGTCCCAACCACATGACCATCGTACGTGGCCACCCAATATTTATCTGGAAAAGTAACCGAATTGCTTTTTTGTCCGCCCATAATAGGCTCGATAAACTCTTCTGCAATTTCTTGAATCATGAGGTCAATACCAGCCTGATATTTTGATTCGTATGGAACAATTTCGATCATATGACTTTCTGATGAGAGAGGAAATTTAACGCTTCACCCCCTTATTCTGAAACTTAAAATTCAATACAGAAGCGGGAGTATCTAAACCTGCTTTGCAATCTTCGTTTTTTACTGCTCTGCCAGGATGGGCTTCAATTTCCAACACTCCTGCCCAAACGTCCAAATCATGATCAAAGGCTTCGTCCACCGCTCCTTCGTCACGTACTTTGGCAGAAGCTTCTGTGATGTCAATGCCAATGATCAGGGTACTGTTCAATTCCTTTTCATTAGGCTCGCGAGCTTCTGCCCAGCGGCCAGCGATAATGTTTTCAGTGATGATCTCTAATGCCTCCATTTTCTCGGCAGGATCTTCAATCAATACAGGCGAACCAAAAACCACCACCGACCTATAATTCACCGAATGATGAAATACCGAACGCGCCAGCACAAGCCCATCCAGATGAGTGACTGACAAACTCACTTTCTCTTGCTCCAAAAGTGAAAGCATCATTCTGTTCTTCATTGAACCATGAATTAACAATCGATCTCCTTTTCGACCATAGGCCGTTGGAATTACAATAACAGCGTTTTCATGCACATAAGGCACATGACAAAGGAAGTGTGAATCGAGGATTTCGTAGACCAAAGCCTTATCGTAGAGTGCTCTCTTGCTTCCTCGGATCACCTTATTGTAAGTAGATTTAGAAAATTCAGCCATAATATTGTTGTTATATGCTACGAATATCTAAATTGATCGGACTATTAATGTAATCCACTTTAGCGCTACTGAGTAGTCCACTATGATTTCATTCAAGAATTTAATCCACATAGATCGCAGCGCTGAAACGCCCATCTATCTTCAGTTGCACAACGCCATTATTAGCATGATCAAATCGGGAGTGATTAAAAGTGGCGCAAAACTACCCGGCACAAGAAGTCTTTCCTTACAGATTGGCCTGCACCGAAAAACAGTGATTGCGGCCTATGACGAATTGATGGGGCAAGGTTGGATCACCACTATTCCAGCCAAAGGCACTTTTGTAAGCGATAAACTTCCTGAAGTAAAACCACGAGGTCAAGGCGTTGGAAAAGGACTAAAACTTGAAGCTGGCTTTTCATTCGAAGCGAGAAAGCACCTCCACCGACCTTATGCGCAGTTGCCTTCAATGTTAACGATTGATGAAGGAATCCCAGACGTTCGGATTGCACCCATCGTTGAGATTTTGCGCCATTACCGCAGCATTGTATCTCGCAGTTACAATGCTAAGTATTTGAGTTATGGTTCCTTCTTTGGCGATGACTCTTTGCGTGAAGTTTTAGCGAATTACCTTCAGGAAACGCGAGGAATTACCTGCTCAAAAGAAAATATACTTATCACGCGGGGGAGCCAAATGGGAATGTACTTGGCTTCGCAATTGATTCACCAAAAAGGAGGTTTTAGTATTGTAGGGGAAACAAATTACATTGCCGCAAGCCTAACTTTGACCGATGCTGGCGCTTCTCTGCTTAGGGTAAGGGTGGATGAAAACGGCTTGAATACCAACGACATTCAAGCGCTCTGCGAAAAGCATAAAATCAAATCGGTATATGTTACTTCCCATCATCATCACCCCACTACAGTAACGCTTAGCCCCGAAAGAAGGCTTCACTTGATCGAACTAGCACATCAATATGGCTTTGCCATTTTGGAAGATGACTATGATTACGACTTTCATTATCAACGGGCTCCACTTTTGCCCTTGGCCAGTGCCGATGAAGGAAACCATGTGATTTATATGGGGGCCGTTTGTAAGATTATTGCACCAGCCATTCGTGTCGGGTACATGGTTGGGCCAACTGATTTTATCGCAGCAGCAGCGCATTTAAGAAGAACGATTGACCGCCAAGGCGACACCATATTAGAAAGGGCTTTGGCACAAATGATTGAGCAAGGCGATCTTCAGCGACATAGTAGAAAGGCACTCAAACTTTATCATGAACGGAGAGATCATTTCCATCAATTACTCACTGACCACCTTTCAGAATTCATCAGTTTTAGTGTTCCCGAAGGCGGAATGGCCTTTTGGGTGATGCTAAAGAAAGAAATGAATTGGGAAGCCATTGCCAAAACTTGCTTGGAAAATGAAATGGTAATTCCTGATTGCAAAAACTACGACAGCCATAATTCAGGCCATAATGGTATCCGTTTAGGCTTTGCTTCTCTAAATTTTGAAGAACAAACCAAAGCCGTTCTCATTCTGAAATCGGCCATGAAAAAAGAAAGTCAAAATTAATTTCGCGAAATTGTCCCCTGCTCATAATGGCTTTCGTCAATAGGGTGAATCTCAAAAAGAGAACTCGATTTTAAACCATAATTTTTTAACACGATGAAAAAGTTTTTATACCTGTTTAGAGGTGGCGATGCAAGAATGGCCGAAATGTCTCCAGAAGAAGTGCAAGCTGAAATGGCCGAATGGGGCAAATGGATGCAAAGTTTGGCCGAAAAAGGTCAATTGATTGATGGTTTGCCTTTAAAGGCTGAAGGCATGCAAGTATCAAAAGGTGGTCAATTGGTTACCGATGGCCCTTTTGCCGAAGGTGCTGAAATTGTTGGTGGTTACTTGATGGTAAACGCTACCGATATGAACCAAGCAGTAGAATTATCGAAAGGTTGCCCGATTTTAAATGCAGAAGACGGTAATATCGAAGTAAGAGAAATTGCGAGTATGTAAATAATGTGAATAGGCTGTTTTATACTTAAAGTGGCCTATTTTTCCTTCTTCCCTTTTGTAGATTCAGTAAATAAAATATTGAAAAATTTACATAGTTGGCAACATGCCCAATTCTGAAATTTGTTAGTTTAGTACGAACAATATTTTTTTATGGAATATCCCAAAACAAGTTTCAGAATTAAAGCCGCTATTGTTGATGCCATTCTCATTTTAGCCGTCATGATAATCACCGCTTTTGCCATTGACAGTATTGGTGGTGTCCCCGACTGGGTGAGAATCATGATCATGGCTTTACTTTTTATTGCTTATGAACCAATGATGGTGGCCACCAATGGAGGAACAATTGGCCATAGGATTCTTGGTGTAGAAGTTAGAAAATCATCAGACTCAACACAACGATTAAGCCTACCGATTGCCATAGTAAGGAGTATTCTCAAGTTCGTTTTAGGAATATTTTCAGTGTTAGTATCTTATACTAGAGAAGATAACCGATGTATACATGATTTAATATGTGATTCGATAGTTGTTTATAGAAAGTCAGCTCGTATTACCTCACCTTCGCCTTCTTAATCATTCTAGCAAATAAACCCGGAACGAATCGTTTGGCGTAAGCTCCGTAAGATTCTTTGCCAATATAAATCTCGCGCTTTTCCTTTTTGATCGCCTTAATGATGGCTTTGGCGCAATCTTCTGCAGAAATCCCTTTGGCTTGAGCATCATCCATCACATTGGCTTTTGAGCCATCGCCTACCAAGGCATTTACCGACACATTGGTTTTTACGAAACCCGGTGCGGCTATTGTTACTTTGATTCCGTCATCTTCCAGTTCGGCACGAAGGCTATCGTAAAAGCCATGAAGCGCATGTTTTGTAGCTGCATAGCCAGACCGATAAGGCGTTCCAAAAATTCCAGTCAAGCTTGTCACTACCACGAAATGGCCACTCCCCTTTTCGAGCATATGCGGCAGCAGGTTTTTGGCCAAAGCAATATTCCCGAAGTAGTTAACTTCCATCAAATTTCGATCTACCTCAAGTTTAGTGTCCTTTACCAAAGACCGCTGACTGATACCGCCATTATTGATCAAAATATCCACCTGCCCGAAAAGAGCAATGGCTTCGTTGGTCTTCGTGGTCAAGCTATCGGCTTCGGCTAAATCGAGGGTAAGGATTTTTATATTGTCTTGATTAGAGCAATTGGACTTTACCCTTTCCAATTCGGCTAGTCTACGGGCAGAGAGAATCAATTGAGCGCCTTCCGAAGAAAGCTGCATGGCCAAAGCTTCTCCAATTCCTGAAGAAGCGCCTGTAATCCAGATGGTTTTGTTATTAAGGCTTTTCATGTTTCAATCCTCCTCCGCCCTTCGGGCACCTCCTCCAAAGAGGAGGATAACCTAATTACTTCCGAACATAAGTTACAAAGTCGAAAGCATATTTGTGCTTTTCATCCGCTTCATGATGTTCTCTTCCTTCTTCCTTCCATTCACTTTTATCGAATTTAGGGAAGAAAGTATCTGCACCTTCGATTACCGCTTCTACTTCGGTAATCAACATTCTATCCACCAATCCCTTTTCAATGGCTTCGGTATAAATTTTTCCACCGCCAATTATCATGCATTCGCTCAACCCTTGCTTTTCACAATAAGCCAAAGCCTCTTCTAAACTATGCGTTACCACATGGCCTTCAGGCAGTTCAAAATCCTTATTGCGAGTGATCACCACCGAAGTACGGTTGGGCAAGGGCTTACCAAGGGATTCGTAAGTTTTTCGGCCCATGAGAATATGATTCCCTGAGGTCACCGTCTTGAAGAATTTGAAATCATCGGGCAATCGCCAAAGCAAATCGTTGTCTTTGCCAATGGCATAATTTTCTGAAATGGCTACTACAATGGTCCTGATCATAATTGTGTCCCTCTTAAAAACGATTCAATATCCATTCGTTTCTTCCCTTCCATTTGCAATTCGGTAATGGCCAAAGCGCCCGTTCCAGTTTGAATATGAAGGAAAGTCTTGTTGTCTGTTTTGTATTCGCCCGGCTCAGTTTTTTTACCTGAGTCCATTTTTTTGGTAGCGAAGATTTTGAAATTTTTATCGTTGATGCATGTCCAAGCTGCAGGATAAGGCGATAAACCACGAATGAAATTATAGACTTCTTCGGTCGGTTTCTTCCAGTCAATTTCGCAGGTCTCTTTAAATATTTTAGGCGCATGCTTAATCTCCACCGACTCGTCTTGTGGCAGTTGCGGATAATCACCTGCTTCAATCGCACGAACCGTTTTTAGCACCAATTTGGCACCTCGATGCATTAATCTTTCATATACATCGCCTACATTGTCTTCTTCGCCAATGGGTTCTTTTTCTTGGAAAATAACATTCCCCGTATCAATCTCATGTTTCAGGAAGAAGGTGGTTACGCCTGTTTCCTTTTCACCATTAATAATCGCCCAGTTGATGGGCGCGGCACCTCGGTATTGTGGCAATAAAGAACCATGTAGGTTAAAAGTGCCAATTTCGGGCATGTCCCAAACGGCTACTGGCAGCATCCTAAAGGCCACCACAATTTGCAGGTTGGCATTGTAGCTTTTCAGCTCTTCTAAAAACTCTGGCGACTTTAAATTGGTAGGTTGTAACACAGGAATCTCCTGCGAAACGGCATAGTCCTTCACGGGCGTAGTGGTTAATTTTTGCCCCCTGCCTTTCGGACGGTCAGGCGCTGTCACCACGGCCACCACATTGACGCCATTCTCTACCAAAATTTGTAAGCTAGGCACCGCAAACTCAGGCGTGCCCATATATATAATTCTTAAGTCTTTCATATGTGAGCTTTATTTCTATAGCTGTAAATTCGCTCATTTATTTTATCAGCAGGGAGGTTATAATCTCCTATACTAAGGTTAAAAACATTGTTTAAGGTCTTTATTTTCAACTCTTGATCTTCCCTACCCGCTACTCCAAATGTAGCTTCAATTTCAATAATTTCGTTCCAACCAAATCTGTCCTTACCTATGGTAATCCCCATTTCATGCAGTGTAATAATCGTTTCATTTTTATTAACCAGGTTTTTTAGAGCCTTTACAAACCTCAGTAAACTAAATAAAACAATTATTCCCCCAATTATATTTCTGTCTGACAGAATCAGATACACCCCTACCGAAACCATAAAAACAGGCAAAATAAGGTTGAAAACAGTATTTACAATAGGATATTTAAGAACTGTTGTCTTGGGTAGGTCTGTTTGATCAATTTTGAGAAACGGTATTCTGTAGTTCTTGTTTTCTAGTTCAATCAGCTGATTCCTTTGACTTCTACTATAAATAATCGTACTGTTAAAGAAATTACCTCCGGGCCATATTATGTTAGCCTTTACAGCTTCATTTTTAAGTAGCTCAAGGTCATTCACATTGGAATACGCCCAAACCTTCCACCTTGCTACCGATAAACTCCAGTAAAGCCAACTTAATATAAAACCAGAAAGCAGGCCTAACAGAGAGAAATATTCTGGATACACAAATCTTCTTTGAAAATACAAGAAGACACAGAAGGTTAAGATTAGAATGATTATACCAGGTAAGATAATCACTAATTGTCCTCGCTTAATAGCTCTATCAATAAGCCTCTGCTCGTTCATTCAAAATCCTTATACAACAAATATTGTTTTCTCTTGGCCTTGTAAGCGTTCAAACCCTCTTGCCAAGTCGCTTTAATCTCTTCCTCGGTCATTCCAGCCTCGATCTGCTTTCGCAGTTCGGTAGTTCCAGCCAAAAGGGTGAGGTAATCTTTGAAGAACTCGGTTTTGTCTTTTAAGGCTTCGTAATAAGTAATCAAGTAGCGCAAAGTCAATTCTCTGGGTTGACCTGCACCAGAAAGGTTTTGTCCAAAGCATTCTTTTCCTTCTAGTGGCGGATATTTAGAGCCTTCATTGGGTTGCGGAGTAAAAGTGTAAGAACCCAAACTAAAATCAGGGTGGCCAATCACTTCAAAAGGAAAATCAGTTCCTCGGCCTACGCTTACTACCGTGCCTTCAAAAAAACCGAGGGAAGGATAAAGCGCAATGGCATTATCGGTCGGTAAATTGGGCGAAGGTTTTACAGGCAATAAATAAGTAGCATTGTGGTCCCAGCCTTTCATTTTAATGACGGTTAAATCAGCTTTTACGCCATTTTCTAACCACCCTTCTCCATTAATCATTTGCGCCAGCTCGCCCACAGTGAGGCCATGAACCACCGGAATTGGGTGCATGGCAATAAAACCACTGACGCTATCCTCTTTTACGGGACCGTCAATGTACATGCCGTTCGGATTTGGCCTATCAAACACAATGACCTGTTTGTTATTTTCAGCTGCGGCCTCCATAACATAATGCATGGTGCTGATGAAGGTATAAAAACGCACCCCCACATCTTGAATATCAAATATGAGCACATCCACATCTTCCAACATTTCAGGCGTTGGCTTTTTATTGCTGCCGTAAATCGAAACGATTGGAATGCCTGTTTTTTCGTCTTTCGAATCGTTGACTTTTTCACCATCTGGCGCTTCGCCCCTAAAGCCATGCTCAGGTGCCATTACTTTTTTAATATCAACGCCCAAGCTGTGCAGGGTATCTACCAAATGCGTTTGCCCCACCATAGAAGTTTGATTGACCACCAAAGCCACTCTTTTTCCTTCCAGCAATGGGAGATATTCCTGTATTCTTTCGGCCCCTACTTGAAGGGCTTCTTTTTGCTCGGTTTGCGATTGACAGCCAAAACATGTCATTAAAATAAAAAGGGCAAATAGCAGTCTATTCATTCGGTTCGTTATCTTTGAAATTTAACGGTAGCATCAAAATTAACCATATTCTTGAACCTCCCTTATTTCATAGCAAAAAGAATCAGCAATCCGGGCGATAACAGCTTCTCGGCCGTGATCCATAAAATTGCCATTGCCAGTGTTGCGCTGGGTTTGGCCATTATGATGATTGCTTTTTTCGTGCTTGGTGGTTTTCAAGAGAATATCAAAGACAAGATTTTCAGCTTTTCCGGCCACATTCAAATCAAAAAATTCTCCCTTAATAATTCATATGAGGAAGAACCGATTGTTGTGGAACCTAATCGTTTGAAGGCAGTAGCAACAGACCCATATGTTGTTCATGTACAGGAATATGCCCACAAACCGGGGCTAATTTCAAAAGATGGTGAAGTATACGGGGTTCTTTTTAAGGGGGTAGCACCGAGCTTTAACGAAGCATTGTTTGATAAATACATGGTGGAAGGCGAATTCATCAGTTTTAACGATAGCACTTCCACCGATGTGATGGTCAGTTCTAAAATGGCCAAAAACTTGGGTTTGAAGATTGGGGACAAGGTGATCAATTACTTTATTATGGATCCGCCTAAAACGCGTAGGGTAACCGTAAAAGGGATTTATAGCACTGGCCTCGATACTTTTGACGACCAAATGATGATTGGTGATATCAATGTAGTTCGAAGTTTAAATGGCTGGAAGAATGATGAGGTGGGAGGCTATGAAGTTTACCTCAAAAACATAGATGATATTGCGGCTGCGGATGACGCCATTATTGGCGAATTAAGCGTAGAGCATTACACAGAAAGAGTAGACGAAAAATTCGTTCAGATTTTTGACTGGCTCAACCTGCTCAGCAAAAACGTAAGCATTTTCATTTGGCTCATTCTATTGGTCGCCTCATTTAATATGGTTTCGGTTTTGTTTATCCTGATTATGGAGCGCACCCAAATGATTGGCACTTTCAAGGCATTAGGCGCTTCGAATAGCCTCATTAGAAGAATATTTTCCTACAATGGTTTTAGATTAGTACTCAAAGGTTTGTTGGTGGGAAATGCGATAGCCATTGGTTTTGCTTTACTTCAAGATTTCTTCCATATCATCCCCCTAGATGCCGCCAACTATTATATGGAGTATGTGCCCATTGAATGGGATTGGTCGGTGACCATTGGCCTCAATTTGCTAACGTTGATCTTAGTATCCTTTGTGCTGATTATTCCAACGGCAATCATCGCCAGAATAAAACCAGTAACGGCCATTAGGTTTGATTAAGCTGAATTCTTAAGAGTTTAGGCTTCCTTTTCTGCGTAATTGAACGACTGCTCCAAACCCGCTTCTGTCTCTCTTCTATAAGTTCTGAAAAGGCTTCCCACTTTGATTTGCATAACGCCCAACACTGCTTCTTTCACAATTCCACCACTCATTTTAGATTTGCCTTTAGTGCGGTCGGTGAAAATGATAGGCACTTCTGTAATATTGAAGCCAAATTTCCAAGCCAAGAATTTCATTTCAATTTGAAAAGCATAGCCCATAAAGCGTACTTTGTCTAAATCTATGGTTTCGAGCACCGAACGTCTATAGCATTTAAAACCTGCAGTGGTATCTCTAAAAGGCATTCCCGTCACCATGCGCACATAGTAGCTGGCGAAAAACGAAAGCATTACACGGCTCATGGGCCAGTTTACCACATTTACTCCCGTTACGTAGCGCGATCCAATGGCCACATCGTTTCCATCGGTCTTACAAGAGTGATATAAGTTGTTTAAATCTTCTGGAGGATGTGAAAAATCGGCATCCATTTCAAAAATGAATTCGTAATGGCGAGCCAAAGCCCAACGAAAACCGTGAATATATGCGGTGCCTAAACCTAATTTCCCTGCCCGCTCTTCTAAATGTAAGCGATCAGGATATTCCAACATTAAGCTTTTTACGATATCGGCCGTGCCATCTGGCGAATTATCATCCACAATAAGCAATTCAAATCCAGAAGGTTGAGAAAGAACAGCACGAACAATTTCCGCGACATTCTCTTTTTCATTATAAGTTGGAATAATGACTAGGCTATCTTTCATTACATGGTTCAAAAAATCTACTCTGAAAGAATAATTCCTTCAAAGCAGTTAAATTCATTAGTTTTATCGGTCTGGGAGTTGAGCCCCGTAAAGTTTAGAACGGGGAAGTTAATTAAATGTTAATCACAAAAGAAAAGCAAGTGAATAAAATGAGCAAATGTGTTTTCATGGATAGGGATGGTGTGTTAAACAAAGAGTTAGGCCGACACATTCTAAAAATTGAAGAATTTATAATTCCTGAAGACGTTCCGAATGGTTTGAAAAGACTAAAAGAAGCTGGTTATAAACTAGTTGTAGTCACCAACCAAAGTGGAATTGCCAGAAAATACTATGACGATAAATTGGTAGACGACTGCCATGATTTACTTCAAGAAGCTTGTGGAAATTTAATTGATCAATTTTATTATGCGCCTTTGGTGGATAGCGTAAGTAAATCTTTAATGCGCAAGCCAGACTCGCTTATGCTAGAGAAAGGAATGGCCAAATTCAATGTGGATCCCGCCCAATCGTGGATGGTGGGTGATAAAGAGCGTGATCTAATTCCAGCAAAGAAACTGGGCATCAAAAGAATTCAGCTGATGGCCATGGTGGAAAAAAGTGAGTTGGCCGAAGTGGTAGCCCATACTTTTACGGAAGTAGTGGATGCCATTCTTGGTGAGGGCTAAATTTTTCAGGTTTCATCCTGAGAAATTAGGTGTTCACCGATATTTTTTGGCCGGGTTAGGTTCAAATATCACTTTTGAATCAATCAAAAACTCAAAATATCTAACACATGAGAAAGAAAACTAAAGTATTCGCCACGCTCCTACTGCTGTGCTTCTTTTTAAGCTCCTGCGTTTATTCATTATTCCCAATTTACACGGATGACACACTGGTGTATTTGCCTGAAATCGTAGGCAAATGGCAAAGCGGCAGCGATGAAGAAGATTACATTCTAATTTCTGATGGGGTTTCGGTGGAAGGAACCGTTACTGTTACAGAGTCTGACACCAAAACTCCTAAAGAAAGTGGAGTTAAAATCAGCAAACCCACTTTTTCGGTAACCATTGATGAAGGTGATTATGCCATTATCGAAGGTGATACAGTCAGAGATCAAGCAAAAATTCAAGCCTATTACGAAAAGCAATTCGACTCTCTCATCTCAAGTAAGGAAATGAAAAATAACTTCAGGAAGTTCGGTGAAAACCTAAGTGAATTTGGAAATAGGCTTAACGATTTGGGTAAACCAAACAAACCAAAAAGCTATACCATTGGTGAGAAGTCTTATTTAATGACAGTGGTTGATGATGGCGAACCCATTAAATATGAGCTGCATTTGGTAAAAATTGGAGACGATATTTTTATGGACTTGGCCGCCACGGATAGCGATTATAGTGATGCTGCTTTTGAGTCGAGAGTATGGTTCCCAGTGCATACCTTTATGAAAATGGACCTGAACGGAGATCAGCTCAAGCTTACTCAATTCGATTTAGACAAGCTCAATAAGCTCTTTAAAAGCAACTTAATTCGTTTACGACACGAAAATGTAGACGGCACCATTTTGATCACTGCCCAGCCCAAAGAACTTCAGAAATTTTTGGACAAATACTCTGATGATGAAAGCGTTTTCGATGATCCCGAAACTTACACACGTGTAGCGCAATGAAGTTCCTCAACAAACTTATACGCTTAAAATGGTTACAGCATTCAGTGTTTTGGATGCTGTCCATTTACGCAATTGGGAGTTATTTCTCCATTGCCATAGCACTTTTTGCTTTCATCGATTATTTCTACGCTATCCTATTTCACATTCCATTGGTCTTCTTGGTCTATGTGAATTTGCGCCTGTTAATTCCAAGGTTTCTTCAGAAGGGCAAATATCTGCTTTATGTGCTTTTCGTAGCGGTAGACATTGCTTTGGCTTACCTCGTTCACGAATTCACTTTTGAAATTCTTTTGCCTGTTCTGCCAACGGAATTCTATATGGTTTCCTTTACGGAATGGCAGGTTTTGGTCAATATTTTTATCATTTACCTTGTGCTCACCACTTTGCTCAAATTATCCAAATCATGGTATACTTTGCAGCAGGTAGAAAAAGAAAAGGTAGAGCTGGAATTGAAGTCATTGAAAATGCAGATCAATCCTCATTTTCTCTTCAATAGCCTGAATAGCATTTACGCCATGGCTTTGGTGAAAAGCGAGAAAACTGCGACTTCGGTTTTAGAACTCTCTAACCTATTGCGCTACATGATTTACGAAGTGGGCGACAAACGCGTGAGCCTGGAAAAAGAAGTAGAAATTATTCAGGGCTACCTTGATTTGCAGCGCCTACGTTCCGATGCCAGCACCGAGGTTAATTTCCAAATCGAAGGTGACCTCAAAGGAAAAATGATTGCTCCACTTTTGTTCTTTCCCCTGATTGAAAATAGTTTTAAACATGGCGTAAAAGGGGTTTCAGATTCGGCTTTTGTGCATATGCATTTAAAGTGCAGCAATGATCAAATTGATTTTAGCATTGTGAACAACAAAGGTGAAATTGATGACATGGAAGCGGGACAATATGGCGGAATTGGTTTGCAAAACGTATCTTCTCGCTTGGCCTTGATTTACCCGAAAAAACACGAGTTTAAAGTAGAAGACGAGCAAGACAAATTCTCTGTCCATTTAACAATTAAGCTATGATTAAATGCCTGATAGTAGACGATGAGCCGCTTTCACGCGATGTACTGAAAACCTATTGCACAGATCATCCTGATTTGGAAATTACGGCCATCTGCAAAGATGCTTTTGAGGCCATGAATTCCCTCGGCAAATCAAGCGTTGATCTAATTTTCCTGGATGTTAACATGCCCAAGTTATCAGGCATCAACTTTTACAAGTCGCTGAACCAAAAACCGATGGTGGTATTTACCACGGCCTATCCTGAGTTTGCCGTAGAAGGCTTTGAACTTGACGCCACCGATTATTTACTAAAACCCTTCTCTTTCGAGCGCTTTGTAAAAGCGGTGAATAAGGTAAAGGAGAAAAGCATCTACCAAACTGACACGGACGAAAAGTACATCTTACTCAAAGCCGACCGAAAAGTCTACAAGGTTGACTTCTCAGAAATTCTCTTTTTTGAAGCCCTCGGTGATTATGTAAAAGCCCATTTGCAGGACAAGGTGCTCATTGTCACTACTACCTTAAAAAAGCTTATGGAAGAATTACCTTCTTCTGCATTTATGCGCACCCATAAGTCCTATATCATTGCCAAAAGTAAAATTGAATACTTAGAAGGAAATCAGATTCAGCTTCCGCAACACAAAATTCCCATTGGCCAATCTTACCGCGAAGAAGTATTAAAGAAGCTGGAGGGTTAATGAGACCTATAAGGTTTTAAAAAACCTATAGGTCTGGTTTGAGTAGAAAACCGTATCATAATCGTCTATTTTCGTATCAAATCGTATCACACCCTTGAATACTGGATCGTATCATTACCGTATCAAATCGTATCATTTTTGAAAACCATTTCTCAAATTGAAATTCAGAAATGAGAATATTAATGTTTAGAGGTCTCTATTTAATTGCCATTTTATTATTAGTAGTTGGTTGCTCAAAGAGTAAGACTGAGAACAACATTGCCTTAACGCTTGAAAACAAAAAGGCAATAGAATTATATGCCCAACAATTGGCGAAAAGTATCAATGATTATGATCACGCACTAATCAGAAACTCATGGAGTAATGAGGCTTTTGCCAAAAGAGTGAAAAACCTTAACAAGGTTCAGAGAAATGTATTCAATTATATTTTTGACAAGGAAATAAAGGACGAGATCAAATTCAACAATATTTCACTCGTGAATCATGTAAATTTAGAGCAAGGGAAAATACATACTTCTAATATTAAACATTTTAACTCCCACTCTGAAATCACCTTCCTTTCCATTTTTGATGACAGCTATAACTTCATCAAATACCGTGTTGAGATAATTAATAACAAGCCTTACTTATGCGATCTTTTTGATCTTAAAAGTGGCCTATGGTATAGCGAGACCATAAAAAATGTCATTAATCTGAATTCTAGATATGACATGTTTTCAGAAGAAAGAAGGGCAGCAAATTTGGCCATGAGAAGTTCAAATGAAGAACTTAAGAAAAGAGACACATTAAGTGCGTTATACTACCTTTATGATATACCTAAAACGCATTGGGTTGGAAATGGACTCAGCCTCAGGAAACTGAATCTTGCTTTGGGCGTTTCCGACAGCACTTATGGGAAAGTATTAGAAACCGAATTTGAGTACGACCAAAGCCTCTATTTAAAATATCTATACTACCGCTATTGGGATGACTCCGAGAATTTAAATAATGTATACAATACTTTGAAGTATCAAACTGGAGAAGATTTAAGACTTGACTCACTGATTAAAAGCGAAAGTTTCTGGCGGTAACCTCTGTCGCAGGTTCTCCGAACCTGTGACGACTTATTAAAAAGGGACTCTGTCCCGGTCAAAATAGCAGAAGCCTTAACCAACAGATTGTATTTCCGGAGCTAGCTTACCGCCAAGCAGACAGCCCTCACCATCATCAATAGGAATAAACCATGCGAGAGCAAAGTTTTACTGTGTTATACGGACAGAGTCCTACTGATCATAAATCGGAGAACCTGCTACAGTAGGAATAGTTGAATACCTCTCCGTTGAGCACATAGAAGTCTCTTTTCATTCCTTAATTACTTTAGCTATTTTAGATTAAAATGATGCACAAATTCTTTCCAACCCTCTTGCTGTGCTTTTTTATAAGTACAATCGTAAATTCTCAGGTAATTACCTTTGAAGGAAACGATACTTTGTACTTGAAAAAGGAAATGAAATTCGACAATTTCTCCCCAGATATTTGGGTATTCAAAGATCACCTTCCACCTGGGAAATATTATCAAATACGCAAACATGATTGCGGAACTGATACTCTTAGGCAAGCTGAATTCTCCAAAAAGGGCGTAAAAGATGGTCTTTGGATTGAATGGAACGAAAGCCTATGTCTAGCGATAGACGATGAATCCATTTCAACTCATACATTTACAAAAGCTGAAGTCTATAAAGGCAGGGAAATACTTTACAATGAAGGTTTCATTTTAAAATCCGTTCTATATCAAACTCAAAACGACCTGCCACTTTGGGAATTAAGCTATCCTCCCAATACAATTGATGAAAGACTATGGAATATATCGAGAGTTTACAAAGACAATTATTTATCTTCTGAAACTAGAATAATAAAAGACTCAATATCAAATAAGATTACTGACTGTACCACAACGTATAATGAAAAGGGATTCAAAATCTTCACTGACACTCATCCAGTCGACAATGAAAAGGAAGGTTTTATAACCTTTTATCAAGAGAAAAACCGAGTGCTAACAAAAGGTAAATATGTCATTTCTTCAAATGATAACTTCGAAGACACTTTCCATCATTATACCTTAATAGGAAGTTGGCCGTACTATAATGAATTGAATGAACATATAGCAACACTTAAGTATAAGAAGGGGCGATTATCTAAAATAAAGTATTTAGCAAGTGACGTGAGTGAGTATGAGATATTAAACTGGCTCAATTCCTTTAATTGACTTACTCTGTCGCAGGTACTCCGAACCTGCGACTACTTATTAAAAAGGGACTCTGTCCCGATCAAAACAGCAGAAGCCTTAACCAACAGATTGTATTTCCGGAGCTAGCTTACCGCCAAGCAGACAGCCCTCACCATCATCAATAGGAATAAACCATGCGAGAGCAAAGTTTTACTGTGTTATACGGACAGGGTCCTAGAGCTCATAATGAGTCACAGGTTCGGAGAACCTTCGACAGTAGCAAAGGCAGATAAATAGGATAACCTTCGACAGAGGTTAGGATTCTTTATTCCAAAGTCACCCTGTGCTTTATGATTTGCTCATAAAAATGATGGATTCTGAACATCTGCTCAGCACCTACTTTTTGGCCAGCTTGAGCCACTAAATACAAGCCTATTGCAATAGCGGCCAATATTGGGATAACCCATAAAATAGGAGCTTCCTTTTCAAGCATTATCTGAGAAAGCCCGTATACTCCAGCAAACAAAGAAAGCACCCCAAGCGCAGCATAGGACATAAAAAACACAGCCCAAACACTTGGTTTCGGCCCATACAGACCTCTCACCTCTAAACTCCCCTCTGATGTTTCTTCCAAAGTAAGCGTCAGTTCTGGCGACCAATAATGCCTTTCTTCAAGGCAAATTTTAATCACACAATATTGTTCAGAAACAAGCCCTATGAATTCTTGATCCTGATCCATGGCTTCTTTGATAGTACTAATGTATTCTTTGGCGGTTCCGGTTACAGTCTCTTTAAACCGTGGTCTGATATGAAGGCTTGACATGACTAGAAAAATAAACATTCACCTGCCAAATACATAACCGTAGACATAAATGTATTCCTTACTTTAACACTTTAATATCAAACTTGAGCGCTCCCATTTGACCGTTATCACCATAAGCGTCAATATGAACATTAAAAATAGACCGGATATCTGAAGTGAAAAATGAAATCTCAGCTTCACCCTTTTCATCAGTAAGAATACTTGGTCTCCAAATCAAGGAATTTCTGTAATCTGTAAAAACCCTGTCTTCTGGTACTTTATCGTAATCTGGTTCATACACTTCAGGAATCCCATAATAGCCATTAAAGTAAGTAGTAGAGTTTGCTTCTTTAGGTGCTCTATAGGTTTTTAGAACTCCATTTATATATAGCCGTTCACCGTCCCTAGGCCTTCTGCCAAACGAATGGTTACGGCAGTTAAGAATGTCAAATGTGCAAACATAGTCGGTATTCTTACCTTCAATTATATTCCTTGCATGCCCACCAGCAACCCCATATTGATCTTGAGTCGCTTCAACTACAAAGTCGTCAAGCCTCTTTACATCATTTTCTATTTGAGGAAGAACATTCCAGTTTTTGGTCGAAGCAAATATTCTCTTTTGCTGGTCAAGCATATCCCAACTCCATTTGACGGTAGCATCGAAAGGTGTATGGAAATTTAAAAGAGCCCCTTCAAGCTGATCGGTTTTAAAAAACATTTTACCGCCTTTTGACCAATACAGCATATTATCTGTTAACATCAGTTCTCCATTTTTGTCTGTGCTTAAAATTGAAGCTCCAAACATAGATACCACCTGTATTTTTTGTTGGTCAAGGGCCTTAAGCACCTTTTTCGATACTGAATTAGGATTAATCTTTACAGACACTTGTAAGTCTGAATCAGTTAAATTTTCTGATTGAACTCTAGGCCAACGGTAAGAACGCCAGCCTTGGGTAAGCAAAAGCAAATCTAAATTATCTCTATCTCTTTTTAAATCACCAGAAAAATAGCTCTTGGGGTTATGCACTTGCCCCCTAATTTCATTCGACAAATAGAAAAAGGAAACAATATTATCTTCATCAAAAACAGATTTGAAAATTTCATCCACAACCGACAGACCAAGCACAGCCTGAATTGAGGCACCCTCATTATCCGTCACCTTTAGTTTGAGATCAACCCTTTCCTTTGTAGTATAATTGGCCTTATTGAGCTCATAAGTAATATTCAGACTATTTTGGTTGTTTACGAAAACCAAACGCTCCGCCAATATTTGCTCTGTGTTATTAGACAGATTTGCTTTAAGAATCCCCTTTGGCAACGATTGTGTTGGTATTTTCACCAAGGTTCCATCACCCGACATAATGATTTTGGACTCATAAAATAACTGGCCACGTTGTTCTATCCTAAAAGTCAATGAATCTCCTTCAAAACCTTCACTTTTCTTAACAGCAAAAAGAACTTCATTTTCGGTTTGTTTGGACACATTTAAAACAAAACCCGAATCAAAAATTTTCGGAAAACTATAAATCGAATCGATTTTAGGGGAAATAATAGAAACTGAATATTGCTTGGAGGGAAGCGGTAAAAAGTAAAAGCTACCCATTCCGTTATGGCGCGATTTAAAAGAGGTAACCACCGCTCCTTTTTCATCTATAACAACAGCAGAGTCAATATTAATGGGTGTTCCGTTTTGCTGAACCGCCTTAAAAGCAATTTGAGAAGAAATTCCCTCCACGAGATTTCCTCCTTCTGGCATTAAATTGAATTGGATACGCTGGGTATTTGTTGGCAAGGTAACTGGAAGTTCAAATTGCTCTTCACCCAAATCGGAATCCACGTCAATCTTCAATATTAGATTTTCGAATGACTTCAATTTATTGAAACTGGGCAAGGCAATACCTAAACTATCGGTGGTAGTTTTGACTCTAGCTACACGCTTATTTTCACTCCATATTTCAGCGTTAATTTTTGCTTTTTTCACCAAGTCCCCAGACCTTCTCACCACTTTAATTTTGGGTGACAACGTATTGCTTTCAGTCGTTAAAGCATTATCGAAATTTACATCCACTAATATTGAAGGAGTAATTCTTGATTTAAGCAGAATGCTTTTGGTCTTTTTCACCTCATCGGAAAAGGAGTTTCGAGTAAAGGCAAAAAGACTATATTCACCCTGTTTTAATGTGTCGGCTAAGAAGATATGCCCCTCTGCAAAACCATTGCTTATTTCGAAAATCTCTTTAAAAACAACTTGATTTTCAGCCTTACTCCTTAACTCTACAAACAAGGAAGAGTCTAGTCTTGAAGGAAGTAAATTCTGCGCGTTTAAAACAGTAGCGCTAAACCATAAATCTTCCCCCAGTTCAAAAACCGATTTATTGAGTTGAAGATAAATGGACTGTTCATTAGACGAGGTTTGCGCAGCCAAATATCCCTTAAGAGATATTTGAAGCCCAACAATAAAAAATAAGAGACTGATGAGCTTTTTCAATATTCACACATTAAATAAATAGACACCTTTCAAGTTGTTGAAAACAAAAAAGGTGTCTAAAAATACGTCAAAATCTACATATTCCTTCTATACTGCCCGCCTACTTCAAATAAGGCAGAAGTAATTTGACCAAGTGAGCAATACTTACAAGCTTCCATCAATTCTTCGAAAATATTTTGATTCTGAACTGCTGCCGTTTGAATTTTCTTAATCAGTTCTTCTGCTTTATCTGCATTTCCTTTTTGAAGTTGCTCAAGCATTTTAATCTGATATTCTTTCTCTTCAGGCGTAGCACGAATCACCTCTTTTGGCAATACTGTTGGCGAGCCTTTAGAGCTCAAGAAAGTGTTCACCCCAATAATTGGGAATTCACCCGTATGCTTAAGCGTTTCGTAGTAAAGTGATTCTTCCTGAATTTTACCTCGCTGGTACATAGTTTCCATAGCACCCAAAACGCCTCCACGTTCCGTAATTCTATCAAATTCTAAAAGAACAGCCTCTTCTACTAATTCTGTCAGCTCTTCAATAATGAAAGAACCTTGTAGTGGGTTTTCATTAGTAGCTAAACCTAATTCTTTGTTGATGATCAACTGAATGGCCATTGCTCTACGCACCGACTCTTCGGTTGGAGTGGTGATCGCCTCATCATAAGCATTGGTATGCAACGAGTTACAGTTGTCGTAAATCGCATACAAAGCCTGAAGCGTAGTTCTAATATCGTTGAAATCGATCTCCTGTGCGTGCAACGAACGACCCGAAGTTTGAATGTGGTATTTCAGCATTTGTGCCCTAGCATTGGCCCCATACTTCTGCTTCATGGCTTTCGCCCAAATTCTTCTGGCTACACGGCCAATCACCGCATATTCAGGATCAATTCCATTCGAGAAGAAGAAAGAAAGGTTCGGCCCGAACTTATCAATGTCCATTCCGCGGCTCAAGTAGTATTCTACATAAGTGAAGCCATTCGCCAAAGTAAAGGCCAATTGCGAAATTGGATTTGCGCCCGCCTCGGCAATATGATAACCAGAAATGGATACGGAATAGAAGTTTCTTACATTCTTATCGATAAAATATTGCTGAACATCCCCCATCAAACGAAGGGCAAATTCTGTAGAGAAAATACAAGTATTCTGCGCTTGGTCTTCTTTTAGAATATCGGCCTGAACCGTACCACGCACCACTGAAAGTGTTCTGGTTTTAATTTCTTGGTAAACATCGGCAGGTAAAACCTGATCGCCCGTAACGCCCAAAAGCATCAGCCCCAAACCATCATTCCCTTCAGGAAGTTCGCCTTGGTATTGCGGACGCGTTACGCCTTTCTTTTTATAAATCGCTTTGATTTTTTCTTCAACCTCAGCTTCCAATCCATTCTCTTTGATGTAAATCTCACATTGTTGGTCAATGGCGGCATTCATAAAGAAACCTAACAACATTGGCGCAGGGCCATTGATGGTCATTGAAACAGATGTGGTTGGATCAGACAAGTTGAAGCCTGAATACAGTTTTTTGGCATCGTCTAAGCAGCAAATACTTACCCCAGAGTTACCAATCTTACCATGAATATCTGGTCGGTAACCAGGGTCGTTTCCGTAAAGTGTCACTGAATCGAAAGCCGTAGACAGACGAGCTGCTGGCATTCCTAAGCTCACATAGTGGAAACGTCTGTTGGTTCTTTCTGGCCCGCCTTCACCTGCAAACATACGGGTTGGGTCTTCGCCCTCCCTTTTAAAAGGATAGATTCCGGCAGTATAAGGAAATTCGCCCGGTACATTCTCTTGCAACGACCATCTTAAAATATCTCCCCAACTTCTGAATTTTGGCAAAGACACTTTCGGCACTTGCGTGTGAGAAAGCGACTCGGTATGTGTCTTGATTTTAATTTCTTTGTCACGAACCTTGAAGGAATAAACGGGGTCGGTATAGGTTTTCTTCTTTGCTTCCCACTCTTCAATCACAATCCAGTTTCTTGGATCAAGATCTAACTTAACGGTTTCGTAAGTTTCTTGTAAACCTTTAATCAATCGGTCGCGATCGGCAATGGTCGAATTTTTAAGCGTTTCCATTGAGGTGTGTAAACCGTAAAGTTTATCGGCCACTTCAGCTTGGTTTAACGCCCACTCATCGTAGGAACGATTTGATTCAGAAATCTCTGAAAGGTAACGCGTTCTATGCGGAGGAATCACGAAGATCTTCTCCGACATTTCATTGGTAATCTCAAAGGTAGATTCCAGTTGAGCACCTGTTTTTTCTACCACTTTATCCATGATTACACGATAAAGCGAGTTCATTCCTGGGTCGTTGAACTGCGAAGCGATGGTGCCATAAACTGGCATATCATCCACCTTAGCAGACCACAGTCCGTGGTTACGTTGGAATTGCTTTTTAACATCACGCAGTGCATCTAACGCACCACGCTTATCGAATTTATTGAGGGCAATCACATCGGCAAAATCGAGCATGTCAATTTTTTCCAACTGTGTTGCGGCACCGTATTCTGGCGTCATCACATAAAGCGAAACATCAGAGTGGTCCAATATTTCAGTATCGGACTGACCAATACCAGAAGTTTCTAAAATAATAAGGTCGTACTGAGCGGCTTTCAAGATTTGAACTGCTTCGCGCACATGTTTTGAAAGTGCTAAATTCGATTGACGGGTGGCCAGCGAACGCATATAAACTCTTGAGTTGTTAATTGAATTCATTCGAATTCTATCGCCTAAAAGAGCTCCGCCTGTTTTTCTTTTCGAAGGATCTACCGATACAATAGCGATGGTTTTATCTTCAAAGTCCATTAAGAACCTACGTACCAATTCATCAACCAAAGACGATTTTCCAGAGCCACCTGTTCCTGTAATTCCAAGAATTGGCGTTTCTACTTTGTCCGCCATGGTGTGCACCTTGTCCATTTGGCTTTTCGATTCTTCAGGGAAGTTTTCCGCAGCAGAGATCATTCGTGCAATCGACTTTATGTTCTTTTCAACAATGTGGTCTACCTCATCGGTCAGGTTTTCTCCTGTAGGAAAATCGCACTGCTGCACCATGTCGTTAATCATGCCTTGCAAACCCATTTTACGTCCATCATCTGGAGAGTAAATTCGGGTAATGCCGTAATCCATCAATTCTTTGATTTCTTCAGGCAGAATTACACCTCCACCTCCACCGAAAATCTTAATGTGACCAGCACCTTTTTCCTTCAATAAATCGTGCATGTATTTGAAGTACTCCACGTGTCCACCTTGGTAAGAAGTCATGGCAATGGCCTGTGCATCTTCTTGAATGGCAGTATTAACCACTTCTTCTACACTTCTATCATGCCCCAAATGGATTACTTCGCAGCCAGTGGCTTGAATGATTCTCCGCATAATGTTGATGGCGGCATCGTGGCCATCGAAAAGCGAGGCGGCTGTTACTAATCTTACTTTATTTTTGGGTTTGTATGGTGCTACTTCTTGCATAAAATGGTGTTCTAAGCTATTGGATTGCGAATTTAAGCAAAAGCAATGAGTTTCCTAACAGTTGTTAGGAGGAAAGGAAAGACTAAATAATTATCAAGAACTGAAATGGAATTACTTCTCCAGTTCCTTCAAAGCCTTTTGGTTGATGTCGTCTTTAATTCCATCCAGAATATTCTGGATTTCACGGTCTGTCAATCGCCAACTTAAAGAAGCGCGGTTCGACTTCTGATTTTGATATTCGAATTCCACACGTCTTAAATGATTTCCATAATCAGATGAAATCATATCGAAGCGCTGTTCGTTTTTAATGGTCTGAATTTGATCCCAGCTTCTCACTGCACCTTGAATAGGGGAAATGAATTTCTGAACTAAGTTCTTTGAATGATCTTCTTCTACTGGCGGTTCTTTGCTTGAGTCTCGGATGGTAATCATCACCACTTCCGAAGTATTCTCTTTGATCCAATCTTTAAAAACATGCAGAAATGTGGTGGCATCAGAAATTCCGTAATTATCGGAAATCCCAGCATCGGCAATACTCATTTTAGGAGTAGTCGGCAAAGATATGGAAGGAGAAAAATACGGAAACGTAGCACTCATTCGCAGCGCGGTTAAAAATCTTAGGCTATCGGGCTGATGTTGAGCCAAAAGCAAATTAAAGTCTACTCCTTGAATTTTCGAATGATCTTTGTTTGCGCCTGTATTAAAAAAGGCGGTTGGATGAGGAGAAACATACAATTTTCGTCCATCATTTGTAATGGTTGAGCCTACAATCAGCAAAGGAATTTCAGCATTATATTCTGGCGCTCGGTAAGCAGAAATAGGCCGATCCAATAAGCCATGAAGGTTAGATTTTAGTCGCTGTTCAAACTCATAACCCCTTTCTTTTTTATACTTGAACCCACCGTATTCAAAACTTCTGAACTTTACGAAAAGGTCGTTTACCAGTAGCGTAAAAATGACAGGATTGAGCACATCTTTACTTATATCGACCAAATGCTCATGGGCTTGTGGATTAAAGTTCTTCCAGGCTAATTCTCGGTAAAAAGCGGCTCCAAACAATCCTCCCGAAGCACCAGTAATCATAAAGGTGTTATTCATTAATTCACCTTCAAATACAGAATCTGCATGTTGTAGTACATTGGTCGTCCATAAAGCCGAACGCTGCCCACCACCGCTCACCGTTACCAAAACCATTTTAGGCTTATCTTCTTTAAACTTTGCTTTCCAGTTTTGAAGTACTTCTAACATGTATGCTTTAGAAGCCTCCACGTTTTTTTCTGATGCATATTCTTGAAGATTTTCTAATGTGTATTCTGCCGGAGCACTCTCATAATTTAAACCATAAGCCGGATACTGGTAGCTAAGAAAATCCGTAGCAAAAACCATGTTCAGCAGTATAAATACCCCCACAATTCCACTGATAATCCATGACCTAAACCAAAAGCTTAAAGCACCGGTAAGCATCACGATCATAGTAAGCAAAAGCACTCCAGAAGCTGCTGCTGGTATTTGAAAAATGGCTACATCTTGAAAAAGCCCCAAACCAAAAATGATCAAAAGCACCAGTGATTCTATGATTATGGCATTTCGCTGATTCTGAAGAAAAACCCTCAAAATTGCCATTCTATCATAATATTCCTCGAAACGTCTGGTAGAATAAAATTTAAAATTGAGGCTCAAATAATAATTCACCTTCACCCTACTTCTTCTCAAGGATTGTAATTTCCTAAAGGCTTTGAGTTTTTGGCTGTTGGTTCTTTTTATTTTTAGTTGCTGATTAATTCCCAATACCTTAAAAATATCTCGATTGGTTTTAAAGAAGTAGGCAAACAGGAAAATCAAAAAGGCAATACATCCCAACAACACTCCAGCTACTTTAATCGCAATTCCCTGACCAGCCCCTCCTCCTGCATCGTGTTGAAACTGAATTATTTTAATCACATAAAACACCAAAAAGCTAAAAGGAATTATGGAGTTATTAATGCAAAAATGAGCCAATGGTTTGGGTAAAGTACCCAAAAAAGGAAACCTGAACCCATCTAGAATATAGCTGGTAATATTAAAGGCCATACCAAATCCAGCCACAGCGATACCCATGATAAAAAAGCCCCAAATGGAAACTTCATCTAAATAAACAGGATCTAAAAACAGATATGGTATTCCTAAATTTTCGCCAAAACTGCCTCCTACTGACGAAAACAAAATGAACCAGTACACCAATAAAAATTGGTTGTATTTAACATGTACAACCATTAGTTGCACAGGAAAACTGGACCATATCTTCTTTAATATTTTCAATTACTTTTCTTTACGTGTTCCTGCATATAACTCATACTCTAGCAAACGTGAGTCGATTTTTGCATTGTAAAACTCTACCCTTCTCTTGGTACGTAAACCAATTCGCTTGGCCAAGTCTAAATTTCCGGTAAACACATAGCCCATATACCCTTTACACTGCTGTTTGAAAAAGTCACCAATGGCAGAGTAGATTTCTTCCAAGTCTTTATCGGCCCCAAGTCGTTCTCCATATTCGGGGTTGAACATTACTACACCTGTTTCTTCAGGAATTTCAGTTTCTCTGAAATCACAAACCTGAAAATCAATTAAGTGATCAACACCCGCTGTTCGAGCATTCATTTTAGCGGCTGTAACCGCACTACTACTCAAATCTGATGCAATAATTTTAAAGTCGAGCTGATTTTTACGCTGCAATTCTGCTAGGCGTATATAGCCTTGCCATGAGTCTTCGCTGTATCCATTAATATGCATAAAACCGAAGTTTTCGCGGAATAAACCCGGGGCGGTATTGGTGGCTAGCAAAGCTGCTTCAATGACCAAAGTGCCACTTCCACACATTGGGTTTACAAAGGTGCTCTTCCTATCCCAATTACTGGCAATAATAGCCGAGGCCGCCAAAGACTCAATCATTGGGGCTTTGCCTGGTATTTTTCTATAACCGTGCTTGGCAATGGTTTGCCCTGAAGTATCGAAGTAAACTCGTACTTTGTCTTCCTTCCAGTATAAATGAACAACAGCACCATCTCTATCTGAGCCAGAATCTGGGCGTTCACCCTTTTTCTTTACAAATCGATCAGCAATTGCATCCTTCGCTCTTAAGTTAGCAAAACGATCATCTGTAATGGTGTCATTCTTTACATAAGAGGTAATCGAAAAATAATCATCTGTGTCGAAATAGTCTTCCCAAGGTATCTTAGACAGCTCTCTGTACAGCTCATCCGCGTTTTTCGCCCTAAACCTTCTGATTTGAAAAAGCACCCTTCCGGCCGTACGTAAAAACATGTTCAGCTTTAAACAATCGTCCATAAAGCCGTTTACTTCTACTTCTGTAATACTCTGGCTTTCAATTTTAAAGCCTAGCGCTTCAATTTCTTGAGCAAGCCAAGGGCTTTGTTTTGGAAAACAAGTGACAACAATTTGACTGGGGTAAGGGAATACTTGACTCATATTGGCGTGAAGTACCGAAATTTTTAACAAATTATTCGACTTCGAGAAGATAGCTGATATAAAACTTATAAACCAGCGATAATTCTACCTAAAACTTGAGCAAGTTTCTTCGATAGAAATTCCAAATCTCTACTGTTTTCATCAATATCAATTGTATTTTTGACCCCTCATTTAAAGAATGGAATTATGAAGACTTGGTTTACCTGTAAGGTGAAATATATGAAGGAAGACGAGCAAGGTCGTACTAAAAGCGTGAGCGAAACTTACTTGGCCGATGCCCTTTCTTTTACCGAAGCCGAAGCTAAAATCTATGAAGAAATTGGCCAGCGTGTAATGGGCGAATTTCAGGTAACTGGCATAGCAAAAAGCAGAGTTACTGATGTTTTTGAATACCCAGATGCTGATACATTCTTTAACTGCAAAGTAGTATACATGGCTGCAGATGCTGATTCTGGAAAAGAAAAGAAGATTTCTAACTTGATGATGGTAACCGCCAGCGATGTAAAGCAAGCTTATGAACGTATTCGCGAAAGCTTGAACAATATGTTGGTTACCTTTACCATTCCTGAAGTGAAGGAATCGCCAGTTTTGGAGATTTTCCATCATACTGCTGAGCAAAAAGTACCAGAAGGATTTAAGCCTATTGCTGAAGTTCAGGGTTCACCAGAAGAAAACGAAGAAGATGACGAAATTTGATCAAGTAAATCCCGCTGCATTCGAGTGCTTAAGGGCCAAGTTAAAAAGTCAGGGCATCGAACTTCAAGGCATTAGTGGTTATCTGTCTAAAAACGGAATTTCACTCGATTTCGAGTATTCTGAAGCCGAGGAAAGCCTTACCATTTCAAACCTAGAAGTAGGTTTTCCTGCCTCAATGATTGGCATGAACAAAGACAAAGTACTCGGTATTTTGGAGAAGGCCATTTCTGAATGTAGAGGATAAAAGATGAACAGCAAGTACATTTTTGGCGCACTGATTACTATTCCAATGCTGCCCATTATGTACTTTCAAGGCAAAAGAATACGCGCCAGCGTGCCTTCTTTGCCAGAAGCAAAAGGTACGGAAGGAAGTATCCTATCATTTTCTTCTTCCAAACCACTTAAAATCATTGCCCTTGGTGAAAGTACCATTGCTGGAGTGGGTGTGAAAACGCACGAAGAAGGCTTTACCGGAACTTTTGCCAATCACTTGGCCACTCAACTCAGCACAAATATCAGCTGGAAGGTCTATGCGAAAAGCGGCTATACTGCTAAACGCGTAACGGAAAGGTTAATCCCAAAAATTGAAGAAACGGAAGCCGATCTCCTCGTGGTTGGCCTTGGCGGAAACGATTCGTTTACTTTCAACAGCCCAAATCAGTGGGCAAAAGATATTGACGCATTGATTATTGCTTTGAAGAGAAAATTCAGAAACACTCCGATTCTCTTCACCAGCATGCCCCCAATCAAGCTATTCCCAGCTTTTACAAGCCTCATTAAGTTTTCTATGGGGAACTTGGTTGAAATGCTGGGCGAAAGGGTTGAGCAAACCATCGCCAAACATGAAAATGTTTTTTACGATGCCCAGAAAATCAGTTTTGAAAATTGGATCGATAAAATAGATCCATCTATGACCAGCGCAGATTTCTTTAGTGATGGCGTTCATCCTTCTAAACTTACCTATCAGGTTTGGGCAAAGGAAACCGCTAATTATGCGGTTCAGAATTCGCTGATCAAGGTTTGACTTTTACTTTATATCTGGAAAAACCCTCCAAAAGTTCTCTTTTATAGATTGAATGAAGCCATTAGCTCCTGCTGATCTAGGGACATCAACTTTTGGAGGGTTCCGACCATTAGTACAGAATGCTAAAGTCTATTATCTAAGTACTAGGTACTCAATACTACTTCAATACCCATACTTTTCTTTCCACATGGCTTGTAGACGCTTGCGCATTTCTTCTTCGCGTGGGTTTTTACCCGGATCGTAAAGTTTGGTTCCTTTAATTTCCGCAGGCATAAATTCTTGGTTTACAAAGTTACCGGGGAAGTTATGCGAGTATTTGTAGCCTTTGCCATAGCCCTCTTCCTTCATCAATTTGGTTGGCGCATTACGGATGGGCAGCGGCACTTGTAAATCGCCCGTTTGACGCACCAAAGCTTGGGCTTCATTTATGGCCATGTAGGCCGCATTACTTTTAGCAGAAGCCGCCAAATAAGTAACGCATTGGGACAAAATGATTCTACCCTCAGGATAACCAATCATACTCACCGCCTGAAATGCATTGGTGGCAATCACCAAAGCAGTGGGGTTTGCATTGCCAATATCTTCGGAAGCCAATATGACCAACCTGCGGGCAATGAACTTTATGTCTTCACCGCCTTCAATCATTCTCGCTAAATAATACACCGCTGCATTCGGGTCGCTGCCGCGAATGGATTTGATGAAAGCAGAAATAATATCGTAATGTTGTTCACCCGACTTATCGTAAATGGCCACCCGCTGTTGCGCAATGTCGATCACTTTATCGTCTGTGATTTCTACTTCTTCGCCACCAAGATTTTCCACCACCAAATCGAGTAAATTCAGCAGCTTTCTGGCATCTCCACCAGAAATACTGAACAGCGCTTGGGTTTCCTTTAAATGGATAGTTTTCTGGCTCAAAATCTTATCCTTCTGAATGGCGCTTTCCACCAAGCGAAGCAGGTCTTCTTTAGAGAGCGCTTTGAGTGTGTACACCTGCGATCGCGACAAAAGTGCCGAGTTGACTTCGAACGAAGGATTTTCTGTGGTGGCACCAATTAAGGTAACATCTCCCTTTTCTACCGCACCCAAAAGGGCATCTTGCTGCGACTTATTAAAGCGGTGAATCTCATCAATAAAAAGAATGGTTTTCGATTGAAATTTGGCTCTTTGAATTACCACTCTTATCTCTTTTACGCCAGAACTGATGGCACTCAAAGGGATGAAAGGTGCTTTAACTGTATTCGCGATAATATTGGCAATGGTCGTTTTACCCACGCCCGGAGGCCCCCAAAGAATCATGGATGGAATTCCGCCCGACTCTATGGCCCTGCGTAACACCCCGTTTTTTCCTACCAAATGTTCTTGACCAATCAGGTCGTCTAAGGTTTGGGGACGGATGCGTTCGGCAAGGGGTTTTTGAGACATTTCCATGCAACGAAATTAGGAAGGTTATGTGAGAAGAGTGATGACAACTCTCCAAAAGTTATTCAACAATTTTTTATGGTTCTATATAAGTCGGTTTTATTACGAGCTAAACTTTTGGAGAGTTTATCAAGAGCATCAAAACCTTCGCTCCCACTGGCTGGCTTGTTGCTTTTTACGCATTTCGCCAGAGTCAATCATTTCTTGAAGGCGAGGCAAACGTTCCGCATTTTTAGAGGTCATGTGCCAGTAACCGCAGTCACGACATTCATATACATTCTGTGGCCCTTGATGTTCGGCAAAACCTTTATAGATATGCTGATCGATCAGGGCATCTTCGGCCAACTGCTGAGAATCGTATTGAATTTTACCTGAGGAGCAACGCATAGCGCAAAGATACTGAAGAGGAATTGGTTTAAAGTAATCGGCAATGGCTAAATCCTCACTCTTCAATAGTGTATTATACTGCACTTATCACATAAGAATCGTATTTCATGTTATGCTTTACCACTGAATAGTGTATTATACCGCACTTTTTAGTATTCTTCATAAAACATTGCCTACATTTATATCGTAAAGAGCAATACAATGCACCTTCAAGAAATAGCTGAGCATATAAAAGAGAGAAGAAAAGCCCTAGGAATTAGTCAGGAAGACTTGGCCTCATTGTCTGACGTAAGCTTGAGAACCATAAAAGCGATAGAATCGAACAAAGGAAACCCAACGCTACAAACGCTTTACGATTTGGCCAATGTACTAGGCATGGAACTCAAATTGGTGATCAAGCAACTAAACGCATAATCAAATGAGACAGGCAGATGTTTTCTACAATGAAGAAAAAGCGGGGGTGCTTTCCGAGAGCTCTGATAAAAAATATCGTTTCCGCTATTCAGACTCATATTTTGCCAACCCTGAAAAGCCAGCCATAAGCCTCACATTACCCAAAAACCAACAAGAGTATAATTCTGATACGCTGTTCCCATTTTTTTATAACCTAATCGCTGAAGGTGCCAACTTAAGTCTACAGAGCAAATATTTAAAAATAGACAAACAAGATTTTTTCGGAATATTGTGTGCCACCACTCAGTATGACGCCATTGGCCCTGTTACATTAAAGGTGACTACAGATGAGTAATTCGATTATCAAATATTGCCCGTCTACACTTTCCGAAGGCTATAACACTTATAGCTCTACGGCCTTAAAGCGTGTTTTTTATGGTAAGAAGGTAAATCATGTTTTACCATTTTCACCTCCACAGCTGGACGAAAAAGTAGCGGAAGATTTTCGACAAAACCGTAAGCAAATGTCGATTTCGGGGGTGCAAATCAAGCAGTCGATGCGACTGGAGAAAAACCAATTGCAACTTGTAGAAGAAGGTCAGCAGGGACTTTACATTTTAAAGCCTATCCCTCATAGAGAAACCATTGGACAGGTACTCGACCTTCCTGCCAATGAACACCTCACTATGCAAATTGCCCGACAGGTTTTTAAACTCAATGTGGCCGAATGCGCAATTATTTTCTTTAACAATGGCGAACCCGCTTATATCACCAAACGCTTCGATATTGCTCCCAATCAGGACATTTCAGGGAAAAGCGTTTTCAAGAAAATAGGTCAAGAGGATTTTGCTGCCCTATCGGGTTATACCAGCGAAAACAGAGGAGCAGCATTTAAGTATGAAGGGGCTTATGAAAATATCGCATTATTAATGCGAAAGTTTGTACCTGCTTATTCGGTAGAAATTGAAAAGTTCTTTTCACTAGTGCTGTTCAACTATCTTTTTGCAAATGGCGATGCCCACCTCAAAAATTTCTCGTTACAACAAACACCACAAGGAGACCACATTCTTGCTCCGGCATACGACCTGTTGAACACACGAATCCATATCGAAAACGATACGGCCATGGCTTTAAAGGACGGCCTTTTTATTGATGATTATGAAACCAAAAGCTTTAAGGCCAATGGTTTTTACGCCTACGATGATTTTTTTGAGTTCGCGCAGCGGATAGGTCTAAACGAGAAAAGAGCCATTAGAATACTCCAGAACTTCCGTACCGAACACGAATTGATCAAAACCTTTATTGACCGAAGCTTTCTTTCAGAAAAGAACAAAAGCCGTTACTATGCTTTTTATCAAGACAGGTTGAAGGCGATTAATTATTCTTTTGAGAAAAGGATTTGAAAGCCAAATCAAATAAATCTTTTATACATAAATGCCCTGCCTCTGCCAGACTTCAACTTCTCGAAAGCTAAGGCCTTATATTTTTCAGGAAAATTGATGGTGAGCACTACATCGAAAAGCAATCTGAGTTTTGTGTAACTCACTTCTCCTTTATTGTGCCTTTTTAATCTTTCTTCAAGATTACCAGTACAGCCCATATAATGAGAGCCGTCTGAACACTTGAGGATGTAAACGGTGTGCATGAGTGAAATTTCTTATCATTCAAGATAAAAATTTACGAGACTACTTACACATAAGGAAAGTGAATTTAAATATAGTAAGGAGCCCACCTTCACCAAGAGCTATAATAGACATTCCACCTTCATTAAAGCTACGGTAGACGCAGTGGTGGAGTTTTTCCACCGAAGCCCGCATGTACTGAGGTAATCCACCTACGCCAAGGCTTCGGTGGATAAAAAAAAGCCCGCTTACGCACAAGGCTTCAGCGGGCATAGGTGGAGCCGGAGGGGTTCGAACCCTCGTCCAGATAAGGAACACTAAGCGCCTTCTACATGCTTATTCGCTGATTAGTTTTCGAGTGTAGCAAGGTCAGCAACCAACCTAATCTACACCTTATTCGCAATTGATCTTACCGCTTCTATCACGATACCTAGAAGTAGCCAGGTCTGCGTGTGATGCCTCGATTTCCCACCCGGCAGACCAGGGGGTGAGAGAGACACATTGCTACTAATTCTTAATTAGGCAGCAAGGGCGTATTGTCTTTCGCCAATTATAAATGTGAAAGTTTTATTTAAGGGAAATACTCACAACTCCCTGCATGCTTACACTTGCATTACACCTACTGTCAATTCCAGTCGGCCCCATGTTATATAAGTAAAGGCCGTTTGCCTTTCCATTGAATCTGCGAAAGTACGGTCTTTTCTACATCTTCTGAAACATCTTGAACAAAAGAATGTTGCTAGAAAGTTTCAAAACCCGCACTTATACTTATTCTTTAAAACCCTATGCCCCAAAAAAGGTTATGTAAGAACAAATTTAAAAAACGCATTATGAAAACTACAGATAGAACACTTTCACAGATATTGGCAGAGTTAAACGAACAAGGTTTTAAGGAACAATTTACAGCCAAGGAAAAGAATATTGTGGCCACAGCCAGCAAGAAAGAATACACACCTTACCAACTAAAAATCGTGAAAACGTATCGCTTTGATGGCATGACGAACCCAGGTGATGAGGAAGAGATTTTTGTAATCGAAGCCAATGATGGTACTAGAGGTACATTAATTATGGCTGGAGGTCCTGATCAGTCGCAGAATGTAGAGTTGGTGAAGGAAATTCCTGAGGCTGCTCCATTGGACTAAGCTCATCATCAAGTGAAATTCGACCACTAGATAAGATTCTGGCGGTTATTCCTCCGTGCCCACGCATGGCGTTATAGCCGCCATTTCCTAAGTTTTCTTCCATTCGGGAACAAGGATGACAATCGCCAGTATGTTCCAACACAGTATTCCCAATTCGGAATTTCTTTCCTTTTAAGGCTTGAAGATTAATCCCTTCCACAACAATATTCCTTCTCAACAATAAAGGATCAACTTCAGCTTGACCAATCATAGAAGCCACAGCCTTTATATGCTCCGCTTGAATCAGCGTTACTTGCCGCTTTCCTCCTTTCGAGGCATAATGATCACCTTCCAAACCGATTCCTTCAATAGCATAAACTTCTTGCACAGTTTGCGGCAGCTCTCCTCTTTGAGGTCGAATAGAAATAAAAACCACCTTGCCAACTTGAGCAAACTGGTTGGTTAAATAAGGAATCGACTTTTGCTCGAGAGAAAGCTTCATCTATTTTTTCGGAACAAGATTTTGAACTTGTGCTTCTTCCGCAACCCTGTAAGGTTGAAAAGGAATTTTGAGCAGGTTCACCATATCATCATTCTCTTTAGGGTCCATATGGGTATCAATCCCATAAATCAACTCTTTCGTATCTTCCACTTGGGCGAAAGTGCCAAAAATGCGATCCCATATAGAAAAGATGTTTCCAAAGTTGGTATCGGTTAGAGGTTGCGTATAATGATGATGCACCTTGTGCATTAATGGCGTAACAAACAACCAAGAAAGCACTCTATCTACTGATTTCGGCATGCGAATATTAGCATGAGTTATATGAGCGAAGAGCACAGAAAGACTCTGATACACCATAATGAGCCACATAGGTGCGCCTACAATAATTACGGCAAGAATGGTAAATCCAATTCTGAAAATGGTTTCTCCTGGATGATGCCGCAAACCCGTAGTAACATCTACTGTGGTATCGCTATGGTGTACCAAATGAAATTTCCACATCCATTTTACTTTGTGCTCGGTATAATGCACTAAATAAGCGCCTATAAAATCGAGCAGTAAAACACCAACAATCAATTGCCCCCAAAGTGGTAGATCAACGACATACAGCAGCCCAAACTGATTATTAGCTACCATATTTGAAGCAGCCAAAAGCACACCTGCCAAACCAAAACCAATAATGGCTGTAGTTAAGGTGAAAAAGAGGTTGAGCCCTGCATGCCTTACTTTTTTATATTGAAAAGCAAAAAGCGGAAGTGTTCCTTCAATGATCCAGAAAACCACCACTCCGCCAATTAAAATCCCCGCCCGAAACTCTGTGGGGATATTATCAAAGAAATTTACCAAACTTTCCATCTTACAATTTATTCTGCTTGCCTAACATATGCAACGTTCGAGCTTAATTTAGAAAGCATAATTCTTTAACTTTCAACACTCAAACCAATACTATGTCTTTTAAAAACTCAGTCCTCCTTCTGCTTATTTTCTTTTCAACCCAAATACTGAAAGCTCAAGAATTTTCAAGGGCAGTGCGGCCTTATGTGGCTGTGCAAGAAAACGTTGTCGCCCTTACGCATGCTAAAACCATTGACGGCACTGGTGCAGATATCAAAACGAATCAAACTTTGGTTTTTGAAAATGGAATTATTACCGCCATGGGAAACACTGGTGAAGTACCGATTCCCGCTGGCGTGAAGGTAATTGACTGCACTGGCAAAACGATAATGCCCGGAATGGTCATGCTCCACGAACATATTTTTTATCCAAAACCTTTCGATGGCATTTTTAGCGTTTCACAAATGACATTTACTTTTCCGCGTCTGTATTTGGCGGGAGGTGTAACCACCATTCGTACTGCAGGTAGTATTGAACCGCAAACTGATTTGAACATTAGAAAATGGATTGAACAAGGAAGAATGTTGGGTCCAAAAATGGACTTAACAAGTCCGTTTATAGAAAGAGAAGGCACATCAGTACCAGAAGTGGGTGTGATTGAAAGTTCAGACGAAGCTGCAGAAATGGTGAATTATTGGGCAGACAGAGGCATTAATTCCTTTAAGGTTTATCAGAACATAACAAAAGAAGATTTAAAAAGTGTAGTAAACGCTGCGCACGCCAAAGGAAAAAAAGTAACTGGCCATATCTGCTCTGTGACTTATCGCGAAGCAGCTGAAATTGGCATAGACAATATTGAGCATGGTTTCTTCCAAAGCTCTGATTTTGTAGGAGACAAGGTAGATGACTTCTGTCCTGCTTTTAAACGCGGACAAGCATTACGCGCCTTACCAGTAGACGCCCCTGAAATGAAGGAGCTCATGGAGTTCTTGATCGAAAAAGATGTAGCGGTAACTTCTACCCTCACCGTTTTTGAGCCTTATACCGATAGAGAAGTAGTCTTGGGTGGTGGTTTAGACGCCATTAGTCCAGAAATTCGTGAGAGCCTTGAAACTAGCCATAAGCGTCAGCAAGGGCGAGACGAAACTGCCATGCTTGACTTTCAAAAGCAAATGGCTTGGGAGAAAATGTTTTACGAAATGGGTGGAAAACTTTTGGCAGGCACCGACCCCACTGGGGCGGGCAGAACCATTGCAGGCTATGCTAATCAGCGCATGATTGAGCTTTTTATTGAGGCAGGCTTTTCGCTAACAGAAGCAATAAAAATATCAACTTTGGATGGTGCTAAATTTTTAGAACGTGCCGATAAAGTAGGCTCATTAGAGGTTGGTAAACAAGCCGATATTCTAATCATCGGTGGAGATTTAGAAGCGGACGTAAGCAATATTCGAAAAATGGAAATTGTGTTTAAAGATGGCGTAGGGTTTAACTCTCCGGCCATTTTTAAATCAATGAATGGCAAAGTAGGCATGTATTAGATTTCAACTTTTTAAATAAACAGTCGTGAAGAACATTTTTAAGCCAGAAGTAACTCAAGAGGTCATTGACAGAATCAACAAACTTACACCAGAGAGCCAACCACTTTGGGGTAAAATGAATGTGGGACAAATGCTAGCACATTGCAGCGTTACTTACGAAATGATTTATGACGGCACACATCAGCCGCCAAAAGGCATGATGAAATTGATGCTGAAGTTTTTCGTGAAAGGAATGGTGACAAGTGAGAAGCCATATAAAAAGAATTTAAGAACTGCTCCCGCATTTTTAATGACTGCCGAAAAGGACTTCGAAACTGAGAAAAAAAGGCTTATTGACTACCTTACCAAAACGCAAGTACTTGGCGAATCGCATTTCGACAATAAGGAGTCTCTTTCCTTTGGGCGACTAAGTATCACCGAATGGAATAATATGTTTTATAAGCATTTAGACCATCACTTGACCCAATTTGGCGTCTAAACCCACTTCAAATTTCACCTCTTTTAATACCAAATAGCCGCAAAATGCATAGAAAGAAATACGTTTTAGGAATTCTTTTGGCAGTCGCTGTTATCGCTGTAAATCAAAGCTTCATTCAATACTGGTTACACAAAAAAAACCAAGATGCTCGAGTCTTGAATCTTTCGGGTCGCCAAAGAATGCTAAGTCAAAAAATAAATTTAGAATTTTATCAACTTAAAGAAAGAAAGAGCACACTTGAACAGATAAAAGAATATTACAAGGAGTGGAATCAAGTTCATTACGCATTACTGAATGGCAACGAGGAAATCCAAATCAATGCGGTAGAAGATGAAACCGCCAGAAACCTTTTGCTGCAGTTGAGTAGTAACATAGAGTACATTTCTACCTTGTTTGATGATAGTATTCTACCTAGCGACATAGACATTAATGCAGTAGATGAAAATCAAGAAACATTTTTAAACGCAATGGATTTGGTAGTAAAAAACCTAGAACTATCATCAGACAAAAAGCTTCGGTTCATTGTACTTATTGAAATATTTCTGGCAGTGTTGTCCATTATTATTATCTCTTTGGAAGTTATATATATTTATCTTCCTATTGAAAGAAAGCTATCGAATACAGTGAGGCTACTTTCCTCCTCAGAAAATAAGCTAGGTGCAATTATGAACAGCACAAATGACAGTCATATCCTTGTCGGTACCGACTTCCGTATTCTCTCCTTCAATAAAAAAGCACAGGAAAACAGCGTGTTACTACTTCACAAAGAATTGAAAGAAGGCAGTGAAATCTGGGAATATCTAATTGATATAGAAAAAGAGCTTTTTAAAAAAAATGCAGATATAGCTCTTTCTGAACAAAGCGCCTCTCATCAAATAGAAACTCATTTTAATAACACCTCTCAGTGGTTTGAAATCAGTTATTTACCTGCTTATGGTAAAAACAATAAGCTTATTGGGGTTACATTCAGTTCGACAAATATCGACAGACGCAAAGAGGCGGAGAGGGAGATAAAGATGCAGAATGAGCGTTTGGCTGAACAAAACTCAAAACTCAAACAAATTGCATGGGAACACTCTCATGAAATTAGGAGACCATTAGCCAATATCTTGATTTTTATCAATCTGTTAAACTCCGACAAAGAAGCGGATCAAGAAAGAGAGAGAGAGTACTTGGATTACCTATCTCAATCAGCCCATCAATTAGATGAAATTGTGGAGAGAATAACCAATAACACAGTTGATTAGAAGTGAAATTAGCCTAACCTTATCACAACTTTAAATTTAATTGATTACAAAAACATTCTATTTTCTATCTTCACTTTAAATACAAAACACTGTCCCTGATGGCATACCGTTTCACTATATTAAAGACCATTTTCTTATTTATATACTTTTTCTACCACACTCCTCTATATGCGCAATCAATAAATGAGAACAATGCTGAGGTGATACTTTATGATAAAAAAATTGAAGTTAGCAACAACAAGCTATCAGTTTGGGTAGACATCTCCATTCAAATTAATAATCGTGACGGTCAGCATATGACCCAAGTTGCTATACCCTATTCATCATCGAATAAGATCAAAGAACTTAGTGCCTCAATTATTGATGCTTCTGGCAATGAGATTAAAAAGTTAAAAAAAAGAGATGTAACAGATGTAAGTAGCATTTCTGGCTACTCGTTATATGAAGATGATTTCAATAAAGTATTTGAGTTAAGCCACAATCAATACCCATATGTACTAAACTATAGTTATTCCATTTCTTACGATAGCTTTCTTTCTATTGATGAATGGACTCCTGTAATATCACTACATACAAATACTAAAAAGGCTTCCTTAACCTTAACAACCCCAACTAACTTTCAATTATCTGTAAGGGAACAGAATATAAATCAGGCCATTAAAAGTACTAAAGATGGTAAATTGATTTATGAATGGACAGGAACTTATACCGCTGAAAGCATTATAAAAGAAGTATTCGCTCCTCCTATTCATGAGCTGATTCCAAAAGTATCAATAGTACCTCTATTCTTTGAGTATGGCCCATCTGGAAGTTTCCAGTCTTGGCAGTCTTATGGAGAATGGCTCAATCAATTAAGCCATGGCCTTCATGATTTACCTGAAAGTGAGAAACAGATTGTGAGAAATTTAACTCGGGATTTGCCAGATGTAGAATCAAAGGCCAATGCCCTCTATCATTACTTACAGGATAATATTAGATATATTAATGTTGCAATTGGTATTGGAGGAATGCTTCCTTACCCTGCTAGTTACGTGGCTCAAAATAGATATGGTGACTGTAAGGCATTAACCAATTACATGCAGGCTCTTTTAGCAGAAGCGGGTATTGAAGCTTTTTGTACTGATGTTTATGCAGATGAAATACCTGTTGATCTCGACATTAATTTCCCAAGTCAGCAGTTTAATCATGTCATTTTGGCCATTCCAACCAAAACGGACACACTTTGGTTAGAGACCACAAGTAACATCAACCCTTTTGGTTATCTAGGAACATTTACACAGAACCGTAAAGCGCTTTTTGTTAACTCTTCACAAAGCAAAATCATCCAGATTCCTGCAATGACCAATGTAGAAACGCGAAGAGACACACGAATAGATATTTCCATTCAAGCTAAAAATAAAATACAGGCGCAAGTAAATAGCAAGTTCAGGGGCGATGACTTTGAAACTTTACTATACTACATGAAAAATGGATCTAAAAGTGAGATAGAGCATTTTGCAAAATCAAAGTTACCCTATCAACAATCTCCATCAACCATCACTAAAATCAACCAACAAACGCGTGATTCTCAAGAAATAATAGTGGAAGCTGAAATGAATTTATCCGACTATGGCCAGCAGTTTGGGGAAGCCAAAGTTCTGAATTTACCTAGCTTAGATTTCCCTAAAATTGAAAGGCCAAGTCAAAGAAAAACTCCACTTTTCTTCCCTTACCCAATTCATTACAAAGATCAATTTGAAATTTCAGTTGATGAGAATATTGAAGTTACTCTTTCGAATGGCACTAATATGATAAAATCCATTTTCGGAAGCTTTTCTGTTGTATCTGAAAAGATCAATAATAAGATCATCCTAACCCGAGAATTTATCATCAACTCTGGGAGGTATAGTACCGAAGATTACACAAAATTCTTCGAGTTTATATCTTCTATGAATGAATCAAGAGCCAAAACATTAATAACGCTAAAATAATTATGACAGTTTATTTCAAACCTCTTTTCGTCTCCCTCATTTTTTGTTTTTGCTTGAGTTTGAATGCTCAGAGAGAAAAAATCAAATTTGGGTCAGTTAGCTTATCTGACCTCGAAAATAATGAATTTCAAAAATATGATGACGCTGAAGCGGTAGTTCTCTTTGACGGGGGCGTTACCAACTTTATAGAGGAAGAAGGTAGATTTATTATCGTTTTTGAAAGAACAAGACGAATCAAAATACTTACCAAAGCAGGTTTAGATTTTTCAAATATCAACATTCCGTACTATCAACAGGATATGCGAAATACAGAACTTATTAATGATATTCAAGCAATCAGTCATACACTAGTAAATGGGGTAGATCAGAAAAGTGTGTTGAATAAAGCCGATATATATGACGAAAAGATCAATAACAACTGGCATCAGAAAAAATTTGCTATTCCAGGAGTTAAGGAGGGATCTGTGATCGAGTATTCTTATACATTAAAATCACCTTTCATGTTTAACCTTCCCGATTGGGAGTTTCAAAGTAAAATACCAACACAGTACAGTGAGTACGAAGTTCATGTTGTACCATTTTACGAATACACCTACCTAGCACAGGGGGTTAAGAACTTTGATTATACAAATTCATATATTGGAACTGGTAGTCGAAGGTTTGCCACAATAGACTTTAAAGAGATGGTGTATGAGTTTGCTATGAAGGACACTCCAGCATTTACTGATATTCAATACATCACTTCAATGAATGATTACATAATCAAAATGGATTGGCAGTTGGCTAGAATTATCCGCCCTAATGGCTCAAAAGAAGAAATAATAACAACATGGGCTCAGATGGTTGAGAGCATGCTCAAGTCTGATAATTTCGGGAAGTTCATCAAATCGAGTTCGAAAAGTGTAGAGAAAATGATCAAAGATGATCAGCGCCTCCAAGAAATTTCAAGATTGGAAAATTTCGAAAAAGCCAAACAACTCACTCGATATGTAAAAGAAAACTACAACTGGAATCGAATGAGAGGGAAATATGCCTCTAAAAATGTAAAGGAGTTTCTAAATGAAACTACAGGATCTACTGCGGAGCTCAACCTTTTCTTAATAGGAATGTTAAGAGCGTTTGACATTGAAGCCTACCCAGTTGTACTCAGCACCCGCGATCATGGGAAAATAAAAACCGATTATCCTTTTGAAAGCTTCTTTAACACTTTGGCTATTTTATTAGAGATAGATCAGCAATTTTATCTCACAGAAGCCACTGAAAAAGAATTAGAGTTTGGCAAACTACCAGCTGAATATCTTAATGAAAAAGGACTAATTGTAGATGAAGAAAAACAAGGCTGGGTAGATTTAAATATTACCTTACCTTCTTTAGAAAGTGAGGATATGAAACTTAAACTAAATCCATCCACCCTTAAACTCGAAGGTGAATTTGTAAAAACATTAACCGATTACGATGCGCTCCAGTACAAGAGAAACAAAAAATTGATTCATAGAGAGCTTACCGATAGCTATGGCCTAATTGGTGATATTCAGTATTCCGAAACAAATTCTCCTTCTGTACCTTATATAATTAAGTATGAAGCAACGTACCCAGTCTCAACTTTTGAAGGGAAAATTTATTTTCACCCATTCTTGAACAAGGCTCCAACAATAAACCCACTAAAAGCCGAGCACAGAACTTACCCCGTAGATTTCACTTATAGTCAGAAGAAACAGTTTAATACAATTATTGAAATTCCAGATGGCTATTCTTTTTCAGTAATACCTGAGAGTGTTCAATTTTCAAACCCCTTAATTGATTTCTCTTTTGAAGTGCTTTTAGACCCTTCCAAGCGGAAGATCATTGCGATTTCAACCTATGTTTTAAAAAAATCCGTCTACGAACCCAATGAATACAAACAGCTTAAAAGTTACTTAGCACAGGTTACTGAAGCTTACGCTAAACAAATCACAGTGGAAAAACAATGATTTAAATGTAAATTCAGTTTTCAAAATTCAACACCAACTTTGATATGAAAAGAATAATCTTTTCCATAACTACATTATTTGCATGCTTCTCAATATTTGCCCAAAAACACCAAGAAAGGTTCAGTGCAATTGATGTTCAGCATTACAGGTTCGAAATTCAATTGACGGATGAGTCTGACAAAATCAATGGAGTTGCTTTGGTTACAGTGAAGTTCAAGAAGGACCTTCAACAGTTCGATTTAGACCTCGTTAGAACAAAACCAAATGACAAGGGCATGACGGTAGTTGCCTTAATGTCCGATGATAAAAGAATACCTTTTGAACATTCTGGAAATAAATTAACTATCAATTTCGCAGCTAAAGCCGGCCAAAGCCGAACTTTCACGATTGCTTATGAAGGAATTCCAGAAACTGGCCTTATCATTTCAAAAAACAAATATGGCGACCGCACTTTCTTCGGAGATAATTACCCCGATCGTGGTCAACACTGGCTGCCCATTGTAGATCACCCTTCTGACAAAGCCACTGTAGAATGGGTTGTTACTGCTCCAAGTCATTATCAGGTGGTGGGCAATGGACTTTTGGTAGAGCGCACCAACATTAATGATAAAACCATGCTAACACATTGGAAAACAGAAGTTGAACTCCCCACCAAAGTAATGGTGATTGGCGTAGCGCGTTTTGCCACTCAAAACGTAGCGAACGTTTATGGCGCAACGGTTTCAAGTTGGATTTACCCTCAAGACAGAGAAAAAGGCTTTTACGATTACGCTCCTGCCTCTCCAATTTTAGATTGGTTTATTAACCATGTGGGTGATTACCCATTTGCTAAATTGGCCAATGTTCAATCTAAAACGCAGTTTGGTGGAATGGAAAACGCAGGTAATATTTTCTATTCTGAAAACTCAGTGACGGGAAAACGAAGTGTAGAAGGACTACTCGCACACGAAATTGCACACCAATGGTTTGGTAATTCGGCATCAGAAGGCAACTGGCACCACGCTTGGTTGAGCGAAGGTTTTGCTACCTATTTCACCATTCTATATATGGAACAAAAGTATGGCAGAGCAAAAGCCTGGGAAACTGTTTTAGGAAATAGAAATCAAGTAATTGCCTTTAGTAAAAAGAACCGAGTACCTATTGTAGACACTTCTGTAGAAAACTATATGGAAATTCTGAATGCCAATACTTACCAAAAAGGTGGCTGGGTGCTGCATATGCTTAGAAAAGAAGTGGGTGACGAAATGTTTTGGGAGGCCATTCGCCAATACTACAACAAATACAAGCTCTCGAATGCGCTATCTGACGATTTGAAAGAGGTTTTTGAGTCCGTTTCGGGCAAAGACTTTGATACCTTTTTCCGACAATGGGTGTATCAAGCTGGTCAGCCAGAAATAGAAGCCACATGGAGTTACTCTAATGGCCAACTAAACTTAGAGTTGAACCAAACCCAGAAAGAAGATTTCACTTTCAATTTAGAAATTCAATTGGTGTATTCGGACGGTTCAACAGAACGAAAAACCATTCTAGTTAACTCAAAAAACCAAAAATGGACTCCAAAGCTAAACAATAAGCCCGTTAAGGTAATTCTTGACCCAGATGCATGGTTACTTTTTGAAGCTACTTTAAAGGAAAAGTAGGTTTTTTGAACCGAAAACCCTTTTCAACAAAACCCTTATCTTTGCGGCTTATTCAATAACAAATGGAAACGAAAGACAGCAACGGCAACATTCTTGAAGACGGTGATTCAGTTCACGTAACCAAAGATTTAAAAGTAAAAGGAATGAACACTACCTTAAAGAGAGGTAACCTTATTAAGGGCATTCGACTAACCGGAAGTCCGGAAGAAGTGGAATGTAGAGTAGGTAAAAGCCAGATTGTTCTAAAAACAATGTTTTTGAAGAAGGCTTAAATCTCATTTTTAGAAAACTTCAAGGAGATTGATTTGCCTTCCTCCGAAATCAAATGAATCTCCTTTCTTTTTGCCCAGCATAGCCCTGCCGATTGGTGAAGCTGGAGAAATAGCGAAAAAGGCTTCTCCTTCCACTATAATTTGCCCTAACGAAACTGAAATAAAATATTTAGCGCTTGCGGTTATAACCAAAGCGCCAAGTTCAACTTCTTCGTTCCTCTTATCAATATTGATTTGAGATAAGCCCATTTTCATTTTAGAAACCTCTGAAAGCTGGGTAGCTAATTTCTCCTTTTCAAGGTGCATCATAGCACGTCCAGTTTCATACTTATCACCAGCGCTACTCTTTGTTTCCTCATTAGCCGAAGCCTGCGCATTACGCATAGCATCTTCGATATGTGTCACTCGTTGATCAACAAGTTTCTTGCATGAATCATAAAGTTTATTTTTGGTTTCTAGCATTCACGCAAAATGGCTTAAGAAAATCATGGTAACAAATCGGTTCAAGAAAATTCTCTACTAATGCCTCTTATCCCATTTATCATATCCAAAGCCCAAAAGTATTCTTAACTTTCTAGCATAACAGAGACTCAAATGCTTTTTGAATTGATTTACCATAGCAAAACTACGTCTAATATTGAAGACTATGAGATTGAAAATATTCTCAAAACTGCACGTAAGTTCAATACAACAAATAACATCACTGGTTGCCTACTTTTTCATAACAATCAGTTTCTACAGATTTTGGAGGGCGATTTTGATAAGGTAAATAAACTATATAAGAAAATAAGAACCGATACGCGCCACAAAAATGTGATCACTCTTCATATGCAGGAAATAAAGAATCTTTCTTACAGAAACTGGAGTATGGCATATCAAAAATTTTCTAACGACTCAATAAAACATACTTTGGGAATCAGAGAGTTTAATGATATTCTTGATAAGAATGATTTTGGTAGTACTTCAAAAGAGATTTTTATTTATATGAGTCAGATTATCCTTGCATCAAATTAAAAACGGGCGGCCAGCAAAAGACCCAAGTCTTTAAAAGGAAGGTTGAACCTTCTAGCGATTGCCAAATTAGTTGTACTTCCTTTATAAGCATAAACCCCCTTATTAAACCACCCATACTGGTACATCATATCATCTACTCCACCTACTTCCGCAATTTTTAAAAGAACGGGTGTTAGTATATTGCTCAAAGCCGTGGTAGCAGAACGTGCGGCTCTCGAAGCGATGTTTGGAACACAATAATGAATCACGTCATATTTCGTAAAAGTAGGCTTATCGTGACTCGTGCATTCAGAGGTTTCTATGCAGCCACCTTGGTCAATAGAAACATCAATGATTACAGCACCAGATTTCATTTGAGACACCATTTCCTCTGTCACCACACAACGAGCTCTGCCTTTTTCTGCACGCAAGGCTCCAATAACAACATCTGCAGACTTTAAAGATTGTGCCAGTGTTACCGAGTCGATGGTGGAGGTGAAAACCTGGCTTCCAAGCTTATGTTTTATTCTTCGAAGTTTATAGAGCTCATTATCGAAAATTCGAACTTCAGCTCCTAAACCCAAAGCCGCCCTAGCTGAATATTCGCCTACGGTGCCTGCTCCTAGAATTATAACTCTGCTAGGCGGAACTCCTGTAATTCCACCTAAAACTACACCCTTCCCCCCACTTACGGTACTCATTAATTCAGATGCGATGGGAATGGCCATACTCCCTGCCAATTCGCTCATGGCATTCACAATCGGAAGTCCACCTACTTTGTCTTCCAACATTTCATAGCCAATGGCGGTAATTTTCTTTCTATTTAGGGCTTCAAAATATTCAGCTGATGAGCTACCCAATTGCAAAGCGGAGAAAAGGGTTGAACCTGGTTTCATTAGAGCAATCTCCTTTAAGGTAGGCGGTTCAACTTTTACGATAATATTAGCCTCAAATGCTTCTTTATTCGAATAGACTATTTTTGAACCTTGTTCGCTAAAGTCGTTGTCTAAGAAAAATGTCTTTTTACCTGCACTTTGCTCTACCAATACCTCTTGCCCATTATTAACCAGAATACCAGTAGCAGCAGGGGTAAGCGCAATCCGACTTTCCTGATACGATACTTCGCTGGGGATTGAAATATTAAGCGACTTACTCCCAGACTTCACTTTCATTAACTTTTCTTGGGGGTAAAGGCTACTCTCCTTGGCCAATTCAGCAAACCCCGATTTCTTACCCTCAGTCATGTTTAGTCAGTTTAATTACTCTGGAACTATCGTCTAATACCTCAATGAATATCTTCATATACTCATCAGGAATCAATTCACTAATTTTTTCAGGCCATTCGATCAAACACAAATTACCAGAATCGAAATATTCTTCCACTCCAATATTGGCCAGTTCTTCAATGTCTTCAATTCTATAAAAATCGAAATGGTAAATGGTTCGCCCGCTATTAGTCAGGTATTCATTTACCAACGAAAAAGTTGGGCTCTGCACTAAATCCATTACACCTAAATTATTGCAAATTGCTTTTGAGAGCGTGGTTTTACCAGCTCCCATTTGCCCCATTAGCAGCCAAATATTATGCTCCTTACCAAAAGCTGTTATTTGTTGGGCTACGTTTTCCAAATCGTTTAGCCCTTTTGATTCCAAGCGCAATTCAGTAGTCATTATGCCCTTTTCGAATTTAGCGAAATAAAAGGAATAATCATTTCGTCCATAGAGATACCTCCGTGTTGAAACGTGTCTTTATAGTACTTTACGTAATGATTAAAGTTATTCGGGTAAGCGAAAAAGAGGTCTTCCGTGGCAAATGCATAGGATGTAGAGACATTTGGTCTTGGTAAGTGAATTTTCTCTGGGTCACGCACCGTATAAATAGCCTGACTTTCTTTATAGCCCAAATTCTTTCCGTGCTTATACCTTAAATTGGTATTCACCGATTTATCTCCGGCAATTTTAAAGGCCTTTTTAACTCGGTATGTACCGTGATCGGTGGTAATCATTACCCGTAAGCCTTTGTCGCTAATCATTTTCAGAAGCTCGAACAAAGGCGAATGCAGAAACCATGATTTGGTCAATGAACGATAGGCCGATTCATCGGCTGCCAATTCACGAATCATTCGCATATCCGTTCGGGCATGAGATAACATATCTACAAAATTGTAGACCACCACATTCAAATCATTCTGAAGCAGGTTATTGAATTGGTCGTTCAACTGCTTTCCTTGTGAAGAATGAATGATTTTATTATAGCTCGTTTTTATGTTCAACCTTAATCTTTGAATCTGCCGCTTTAAGAACTCCTCTTCATTATTATTCTTACCTTCCTCATCTTCATCATTATCGCTTACCCATAAATCACTTTCCCTTTTCGACATTTCTAAAGGCATTTGACCTGAGAAAATAGAGTTTCTGGCATAAGCTGTAGTGGTAGGCAAAATCGAATAATAGGCTGACTCTTCTAGTATGTTAAAGTAATCTGTCAACTCACCTTCAATGGTTTTCCATTGGTCGTAACGCAGATTATCAATCACAATCAGAAATAAGGGTTTATCCTTTACTTGAGGAAAGACCTTTGTTTTCAGCAAGTTATTCGAAAGCAGTGGCCGATCGATATTGGGATCATTCAACCAATCTTCATAATTATCGATTACAAACTGAGCAAAATTACTATTGGCTTCAATCTTCTGCATATCCAGAATTTCGGCCATGCTCTTGTTTTCAGTTTTATCAATTTCAAGTTCCCAATACACCAGCTTTTTATGGATTTCCACCCACTCTTTATGGTCCATATATTCATTATAGGCCATACTGATGTTTCTAAACTCCTGCTGGTATTCAATATTGGTGCGCTCTGTTACTAGCCTTTTATTATCAAGAATTTTCTTTACCGAAAGTAAAATCTGACTTGGGTTCAAAGGTTTGATCAAATAATCAGCAATATGAGAGCCAATGGCTTCTTCCATAATGCTTTCTTCTTCGCTTTTAGTAATCATTACCACAGGCAAAGTAGGCCGCTTACTCTTAATGTATTTGAGGGTTTCTAGCCCCGTCATACCAGGCATATTCTCATCTAAAAAAACCACATCAAACTGCTGGTTTTCAACCGCCTCAATAGCATCTGCCCCACTCGCAACTGGAGTGATGTCATATCCTCTATCGGTAAGAAACAAGATGTGTGGTTTAAGCAGGTCTATCTCATCGTCTGCCCATAAAATATTATATCTTTGCATAGCTTCGCTTTAGCAACAAGCCCGAATTTAAAGGAATTAACGCACAAACTTTGAACAAAAAAAAGATAATCAATGATCCGGTTTACGGATTTATCACAATTAGAAGCGAACTGATTTTCGATATCATCGATCACCCCTATTTTCAGCGGCTTAGAAGAATCAAGCAACTGGGTCTTACAGACCTGATTTACCCTGGTGCACACCATACCCGATTCCACCATGCATTGGGTGCTAAACACCTGATGGGAGCCACTTTAGAAAACCTCAGAAACAAGGGCGTTGAAATTTCTGATGCTGAATTTGAAGGCGCAATGATTGCCATTCTCTTACACGACATTGGTCATGGCCCTTTTTCTCATGCTCTAGAATTTAGTTTATTAGAAGGCGTGCCGCATGAGCAAATTTCTAGGATGATCATTTCTAAACTGAATAAAGAATTCAATGGTCAGCTAGATCTTGCGCTTGAAATCTTCAATGGTAGCTACCCTAAGAAATTCCTTTCCGAACTTGTTTCCAGTCAGCTCGACATCGACAGACTGGATTACCTCAAAAGAGACAGTTTCTTTACTGGCGTTTCAGAAGGCACAATTGGAGCTGACAGAATCATTAAAATGCTCGATGTACATGAAGGCAGATTGGTAGTTGAAGAAAAAGGAATTTACAGTATTGAAAATTTCTTGAGTGCCAGAAGGTTAATGTACTGGCAAGTGTATTTGCACAAAACTAGCGTGAGTGCAGAAAAAATGCTCATTGCTATTATTAAGCGAGCAAGAAAATTAGTTAAAAAGGAGAAACCACTCTTCTACACGCCAGCCTTAGGCATTTTCCTGAAAGAACAAGTTGGGATTGATCGTTTTGCTACTGAACCCGCCATTTTAGATGCCTTTTTACAACTAGACGATTATGATGTTTGGGCAGCGATTAAGGTTTGGGTAAATCATGAAGATCCTATTTTATCAAAACTATGTAGAATGCTCTTAGATCGAGAACTCTTTAGAATTACGATTTCAAACGAGCCACCTTCCAAAGAAGAAATTAAAGCAGATGAAGCGAAAATTGCGGAAGCCTACCAATTGGAAGCTAAAGATGTGAAATATTACTTCTCACACGGCAAATTGACGAACAGTGCTTATATGGCCTCAGATAAGGAGATACTAATTCTTTCTAAATCAGGCGAAGTAAGAGGAGTAACAGAAGCAGCCGACTTACCGAACATCAAAGCCATGAGCAAAATCGTCCGTAAATATTATCGATGCTGGCCAAAAGACATATCTTTGTGACACTCAAAATTTTATGAATGGAAATAACAGTACAACAAGTTGCGCAACTTCTTGAAGGAAAGGTAGATGGAGATGGAAGCCAGATGGTCAGTCGGCTAGAAAAAATTGAAGAAGCCACCGCTGGAAGTATTGCCTTTTTAGCCAACCCAAAATACACCGATTACATCTATACAACTAGCGCTACGGCCATAATTGTAAAAGAAGATTTAGAGTTAAAAAAAGAAATAAGTGCGGCCCTAATAAGAGTTACCGATCCTTACTCAAGTTTTTCTAAACTTTTAGAGGAGTACCAAAAGCTCACTCAAATTCAGAAATCGGGCATTGAACAACCTTCATTTCAAAGCATCACAAGCCAAATTGAAGAAGACGTTTACTTAGGTGCTTTTTCTTATTTAGGTGAAAATGTAAAAATTGGAAAGGGCACAAAAATATACCCCAATTGCGTGATTGGCGACAATGTAACCATTGGAGAAAACACCATTTTATTTGCTGGAGTGAAAGTGTATGCCGACTGCAAAATTGGCAACCATTGTAAAATCCATTCGGGGGTGGTGATTGGCAGCGAAGGCTTTGGTTATGCTCCTCAACCCGATGGCACATTTAAAGCTATTCCACAAACCGGCAATGTAGTCATTCACGACCATGTAGATATTGGTGCAAATACTGTTGTAGATTGTGCAACGATGGGGTCTACTGTTATTAAAAATGGAGCTAAAATAGACAACTTAGTACAGATAGCCCACAACGTTGAAATTGGAGAAAACACAGCCATTGCCTCACAAGCTGGTATTTCGGGCAGTGCAAAAATTGGCAAAAATGTAATGATTGGTGGGCAAGCAGGAATTACTGGCCATTTAACAATTGCCGACAAAGTAATTATTGGCCCTCAGTCTGGTGTTCCAAAAACCATTGAAGACCAAGGTATTTACACAGGAACCCCAATTATGGATCACAGGGAATTTCTTAAGGCAAGTATCGCGATAAGAAAACTTCCAGAGTTATTAAGAAGAGTCAGCCAACTCGAAAAAAAGGGTTAAATTTGTCGAATTTTTGAGGAGAAAATGAAGAACAAACAACATACGATCAAAAAACCGGTAACGGTATCAGGCGTAGGTTTACACACTGGGGTAATTTCAAACATGACCTTTAACCCCGCCCCTGCAAATCACGGAATCAAGTTTCAAAGAATAGACCTTGAAACCCAGCCTATAGTTGATGCAGACGTAGATTATGTCGTGGATCTTTCAAGAGGAACTACCATTGAACATAATGGCGCTAGAATTAACACGGTCGAACACACACTGGCGGCTCTAGTCGGTTTAGAAATAGACAACGTACTTATTCAGTTAGACGGCCCTGAGCCTCCTATTATGGACGGTAGCTCAAGAATGTTTATCGATGCCCTAGAAACTGTAGGCTTTGAAGAACAAAATGCACTGAGAAATTTCTACGAAATTACGGAGAGTATTCGCTACAAAGACCCAGAAAGAGATGTAGAAATTGCTGCACTGCCCTTAGACGATTTCCGTGTAACGGTAATGGTAGACTATAATTCTCCGGTATTGGGTAGTCAACATGCGTCACTGAACCATATCAGTGATTTCAAAAAAGAAATCTCTTCAAGTAGAACATTCTGCTTCCTACATGAGTTAGAAATGCTGCACAAAAATAACCTTATCAAAGGTGGAGATTTGAACAACGCCATTGTGGTTGTAGATCGTGTAGTGAAAGAAAATGAGCTCGATTATTTAGCTGAGCTTTTCAACAAACCAAAAGTTGAAGTTAGACATGAGGGTATTCTCAATAATGTAGAGCTAAGACACAAAAATGAACCCGCTAGACATAAGCTATTAGATGTAGTGGGGGACTTAGCATTAATTGGAAGACCATTGAAAGCTCAAATTTTAGCAGCAAGACCAGGCCACGCAGCCAATGTAGCTTTTGCTAAAAAAGTAAAAAAGGAGATGCAGTTGGCAAGAAATTCGGCTCCTCAATACGACCCAAAAATAGATCCGGTTATGGACATTAACCAGATCATGCAGATTCTTCCGCACCGCTACCCATTCCTTTTGATTGATAAAATCATTCATTTGGACGAAACAATGGTGGCAGGGATAAAAAACGTTACAATGAACGAACATTTCTTCTTAGGACACTTTCCGGGTAACCCTGTCATGCCAGGTGTTTTACAAATTGAAGCAATGGCGCAAATCGGTGGGATTTTGGTACTCAATACTGTACCTGATCCAGAAAATTACACTCCTTACTTCCTCGGAATCGACAAATGCAAATTCAGAAAGATGGTGATTCCTGGAGATACGCTTAAGTTTAAATGTGAGCTAACTGCCCCGATTAAAAGAGGGATTGCTCAAATGAATGGTACCGCTTACGTAGGGAACACCCTTGTTTGTGAAGCCGCAATGACCGCTAGAATTGTTAAAAATCAATGAATCAGCCTTTAGCATATATTCACCCAGAAGCAAAAATTGCCCCTAATGTGGTGGTAGAGCCTTTTGTGACCATAAGTAAAAATGTAACGATTGATGAAGGCAGTTGGATAGGCCCCAATGTCACCATCATGGAGGGTGCACGAATTGGTAAAAATGTTAAAATTTTTCCCGGAGCGGTTATTTCAGCAGTTCCCCAAGACTTAAAGTTTGGTGGAGAAGAGACAACTCTTGAAATTGGTGACAACACAGTAATACGAGAATGTGTAACACTGAATAGAGGCACACACGCCACAAAAAAAACAACTATAGGCAAAGATTGCTTGGTGATGGCCTACACTCACGTAGCACATGATTGCCATATTGGAGACAATTGCATTTTAGTTAATGCTGTTCAATTGGCTGGGCATGTTACTATTGAGGATTGGGCTATTATTGGAGGTGCTGCAGCTGTTCATCAGTTTGTGAAAATTGGAGCACACACCATGGTTTCTGGTGGTTCGTTGGTAAGAAAAGATGTTCCTCCTTATACAAAAGCAGGGCGCGAACCATTAAGTTATGCAGGCATCAATTCTGTTGGTTTAAGAAGAAGAGGTTTTGCAAACGAGAAGATAGCCGAAATTCAAGAGGTATATCGTTACATCTTCCTCAAAGGCTTAAATAACTCAAAAGCACTTGACCTTTTAGAAGTAGAAATGCCGCCATCAAGAGAAAGAGATGAAATTATTAATTTCTTTAGAAGCTCTGACCGAGGTGTAATGAAAGGCTATACGGCTAGATGAAATGAGAATTAAGGTTGAAAACCTAGGGAAAAAATATGCGAAGGAATGGATTTTCAGGAAACTGGATATGCAATTCGATTCTCAATTTTCTTATGCCATTACTGGCCCGAACGGTAGCGGAAAATCAACCTTACTTCAAATTCTTACGGGCGTATTCTTACCCACTGAAGGCACCATCTCCTATTTTAAAGGAGATGAAACCATACTTGAAGAAGACTTCTATAAACATTTAGACATAGTCACTCCATATTTAGAGTTGATCGAAGAGTTTACCCTAGATGAGTTTTTGAAATTTCATTTCAAGTTCAAGCAATTGTCAGATGGCGTTTCCATTGATGACTTTATTCAGCATGTCTATTTAGAAAAAGACAGAGATAAGCAGCTTCAGAACTTTTCATCCGGTATGAAGCAAAGACTTAAACTAGGTTTGGCCTTTTATTCGCAAAGCCCCATCTGCTTTTTAGATGAGCCCACTTCCAATTTAGATGAACAAGGTACTGCTTGGTACCTAACGCATGTAAAAAAAGCCCTCGACAAAAAACTGGTCATTATTAGCTCAAATCAGAAATACGAATACGATTTCTGTGACAAGGTGGTTAGCATTCCAGATTTTAAATAAAATGGAGAAAGGGTTGAAATTCCCCATTTTATAATTATTATTGGTTTTACAATTAAAGAACTATGATCAGAATCAAACACCTCTCATTTCTATTGATCGCAATCTGTGCACTCACCTTATCTTCATGCGGTGGTGGAGGAGGCGGAGATGACACTCCAGCACTTACTGCTGAGGAACAAAGACTTTTAGACTTAGTAGGCACCACTGGTGTTACTTACGAAGCCAGTTCTATCACATTTGAAAACGCTCCTGCTACAGGTTTTGATGATTTTACGCTCACTTTAAAAGGAACAGCATCAAGTAAAACTTATTCAACTACAGATGGAGAACCAGTTTTCAAACTCACTGGTGGTACATGGGCATTCAAAGGCACTAGTATCAGTGAAATCTTGATTGATGGCAATTCAAATAACACATTTGTGATAACTAACTTTAACGCAAGTGCTGGCACCTTTACCTTAACTGTTGATTTTGTAGCCAACGGAGGAGTAGCCGCAGGAACAGCCAGCACCAATGGTGAATATGTTTTCAACTTGGTGAAACAATAAGAAACAGAATTCAACCCTAACGATAATAAAAGAGCCGTTTTAGAAATTCTAAAACGGCTCTTTTCATTTAATTCAAGGTGGTAATTGACTATCCTAATGCCACAACACCTGGAAGTTCTTTGCCTTCCATATACTCAAGCAAGGCCCCTCCACCAGTTGAGACATAAGAGACATCATCTCCGTAGCCCAATAGATTTACTGCTGCTGCAGAATCACCACCACCAATCAATGAGAAAGCCCCATTCTTAGTCGCTTCAACAATAGCCTCGGCCACCGCTTTGGTACCGTTGGCGAAATTCTCCATTTCAAAAACGCCCATTGGGCCATTCCAAAGTATGGTTTTAGAATCTCTTACGGTGCGAGAAAAAACTTCAGCCGCTTGCGGCCCAATATCTAAGCCCATCCACCCAGAAGGAATGGCGTTGTTCATAGCAATTTCGGTATTAGCATCATTGCTGAAGGCATCGGCAATCACAGAATCAATTGGAAGCATGAGGTCAACACCTAGTGATTTTGCTTTTTGAATCAATTCTAACGCAAGAGGCAATTTATCTTCTTCTACTAATGAATTGCCTATGTTTCCGCCCATGGCCTTGAAAAAGGTATAAGACATTCCACCACCAATAATAAGGTGATCTACTTTCTCCAACAACCTTTCAATAATCATGATTTTATCAGAAATTTTTGCTCCACCCATAATGGCAGTGTATGGCTTTTCTGATTTATCCAGCACTTTCTGTGCATTCTCAAGCTCGGCTTGCATTACATAACCACAGCCCTTTTCATTAAAAAATTGAGCAATAATAGAAGTTGAAGCATGAGCCCTGTGAGCTGTTCCAAATGCATCGTTAATGTATACATCACCGTGTTCAGCTAATGATTTTGCGAAGTCAACATCACCTTTGGTTTCTTCGGTATAGAACCTCAAGTTTTCAAGCAACAGAATATCACCGCTCTTTAGGTTAGCAGATAAAGATTTTGCCTGCTCGCCAACACAATCGTCTCCAAACAATACCTTTCTATCAAATACTTCGCTTAAATGAGAAACTAAATGCTGTAACGAATACTTATCCTCTGGCCCAGTTTTCGGTCTGCCCAAATGCGACATTAATACTACAGCTCCACCATTATCTAATACATATTGAATGGTTGGAATGGCAGCCCTGATTCGGGTATCATCAGTAATTTCGAATTTGTCGTTTAGTGGAACGTTAAAATCCACTCTAATTAGTGCTCGTTTTCCTTTAAAGTCAAAGTCGGTAATGTTCTTCATATTTTCTGTTCTTTTCTATTTTGCTGTTGCCCTTCTTAATCTATCGTTAATGGCTCTGCCTAGCCCCATTTCTGGCACAAAACTAACCACAATGGTATGGATATTTGGGTTCTGATCTAATGTCCGTAAGCTTCCAAATAAGTTTTTAGCCGCCTCATTCAAATTTTCATTTTTAGATAATACTATCTGATTTTCAAGCTTAAACCGATGATCTGGTTTACTGAATCCTAAAAATCCAAAAGCAGATAAATCGTTGGCTTCAGTATCAAGGTTGTCTATTGATAGTATTTTCTTTTTAGGTGCGTAATGGCTTTTAAGCATTCCTGGCGCTTGAGGTTGAGAAGAAGAGTGCGAATTTACTTCCACCTTACCAATCACCTGTTCAATTTCTTCAATTGAGATTCCGCCCAAACGGAGAACTTTTGGCAACTTATCCTCAAAGCTCACAATAGTAGATTCCACTCCAACGCCACATTCTCCACCATCTAATATATACTCAATTTTATCTCCCAATTGCTGTTGCACATGCTGGGCAGAAGTTGGACTGATGTAGCCAAAAGGATTGGCGCTAGGAGCAGCCAAAGGGAAACCTAGGCCTTTCAATAATTCTCTAGTGAGCTCGTGGCGCGGCATCCTAACCGCCACGGTGTCTAACCCAGCCGTTACCAAATCCGAAATTATTGCTTTCTTTTTTAGCAGAACTGTAAGCGGCCCAGGCCAAAATGCATTCGTTAATTGAACTGCCTTTTCTGGCAATTCTTCAGTGAATTCGCTTAACCTTTCAAAGCTGTCTACATGAACTATAAGCGGATCGAATGTAGGTCTGTTCTTGGTTTTGAAGATTTTAGTTACAGCATCAATATTAAAAGCATTCCCAGCCAAACCGTAAACAGTTTCTGTAGGAATAGCCACTAAATTTCCTTGTTCTAAAATAGCTTTGGCTGCACTAATATCGACACCAATGATTGCCACTACTGCATACAGTTTTGGCTGATGGCTTCTGATGCTCCTTCAAAATTTAAGGATTCAGAGGTTGATAAATAACTACAACCATCGGCCCTATTTTCAAGAGCCAATTCGGCAAGACCCAACCAATAATAAGCTTCGCCATATTGAGGATTCAACTCAATAGCCTTTTTGAAATCATAGATGGCATCATCAGAATTATTAATTCTAAGTTCAGCTTTCCCTTTATTCAAATAAACCAACGGATTATTGGCATCAAATCTTAAAGCAAATTCAAAATCGAAAAGCGCACGATCGAATTCCCCATACTTAAAAAGAATTGCTCCTCGGTTTATGTATAAATCTGCAACATTGGGTTGAAGTAAAATCGCTCGGTCTAAATCTAGCATTGCTCCTTGGTCATCAGATAGCAAGCGCCTTGTATTCGACCTGTTATAATAGGCTCTATAATCTGTGCTATCTACTCTTATGGCTTGGCCAAATGTAATTGCTGATTCGTCTAACTCATTAATTCTTAGCAAGGCTACTCCTTTGGCATTAAGGGCAGTGTAATTATTGCTGTTTTTCTCAAGTGCTTTGTTGAATAATTTTATGGCTTCGGCATAAGATTCTTGCCCCATTAAATTTCTTCCCTCTTCTACTAACTGCTCTTCGCTTTTTCCGCAAGAAGACAGAGCAAGTAAAAAAGACAAACAGATAACTCCCTTAAGTATAGATTTCATGATTGTAATTTAGGCTGCAAAGATACGATCCACAGGTTGTTTCCAAAATGAATTATTCCCTAGAATATATCACCTTCTGAACTTTGATTTCGCCCTGATATTCAATACGAATCAAATAGATACCGGGAGGAACTGGACTATTCTTAACGTCTGTTCCATCCCAAAAAATTTCGTTCTCACCTTGAAAGCCTAGCCCTAAAGCAATTGTTTTCACCAGCTTTCCATCAGTGTTGTAAACCCTGGCCCTTACCATATCGGTTTCGGGCAATGTATAGTTTATAGCAATATCGTCTGTAAACGGATTTGGATAAGCATTTTCGACCATCAAACCACTACCGCTCTGTATAGCAGGCTCTGGAACAACTCCGTTAATTTGGCTTTGGTATATCCCATTTCCGTGCGTTGCGGCCACAATTCTTCCATCCGACCTACGGTAATCAAGCATATTTACAGGTGCATTTCCTATGGACTGTTCACCTTCTTGTAACCAAATAGTGCTTTCACCATTTAAGGCGGTGGTGCTAAAAACCCCCACACTGGTGGCTAAATAATACTCTGTTACCCCATCGTTTTTCGGAACAATTTCTGCCCAGCGTACCGATGGGCCTCCTCCTAATCCAGAGGGGGATTCTTCTAAGTTCCCAGAAATGTCTTCAAATGTTGCGCCTCCATCTACCGACCTAAAAACACTTTTTACTTGGTAATTCGAGAACACTACCACGATTTCATTGGCGTTGGTTGGGTTTACCACTATAGAATTAACATAAGCACCCGAAGGAAAAATATTTGAAGTTCTTTCACTTACCGTATAGCCATTAGAGTTCGCAAAATCCATTCTGAATACCTGTCCTACGGATGTTCCATAATAGAGAATATTCTCTTGGTCAGAAGAGGTTTCGATGGCAGAAATGGAACCAGAAGCAATCTTTGTTATTTCCAGCCTTTCCCAGTTTACATCAGTTTTGGTTTGTTCACCTGAAGGAATTTGACTTAAATTTCTGTTTCTCCATAAATAATTACCTCCTGCAAAAAACATCCTGTTTCCATTATTCCGATCGAGCACATAAGGGTTGATAAAAAGAATAGGTTGAGAAGGGTCAGCTCCAGCACCTGAAGGGTCTACGCGAGCAAAAGAAGAAAGTGAGTAATTACGGTTTAGCGTAAGCCTATACACCTGCCCATTTTGAAAAGAAGTGTAATAGTTAATCCCAAATCTGGTAGACGCAGTAAAGCCACCATCTCCCCCAATCAATCTTACGCCATTATTATTTGTACCAATGGTTGAAAGAATACTGCCATTGTCTTGTAAGCCTCCAAACGCAAAGTTATCGGCTGGAGATTGACTCATAGTTATCGTGTAATATTGCGTAGTGATATAACCATTGTTGAGCGACTCATAGACAACAGGACTGGCCAAATTGTTAGTTGTTTTAAAAAGCCCACCATCGTTGGCTGAAATCATCACATTTGGGTTAGAAGGAAGGAAGACCAAATCATGTTGGTCGGGGTGATGATTTGGGTAACTGCTATTTCCTTCCACATCTGGGTTATATCCACCTATCCAAGTAACATTTGCTTTGGTAGAGAAACCATCGGTAGATCTATAAATGTTAGTGCCACCAATAAAAACAGTATTTTCATCTGCTGGGTGTACTCGCACAAATAAATCATAAGAGCTTTGAGAGTCGAATGACTCTATTTCTTCATCCGTGCCATCGGGTAAATTCACAGACCTATCGTCAATAGCGCCAGTAGCATTGTTATATTTTAACAGCTTGTGGCCTTGCCCTGTATCGGAAAGGAAGTAAACGATATTCGGATTACTCAATGAGGCTCCTATTTCTGTACGTCTATATGCCAAGTTTGAATGAACCACAATCCTCGTCCAGTTCACCCCATCATCAGATTTATAAATTCCCGCAAGCGGAGAAAAAGCACTGGCTGTATTTGTAGAACGGCTTAATGAAGCGTAAAAAACTCCATTGGCAGCTCTATACACTTCGGTATAAAAAATGGCTGGAACATCATTCAAATCAACATTATTCCCCACTTCATACAGCGAATTTCCCAAAACCGTAGCCCAAGTTTGGCCACCATCGGCTGAGTGTACGATTCCTCCATAAATGGCAGCAATAATTTCATCATTAGCACTATTTGGGTTTAAGGTGATGTCCCAAACATACATAAAAGGAGAGTTGAATTTTTCTGGATTATTCACTTGGGTGGAAGGCAAAGGCTGCCAATTAAGTCCTCCATCGGTAGATTTATAAATTCCATCTCCGCGAAATGGTGCTCCCGGTGAACGCGTTGAATTCCCCACTAATTCGCCCGTACCATAATACCAGACATTCTCCTTTCCTGGCCGGGTATCTTGAACAATGCAGGTTACACTGTGCAACTGATCAGATTTAGTAGTTTTTGTCCAGCTTTGGCCGCCATTGGTAGATCGCCAAACGCCTCCGGAAACTCCTGCGGCCAAAATTATATTTTCATTAGTAACATCTATGGCTACAGCTCTTGTCCTTCCACCTATGTTATTAGGACCTAGAGAATTCCATGTAAGCAAGCTAGGGGCATTTTGAGAATTCGCTCCTGCCGCGCTCATTTTCAATCGGTTGAGATTGGCTTTCAGTTTAAAATCCTGAACAAATTCATTTTCCATTTCACGCATATTGACTGGAATTTCATTTGTTTCTGGGTTAGCCAGCATCTGATGAATATATTCACTTCTTTGCTGTACGTTTTCTCTTGAAAAGAATTCTGCTCGAGCCGTGGGAGGCTCTACCGTTATCTCCTTATCGTTCGACTTTGGAACAAACACGAACACCAAGGCCACAAGAGACCAGAGTACGACAAGACTCAGAATTAAAGTGGATTTTTTGCTAAACTTCATCAAAGATAAATATAGGGCACTCAAGCAATTTTATTGCATAGGAGTATGATTTTCAACTAAATAAATTGCTTTGTTTTGGCATAGATACGCATTAAAGAAGGCTCGTGACTTATTTTTTCCTTCAGGTTACTGAAATGAATCCACTTTAAGTCGTTTGATTCGTGATTCAATTGTGGAACCGCCCTTTCTGGCGCTACAAGCAAAAACCGAACATCATAATGCTCATGTTCAGGCACTTCCTTCCTTTCAGGAATGGTATGAATGTCCAAATCAAATATTTGGTTTGAAGCGAAAACGAAACCTGAAATACCAGTTTCCTCCTCAGCTTCTTTTAAGGCCACTGCCCTCACGTTTTCATCGCCATCGGCATGACCACCCGGTTGCAGCCATTTGTTTAATTTGGCGTGATGTAGCAACAATATGGAATCTCGCTTCTGATTCAGAATCCAGGCAGAGGCCGTTATATGCCCCATCAATAGAGACCTTTCAAAGCAATTTTCATAATTACTAAGCAGGTTTTCAAACCTAGGTTTGAAAGCCTGCTCTTCTTTATATTCAGATTGGTATTCCTTAATTTCTGTAAGGAGTTTTTCTCTTAAATTAAACTCCATCCGAAATCACAATATTGGCTTTATTCAACTTCTTTTTCTCAAGCTTGCTCACAATCTCTCCGCCACCAGCATTGTCCATATCGCCTTTTCTAACCAAAACATAGTAAGGAATGGCGTCTAGTTTTTTGAAAGTAACTTGCCCCTTGTTATTGGTCAATTGCGCGGGCTGCACCGCATTTTTCTCAGCGTTATAATCTGCTTGAGTTTTATAGATTGTCACTTTAGCTCCCTCTACAATATTACCAAGCTCATCTAAGATTGTGATTTTAAGTTTGGTGTTAAAAATTTGAGTTGGCTGCTCAGAAGGTGTAAATAAGCTTCCAAAAATCAATGTTAGGGTAATCAATACAGATTTCATTCTTTTTAAATTAGAGGTTTCGGTCAAACAATTTTTCAATAAACTCCTCGAAAGGTAAGGCCTCGGAATATAAACGATCTTGATAGATATTGGCCATCAATTTTATATAACTGGGCTTTCGATCGATCATAACGTATTCGATAAGAATATTGCCATAAAGTTGGTTGTTTTTTTTTTCTTCCAGTTCTAAACCCTGCGGTTTCAAATACCATTTCTCAATTATTTCTTCAAAAGACTCCCGATCAATGATTCTACGGTCGTTTTGTGCCAGTCTGTAATCGAACTCAAGTGTTTTCTCTTTCAAATAATCGAATAAGTTTCTGAAGTCATCACTTGATATTTCATGGTCATAAGTAACCGCAAAACCGTTTGAATACTTGGTTTCTAGCAAGTGAAGATTGAGTTTTGCTACTATACCTTTCTTTTTCAGATGGTAAGCATTATAGATTTCAGTCAGTAATTCAGCCCTTTTATGGCTATCCACCCAAGCTAGAAAACTCTCAGATTCTCGACTGGTTCTTTCCAATGTTTCATGGATTAACTCAGCCGGACCTTCGGCCTTCCCTTTAAAAATCTTATTATATATGTCGTCAAAAAAACTCATCATCAATATTTATGTATTCTTCCTGCCCTTTTCTAGCTTCCCAAATTCGTCAAACTTCAAAACTCCATGATCGACCAGTTCAGCTACAAGCGTTGTCAATACATTTTTGTTTTCAGGCGCTATAGCATTCACCAAACCATTAACATCAAATTCGGTAGATTGGTCTAATAGAGAGAAAATTTGTGTTTCGTATTTGGCTCTCAATTTTAGTTCTTCAGCCTTTCTTTTATTCTGAACGCAATTGTCGCAGACCAAGCAAGGATCATAATTCACCTCACCAAAATACTCAAGTAACTGTTGCGTTCGACAGCGTTCTTCATTGTGTAAATAAGCAATGACCGATTCCATTTTAGCCGTGATCAACTTGCGCCTGCTTTCAATCTGATGATTATCAATCGACAACTTATCGGCTGGATATTTTGGCATCAAAAACGACAACTGAGGCTGATCCTTTTGAGGAATATATTCCAGCACCTCGCGCTCATGAAGGTGTTTCAGCATTTTTCGGCAAGCATCTACTGTAAGTCCTAAATTGGCCGCTAGATTATTCTCTTGAATAATGATCAGGTTGTTATAAACTTCTCCACCGTAAAGTCGAAGAATGGCTTTGATTAGCGGGTCAAACTGGGCGTTGGCAATCTGAAACTCATACATGAGTTTTTGGTTCAACCCAAACATCAATCGTGAAGGCTGATAAAAAGACTCACTCAATAAAATCGCTCCTTGAGACTCCAATACTTTAATGCCATTGAAAATCTCCATCGGGTGTCGATCGAAGTTTTTGGAAAAGGTTTGGAAATCGAAATCGAAGCTGTCTTGTGGATGGCTGCCATTGGCCAACTGATAATAGTTGCCCAACATTTGATATACCTCTCGGATCAATTTCACATCGGGTAATGAATTCTTCGTTTTCTTTCGTAGTTCTTCGATGTCCTTCTGGTGGCATATAATTACCGCATACGCTTTCTTCTCATCACGACCAGCCCTTCCTGCCTCTTGGTAATAGGCCTCTAGGTTTCCTGGCAAATCCATGTGAACCACTAACCGAACATCTGGTTTGTCAATTCCCATTCCAAAGGCATTGGTAGAAACAATGACTTGCGTACGGTTATGAATCCAGTTTTCTTGCTTCAAGCTTCGTTCCTCATGCGTTAAGCCGGCATGATAAAAATCAGCACTGATGTGGCTTCTTTGCAGCATTAGCGCCAATTCTTTGGCGTGTCTTCGGGTGCTTACATACACCACCGCAGATCCACGCACTCGATTCAGTACTTCTAAAAGTTTTCTTTCCTTATGTTCTTCAAACCGAACTGAATAAGAAAGATTGGCTCTGGCAAAACTCTTGGTGAAGACCTTCTTATTTCGGAATTCAAGTTTTTCCTGAATATCAGCTTTTACCTTTTCAGTTGCGGTTGCAGTCAAAGCCATAATTGGCGTTTCTGGCAGCAACTCACGTATGGCAGCTATTTCTAAGTAAGCTGGGCGGAAATCATAGCCCCATTGTGAAATACAATGTGCTTCGTCTACGGCAATTAAATTAACACCACGAGTATCGCGAACAATCTTGATCCGTTCTTGAAAAAGCTCGGTTTTCAACCTTTCGGGAGAAACATAAAGAAATTTGATATCGGCATTGACACAATTATCTAGCGCAAAATCGATCTCGCGCTTGGACATTCCCGCATGAAGGGATTCGGCCGTAATACCCCGCCTTTTCAACTGATACACTTGATCTTTCATCAAGGCGATGAGGGGAGAAATGACGACACAAAGTCCATCATTCACTAAGGCAGGAACCTGAAAGCAAATAGATTTACCTCCGCCCGTAGGTAACAAAGCAAGCACATCGTTGCCTTCCAGCGAAGCATTAATAATATCTTCCTGCAAAGGCCTAAAGGCATTATAGCCCCAGTATTTTTTTAGAATGTTTAGCCCTTGGTTCATTAAGAGTGAAGATAAAGATTAATTTGAACGAGACCTGTTTAGTTTCATTCTACCACACAATCTTTTCTTTATTCAGAAAAGCAGCAATTCCCTTTTGGCAGTCTTCCGAGGCTCGGGCTTTCGCGTTCATTTCGGCAGCATAACTTAGGCCTTCTTCCACATCCATACTTTGTACAGCCGCAATCATTTGCTTGGTGAAAGCCATAGACTGACCTGAGTTCTTCTGAACCAACATTTGAGCAAAATTGGCCACTTCCATATCCAAATCAATGGCTTCCACTACGGTGTTTACCAAACCCATGGATTCGGCCAGTTCGGCTGGAATTAACTCTCCGGTAAGCAATAGTGATTTCGCCTTTCCTTCTCCTATTTTTCGAAGCAAAAAGACCTTTACAATGGCTGGGATAAAACCAATCCGCACCTCGGTATAACCAAATTTGGCTTCGGGTACAGTGAATGAAAAATCGCAAACCGTAGCCAAACCGCAACCGCCAGCAATGGCATGCCCTTGAATTTTGGCAATCACCACTTTGGGATGCTGATAGATTTGCAGAAAAAGCTCTTTCAAGTGATTTGAATCGGCTAAGTTTTCTTCGAAAGTGTTATTCTGAAGTTGTTGTAAATAAGCCAAGTCGGCACCCGCGCAAAAGGAATCACCAGCGGCATCCAATACAATGACCTTGGCGTTTTCATCCTCTTCTGCTTGAGTAAATGCCTGCTTGAGTTGTGTTACCATTTCGGCATTTAAGGCATTTCTTTTTTCGGGACGGTTGAGGGTAATGGTGGCAACGCGGTTGGCCACTTGGTATTTCACTAAAGTCATTTCTTCCATATTCTTGAATAATAGCCATCGCGATAGATGGAGTGCACTTTCAAATTTAGCGTTTCTGCCTGATTTGTGAGCTTATCGGCCAAGAACTTCCGATTTGATTTGTCGATGATTAATTCTTGAAACTCAAAATCCCCTTCTAAATCAGCTAGATCATAAACACTTTCATTTGAAAGAATGAGGTAATCTACCTCCACTGGCCTTTCAAATTCAACCTCGATTTTTTGATTAAGTTTAAAAATTCGCTGGCCTTGAAAAACAATCAGCTGATGTCCATTCAAGTCTTCGATCGCTAATTCTAATTGATCTTCGGAAGGAAGAAGGCTGCTCCCTGCTAATTGTCTTTTAGGTTCTAAATGGAACTGAATTCGATCTAAATTTTGAGAGAATGAAGTATCGGCCACCAGCTTACTTTTGTTTCCTACCCTAAAATCCAAAACCGATTCTCCCGAAACATTCAACACACTGAACTCTGCATTTCTGTAACTACCCCAATGATTGACCTGACTAAACACAAACAACAGGCAAAAGCTCAATGCCCACATCAAGTATTTGAATTGCCTTTCTGTCAATAAAATGATAAGCATTATAATGACAGCATAAATCAGCCATGTTTCACCTGTAGTTAGATGAATGCCGTCTAGGGTGCTACCAGGAAGCCACCTTACCCAATGCACCAGCCAATTGACGATTCGAACAAAGGATTCTGTGAGCCAATTTATGGCTTCACCCAAATATGGGATTCCACCCAAGGCCAGTACCGCCAAACCCATAATAAGCATGGCAAAAGCGGCAGGAATTACGAACAAATTGGAGAATAGAAAATAGCTCGGAAATTGATGAAAATACAAAATGCTCAAAGGGGCTGTTGCAATTTGAGCTGCTAAAGAAACACAACTAATTGCCCATATTTTATCAAGCCAATAATTATGAATATCGAATAAGTTGTAAAACTTAGGTTGAAGGTATACGATACCAAAAACGGCCAAATAAGAAAGCTGGAAACCTACGCTCATGATCAAATAGGGATTCCAACAAAGCAGCACAAAAGCCGAAGCAGCCAAGGTGTTATAAATGCTGCTGTTGGTATTTTTAGCTTTGGCAATGGCCACAAACGAGAACATTGTAACAGCCCGAAGCACAGAAGGTGAAAGGCCAGTAATAAATGCGTAGCACCACAAAAGCACAATACTAATGATGGCCATCCACCAGCGTCTTTTCCAAGCATTCAGTTTAAGCCGCTTAAAAATCAGGAGAATAATTCCGTAGATAATGCCCACATGCAAACCCGAAACGGCCAAAACATGCATGGCGCCAGCTGCTGAAAATGAGGTTTGAAGCTCAGTATCCAGCTCATCTTTCACTCCCAAAGTAATGGCTAACAAAACTCCCCTGGCATCAGGGTCTGAAATTCTAGCTTTGAGTAATTCGGCACATTGATTTCTAATTCGGATTGAAGCGGAAATCGGCCATTCCCACCAAGGAACATCATGGCCAAGCCATTGAAAACTCTCTCCAATAAATTGCTGATGGAAGATATTGTTATAAACTAAATAGTTCTTGAAGTTGAATTCACCCGGATTGGCTGGAGCTTCGGTAAGGTTTGGCGAACCTTTCACCAAAAGTATATCGCCATACTGAAGGTTTTCGCCCACCTCTTTACCTACATAAGCATTCACATAACCCGAAGCAGCTTGCCACTTTTCGGTAAATACATCGGTGACCTCAAGCCGAACATTGATCGAGTTGGCCTTCACGGCTGGCTCTTCATATATCACCGCCCGGTAAGCTTCAATCTCTTGGTTGAAGTGTAGCAAATGATCGGGTGAATTATCTAACCGATGTTCCTTCAACCTAAGAAAACCAGAACAAAAAAGGATGACCAAAGCAAAAACAGAGAGCACATACTGAAAGCGTTTGGAGTTGCGGAGCGCCAGAAAAACATAGACAATGAAAAGTGTAATAGGTAACCAAATCTTAATATCAATCCATTCATGACCATAATGGTAAACAACCACCCCAAGGATAAAGGCAGCAGAGAATCGAATAAATGGAAATGAATTAAAATTCACACAATTAAAATAAATATTTGGTTTATTATAATGAAGTAATTACTGAAAAATACTGAAGCCATTCATCCAAAGTAAAAAAAGCATAACACTAAAATTTACTTCTGCTCTTTTCCTATCTCTAAATTTGACCCAACTCAACAGCCTAAACTATGAACTTGATCGAGCTTCTGCGTTCGTCTAATGCTTATCCATTAGATAGATTGATAAAGGAAATCTATGTTGCTAAGGATCAACAGATTTACCAACCTGGCCAACAAACCAATTCTATTTATGAGATTGTATCTGGTGCCGTAAAATTGGGCAGTTACGGAAGCCAAGGGCAAGATATTACATATGATATCCTCAGCGCGCCCGACACCTTTGGTAATTTGAAATACCTAAACGGACAGTTTTTTGAATTTGCCAAGACAATCATTCCTTGCCATTTACGCGTTTATCCTCTCGATTTTTTCAAACAAATTATTGTTGAAGACTCCGCTGTTTCCGAGTGGTTCAACAAAAATGCAGTAAGGCGATGGAGTATTGCTGAAGCGCGTTTATTCAGTATTCGGTCGGCCAATAGTATTGAACGACTGCAAGTAATTTACAATGATTTTGACAGAGAGGTTTTAGATTCAGAAAAGAAAAAACACCACCTCTTCTCATTACTCACCAAACAGGAAATCGGTGATTTGACAGGTATGACACGCCAAACCGTAAGTCAGATCATTAAAAAGTTAAAACCTACTAGGTTAAAGAAAACTGCATAACGTATTATTTGTATCGTAAAAAAGGGGATCGTATCGACCCCCTTCCTACTGCAGCATTTCCAATTAGCAAAACAAACAAACCAAAAGACTTATTTCTTTTCGAGAATACCTGGAAACAGAACCCCGTCAGGTGCTGTAAAATCTAGCCCTAATAAAGCTGCGATTACAGGGGCAACATCTTCCAAGCCCATTTTGTGTACGAGTTTACCTTTAGTAATACCTGCTCCCCAAGCTACAAAACCAGTTTCAATTTGTTTGAAGTCAGGGAAATATCCGTGCGTTCCGCCTGAACCTCTTTTCAAATCATCTCCAGAAGCTGAACCTGACATCGCCACGCCTGGTATTGGTGCTATGGCCAAAAGCGCATTTGGATCGGCAGCTACTTGAGCCAATTCTTCTTTCGACACTACTCTAAAAAGCTTTTTAGTTTTCTCCGGTAGATCATTTAAAATCTGCTTTACCTGATTTAAGGTTTTAGTGTCCTTAGGGTCTTTCAACATTAAAAAAGCAGCTGCGCCAGAAGTGTGAAAAGCAGCTTTCCAATTTCCTCGATCTTGGGCAGCAGACATTAAGCCTGCATTTGCCAACCAAACATTAGGGCTCAAAAGTGAATGTACATCCACAAAACCATGATCCCCTGAGATGATAAAAGTAGTTTTATCAAGAATTCCAGCTCTTTCTGCAGCCTCCTTGATTTTGCCAATCGCCCTGTCGGCTGCGGCTACAGCAAAAGGCACCAATTCACCGTCTCTTCCGCCTTGGTGCTGAAAATGATCGGTACCAATTAAGTGTAATGCGATAAAATTTGGCTTGTGCTTTTCTAACACATAAGCAGCCATTTCTCCTGTTCTATCTTCTCTATTAAAAAACTCACCATTAAATGTAGTGTTGCTCATTTTTCCTAAAACCTCTCTTTCAAGTTCTTCGAAAAAGCCATTAGGAATGTCCTTATCGCGCATCGGCTCAATACGATCTGTTCCTTCTTTCAAGTACCAATACTCAGGAATATTATAATCGATAGGCGCATCTACTGAAACAGGCCAAATAAAGGCTGCCGATTTCATTCCTTTTGCTCGAACTGCGTCCCAAAGGGTTGGTACTTTGATTTCGTTCTCATACCAATACCAAGCACCCGTTTGACCCTTTTCTTCAAATGGGGAATTATAGTAAATACCATGACGGGCTGGCTTTGCTCCTGTAATTAAAGTCGTGTGAGACGGGTAGGTTACCGAAGGATAAACACCACGAACGCCTTCCGCTTTTGTTCCGTGTTCGGCCATCCATTTCATGTTTGGCGCAGGCCATTTAGGCTCCATATAGAAATCGGGGCGAAACCCGTCAATTGAGATCAAAACTACATGTTCTGATTGTTGTGCTTTTAGACATAAACCTAAAAGCATCACTAATACTAATACTGTATATTTTCTCATGTTATATCTATTTAAAAGTAAGGAGCAGGCGCTTTCGCCCCCACTCCTAGCACTATAATCTATCTATTTTGAAAAACCATTATTGGCCGAAAGTATAACGCAAACCAAGTTGAACTCTCCACGGTGTTCCATTGATTGGCTCATTACCAGCACCAGTTTGCACTGAGTAATCATAAGACTTGGCTACTTGATCAAAGCCTGTAATTCTCATCAACTCTAAGTTTCTGCTATATTCGTGACCGTTACCTTTTGAGCTATCTAAGAAGTTTGCAAAATTGAATAGGTCGGCAGAAAGTTCTAAACCATGACCGTTCGTTAACTTAATCTTCTTCAACAAACGAAGATCGATGTTGGCGTAGAAACCGTTTACACCACCATTTCTTTCTGCAAAACGACCGAAGTTATCTTGCAAGTAATCTTTGAAATTCTGAGACACTTCTGGATTATTCAAAATATCCATATAACCATCTTTAATGGCTTGCGGTGTATTTGAATCATTCGGATCGAAGATGTAGGCCTGATCGTTTGAAAGGTTGAAATCACCGTTCGCACTTCTATTGTTGTTATCCACCACAAAGTTGAAAGGACTTCCGCCTGAACCCGTTATGGTAGCTCCTAAAACGAAACCGTAGAAAGAAGGCGAAGCAGTGTTCACTACAAATTTCGAACGGAAGTTGTTGTCAGAATAACCGTAGTTCAAATCTCTAGGATCGCCAGTAACTGGCAAGAAAGTAGAAGTATTGGCCACACAGCAGTTGTATGAAGAGTTGTCTTTGGTACTATTTCTTGTGTATGAAATATTAAAGTATCCATCTTTTCCTACCTGAGCAGAACCAGAAATAATAATCGCATGCTGCTTTACTTCACCGTCAGATTCTAACACCAAAGCTCTACCTACTTGATTCGAAATTCTACTATTCGTCCAATCGGTAATACCGCTTGCACTGATGGTGTTTGCTGGTACAAATACTTCTCTGCCTTCATTGGTCACAAAGAATGGATCTTTCACCAAATTGGCTTCCTGATAAACGTAGTTGTTGGTGGTTTTACTTGCCAAATAGTTTACAGAAACAGAGTATTTGTCACCAAAGTAGTGTGTATAATCAATATTGAATTTAGCCGTAGTTGGCACTTCAAAGTTGTTACCTACTGCGTTAATGGTGCTGAATGGTACTTGACCCGCAGGTACTCCTGGCACTGTGCTTGGGTCATTTCTATAGGCGTTGAAATCAGGTGTTGGAACATCAGCACCCGTTACATCAATTGCACCAAGCAGAGTTCCTGAGTTTTGAATATTGTTTACCTGAGCATAGTAATGTGGCTGAGAGTTGAAAATTCCACCACCTAATTTAATGATGTCTGAATCTTTACCTCCAATGTTCCAAATCCCTTGTAGTCTTGGCTGGATATTGTCTAAATCTTGCGGACGATTGTCTGTTCTAATTCCTAGCTCATTGAATACCGTTTGATTGAATTCAGCAGCCTCAGTAAAGATTGTACCGTCCCATCTTACACCGGCAATCACTTCAAAATCCGGATGTAATGTAAATTCTGCTTGCGCGAAAAGAGACAAATCCAATACGGTTTGTTTTACAATTGGCAAACCTTGCAATGGCACTTCTCTAGCATAACGACTTGGTGTTAAATTCTCAAAATCATCAAGTGAATCAAAAAAGAAACGACCGTTTTGCTCATTTGAAAGTAAGGTCTCTAAATAGGTAATCATGTTGTCTGTTCCGAAAGTGAAATTCACATTTCCTCTTGACAAATAAGCCGTATTGGTGAACTGAATCATGTTCTCCAAGTTAGTTTCAGGAGAATAACGCTGACCACCCAACTGAACAGTTCTACTGGCCGAAGATCCATTCGGAAGTGTAGATTGAACGTTTACAATTGCCCTTGGAATGTTTGAAGAAGGTAACAGAGCGCTTGGGTTATAAGACCTTTCAGCATGTTGATACTGCAATTTAAACTCATTTGTGAAGTTAGGATTAAAAGCCGATCGCAATGAAACGCCCAAAGTGTTTTCCATTGCCTCGAAATCTGAGTAACTCTCTGCCAGTTCAAAACTAGAGTTATCGCTGGTACCAAACGGATTCGTGTACTTGTTGTAGTTATTTCTGATTGTCAATCTGTGAATATCATTCAGCTGCCAATCGACACGAGCAAAAAAAGTTCTAGCCTCAGATTTTCTCTCAAACTGACCAACTTGTTGGTCGTTACTAACACCGTACTTTGCTCTTGCAATTTGAAGGTAGCGATCCAAATTAGCTTTGGTCAAGCCCAATCTGTTCTCGTCATCAGCAGTTTGAATATCTGCTATAAAAAGTGGATCGGTAGCATCCTGCTGCTCATACACCGCAAAAAAGTGAACTTTATCTTTAATGATTGGCCCACCTAAACTCATACCGTATTGTGTATTATTAAAATCAGCAGTTCTTGGGTTTTCTCTAATGTCTAGATCGTTTTGAAGCTTATCGTTTCTGTGATAAACAAAAGCACTTCCTTGCAAATTATTCGTACCTGATTTGGTTACTGCCTTTACCGCACCACCGCCTTGACGGCCTTGCGTTACATCATAATCATTTGTAGAAATTTCAAAAGTTCTAATTGCCTCTTGAGAAATAGTATATGGCCCCCTGCCAATTTCTCCAGCTGTCAATGTATTTCTAGCGTTCAAACCATCAATCGTAACATTTGTTGAAGTACTTCTTTGGCCACCCAAATTCAAACTTCCTCCACCTTGCAATGGAGACAAACTCACTAAACGAGTAAAGTTTCTTCCTTCAGAAGGTAAGTTTTGAATTTGCTGCGTGCTTACAATAGTTGCCTCCCCTTGCCTATCGATAGAGGAGCGAATTTGATCACCAGTTACTACAATGGTTTCCATTTCTGTAACTGCCTCAGATAATTCAAAGTTGAGTTTTAACTGGTCGCCTTGGTTTACCATAAAACCTTCCTTCTTTTTTGAACCATAACCCACAAAAGAAGCGGTGATCTCGTAAGGACCACCTAATGGCACCTGAATAAAACGATATTCACCATTAGCATTAGTTATTGTTCCAGTTTGAAAACCGGTAGCTGTATTCTTCACAAGAATGGTGGCACTTGGTAAAGTACTACCATCTGTAGCTGTGATAACGCCCTGAATTGTAGCATCAGTTGCTTGTGCAAGGGATTGAAAGACCATGCAGGTCATCAATAGTAAGGCTATCCCCAGTTGCCTACTATTGGTTTTGATTAGGTAGAATTTAAGTCTCATAGTGATGTTTTTTGCACAAAACTATGGCTACCATTCTCGGGCAAATGTTAGATTTTAACATCTGCAAAAAGATTAACAATACCCTAACCATTTGGCAGGGTAGCATTACATTTTCTTAATATTAGGGAAACAGAAAACTAAAGAGTTTTCTGCATTTCGAAGTGTTCTATACCCGCCTCAATAAATTTTTCACCCACTTTCGTAAAACCATATTTACTGTATAATGGCATGGCAGTGAGCTGGGCATGTAGGTAAATTAATGTACCAGGCTGAGCTACATTATTTTCAACATCGGCTAAAACAATTTGAACCAAACGTTTCCCTACTCCTTTACCTCTGTATTCTTCATACACCGCAAAACGCTCTAGTTTCACGCCTTTTTTTGTCGTTCGGTAACGGGATGTACCTGCTGGTTCACCTTGATAATAAGCAATAAAGTGCGTGGATTCCGGATCAAATTCATCGAATTCCTCCTCGCGATCGCAAAGTTGCTCTTCAATAAACACTTTTTCACGGACGGCAAAAGCTAAGTCAAGCTCTTCCTTATTCTCCACTTTTTTTACTCTTATCATTTTGTTCTTGATGTTTATCGTAAGCCGAAATTATTTCTTTTACCAATTTATGGCGCACCACATCCTTGGCATCTAAATCTACTCTTGCTATTCCTTTAACGCCACTCAAAATTTTAAGTGACTCTCCCAAACCTGATTTTTGATTTCGAGGCAAATCGATTTGAGAAATATCTCCTGTAACAATCACCTTCGAGTTTGGTCCCATACGCGTCAGAAACATTTTCATTTGCATGGCCGTGGTGTTCTGAGCTTCATCTAAAAGAATAAATGCATGATTCAGCGTTCTGCCTCGCATATAGGCCAAAGGTGCTATCTCTATAACTCTATTCTCCTGATAAAATTTCAGTTTTTCTGAAGGAATCATTTCATCAAGTGCGTCATAAATCGGCCTTAAATAAGGGTCAATCTTTTCTTTAAGGTCTCCCGGAAGGAAGCCCAAGTTTTCACCTGCCTCTACTGCCGGACGCGTAATGATGATTTTCTTAACCTCTTTATTTTTTAAGGCTTGTACTGCCATGGCTACAGAAATGTAGGTTTTACCTGTTCCAGCTGGCCCCACAGCAAAAACCAAATCGTTTTCTTCAACCGCTTTTACTAATGCTTTTTGATTGGCTGTTTTTGGTTTAATGGTATTTCCTCGGTTACCATACACCAAAACGCCATCATCACCTTGGCCATTAATATATTCAGCTTCACTTTTGATGTACGATTTCACATTATCATGCGTCACCTTACCATACTTATGATAATGCTGTACCAAGGAGTTCAGAATATCGTTGATTTGGATAATTTCCGAGGCATTTCCTTGAATGAGAATCTCGTTGCCCCTTGATACAATCTTGCTTTTAGGAAAAGCAGAGGCCACTTCTTTGATATTCTCATTTGCCACGCCCAAAAAGTCGACCATGGCTATGTTTTCGAGTATAATTAATTTTTCTACCAAACGCTTAACTATGTTTTATTTGATTGATTTAGCCTCAAAATTTTCGATACTTTTGCTATTCACAAACTTAGAAATTTTAACCGAATAGTCTTTTATGGCCATTATCACTTTAACTTCTGATTTTGGACACACCGACCATTACGTGGCCGCGTTAAAGGCCTCTTTGATTTCTAAAGACAGTACTCTAAAACTTATTGACATTAGTCACGATATCGAACCTTTCGATATTGCCCATATGGCTTTTGTGGTTAGTTCCGTTTTCAGAGATTTCCCCAAAGGTACCGTACACTTGCTTAGCACTAACGTAGCACAAGCTAATCAAGATTCTTATTTAGCGGCTAAAATTGAAGATCATTTTTTTGTTGCCCCTGATAACGGAATATTAAGTTTGATTAGTGATAAAACTCCAGAAACCATTGTAAAGTTATCTATTAACGATAATTCTACTTTTCCTCAGCGTGGTATTTTGGCCGATTTTGTATTGCGCTTGGCAGTGAATGAAAAAATTTCAGCTCTGGGTGAGGCAGTTACAGAATACACCCAACTGATGTTAAGAAAGCCTCGTGCTACTAGAAAAGAAATTTCTGGCCATGTCATTCGAGTGGATCATTACGGCAACCTCATCACCAATATCAGTAAAGTGGATTTCGACATTCTGAGTAAAAACAGAAGTTACAAACTGGTATTCGGAAGAGAATCTGCTCCTAGTATTCATTCACATTATTATGATGTAGATCCGGGCGAAGTCTTTTTCGTGTTCAATAGCCTGAACGTTTTGGAAATTGGAATCAATCAGGGCAATGCCTCTACCCTTTTGGGCTTGAGCTACGACAGCCCAATTATCATTCAATTTGAAGAATAATGTTAACAAGAATTGTAAGAATGACTTTTAAGGTCGAAGAAGTTGAAGCTTTTATCGAATTGTTCAACGAAACCAAAGACCGTATTCGCCATTTTGAAGGCTGCCAATACCTTGAATTAATGCGAGATTATAATGACGAATGCATTTTTGCTACTTATAGTCATTGGGAAAATGAAGAAGCACTGAACCGCTATCGCCATTCAGAACTATTTGGCGAAGTATGGAAAGCTACAAAGGCTAAATTTGCTGATAAACCCGTTGCTTTTTCGCTTAAAGGCTTTATTCAGGTAGACTAAAATTTACTGGCTGAAGCTATTGTTTCATAAAAAATCTTTACTCATTTTTGCAACCCCAATACAACACCTGCCCAGGTGGCGATCCCGAAGTTTCGGGAGGTAGCCGCTGGAGCAAACAAATGCCCAGGTGGCGGAATTGGTAGACGCGTTGGTCTCAAACACCAATGATTTCAGGATCGTGCCGGTTCGACCCCGGCCCTGGGTACAAAACCTCTCGAATTTCGGGAGGTTTTTTTTTATTGGTTACAATCCCCTAGCCTACTCTTGATTTCTCCGTAAATTGCAGCTTATCTTCTAAGCTAAAAGGTTAAAATATGTCAATTTCAAAAGAGTCTGAATTAATTGGAATGAAAAAAATTAGCGAAGTAGTGGGTACTACTTTAAAGCTAATGCGAGCACATGCCCAAGTGGGGATGTCTACCAAAGAATTAGACGATTACGGAGGAGCGATTTTAAAAAGCTATGGTGCCAAATCAGCACCTTTTGAAACTTATGGTTTTCCTGGCTATTCGTGTATCAGTGTAAATGAAGAAGGTGCCCACGGAATTCCTTCCAAATCCAAAATACTCAAAGAAGGTGACCTCATTAACATTGATGTTTCCGCAGAACTCAACGGATTCTGGGCCGATAATGGCGGTTCCTTTGTTTTAGGGAAGGATATTCATAATCATCAGCCCTTGGTAGATGCCTCTAAAAACATTCTCCATAAAGCCATTCACAGCATTAAAGGAGGAGTAAAAATAGCGGACATTGGCCAAATCATTGAAACCGAAGCAAAAAAATCAGGATTTAGAGTTATTAAAAACTTAGCCGGTCATGGGGTAGGCAGAAGTTTACATGAATTGCCTGATGATATTTTAAATTACAGGGTAAAAAGCAATCATCAAAGGTTTAAGAAAAACACCACCGTGGCTATTGAGACCTTTATTTCAACCAAATCAAACTTAGCCGAAGAACTTAGAGATGGCTGGACATTGGTAGGCAACAAAGGAGGATACATTACCCAGCACGAACACACCATTTTAATTACAGACGATCAGCCCGTAATTCTTACTGCATGTAATGGTATTTGGGATTAAATCCTTTTTAGAGCCTGAATCTTTAGAATTATCTAAAAAAAAAAGGAGCTAAACGCTCCTTTTAATTTCTTACATCACTCTTTTAATTAGAAGGCTTTCGTATAACCTTTAATTGTAAGAGGCTTCACTTTCTTTACAGAGGATACATATTTTTCCATATTGAATTTATCCTCTGTATTCTTAACAGATGAGTTATTCGTTAGCTTAGCTTGTTTCTTTGAATATGCTTCCATAGCTGATAACTATTTCTTTTTCTTCTTTTTTTCTTTCTAAAGGAATGACAAATATAGTGCTGAATGTATCGGAACCCAAAACTTGATATTTATCACTATCAACCTTCCTTCTCAACACCTCAACGTACACTCTGAACCTTTTGTTATTCTCGTTCTTATCTTCACTAAGTAAGTTAGAGGCAAGTATACCGAAAGTATTGACTTTACAGCGCTCTTGTATATCTCTCATAATATCAAGAATTGTGGCTCCTAAATGGCCAAATTTAAATTCATTGCTGAGGATTCTGAATTTATTAGAAGTACTTACTTTTCTATAGAAATCAATCGTCAGCAAACCGTTTGCATATTCCTTAATCGTCACAACATATTTCGACCTGTTATACTCACTCCTTAAAAAAAAGACATAAATATGCTCTTTTAAGTAAGTCTCTTTTCTATTCAGGTTTTTATTCGACTGCCTATACTTATATTCTTGAATGGATTTTGCCTCAAACATGTGTTCTTCTACATAACGATTATCTCTTTTGAAATAATAGTATTGAAGCTAAGGATTTGATAAACATGAAACAATACTGAATAATTTTAATGCAATTATCATATCTTACAGTATGGAAAAGGAGATCGTAAAGGAATATTCAAACGGTGAACTCACTGTGGTTTGGAAGCCGCAAAAATGTATTCATGCTGGCGAATGCGTAAAGGCATTACCAGAAGTATATAACCCCAAAGAGAAACCGTGGATTAAAGCTGAAAATGCTTCAACCCAAGCGCTAAAAGACCAAATCGCTAAATGCCCTTCTGGTGCTTTGAGTTACTATATGTAGGAAGAACCTTCCAAAAGTTTCCCTATTTGGGCTTTGAATAAAGTGATTTACCACCGGTGAGGTAATTGCGTTAACCTTTGTAGGGTTTCGCCAGATTTAGGGTTGATTACTGTATTGTAATCCGAGCTTCAGAATATAAATCGTAAACAGCCACGGTGGTGCTGTGTCCTGTGGCGTTTCCCCAAAAAGGGTGTTTGTTAATCAAGGTTCTGTTTTCTACATATTCGGGATGATAATCACTTTCTAGGTCGTCCCAAACTACAAGCATGTATTCGTAACGCATTTTGCTTTCACGCCCCTCTTCAAGCCATCGTTCGAACGTAGTTTCTTCTAAAGATTTGGGGTATTCTCTGCTATCGAACATATGTTATTTCAATTGAGTTAGTGGCTTAAGCAATCCTTTTTCCTCTAAAGAAGCTCGTATGCGCTCGTGATTTTTCCAGAACTTTGATTCAATCTTTTTCATTAAACGTTTGTGCTCTGGTAAATTTCTGATTTTCTCGGTCAGCGGATCGTCATCAAACAGCACTAACCAATATTGATAATTATCTTCTTCTGAAAACAGTTCTAAATACTCAAGCGACTTTTCAAAATCATTGTGATAGGCATAATAAACGGAAAGCATTATGTTTTTATAAATGGACTCATCCTGTTTAACAAAATCTAGATATTCGTCAAAAAAAGCTTTTGCTTCTTCCTTATGCCCTGTCTTCTCAAAAACAACCCCAATGGTGGCATTTTGATGTACGTAAATATTAAGATGAGCTGCCTCACGTTGATTTATAAACTTTTGATAATAGAAGTACGCGCTATCATAATCTCGCTTATAGTAATAGACCTTCGCCACCTCTTGTAGAATATCTAATCGAGTAGTGTCCTTTTTCCACTCCCTTACAAGCAAACTCGATGTTTCATCTAAATCATGATTCTTAGCATAGAGCATATATGCTTTTGCGTAGTTGGTATAGGCATTCCCTGGGAAATACTCAAGCGATCTATCTGCATACATTAGGGCTTCATCTACAAAACCAGTTTGTATTAACGCATTACTTAAATGCAAATAAATGTAACTGTTCATTACCGAATCATTGGCTGCTTCATTCAGTTGAATTCCTTTTAGAGCATATTCCAAGTACTTTTCAGTATTGGGCCTTACGTTGGCATAAAAATCAGAAAGGGTATTGATAACAAAAGCGGAGTTCGGATTGTACTCTAAGGCCCGTTCTAAATATGGCACAACCAAGGCGTATTCTTGATTATGCATATAATACATAGCCTTCGCCATTAAGCTCTCTGCTAGTTTAGGGTCATATAACAGCGCCTTATCCGAATGATTATTGATTTCAGCAGTATATCGCTTGTCTTCCCTAAATATATCCAAGTAATAGTAACTCATAGCCAAGCCTGCATGGGCCAAGGCGAATTGCTCATCTAACTCAATCGCTTTATTAAAGTATTTTATCGCTTCTTGTAAACTTTCGGTATTGCCTATAACATACTGATTCTGTCCTTTCAAAAAGTAATCATAAGCCTCAAGATTATCAGTAGGAATCTTCTCAATTCTATTTTGCTCTTCAGGGGTAATCACTGCCTGAATTTCAGAGGCAATGCTTATTGCTATTTCTTGCTGCAATTCAAAAATGCTGGTTACTTCACGGGTATACTGCTTTGCCCAAAGTTGTTTATCGGTAACTGCGTCTATCAACTGAATATTGAGCAGAATTTGGTTTCCAATTTTCTGCCCGCTACCCTCTACAAAATAATTCACATTCAATTCCTTCGCTATTTCTGGAATTGACTTATTGGTGTTTCTATATTTTTCAGAAGATGTTCGACTAATCACCCGTAAGTCATTAATTTTCTGAAGGTTATTTAAAGTAGACTCCAATAAACCATTGATCAAATAGATATTAGTAGAATCGCTACTGTCGTTTTTGAAGGGCAACACGGCTATTGATTTTTCTAATTGCAATGGAGCCGATTGGCTTGAGGGTTTAAAGGCGAAATAAGCAATCACAAGAACAAGCGCGGTTAATACGGCTAAGCCCCATGCAATTTTACTTTTTTCATGAACAGGTTTACCTTCAATTGGGCTGGTCGGTTCTTCAGGTTGCCATCTTTTACTGGCTTCTCCTGGCGGAAAACCATATTCTTCGCGAAAGCACTTTATAAAATAAGAGATGCTGCTGAAGCCAACGGCATAAGAGACTTCGGTTACATTTTGAGAAGAATTCACCAACAATTCCATGGCGCGCTTCAACCGAACTTGACGAATGAATAAACTGACGGAAAGCCCCGTGGATTTTTTAAGTCTGCGCAGAAGATTAGAGCGACTCATGTTGATGGCCTCTGCGAGTTCTGAGACACCAAAATTTTCATCGGATATATTCTCTTCAACCACCCTAGTGATTTGATTCAAAAAATCCTTTTCATGTTGATTGAAATCGGTCATAAACAGAAATAGAAACGCTTACAAAGGAAGTCAATATTCTTCGAAGCGAAAAACGACTTCAACCCTTCAATTTAGGAGGGAAAACCACCTTTTGCATCATAATTTATACTCATGCATCATAAAAACTATGATGTCCGCAAACTTGATATTTTAATCCGCATAGCTTTTAATCCCCATTTCTGGCTTCTAACCACCTTTGCAGAGAACAAAATCAAACGATTAAAGGAAAAACAAAAATCATGAAAACTCAAGTAACAATTCTCCGCAAAGCATTACTCCTTAGCGCTATCTGCTTAATGTTTGTAAGCACTTCTTGTGCTCAGAAAAAAGAAAACACCACAGAAAACAGTTCGGTTGTAGAAAAAGTAAAAGCACCTAAAATAGACATTCATACAGCCGCAATTTCTGGAGACCTAGAAGCCATAAAGCAACACATTCAAGCAGGTTCGAACCTAAATGAAAAGGAGGCTTTTGGCGGTTCAAGCCCATTGATTACAGCCGCACTATTTAATAAGCCAGAAGTAGTTAAGGCTTTAATTGAAGCAAAGGCCGACATCAACCAAGTAAATAATGATGGTTCCACAGCATTGCATTCAGCAGCCTATTTCTGCAATACCGAAGTGGTTGAAATACTTCTGGCAAATAATGCCGACAAAACCATTAAAAACAATTTTAAACAGACTGCCTTAGAATCTATTTCTGGTCCATTTAGCGAAGTGAAAGGGATTTATGAGATGTTCGGAAAACAACTGGCGCCTATGGGGCTGAAAGTTGATTTGGAGCACATCGAAAAGACCCGCCCTATCATTGCTGAAATACTTAAATAAAAATACAAAGGTCAAAAACTCAAAAACATGACAGCAATCAACACAAGAAGGTACGATATAGACTGGATCAGGGTAATCGCCATTGGCTTACTCCTGATCTACCATATCGCAATTGGGTTTCAGCCATGGGGCCTTTTCATCGGCTTTATTCAAAGCGAAAATTCGATTAGCGCCATTTGGACACCCATGTCGATGTTAAATGTTTGGAGAATTCCGCTTCTATTCTTTGTAAGTGGCATGGGAGTATTTTTCGCCATACAAAGAAGAAGTTGGAAAGCGCTGATTAAGGAAAGAACAGGTCGAATACTAATTCCATATTTATTCGGAATAGCCTGTATTGCTCCTCTGCACATTATCATTCTTCAGCATTACTATGGTCAAAAAATGACATATATCTTAAACTCTGGTCACTTATGGTTTTTAGGAAATATTTTCGTGTACGTACTGCTGCTTTCACCCTTTTTCTTCTACTTAAAGAAACATGAAAACGGAAGAATTGGCCTTCTAATCAAAAAGGTATTCCAAAGTCCCTTTGGATTTATGGTGATTGTATTATCATTGACTGCCGAGGTACTGATAGTTCAACCTAATCCTTATGAACTATATGCTCAGACTTGGCATGGCTTCTTTCTAGGGCTTTTGGCTTTTCTCTTTGGCTTTTGCTGCGTTTATAGTGGTAAAGAGTTTTGGGGCTTTATTCTGAAATGGAGATGGTTGCTCATTTTGGTTGCTGTGGCACTTTATTCCATCCGCATTTTAGGGCTTCAACCCCAAATACAAAACTATTTAGTAGCAGCAGAAACCTGTTTCTGGGTATTTTCGGTTTTCGCATTTGGGTATAAATACCTAAACAAACCGAGTAAAGCATTGAACTATTTGAGTCAAGCAGCTTATCCGATTTACATTATCCATATGGCATTTCTGTATTTAGGGTCGTCATTGATTTTCCCGTTGGACATTCCTGTAGAATTACAATTTGTGTTGGTCGTAACCTTTACTTTTGTAGGCTGCTTCGGATTCTATGAATTGATTATTAGAAGAGTTTGGTTTTTGAGGCCACTTTTTGGGCTTAAAATAAAAGCCAAAGCTGAATGAATTAAAAAGTTGGTTATCTCAGGATAACCAACTTACCAAATCCTAATTTATTGAACCCTCGGTCGCCTTTGGTAGCTCGAGCACCCAAATCCTGACCATTGGCTTTTAACTTTACTCTATATAAGTAAGTGCCGTTAGCCAGTTGGTCGCCAAATTCATCCTTACCATCCCAAGCGTAATCGGTAATGTTATTTCCGATACGGATTGGCCCAAGTTCATCTTGTGTGATTTCTCTTACCACTTTGCCCGAAACCGTGAAAATCTGGATGGTTACCTGATCAGGAACTTCTGTTCCGGTAAGCGTAAACACAAACCTTGTACTGCTCGAAAATGGATTTGGATACGGGTAAAAATTAGTAACCGTAGCCTCATTAATCACTTCAAAAGTGATGGTATAAGGACCAATTCCTGATTGGTTTCCAGAAGCATCAGTAGCTTCTACTTGCAAAGAATAAACACCATCTTCCAGTCCATCTGGCTGAAACTGCACACGATAATTAGAGTTTTCAGTGGCGGGTGTGAAAGTCACATTCGGGTCTGAAAAATTGATTCGTTGTAATTGACAACCATCACAAGCAGCGCCTAATTTGATTTCAACGCCAAGGGTATCGGTTTTCAAAAGATATGGGTTATTGTCTCGTAATTCGAGCGCCACCAACGGACGTGGAGAAACAATATCTCCATCTAGAATATTAACTCCATCAAAAGTAACATCAATGGCGGGATTGGTTTCGTCTCTTAACACATTGTAAAAGCCTTCGAGCCTAATTACATTATTATTGAAGTACTGCTCAAGTTCTCCTCCGTTGTTTACAAAAACCTCCATATCATTCAACCCTACTTTTCCTTTGGTGTCTACAGGTATTGTAAAGTCTACAAATTCACCTGCTGCCACGGCTGGAATCTCAATGGTAGCAGTTATCTCTTCTCTGGTGTTTTGATTGTAGAGAATGTAGCGTACTTCCAGCGGCCCTTGAAAGCTGTATTCTGAAATATTAGTAAATCTGAATTGGGCATTAAACGGTTCGCCCTCATCTAATTCAATATTCGTGTTCTTATCATTCTGTAATGAAACCACTCCTTCTGGAACGCCTGCAAACGAAACCGACCAATTTTTAAGTTGTGGAGGGGTGGCCAAAGATTTGTCTTTCATCACCACATAGAATCGTAAATATGGATATTGAACAGGGTCTACACCGCTCAAATCCGCATCATCAAAAGCAATATTGGGGAATAAAACAGTTTCTGTTCCGTTGGGTGCTACCCCTACTATATCGAAGGTGATTTGATCGGTAGCTCCCAATTCAATATCTTTTGTGAACCTTCCCCAAGCACTAGCTGGGCCAATGGTTGGCGACTGAACACTACCGCTATCTATACTGGCAATAATGGCAGCATCAAAAGTAATTCTGGCCTTTCTAGCATTATCGTCAGCCCCAATAGGTTCGCCAACTACTTCTTGCGCTTGCCCAGCCACTTGACCTTTTCGGCCGTACATAATATATGGTTCTCCTGTTTGAAGGGCATTAATGGTAAAACGGCTGGCTCCAACTCTCTCCATGTCGTCTCTTACATCTGTTCTCCAATCGTCATAATTTAACTGGCCAACGGAGAAGAAAAGCACAAAGTCACCATCATCCACCCCATCTACATATTGACGCATTAAGCTTTGAGCTGGCGCAATATTCACATCAGATAATGATTCGTTGGTAAATGAATTGATATAGCTAGGAGACCTACCGCATTTCAATGGATCGTTTTCATCAAAAACACCATCGGTTTGTAATACGAAATATGGTTGGCCGCTATCCTTGTTGAAGGCTATCGCATTAAAAGTACTCAAGTTGCAGGGGTTTGCTGGAATAATGGCTTGTCCATTTACATTCACCACCACATCAGAAGCGCGCTGGCCACTTGCATGTTCTGAACCATAAGTTTCTATTTCGATGCTCGTAGTGGTACCTGCAAATACCCAGGATTCATTGTCTTCACTTTTAGCTACAGAGCTTAGTCTCAAATTGGTTAGCTGGTCAAATTCGGTTTGTGCCCAACCTCTCACACTATTTTCTATGTAAGTAAAATAAGAGTTTTCCCACGGAATAGGGTCTACAATTAATTCATCTTGAAAAACACTTCTCCAGTAATATTGTATGGTATCATTCACCGTAGCTGGCACTAAATCTAGGCTCCATGTGGCAATTCCTTTCCCCGTTAAAACCTGTTCTTTCTTCCAAGGGCTATCAAAAGTATTAACAGTATCAATCTGCACTACAAAAGAACGATCATTTAGCTTTAGGTCAGCCGACTGCACCACAAGGTCAACAGAGGTGGTATTGATTGTTTGGAAGTTAAATGGAGCTGTATTGAATGTTCCTTTTGCCGGAAAGAAGAAAGAAGCTTCTGCGCTATTGTTCAATTCACTTCCTTCGTTTACACTTCCTTCAGCATCGAGAATTACTTCAAAACGATTTTCACCAAAGAAGTCCAATCCTTGATTTGCGATTTCATAGAAAACAGTGTCCTGATAGCGAACTGGTTTTACTTTGACAGAAGGAAGGTTAACCACGGTTCCATCATCAAGTTTTCTATTTACAGTAACAGAAAGTGAATCGGTACTGGTTCTTCCACCATTATTTACAATTACTCCAAGTTCGAAGAAAGGTGAAGCGGCTGTAATTTCCCTACCGTCTTTCGATCTTAAGAAAACATCTTCTGTTCTTACAGTATAATCTACCTTATCGTGACCGAACAAAGGAATTGCAGGATCTCCTTGTAAAAGAATCTGTTCAACCGCTGCAATGTCAGTTTGGTCAATCTGGAAATTGTTGGCCAAATAATTCTTAATGGTTTCTTTCTGAATATTACCAATGGATTGTGTCATCCATAAAGTATCGGCCAGTAATTTGTAAAACTCCGCAGTATAATCGCGTAAAGAGTTTGGAATACCTACATCGGAATGAGCTATAAAATTAACGGCTCCTTTTCCTTCGGCAGAAAGCCAATCTTCTCCGAAAGAGGTACGATCAAAAATTTCACCTCCTCGGCAGCCGTTTACGATAAAAGCAGTATATCTACCTTGATTATTGTAACCGTTACTAGGGTTCGACACTGTTCCTATATCAATATCGGTAAAGCTAGAAGATGAGTGTCCGAAAAAGGTAATTAGCCCTACTCCTTTATTTACTTCTTCTGAAATATTAAATTTTTGAACTGCGTTATTCGTGTTTTTGGAAACATTATTAACATTTGCTCCTAAGTAATCAGCACTTACCTGATCGCCAAAGCCTTCAATAAAGCCTTTAAACCGCACCAATTCATCACTGGTTAAGCCTCCACTTAAGTGAACAAAGTTCTTGGTCCAAGGAGAGTCTTTTAATGACGCTTCTTTTTCTTTAACCTTATCCAAATAATTGGCCACGCTGGTAGAAACATTTACCGACAATCGCCCGACAGGGATTGTTGGGATATTGGCCACTCCGTTTAATGCCTGTGTATAAAGAATATCTGATCCGGGTGCGCCCATGGTTGGTACTAAATCTCTTCTAGAAACTGCTAGAGGGTTGGGCAGCCTTTGTACCTGATTATCAACCCTTCTTCCTCTACCAATAATAAATAGATATTCTGGATCACTATTATTATATACATGCCTAACAAACCTACGAATGGCCAATGGCGTGTATTCGCCATAACTGAATTCATCATAAAGCTTGGTTACATCGGCATAAAGCACATTGAAATTTCCTCCCTCAATTGAGCTTCGGTAGTCGATATAGGCCTGAACGGGGTCATCATAGCGGCCAGCCACTGGTTTTCGAAGCTCGGGGTGCGATATAATGAGGTAGTTATTGTCAGTAACATCTTCATAATTAAACGTTACCTTCTCTATGCTCGGAGTTACAAACGCACTCCTTCTCTTCATAAAAACTTTTCTGATTTCATTATTCGACTTTACTACACCGCTCAAGGTACTCCCAGTTAAAGTAGTAGTCGATTTTCTGATGTTTCTATAGTCAGTAATATCATACAGGTCCGATTCACCCACCACATTTTCTATTTCTACAAGGCTATTTCCAGCCTTGGTTGGCAAGTTAAAAATCAGTTTATCTCTGGCTTGAGCATCTACTTCTTGCGGAAAGGAAAGTTTGATGTAGCCAACCGCCACCCTATCATCTGGAATTTCAGGAAAACCTACTGCTTCTACACGAACAATAAGTCTGCCTGTTGATGAAATATCAGACCACTCAATTTGCTTAGTATCTGTTCCGAAATTGCTATAATTCAGATGAATGTCTTGAGATATTGTTCTTAAGTTTTCTGTGTCTGGCCCTACATGAATAGAAGTATTATGCAACCGGTTATTGAACCCGACAATTTGAACTGTTAGCCTTGGGGTACCTTCAGTTTGAACACCGAGTGTAGCATTATTGATTACAAAGTCTCGATATGTTTTACCACTGCGCAAGGTGAATTCATTTCTCATGATGGTATCACTCACGAACATCTGGCCGCGATCATAGCGCGACAATTTCACCTCTCCGCTGGGGTTTCCGATTTGGTAGTATTGACCAAAGGAAAACTGAGAAGTATATACTTGAAGAATTTCGTTTGTATGAGATTGAACAGGAGTAAGTCCAGCAGTAGATTCGTTCAGCACTTCCATTCTTTTTCCCGCTGCTCCCTCTGAATTAGTTAGGAAAAATGCTGTGGTGTCAGAGAACAAATTATAGAACTTGTGTATTTGGTCGGTTGGAAAATTGAAAAGCTCTGTATCCTGGGTTCCATCATTCTTCTTTCCAAAAAACTCAATATAATCTCCAGCACCAAAGGCACCATCTCCCCCATCATTCACCGAAATCGCTACTTCTTTTCCTCTGTGAAATAACTTAAAGTTATTGGCCCCCGCTTCAGAAAAATCATAGCCCGATGCCAAAAGTGATTCATAAGTCAAACGATGAATATCGTCCGAACCCGTTTTTATTTTGAAATAAGATCGGCTATAATCAATCCACTCATTACCAATAAGCTGAGCATGAGCAACCTGAGATATGATCATCAGGCTGGCTATTGCAAGAAACCCGATTTTACTTACTCTTCTCATCTCTCTCCTTTCTTTTATCCTTAGCAAACATTCCCGGAAGGGCTTCTAATGAATATTTCAAACTAAATACATGAGAATAAGGTGACTCGGCCACATTTCCGATATCCGTTAGTGCATAATCAATCACCAAATCATCGAGCTTAATCCCTAAGCCCATATTGGGTTGAAAAGTCCAATACATTTGATCCGTACTTCCAGCCGCTCTTGAAAATTCTTTGATCCTCTGAAAATTCCCAACCCCCATTCTCACAAAAAACTTATCCTCGTAATCGAACTCAAAACCAAACTGCGGTTCGAAAGAAGCAAAACCTGTTTTAACCAAGGTATTTCTTCGGCCGTCAAAGGTAAATACCAAGTCTGCCGAGGTAAGCAACCCGATTTTATCACTGATAGGAAAAGTTCTTGAAGCGCCAGCAATCAGTTTAGGTAAAGTGAGCTCTACGGAATTACCGGGTAGATCATTGTTTGTTTGAGAAAAAACGGCTGCTAAATTTTCTTGGTTGATTGCCCAAGAATTAAAGGTGGTAGAAACGTCACGAATCATAATACCAAAATCCCAATCATAGTGGCGGTACTTCATGGCAGCATCGAGCCCAAAGCCCCAGGCATCAGCAAAGTCGCCTACCTTCCTACGGATTACTTTAAAGTTCATCCCAAAAGTCAACCCACGACCAAACGGCTTTCCGAAAATTAAACCAACGGAACGCGCATAAGAAAAAATAAAGGCGTAATCCTGCGCACTAAAAAAATCAATATTGTCATAATTGAGCCTGCCGTTATCATCAAACAAAAAACGCGTATCGGGAATATCATCAATCCCCAACCGAATAACAGACAATGCAAAATGACTATCGGTATCAATAGCTCTAGCGTAAGAAATGTAATCGTAATTGGCTATTCCAGCAAAATAGGCGGCATGCTGTGCAGTAAATTGGTGACGGTATTCAATATCGGTAAGGGCTGCGGGATTCCAATAACCAGCGGTAGCGTCATCAGCTACAGAGGTCATAGCATTAGACATGGCCAATGCACGGGCACCAACGCCAATCGCCAAAAACTCATTGCTGTATTTGGGCGTGTTTTGACCTTGTAGTCTAGGTGTATATAAAAATAGAGGAATTAGTAATATCCCCCATTGTAGTTTTTTAAGGTTTTTTCTCACGAGTAAATCGTATCCCTCCAATAATCAAAATTCAACATATTTATTAACAGGAGCTGAGGTCATAGCTAGAACTCAACTCCAGCATAAATATTTTAATGCCCTTTTACAAAGTAAACAAAAAACATTCGGACTACCTCAAAACAGCCGTTTTTAACAAAATATTAAGCATAGTAATATTTTTTATACAGTACTATGCAACACATAGTACCTTATTGCGTATGTTTGTGTATGAAAAGGTCGAACATCTTAAAGGTTGAGAGATGAATTTAGAAAACACTCAGGTCCAAATGCGAAAAGGAATTCTCGAATTCTGCATTCTGCATATTATTTCGAGAGGTGAAGTTTATGCTTCAGACATGCTCGAAGAACTCACCTCAGCGAAAATCATTGTCGTTGAAGGCACATTATACCCACTGCTCACCCGCCTCAGAAAAGCGGGATTGCTAGAGTACAAATGGGTAGAATCTAATTCTGGCCCGCCAAGAAAATATTACACGATTACTGAAGAGGGCAAAGAATTTAAAGAAAGCTTAAGTAACACTTGGCTCCAACTGGTAGAATCAACATCTCAAATCATCACAAAAAACAACTCATAATCCTGCCGTCATGAAAAAGAACATAAGCATAAATATAGGTGGCATCATATTCCATATCGAGGAAGACGGTTACGAAACCCTCAAACACTACCTCGACTCCATCAATAAATACTTCTCTTCTTACGAAGACAGTGAAGAAATAATAGCCGACATAGAAGGCCGGATAGCTGAAATATTTTTAGAAAAACTTAAAGATGGCAATCAGGTTGTTTCTGCCGAAGATGTAAACGCCCTAATTAAAACAATGGGAAACATCTCGGACTTTGAAGCTATTGAAGAAGAAGATGACTTTGAGCCTGCTCCTAAAAAAGAGGAAAAGAAAAAGAAGGCTAAAGAAGATCGTCAAAGCACATCATCTGAGCGTAGCACTTCTGGCTATCAAAAAACAGAAAGGCTTTACCGTGATTTGAACCGCAAAATTTTAGGTGGTGTAGCTTCCGGAATTGCTCATTATTACAATTTCGATCCTTTATGGATGAGAATAGGAATACTTGCTATCACCTTTGGTTTGGTGTTCGCAGGACCACTGAGTGCTATTGTTTTTATAGCGTACTTCATCATGTGGGCAGTTACACCTGGAAGTTCAAATTTGGTTGAAAACAAAAATTTGAAAAAACTCTATCGCGACCCAGACCAAAGGGTAATCGGAGGAGTTTCGTCTGGCTTGGCCAATTACCTCAATATTGATGTAATGATCGTGAGGATTATATTCTTGGTATTGCTTTTTGGTTTCGGTACTGGCTTGGTGCTGTATATCATCTTATGGATAATTACTCCAGAAGCAAACTCGCTCACAGACAAAATGCAAATGAAGGGCGAGGCTGTTACTTTATCGAACATTGACACCAATTACAAGAAAAGTAAAACCACTGATTTTGAACCAAAGGGAGAAGGCACATTTACCAAAATCTTACTTTTCCCCTTCCGACTAATCGGCAAAATATTCGTTGGGCTAGGACGTGCTTTCGCTCCATTAATGCTATTTCTGGTAGCGGTAATTCGCATTGCCACAGGTGCAATAATTGCCACTACGGCATTATCTGTAATGGTTTCTTTACTAATAGCTGCGGGTGTATTCATGGGGCTTTACAATGGTGATTGGTTTTTATGGGACAGTGACCTAGCTTATTTTCCAATAGAGATGTTCAGAAACACCGTTCCGGAAATTGGCCTCATTTTCTTACTCGCCACAGCCTTTATTCCTGTGCTCTATTTGTTTATTGCTGGTATAACCATTATTGCAAAACGCAGAGTAATGAGCCCTGCAGTAGGCTGGAGTATTTTAGGTATCTGGTTCATTGCCATTATTGGCACTTTCGCTACCCTACCAAATGTAGTTCGTGATTTCAGAGACGAAGGCATTTATCGAGTTGCCGATGATTTCGAAATAGAAGCCGACACCATAACGCTCAACATGAACGAAGTTCGAAATGGTCGCTTTACCAGAAGAGGCTACAGATGGGATGATGATTCTTACTATGCTTACAATGACACTTACACTTCTGACTTTACAGATTTAGATATTCGCATGAGTGATTCTGATCAGTTTAGAGTAGAGAAAAGGTTCAGAGCACGAGGTAGAGATTTAGATGACGCTGAAAAAAGAGCACAAGAGCTTAGTTACGGATACAAGGTTGACGGCAGCACCATTACTTTTGATTCGGAAATGACATTCCCTGAAAGAGTAGAATTCAGAGCCCAAGAAGCTGATATTACATTCTTTATTCCAGAAGGCAGACCATTCAAAATAAATGAGGGAATGCGTACCATCTTGCAATACTTCAGATATGGATACAGCTGGAGACAAGCTTACAACAATACTTGGGTTTTTCAGGATGGAGATCTTGTATGCCTTACCTGTGAATCAGAAGAGGCGTTGAGCAATAGCAGTCAATCAAACACTCAAAAATTCGACCTTGATGAGTTCTCTAGTCTAAAACTAAGTAGCAGCTTCAAAGTAAATTTAATTAAGGGAGAAAAGTACGAAATGGAAGTATCGAGCAAAACGAAATTTTCATCTCCCGACTTGCGTGTTTTCAATAACGAACTGAGTTTATCGAGAGTAGACTTCAAATTTGACGAAGAAGAAACTTCAAATATGGAAATTACCATCACTGTTCCCCAATTGAACAGAATACAGATTTCCAATAATGTTGACTTGAACGTTGAGAACTTCCATACAGAGCTCATTAACATAAGGATTTACGACAACGCCATCGTAAACTTAGACAGCAAAATTGAAGAGCTAGTGCTTTTCCTTACAGGTGAGGCAAGAGTGAATTTATCAAACAATGTGGGTAAGCTAGATGCGCTTTTGCAAAAAAGCGCAAGACTCTATGGTTATGATGCCAATGTAGAAATAGCCGAAATAGAAACCGACAACGAAAGCCGAGTTCGCATCAATGTAAACCAAGAGCTGAACGTTACAGCCGAAGGTTTTTCTTCCATAAGCTATAAAGGCAAAGGCCAGCTAAACGTTCGAGATAAAGGCCGTTCAGCAACAATCACCAAATTTTAATTACGGCCCAAACCAATTAATCTTAACCCAATGCATAAATTATGCATTGGGTTAATTCATTATAAATCAAGAACTTTACACCTCATTAAAAGACAATCAAGCCCTAGCGTAGAAATTTTTATCAGGGCCATGCAACCAAGTTTAACATTCATACATCTACCTTGTGAATCAACCAAAAAATGCTTCAAATCAAAAAGTCAAAATCTGAAGAAAAGCTTATAGAAGCTTGCCGTAAAGGCGACAGAAAGGCGCAATGCGAACTGTACGAAAAGTACGCTCCATTGATGTACTCTGTTTGCAGACGGTATGTGATTGAGCTGCAAGAAGCAGAAGACGTTTTGGTTTGTGGTTTCACAAAAGTTTTTCGAAAAATCGATCAGTTTACTGGCGAAGGAAGTTTCGAAGGCTGGATTCGAAGAATAATGGTCAACGAATCGCTGACCTACATTCGAAGAAACAAAAGCATGTTTTTGGAAGTAGAGATTGAAAAAGCAGAAAGAGAACCCGATTATCAGCAACTCCACAATCAATTAGAGGTTGAAGATTTGCACAAAATGATCGACTTACTGCCAACGGGTTACAAAACCGTTTTCAACCTTTACGCCATCGAAGGCTTTTCTCACAAGGAAATAGCAGAGAAGTTGGGCATTAGCGAAAACACCTCGAAATCCCAATTGAGCAGAGCAAGAGCACATCTTCAAAAGATGTTAGTTCAAGCAGAAGATAGTATAGAAGTTAAATTAATGAGCAATGAAGGGTAACCCAATAGATGATCTCTTTCGAGAAAAACTAGGCAACCATAAAATAACCCCTCCAGCAAATGCTTGGAGTCAAATAGAAGGCAATCTCGCCAAAAAGAAAAAGGGTGCTTTCTTCTGGTTAAGGATAGCAGCAAGTGTTGTAATCATCCTTACTGCCGGTGCTTTATATATCAATCAATCTGAAAAATCAGGAGCCCATCTTGAGCAGCTTCAAGCCAATAAAGAAGTGGAGAATGAAGCTGTAAAAACACCTGACCAAAACAACATTGACACTCCTTCAAAAGAGAAAGAAAATACCAAAGATCAATCTCAAGAAAAAGAAGCTGCACCAAGTATTCAATATGTTCAGCCGCGGCAAATCGCAGCACCAAGCAAATTGACTGCTCAGATAGACACAAAACCAACAGTAGATATGATCGAAACTGTTGATCAGTCTCGCGTGATGATCAACCTAAATAAAATTGACATTGCGCAAACACTGACTGTCAATACCTCCGTTGATTTCGATTATTTGAAATTAATGCCTCTAACATTAAAAGATTATACTGATGAACCTTTCGAAATAGACATGCAAAACAAGAAGAAATTCAGCATGATGGATGGGCTGATCAGTATTGCAAAAGGAGTGAGTAAAACCAAAGAAACCATATCTGATTTGAGAACCGCAAAAAATGAATTTGTAGCCAACGAGCTCAAATACGGATCGGTTGATCAAGAGGAAGAAGAGAACACTCCTAACTTCAAACAAGAAAAATAACAACTCGAAATATGAAAACAATAACTACAACAAAAGTCATAGGTATGCTCTTATTGGTCGTATTGAGCAGTAACCTAGCCAAAGCTCAAAGTGAAACTTATCTCAACCAGAACTTGAAAGTTGAGTCCAAAACCTCAACTTTCAATCTAGGAGAAACTGAAAACTCAATATGGGATTTTTCAAAATCAGTTCCCGTAGCAAAATACAGCCCGAAAGCTTCAGAAAACACCCTAGAAGAAAACCATGAGAGGTATGATTTCGACAGGTACTACCCACGAAAAGGAACACAGAGTTTTGTGAACATCTACATTGGTTTAAACAATTATTTGCAAGATGGTGACTTACCAAGCAGTGACGAACTATTCACTTTAAACCCACTCACCTCTTGGTATGCAGCCCTCAACTTCGATCATGCAACACGCATTTTAGGTCCACTTTATCTCGACTGGGGAATTGGTGCAAGCATCCAAGATTTAAGCTTTGAAAACACCAGGGTCGAAGTAGTAGTAGACCGCGCCAACCAATCTGTAGATTTTGTTGAGCGTATGGATCGTGTAGGCAAGAAAAGCAAAATCAATATGATGCACCTGAATGTGCACATGGTTCCAACCTTCTCATTTGGGAAATATAACTCGTTCAGAATAGGCGCGGGAGTATATGCTGGCTACAGAATTAGCAGCCATACTAAATACAAATATGATGATTTGACTGGCGATAGTCAGAAAGATAAGTTTAAAGACAGCCTTTATATTAACCCATTCAAATATGGTTTGCGTGCCCAAATGGGATGGAGTTCTTTCGACATCTTCTTTAACTATGACATTTCAGAGTTATTTGAAGAAGAAGCAAACGCACCAAAACTTAACCCTGTAACATTCGGGGTGATTTTCTAAAACAACAACTCAAAATAAAATACAACAAAAATGAAAAAGCAATTCAACATACTATTGATTGCCATGGCACTCCTATTGGTAAATCAAAGTCTCAGCGCCCAATGGACATGGGGGAAACAAGACGATCTCGAGCGAATAGATACCGTGGTCAGTATTCCTAAAAGGAACTCAAACAGCATCTTCATTAACGACAATGACTTTTACCTACGCATGGGTTTCTTAGGAATCAACCTTGAAATAGAAGATGATTGGGATTCAGATTGGAGATCGAGCCGCAACAGACCTAGAAATTTCGAATACATCGAACAACACGATCACGGCACATTAAAAAGCCTTGATTTCGAAATTGGTTTCAACAATTATTTAAACAAAGGTAACTTTCCTTCATCTAGCGACCTTTATCAAGTAAAACCCTTGGGCTCTGTTTATGTAGGTTTAAACTGGAACCATACGACCTATGTGAGCGGTCCGCTGTACTTAGATTGGGGCGGAGGTTTTAGCTGGTATAACTATAAATTCGAAAACGCAGCAACTCGTTTAGATCCGAATGGTGGTCAGCTCAATTTTGTAGAAGAAACCAACATTGGAAGCGCACTTAAAAGCAAGCTCAAGGTTTCTTACCTCAATGTAAAAGCCGTACCTATGTTCGATTTTAGCAGAGGAAAGAGAATTGTAAGAAAGTATGAAGAAGACGATGTACGCGTTGCGTTTAGCCGTAAAACAGGTTTCAGAATTGGCGTTGGCCCTTATGCTGGCCTGCGCTTAGGCAACAAAGCAAAGTACATCGACCGCACCGATGGCGACCGCGACAAAGTAAAAAGCAAAGGTGGTTTCTTTGTAAATGACTTTAGATATGGCGCCAGACTTCAAATAGGCATCAACGGTTTCGATATGTTTATGACTTATGATTTCAACGAGCTTTTTGAAAACGGAAAAGGGCCAGAACTCAACCCAATTACGATTGGCGTAACTTTCTAAAAGAAAATATAAATTATTACTAGGCCGAATGAAGAGATTTATTCGGCCTTTTTTTGTGCTTCAAACTTCCTTTTCACATAAGCCTTGGCCCAAAAAGGAGCTATAAAGAACAAGGAGAACAAAGCCAAAGCAATAGAAGCACAAACAACCCTCCACTCTTCGCCTTCTACTCCATAATTATTAAGAATGACACGGATTGCCATAAAGCTAATGCCAGCAAAAAAAATGTAGCTGGGAAAAGTAGTCATTAAAGTACTACTAGAAAATCGAAGCTTTTGAGTGGTATTAGTTTCGCTCATGAATTAAATATAAGGATTTCTCAAGTTTATTCCTCCATCCACTTTTTCTCTTCCCCCTTCAAGCCAAAGAACTTAGAAAAATATTTTGGGCTAGGGCGATTAGCAGTAATTAAAATCAAGAACAAACTAAAAACAAGTGCATACACCATGTCCCCTTTTTCATACAAACCAAAAGCACCAATAGCAGCCCCAAAAGACCACATCAGATTTCTATAAATAATTGACTTCTTTAGTTTAATCATTTTAAGATCAAGCTCAGGCACCTGCTTCAAAACTTTAAGCGCGTCCTTTTTCCAAGTAGCTAAGGTTCTCAACAGCACATACCCAATACCAGCAGCCATTACTGCATGAAACATAATATCAGGATCCTCATAAAATACAGATCGAAGTTCACCGCTGGCTTCACGTTCTAAAAAAGCATAACCAAAAAACGCGAGAGGCAACACAAACATTAAATAGATTATACTTTCAAGCTTTTTGATGAATGCACTTTTATTAAAATTAGGGTCGTTCAATTGCATGGTTTGTGTAAATTGTAGCTAATAACAATCTCTTGCTAACGAACGTTAGTATGTTTATATTCGCAGCAAATGAAAACTGTCGTAAAGAAAAGCAGAAAGCAACAAATAGAAGAAAAAGCAACCACTCTTTTTCAGTCTAGAGGCTACGCTGCTACTTCAATGCGCAATTTAGCGCAAGATTTGGGCATTGAGGCCGCAAGTCTCTATTCTCACATCAAGTCAAAGGAAGAAATTTTGCAACGCATATGCTTTCGTATGGCCGAAGAATTTTATAGCGCTTGGCAGGAAGTAGACGAAGAAACCAGTGGTAATGCAGCGAAAATGGAAAAAGCCATGATCGCTCATGTAAAAGTAATTACAAAAGATACGAACGCCTCTGCCGTTTTCTTCAATGAATGGAGGCATTTAAGCGAACCCCACCTGAGTGAGTTTTTAGCCATGCGCGATGACTACGAAGGGCGGTTCAAAAAAATATTAAGAGATGGTATGGCTTCTGGCGAATTCAAGCTAGTAGATGAAAAATTCATGATGCTTACCATTCTCTCTTCGTTAAACTGGACTCACAATTGGTATAAGCCTGATGGTAGCTTGAGTCCAGAAGAAGTAGGAAAAAGACTATCGGGCCTATTGTTAAACGGACTAAAAAAGAATTGATATGTACGGAGGTGGAAACTCATTCGAAGCCATGAAAGCTACTGCCCTCACTGACGAGGATCCAGTGAAATTGGCAGAATTTGAAGCAAGAATCGACAGAGGCGAGAAAATCGAGCCTTCGGATTGGATGCCTCAATTGTATAGAAAGCAACTGATTAGAATGATTGAGCAGCATGCTCACTCAGAAATTATCGGAGCTTTACCAGAAGGTACTTGGATTACCCGTGCGCCTGGTTTTAAAAGAAAACTTGCCCTTATGGCAAAGGTGCAAGATGAAGTAGGCCATGCTCAATTATTATATTCAGCGGCTGAAACGCTAGGCAAATCAAGAGAGGATATGATTGCCGATTTGATTAATGGCAAATCGAAATACTCGAATATATTTAATTACCCAGCCTTTACATGGGCCGACTCATGCTTTATTTCATGGTTGGTAGATGCAGGAGCAATTGTAAATCAAATAGCAAACTCTAAAGGAAGTTATGGCCCATATTGCCGCGCCTTAGAAAGAATTTGTGCCGAAGAATCCTTCCACTTAAAATACGGTCACCATTGTGTAATACATTTGGCCACAGGCACAAAAGTACAGCGCGAAATGATGCAAGCTGCATTTAACCGCTGGTGGGTGCCAATGATGCACTTCTTTGGTCCTTCAGATAAAATTTCGGTTCATTCAGAAATTTTGATGCGCTGGAAAGTGAAAATGTCGTCTAACGATGAATGTCGCCAGCAATTCTTAGACATGTATGTACCTAAAATTTGGGAACTTGGCTTAACCGTACCTGATGATAAGTTGAGAAAAGATCCTGAAACAGGTCAGTGGGAGTTTACCGAGCCTGATTGGGAGGAATTCAAAAGAGTAATTAATGGAGATGGCCCATGTAACAAAGAGCGTTTGGCGGTTAGGCGCGTAGCCGAAGAAAGAGGTGCTTGGGTGCGTCAAGCTTTATTGGCTCCAAAAACCAAATACGTAGCTCCGTTAGCTTAATACATTCCTATGAATTTGAAATCATTAGACCCACGGGTAACCCGTCTTGGTATTGACGAATCCACCGACACTCAAATTATTGAAAAAGGAAACCTCGACCAGTTTGAGACCTATGAGGCTTTTATAGAAACCAAAGAAGGCAAGCCTTTTGAGCACGCTGGCCCTGTTCACGCACCTAACGAGGAAATGGCTTTCCTATTCGCGAAAGAACAGTTTAGCCGAAGAGGCATGTTCTGCAATGCGCTTTGCGTAATTAAAACCGAAAACATAAAGGTGTCGGAGTATACTGATAACAATGAGGATGTTTACAATCTGGTAAATAATAGAGCCTCTGGAGTAGAACGCGAAAGTTTCGAGATTTTCCATTTGGCTAAACGTGGCAAGCAGCATAAGTATGCGGGAAGCGTAATGGCCAAGGACTATGAAGATGCATTAGCGAAAGCGAAAGAAGACTTTCAATCGGACAAACCAGTATTCAATGTTTGGGTAGTGAAGTCTGAACATGTTTTAGCTTCTGACGAAGACGATCGTGACATTTGGGATACCCTGAAAGAGAAAAAATACCGTGACGCGATTGACTATAAAGCAAGCGACAAAATCAAAGCATTTAAAGAACAACAAGCTTAGAGATGAACACAGAAGCATTAAAAGATTTACTTTATAAAATCGCTGACGATCAGCTCATTTTAGGTCATCGTAACTCTGAATGGACAGGTTTTGGTCCTCTGTTAGAAGAAGACATTGCTTTTTCTTCTATGGCACAAGATAAGGTGGGTCAAAGTTGGCAGATTTATAAACTACTCGAAGAGTTGGGAGAATCAGAACCAGACATGGTTGCTTTTATGCGAAATGCCGACCAGTTCCACAATTGCCAGTTGGTAGAATTACCGAACGGTGAATATGATTTTAGCTTAATCAGGCATTTCTTATTTGATATGGCCGAGCAAATCAGGTTTACACATTTGGCGAGTTCATCTTATGAGCCATTGTCGCTATTAGCCAAGAAGATTAAGGGCGAGATCAAGTATCATACGATGCACGCCAAAATTTGGATGAAGCAATTGGGTTCTGCTACTGAAGAAAGTGTTTCTAGACTTCAGAATTCGCTAGAAGAAGCCATGCCTTATGCTTTGGGGATTTTTGAACCTTCTAAGTTCGAAGCCGAATTAATTAAGGAAGATATTTTCCGTGGCGAAGAAGTAATCAAAGAAGAGTGGATCGAACAGATTAGCGCGATTCTGAAAGAAACAAGCTTAAAAATGCCGGATTTAAATAGCATCACTCCAGTGTATGGCGGCCGTTATGGGAAGCACACCGAGCACCTTCAGCCTTTACTAGACGAGATGTCGGAAGTATTTAAAATGGATCCTACGGCTGATTGGTAAGAAGTCATTTGTCATTTGTCATTTGTCATTTGTCATTTGTCATTTGTCATTTGTCATTTGTCATTTGTCATTTGGAGAAACTTTTGATCGGACATAATGTTGTGAAAGCACAATGAGCAAAACGAAGGACATATCAGTGGAAGAAATTAGGACATGGCTAGATGAAGTTATGGATCCTGAAATCCCTGTGCTTTCGCTCAACGATTTGGGAGTAATTACTGGAATTGAAATTCAGGCATCTGGGAAAGTTAAAGTAAATATGACACCAACTTTCTCAGGTTGCCCTGCCATGGACTACATGAAACGGGACGTTGAAGAAACACTCCAAAAAAATGGAATTGACGATTTCGATGTCCATCTTTCTTTTGAAACTCAGTGGAATTCTAACATGATTTCTGATAAAGGCCGAGCTGCCCTAAAGAAGTTCGGTCTTGCTCCTCCTCCAAAACACAATTTGATTGTCGATATTGATTTATTAGAGCACTCAAAATGCCCTTATTGCGATAGCACCAATACAGAAATGAAAACGCCTTTTGGCCCAGCGCTTTGTCGTTCCTTACATTTCTGTCACAATTGTAATCAGGCTTTTGAACAGTTTAAACCACTTTAGATTTTCTGCCAAAGCGAGTCTACGTAGTAATTATTTTTATCAGTAAAATTCCTCACTACCTTAAAGCCTGCTTGCTCAGCAAACTGACGAATACTTTTCAAGCTATACTTCTGTGACACTTCCGTGTGAATTGCTTCCCAAGCATCGAATGAATAAGTTTCGCCTGTAGCTTCAATAAAAACCTCTTGTGCTCTATTGCTGATTAGATGACTCTTAGTTTCGCCTGTTATGGGGTCATAGGTTGGAAAATGTTCGAAACTCTCTAAATTGAAATTAGCACCAAGTTCGTTGTTGATTCTTCTGAGTAAATTAATGTTGAACTCTTTAGTCACCCCTAACTTATCATTATAGGCACTTAAGATCACGTTAGGATCTTTCATTAAATCAAACCCAATAAAAAGAAGGTCTCCAGAACTTAAGTTATCACCCAACCTTTTTAGAAATTTCGGTGCTGACCCGTTGGAGAAATTCCCAATATTTGAGCCTAGAAATAATACCACCTCTTTCTGAAAATGGTTTTCATTAAGTTTAGCTAAGGCATCGAAATAATCTCCCTGAATAGCATTTACCTGTAGTTTTGGAATTGACTTCTTTAAATCATCTGAGAGAATATCCAGCACATGTTGCGAGATATCAATTGGTGAATAGGAAAAATCTACCCCTTCGTTTGTAAAATGCTTTAGTAATATTTTCGTCTTTGTACCATCTCCAGCGCCTAACTCTACAAGTTTGAAACTCGTATCATTAGCCAAGAAACTTTTTAGAATTTCTGCCTTCTGCTGATCAAATATTTCGAATTCGCAACGGGTCAGGTAATACTCTTCCAAATTCATAATAGACTGAAAAAGCTGATCGCCCTTTTCGTCATAAAAGTATTTTGAGGAAAGATATTTCGGGTTTGAAGCAAGTCCTGAATGAATATCCTTTGCAAAGGTGGAAAGTGTAGCGGTAGTATCGCTCATAGGTTAAAAGTTTTCTGCTAGTCGGATTCCTGTGAACTGCCAACGTAGGTGTGGATGAAAAAAGTTTCGGTATGTGGGACGGATATGGTTACGACTTGTAGCATATGAACCACCTCGGAGTACCATGGTATTAATCATAAACTTACCATTATACTCCCCTAGCGCTCCTTCTGGCTTTTCGTAAAACGGATAAGCTAAATAAGCACTATTTGTCCATTCCCAGACATCTCCGTAGAATTGAGTGTTTTTACCCTGGCGAGGCATAGGCCTAAAATTTCGGTCGTCCACAAAATTGGCCGATTTTGGAATTTCAGGTTCGTGCAATTTGCAAGCTACTTCCCATTCAAACTCTGTAGGCAAACGTTTGCCCTTCCATTTGGCAAAAGCATCTGCCTCATAAAAGCTCACATGGCTTACAGGTTCATCTGGGTTAATATCTTCTAAGCCCGCTAAGGTATAATGCTTCCAAGCCCCACCTTGCTTAAGCCAATAAAATGGAGCTCGAATATTCTCCCTCTTCACCCATTCAAAACCTTCCATCAACCAATGATTGAAGTCTTGGTAACCACCAGCTTCAATAAATTCCATGAACTCACCATTGGTGATCAACCGATCTTGAATTCGATAGCGGTGAAGAAAAACCTTATGCACACCTTTCTCATTATCGAAATGGAAATCATTCCCTTGATAGCCAACGGTATAAACACCTTCTTCTACTTCAAGAAAATTCTCTGCAAGATTCGGCTGATGTTTTTCCGCCTGAAAGGATTTATAAACTGGAAATAATGGATTGATCCCCAAAATATGTTTGAGGTCGTAAACCAGTAATTCTTGGTGCTGCTGTTCGTGATGGAGACCAATTTTCAATACTTCGATAACCTCATCATCAACCTCCTCTTCTGCAGAAAGAAAATGTTTCATGTGCTCATCTACATACGAACGATAAGCCATAATTTCGTTTACCCAAGGACGTGATAATGCTCCTCGTTCGGAACGAATCCAGCGCTCGCCTTCAGTTTCATAATAGCTGTTGAACAGGAAATGATAATCTTTGTCGAAGACTTTGTAATCAACCATATTAGGTTTCAAAACGAAGTTTTCAAAAAACCAAGTGGTATGCGCCAAATGCCATTTGGGAGGACTAACATCTACCACAGGCTGCACCACAAAGTCCTCTGGTTGCAAAGGCTCGCAAAGTTCGTTGGTTAGTGCTCTTACCTTTAGGTAATTGTCTAAAAGAGTATTAAGAAGTAAAACCTGATCTGTTGAAGAACTCATAATGAAGCAAGGGCGTTTCTTAATTAATCATTTTAATAGTACGCATTTACTTTTTTCAATCCGCACTAATATAAGACCAATAACCCCTGCTAAAAGTTCTGAAAAATTTCAGAAAGGACTAACCAATTTCAATAACAACATCATCGGTAAGCGGGTGACTCACACATGGAAGCACATAACCTTCGTTCAGTTCGGCTTCAGAAAGCCCTTCATCTTCATCCATTTTCACTTTTCCAGACACACATTTACCACGGCATGCTGTACATAATCCGCTTTGGCAAGAGAAAGGCAAATCAATATCTTCATCCAAACCTTTTTCAAGGATAGTCTCGCCAGGTTCAACAATGTATTTGAATTCTTCACCGTCATAAATGACGGTTACTTCGCGCGCAATAATCTCATTGCTCACAGGCTCATTCTCCTTCTTCTTAGCCGCATCCGAAGTAAAACTTTCTTTATGAACTTGAGTCTTCGGAATATTTAGATTAGACAATGATGACTCTACAATATCCATCATTGGACCTGGGCCACACATAAAGAATTCTGTTTGCCCTTCTTCCATTTTAGGCAACATATCCAGCGCTTCTTTAATAATTTCTTGAGTGAGCAAGCCTTTGTAACCTTTCCATTCAGGTGGTGCTTCGCCTAGCACATGTACTACCTTAAAGCACTCTGGATTATCAATTTCCATTTGCGTCAAAGCAGATTTGAAAATAATTGAATCAGCATCTCTGTTGGCATAAATAAGAGAAACCTTTGATTTTGGTTCTTGATTCAACGCGGATTTAGCAATCGACATTAAAGGTGTAATTCCACTTCCGCCACCAAAAAGAACAATATGCCTTTCGTTATTGGAATCGAAAGTAGTAGTAAAGTTTCCTATAGGCTCTAAGACCTCCATTACATCACCTGCTTTCAAGTTATCACCCAAATGATTTGACATCAAACCACCTTCAACACGCTTTACTGTTACAGCTGGGTAATCGTCTACAAATGGTGAAGTACAAAGTGAATATGCTCTTCGTTCTTGCTTTCCATTAATGTTGGCGATAAGCGTGAAAAACTGACCTGATTTGTACTTAATATTTCCAGAAGCTGGTTGTTCAAAGTAAATGCTAATGGCATCAGCAGTTTCGTTTACTACTTCTTTTACTGTTAAGTTTAAATGTCCGGCTTTTACCGAAGGAATTTCACTTTTCTCTGTCTGCTTTTTTTTGAATAATCCGAATGCCATGCTTTAAATTCTGTTTATAGAAATTGTCAGTGTAACAACACCAATGCGTAGAAAGTAGTTTAAAAGAATGCAAAAGTAATCATCATCTGCTGAACTATGAATTGTTCTGCCAATTTAGATGCAGAAACCATGGAAGAGTTACAAAAATGGAGGTTCAAGCCAGTACATTTTAGTATCTTTGCCCTTTCTTTTTAAACCGAAAAAATGGATTTGAATACACTCACGGCAATTTCGCCAATTGACGGTCGCTATAGAAGAGTTACCAATGCGCTCACAGAATATTTTTCTGAATTTGCGCTAATTAAATACCGCGTTGAAGTAGAAGTAGAATATTTCATCGCTCTATGCGAAATTCCTCTTCCGCAATTATCAGATGTGGACCCCAAAGTTTTTGATGCGCTTAGGGCTATCTACATAAATTTCACCGAGGCAGATGCCTTGAGCATCAAAGAAATTGAGAAAACCACGAATCATGATGTAAAAGCGGTTGAGTACTTTTTGAAAGACAAGTTTGAAGCACTTGGTCTTACAAAACACATCGAATTCATTCATTTTGGGTTAACATCGCAGGATATTAATAACACCGCAATTCCTTTGTCTTTAAAAAGGGCCATGCACGAGGTGATTGAACCTTCTATTTTGGAGGTGAAGAACACTATTAATGAAATGGCTGAAACATGGAAAAACATTTCTATGCTTGCCAAAACGCATGGTCAACCTGCTTCTCCAACCAGGTTAGGTAAAGAAATACAGGTGTTTAGCAATCGTATTGAAGAGCAAATGATTCTGTTGGGTGACATACCCTTTGCGGCAAAATTTGGTGGTGCTACTGGTAATTTTAATGCACATCACGTGGCCTACCCAGCCATCGACTGGATTGACTTTGGTAATGAGTTTGTGAAAGAATCACTTGGCTTACAGCGCAGCCACCCTACCACACAAATTGAGCATTACGATCATATTGCAGCCCTTTTCGATAATATGAAAAGGATTAACACCATTTTGATCGATTTCTCTCGTGATGTTTGGCAGTATGTGTCTATGAATTACTTCAAACAAAAAATTAAAGCAGGTGAAGTAGGCTCTTCGGCCATGCCACACAAAGTAAACCCAATTGACTTTGAAAATGCCGAAGGAAACTTGGGAATTGCCAATGCAGTCTTCGAACACCTTTCTGCCAAACTACCAATTTCAAGGCTACAGAGAGACTTAACGGATTCTACGGTATTACGGAACATTGGAGTGCCATTAGGCCATACGCTTATCGCTTTAAAATCGCTTGAAAAAGGAATTAAGAAGTTAGAGTTAAACCAAGCGGCTATTGATGCAGACTTGGATGATAACTGGGCAGTTGTTGCCGAGGCTATTCAAACCATACTTAGAAGAGAAGGTTACCCTAAACCTTACGAAGCGCTAAAAGGCTTGACCAGAACCAATCAAAAAATCACTGCTGAAGTAATGAAAGAGTTTATTCTAACTTTAGAAGTTTCAGCAGAAATAAAAAATGAACTGATACAAATCAGTCCATTTAATTATACTGGCCTATAAGTAAAAAGCCCCTTACGGGGCTTTTTTTTTATTTCTTCGCTCTCTCTATTACTGAATCTGTTTTTGGATCGTATTCCAATAGTTCATTATAAAGAAGCACATCGTCTTTGAAATCATACAAGGTCAATGTTCTTAACTCATAATAAGCATCCCAGTATTGTTGTAAAGCAGCAACATAGTTTCGTATCGCACTATCTTTGCTGGTTCTAGCATTGGTCAACGTAAGAATATCAACTTTACCCGCCAAATACCTTCCGTTAGTAATCTCAAAACGCTTCAAGGCTATTTCCTCACTCTTTTTAGCCAACTCTATTTGCTCAATAATTTGCTGGAAGTTTCTTACCGCATTTGCAATTTCCTGATCGAAAGTAATCATATTTTGATCTATCGTAAACTCAGTCAGCTTCTGCTGCTCATATGCCTGATTCATTCTAGCTTTATTTCTACCACCATCAAGGATAGGCAAATTAAAACTCAACCTGAATTGTGAACCAGCAGCTACATTACTTGATTGGTAAACTTCATTTAGCTCATCTCTTTGCGCACTATTATAGCCATATGAAGCAGATATTGACACGTTAAAGCGAGTTGCCCGTGCAGACGCGACATTACGTTCAGCCTGTAGTCTATCCAATTGAAAGTCTAAATACTCCGCTCTATTATCCTTAGCATACTGCAAAGCCGTTTCATAGTCAATATCAAAAACTGGGACTTCCATGGGTGCTATTAGCTCCAAATCAACATTTTCCGTAAGACCAATAAAGTTTCTTAACTCAAGTGAAAGTGATTGAACTTCTAACTGTGCCTGCTGAGCATCACTTTCTGAGTTTAACAAATCAAGCTCTGTTTGTAATAATTGATCTTCAGTCGAGGTTCCAATGTTATAACGACCTTGTTCCACTTTAAAAACAGTATCATTGGCCTGAGCATTCTGTAAAGCGATCTGTAGATTCTTCTGCTCAACAAGCAATCTAAAAAACAGGTTCGCTGCGGTTTGAGATGCTTGCTCCATAGACTGGACATACGACCTTTTTGATTGTTCATACTCCAACGGTTGGATCTTACTATCCCACTTAAAAGGGTTTACATTAAACAAAGGCTGAGTAATTGAAATACCAACGGGATCACCTTGATAGTATTTATTGTCACCATCAAAATCATCAAACCTTGCTAAGTTAGTTTCGAATGAGACTGTAGTGTTAGTCCAAGGCAACACTTGCTCTAAGCCAAGACTTAAATCCGAATTATTCTGATTTACCTTACGAAATACTACAGAACCATCATTCTGTGTAACTGGTATAGATCTATTAGTGTAATTTGGTAATGTCCCTTGTAGTCTCAATTGAGGTTTTAATTGGGATTTATAAACATTGTAACTCCAATAGCCTAAAGTTCTCTGTGTTTCTGCTCTCTTAGCACTTCTAGAGTTTTCCTTTGCCAACTGAATCACCTCTTCCAGAGTTAAGACTCTTTTTTGTTGGGAAAAGGATACTTGAGACAGACCTATAAATAGTAATGATAATAATATGACCTTCTTCATAATGTTTTTAGAATCTTATTCGTGTCTTAATGATGTAATAGGATCTTGACTTGCAGCTCTTCTAGCGGGAGTAATCCCAAAAATAAGTCCTACAGTAGCAGCCACACCAAATGATATTGCAATAGAAGCAAAGCTAATTTCGGTTGGGAAGTCAGCTAAGGATGAGACCGCAAAGGCTAATGCAATACCCAAAATCACACCTATAATACCACCTGTTACTGAAATTAACACAGCTTCAAATAAAAATTGTGAAACAATATCAGTAGATTTTGCACCAATTGAAAGTCTCAGACCAATTTCTTTGATCCTCTCCATTACAGATGCTAACATGATATTCATAATTCCAATCCCTCCTACTAGAAGTGAGATAGCGGCAATGGCTGCTAACACGATATTAAAAATATTCTGTGTCCGTTGTTGTTGTTTTAAGAGCAACTCGGGAATAGTAATTTCATAATCAATCACTCCAAAATGCCTTCTTTCTAGCATCCTCGAAAGTACTTCAGCCGTGGAGCTCAATTTAGCAGACTCACTAACCTGAACTACCAAACGATCAATTTGATGATAGTTTTTAGGTGCTGAATCTTCAGACTCAGTTGAAGCACCAGAGATAGTAATACTCGGCCCACCTCTTCCAAAATTCATAGCACTTATGCCTCCAAAACTCTTCTTCAAACCAGAGCCCGTCACCAAGTCTCGGTTAATATACCGCACCAGAACTGTTTGTATTGGAGCATATACATCCATGTTATAATCACGAATACCAAGGTTAGAGATGGCTTTTTCTGAAATAAATCTTTCTTTAAGCACGCCAATTACCTCTAACCACTGAGAGCCTACCTTAATCTTTTGGCCAATAGGGTTTTCTTGAGGGAAGAATTTACTTTGAATCCCTTTACCAATAATAGCTACTGGGGCACCTACTCTCAATTGCTTTTCATTAAAAACATCACCCGCATCTAATTCAAAGTTGGCAACCTGAAAATAGCTAGGTTCTACCCCAACTAATTTTGAAGACCTTCTTATCCCGTTTTTAATAATGTATGTTTCTAAAAGAATTTCAGGGCTAAGCCTTGAAATACCTGGAACACTTTCACGAATGCTTTCAACGTCAAGCAACTTTAAACCTGGCGAGAATTTCTTTTTATCGTTCTCATCAGACTCTCCTATTCGTTGCTCAGTTTGCTCTACTACTGGCTGAATAATGATATTATTCACCCCTACCAGCTCAATTTGCTCTAAGATCTCCTTTTGGGCACCATTACCAATGGCCAGCATAGCGATTACAGCGGCTACCCCAAAGATGATCCCCAAGGCAGTGAGCAAAGAGCGCAACTGATTGGCAAGCACTGCTTCCAGTGCGATATAGAAATTAGATAATAAACTTTGCTTGTTCATATCGGATAATTACTTCTGTGATGTACTTGGAGTCCCACCTCTAGTAGCTCCTTCAGCGCCAGTACCACGAGCGCCTCCTGCTGCACCACCACGAGTTCCTCCTCCTCTATTCCCACGTTGCATGTTTTGCATTTGAGAAGGATCTGTTATTCCTTGATCTTTCAATCTTTGGATAATCTCTGGGCTCATTGGAGTTCCGTCAGGCATTACCCATTTACTGTTATCTTCTAAAGTGTTTTCATTAGGATTGATTTCATACTTCTGCATTCTTGTACCGTTCAACTCAGGAATTAATTCTGGCTCTTTTCCATCAGCAAACTCTGGTTTGCTTAAATATAATACATCACCTTCTTCAACACCCAAATCAATAACGGCCTCGTTACTGTTGGTCAAACCAACCTTAACCTCTTGAAGCGTACCGTTTTTCTTAATCACATAGTTGATAGAGTCATTGTAAACATGTAGACATTCTAAAGGCACATGTATTACATCTGTAAGTTTTTGAGTTACAATAACATTACTAGTGGTCATTGATGGTCTCAATTCAGTATCACTTTCATTTACCCTTACAATTACCTCAAACACTTTAGCGTCTGAATTTGGATTTTGCTGCCCCACTCTAGCCACTCTAGTTACTTTCCCAGTAAGTCTTTTATCAGGAAATGCATCTAAGCCAATCTGAACAGGCTGTCCAATTTTTACTTTTCTAATATCAACCTCATTAATATAAGTAGTTGAAATCATACTCGATAAATCCGGAAGTTCAGCAACCTCAGGACTCCAGCCGCTAAGTGAAGATCCTTCAACGATACGTTCTCCTCCAAATCCTTTTGTATAAATCACCATTCCATCTTGTGGTGCATAAATGGTAAAGCTTTCTAATAACTCTAATCCGCTATTATATCGTGCTCTCCTTCTGTTCAAATCCGCAGTCTCTTCAATCATATTGGCCTTAGCCTGAGAAACTTTAAGTTCGTAGTTATCAATTGCTCGCTCTTTATCTCTCAAAAGCTTCTCCAATTCATTCTGATATTTCTTAACCGTTGCTGGTGGCTCATACTGCGATTGCTCAATTTGTAATTGTTTCTCTTCAATTGAGTAATCTAAGTTGATCAACTTATCTCTTTCACTACCTAAAGTAAGAGCCGTATCTATCTTGGCGTTCTCATACTCGGCAATTTGAGCATCTAATTGATCCTTCTCTGATTGAATTTTTTCGAAAAGTTCAGCTTTATCTAAATCAGCAACGTAATCGCCTTGCTTTACAATGGTGCCTTCTTCAACCAATTTTGTAATGGTCATATTTCGAATATTGAAATCTCTTGCGGCAGTTGGCCCCATGATTTTCGTAGACTTTTCGGCAGATAGTTCTCCCGTAGTAGTTACTTCTACAGTAAAATCTCCTTTTTCAGCAGTAGCAAATAATGATGCTGTATCCTCAATGGCATCCGTCTTAAATACGGTGAGGGCAACAACGATAGCTGTAACGACAACCAAACCGATAATAATGAGTTTTTTTCTCATGACTCTTTTTATAATTGTTTTAAAATATGTGCAAAACTAGGGCTATTAACTGTCTCTGCAATTCCATATATAGAAATATGCAGCCACTAAAGTAAAAGCCAAAAAGGCTCGATATGTTTAAAAATCACTGAATTACGTTTATTTAAACCAATGAGTTTCTCGAACCCCTTCTGTCGATCTTAGATGATTTTAACACACGTTTAGTTTAACCGGACTACGGTTCAATTATAAAAACGGTAAATATTCAGTGCAGACAACAGCATGTTCCTTTCAGTGGCAAGCCATGCTTTTAATCTTATCTTCTATCTTTGCGCAAATCGTTCGAATGAAAAGATTCATCAGTTTTGTTATTAGAAAGGTACCTAGAAAATACCTCCAGCTCTTTAGTCATCACCTGTTAAAGGTGGTGAGCATTTTTATGCGTGGCAACAATGTTACCTGCCCAATTTGTGAAATAAGCTACCGTAAATTTTTACCATACGGAAGACTAAACCCCAGAGAAAATGCCCTCTGCCCCGATTCGCTTTCGTTAGAACGGCATCGTTTAATGTGGCTCTACTTAAAAGAAAGAACGAGTTTCTTTACCGCCCCTCATAAACTTCTGCACATTGCCCCAGAACTATGCTTTATCGACAAATTTAAAGCAATGTCAAATATTGATTATACCACTGCGGATTTAGAGTCCCCTTTGGCCGATGTGAAAATGGACGTTCATGATATCCCTTTTGAAGACAATACCTTTGATGTGGTTTTTTGTAATCATGTAATGGAGCACGTGGATGATGACATCAAAGCCATGAGCGAAATTCATAGGGTATTAAAACCAGGCGGCTGGGCTATTATTCAGTCTCCGCAAGATTATAGCCGAGAAGAAACATTAGAAGACCCCACCATTACCGACCCTAAAGAGCGTGAACGTGTTTATTGGCAAAATGACCACGTACGGTTATTTGGTTTAGATTATGGCAAGCGATTGGAAAAGGCCGGTTTTAAAGTAACAGAAGATCGATTTGTGATGGAATTACCAGCTGAAACTGTGAAAAAATATGCGCTTCCAGCTAATGAAATTATTTATTTCTGCGAGAAAGGTTGATTGCCTCTAGGCTTCAATATTTCTGAAATCATACCCATACCATAACCTGTAAGTTGGGTGAAAGCTGCCGTTACACTTAATAAACCTACATCCATGCTTTTATTCAGTATAGAAGAATGGATGAAAATGGCGAATATAAATAAGGTGAGCAGTGCCCCTCCTAGGGTAAATAGAAGTGTTGAATAGAAAATAGTAGTCAGCCAAACAAACAACCCAAGCACAAAAACAGCAGGCAAAGCATGAATCGCTTTTAGTTCTCCCGGAAAGAAACGATTTACGTTAATCCGTGCCCTGCCAAAAAAGTGTAGCTGTTTATAAAAGTGAGAGAAACTGGTTCTGCGTTTATGATAAACAAAGGCATCAGGAATTAAACCTGTTTTAAAACCAGCTTCAATTACTCGAATACTAAACTCGATATCTTCCCCCATTCGGGTGATTTTGTAGCCTTTTGTAGTTTCAAACACCTCTTTGGAAATACCCATATTAAAGCTTCTCGGATGAAAAGTGCCAGCATGTTTCTTATTCCCTCTAATTCCACCCGTAGTAAAAGGCGAAGTCATAGAATAACTAATGGCTTTCTGTAATGGGGAAAATGAAGGGTGCGCTTTATCAGGGCCACCAAAAGCATCTAATGGAGTATGATCTAAAAACTGATTTACTTTTTCAAAATAATCTGCGGGAATGAGGCAATCTGAATCAAAAACTACAAAGTAATCTCCCTTGGCTCTTTCGAAACCATAATTTCTTGAAAAGCCCTGTCCTGAATTCTCTTTGAAGAAATATTGAATAGAAAGTTGGTTTTGATATGACTCAACCACTTGGTCACATTTCTCAGTCGAACCGTCCTCTACAATAATTACTTCAAACTGAGTGTAGGTTTGAAATGTCAAAGACTTGAGCAGTTCATCTACTTCATCGGGACGATTGTAAACAGGAATGATTACCGAATAAAACCTCATTTCTTATCTAAACCAATTTGGTCTTCAAGAATATAGTCGTTTTTGTTTTGCGAGTTCATCGTCATCATTTCGCCTAAAAAACCTGCTAAAAACAACTGGACACCTATAATGATAGCCGCAATGGCTAAAAAGAAAAGTGGTTGATCCACCACATCTCTATACACATTACTCTTTTGAATATAAATCGCATGAATTTTCTGCCATGAGATCCACCCCACAAAAACAAACCCAATGAGGAAAGAAAGTGTACCCAAAGTACCAAAAAAGTGCATTGGCCTTTTCTTGTAACGCGACACAAAAGAAATAGAAATTAGGTCGAGGAAACCGTTGATGAAGCGTTCCAAACCAAACTTGGTAGTACCGTATTTTCTCGCCCTGTGCTCTACTACTTTTTCACCAATTTTAGTAAAGCCATTGCGCTTAGCGATTACTGGAATGTAACGATGCATTTCGCCATACACCTCAAGCGTTTTAACCAGTTTATGGTCGTAAGCTTTTAAACCACAATTAAAATCATGGAGTTTGATACCCGATAAAATTCGGGTAATTCGATTAAAAAATTTAGAAGGAATGGTTTTAGAAATTGGGTCGTGGCGCTTTTTCTTCCAGCCAGACACCAAATGATATCCTTCTTTGATCATGGTATATAGGCCTGGAATTTCGTCAGGACTATCTTGCAAATCAGCGTCCATAGTAATTACCACATCACCTTCGCAATGCTTAAAGCCTACATTCAAGGCAGCCGACTTTCCATAATTGCGATTGAATTTCAATCCTTTGATGGGGAAATTCGGAGACAGCTTTTGGATTTGCTCCCAAGAACTATCGCTACTGCCATCGTCTATCATTACCAGTTCATAAGATAAGCCGTGTTCAATCATGACACGGCTTATCCAATTTACTAGTTCAGGCAACGACTCTTCTTCGTTATAAAGCGGTATTACTACTGAAACTTGTACCAATGTTTTCTAGAATTCGTCTTCTTCGTTTTTCATTATGGCTGAAACAATCAAGCCAAAGATCAATCCTGCGAAAATAGCCATAATAAAAGACATGATGGCCATAAACTCTGGGCTTGTAAAGAATGCCATCATTCCTTCAACATCCGCGGCATTTCCTTGATCTGGCGGAGGACCGAATGGGCTGTTTTGTTGTGCGTCTTTAATGAAGTCTAAATACGCAGGGTCTACAATAAAGTAAACATAACTGGCTACAGAGCGAATTAACCCACCTATAAGAGACACCATCATCAGAATTCCAAAACCCTTTCCGAATGACATAATGTTGCCATTGTTTGCTTTGAATTCCTTACAAGCAAAAACAAAGACTCCAATTACAATACCCCATTGAATAAACATTCCTACAAATGGCAACTGTATTCGTGCCATCGCCATGGCTAAGGTGTATAACGTACTTACAAGGCCAAAGATAACTCCGAACTTAATCCCTATCTGGCGACCTGTTACTTGTTCTTCCATAATTTCTAATTTTAAGGTTGATGAATTGAAATTAATAATTTTTAGGAAGTAATAGAGAAATAATGAATGTTAAGATTCAATTTACTTAAGCGAATCATTTTGAGGATTAGCGAACTATTTTAAGCTCGACTAGACCTTAAAATAATACTGAACACTGGCGTAACCACTAAACCAATCAATAACTTCTTAATAAAAACATCGAATACCAACGTACTTCTTGTGGTATTTGTGATCATTTCATATTGCTCTAAATAACTTTCTTCGCTTAATGCAGCTACAATCATATCCTTTCTATTCACTAAATCTTCTTGAGCGGTAATAATAAACTCGCTTAAAAAATCTGGATTTCCCCAGTAAATAAAAACCAAATAGAAAAGGGCAAAAATGGCCGCAGTAGTAACGTAAACAATAAACCCGATGGTCATTCCGTGGTAAAATCTAAACTCCCCACCACCAACATTATCTTTATAGTCCTTTAATGCCAAAAAAAGGAAAATCACGATAACCATGATATCCAATAGGAAAGAAAGCAAATTTCGCCATGGTTGAAGCCCCATATAGTAGAACACCAAAAATGCGATAATGGTGAAAAGAGCCGTTACAGCACCATATTTAAACGATAAACGGGTAAGCTTTGGATTTACTTTAATCATTAGAAATAAACTTTCCGTTATTCACTATTCCAACCACTTTTCCTGTCATTTCTTGGTTGAAGAATGGAGAAGCTACTGATTTAGACTTATTCGTTTTTCCGTTGTAAGTCCATTTCACAGTTGGTGAGAAAATAGTTAGTGAATCACCACCTTCTTTAACGGATGCCTGCTTAAGACCCAAAATCTTTCTGGGAGCTGCAATTATACTTTCTAAGCAGTTCTCAGTTTCTTTTCCTAAAACACTAAGCAAAGCGGGGTAAAAAGTTTGTAGCCCAATAATTCCAAAATCAGCCAAATCAAATTCTAACTGCTTACTCTCTTGGTCGTGCGGTTGATGATCGCTTACTATCACATCGATGGTTCCATCCTTCAAACCTTCGATTAGGGCAAGTCTATCTTTTTCGCTTCTGAAAGGAGGGTTTACTTTGAAGCTAGTGTCGTAATCCATTAAGTTTTCATCTGTGAAAAGTAAATGGTGAATACCGACATCGGCTGTTACTTTTAGCCCTTCGGCCTTAGCTCTTCTAATTCTTTCTACTGCTCCAGCTGAAGAAATCAAACTGAAGTGGATTTTTCCTCCTGCATATTTCAACAGTTCCAAATCTCGGTCGATCATTACTTCTTCTGCCAATTCAGGCATGCCCTTCATTCCCAAGATGGTACTCACCTGTCCTTCATGCATGGTGCCAAAAGCGGTTAGCATTCTGTCTTCAGGTCGGTTGATCAATACTCCATCAAAAGTTTGAAGGTATTGTAAGCTCTTTAAAAGGATGTCCGTATGCCAAATCGGTTCAATGCCATCTGTAAAAGCGACTGCACCAGCAGTATGCAAGTCGATCATTTCTGTAAGCTCTTTGCCTTGGCAACCCAAAGTTACTGCAGCAGCGGGGTGTAAATTCACATCCGCACCTTTGTTCCACTTTAAATAATAGCTAATGCTATTTTTATTAGAAGTGACCGGATCGGTGTTGGGCAGTAGCAATACATCGGTAAAACCGCCAGCAACGGCAGCCGCAGAACCCGACTCTAAATCTTCTTTGTGTTCTTTTCCCGGATCAGTAAAGTGAGCCCGCATATCGAACCAACCTGGTGAAACCATCAGGTTTTCATGTTCAATTACAGTTCCATCAAAACTAATCTGGTTTTCAATTTTTTTAATGACACCATCTTGAATAAGGATGTCTTTGATCGAATTATGATGCGGAGAGGAAGGGTCTATTACCTTGGCAGCACGGATTAAAATTTCCATATCACAAATATCGGATTAAAATTACTTCCGCAAAAAGAAAAAGAAGCCCAAGCATTAAAGCATATTTCCAAAGATTGATTCCTTTAATTCCTGCTGTCAATTCGCGGTTCACTTCTATTCCATCTTCTGCCTGAATTACATTGATGTTCTTCGCTTGCGCTATGGTTTCCAATTCATCAATAGAATGGCGTTCCACAGACGATTCTGCTTTTGATTGATTGAAAGCAATGGTGCCCAATTCCGTTTCCCCCTTCATAATGGTGTAATGCCCAGCACTCAATTCATCTTTAGGGATTTCCATCATCAAGTTTTTACCAGAAATACGTTGGTCTGGTGTGATTCTATTCTCTCCATCCGCTAGTGTTACAATATCGTTAGCAGTTAAATTTTCTTCCAATGGATATACCATAGTTTGCTCATCTGTGAGATAATAGAGTTTGGAAAGATTGACTTTACTGCCCAAAGCCAGCTTATACATGACGGGTACAAAAAGGGAGTGACTCGGGAAGCTTGTAGCTTCTGCACTGAAATCACTTGAAAAAACATAGGCGTTTCCTAAAGGTAATTCGGCCTTAGAAAGGAATTCTCTCCCATTCTTAAAATTCAGCATACCCAATTCGCTATTGATCAATCGGTAAGTAATAGAAGCTTCTGGCATGGCGATGGCCTCATTTGTGTTTTCGAAAACGCCATCAAAAAATGGGTTTTGGAAATTAGGTTGTCCCAAGCCTAAACGCTCATCAGAATCAAACCTTATGGTAAGGCCTAATTGAGAGAAAGTCTGAAAGTTGCTTTCGGCAGATGGAATGATCAACACTGTACCATTCCTTTCCAAAAAGGTTTTTAGTGCTGAAATCAATTGATTTGAAAAATCTGAAAGTTGGTTCAGTATAATAATATCACTTTGCAGTAATTCATTATTGTCAATGTTATTGGCGTTGAAAGCCTGATAATTGAACAACTCATTATCTGCATAAAGCTGTTCTATGAAGTCATTAGAGCCAGGCCCTTTCACTTCATGCACAATCACCCTTTCAATATTATTCAGGGTTAAAAAGTATTCGTTGTCGAATAGAACTTTGGAGTCGTCAAGCGTGACCTTTGCTTTATTAAGTCCAGTGGCAGATTGTTCTACCTCAAAAACATGTTCTTTAATTCCGTTGGCAGGCACATTCACCAAAGCAGTACTGGACAGTTGGTCGTCAAAAAACAACCTAATATTCACATCTTCAAAATCCTCTGTGCCTTCGTTTCTGAGCACCACCTTGAGGTTGTTTTTCATTGCCCCTAGCAAAAAGCTATTCTCTAAATAGGCCGTATCGAAATAAAGGTTGCTGTTATTTTCACCTTCAATAGGCATTAAATAATAGTTGCGAAGACTATCGCTGGCAATGCTACTCAATTCATTTCCCTTACTTTTCTGAAAATCGGAAATCAAGTAGACATCTCCACGGAAGCCACTGGCCGCAATTCGCGACTGAATCTCATTCATACTTCTTCCTACCCCAGATAATTCCAATTCGGTAAACCTGTCTTTAATAGTAGAAGCCGTATAACTGGTGTTTAAAGAATTTCCATAGCCGTTTTCGAGGAATTTAAACTTGGCCGACTCAGGATAAGCATCCACCACACCAGCAGATAATGAATAAGCACGATCGAAGGCACTTTGCTGCGAACTTACTGGCATATCCATACTCAGTGAATTATCGAGATAGATCAGCACTTCATCAGACAATTCCTGATCGTTGGCGTTGTCTTTGAAAATGGGCTGCGCGAAAGCAAGAATTAAGAAGGCAAGAAACAAGAGCCTTGAAAGTAAAATCAGCAATTCTACTGGTTTGCGTTTAGAAGAACTTTCTTCCTTCACCCTTTTCAGCAAGGCGATGTTGGAAAACTGTACACGCTTCACCCTTCGGAAATTGAAAAGGTGAATGATTACGGGAATAGCCAAAGCTAAAAGCCCCCACAGTACTGCTGGATTGGCAAATGTTAAAACAGTGAATATCGTCAAAGCGGATTTGTTATTCTATGGCTTCAAAAACATAACTACGTAAAAATTGATTTGAATATGTAGTTCTGCTCAAAATTTATTCGAATGGTTGCTAATATACAAGAAGTGGAGCCTCGTTTGGTCAGAATAACCACCCTCTTCCAAAAAAATCTCTAAGAATTTTGAATACATTGTATTATGATGTATTATTGTTCTATGTATTCAAGAGAATTATTAAAAGGCATACTCAAACCCATTATTCTAAAGCTGCTTTCGGAAGAAGAAAGAATGTATGGTTATGAGATTGTGCAGAAGGTAAAAGAGAAAACGGAGGGCAGAATCTTAATTAAGGAAGGTTCACTCTATCCTACGCTTCACGCATTAACGAAGGAAGGTTTTCTGACCACTGAATCCGTACTAGTGGGCAATAGAACCAGAAAATATTACTCACTCACAAAGAAGGGAACTGGATTAGTGGCTCCCACCATGCAAGAGTTATCTGACTTTCAGTCTACACTATCCTTACTTTTTGGAAAACAAAAACCAGCTGTATCATGATTAATGCTAGCCAAACACAGCAAATCAGAAGCTATTTGCTTCAGCAAGGCTTTACAAACCCCGAGTTAATCGATGATTTAGTAGACCACCTTTCGTGCGAAATAGAATTACTGATAGAGGATGAACAAATGGACTTTGCTACGGCATTTTCAAATGCCAAGGAAAAAGTAATGCCCGATTATGCTATTCAGATTGAAAACGACTTAAAATTTTTAACCACCAAAAAATATAACACTATGATCAAAAAACTCGCATTTATTGGAGGCTACGCAAGTGCAGTTTGTCTGTGCTTTGCCATTTTATTCTTCAGTCAATCGCTATTAGGCTCTAAAGGTTCTGAATTTAAAATGCAAGCCATACAAGCAGAGTACTACTCTGCCAATCCGGATGGCACAATAAGTCCATACGGCTTGGAACAACAAATGAATACCATACGATTAGAAAATGCTGTTGAGTCATCCCTGAAGTTTGACCTAGCAGAGACCTTCTTAATTATCTCTTTTATTCTTTTTGCAAGCCTTTACCTCCCTTATCAATTCTATAGCAAGTATCAACGAAGCGAAGAATCGCTTCAGCAAGCATAAATGAAGTTAGCTTAACTTTTGGAGGGTTACCAACCCAATCTGAAGCAGCTACAAAAACCCTCCAAAAGTTTGTGATTTTAAGGGGTGAAATTTCGTTTGTTCAGCACACAAAAAAAACGCCTCGCTACTTTCGTAACGAGTCGTTTGTGTTTTAAATCAAAGCTGGTTTATACCGCAGCTTCTTCTGGAGCATAATCTGAAACAGGAATACAGCTACACATCAAGTTTCTATCGCCATAGGCAGAATCGATGCGGGCTACTGTTGGCCAGAACTTGGCTTCTTTCACATATTCAGCAGGATAAACTGCTTTTTCACGCGAATAAGGTCTTTCCCAGTTTCCTTCCAATACCATGGCTTGAGTATGTGGTGAATTGATAAGAACGTTATCACTCTCATCAGCAATTCCGTCCATTACTTCTCTGATTTCCTGACGAATGCTCAACATGGCTTCACAGAAACGATCCAATTCTACTTTCGATTCAGACTCTGTTGGTTCGATCATCAAAGTACCCGCTACTGGGAATGATACCGTTGGCGCATGGAAACCATAGTCCATCAAACGCTTGGCAATATCACCTACCTCAATTTTACTAGCTTTAAAGTCACGACAATCCACAATCATTTCATGTGCACAACGTCCTTTCGATCCAGCGTATAGAATTTTGTACTCCTTCTCAAGAATGGCCTTAATATAGTTTGCATTCAAAATGGCCAACTTGGTAGCGTTTGTCAATCCTTCAGCGCCCATCATCGCGATGTAAGCGTAAGAAATTGTTAGAATACTAGCGCTACCCCAAGGAGCTGCAGAAACCGCAGTAATTGCATGCTCTCCTCCACTTTCTACAACTGGGCTACCTGGTAAAAACGGTGCAAGGTGTGATCTCACTCCGATTGGTCCCATTCCAGGCCCACCACCACCGTGAGGAATACAGAAAGTTTTATGCAAATTCAAGTGACAAACGTCTGCACCAATAAGACCAGGACTAGTTAAGCCCACTTGAGCATTCATGTTAGCGCCATCCATATAGACTTGTCCGCCATTGTCATGCACAATCTGACAAATGTCCTTGATACTTTCTTCAAACACACCGTGGGTTGAAGGATAAGTTACCATTAAGCAAGAAAGCTCATTGCTGTTTTGTTCTACCTTTAATTTAAGGTCTTCTACATCAATGTTTCCACGCTCATCGCAAGCGACCAATACCACTTTCATACCTGCCATCACTGCAGAGGCTGGGTTGGTACCGTGTGCCGAAGTTGGGATAATAGCCACATTACGCTGCATATCGCCTCGGCTTTCGTGGTAAGCTCGAATCACCATAAGGCCAGCGTACTCTCCTTGCGCACCAGAGTTTGGTTGCAAAGAAACATCGTCAAAACCAGTGATTTCAGAAAGCCAATCCACTAAATCGTTGAAGAGCATTTGGTATCCTTTAGTTTGGTCTAAAGGAGCAAAAGGATGAATACCACCGAATTCTGGCCAAGTTACTGGCACCATTTCAGCCGTAGCATTCAATTTCATTGTACAAGAACCCAGAGAAATCATGGAATGCACCAATGACAAATCTTTGTTCTCTAATTTTTTGATGTAACGAAGCATTTCGTGCTCAGAGTGGTACTGATTAAACACTGGGTGTGTCATGAAATCAGATGTACGCTCTAAGTTTTTCGGAAGTTCAACTTCTAGACCAGCTGCCTCAGCATCCAAATCAAATTTCACTACCTGACCGCTTGCCTCTGCAAATACATCAAGTATCAGTTGAATGTCGTCAACTCTGGTGGTTTCATCTACAGAAATACCAATATCTCCGTTTTCGAAGTACCTGAAGTTGATTTCATTTACTTCGGCAATCGTTCTAATTTTATCTGAAACAGAAGATTCTGCTTCAATTCTTAAAGTGTCGAAATACACTTCGTTTAATTGCTTAAACTCTAATGAAGTCAAGCCTTTCTCTAATAGCTTCGCGAAGCCATGAATTTTAAGAGCAATATGCTTAATACCTTTTGAGCCATGGTAAACACCATACATTCCGGCCATTACCCCAAGTAAAACCTGAGCGGTACAGATATTAGATGTTGCTTTTTCTCTTCTTATATGTTGCTCTCGGGTCTGAAGCGCCATTCTGTAGGCCTTGTTGCCTTGGCTATCAATAGAAACTCCAATAATTCTACCCGGAATCTGACGCTTGAATTCGTCTTTCGTAGCAAAATAGGCAGCATGTGGCCCACCATAACCCATTGGTACACCAAACCTTTGAGTGGTACCTACTACCGCATCAGCCCCCATTTCTCCCGGAGGAGTTAATAGCGCTAGCGACATTAAGTCGGCAGCAGCGGTTACAAATACATTATTGGCTTGTGCTGTTTCAATAAAAGATTTGAAATCTCTTACGCTACCGTCACCTGCTGGGTATTGGTAAAGCACACCGTATAAATCTTCGCTGGTTAAATCAAGCTCTTCAATCTTGCCAATGACCAAATTGATCCCGACAGGAATCGAACGTGTTTTTAAAAGATCAATGGTTTGGGGGAAAGTATTTTCGTCTACAAAGAAAGTATTCGCATTTTTCTTTTCCTTCTTTTTCAAACCTGAAAACATGAACATGGCTTCAGCCGCTGCGGTAGCCTCATCTAATAAAGAAGCATTTGCGATAGGCATTCCAGTAAGGTCCATTACCATAGTTTGGAAGTTGATCAAGGCTTCTAATCTACCTTGAGCAATTTCTGCTTGATAAGGAGTATAAGCAGTATACCATCCTGGGTTTTCAAGAATATTTCTTTGAATTACACCTGGAACAATGGTGTCGTAATAACCCATTCCAATGTAAGATTTGAACAGTTGGTTATGGCTAGCAACCTGTCTCAAATCCTTTAAAAACTGGAACTCCGATTTAGGGAGAGGCAGGTTCAACGGCTCCTTCATTCTAATGCCTGCAGGTACCGTTTCATCAATCAATGCATCTACGCTTGGTAATCCGATTACCTTAAGCATTTCCGCTACATCTTGCTGATCAGGACCATTGTGTCGATCTTCAAATTTTTGGGTTTTCCTTAAATCAATCTTAGTCATATCCAGTATTCCAATAGGGTGTAAATTCTCACTTTTGAAAAGAAGCACAAATGTAAGAGTCTAGCTGTGAAAACCCTTAGTTCACAGCTAAAAAAGAATACCATTTGAGTAACAGTTAAGCCGTACTTTTAAATATTTTTTTAGCTTTGGTGAATTAATAAAACTGCAACATTAAACAATACATTCCAATGAGGAGATTATTAACACTTTCGGTGGTGGTTTGTTTGTTTTCGCAAGGCTTAGTGGCGCAAGATAAAACTGCCATGAAGTACGGGAATACAATCACTCCACAAGACATGAAGGCAAAGCTTAGCGTTTTGGCTTCTGATGAGTTTATGGGTAGAGAAACAGGAACTGAAGGCCAAAAAATGGCTGCTAAATTCCTAGAGGATTTCTACAAAAAAATTGGTTTGGTAGGGCCTGTAAATGGTACTTACCGTCAGAAATTCAGCATGTATCAGTCAGACTGGTCTGATGTTTATGTGAAGGTAAAAGGCAAAAAGAAAATGAATGGTAAAGATTTCATCTTCTCTGGAAATGCCAACATGGACAAAGAAATAAAATTACCTACTGTTTATATTGGTGATGGTTCTGCCATTTCTGGAATGGACATTAAAGACAAAGGTGTTATTGTAACAGGAAACTCAAGAGAGGTTCAAAGAAACTTACTTCAGGCTGGTGTAAAAGCCATTTTTGTAGTTAGCGCTGATGATGAGCAGTTTATGCAAACCTTACCTCGTCAGGCCGCTTTCAGAATGAAGGGAAGACTTCGTCCGAACAAAGAAAACACTGGCAACGAGAGTATTGTATTTAACATCACTAAGCAAATGGCTGCTGATCTTTTAGGGTCAACTCCTGCAAAATTGGACGCAGCTGCTAGCTCTCCTTCTTCAATTAAAGAGAAAAGTGTAAGCTTTCAAGTAAAAGAGAAACTTGCTGAAATCGCTACTGAGAACATAATGGCTTATTTAGAGGGTACCGACCTTAAAGACGAAGTTATTGTAATCTCTTCTCACTATGATCACATTGGTCAGAATGAAGATGGAACTGTAATCAACAACGGTGCTGATGACGATGGTAGCGGAACTACAGGCGTAATGGAACTTGCTGAGGCTTTCGCTCAAGCAGCTAAAGAAGGTAACAGACCACGTAGAAGCATTCTTTTCTTAAATGTAACTGGTGAAGAAAAAGGGCTTTTAGGCTCGGCTTATTATGCTGACAACCCAATTTTCCCTCTTGAAAAAACGGTTACTAACCTAAATATCGACATGATTGGTCGTGTTGATCCTGAGCATGAAAACGATAGAAACTACGTTTATGCAATTGGCTCTGAAAAACTTTCTAGCCACTTAAAAGTAATTTCTGAGTATGCTAACATTACATACACTGGCTTAAACCTAGATTACAGATTTGACGATCCGGCTGATACCAACCGTTTCTACTACAGATCAGATCACTACAACTTTGCTAAGAAAGGTATTCCAATCATTTTCTACTTCAACGGAGTTCACGCTGATTACCACAGACCAACAGATACGGTTGACAAAATTGAATTTGACGTAATGGCTCAAAGAGGTCAGTTGGTATTCCATACTGCTTGGATTTTGGCTAACCGCGATCAAAGAGTACCTGTTGATAGAACAGATGATATGACTTACGATCGTTAAGATTAACGATTGAAATCTAATTGAAAAGGGTTACTTTAGAGTAGCCCTTTTTTTATGCCTAGCACTCTACATATTCTCAATGGCGATAACAGCCTTTATCTTCTTACTAAGTCTGGCATTAGCGGAGACACCGCGGTTTGGCGCGAAGTATTAAGCGATGGCCCTGCGCTTAATTCCTTCGGAACAGATGAGTTTTGGCGAGCCAGAGAAGCTTTTATGACTTCTTTTACTCAAACCAGTTCAAGTGACTATGAAGAAAAGGTTATTGATGAGTTTAAGAAAATCCAAAAATTCGAAACCTATAATGAAGTGGTTCTTTGGTTTGAATACGACCTATTCTGCCAAGTGAATTTAATAGCACTACTTCATTGGTTTAAACAACAAGACAGAGGTGATATCAAAATTTCTCTAGTTTGTGTAGGGCAAGTAAGTGGCTATGAAAAACTAATGGGGTTGGGAGAATTACCGGCTGAAATGTATCCTAGCTTATTTGAACAAAGAAGGATTTTAGGTAGGAATGATTTCAATTTTGCCTCTGATGCTTACCAAGCCTTTTGCTCCAATGACCCTAGAGATTTGGAGAACTTCACTCTTCTTCCCTCCAACGAATTCCCTTATTTGGCCAAAGCACTTCAAGCACACTTAATGCGTTTTCCTTCTTCAAAATCTGGGCTCAATTTGATCGAGCAAGAAATTATTAAAATTATTAAATCGGGAAAAGATACTGAAAGAACACTCATTGGAGCTTTACTTCAATGGCAAGAATACTATGGATTTGGAGATCTTCAGTATATAAATTACCTGCATCGGTTGAGTGCAATACTAGACATAAATCAAACCATCACGATAAAAGAGAATTACCGTTCAGCACAGATTGACAGAAATTATCTTCTTGGGGGCGCATTAGTAAGCGATTGGGAGTGGAATGAAGAAGACCAAGAATTAAAACCAAGGCCACTAAATTAAAAAAGGCGCAACTCTCGCTACGCCTGTCATTCTATTTTTTGTGAGTAGATTAATTTCTACTAAGTCTCACTCTACCATCTTCGGTTCTAATTTCCACATTGGCCTTACCTCCAGCCAACTTGAATTCCGAACGATGGTCTGATTCTCTAACAGTTTCAAATGCACTTGAAGTGCGAACACTACCATCATCCTTAAGTATTGAAAACTCTCCACCACCGCTAGTGACTACAAATTCAATTGAAGAGTCTTCACACCGAACAATATACCTTCCATTATCTGACAATGAGGTTTCTAGCATCACATCTCCATCTTCAATATCAATATCAATGTCGCTAAAATTTCCAGCCCTCACTTCCACATCACCATCTTCAGACTCGACAGTTAAAGCCCCACTTCCTCCATCAATTCTAAGGCCTCCATCTTCAAGTCTAAATTCTAAATCACTGCTTTTGCAATCAATAATTTCAATATCTCCATCTTCGGTTTCCATGTAAATTTTACCATTTACATTTCTTACTACATAGTCATCGTCTTCGCCTTTCACACGAATAGAAACCGACTCGGGTAATTCAATATCAATCCGATAATCTGTTCTAATAGAACCCATTTGAATTCTAACGCCACTTCTTTCACGCTCAGTGATATGTAAGTCATCACCTCGATTTTCTACAATCACATTGAATTCTGACCTACCAGAAGAAAAGCCTCTTACTTCTTGCGTTCGGTCAATCTTAACATGAGCATCAGTTCTACTACTTCCTGTAATTCTTACTTCAGCATCTTCTGAATTTAGATAGAGCGTTCCCGAAGCACCAATGCTATAAGTTTTATCTAAATGGAATTCGCCATCCCTCTGGGCATTGGCCTTTGGTGCTGCAATAAGGCAAACCAGCCCTATTCCAACAGATGTAATCATTTTTTTCATTGTTGTTTGAGTTTTGATGTAATATAAATTTAATAGAATTCGACCAGACTTCTACTTTCTCTTTCCTTTACGCTGTCCTTTTCCCTTCGTTCTACTCGAAGATGACTTTCCACCCTTGGTTGAGAATTTCTTCTTTTTCTCATGAAATGCCCCTTTAAAATCTGGATCATCTTTCTTTTTAAGGTCATCAATTGCCCGAGCAATTTCTTGTGACTCTATAAAAGGAGTTTTTTCTACAAATACTTCTGAAGGAAGATTGTGACGAGTAATTGTGTTTTGAATTAGTGCTTCGATTTTAGCTACCGAAAACATTTCCAATTCATTGGCAAAAGTGATGGCAATTCCGGAATTATTAGCCCTACCAGTTCTTCCTATCCTGTGCACATAATCTTCATCTATTAAAGGCACATCAAAATTGATCACATGGCTCACCATACTAATATCCATTCCTCGCGCTGTAACATCGGTTGAAACCAATACCCTGATATCTCCTTCCTTAAATTCATACATGGCATTGATTCGAGAGTTCTGCCCCTTATTGGCGTGAATCACTCGAACAGGCCCAAGCTGCTTTCGCTCAATGAATTTAGAAACGTTATCGGCATTGGTTCTTGTTTTGGTAAAAACAATCACCCGCTGAAACTCTTCTCGCTTCAGAAAATATTCTAGTAGGTTAATCTTAGTCTTAAAGTTAGGCACTTCGTAGAGCCGTTGTTCAATGGTATCAATTACGGTAGCCTGTGGAGCTATTTCAATTTTCTCAGGAAATTCCAGAAAGTCTTCAGTCAACAAAATAACTTTATCGTGCATGGTAGCAGAGAAAAGCATATTCTGGCGCTTTCTAGGAACTACTTCTAGCACATTCTTGATCTGAGGCATAAAACCCATATCCATCATTTTATCGGCTTCATCCAATACCATCGTTTTGATAAGCTTAGTATGAATTACTCCCTTTAAATAAATATCTAAAAAGCGCTGTGGCGTACTCACTATTATATCCACACCTTTTTCAATAGCTTCTATTTGCTGCTTTGGCCCCAAACCTCCATATAAGCTCACGATTCTTAAATCGGTATAACGAGACAATTCCCTAGCGTTATCCTCGATTTGCATGACTAACTCACGAGTTGGAGCCAATATTAATGCTCTTGCATGATCTCCCTGAGCATATTTTAACTTCATAAGGATAGGCAGTACAAAAGCAGCAGTTTTACCCGTTCCCGTTTGTGCTATGCCCAATAGGTCATGCCCTGCCAAAGCGATTGGAATGGCCTTTTTTTGAATTGGTGTCGGTTCGGTATACCTAAGATCATCTATGGCATTGAGGAACTGGCGACTCAATTTTAATTCTTCGAACGAAATGTTTTCTTCGGCCATAAATTGCAGAGGAGTTATTTGGTAATAACTTGCAATTACGTTAACCCATTACACAATAAAAAACACTAGCATGTCTTCAATACTGATTCTCAACGGAAAGTTGATCAATGAAAACAAAATTTTCGAAGCCGACATCTTTATAGAAAATGGTTTGATTAAAAAAATCGACAAGGATCTTCAACACTTAAATGCGGATGAAGTGATTGACGCCAGCGGTCAATATGTATTGCCTGGACTAATTGACGATCAGGTTCACTTTAGGGAACCGGGTCTTACCCATAAGGCAGAAATCTATACAGAATCAAGAGCAGCTGTGGCGGGTGGTATTACTTCGTTTATGGAAATGCCCAACACAGTACCCAACACTTTGACCCAGAAGTTACTCGAAGATAAATATCAGATCGCGGCCAAAAACAGCTTGGCCAATTACTCCTTCTTTATGGGTGCATCAAACGACAACTTGGACGAAGTTCTGAAAACTGACCCAAGAAAGGTATGCGGTGTAAAAGTATTTATGGGCTCTTCTACTGGGAATATGCTGGTTGATAATCAGAAGACGCTGGAAAATATATTTGAAAATTCCCCAACACTTATTGCCACCCACTGCGAATCGGAAGAAATAATTCAGGCCAATACAGCCAAAGCGAGAGCCAAATATGGCGAAGATGTTCCAATGAGCGAACATCCAATTATTAGAAGCGCAGAGGCTTGTTACGCTTCTTCATCTTTTGCTGTTGACCTAGCCAAAAAGAAAGGCGCAAGGCTCCATATCTTACATATTTCTACCGCTAAGGAACTTGAACTCTTCAGAAACGACATTCCTTTGAAGGAGAAAAAAATTACAGCAGAAGCCTGCGTTCACCATCTTTGGTTTTCAGATCAGGACTACGCTGAAAAAGGATCCTTTATTAAATGGAACCCAGCAGTTAAAACGGCTTCGGACCGAGATGCAATTTTAAAAGGGGTAATAGAAAACAGGATTGATGTAATCGCTACGGACCACGCTCCGCATACCTTGGCGGAAAAAGAAAACAGCTATTTCAAAGCTCCTTCAGGTGGCCCATTGGTACAGCATTCTTTAGTCGCATTGCTTGATCTGTACCATCAAGGTAAAATTAGCTTAGAAAAGATTGTAGAAAAAACCTCTCATGCGGTTTCAGACTTATTTGATATTGATAAAAGAGGCTATTTAAGAGAAGGTTATCATGCAGACATTGTTATTGTAGACCTGAATAAGCCTTGGCAAGTAAGCAGGCAGAATGTACTTTCAAAATGCGGTTGGTCGCCATTTGAAGGGCATCAGTTTAAATCAAGTGTTACAAATACTATCGTTTCTGGCAAAAGGGTATTCTCTAATGGAGAAATAAATAATGTAGGTTCAGGAAATAGATTAGAATTTGATCGATAAAATGAGTTCAGAGTATTTGCAAATTCAAACCGAACTCTTACATTTGCAAACCCAATTAAATGGTGGTTGTAGCTCAGTTGGTTAGAGCATCGGTTTGTGGTACCGAGGGTCGTGGGTTCGAGTCCCATCTTCCACCCAGAAAATTTAGAGAGTTACTTAAGTAGCTCTCTTTTTTTTATGCCTTAGCATCACTCAGAACAATTTTATGTACAAGTGAATCCATCAATCAGGATAAATAACTTATATTCGTATTGATGGATCTCGACCAACACCCAGGCAAAAAGATAAAGTGGATTATCGACAATTATGAGAAAGGAAATTCGGCAGAGTTTGCTCGAAAGGTGGCATTATCTGGCCCCACAGTTAAATCATATATTGACGAAAAAACAAAACCTGGATATGATGCTATTCAGTCAATACTAAGGGTTTACTCTCAAATTAATTTGCACTGGTTTATTCTAAACCAAGGTCCAATTCAGAGAGAACTACAAGATAATGAGTTGGACATTTTGGAAGAAAATCATAGACTTCGTGAGGGTATTAAGTCGCTTTATGCGGTTTATGTAGAAGGAAACAATTAAAGATCTCTTCTGATTTTATCCAAGATCTCTTGAGCCTTAGCCGCTCTTACTTCTCTAACACGTTTTTCTATCAACACTCTACGTTGTTTCGTTAGGAATAACTGTAAGTGATACAATATAAAGGTAAGTAGCAAAACCACTCCCAAACCCAATGGCCAGTATTCTTTAATCAAAGCCAATTGTTCAGCCTTTTCTCTTCTACTACTTAAGACTTGATCTATTTTAGTATTGAACGCTTGTAAACTAGGGTTGTCCTTTTGGTTACGCTGTATATCCATCCAGTTACGGATATTTGAGGTATATAAATCCCCATAGCGAGCCGCTTTGGTAATATCAATCTGTAAATACGCCTTTTGTAACCAATCATAGATTACAAAAAAATCAGGTTCCGCATCTAACTTATCAAAAGTATTCAATGCCAATTCCCATTTCTCAATTGCCGCGGTATTATTTCCCTTTTTAAATTCTAATTCACCGTAATCCAAGAGGGTAATAAACTGCGAGCGCGCACTAGAATGTTCTAGTTTTAAAGCCAAAGCCTCAGAGTACCATTTTTCAGCCTTTTCAAAGTTTCCCAACTCCATATAAGCAACCCCCAAATTCTGAAGAGCCATAGCCCTAGTATCTGGTTCTATAGCTTCATTAAAGGCCACATAGGAAAAGAAGTTCTGGGCTTCCAGATAATCTTTATTGGTCAATTTGATAATCCCCAACTGATTGAGTGCTCTAGCCAAAGATACCGTATCACCCTTGTACTCTGATTCCTCCCAAAGATCCAGTAAAATATCACCAGCACCTTGATAATCTCCACTATTCTTCATTTGCATTGCCATGAAATATGGGAGATCAATTAAAAAGCTTAAATCCCCATTTTCCTTTGCTAGTTCCGGATACCTTCTCACATAAGTCCTTGCTGTTTCATAGGCCTCCTTATAAAAAGCAGCAGCCATTCTATAATCTGAATACCTAGATTTAATGATTGCTAAGTTCTGAAGAATATCTATTTTATTGTAAAGATCAACAGTATCAGACTTTTGAAGATAAGTCAACGCATCGGAATAATTTAAGTATGATGCTTCATAGTCTCTTGTCTGCATACCAATATACCCCATGGTGCTTTTGGCAATCACCATGCGATACGTATCTCCTCGTTTTGAGGCCCATGTAAAGGCCTTCTGGGTAAAATCAATTGCCTCAGGCGTATTTTCATTATTTAATGCATCGAACGCCTTACCCACTAAATCATTATACTCCTTTACTTGCCCGGTGAGAGTCAAGGGAAAAAGCATAGTTATCAGTAGGAATAGTCTTTTCATTTTAGGCACAAAAAAGCCAGACAAGAAATTTTACCGCATCAATATCGGTATTATTTCAAGTCAAAACAAAACAAAAAGGCATAAATACAAAAAGCCTTATTGATTAAAAGGCTTAACCGTTAGTCTTAGGTAGCCTTGGCCCCTTAGCAGTTTTATCTTCTTCTTCTTCAGGAGTTGAGTTTTTAGGGCTATCCAAGTTCACATCAATAGTAGTATCTGGATCGACAGGTTGTGGAACAGTGTCCATGTTGTCAGCGCAGCCCATAGCAAATAATACAAACACAAATAGAATGGTTAACTTTTTCATAATGTAGGGTTTAGTGTTTAGACCCGAATATATGATTTCTATTCCACTCAGCATCAATAGTATAACAATTTTTAATTCTACTATTAGTATAACCGAATTATATTATAAAACTCTTTGTTTGAATGAAATTATAACGATATATAGATAAATTATTCTCAGTACGAATGAAGAGAGAGGGCTTAAAAATATCCATGTAAGTTTACTCATTATTAGAGCTTGGATAATAAGAATTATTCAAAGTGCAAAAAATCAAGGGTTTTACAGAGCATAATTATCGATGGTGCTGTTCTTATATTCTACTGAGAAGAAAGATTTAAAAAAGTCATCCTCGAACACAGAAGCACCAATTGTTGAATCTAATAATTGAAGTAGCCCTCCGCTCTCACTTTTCGGCTTAATCTTTTTAAAAACAACCTTCGAATTTTTACTGTGACAGTTTCTCAACAATAAATGATCTGCGTGAATTTCATTCAAGAACAAATTTGAATACTCTCCAAACGTTCCTATTTCCATTTTAGATGCTGTTAGCCTCTCAACCCTTATGGCATTAAATTTTTCTGGGCACAAATAAAACTCCGATGTGCTTGTGTTGTCAATTCCATTATTTAGAATATTCACCTTGTCCAAGAGGTTATTACATCCAATATGGAGGGAGTGGAATTTAGAATTTGAGAGGTATTCTAAATGATCGATCTTACAGGCATGTATTCTTAAAGCTCCAGCATCTGGATTGAATTTGTACACCAAATCACTAATCACACAATTCTCAAACTCAATATTGGCTACTCTACTAGATTCAATTGCCACTTCATTAAACTGACAGTTTTCAAAAATCCAGTGTGATGAAATATCTGATTCTGAGACCACCAACTCAGGGAATCTACAATTTTTAAAATGATATATGTGTGGAGAGTGAAATTGGCCATTGGATAAATGAACAGATTCCTTTAAGCTGAATGCAAATCCATTAATGAGAAAATCGTAATCTTTTCCTTCGATTATTTTCAAAAAATTCGATTGGCTCAGAGCTCTCATGCAAAACAGTTTAAACTACAGATTAAGGATAGGCATGTATATACCAAAAGCACCCTTGTATATTAAGGAAGGAAGCCAACTTCTCTAAGAAGTTCAATATAGATGTGTCTCTGTTCATTTGTAAACTCAGAAAATGACTTTGTTTACGAATATGAAGGTATAAAAGGAAATAGTTAAAAACAACTAAAGTTTAAGTCGAAGGTCTCCGTTCATCCAATTTTTAGAATTTTATACCCTCAACTAAATGTTATTGGGAAACTATTCTTTGCTGAAAACATAGCCCAGATAACAGATGGTGGATTTCAAAGAATAGACCACCTATAAATTAAGTCTATAAATAGTTGATATTTAACTTTTTAACCTGTTAATTCCCATTATGTTAGTGCCCATACTACTAACATAGAGAGACTCATTTTATTAGTACCATTAATTAGGCCCAACCTATGAATACAGCTCTGACTATATCGGACGTTTTTCAATCGCCTCAAAGCCTCCACTGTGCTCAAAAAATAAAGGAATGGATTGACGGCAATACGTTCTATACAAAACAGCATCTAATTTGGAATATCGGAGTTACCAATGCCGAGAATCTACTTAATATCGAATCTACTGTTCGCCACGATATGACATGTAAGCATTGGCGATACTGGAACAACGAAAGCTTTAAAGATGCCATGGAAACCTTGCGTAAGTTAAACAAGTCTCCAAACGTTATTAAATCGCCTTATAATGATTACTCATCGAAAGGTTCCTATGTGTTTATCTACAAAACTATAATTCCAGAAGACAGTAGATTATTTCACACTTTACATACCTAAGATCATTCGATTTCTATGAATTGATTATATTGGGTTATGGCAAATACCTTTTTCGATTTCTTACAATTGAACACCCATGAACAGGTAAAAGAACTTTATCAAAATGGTAAGTTTATTGTTGGTATTCGCTATTATGGCTACAAAGTAAACCTCTATTTGCTTCAAGATTATTACCTAGAGGTATTCTATAACCACAAATTAGACAAGATTGAAAAAATAGACTTACTCGACTTTTCGCATAGCAGAATGAAGTTCTATGCGGATCAAATTTCCTTACCTTCTTTTGTCAACTCTTAATAAGCTGAAGTTCTTTATGGATTTTGAGTACCTGAGGAATTAGTAATTTACTACCTCCATTATCAATTAAATAATCCGACACTTCTCTTCTTCCCTTATCATCAACTTGATTACTCATGATGTCTAACACCTGTGCTTTATCTCTTTGTATATCACGCATAAGCACACGGTTTATTCGAACATCCTCAGGAGCAAGTACAGAGATCAATTTATTTAATGCTGTATAAGATCCGTTTTCGATTAACAATGCAGCTTCTTTAATCAGCACCTTAGCATTTTGATTATTCGCCCATTGTAAAAAATCCTTTGCCACGGCCGGATGAACTAAGCCATTTAACTTACTCAACTCTTCTGTATTTGAAAAAACCCTATTTGCCAAAAAGCTTCTATTAAGCAAACCGTCAGGTAAATAGCTTTCTGCACCAAACAAATCCATCACCTGACTCTTAAGCAACTCATCATTGCTTAAGAGGTATTTACCACGATCGTCTGCGAAATAAATAGGTACACCCAGCTGATGGAAAATTTTACACACAGTGGTTTTGCCAGAGCCTATCCCTCCTGTTACTCCAACAATCAGCGAATCAGTCATTGTCTTTCAATTTAACACTGCTTTGAGATAACTCAAGATTCAGAATGAAAGGAGGTTTCTTTGCAACCCTAATAGGAATAGTATTATCGCTATTTTTCAGATTTACATAATCCGCAGCTAATATCAAATTGAGTGAATCCACGCTACGAGTTTCATTGGCCAAAATCTGGTAAGAAACAATCACCCGGTTAGGCTCAATTGAATCGTTTGTGCTCTTAAAATTAATTGAGCTTATAGGAAGCTCCACTTCTCTTCTGATAAGCTCAGTAACCTCAAACTTCACCGTTATTTCCTCTATGTTGGTAGATATTAAGTCTGTGCCAAAGTTTTTTATGCTGAATTTTTGGTCTACATTTTTACTAAACTCTGAGTCTCCAGCACTGATTATGATAGGTCGTTTAATTGTGTCCAACATACTTTTAGGTCCAGTAATGCTCAAACGATTGGGCTCCACTAAAATGGGAGAAGTGACTTTCCTGTTTGGAGCTAGCTTAATCTGGGTGGAGTCGAATACCACTTCCACATCGATTGTAGCGCGCTCATCAAGGTTAAATATTAGCGAGTCTTTAAGAATATAATTAATCGAAACTGGATCCAATTGAGGAGCAATGTCTTGCCTCAAGTTATTGGCCAATCGGTAATTATCTCGAATGGGGTTGTCTAATTCTATAACCAACGGACTCATACTAAAACCAAAAGAACGGGTCATTAAGTCCCAACCTCCGCCAGTAACTTCAAGCGGAAGCTTATCTGGAATTTCTGACAAGGCTACGTAAAGAGAGTCGTTGTAAACTACCTTAATGGGGTAGTTAATTTGGGTAACGTAATCTGATTTATTTAAGGCACTAAAAAACCAAAAGGTGGTAGATATTATTATGCATAATACTACCACCTTCAATTTTTCGTCCTTTGTACTGGGCGTGTTGAAAGACCTTTTTAGAATTTCAATTATTTCTTCAGCACTTTTCAATCACACTTAAGCTTTACCGGCCACTTTTTTACTTGCTTCTAAAGAAATGGCACTTTTTTCAAACTTGATTTTTGCCCCTTTCTCAACATCCAAGGTAATAGTGTCTTCATCCATTTCGGCTATTCTTCCGTGAACACCACCAATAGTAACAATTCTATCACCCTTTTTTATGTCATTAATAAAGTTCTTCTGGTCTTTTTGCTTCTTCTGTTGTGGTCTAATCATAAAGAAATAGAACACTAAAGCAATACCTCCAAAAAGAAGCAACTGTTGCATCCAACCTCCACCAGCAGGTGCGTTGGCTTGTAATAAAATACCTTCTAACATTGTGTTATTTAAAAATTATGGAGCTGTAGATGTTTGAACAAAACCTCTTAAGCTTAATCTAGTTTGTTTAGGATTGGTATTGGCTACAATGGTAATCACAGGGCTTTGCTGGCCAGTTTTTCCTTTACTGTCAAATCTAACAACAATCTCACCTGTTCCTCCTGGCGCAATTGGCTCTCTAGAATAACTAGGTACTGTACAACCACATGAAGCAGACGCGCTTTGAATAGACAATGGCTCAGTTCCAGAGTTTGTGAATTTAAATGTATGATTCACCACTTCTCCTTGCTGAATTGTACCAAAGTTATAAAGTGTTTGATCCCACTTAAAGGCTGCATTAGCACTAAGGTTTTGTTCTGGGCTATTCACTACAGTTTGAGCTGGTAACGTACCGTTATTTCTTACTACACCGCCATTCTCAAGTTGATTGACTCTTCTTTCCAAAGTAGCCAGTCGCTTTTCCATGTCGGCATTACCGCAAGAAGATGCGATAAAAAACAACGCTACTAAACTCAATAGAGATAATTTAGTTTTCATAATTCTATATTTAGTTTTTGTCTCCAGACTTAATCTGACCTATCAGATTGTCTACATCCGTTAATAATTGTTCTGCTTTCAAACGTGCTTCAGAAACCACTTTTTCTCCTTCAGCTTTAGCTTCAGAGGCAATTTCATGTTTTCCGTTGATAAGATCTTCCAATAAATCCTCTAGCTGTTTCTTATACTTATCTAGCTGATACGAAAGTTTGTCTCTTGTGTTCGATCCTTTATCTGGGGCATACAAAATACCCAAAATAGCACCCGTGGCTGCGCCAATTACAAATGCTAATACGTTGCTTGATCCTTTACCCATTAATGTTTATTTATTATCCATTAAACCTCTACCACTCTTTTTCAACATTCCTGATGTTTTTAGTTCTACACTGATCACATCAAGTATTCCGTTTATGAATTGTTTACTCTTTGGAGTACTGTAGTTTTTCGAAAGCTCAATATACTCATTTATAGTAACCTTTACAGGTATACTTTGGAAATTCAGCATTTCGGCAATTGCCATTTTGAGTATGATTTGGTCGGTAATTGCCAACCTGTCAACTTCCCAATTCTTTGTTTTTGCACCAATAATTTTGCTGTATTCTTCATCGTTTTCTACAGCTGATCTAAATATTTTCTCGAAAAAGGATTTATCCTCTTCCCAGTTGTTAGAGAAATCTGGCAGGTCAAACTCTTTTGGCGAGCTGGTTTCTTCGAGGTCGCGAATGGAGCGACTCACCAAACTACGAGCAATTGCCTTGTTCTCTTGCCAGAAAATATCTCTTTCTTCGAAGAAGGATAAAATCATATCAATTTTAAAAACCTCCTGCTTAACAATGTGGTCTACAATTGCTTTATCCTCTTCAAATGAAGGATTGGCTGTTCTACGGTATTCGTTGTACACCTCATCCTTTTTCAGAACTTCTTTGTACCAGTTCTTTACATTCTCTTCTTCGTCTTCCCACCCGATGTTTCTTTTCACCAAGGCTACCTGAACCTTTGAAGAGTTTCTAAAAAACTCAATCACCTTGTTTTTAGAAAAGTTATAATCGCCCACAATGAGCTTTTCAGGAGAAAGTTTAGATTTTTTATCTGCTTCTACCTTTGAGTAGTCAGACCATGCAATTAGCAAGCTTACTACTTCTAAGAATCGATCTACTAAAGATTCTGCATCGAGAATCATAGAAGACAGCATATGATCGAAATCCTTTTTTTGGCTTGCCAAATAGCTTTTATAAGCCTTGTTTGCCTCTTTCTGGGCTACCTCTGCGATTACCTCAGATGGATCTAATGCCGTACCATTGATTTTATTGGCATAAACACGCTTACATTGCTGCCTTTGTGTTTTTAGTAAATCACGGTCTTGAACTTCCATCGAGTTTAAGTCGGGTAGGAAAGCCTCATCAATTTCAGCCAAACCTAGGTTATAGTTAGCTTCTTTGCATTGACCATAAGCGAATAATGACTGCATCGCTTTTACTCTTAGTGATCTCCTGTTAAGCATTTCAAAATTTTAAAGAACGGTAAAAATAAAAAGTAGAAGGGAGTTTTAACAACTCCCTTGCATTATATTAATATGAAAGTTTAACTCTACCTACGTCTTCAATTCTCTTTTCAGCCAATAACATGGCTGCTTTTTGAGAAGGGATTCCGTCTTGATCGGCTTTCGCTAGAATACTAGTGCATGTGTCGTAAATTTTCTCAGTCCACATATAAGCCAAGTCTTTACTATACGAACCTCTAAGTTCGCCAGTTATGTTTATAATACCACCCGCATTTATTACAAAATCAGGAGCGTAAACGATACCCTTTTCGATGAGCATATTGCCGTGACGTGCTTCATCTTTCAACTGGTTGTTAGCTGCTCCAGCGATTACTGAGCATTTAAGTTTCGAAAGTGTGTCGTCATTAATGGTTGCTCCCATAGCACATGGTGCATATATATCTACGTCTAAACCGTAAATCTCATCCATTCCTACTACGGTTGCACCTGTTTTCTCAGAAACCATTTTCAACCTGTCTTGGTTGATGTCTGTCATGAAAACTTGAGCACCTTCTTTTGTTAAATGCTCAACCAAGTACATTCCTACTTGACCAACACCTTGAACAGATATTTTCTTACCCGCTAGCGAATCAGAACCATATGCTTTTTTTGCTGCGGCTTTCATACCAACATAAACACCATAAGCTGTAACCGGAGAAGGGTCTCCACTACCGCCCATTTCAACAGGTAAACCAGTTACATGTTTTGTTTCCATACCGATATGCTCCATATCGCTGGTTTTCATATTCATGTCTTCGGCAGTGATGTATTTACCATTTAGGCTGTCTACAAACTTACCGAACCTGCGAAGAAACGCTTCATTCTTTAATTTAGCAGGATCGCCAATAATTACAGCTTTTCCACCACCAAGATTAAGCCCAGATATGGCCGCCTTGTAGGTCATTCCTCTTGAAAGCCTTAAAACATCTATGGCTGCTTCTTCTTCAGTTGCGTAGTTCCACATACGGGTTCCGCCTAAGGCTGGACCCAATACTGTGTTATGAATACCGATGATTGCTTTTAAACCAGTTGGTTCATCGTGGCAAAAAACCACTTGCTCATGGCCTAGCTTGGCAGCTTGTTCGAAAATTGAGATGCTCCCCACTTTTTCTGTTCCGTTTACCTCTACCATTATTGTCAATTTGTAGTTTAAGTTATATTTGCCACATCCTTCGCTGATTTGGCCTTTTCTACTGGTGGGCAAAAGTAAGCGAAAAAGTGAAGAATTCTAAAGAATAACTGACGACAGGCAACCTTATTGCAACCTGTTCTGTTAAGCAAAACGTGAAAGAACTAAGCCACCTTAATAAATACCTTCTCAAGTATAAGCTGCTTCTTGTTTTAGGAATCATCTTTTTGATCGTATCTAACTATTTCGCCATTTGGCCTGCCAAGGTGGTGCGCTACGCAATTGATTATGTTACAGAGAGTTTTGCGCTTTATCATGTTTTTGAAGGGGGCAGCTTGGGCGGTACTCTTTTCAATAAGCTTGAAGTTGGGGTGGTTATTCTCGGAATCATCATTCTTGTAATGGCTTTACTTAGAGGTTTCTTTCTCTTTTTGGTTCGGCAAACCATTATTGTAATGTCTAGAAAAATTGAATACGACTTGAAGAACGAAGTCTATGTTCAATACCAAAATCTACCGCTTAGCTTTTACAGAAAGAATAATACAGGCGACTTAATGAACCGTATTTCGGAAGATGTGAGTCGTGTGCGCATGTATTTGGGGCCTGGAATTATGTATGGCATTAACCTGCTCGTGCTCTTCCCCATGGTAATTTACGAAATGCTGAAAGTGAATGCAGAACTCACTTTTTACGCACTATTGCCACTTCCTTTACTTTCTGTAAGCATTTACTTCGTGAATAATGTGATCAACAAAAGGTCGGAAGAAATTCAGCAGAGCCTTTCGAGTATGTCTACCTTTACGCAAGAAGCATTCTCCGGAATACGTGTAATCAAGGCTTTTGTACGCGAGAAGGATTCCGTTAAAAACTTCTTGAAAGAAAGCGAAAATTATAAGCACAAATCGCTTCGACTAGTTTTCGTTAACTCGCTTTTTCACCCCTTAATTATGGCTTTGATTGGCCTGAGCGTTATCCTTACCATTTATGTGGGCGGTAATCAAGTTATCGATGGAAAGATCAGTTATGGTAACATAGCCGAATTTGTGATTTATGTAAACATGCTCACTTGGCCAGTAACTGCCTTGGGCTGGATCACCAGTATTATCCAAATGGCTGCTGCATCGCAAAAGAGAATCAACGAATTCTTGAAAGAGAAAAATGATATAGTTTCTGAAAAGAACTTAGATGTAGAGTTGAATGGGAATATCAAATTTGAAAATGTAAGCTTTACCTATGCAGATTCTGGCACTAAGGCCTTGAAGAATATCAGCTTTGAGGTGAAAGCCGGAGAGTCGATTGCCATTATTGGCACTACGGGTTCTGGTAAAAGCACCATTGCCAATTTGATTGGAAGAATGTATGATGCCACAGGTGGCGAAATATCTATTGACGGCCGTAGCATTAAAGATTATCGCCTTTCGAAATTAAGGTCTCAAACGGGCTATGTGCCACAAGATGTCTTCCTTTTTAGCGATTCTATTGGAAGTAACATTGCTTTTGGTGCGGACAACATTTCTAAAGAAGAGATTATTCAGGCCGCTAAAGATGCTGATTTGTATGAAAACATTATGGATTTCCCGAAAGGTTTTGAAACCATGCTAGGCGAACGTGGAATCACACTTTCTGGTGGACAAAAACAAAGGGCATCCATTGCCAGGGCTATTGTGCGGAATCCTAAAATCTTGATTATGGATGATGCACTTTCGGCTGTGGATACCAATACCGAAAACACGATTCTTAATAGCCTTCAACGAATAATGAAAGGTAGGACTTCGGTCATTATTTCTCACCGTGTTTCATCAGCCAAACTGGCCGATAAAATCATTGTACTAGACGATGGTGAAATCATAGAACAAGGCACCAACGAAACCCTACTTGCCAAAAACGGGGTGTACAAAGAGCTTTACGATAAGCAGTTACAGCAGGAAGAGGTGGATTAAAAGCTGCGGAAAGCTTAATTCTTCACTGGCATATCAATTACCATTTCCGTTTCAGAAAGGTATTTTTCGATTGTAAAGGATTGAGGGGTGAGTCCAGTTTTTTCTGCCTTTTCTTTCAATTTAGCCTCGATGGTTTCTGGACCAGGAATTACCGCATTGTTCGCAAGAATAGTGGCGCGAATTGCTTTTTGGGCAGGCACTTTTACTAAGGCATAACCAGCAGGTAAATCAAGTGTATCGGCTGCGTTATTGAGTAAAACCCCAATAAAAAGTTTGATCTCCTTTTTCGCTAAAGTGGTATCGTTGTAATGTAGAATGGTCAATTCACCGTCAATAATGCCCCCAATGGCAAAATCTTTGGCCTCAAAAAAGTAATCCTCAATTTCTTTGGCATCTGCTTGGCCTTGGAACATTCTACCCACTAGATGGTAATTGTTTACATTTTCAACTGTGTATTCAATACTGTTGAGTCCACCCAAATACACATACAATACACCTAAACCCATTACCACCACCGCTAAAGCGATTATGACATACTTTTTCATATCTATACTGTTTTCACTTCTTTGTACTGCATTTTATACAAATTGGCGTAGAATCCACCTTTGTCTAAAAGTTCTTGGTGGCTACCAACTTCCTTAATTTCTCCTTTATCGAGCACGATTATTTTATCTGCATTCTGAATGGTAGAAAGCCTATGCGCAATCACAATAGCTGTTCTTCCTGTCATCAGTTTTTCAATGGCATGCTGAATCATTTCCTCCGTTTCTGAATCTACAGAAGAAGTGGCTTCATCGAGCACTATGATTTGCGGATCGTAGACCATGGCGCGAACAAATGAAATCAATTGGCGCTGACCTACAGAAAGTGTAGCGCCACGTTCCATTACATTATAATCGTAGCCACCAGGCAGCCTTTCAATGAATTTTTTTGCACCAACCAAGGCTGCTGCTTCCTGAATTTTCTCATCCGAAATATCAGGGTTACCCATGGTAATGTTATAGCGAATGGTATCTGAAAACAAGAAAACATCTTGCAAAACCACTCCTATTTTTTCACGCAAAGCAGAAAGGTCATATTCTTTCAAATCATGACCGTCAATTTCAATGGTGCCTTTATTGATTTCATAAAAGCGGCTCAAAAGATTAATGATGGAAGATTTTCCAGCTCCCGTTGCTCCCACCAAAGCAATGGTTTCTCCTTCTTTAACTTCGAAAGAAATATCTTTTAAAACGTATTCTTCATCATTATAAGCAAACCAAACCTTCTTGAATTTCACATCTCCTTTGAATTTTTCAGGCATATAAGTGCCTTCATCGGCAATGTTTTCATTGCTATCTAAAAGTGTAAAAATTCGGTTCGAACTTACAATTCCCATTTGCAGGGTGTTAAACCTATCGGCAATCATCCTTATTGGGCGGAAGAACATTTGAAGATACATAATGAAAGAAATGATAAGGCCAGGCCCAATACCAGAGTCATTCAAAATGCCCCTTGCACCGTACCAAACCACCATACCAATGGCCGCTGCTTGAATAATTTCTGCCACGGGAAAATAGATAGCATAATAAAGCACCGACTTAATATGTGCCTTTTCATGCTCCTTATTGATCTTTTTGAATTTATCGTATTCGCGTTCTTCGGCATTAAAAATCTGAACAATGTTCATTCCCGTTACATGCTCTTGTACATAAGAATTAAGGTTAGAAACTGCGTTCCGAACATCGTTAAAAGTGACTTTGATTTTCTCTTTGAAAATGTAGGTACTGAAAATAAGCAGCGGCAAAGTGGCTAAACTGATCAGCGTTAATCGCCAATCGAGGTAGAACATAAAGCCCATGATGAAAACGAGCTGAAGCAGGTCGCCAATCAAGGCTGCAATACCCTCGCTAAATACATTTGAAAGTGTTTCAATATCCGAAACATTTCGAGTTACCAACCTTCCAATTGGAGTTTTATCAAAAAACTTCAACTTCAGTTTTAGAAGGTGCTCGTAAAGTTTTATCCGTATGTCTTTAATAATGGTTTGCCCCACCCAGCCCGAAAGATAGGTATGGGCGTATTGTACAATGGCCAAAACGACCAAATGGATGACCAAAATAATCAGCATGGTCATTAGGCCTGCGTAATCACCTTGCGGCACATAAGTATCGATGGAAAGCTGCACGATGTATGGCCTGATAGGTACCAAAACAGCGAGCAAAACGGTAAGAAATACGAGTAAATAAAATTGCTTAAGATAAGGCTTAGCGAAGCGGAAAAGCCGCTTAAGCACTTTAAAATCAACAATATTACCGCTTTTAACTTGTTCTTTTTCCAAAGGATTAGTTGCTATATATAGAACTAGGATACGTAACTTTCGACAAAAACAGGCCTTTTGGTGGAGCTGCATCACCTGCGGCAGTTCGATCTTTTTGCTCTATAATTTTTTTAAAATCTTCTACTGTTATTTTTTCGAGGCCTACTTCGAGCAAAGTACCGACCAAGGCTCGCACCATACCCCTAAGAAACCTGTTGGCAGTAACGTGAAAGACCAAAGAAACGTTCTCGATTTGCCATTCCGCTCTGGTTATGTTACAAATAAAGTTATTCACATCGGTTTTTACTTTGCTAAAGCTTTCAAAATCTTGAACTCCCAATAATTTAGAGGCCGCTTGGTTCATTAAATCTACATTCAATGGTTTGGGAAAGTAATAACTCAACTCTTGTAAAAAAGGGTTCTTGTTTTGGTTTACATAGTATTCATAAGCCCTTTCGGTAGCATTAAATCTTGCATGCGCATCGGGTTTGACTTCTACAATGCTGTTAATCACAATATCGCGGGCAAAATAACGATTCAGCCTATATTTCAATCGTTCAATATCAATTGCTTCTGCGGTATCGAAATGAGCAATTTGCTGTTTAGCATGCACACCAGCATCCGTTCTACCACTTGCCATAATGGGGGTTTGGACACCTAATAATCTGAAAAGCGCGTTCTCAATCTCAACCTGAAGCGTATGAGCATTCTTTTGGATTTGCCAACCATGGTAGCTGGTCCCTTTGTAGCTTATATCGATGAAGTATCTCATTGAGCACGAAGTCGGAAGACCGAAGTCAGAAGTAGTTCTAAATTACAGTTTCTCGTAAATAATGGCTGCGCCTTGACCTACACCAATACACATGGTTGCTAAGCCGTATTTCACGTTTTCACGTTTCTGCATTTCGTGTAGCAAAGTAGCCGAAATACGAGTTCCACTTCCGCCTAGAGGGTGACCGATGGCAATTGATCCACCGTTTACATTCACAATGTCCGGATTCAACCCGAGTTCTTGAACACAAGGGATGGCTTGTGCCGCAAATGCTTCATTTACCTCGGCCAAATCAATATCGTTTGCAGTAAGTCCTGCTCTTTTTAATGCTTTTTGAGTAGCCGGAATTGGCCCTACACCCATGCAGTCAGGAGAAACACCTGCAATGGCCATAGAAACTACTCGCGCCATTGGCTGTAAATTGAATTGCTTTAAAGTGGCTTCATTCACAATTAAACTTGCGGCAGCTCCATCATTAATTCCTGAAGAATTGCCCGCTGTAACAGAGCCCCCTTTTCTAAAAGCAGGCGCTAAAGTACTTAGTTTTTCTACAGAAGAAAGTCTAGGATGTTCATCCTTATCAAAGATGATAGCATCACCTTTTCGTTGCGGAATTTCTACTGGTGCTAATTCATTTTTAAATTTTCCAGCCTCATGAGCCGCCTGATATTTCAACTGTGTATGGTGCGCAAATTCATCTTGTGCTTCACGGCTCACTTTCCATTTTTCAGCTACGTTCTCAGCTGTTTCGCCCATACCGTATGGATAGTGTAACTCTGAAAGCTTGGGGTTAATGAATCTCCAGCCAATTGTAGTATCATACATTTCGGTAGCCCTACCAAATGCTGTTTCAGATTTGCCCAAAACGAAAGGAGCGCGCGTCATACTTTCTACACCGCCAGCGATATACGCACCCGCTTCGCCCAACATCAACGCGCGAGAAGCATCCATAATTGACTGAAGCCCAGAAGCGCATAGACGGTTCACGGTAACTCCACCTGTTTCAATAGGTAAGCCAGCCAAAAGTAGCGCCATTCTAGCCACGTTTCGGTTATCTTCTCCAGCTTGATTGGCTGCTCCAAAAATCACATCCTCCACAAATTTAGGATCGAAAGAAGGGTTTCGTGCCATCAAAGCTTTAATAACATGAGCCGCTAAATCATCAGGGCGAACTGATGCCAATGTGCCTCCGAATTTTCCTACTGGGGTTCTTACGATATCAACGATATAAGCAGTTTCCATAAACAAATTTGGGTTTGTGATTTTCGAGACACGAATTTAACTCAAATTAAATAGCAAGGAAAAGATTTACCAGAATAGACAAATCAACTACATTCTTTTAGATGGAGATCATTAGCCTAATTCTTCATGAATTAAATGGCTTCCAACTCAAAGTGATTTGGTTATATTTGCACCATAATTCAAAAAAGACATGATACAGCGAATTCAGAGCATTCTTTTATTAGGCGTTTCTATTTGTATGGGTATGGTTTTGGCCTTTTACATTTGGAGCGAAGTAAACCCTGAAACTTCAACGGGAATTTTATTTTCACCTATGGAAATGAAAGTAATTGACATGGGGGAAATGCCTCAAGATTCTTCTGACGATGTAATCACGCAAACTGAAAGTACTTGGTATTTAGCAGCATTGGCTGTTGCGGCTTCTTTAGTGGCTTTGTTTTCTATTTTCCAGTTCAATAATAGGTTAAACCAAATGAAATTGGGAGCACTTAACTCACTTTTAATGGTTAGTTATTTAGGTGTTTGCTTTTTTAAGGTAAACCAATTTGAAGAGATCGTAATGCCACAAGTGCAGGGCGGTTTTCACCTTGGCTTTATGTTGCCTGCTGGAGCCTTAATTTTAAATGCATTGGCCAACCGTTTTATTCGTAAAGACGAAAAATTGGTAAAGTCGGTAGATAGAATTAGGTAGCAGAAAACAGCAAAAGCCTATTGCCACCATTCTGGTTTTTCAAGACTACCTCTTTTTCTACAGTCAGAACAAAGGCGATGGGCAAGTAATTTCATTCCAGTTCCTTGCTCTATATCGTATAGTTCGTAAAGTTCCCTAATAGGAATCACTGCTCCTCTTTGGTCTTCGGGAAGATCTTCAGCCTCATAAAAAGTGTTTAATGAACCTTCAAATCCCATTTCAGAATATCTCTCACATGGTCTGACTACATATTCCAGAACTTCTTCATCCAATTCAGAAGGCCCTATATAGATTCTCTTGCTGCTTGCTCCTGAAACTTCAAAGTACCCAAGTACTTGCTCATCAGGAGTGTCTATTGATGAAACATTTCCTACAATAATACCTTGCTGCTTATCGAAAAGTGAACCATTGGATTCGTTGAAAAGTTTGATTTTCCTGTAATAACTATATGCCTCGGCACTGACTGCACGCTGCGTTATTTCAATAGAGTACATAGAGGTAACATCGAAATCAGACGCTGCTGAAAACCTAATTGGTATTTCGCGTAACTCGCCATTAGAACTACTGGCTGAGTTGGCCAGTATTAGATGATCGAAGCTGTTTTCTCTGTAGCATTCTTTAACGTCTTCGTTAAATGGAGAAATCACATAACCTGCCCAACCCGCAAACACGGCATCATACTTTTTAGTAAAAGGAACTATAACTTGATGGGCATCAGTCCATTCATAACGGTAGAACTGCGTGCTTTGCTGTGCATCTTCTACATCAATAAAGAACTGAACCCCGGGTGTTGAAGTTGCCTTTTGCCCCGTTGATTCTATTACAAAACGATTATAAATTTCTGTGATTTCAGGCGCAGGTACGAGTTTTTCAACTGATGATTGATATTTTTTTCCTTCACGAGTAGTAATAAAAAGCGTGTAGCTTTTTCCCGCTTCTCCAGCAAAGGTGGCTGAAGAAAGGTAATTACCTGAACTTTGTTCTGTAAAGTATGTACGAACCCCCAGATTATCTTCTACCCAAACGGTGGCGCCTGTTGCGGCATTGAATGTATCATCTACATCTCCATCGATGGGCGAGGTGTAAAATAAACGTACTTCATGGGCTTTTGCCTGATCAGAAATATTGGCATCTACCACCAGTAGTTTTTCATATGTAAAAGAGGTCGTATCTATTTCTTCAATGCAGGAGGTTGCAAAAAACACCAATAACATTAAGTAAATGCGAGTCAATGCCCCTTTCCTTCTGACTCTCAACCTCTTTCTCATTTTCTTTAAATCATGTAAGATTGGAAGTGCCATATTGAAATAACTCTACATTGAAAAACTACATTTCTTTCAATTCATATTATTGCCACCATTCTGGTTTTTCGAGGCTACCTCTATGTCTACAGTCTATACAAAGGCGGTGGGCAAGAAACTTCGTGTCATTAAGTGGGTCATAATCATAAACTTCATAAAAAGCTCGTTTTACCAGTTCGTCTCCCAACAACATCTCTGGAACGCCATTGGCTTTATAAAATGAATTCAGGTCTCCTTCAAACTCTAGGACATCATACTCTTCACAAGTGCGAACTACATAGTCCATTACTTTTTCATCTAACTGAAAAGGCTCTAGAAAGACTCTTTTGCTGCTCGCTCCAGAAACCTCAAAATAACCCAATACTTTTTCGTCTGGTGAATCCATTGATAAAATATTCCCCACAATTGCACCATGCTGTTTATCAAACAATGAACCATTGGATTCATTAAACAGTTCTATTTTTCGATAGTAACCATATGCCTGAACACTTATAGCCCGTTGAGTTACTTCAATAGAATATTTGGTAGTGACATCGAAATTGGACGCTTCTGAAAAGAAGATTGGAATTTCACGTAGTTCCCTATTACTGTTGCTAGCAGACGAGGCTAATACCACTTCATCAAATTTACTTTCTCTATAACATTCGCTTACATCAGTATTAAAGGGATCAAGAATATAAATGGGATCTGACATTCCACCAGGGTATATAATTGTTGTCTCATATTTTTTTGGAAAAGGAACTATAACTTGATGGGCATCAGTCCATTCATAACGATAAAACTGGGTGCTTTGACTGTCATCTTCTACATCAATAAAAAACTGAACCCCTGGGATGGAAATAGCTTCTTGACCAACAGGTTCAACAGCAAAACGATTATAAATCTCTGTGATTTCAGGCGCAGGTACAAGTTTTTCAACTGATGATTGATATTTTTTTCCTTCACGAGTAGTAATAAAAAGTGTATAACTTTTTCCTGCTTCTCCAGCAAAAGAGGCTGAAGAAAGGTAATTACCCGAACTTTGTTCTGTAAAGTATGTACGAACTCCCAGATTATCTTCTACCCAAACTGTGGAGCCTGTTGCAGCATTGAAGGTATCATCCACATCTCCATCGATGGGCGAGGTGTAAAACAAACGAACTTCATGGGCTTTTGCCTGATCAGAAATATTGGCATCTACCACCAGTAGTTTTTCATATGTAAAAGAGGTCGTATCTATTTCTTCAATGCAGGAGGTTGCAAAAAACACCAGCAACATTAAGTAAATGCGAGTCAATGCCCATTGTGTTATTCCTTTCATTCTGAACCTCTTTTCCATTTTCTTTAAATCATGTAAGACCGGAAGAGCCATATTGAAATAACTCTACATTGAATAACTACATTCCTTTCAATCCATATTATTGCCACCACTCTGGTTTTCCAAGACTACCTCTCTTTCTACAGTCTGCACAAAGGCGATGAGCCAAGAATTTAGTACCAGTATACTGATCGTAATCGTAAAGCTCATAAAGTTCACGTATAGGAATTACAGTACCTCTCAAATCTTCAGGAAGGTCGGTAGCTTCATAAAAGGTGGTCAATGATCCGTCAAAATCCATAGCTGAATATGTTTCGCAAGGCTTAGTTACATATTCATAAACTTCAGGATCTAACTCAAAAGGATCTAAAAAAACCCTTTTGCTACTTGCGCCAGCCACTTCGAAATAACCTAACACTTGCTCATCAGGAGAGTCAATAGACCGAATATTCCCTACAATTATACCTTGTTGCTTATCGAACAACGAACCGTTTGATTCGTTGAAGAGTTTAATTTTTCGGTAGTAGCTATAAGCCTGCGGGCTTATAGCTCGCTGTGTAATTTCAATAGAATACATGGTGGTGACATCGAAATCAGTAGCTGGAGAAAAACTAATTGGTATTTCACTCAACTCTCCATTAATATTCGTAGCTGATGTAGCCAGTATCAGCTCCTTAAATTGATTCTCTCTGTAACATTCCTGCACATCTTCATTAAAAGGAGTAATTCTATAGTACATAGCTAAGCCTACATAATACGGAGTGGCTTCCCACTTTTTGACAAAGGGAACCATTACTTGATGAGCATCAGTCCATTCGTATCTATAAAACTGAGTGCTTTGGTCTGCCTCTTTAACATCGATAAAAAACTGAACTCCAGGTGTAGCACCCCCCTCTTGGTCAGTTGATTCAATTGCAAAACGATTGTAGATGTCACTCACCTCTGGTGCTGCCACCAATTTTTCGAATGAGGATTGATAGCGCTTTCCTTCGTTGGTTGTAATAAACAGCGAATAGCTCCTGCCTGCCTCGCCAGCATAAGTGTCAGCGGTAAAATAAGCACCCGCACTTTGCTCATAGAGATCAATACGACTGCCAAGGTCATCTTCTATCCAAACTTCTGCTCCTGAAACTGCATTGAAAATATCATCTACGTCTCCATCTACTGGAGTAGTATAAGACAAACGTACTTCATGAGCTTTTGCTTGGTCAGATATATTGGCATCTACTACCAAAAGTTTATCATAAGTAAAAGAAGCTGTTTCTATCTCTTCAATACAAGAAGTAGTAGCAAACACCACCAACATTAACAACCAGAGTTTGGCTAATGTCTTGTAATTAACCTTTTTCATTCGTACGCTCTTTTACCTTGATTTTTTTAATTATTGAAACTGGAATTCCTTCTTCTGTAAAACCTTCAATCACCAATTCAAAATCCCCTTCTACATCTGAAGTGTTGAATTGAATTTGTTCTACTCCGTCTTCGGCTACCTCATATTCAGGCGCCCATAACAATTGAATTCTAGCGTCTGGAATTCTCAGGTCTTCTAAGTGGTTTCCTCCTGCAGTTTTTGGTTCTGCTTCAGGCGTCAACAAACTGAAAGCCATATGATTGTTTTTTATTTCAAAGCCTCCAAGGTTGCCCTCTATAGTTTTGAAACTTAGTACTCCATCTGCGATATAAGAGCCTAAAAAATAGCGTTTATTGGCTATGTCTACACTTTTTATTCTATATGGACTGAATTCTAATAAATCGGGGGCGTGAACCGGCACACCATCTAGCAACACCAATGACTCCAACTCAAAATCAAAATTTGAATCTAAATCGTAGACCACAAAACGTTTCACGCCACGTTTCTCTCTTACACCCGCCACAGAAATGTACTCTACTAAATGCTCTTTGAGAGTACGGAACCTTACATAATCATCGAATTCGTAATGAGCATTAAAGGCGCTCATTGTTGGTAAAATATTGTTTTCTGTTTCTGAAGAATCAACAAGAGGTGTGAAATAGGCGTTTTCTAGCTGGCTGATGATACTACGCTCTCTAATTTCTGCAAGTTGAGTTGTATCAATAATCACTGGAGAGAAATCCAACTGATGTTGCTTCTTAAAGTTATCGTTAATCTCAAAGGAATATTCGCTTTCAAACTCAGGCATGGTAAGGTGAGCATCCGTTTGCTTTCCTCGATTCATTGTTTGGTACTCGAGCAAAAATCGCCCCTCACTGTCTGTTCTTGCTACAGACATATTCAGAATTTTTTCACCGGTCAGGCTAAGTATAACATTTTTATTTTCCACAGAAGCTGAACCACTTTCTGCTTTCAAGACACCTTCAAGCAATTGATAACGGTACTCTGGTAAAAATGAAATGCTGGTAGGTAATTCTTTTTCGTCTATTTGATAAAAACTTGCTGCATTTTGTAGTTCAGTGTAATCAAGGTTTTCTGGTAAACTAAGGCCTTCTTTAGAGAAAGCCGCATACATTTGCGGTGTTTGGTTGCCATATGATTTACGAATAGAAACACTATAATTTCCTTTAGCGAGCTGTTGCTCAATTACGGCTGGCGATCGGGTTTCAAGAATAGTTGGTGATGTTTCTAAACCAAGTTTTGTATTGAACAAAGGAACCAAATAGCTTAACCTTCCTCGGCTATCTTTGAAAGAAACCCTTAAAACATCATAAGGTAATTCTGTTCTTTTTATTCTAATTGGGTAGGTACTCTGTACATCGCGCTCTAAAACTACGTTTCCTTGATGCTCAATGTAAAGCCTACCACCTTTCACATCACCATACGGCTTCAATTCAATTTCAGCATCACTATGCAAAATATTTAGCCCCACACCTGTGTCTGTAGCAGATGGCAGATCAAAGAACTTAAATCCTCCTTCAGGGTTTTCTATAAGCATTTGGTAAGACTTTCCCATTTCAGGGCTAATCTCAAAAGCGCCAAAGCCGTTGGCATCGCTATTAATATCTACTATTTGCTTTCCATCTTCGCTAATTACTCGGCCTTTCCTTATCAGCGGTTTATTGCCTTGGCTCACTTTAAAAACCACATTATTGGCAGCGTTTGCTATTAAAACACCTGAAACTGTATTAAAATCTACCGTTACATCTTCGGTTAAAACATCTGCATTTGTATGCCCTTTATATGGATTAATAAATACAAGTGGTGCTTGAGCTACATCATCGAAGTTTCGCATCCAGCGAGTGTAAGCCACAAGGTAATATTGACCAGTTTCCGTATTGGATGGAATAAAAAACTCTCCACTGGCCTTTCCATTTTCCAGCTGGTGTTTCCGCTGAAAAACAACTCCTCCTTCACCTATTAATTCAACATAAAGGTATTTACTAAGAGCCGAAGGTTTGTTTGTTGTATTACTTAAACAGAAAGTTGAATACTGAAGAGTTTCTCCAACAAGTAAATCGTGAGTATTAACATCGATAAACACTCGCTCTCTTACGTTTTCCGTTTGGGCAATAGTATTTATAGTGGCTACTAAAAACAGGGTAATTATAGCCAAAAATCGGTTTGTTCTTATGTGAGTTATTTTCATCTCCATCAGAATTTAAAGTTGTAAGAGATGGTCGGGATTGGCGAGCCAAATACAGATAGTTTATAGCCTTTTACTACCCCATCTTCTAAATCAAAGTAAAGAGAGAATGGGTTTTTCCTACCAACAAGATTATAAATTGAGACAGACCAGAAAGAGTGAGCCCCTTTAGTTATTCTATGCCCCCATTTTAAAGTAAAGCCCAAATCCATTCTGAAATAGTCTGGAATTCGGTATTCATTCCGGTTAGAATAGTTTAGAATTTCAACCCCGTTCAACTTATAAAGTCCTGTAGGGAAAGTAATAGGTCGGCCAGTGCTGTAAGCAAGGTTATACGATACAGTAAACCTTGACGTAATTTCATAGTTACTCACCAAATTGATGGTGTGCGGTTTGTCGTAATTGGTAGGGAAGAACTTGCCGTTATTGACCGTTTCCTCATCAAACTCTCCATCTAACTTTATAAAAGTACGTGCATATGAATAGTTAAACCAACCGTTCAATCGACCTGTGGATTTCTTCAAAGACAATTCTAAACCGTATGATTTTCCAGGGCCTTGAAGCGCAATAGATTCAATTCTATCATTTAATAGAAAATCAGCTCCTGTTTTAAAATCTAGCAGGTTATCTAATTTTTTCGCATATAATTCTAGTGAAGTTTCTAGTTCACTATTTAGGAAGTCTTCATAATAACCAAGCGATATTTGATCGCCAGTTTGAGGTTTTATATAACTGTTTGAAAGCCTCCAAATATCAGTGGGTGACAAGGATGAACTGTTAGATAGCGCGTGTAAATACTGCCTACTTTTATCGTAGCTGAGCTTTACAGAACGACTATCGCCTAGCATATACCTCGCGGCCAATCGTAACTCAGGGCCTTGATATGTTTTTATAAAGTCACCTTTTCCATGGATTATTTGACCAGTCTGGGTGTCGGCATTCTTAGGAGCATTTTCCAAATAAAGGCTGGTAACTCCTGGGCCTAAATATGTGAAAAAACTATATCGAAGACCATAATTAAAACTCAGCTTTTCATTGATTTCGTGCTTATCAGAAACATAGAGCCCCCCTTCAATTCCTTGTTCTGGACTTAGTTGAACCGCAGCGGCTATAGACTCTTCGCCAATAGGTGATTTAGAACCGGGGTTGATGTCATATCTTTTTGCTTCCAATCCAAAATTGAGCTGGTGAGCAGCCTGCAAATCCTTATTAATATCAAGTCTTGCTCCATACTCTTTTATTCCAAAATCTTGTCCAAAAGCATTTTTCACCAGCTGAGTTGACTCGAAGTCATACTCATATTTGCTGTATGTAGCTATTAGAGAAGCATCCATAGTTTCGTTTACTCTGTGTAGCCATTTGGCTGAAGCCATCTCATTGATATAAGAGAAATCAGAGAATGAAAACAGTGTATCGGAACTCAACCTAAAGTCATCTTTACTCAGGTAAGCCGAAAGTGACAATTTGTTTTCTTGATTGATTTCATGATCGTACTTAACTATAAAATCACTAAAAGAAACCTTGTTACCTTTGAAATCCGAATGGGCCACACTCTGAAGAATCCAATCAGAATAAGTAACCCTTCCACTGGCCAAAAGAGACGATTTACCTTCTATTATAGGAATTTCAGCCGTTACTCTAGATGTAATTGGTGACACCCCGCCTTCCACAACAAGTTTTTCTTTATTGGCTGTTTTGGCTGCGATTTCAAAAACTGATGACAATCTTCCTCCACGGCTGGCAGGAATACCGCTTTTGAAAATATCCATTCCCTGAAGGGCATCAGAGTTGAATACTGAAAAGAAGCCCATAAAGTGTGATGCATTATATACTGTAGCGCCTTCGAAAAGGAATAGGTTCTGATCAGACTTTCCTCCCCTAACATTAAACCCTGCTGCGCCTTCTCCTACAGTTTGAATACCAGCAAAGGTAGTGGCTACTTTTAAAATGTCTTTTTCACCCAAAACCACAGGCACTGTTCTAGACTGCTCTACATTGAGTCGCTCAACCCCCGTAGTTAATCGCTCAATATTGGCTCCTCTATTGGCTTCTACAATTACTTCATTCAAAGCAATTACATCTACATCCATTCCGATATTAAGCTGACCATCTGAAAAGAGAATAATATTTCTTCTGGCTCGTTTCATTCCTGTGAATTGCACTTGTAACTCGTGTTTTCCATTCGGAATATTCAAAGAATAAAATCCATCCTTGCCCGAAATTGACCCCTTATTTCCGTCTGGGGTATACACAAGCGCTCCTTCCACAGGTTCTCCAGTACTATTGTCTTTAATATAACCTACCAGCGTTGAATTACTTCCCGCTTTGAACTGGGCTCTACTTCCCACTTCAAAAACATAATTTTCTAGGTCTTTGCTGTTCTGTGTTTCGCCCTTAAACTCTTTGGTAAAAAGAAGCTCTTTTGCTTCATCTGCCTTTGGCTCTTCCTTTCGCTTATTCGCTTGAGCCAAAACATTACTAACTATTTCAGGTGTAGTAATAATGGTAATTCCGTTAGTTAAATATACTTTTTGCCCCTCCAAGTAAAAGCGTAAAGAAGTATTTTCAACAAGCTTGTTTAGTGCAGTTTCTAAAGGTGTTTGACTAAATACGCCAGTGAATTGCAACGAATCAATCCACTCTTTTTTGTAGAAAAAAGTATAAGCCAAGCTGGCTTCCATATCCAAAACAACCTTCTCAAATGGAGCACTTTCATAAGTTCCAGAAAAAGTTGGTTGATTTTGCTGGGCAAAGCCATTGAGGCTTAATACCAATAAGCTAATTGCGATTATTTTTCTCATTGGATAGAAAGGTTATCACAGTACTTGGCCAAGTGGATCAGGAAACTTTCCTTACCCATTCTATTTATTTCACGAGATTCTTGTGATCGCATAAACTTTTTTATATCCTTTTTGTGTGTTGGGAATTGTTTTAGATAAGACTTTTTATTCTTGATGCGCACCTTCTCATTATTAGTCAATAAATAGAGTTCATCCGTACGTGCATAGTCAAACTCACGGTTTTGGATAACCAAACGCTTTGAGCTTTCTTTAACAAGTGAAAGCTGTTCTCCCTCAAAGATTATCAGGTAGTAGCCTGTTGCGTCATTCTTTGGTTTAAATACTCCGGCAGGGGTTTTAACCCAGTTAACTAATTTTTGATCTAGGGTAATGGTTTGTTTATTCAATGGATGCGAGATGTACGCAAGCTGCTGCTCTATATCATACTTAATGCGAACATTATCGTAGCGCTGGTTATCATACATAATGCTGGCCTTCATCCAGTCCAGCGTATTCTCTGTAAAAAAAGCATTGACCTTTGGGCGTTGTGAAGCCAAACTAGCAAGTACTCCTGTCATCGGTTTAATATTTACCGAATCGAAACGTGTACTGTACCAAGAGTTTATATCTCCTTCTAAGTTAAAATCCTTTAGGCTGTATTGCTGTCCATACACCTTAATTTGAATAAGTATAAGGAGAGTTATAAGAGTAAGACGCTTCATAATGTAAGGCTAAAAAAAAACTGACCACTATTCATAATTTAATATTTTAACTACAAATATTTAAATAATAGAATCTGCCGCGCCAAATATATAAAAGATATAAGATCAATTGCAAGTATATTTATGAGGGCTCTATTAATTAATTACTTACTGGTATCTGTTGTTCAACAATCAAGACACCGCTTACCCTCAATAGGTTGCGTTAGGTGGGCATAATTTTCCATGATCGGCCTTATCTGTCTTTTTACAAACTTTGAATTCCTAGATAGATAAAAGCAAAACGCTAAACTTTAGATAGGTTACTTTCTAAGTCTAGATATTTTTCAACCCACTATTGAAAACTGAGCTTGAAGAGAACTAGAGAGAAATGCGAGCAACCCCAAAAGTTAGGAGAGTTTAAAAATGAATATTAAGCCCTTAGCTATAAAAAAACTGTTCGATAATTGATCGTTGTAACCGAAAACTTAATCTTTCTTCTTACTGATTACCCAATAAGAAAGTGGAACAAAGAAAAGGGCTGTAAAAGTACCGATTGTCAAACCGCCAATGACCGTGTAAACCAGCGGCCGCTGAAGGTCTGCACCAATTCCACTAGAGAAGACTACAGGCAACAATGCCAAAATGGTTGTAATCGAGGTCATTAATATAGGTTTTAGCCTTATTTGACCAGTTTTTGCTATGGCATTCTGTAATATTTGGCGTTTGGTATTTGTAGAATCGCTTAACGAAAACTCTTCCCTTAACCTGTTTATGGTATCAATTTTTAGAATGGCATCGTTCACCATAATTCCTAGCATTACAATTATACCAATGGCCGACATTACATTGAGCGTTCCTCCAGAAATCATTAATACCAAAAGCGCACCCGATATACCAAGTGGTAAAGTGAAAATGACAATTAAAGGTTGAACTAATGATTCGAACTGGGCGGCTAAAATGAAATAAAGGAGGAGTACAGAAATCATCAAAATGAAAATCAACTGCTGAAGGTTTTCTCGTCCTTGAAAATAAGCGCCATCAAAATCGACAGACAGACCGTATTGAGCTGCCTTTGCCGGCAATTGCGCTTGTAGCTTTTCAATAGAAGCATCATCAAGGTTCTCCCATTCTAAACTCTGATAGATCCCCGTTTTATCAGCGGTTACCGCCTTGATATCTTTAATGTACTCGAATTTAACAAAGCTCGAAAGCGGATACGATTGATTACCTCTTCCTTGTACGGATATGCCATTTAGTTTACTTCTAAAATCCTCTGATCCGCGTTGAATCCAAATTGGTGTCACCTCACCAAAACGTCTGATTTCAGTAACCATATAACCATCCAAAGCTTTTGAAAGTGCATCTTTCATGGCGTTTTCAGAAATACCATAAAAAGACAAAGCTTTATTATCAATCACGGCCTCCATAGACTCACCAAACTGAAAACCATTTCCAGGGCGCGGTGGCTCATTTACGATTTCTGCTACATCGTTTTCAAGCTTAGCAAGCATTTCTTCGTCAAGACGTTCATTACCAGAAAGTTGTTTCCACTTTACAATAAAGAATTTTTGATCTGAACTAAAAATTTGATCGAAAGCGTTTGGAGCATCCTCTACTTGAAAGGAAGCATTTCTATAGTTATTCGTTATAAAAGCCGTCAGTTTTTTCTCCAAATCTAATTTAGCATCGGTAGACTCAGACTTAAAATACACTTCAGCACTTTCAATAGAATTACTCTGTTCGGCCAATAAAAATTGCTTGAGCCCAATATCAGATTCGCTTTGAGTAGAACCAGCCGTTTTAGCTATGAGGTCTAACACTCTTCTTTTATTTTCCTCAGCATCTAGCGGTTCGTTCCATTGTATAGTTACCAAAGTTTCTGTTTTCTCGATGGCCGGCAAGCCCTCTTTATGAGCGCCTATAATCATAAAATAGGCCAGAGGAATTAAGGCAATCAGTAGAATAAGGCTTACGGTTTTAAATCGCCAAACCACACTAAAAATGGCTTTGTACAATTTCAAAATCCCTTTAAAAAAAAGACTATCTTCCTTTATTGGCCTTTTCAGATTTTCAAAAAACTTACGATAAAGCAATGGCAATAGCACGAAAGCTACCATTAATGATGTACCTAGGATAATGGCCACGGAAAGCGCCTGATCATAGAACAATGCTCCCGAAAGTCCATTAAGGAAAACTAAGGGAACGAATACTGCCAAGGTGGTCAATACAGAACTAATAAGTGGGGTCATTACTTCATTTACTCCTTGCACGCAGGCTTCAACTATATCTAATCCATCCTTCCTTTTTCTAGTAATGTTGTCGATCACAATAATTGAGTTATCGATCAGCATTCCTAAACCAAGCGCTAAGCCACTAAGTGAAATAATATTTACAGAAAGGCCAAAAGCATAGAAGAACAAAAAGCTTATCAGAAGTGAAATGGGAAGTGTAATTCCCATCATAATTGGCATGCGTACATTTCCCATAAAAAGGAAAAGTACTGCGAAGGCGAAGATGCCCCCATAGATAAGGCTGGTTTTTAAGTTATCGATTCCAGCATTGAGCAAAATTGATTGATCTTGAGTAAGCTCAAAGTTCGTTTGCGGATAATCCTTTTTAAACTCCTCCACTGCTTCATAAAGCAATGGTGTCAATTCCGTCATTTTGGCCTTGGCCTGCTTATGAACGGTTACCACCAAGCCCTCTTCTTGATTACTCAAGTGATAGCCCTGCCTTTTATCGGACTGAAACTTAACTTCAGCAATTGCACTTAACTTAATTACATCGCCTTCTCTATTGATAATTGGAAGTTGTTCAATCTCATCAATATTATCTAAGCGGTTGGCAATTCGGACAAAATATCGATACTGACCATCCTTTACCGAAAGTCTACCTAAATCGCGATTGGCACCCTGTAAAACCTGATCAATTTGTTGTTCGGAAAGACCAAGTGCTCTTATCTTGTCTAAATCTGGTGTAATGCTTATGAACTGACCTTGAAAACCGTTAACGTCTACAATGGACACCCCACTAATTTGCTCTATTCTTTTCTTTAAAACTCGGTCGGTTAGTTCTGAGGTTTGTGTGTAGTCACTTCCTTCTTTAGGAATTACCTGAATTCTAGCAATTGGAATGTCTGAAGTATTGATTCGTACCACTTGTGGCCTATCCATATCGCGCGGCAGATTTTCCTGAAGCCTATCAATTTTTTCATTGATCTCGATATAGGCCAAGTCCATTCTAGTGCCAAACTCAAATTGCAACTTGAGCATTCCCGTTTCACTATTAGCAATACTTTCAACAGACTTTAGGTTATTTAGCGTGTTTAGCGAAGTACGGATTGGGCTGAGGATGCTATTCTCAATAATACTAGGCGGGTTATTAGGATAGTTTACCTTAACTATAATAGCAGGCACTTCAATATTGGGTAATAAAGAAACCGGCAACCTTTGTAAGGCTAAAAAGCTAAAAAACAAAAAGCCTATAAAGCTGAGGAATACCGCAACAGGTCGATTGATCAGAAATTTAACCATCGCTTACTGGTTAGAGTTGGTGAGGTCTTCTTCGGCAATGCTAACTTTAGCATCGTGCGCTAATTGAATATTGTTGGTCAATACTACTTGGTCGCCTTCTTTAAGACCATCTAGCACTTCTACATCCGTTCCGTTATCAAGGCCTATCTCTACATATTTCCACTGAGACATTCCGTTTACCACAGTAAAAATAACTGGCTTCCCTTGCTTAATTACCACCGCTTCTCTTGGTACGATGATATGTAATTCCTGAGGTACACGTATAATGGCGCTAGCACTCATCCCTGGTAAAAGCCCTTCTGATTGGTTCAGTTTTAACTCTATCTGCACCATTCCTTCTTCATTCACCCTTGGGTTAATTTCATTAACAGTGGCCAAAAAAGATTGATCTCTTCGCGCTAGCGGATAAACGTCTGCTAGAAGGCCACGTTTGATATAACCGAAATCGGGCTCTAGAACTTTAGCCGTAAGTGTAAGGTTTTTATCATTGTAAATTGAACAAAGTACTTTTCCTGCCGAAACAAGGCTTCCTTCTTTAGTTTCTAAATCAACAATTACACCATCAGTAGGCGCCTTAATAATGGTATTATCTAAATTAATTTGAGCTTCGCGAAGATTAATTTCAGCGTCAACAAGACCTGATTTCAAAGATAAATTTCTCAACATCACCTCATTATGCTTACTATAACCTAATGAGTCATCTGTGTATTGCACCAAAGCCTTATTGTAAGCGGCCTGCGCCTTTTCAATAGCGAACTTCTCTTTCTCATTTTGTAGCTGACCTATAACTTGACCTTTCTTTACCCTTTGCCCATTCTCGATACTGAGTTTATCTAAGTAACCACCCGTTTCAAAAATAATTTCCAGTTCATAGTCGGACTCGATGGTACCTGTAGCGCTCACTAAAAATTCGAAGGGTCTGTATTCTGCCGTTGCCACTTTTACCTCAGTAGGTTGCACTTGTTTTCTTAAGGCTTCTTGGTCTACCTCTTCAACCTCTACCTTTTGGTCTTTACAAGCTAAACACAATAGGAAACAGGTGCATATCAAAAAAAATCTTTTCATAATAGTCCAAAATAATGCTAAAATATGATTTCAAAAAACTAATTGACTAGTTATTTAAGTTTCTCACAAAAATTAATTCTCAATAGAGGTCGACATGTGTCGACCAAACTCTAATTGGTCTTGATTTACATTAACTATAAATTTATTTGCGGTACTGAATGGTCGGGCTACCTAATATTTCCCTATCCTTATTTATAATATAGCCATTGTACCCCTCTATGGATTCTCCATTGGCTTCTCTAAAAAGAGATTCCTTATCTAGAACTACCGAGTATTTGTAGTCCAATTCTGTCAACCACTGTTTTACCTCAGTTTCTGAGTCAGCTTCCACATAAATGAGGTAATCCATATTCTTCTTAATGCAATCAGCCACTGCCAACTCGATTCTATAAAGGTTATCTTTTTGCCACTTCTTATAAATGTAAGCCACATATGTTTTTCGTGTGAGGTCAAAAGGAGATTTTGCGTTTTCGGCTTCGGGTTGGGTAGAAACCACAGGCAGTTCTGGGAGCACAAGCTTTCTTGGACCTGAAGAGCAGGACAACATCAAGGCAACAATTACGAAAAATAAGGGCGTGGATTTTTTCATCAGAAATCAATTTTAGCAATTACGATTATTGGATTGTCATCTGATTGAATGTTGTCGATCACCTGTTGATGTTTTCCAAAAAGCCCAGGGTTTCCCTTCTCTAAATTCAGCATGTCACCCTCATGAAAAAGAAAAAGCAAACGATCTCCATCCATAAACTGAAAGGCTGGAGCAGTTTCTTCCAAACTCATTATTAGCTTAGACTCTCCTGTTTTCTTATTCAACAATAAATGAAATGCTTTAGGCTTATCAGGGTTTTTCTGAAGCATTATATTGAAGTAGGCATAGTTTTCTGATTCAGAATAGGCCAGAATAAAGGCCGTACCATTATTCATAATTCTTTCATAATTCTCAAAAGGATCCTCGCTATCAAAGGCATTCTCTTTTAGGTTGAAATCACCAAAATCGAATTTATGGGTAGGAATTAAGCTATCCTTTTCAACTTTATATACCTGATTATTAAATGGCTCGAAGTAAAGACTTCCATTTTCTCCTCTACCGAAATTATTAGCTCCTGTAGAAAACATGGCTCTGTCAATAATAGGATAGAACTTACTGATCAATTCGCCTTTAAAATTACGGCTATGTAAGTTGTGCTTATTCTCAAACACCTTATTGGCTCCTGTAGAAAACATGTAACCGTAGTCGGTCAGCTCAAAAGACACATAACTGCTTTCTTCAAAATCCATGGATTTAAGAAAATCGCCTTGTTTTGAATAATAAAATAAGGATGAGCCTTTCTTATATGTAAGTATTACCAAACTATCGTTAGAGACCACAAAACCAGCTGGGCTTCTGTATTCCGTTGGGCCGTCACCAATTTGGCCAATGGTATTTATAAAATTACCTGAACTACCAAAACGGTGCACTTTACCTTCTTGACCAGAAAAGACAAAGTATTCATTATCGGCACTTCTCGCCATGCTGAAATCACCAATCACCACCTCATCAGTAGCCAACGGAATAACTTCGAGTTCCGAACTCGATAAAAAAGCACTAAATTCTTCTGGTTCTAATTCACCAAAAACAATGGTGCTCTCATCTTTAACCGAATTACAAGACATCATGCACATTAGCATAAAGCTAATGGCCAATAATTGTGATCTAAGTTTGAGCATCATAGAGTAGCTGAGGTTGGTTCAACCAAATATAGTAGTTATAACTAATAAAAAAGTCATACACCTAAATTTATAGTAGTCTGTATTTGCTTTAAATTAAAGTTTATTAAATTTAAGATGTTTTTTATTTTCATTTCAACCTAATAAAGACTTATTTAAAGTTGAATATCTAAGAGCTTATTATTTTTCAAGATGAAGCGACCTTTTCGAATGGTAATAGTATTTGTGGTTCTAGCGATGATCGGTATCGCTTTTATCCCAAAGCTGAATGTTAATTTCACACCACGCTATACAAAGCCGGCTATTACTATCTCTTATACTTTGCCAAATTCATCACCAGACATCGTGGAACGTTTGGCCACTTCACCACTTGAAAACGCAATTTCTCAAATTGAAGGGGTAAACAAGGTCACCAGTGTTTCTAGAGACAATAGCGGAAGCATCGAATTATCTTTTGACAAAGGAGAAGATATGGAGTTCCGTAAGTTCGAAATCAATTCACTGATTCGGAACCTCTATAAGAAGTTACCCGAAAACATGAGTTACCCGATGGTTGAGCAGCGTGGCGGAGAAGTACAGAACAAAACTGAGTCTCCGATATTACTCTATTCCATCAACGGCCCCTATGCCTCTTACAAAATCAAAAAGGATGTAGATGAGTACATCCTAAAGCCGCTATCGTACATCAATGAGATTAAGAGTACCGAGTTAACAGGCGCCAACGAATTACAAATAACAGTTGATTTTGACCCCCTGCTATTAATGAGGTACGGTCTTTCGAAAAGCGATATAGTAAGTAGCTTAAGGCTTTTTCAAGACAGAAATTACCCAGGAATGATCAAAAATCCTGCGGGTCAGCAGTTCTACTTCAGAAGCTCGTCTGAACTTACTAGTTTGGAAGATTTGGAGCAAGCCGTTATCAGCAATATTGAAGGCAAGGAACTTTACTTAAAAGATGTAGCCAAGGTTTACATTGAAGAACAAGAACCTACAAGGTATAGCAGAATTAATGGTCGCAACGCGATTAATTTACGCATTTACGCCCGAGAGGGTGTGAATAAAATTGTGCTCGCTAAGCAAATCCGTGATCGAATTGAGGAGTTACAAGCTACCCTGCAATCCGATATTTCTATTTTCTTAGAACAAGACGACACCGAGTTTTTAAATGAAGAGATGGACAAAATCTACAAAAGAACCTCTCTTTCAATTATTATTCTATTGTTGTTCATCTTTCTAATTAACCGTAACCCAAGGTACTTAGTCACCCTTTTTATGGGCATTACCGTCAACCTATGTATTACAGCCATCATTATATATGTTCTTGATGTTGAGCTCCATATGTATTCAATTGCTGGGCTCACCATTTCTTTTGGGTTGATAGTAGATAATGCCATTGTAATGATGGATCATATGTACCGTAAGAAAAACCGAGGCATTTTTGTAGCACTTTTAGCGGCTTCCTTAACTACAATTATGGCACTTTTAATGGTGCTACTTTTACCAGAAGAAGACCGGAGAAACCTTTCTGATTTTTCGATTGTGGTAGCCATCAATTTGGCCGTTTCCTTAGTGATTGCTTTGTTCTTCACCCCTGCACTTTATCAGCTGCTATTCAAAAAAGAAATGAGCGCGAGCAAGTCATTTAATGTAGGTCAACTGCGAAGAAAAGTAAAATGGTTTAGAGGCTATTCTAAATCCATAGGCTTTATGGTTCGGTACAGAAAAGCTTTTATTGTGGTTATTATTTTAGGATTTGGTTTACCCGTTTTCCAGCTTCCCCTGCAATGGGAAGGACATGAATGGTATAACAAAACCATTGGTAGCGATAAATACCAAGATGATATCCGCCCAATCACGGATAAAATTTTAGGTGGCGCCTACCGCAAATTTAAAACTGAAGTATACGGAAGATCAGGTTATAGAGAAAATAGCCAAACCCAAATAATAGTACAGGCCACGCTCCCTATGGGCACCACACTGGAAGACGCAAACGATGTCATCAAAAAAGTAGAGGAATACATTGATGGAGTGAAGGGTATCGACAAATACATTACCAGTGTTAATAACTTAACAGGCACAGTACGAATTACCTTTAAACCAGAATATGAATTTTCTGCATTGCCTTATCAACTCAAGGGGCGGTTACAAGCCCGATCGGTTGATTTAACGGGGGTAAAGTGGGCTATTTCTGGTGTAGGCCGATATTTTGGTATAGGTGGAGAAAATGGAGAGAATCAGGAGTTTTCCATTCGAATGAGAGGTTATAATTACGACCAGTTAAGTACACAAGCAGACATTTTAGCTGAAAAACTTGAAAACCATAAGAGGATACAGGAAGTAAAAACCAATGAGCAAATTAGCTATGGATATAGCAGTGCCGTAAAAGGAAATGAATATGTACTCTATTTTGATGTGGACAGAATGGCCAAGGCAGGTATTAATAGAGGGGCTGTTACCAATGTGCTTACTGACTTTACATTACCAGACAGATCAGAGGCATTTGCCAACCTAAACAACGAACTCACTCCAGTTTTTGTGAAGGCCATGAATGCCAAAGCCTTTTCCAAATATGATTTAATGGAAGAAGCGCTACCTATTGACACCAGTCGTTTAGTGAAAATCAACAACTACGCTACAATGGCTTTTGAAGAAAGAGCTAATGAAATCCATAAAGTGGACCGACAATATTTAAGGCAGTTAGGATTCAAGTATTTAGGGTCAGCAAAATTTGGCGCTGAATACCGCGACAAAATGATTGAAGAAATGAAGTTGGCCCTTCCTCTTGGGTATCAAATAGACACCCAAGATCGCTTATATAGATTCGATAAAGAAGCAAAGCAATATGGTTTATTAGGCTATTTGATTATTGGTATTTTTGTGATTTGTGCCATTTTGTTCGAAAACCTAAAACAGCCCTTCTACATTATTGTCACTATCCCTATTTCCTTCATTGGCCTTTTTCTAATTTTCTCTTTATTCGATTTCCCTTTCGACCAAGGTGGTTTTGCATCTTTCGTAATGCTTGGGGGCTTGGTAGTAAACGCAGCCATTTTTATCGTGAATGACCTTAATAACACCAAGTTGCAAAAATATAACCGAGCAGTTTTAAGGGCAGTAATGGGTAAAGCGCAGCCCATCATGCTCACTATACTTTCTACCTGTTTTGGCTTAATTCCTTTTTTACTTGAAGGAGAAAACGAGGCTTTCTGGTTTTCATTGGCCATTGGCACTATAGGTGGACTTATGTTTTCTACCATAGCGGTGTTTGTATGCTTACCAGTTTTTCTTACCAAAAAAGTTAAAACAGCATAAACTCCTCTTATTTGTTTGCTTCCAATATATTTGTGCGTCCTTAACAAGCGCTATTCCAACCTCTGATTTCAATTGGGGGTCTAATGGCCTTAGACAACACAAAAATTAATGACCGCTCGAATTGAGCAAATAATCAGACTATGAAAGGAATAAAAGTTTTGTTGGGAGCACTTGCTATAATGGCCATAACACAATCGTGTTCAGATGATTTTGGCCCCTCATACGACCCCAATGTACAATTGCCAATCGATCTTGCTACAATCGACAGTTATATTGCTACCAATAATTTAACCGTTCAAATTCACGAAACGGACATTAGGTATATTATTATTAATGAGGGAAATGGAAAAACAGTAGCCCTAGACGATACTGTCTATGTTAATTATGAACTCTACCTTTTAGATGGCACCCTTGTAGACACCAATTTAGAACAAGTAGCCACAAACAATGGCATTTTTAACCCAAACAGAACTTATGAACGTTTTGGTTTTATAGCTGGCCGGGGCATGGTGATTTTAGGTTTCGATATTTCCACACAAATACTAACAGAGGGCGGCAGTGGCACTTTCTTTATTCCTTCTGTTTATGGTTATCAAAATATAGGGTCGACTCGAATTCCTCCTAACTCCAACTTAAAATTTAAAATTGAACTGCTGGAAGTGAAAAAGTAAAGCAAAAACAAAGGCCGACTGAATAATCAATCGGCCTTCGTTTTTATTGTGAAAAAGGAATTACTTCTTTTTTAAACTCATATCCTCATCTCGTTTCGCTTTAAACTCCGACCCGTCATTCCACTTAGGAAAGTAGGTCTCATTCGCCAACTTATTGCCAACATTAAACAGTAGCACAGCATCTTGGGCAATCCCTTTCAAATCCCACTCTTCAGGCAAATAATTATCGGCTTGCTGGTGGTATCGAATATCTAAATACTCTTGCGTTTTCCTTTCAATAAACTCCACTCCCTTTTCTTTCGACTCATATGAACCCGAAGCATACAAGGCTGGAATACCAATTTTGGCAAAATTAAAATGATCGGAACGGAAGAAATAACCTTTTGCTGGATCAGGATCGGGGATTACATAACGCCCCTGCTTGTCAGCTTCGGCCTTGGCGTAATTATCTAGTTCCGATTGTCCATAGCCCGTTATGGTCAAATCCTTCATTTCGCCATAGGCCGGAAGTCCATCAATATTAATGTTCGCTACACTTTGATTGGCTGGGAATATTGGGTTTTGAGCATAATAAGCTGAGCCTAGTAAACCTTGTTCTTCTGCCGTTACAAATAAAAACACCACAGAACGTTCTGGCTTGGTTTCCATTTTAGCAAAAGTTTCGGCTATAGTAAGCAAGCCTACAGTTCCACTGGCATTATCGTGGGCACCATTATAAATAGAATCGCCATCTACTGGCTCCCCTACTCCCAAGTGATCCCAGTGGGCAGAATAAATCACATATTCATCAGGACGTTTTGTTCCTTCAACCATGGCCACCACATTGTGCGACATATCTCTTTTGATTTCATTCTTAACACTCATAGAGGCTTTCAAGCCCATAGCCACAGGTTTGAACCCTTTTGTTTTGGCCAAGCTAGAGTAATCCTTAATTCCAGCCGCTTGAAACAATTGAACGGCAGTATTTCTAGTAATCCATCCCTGAATTGCACATTTATATGGAGGATTGGCATCGTCTAAATTTAGCTTTGCGCCAGTCCAAGAGCTTTGAACCACCAACCATGGATAACCAGCCGGAACGGTTTCGTGCACAATCAGAACCCCAGCCGCTCCTTGTCGGGCTGCCTCTTCATATTTGTATGTCCATCGGCCATAGTAAGTCATTTGATCCCCTTTAAAGAAGGTGCTATCGCCCGACCCAAAGCCAGGGTCATTTACCAAAACGACTACCGTTTTCCCTTTTACGTCTAAACCTTCATAATCATTCCAGCCATATTCAGGTGCCACAATACCAAAACCTGCGTATACAAGCTCAGAATCTTTAACAGAAACCTCTTCCTCTACCCTTTCGGTATAGATTACTACATCGTTACCAGTTTCGAAACTCATCGTTTTTCCTTGCCCTGTTACGGTCATGGTTGGTGATTGCGTTCCTGTAATCTCCACCAAAGGCACTTCCTGAAAATAACTATCGCCATTCCCAGGCTTTAAGCCCATCGCTTTTAGTTCTGATTCTAAGTAATGAATCGTTTTTTCTTCTCCTTCGGTGAAAGGCTTTCTGCCCATAAAATCATCGGAAGCCAATACACTCAAATGCCGATCAATGGTGAGCGTATCAATAAATACTTTTTCTTCAGTTACATTTTCTCCCGATTGACAAGCCCAAAAGCCCATGACCAACAAAGCGAAAAGTGCTATATTCTTTCTTTTCATATTCTTTTAATTTGAAAACGAAGATAAGAAAATTTAAAGGCATGAAATGGATTTTGAAGGACAAGGCAAATCCTCTAATTTCACTTATACATCTATTTACTCTTGGCACTAATGAAATATTTATTGACTCTGCTTCTATCTGTTATTCTTATTAGGCCATGCAATGCACAAAATGTCTCACAAATTGTAAATGAGAAAACAGAGAATATTTCATTCACTCCTCCGCCCATTACAGGATTATGGGTAATTGAGAAGGTTTTGGTGTACGACAAAAATCTAAGCCCAACCGCCAAAGGGATGTTTACTTACCTACGCTTTCTATAATCAGCAATGAAAAGAACACTCGAACCAATTGGGAAATAGAAGTTAGTAATAGCGAAATGAGTTGGAAACGCCCAATGGGAAATGAACTTATGAAACTCTATTTCAAGAAGAGTTAAGCACTACAAATAAAAAACGGGGCGCCTTTAGAAAGCGACCCCGTTTACAAATTCTTCGGCAACAAAACCTTAATCGTTGCCCAATATATCTACTACACGTACCTCAAAGATTAATACTGAATTGGCGGGAATGAACAAGTTTCCAACATTTCCATAACCATATTTTGATGGAATAAATATTGTAGCTTCAGTTCCTTTATTAAATAGCTTAAAAGCAATATCCCAGCCTTGCACTACAGCGCCTTGACCAATCACAAAATCAAAAGAATCTGCACCACCAACATTGGTATCGAATGTGGTACCATCCAATAAGTAACCTGTATACTTTACCAATACAGTTGATCCAAATTTGGCATTATCTCCTGTTCCTTGTTCGGTAATTATATAGCGAATACCGCTTTCATCTACTTCTGCCTCAAGATTATTATCAGCTAAATACTGCTCAATTAAAACAGTATCTCTAACAAATTGCTCTTCTGTATCGAAAACCTCTTCTGGCTTACACGCGCTAAAAGCCAAGGCTACAATGCCCAACACCAAGAAAATTCTAATCGTTTTCATCAGTTTATTTTTTAATTCTTAATGTCAACCAACTCAACCTCAAACATCAAAATTCCATTTGGAGGAATTGGGCTACCAGGTCTTGATTCTGGGCCATAAGCCAATCCCGAAGGAACAAAGAAAATGGCACTTGCGCCTTTATTCAAATAAGGAATACCTACATCCCATCCCGCAATTACGGCTTGTTGCCCTAAAGGAAATGTATATGGTTCGTAAGGCTCTCTTTGAGGATTGTAAAAATCATGCTCTTCTGCAACGGATTTATGGCTTGTATCAATATACGTTCCGTCCAATAATTGAACTACATAGTCTATCGAAACCGTTTGACCCGCTTGTGGTTTCGATCCGTTACCTTCCTTTTTAATAATGTAATAAAGGCCTTCTTCAGTACTTTCAGCCGTCAAGTTATTTTCTGCTAAGTACTCTTCAATAATTGCTTTGTCCTTTTCTAGCTGCTTTACACTTTCTCTTTCAATTTCAGTCTGCGCTCGCTCAACGAAAGCTTGTTCATCGTTGATTTCTAGAACTCTAATATTCATGAAGACAGATTCAGCAGTATCTAAATCTGGAGTAATAGGCATACCAGTCAACATTGAGTACTGTGCTAAATCAAACTTGATTTGTACGCTATCTCCTTCGCCCAAAGGCTGAAGAATTTTACCCAACATAGGGGGAACACCCGTTACTGGGTTGATGAAGAAACCACCAACTGGTTTAGGGTTAATGACTACGGAGTCTTTATACACACTATTAAGGTCAAGTAACATTGCTTGATTTGGCCCAAGTTTTTTTCCATCTCGTTCGTCAACTAACCTGTACTGAACACCTGGCTCTGACTCAACAAATTTCACCTCAGACTTACAGGCAGAGAACCCAATAAGGGCAATCATTACCACAATGTATTTATTCATCCTATTCATATCTAATTCTATCCTTGTGTTTTACCTCAATTAAGTGGTTATTCATTCTTTTCGCTATCTAGCAAAGGTTTATAATCTTTCAAAATCGACTTGAATTTATCTACCGTTTCTTCTAATGTTCCTTCGGTTTTACCACCAGCCGCATTTCTATGCCCTCCTCCATTAAAATATTTAGAAGCAATTTCATTAGCAGGAAACTCGCCAATGGATCGGAATGACATTTTTATGCCATCACCACTATCTTTAAACAAAACCGCCAAAACAATTCCTTCAAGAGAAAGGGCATAATTCACTAAACCTTCAGTATCTCCAGTTTTCGACTCAAACTGGTTGAGTTCATCATTTGTAATGGCAAAGTAGGCCGTATGAAATTCGGGGAGAACCTCAAGTTTTTGACTTAGTGCGAAACCCAAAAACTTAAGCCTGTTAAGAGAGTTGGTGTCATAAATTTCCTTGGCAATTTTGGCATTATCGGCCCCTATACCTATCAATTCAGCCACCACTTCATGAACATTTTGAGTGGTATTTGGGTGACGGAAACCACCAGTATCGGTCATGATTCCCGCATAAAGACATTCCGCAATATCCTTATCAATCAAGGCCTTATCGCCCAACATCACAATTAACTCAAAACAAAGTTCGCAGGTTGAAGCCGCTTTAGTATCCCACAGTCTATAGTCTGCAAAATCTTCAGGCTCTAGATGGTGATCCACATTTACTTTAAAGGCTTTTGCATTCCTCACCATTTCTCCCATTTCGTTAATTCTGTGTAACACAGAAAAATCGAGTGTGATAATAGTATCGGCCTCGTTAATAAAGCGTTGAACTTGCTCTGAATTCTCATCAGAATAAACCAAAACGTTATCGTTCCCTTTCATCCAATTCAAGAATCCCGGGTAGTCACTTGGCGTGATCACCTTAACGTTGTGTCCCTTTTTAATAAGGTAGTTAGCCATCCCCAAAGAAGAACCTAAAGCATCGGCATCAGGCTTGTGATGTGTAGTAATCACAATTTTATTCGAGGTATTCAGCTGTTTGATTAAAGAATTTATATCTCCCATTAACAACAAATACTGCCAAAGCAGTATACCAGTCAGCCGGCAAAGTTGATAAGAATAAGCTTCTAAAACAATGATTTAACAGTGATTAACCTATTGTTAAATAAGTTAAAATATTAAGAATCAGGTTAGAGCATCCGAATTAATCTTCTATTTTTGCAGCCAAATTAAGAAAATACAACAAGCACATAATTAGAATGGCAACAAACAGAACGTTTACAATGGTTAAGCCTGACGCTGTAGAAGCAGGTAACATTGGTGGAATTTTGAATATGATTGAAGAAGCTGGCTTCAAAATCGTAGCAATGAAATATGTAAAATTAAGCGCTGAAATCGCTGGTAAATTTTACGAAGTACACAGTGAAAGACCTTTCTATGGTGAGCTTTGCGAATACATGTCTTCTGGGCCAATCGTAGCTGCTATTCTTGAAAAAGACAATGCTGTTGCCGATTTCAGAAAGCTAATAGGCGCAACCAACCCTGCTGATGCAGAAGAAGGTACAATCAGAAAAAAATATGCAACATCAATTTCTGCTAACGCAGTACATGGTTCAGATTCTGATGAAAACGCAGCAATTGAAGGAAGCTTCTTCTTCTCTCAATTCGAAAGATTCTAAGGTTTAACTTCCTATTCAGAATAAGAAAGCGGCTAATGGCCGCTTTTTTTATTTAGTTTTCACCACTAACTTTTTTATCCAGCCGGGCAAAATCAAAGCACCAATAATTAGATAAGGATAAAAACTGATCAGGCGCCATATCAAGCTAGCCACAAAGGTGTATTCACCTAAAAATTCCTCGAAAAAAGCAGGGAAAATGTATTCGGCTGTTCCTGCGCTGCCAGGCGTTGGCGAAACAAGCATCACCAACCACATGATCAGATGTCGGCTCAGAAGCATAAAATGTTCATTTATACTAATAGGAACAAAGCCCACCACTAGCATATTCAACACCCCGAACTTAACAAGCCAAATGGCATAAGTGAGTCCAATTAATTTTAGCCAAAAGGCAACAGACTTACCCCTTAATTCCTTTGATACTTCATAAAGCTCATCGGCTCTATTCGATAAGCGTTCTCCCCACTTTTTTAAAAATGACCACTTAGCAATTCGCTGTAAAAGATTTTTTACTACCGAAGGAAATAGAAGCAAAGCCGAAATTTTAAACGATATATAAAAAGCAATGAGGCCATAACTTAGGTAAAAGAAATACGACAGACTTCCGCCCAATTCATTTTGAATCAATTCGGACTGAGGCAAGGCAGCACCATTGGTTAAGAGTAAGACAATAGGAGAAGCGGTCAGAAAAAATATGTTATCCATCATAGCCAAGAGCAGGGCAAAAGCCAAAGCTCTACCTACATCTACACCATGTTTATGAATGATATAAACCACCACAGCAATGGGGCCGATAAGGGGAGGGACAACCGCAACGGCAAATTCCCAGAGAAAAACAATCCGCAGTGCTTTCTTAGTGGTAAACGATTTTCCTCCAACTAACTTTACTCTGGCTGTATTTAAAAGGTCTTTAGAAATTAGAAAAACGAAAGCCAAAACAATAGCCAAAACAGATATCCTTAACATGGACTGCAAGGATTCGTCATTGAGTTTATCATCACGAAAGGCAATAAAGGTAACGATTGCCAATCCGATGATTACTGGAAGCCAGACATTTCTAGGGTTCAGGGTGCGAAGTGCTTTTTTAGAATCTACTTCCATTATTTTTCTACCAACTCTTCTTCAACCTTTTCAATCCAAAAATTGTTGAAGCCTTCACCCAAATGCATAGTGATTTCTCTCATTTGAAGTAGATCTAAGATGGAGAGGAAGTTAAAAATTACCGCGATTTTGTTTGGTTCTAACTGGATAATATCCACAAATGAAATTCGAGGAGTTTCGGTAAGCTTAGCCATGATAAAGTCTCTCTGCGATGAAATGGTATAAGGATATTGAATTACCTCATGCTTAGGTTTGTTCTGCTCTACCTCATAGCGGCTCATCACTTTCTGGAAAACTTTAAGCAGTTTATAGAGATCCAAATCTTGCATTTCGGATTCAACATTATTGCCTTCCGCTAATTTTTTGAGCTCACCTACAACGTTGCCTCGCGACTCCATCTGCATGCGGTCATTCTCCATTTGGGCCAGACTTTCCACCACAGACTTATACTTTTTGTACTCAAGTAAATGCCTGACCAACTCATCTCTAGGGTCAACCTCATTCCCTTCTTCATCTAATACAGGGCGTGGTAAAAGCATTTTCACTTTAATACGCATTAAAGTAGCCGCCACTAAAATAAACTCGCTCGCCACCTCCACATTCAATTGTTCTAAATGATGGAGGTAATCCAAAAAATCTTTGGTTATCTTGTGGATTGGGATGTCATTAATATCAAGCTCATCCCTCTGAATAAAGAAGAGTAAAAGATCGAATGGACCCTCAAAAAGCGGTAGTTTGATTTCGAAACTCAAAGATTCTGAATTGTTGTGAATCAAATATATAAGGATTAAGAGAATGAAGCCGACTAACTCAAAATATTTTCTAATTTTGTTCCTTCAAAAAAATCCGGCTCAAACAATTCGTGCGTATTTAAGTTCTCAATTCATTTAGTCCAAAATCAAATGCTGATACAACCGGGAAAGCTGCTTAGTAAAATTGATTCACCTGATGATCTTAAAAAATTAGATCAAGCTGACCTTGTTCAGGTTTGTGATGAATTAAGACAATTTATTGTTGACAACGTATCTGTTTACGGAGGCCATTTTGGCGCTTCATTAGGCGTGGTAGAACTTACTGTAGCTCTCCATTATGTATTTAACACACCAAAAGATCAGCTCATTTGGGATGTTGGACACCAAGCATACGGACATAAAATATTAACTGGAAGAAGAGATTCTTTCCAATCAAACCGAATTTATAAAGGCCTTTCGGGCTTCCCAAAAAGAAAAGAAAGCGAGTATGATGCTTTTGGAGTAGGCCACTCTTCTACTTCTATTTCTGCCGCTTTGGGCATGGCCATGGCCAACCAATACAAAAAAGATAACCGTCATCATATTGCCGTAATTGGCGATGGTGCTATGACAGGAGGCCTTGCCTTTGAAGCCATGAACCACGCTGGGGTTTCTAATAGTAACCTGCTAATTATCCTCAATGATAACTGCATGTCAATCGACCCAAATGTTGGGGCTTTAAAAGATTACTTGACGGATGTTACGACTTCTCAAACTTACAATAGGGTAAAAGATGACGTTTGGAGGTTACTAAGTAAGTTCTCCAAATTCGGAAAAAGTGCACAAGAGATTATTTCTAAGGTTGAAAACTCGATGAAGACCATGCTTTTAAAACAAAGCAATCTTTTTGAGTCGCTCAACCTCAGATATTTTGGCCCAGTAGATGGCCATGATGTTCATCACCTTACCAGTGTAATGACCGATCTGATGAAAATTCCAGGTCCAAAGATTTTACATTGCGTAACCGTAAAAGGAAAAGGCTACAAACCTGCCGAAGAAGGTAATGCCACTACCTGGCATGCACCGGGCAAGTTTGATAAAGTAACAGGCGAAGTTTTCAAAAAAGTTAGCGATAAGCCCGAAGCACCTAAATACCAGGATGTTTTCGGTCATACTTTGGTGGAACTTGCTGAAAAGAACGACAAAATCATGGGCATTACGCCTGCAATGCCTTCTGGTTCTTCGATGAACATTATGATGAAAGCCATGCCAGACAGGGCTTTTGATGTAGGAATTGCAGAGCAACATGCTGTTACTTTTTCAGCTGGACTGGCTACACAAGGGCTTATTCCTTTCTGTAATATTTACAGCTCGTTTATGCAGCGCGCTTACGATCAGGTAATCCATGATGTCTGTATTCAAAATTTGCCTGTAAACTTCTTTTTAGACAGAGCTGGTTTTGCGGGTGCCGATGGCCCAACTCACCATGGCGCTTATGACATCGCCTACATGCGTTGCATTCCAAACATGATTGTTGCTGCCCCAATGAATGAGGCAGAATTAAGAAACTTAATGTTTACTTCTCAACTTCCTAGAGAGGGTGAAGCTTTTACTATTCGTTATCCACGAGGCCAAGGCGTAATGCCTGAATGGCGTACCAAAATGGAGAAAATCACCATTGGTACAGGCAGAAAAATAGCCGATGGCAAAGATATAGCGATACTTACAATTGGCCACATTGGCAACTACGTATATAAGGTAAGAGAAATGTTGTGCAAAGAAGGTTTAGACCCAGCACATTACGACATGCGTTTTGTAAAACCTTTAGACGAAGAATTACTTCACGACATTTTCAGAAACTTCAAGAAAGTAGTGACTGTAGAAGATGGTTGTTTGGTTGGTGGTTTTGGCAGTACCATTTTAGAGTTTATGGCCGACAATAACTACAGTGCTCAAATTAAGCGTTTGGGTATTCCAGATGCCATTGTAGAGCATGGAACTCAAGAGCAATTACATGCCGAATGTAATTTTGATGAGGCAGGAATTGCCAATGCAGTGCGCGAAATGATGGGTGTTAAGCTTGCTAAAACAGTTCATGCCAGCAATTAAGACAACAAAACAAGGCAAAGGTTTTCCAGTCATTCTCATTCATGGTTTTTGCGAAAACAAATCCATGTGGTTTCCTTATGCCAATAAGCTAACAGAACACTTTCAAATCATTTGTCCCAATTTACCCGGTTTTGGCGAATCTCCACTACCGAAGAAAGACATTACTTTAGAGGAAGTCGCTGATGAATTAGCTGGATTTCTATCTGAAATCCAGGTGGAAAAATGCGTAGTTGTTGGCCATTCTTTGGGTGGATATGTGGCCTTGGCTTTGGCAGAAAGACATCCTAACCTTATTCAAGGACTGGGCTTATTCAACTCAACCGCCATGGCCGATGATGAAGAAGCAAAGCACAGAAGAAATAAATCAATTTTATTTCTGAAAAAGCATCCGGTTTCAAAATTCATTGAACCGTTTATTCCTTCACTTTTTTATTCTAAACGAAAAGAGGAGCTAAAGGAAGAAATCGATTTGTCCACTTCAATTGGCTTACAAAGCCCTTTAGACACCATTATCGCTTACACCGAAGCCATGAAGATCCGAAAAGACAGGTTTGAACTTTGGAAGAGCCTTCCTTTTCAAACTTTATTTATTGGTGGTGCTAACGACAATCGTGTTCCTTTAGAAATGGCCGAAAAACATATTGAAGAACGAGTAAATGTTGACGGTTACATTTTACCAGAAACCGCTCATATGGCCATGCATGAACGTCCAACGGAAACGATTCAAATGATTCAAGACTATTTATTAAAAGTGGTCTAAACTTTTAATCGCCAGACTTCTCTTTATCTTTCTCGTACCGTGCTTTCCATCTGGCATGCTCTGCAGGTTTAAATCGATAACCTTTGTGCTCGGCAAAAGCTTGGGTAAACTCGGCTCCAAAAAACATAATTAAGCAGGTATAATTGATCCAAAGCATGATAAGCACAACGCTTCCTGCCGCCCCATAGGATGAAGCTGGCTCGGCTTGACCAAAATAAAAGCTCAAAACAAACTTACCAATGATGAATAATATGGCGGTAAAAAACGCACCAGACCAAACACTTTTCCAGTTCACACTAACATCAGGCAATACCTTAAACACCAAGGCAAAAAGTATGGTGGCCATCCCCAGTGTAATGGCAAAGTCCGTCACTTTCACCAACACGAGCAAGTATTCCGGAAATTGACGGCTCATCCATTCGCTAATGGCAGCCAATACAGCAGAGATCACCAACGATATTAACAGTAAGAAACCAATGGCCAAAATGAGCCCCAAAGAATAGGCACGGTCAAAAACAAGTCTCTTAATTCCACTACCAGGCTTTTGTTCAACGCGCCAAATATTATTGAGCGACTTTTGTAATTGAAAGAAAACCGTTGTAGCACCAAATAATAGTATAGCTATTCCCACAGCTCGCATAATAAAGCCTGAGTCACTCCTGTAAGAACTGACAACCATATTTTCAATGCTCTGTGCAGCTTCATAACCAATCATTCCAGAAATTTCATTTACCAAACGGCCTTGAACAGCCTCCTGACCATACACCGCACCTCCAATCGAGATCAGCAATATCAAAAGTCCCGGAAGAGAAAAAATCGAATAATACGCCACAATTGCACTTTGACGAAAAGCTTCATCTTCGTTCCAGCCTTTAAATGCCTGCTTCAGTAGTTTCCACCATGTTTTTATTCCCATCATAAAAAATCAGATAATGTAATAGAAACACGTTTCCGCCCATAATGTTAGAAAGCGGTGGTTAAATGGGTGAATTAGAAAAGCTTCTGTATTTTAGAGTTCCAAAACATATTTTAGGATTTGCTCTCCGAGTACAATCCAATCTCATTCAATGCAAATCTGTAAAGGAGAAATATTCGAAATTATAGGAAAGGGAAAACTCAAAAACCTCTTCGCTCCCGTTGATAATGCTTCGATTGTGCTTTTCAGAATAATGTTCGGACTCATTATGTTATGGGAAGTTACTCGTTATTTTGGGTACAATTGGATTGAGCGCTATTGGGTCACTCCCTATTTCAATTTTGCTTACACACCATTCAACCTAAGCCCATTGTCTGAAAATGGAATGTATATACTTTGGTATGTTTTGGGTGCATTGGCCATTTTCATCACTATAGGCTTTCTGTATAGAATCAGCACCGTTCTGTTCTTCTTGCTCTTTACTTATACTTTTCTTTTAGAGCAGGCACGTTACCTCAACCATTTCTATTTGGTTATTATCGTCAGTTTTATTCTCATTTTTATTCCAGCCCACCGTAGCTTTTCTATTGATTCTAAAATATTTAAGGGCATAAAAAGCCCCTACAATGCCAGTTGGAATCTGTGGTTAATTCGGTTTACAGTGGGCATTCCTTACTTCTTCGGTGGGATTGCTAAAATAAATCCTGACTGGCTTAGGGGCTATCCGCTCAAAGATTGGCTTTTAGGCGACCAGAATTTTCCAGTCATAGGGCAGTACTTTACAGAGCATTGGATGGTCATGATTATGTCGTACTCTGGCCTAATACTCGATTTAGCAGTTGTGCCTGTTCTACTATTCAAACGCAGCCGAGTAATTGGCTTCATTGCCATTTGCCTCTTCCATTTAATGAATGTAGAGCTATTCGAAATCGGTATTTTCCCTTGGTTTATGATTGCCGCTACAAGCTTATACTTTAGTCCCAATTGGCCAAGAAAGCTTATTCAGAAAATCGGGTTCAAAGGCGATGAAACTCAGGGAACCAATGCCTTCAATCCTAACCCAAAATACCAGAAAGTAATTTTATACGGATTGGGAATTTTCTTCGCTATTCAGGTTTTTCTACCCATGCGCCATTTGCTTATTAAAGGAAATGTTCACTGGACGGAAGAAGGCCATAAATATGCTTGGCACATGAAATTGAGAAGCAAAGATGGGAGTACCGAGTTTATGGTGAAAAACAAGGCTACTGATGAGCTCATTGAAGTCAATATTGGAGGTTACCTACAAGATTGGCAGGAGCGAAAAATGGACGGAAACCCACAAATGATCTGGAAGTTTGCTAAGTTTTTGAAAGAAGAGTATGGCCGAATGGGTGTAGATGTTGAAGTTTACGCACAAGCTTTGGCTTCGCTTAACGGAAGAGCATACCAGTACATCATCGATCCGAATGTAGATTTAGCAGCGCAGGAAAAACCATTCTTCGGTCACGCTGAATGGATTCTACCCTTGGAGGTTCCTTTAGAAAATCAGCGATAAGTCGTTAACGTGAAACCAAATAATGCACCAACCTAGCCGCCAGTCTTGCAGTAGAGTTATCTTGGTCATACTTTGGACTCAATTCGGCTAAATCTACACTGATTAGTTTTTGAGATTCAATCAATACATCGAGTGTTTTGAGTACAATATCAGGTGAGAATCCCATTGGTGAAGGGGCACTTACTCCGGGCGCATAAGCCGATGAAAAACCATCCAAGTCGATTGTCAAATAGACCTTATCTACCTTTTGAAGAAAGCTATTCAAGCAGTTTTTTACTTCAGCCCAATGCTCTGTGGTATATTCCGTATTCTCTAAATAAGTAACCCCTAATTCATCGGCCGTACTGAAAAGCGTTTGTGTATTCGCAGACCGCTGAATACCTAAACAGCAATATTCGAATGCCTGATTTTTGGCCTTACAATCATGTGCAATTTGAAAAAAGGGCGTTCCAGAAGTATTCCCGTTTTTATTATTTCTTAGGTCGAAATGTGCATCGAGATTGATAATTCCGATGGTTTGGTTTTCCCCCTGCCCATCTAAAAACTGACGAACTCCGGTATAATGCGCATAAGCAATGTCATGGCCTCCACCTAGTAAAATAGGGAATACACCTTGGTTCAACAACTGGCTTACAGCCATGCTTAAATGGCCGTGCGTTGCGTCTAAATCTTCGTCAGCGCAGACTACATTTCCAAAATCCAGAATATCAGTTGGGCTTTGAAAATGGTTTGGAAGAATGGCCAGCATTTTACGGATGGCATCTGGCCCATCAATCGCTCCAACCCTACCCTGATTTCGCTTTACACCTTCATCCACCGCATAGCCTAAAATGGCCAATTGTTTATTGACAGAAGGCTTTAACTTCTCTAACGAGGACGCTTCCACCATTTCATACCAATAGTTAGGTCGTCCAAGATTTTCATCTTTTCGGCCTTTCCAAAGCGATAGGTCTGCGGGCTTCAGTGCGTTCATAGGTTCAGATTTTTTGACCTCTTTTATAAACCATTGCAGGTTTTAGTTTGCCTTGTTGGTAAAGAATTTCTTGATAATTATTACAAGGGAAAATGGCCAAATCGGCCAATGCACCTTCCGCTAAAGTTCCACGATCTGTTAATTCTAAAGCCGCTGCTGCACGAACCGTAATACCTGCCAATACTTCGGCATTGGTTAGTTTTTCTACAGCGCCCAAAACCGCAGCTTGCATGAGCAAATCACCCATAGGAGCCGAGCCTGGATTCCAATCGCTGGCAATGGCCAAGCAAGCCCCCGCATTCAATAATTTACGAGCAGGCGTATAAGCACAACCCAATCCCAAAGTAGCGCCAGGGAGTGCGGTGGCAATCGTGTTGCTCTTTGCGAGTATTTCAACGTCTTTGTCTGTGCTGGCTTCTAAATGATCAGCACTTACTGCCCCTACTTCTACCGCCAATTGGCTTCCTCCCGTTGAAAACTGATCGGCATGAATGGTAATGGAGAAGCCCATTGCCTTGGCTTTTTCTAAATAAGGCTTTGCTTCTTGGGGTGAAAAAGCACCCGACTCCACAAAAATATCAATGCGGTTCGCCAGCTTTTCTTCCTTCAGAATTGGGAATAGCTTTGAACCAATTTCTTCTAAATATTCTGCTTTCGAACCTTCAAAATCTTTTGGATGCATATGGGCTGCTAAGCAAGTGGCCACCAAATCGGCTGCGTGTTTTTTATTCACTGCCTGAATGGCGCGAAGCATTTTCAACTCTTCTTCTACCGTAAGTCCATAGCCACTTTTGGTTTCTATCGTGGTTACCCCTTCCGACAAATGGCGACTGGCACGTTCGGCAATTCCAGCCTCCAATTCCTTTTGCGAAGCATTTCGCGTTTGGGTAACGGTGTACCAAATGCCGCCACCCAGTTCAGCCATTTCTAAATAGGTTTTTCCTGAATTGCGAAAAGCATAATCTCGTGCCCTACTGCCCGAAGAGCAGATGTGGGTATGCGAATCGATAAAGCCTGGCAAGGCCACAAAATCGCCATCGAGTTCCACCACTTCGGCACCAATAATTTTGGTTTCGTTTAAAAGTGTATCGAAATCTCCTGTTTTGGCAATGGTTTCTCCTTGCAGAAGAATTCCGACTTTGCCTTCAAAAACATTGAGTTGCTCGTCTTTCAAAGCACCATTCAAAGGCAAACCCGTCATGGGCAAAACCTGCTTAAATGGGCCGATTAGTTTGTAGGTGTTCATTGTAAAACAATTAGGCACGAATCGATTTGAGTTTGAGTCACTCTTAAAAAGTAACACTCCATATTTATTGATTCTATGTTCAAATTCACTCTAAGTTATTTTCTTTCCCTGAGGAACGAAGGGTCTAGGAGTTCCTTCGTTTCACTCAGGATAAAAAGCTGAAATATTAAGTTTCATCACTCCAAAATTGAAGATTAAAGCGTCAAGCCAAACTCATCGCTTTTTTCTTGCGCGAGGTCATAGCCTGCATCTGCATGACGAATAACGCCCATTGCCGGATCAATGTGAAGCACGCGCTCCAAACATTTTTCTGCACGCTCGGTGCCATCGGCCAAAACTACCATACCTGCATGTTGTGAATAACCCATTCCAACGCCTCCACCATGATGGAAAGACACCCAAGTGGCACCTCCACTGGTGTTGCCCATCAGGTTCAACAATGTCCAATCCGATACGGCATCACTACCGTCTAGCATACCTTCGGTTTCGCGGTTTGGCGAAGCTACCGAGCCACAATCCAAGTGATCGCGACCAATAACTATTGGGGCTTTCACCTTTCCTGTTCTTACCAATTCATTGAAAATAAGTCCCGCTTTTTTACGCTCGCCTAGGCCCAACCAGCAAATTCTGCATGGCAAACCTTGGAAGGCGACACGTTCTCTGGCTTGCTTCAGCCAATTGATCAAATGATGATTGTCCGGAAAGGCTTCCATCAAAGCCTGATCGGTGGTATAAATATCTTCCGGGTCACCAGAAAGCGCAGCCCAACGGAAAGGGCCTTTTCCTTCACAAAACAAAGGACGAATATAAGCAGGCACAAAACCTGGGAAATCGAAGGCATTGGCCTCTCCACCCTGGCGCGCAAATTCACGCAAGTTATTACCGTAATCGAAGGTAATTGAACCTCGTTTCTGCATTTCCAACATAAACCCAACATGCCTAGCCATACTCTTGAGCGACTTGGCTTTGTAGGTTTTAGAATCTTCAACTCTTAGCTGATCCGCTTCTTCCAAGGTATAACCATTAGGAATATAACCGTTGATTGGGTCGTGGGCTGAAGTTTGATCCGTAAGGATTTCAGGAATCACGTTATCAGCCAAAAGCTTTTCGAGCACATCGCCAATATCCCCCACCAAACCGATTGAAATGGCCTCTCCTTTTTCCTTCGCATCCCAAGCCCAATCTCTGGCTTCTTCATAGGAATCGGTCATTTTATCGATGTAGCGTGTATCCAAACGTTTCTTGATTCGAACAGGGTCTTTGTCAACCCCCAAGAAAGTGGCTCCGGCCAAAGTAGCCGCCAAAGGCTGAGCGCCACCCATTCCACCTAAACCACCAGTCACCACCAGTTTATGTTTCAAGTCACCTTGAAAATGCTTGATGCCACAGGCCACAAATGTTTCATAGGTTCCTTGAAGAATTCCTTGGCTTCCGATGTAAATCCAACTTCCAGCTGTCATTTGGCCATACATCATCAGTCCGCGTTCTTTCAATTCATTGAAATGCTCCCAATTGGCCCATTCTGGCACCAAATTACTGTTTGCAATCAGCACGCGAGGCGCTTGAGAGTGGGTTGGAATGATACCAACCGCCTTGCCAGACTGCACCAAAAGACTTTGGTCGTCTTCCAGTTTCAGCAAGCATTCAATAATTTTTTTCAGTGCTTCTGGATTCCTAGCTGCTTGGCCGTTCCCACCATATACCACCAATTTTGAAGGATCTTCAGCCACATCGGCATCCAGGTTATTCAGAAGCATGCGCAATGGCGCTTCAGTTTGCCACGATTTAGCATGAAGCTGATTGCCAGTTGGTGCTTTATAATACGGATGGTTGGCGTATTGCTCAATAAACTTCGAATAATTCATGATGGTTAGTTTTGAGTGTACTATAGTTTTCTTCTTGGCGAACGACAGAAAGCAATACGCCATCCTTCACCATGTTAATTGTTTTTTCTATGTCTAGGGCGAAAACCCTGTCCACGGCAGCATGCGTCACCTGCTTTCTGACCAAGCCGTGCATTTCGCCAATAATTTTACTTGATTTTAGCGGACGATGAAAGTCAAGTGCCTGCGCAGCACAAAGCAATTCGATGCCCAATATTTTTTCTACATTTCCTATCACTTGGTAGGCCTTTCTTCCTCCAATAGAGCCCATACTGACATGATCTTCTTGACCCAAAGAAGTTGGAATACTATCTGCACTGGCAGGAAAGCACAAACCTTTATTCTCACTGGCCAAAGCCGCTGTAGTGTACTGCGGAATCATAAAACCTGAATTAATTCCTGTTTCCTTCATCAGCAATTTCGGCACATTGTCTACTGTCCCTTCAAGAGAAAGGTAGATCCTTCGGTCGGAAATATTACCGATTTCCGAAGCGGCCAAACAGGCGTAATCTAAAGCCATGGCCAAAGGCTGACCGTGGAAATTCCCTCCACTAATGGTCAAATCTACATCGAAAATCACAGGATTATCGGTCACTGAATTGAGTTCAATTTCAACTAACTCTTTCAAATGCAACCAAGCATTTCGCGAAGCCCCATGTACCTGTGGAATACAGCGCAAAGAATAAGGGTCTTGCACCCTAGTGCAGTTAGCGTGTGAAGTCATTACTTCGGAATCGCTGAGCAAAGCGGTCATTCGGGCGGCCACATGTTGGTTTCCTTTAAACGGACGCAATTCATGCAACTCTGGCCTGAATGGTTTCGAAGAACCTAACAGTGCTTCTACCATCATGACACCAATCAAATCGGCATGATCTAGGCAGTTATGCAGCCTGTCCACCACTTTCACTGCATAGGCCAAAATAAATTGCGTGCCATTAATCAGTGCCAAACCTTCTTTCGGGCCCAATTCTAATGGTGCTAAACCGTGCTTTTGCAATACACTCAGCGTATCATGCTTTTTGCCATTCTCCATTACTTCACCCAAACCTATTAAGGGAAGGAAGAGGTGAGATAATGGGGCCAAATCTCCTGATGCTCCTACAGAGCCTTGACTAGGCACTACCGGAATAATATCATTATCAATATGCCATTTGATGCGATCTAAAGTAGTTTCGGCAATACCAGAATAACCTTGTGCTAGAGAATTCATTTTAAGAATGAGCATCAGTTTTGAGATGTCATCTGGCACCGATTCGCCAACACCCACACTGTGGCTTTTGAGAATATTTTCTTGCAACAGCCTTGTTTTCTCTTCTGAAATAAGAGTGGTACAAAGCGGTCCAAACCCAGTATTAATTCCATATACTGCCTTTCCCTTGGCTACAATTTCTTCAACGGTCTGCTGACTTTTCACCACCTTGACCCTAGTTTCTGCACTCAAATCTCCAGCAATTTCTCCAGCACAAATGGCAAGCGCCTTGCCTACGGTCAAGTGTTCTTCACCGTATAAAAATATTCCTCTTTCCATGAATGATGTGTTAAACAAAAAAACCCGCTAAGGAATCTACACAGCTAGTAGTTTAGAGCAATGTAAAATAGGAGATCCTTAGGGGCGTATCAGAAACCTGTTTTCTAATACGAAAGTAAGCCTTACTTTTAATAATTAGAAATACCATTTTTATCAACACTTAATAACCATGAGTTATCAATTAGAATTTCGGCACCTCAAGTATTTTATGGCCGTAGCCGAAGAGCTTAATTACAGAAAGGCGGCAGAAAAATTGTTTATTTCACAGCCCGGTTTGAGTAGGCAAATCAGCCAAATGGAAGAAGTTTTGGGTGTGAAGTTATTTGAACGCACCAAACGAAAGGTTAGCTTAACCACTGCTGGCGAACATTTAATGCACGAAACGCTATTTATAAACAACCATTTAGCACGGGTTAAAAAAGAATTAAAAAGAATTGATTCGGGTGAACAAGGCGAAATAAAAATAGGGTTTATTGGCTCAGCCATGCAGAACATAGTGCCCGACTTAATGGTAAAAATGAATGCCCAGTTGCCCGAAATAAAGGTAAATTTGGAGGAAATGTCGAATAAGGTTCAGGTAGAAAAACTGGAAAAGGGTGAGCTTGATTTTGGTTTTGTACGGCTCTCCAGGGTGCCTGAAGAGTTTCATATGCACCCCGTTTTGGAAGACACTTTTTCTATCGTACTGCCCAAAAACCACCCCATGAATGAAAAGCAATTTAAGAATGTAGCTCAATTAGCAGACGAGCATTTCATTCTTTTCTCCAGCGAATACAGTCCGCTTTATTACGACATGATCATGAGTATTTGCGAAGATCAAGGTTTTACCCCCACGGTATCTCATAAGTCCGTTCATGCCCAAACCATTTTTAAACTGGTAGAGCGTGGGCTTGGTGTGGCCATAATACCTACTTCATTACAATATGGCTTCGATTTAAAGGTGAAGTTTATTGAATTGAAGAACATTCCTCAACGCACTACGCTGTCCGTAATCTGGAAAAAGGAAAACCGCAACCCCGCCATGTGGAAGGCGAAGGAATTGTGGTTTGGGGAGTAATTTTTTAACATTCAAAGCCCGTTCCAATCACTAGTACTAGTGAAATTTTAATTATGCCACAGTTTCTCCTTGGTTCATCAAATCTGGACTTTATATTTGCAACCTATTTATAATAAGTCTAAATAAGAACAGGGAGAAGAAAGCTTATTTCTTCTACCAAAAAATACAACCCATGAGAATCCTTAATAAAGTAAAAGCCATCACCTTGGCCATACTGCTGATGGCAAATATAAACTTTGCCGCTGCGCAAGATGACAATCCCTTTATTCAATCTAAATACTGGGCGGCCAAACCAAGTATAGAAACGATTCAAGCCGACATGGCCAAAGGTCATTCAGTACTTGAAGCCAATAGTGGTGGCTTTGATGCCACTACTTATGCTATTCTGAACAACAACCCATTGACCACAATTCAATTTTTGGTTGAACAAGGCAACTCTGTAAACAAGAGAACACACGATTCAAGAACCTACATTTTTTGGGCAGCTTCTCGTGCCAATATTGAGGCCATGGAATACTTTATGAGCCAAGGCGCAAAAACCGACCTTCGAGATTCACATGATTACACTGTAGCTCAATTTGCAGCAGCAGGCGGTCAGCAGTCACCAGAAATCTACGATTTCTTTGAAGCCAATGGCGTAGATTTAAAAAACCAGAAGACAGCGGAAGGAAAAAACATCCTTCACATTCTTATCCCTCGTTTGACCAACTATGGCATGTTGGATTACTTCCAATTGAGAGGTTTTGACTTGAACGACCTAGATGAAAATGGAAACGGCTTGTTCAACTATGCAGCCCGTAGCGGAAACATCGAGTTATTGGAAGAATTGGTTGACCGCGGTGTAAAATACGGTGAGAACAAAGTAACAGGCGAAAACGCCATTTTGATGGCGAGCAGTAACCGAGAAAACACGGTGGAATACTTCAAATACCTTGAAAGCTTAGGCTTAAACCCCGCAGTAAAAACAAACGAAGGCGTTTCTGCTTTACACAGAATCGCTGCTTCAAATACCAACCTAGATGTTTACAATTACTTCTTAAGCAAAGGATTGAATGTGAACGATGCAGACTCAAACGGAAACACTCCTTTAATCAATACGGCAGGCAGAAACAGCTTAGAAATGGTAACCTTCTTGGCAGAAAAAACTAAGGACATTAACCATGTTAATAAAGAAGGACATTCTGCCCTGACAATGGCGGTAATGCGCAATAATGCTGAAGTGGTAGATTACCTTATTTCTAAAGGTGCTGATGTGAAGGTAACCGATGAAAAAGGCAACACCTTAGGTCAATACTTGATTAGTGCGTACAGCAAAAATAACAGTGCTGACTTCGACAAAAAATTGAAATCACTTCAAGCAAAAGGGCTTGACCTTAGCAAAAAGCAAGGTGACAAAAGCACCCTTTTCCATTTGGCGATTGACAAAAACGACTTGGCTTTACTGAAAAAGGTACATGCTTTGAAAATTGATGTCAACGCAAAAAACAATGAAGGAGCAACCGTCTTACACCTTGCTGCGATGAAAGCTGCGGATGACGAGATTTTGAAATACCTAATTTCAATCGGAGCGGATAAGAACAGTACTACTGAATTTGAAGAAACCGCTTTCGATTTGGCTCAGGAAAACGAAAAGCTAGCCAACAATAAAGTGGATTTAGGATTCTTAAAAGCGAAGTAAGATGTTGAATATACAGCAATTCGGAACGAAAATATTATTGATTGCCGGGTCAGTTTTAGCAATGGCTTTCACCTCAGATATTGGAAGTGTAAAGTACAAATGCTTGGTGCAAATGATTAACTACACTGGTGAAGACGCTTATGTTGCTATTTCATTAATGAACCCAAAAGGCGAATACGAGCGCACTCTATACGTTCAAGGCGATGATAGCGAATGGTACAGCGATATTAAAAACTGGTGGGCTTTTTCTTCAGGGAAAAACGAAAAGCTAGACGGCATTACTGGCGCCAGCATTGGTAATGGAGAGCGTCAGGTTTTGGCTTTCGAAATTGACGAAACAAAAATTGATGCAGGCTATAAAATCAGGTTTGAGTCGGCTGTGGAAAACCAGGATTATCATGTCACCGATGCAGAACTGAGCTTAAATGCAGAAAGCGTAAACAGTAAGATCGAGGGAAAAGGGTACATCCGTTACGTGCGTATCATCCCAAATTAATATCCACAAGTCTTTATGACCATTTCTTTTTGGAGATATAGCCACCTTGTTCTGGCTATATCTTCATCTTTATTCCTTCTTATCACTTCCCTTACCGGGGTAATTTTGGCCTTCGAACCCATTATCGAAAAGGCGCAACCTTACCAACCCAGTGGGGCTTCTGAGCTTACTATCGCAGAATTGCTCAGTAATATAGAAGGGAAATACGAAGAAGTGCTCAGTATTTCATCAGACAAAAATGGTTTTATCACAGCCTCTGTGATTGGAGAAAATGGAAGTGAGAATTTCTACATTGACCCTTTTACCGGAGAAAAAATTGGTGAGCTGAAGGAAAAAGCAGCCATTTTCAACTTTGCTACCAGCCTACACCGTTCGCTCTTTTTGGGTACGGTAGGTAGGTTCTTTATCGGTTTGGCCTCCTTCTTACTTTTCCTCATGGCTACTTCTGGCGTAGCCCTAATTTTAAGGCGCCAAGGCGGAATTAAACAGTTCTTTAACAAGCTGGTAAAAACCAGTTTTCTCCATGACTATCATACAATTTTAGGTAGGCTGGCACTTATCCCATTAATCGTTATTTCGCTTTCAGGTACTTACTTATCGCTGCTTAGATTCTCTATAATTCCTGAAGAAAACATTAGTCATGCTGTAGATTATGATGCCATTGAAGCCAGCCCAAAAATCAGCACTGCCAACTTTGAGATTTTCAATCAAAGCACTTTAGAGAATTTCAGGTCAATTGAATTTCCGTTTAGTGATGATGTTGAAGATTACTTCCTCTTAAAGCTGAAGAAAAAAGAAGTTATTGTAAATCAATTCACGGGTGAAACGTTAAGCGATCAGCCCTACCCTTTTGTGGCCTTGTTTTCTGAACTGGCCATGATATTGCACACTGGGCAAGGAACAATTCTATGGTCTGTTGTTCTTGGTTTGGCCAGCTTAACACTGCCCTTCTTTATTTATTCTGGCTTTGCCATTACCCTAAAAAGAAAGGCTGCCAGAATTAAAAACCCTTATTCAAAAGATCAGTGTAAGTATGTAATTCTTGTAGGTTCAGAAGGAGGAACCACACGCAAGTATGCCAAGTTACTGCACGATCAACTACTGGCTGCCAGGCAGACTTCTTTCCTCACAGACATGAACAAACTGAGCCATTTCAAGCAAATGGAGCATTTGGTGGTGATTACAGCTACTTATGGCCAAGGCGAAGCACCAAGCAATGCGGCTCAATTCAAGAAGCTTTTTATTAAAGATTTTAGACCAAAAAATGACTTCACTTTTTCAGTAGTAGGTTTTGGGTCATTGGCCTACCCAGAGTTTTGCAAATTCGCTTTTGATACTGATGATTTGCTAGGAAAACACCCTTTAAGTACTCAATTACTGGAAGTACATACGGTCAATAATCAGTCTTTTGAAGCTTTTAGTAGCTGGGTAAATCCTTGGGCAGAAAAAGTGGGGCTAACGATTGAACTACCCAAACCAGATAACCTTATTGCCCGAAAAAAGACACAGAAATTCACAGTCGTCAACCGTGCCATTTCATCTAATGTGGAAGACAACACTGCACTTATAGAGCTAAAGCAAGAAGGGAATAAGAAGTTTGAATCGGGAGATTTATTGGCCATTTACCCACAAAACAGTACTCGCGAGCGTTTGTATTCACTGGGGAAATCTAAAGATGGTAATCTCCTCCTCAGTGTAAAAAAACATGAACTTGGGTTATGCTCTACGCTTTTGCACGAATTAAAAATAGGCGATTCACTCGGAGGTTTTCTACTTCAGAATAAAGCCTTTCATTTCCCTCAAAAGGCAAAGCGCACCATTATGATCAGTAATGGAACTGGCATTGCACCTTTCTTGGGCATGATTAACAGAAAAGGTAAAGCACATGAAATTCACTTGTATTGGGGTGGGCGAACAGGCAACTCATTCGACATTTATAAAGAAACCATTGAAGACGCCTTGGCCAACAATCAATTGACAGCGTTCAAACCAGCTTATTCACGTTGCTGTGATAAGATTTACGTGCAAAGCCTCATAGAAAAAGATGCGCCATTTATTGCCAAAACGTTGAAAGAAAATGGTACAATTATGATTTGCGGCTCCATTACCATGCAAAAAGGAGTAACCCAAGTACTCGATCAAATTTGCCAAAAGCATAATAATCAAAGCCTAAGCTTTTACCAAAACCGAAAGCAGATTAAGCTGGATTGTTATTAGTTTGACTTCGCTCTGACGAAAACCTCACCCTTCTAATTATCTCTAGAAACTCAGAACAGGAATTGTATTAAAACTGAAGTCTATTTAACTTATACTGGTATTCATAAAAACCAATAAGGAGAGATGTGCAAGAAAAAAACGCTGAATGTTCAGGGAAAAGAAATCGCACTGATTTCCGATTCGACCAATGATTATATCTCGCTCACCGATATGGCGAGATATAAAGATGCTAACAGTACAGATACGATTATTCAAAATTGGCTTCGAAACAGAAATACAGTAGAATTATTAGGCTTCTGGGAAACCATGTACAATGTTGATTTTAAACCCCTCGAATTCGAGGGGTTTAAAAAACAAGCGGGGCTCAACAGTTTTGTACTTACACCAAAAAAGTGGATAGAAACCACAGGTGCTATTGGTCTAATTTCAAAAGCAGGTAGATATGGAGGCACCTATGCCACAAAGACATTGCTTTCGAGTTTGCCTCCTGGATTTCCATAGAATTTAAGTTGTACATCATCAAAGAGTTTCAACGCCTAAAGGCTGATGAAAATAACCGACTAAAGCTTGATTGGGACTTACAGCGCACCTTAGCCAAGGTCAATTATGTAATTCATACCGATGCGATAAAGGCGAACTTATTACCAACAGAATTAACAAAAAACCAAATTAACTTGGTATACGCTAGTGAAGCCGACATATTAAATATGGCGCTCTTTGGTAAAACAGCTAAGCAGTGGAGAACCGAAAACCCAACTGCAGATGGAAACATAAGGGATGAAGCCACCATAGAGCAGCTGGTAGTATTAAGCAATATGGAGAGTATAAATGCTGTATTTATAAGCCAAGGTTTATCCCAAAGCGAGCGATTGGTTCAACTAAATAAAATGGCCATTACACAAATGTAATCTTTGCTTAAGAGTACCTCGCTCAAGAAATTAAAGAATGACAATTAAGCTCTACGCGTCTCTCATCATCCAATCCTCAGCCATTCTTTTAATCTTAACGGTAATTACCTAAGCAGCAACTCATTTTATTTTATCTTCGCAGCTTAAACGCGATGAAAACACTACTCAAAATTTATTCCGCTTACGGCCTCGTTATTTTTGCCTTGGTTTTCATTGTCTTATTGCCTTTTTTTCTGTTGGCTATTTTTGTAAAGCCTTTAGAAAAAACTGCTGGTTTTCTCAATCATATTTGGGCCAGACTGCTTTTCTTCTTTCTCTTTTTAAACCGTTCTAAGATTGTTTACGAAGAAAAACTGAGCCGAAAACAACGCTATATTTTCTGCGCCAATCACTTCTCATTTCTGGATATCCCAACCATGGGGCTTATTAACCATAACTTCAAATTTATCGGTAAAAGCTCATTGAGAAAAATTCCATTATGGGGCTATATGTACAGCAAGCTCCATATTTTGGTAGATCGTAATAGTTTAAGAGATCGACATGCAAGCTGGCTAAAGTGTAAAGAAGCTGTTGAAAATGGTTATAGTATCACCTTTTTCCCTGAAGGTGGAATTTTAAGCAAAAGCCCACCTGAATTGGCCCGTTTTAAAGAGGGCAGTTTTAAAATTGCTGTGGAAGAACAAATCCCAGTTGTACCGGTAACAATTCACAACAATCATCTACTTTTACCTGACAAAAAACCTTTGATGATGCACACAGGCCTTATTTCGCTTAAAGTGCACAAACCTATTTGGCCAACAGGCACCGATGATTTTGCAGTGCACGATTTAATGGCTAAAGTACGTTTGGTAATAGATGAAGAACTGAAACTGACACACCATGCAGGTAGATAAAAAAGCATTGCATCAAGTGGCTCATTTAGCCCGACTCAACATTAAGCCCGAGGAAGAAACTCAGCTTTTGAATGACATGAGCGAAATACTAACTTGGGTAGGGAAACTGGATGAACTAGACACTGAGGGCGTTGAACCCTTAACTCATATTACAGAAGAAGTTAACGTTTTTAGGGAAGACAAAGCGGAAATCAGTATCAGTCAGGAACAGGCGCTAAAAAACGCTGCGGTAAAAGATTCTAAGTTTTTCAAAGTACCCAAAGTGTTAAAATAGCACCCTTGGAAAATCAAAAGAGGCACCTTCTTATTAAGTATTTTAGCCTTTTCAATTGGGCTACTGTAACCATTGCCGGATTACTGCTGCTTTCTACTTTTTTTATAGGCGATAGTTTGGTTTTACCATGGATTACCGATACAGAATACGTTAAATCACCCCTGTTTTTAGAGTACTTTTCAATTAACGGAAAGCCAATGGGTTTTGAGCTTGATCAAATCTTAATTTGGCAGCAATTTAAAACAGGACGTTACCTTTTTCTAGAATGGCCTGAATATTTACTTTTTGCATTAACACTTATTGGTTTTGTAATTTGTACAGTAACCATTACCTATTTGGAGCGCTTCTGGTACTTGGTCTGCGCAGGAATTTTGGTATTTATATCTATTAATTTTGGCTTAGACGAACTGGCCATAGGCAATCAGTACTTCGGATACGCCTTTATTGGAGGCCTTTTGCTCTTGAGCTACTATTTCCAAAGCATTAAAACCAATATTGGTTTTGCAACAAGGCTAATTTCTATACTCATTCTTATAAGTAGTTTTACCCTTGCAGCCGCTCTTCTTTCACCAGTACCAAGCCCTACACTAGTTTGGTTTTCTTATGGCATACTTGCTCCGCTTATATTAGCAGCGTTGTTCATTTTCTTTGTGGCTGGAGATAACTTTTTCTACCTCTTTAAGATTGCCACACAAAATGCACCTTCTGGCAAAAACGCATTAATCCATTTCTTAATGATTGGCGCTGTATATATCCTCGTGCTTGCCTTATTATTCTTGAATCTTACGGGTCAGATTTCATTAAATATCATCCTGATTAACCCTTACACAATTCTTTTCGTCTCGGTAATCTCGGGTTATTTCGTTTTACAAACCAAGCTAGCGGTTGTAGAATCACAAATTCCCATTCTGTTGATTAAGAAATTGCTTTACCCTGCCTTGGCCGCCATCTCATTGGCGGTAATAGCCTATGCTGAAATCACTGCTAACGACTCATTGACATTGGCCATTAAAATGACAATTGTAGCCTCGCACTTAGCTTTCGCTGTGGTGTACTATGTGTATTGCTTCATGAATTTCACCCCTGCTTTATTGGCAAATGCTCCCGCCTGGAAATCCTTTTTTAGAGGCGAAAGAGCTCCATTATTGACGGCTAGACTAGGAGTTATTTTCTTTCTGGTAGGGGTATTATTCTATTTAAACTATCGCCCCTATTACCAAATCAAAGCAGGGCAATACAATACTTTAGGAGCGCTGGCTGAAAAAGTTGAAAATGATTTATTGGCTGAACAATACTACAAGCAATCGTTGTTTTATGATTACTACGGAGTTAGGGCAAACTATGGCTTGGCCATGATTGAAAAAGCCAACGGAAATCCTGCTCAGGCCACTAAAAGATTTAAAGAGGCCATTTTAAGAAGTGAAAACCATAAACCAGCATTAGGCTTGGCTAGGTTTTATTCTGATCAGGATCAACTCTTCAATAAATTACTTTCCTTAAAAGAGATAGAAAACGGGCCCGATGACCAAAGAGTTCTTAATAACCTAGCCATAGCACATTATGAATTCGGCCATTTAGATACAGCTTTACTACTGTTGGAAAAGGCATATCAAAACAAACCTACTCCCGAAAACACCAGTAATTTTCTGGCTTTAGATTTATCCATAAAGAATAACCTTGATATCGATTCGGTTTTACAAAGCACAGCTCATTTTGAAGATATTCATACACTTACCAACCGTCAAGCATTTGCAAACTCAGTTGACATAAAGCCTGAATTAAAGCTAAAAACACCAACCGACTCCTTCTTATTACTCGATGAACTTTACTATTTGTATAACGCTGCGCTCAACTCAAAAACGAGCAACAAAGAACTTATCGAGACTTTCGATAGATACATTGCCTACCCAAGAAACATAGCCATAAAGGATTACCTCATGTTAGGGAAGGTAGTCCAACTTTATAATTCTGGCGAAGTGAACGAAACCTTTAACTTATTAGATGAGCTCATTGCTTCCTATGGCCAAAATACGGGGCTTTACAGTTACATGAAAGCCATTTGGGCATACCAACAGGGTGCCTATGAACTCAGCTTCGTGTTTCTGGGCGAGGCACAATCCTATAATTTCGACAGAAACATTATTTCTACTACCTATTCAGATTTTCTAGCAAAAACCGTTGATCAACCCTCTTCCGGCCTTCTGCAAAAATGGAAAACATATGAGAGTGAAAGAGAAAACCTGAATCAGGAAGAAAGAAAAGCATTCTTATTCGACATAGCCCGCCAGAACAGCTTTGATGAGGAAGGAACTCTAAAGGCAGTTGACTCACTTAGAGTTATGGACACTACCACTCCCCTAGAAATCTATGAATTACTTCAGGAAGCAATATCCGTCAATAAAAGAAGTGTACTCTTATATGAAGCCTACATTTATCAAACCTTAGAGGTAGGGCTCCCATTTTTTGGTAAATCTGCTTTAGAAACGCTATCTAGGTTTACGAATGAAGAGGAGTTTGAGAGGATTAAAAATCAATTTGAGCAAAAGGAAAAACTAATTCAGCAAAGGGCTTTAAACCTAAACGACTGAAAATGACTCGCCAATAAACCCTTCAATCCATTTGAGTATCCGCTCAAGGAATAAATATTGTTAGCCGCTCTAGATTGCGTTGTTTTGTTTGTTGATTCCCAACAGAAATCGAGTCGGGATTAAACTTTTGATTATTTTTTTAGTCTTGATTTAAACTTTATTGAACATACATCCGTCATACGAATATGAAAACAGTAATCAGTACAACAGATTTATCTAGAATCTATCAAATGGGAAGCGAAACTATTCGCGCCCTAAAATCGGTAACCATTGAAATCAAGCAAGGAGAATATGTTTCTTTCATGGGGCCGTCTGGTTCTGGTAAATCAACTTTGATGAACATGATCGGCTGTCTTGATACACCTTCTGGTGGACGCTATGTTCTGAACGGGATGGACGTAAGTGACATGACCGAAAATGAATTGGCAGAAGTTCGAAACAAAGAAATTGGGTTCGTTTTCCAAACGTTCAACCTTTTACCACGTGCTAGTTCATTAGAAAACGTTGCGCTTCCTTTAATTTATGCTGGCTATAGCAAAGCAGAAAGAGAAGAAAAAGCATTAGCCGCTCTTGACGGTGTTGGTTTGAAAGATAGAGCACATCACAGGCCTAATGAACTTTCAGGAGGGCAGCGTCAAAGAGTTGCAATTGCAAGAGCGTTAGTAAACAACCCTTCAATCCTTTTGGCCGATGAGCCAACTGGTAACTTGGATACCAAGACTTCTTATGACATTATGGACTTGTTTGCCAACCTACACGACAAAGGCAACACCATTATCATGGTAACACACGAAGACGATATTGCTCAATATTCTCACAGAATTATTAGAATGAGAGATGGTTTGGTTGAAACTGACACAATCAACGAAAGCCCTACAAGAGGTAATCCTATGAAAGAAGCAGCTGCTAAGGCCGCAGCAGAAGCAGCTGCTCATTAATTGAATTGTGAAAATTTATACAAAAACAGGAGATTCAGGCACCACCTCATTATTGGGTGGTGCTCGTGTTTCTAAGGCACATCTCCGAATCGAAGCATACGGAACGGTAGACGAACTCAACTCATTCTTGGGTGTACTGAGAGATCAGCCCGTGAATGAAAAAAGACTCGATCTTTTAAAAGAAATTCAAGACAGGCTCTTCACGCTAGGAGCCGAACTGGCCACAGAACCAGGGAAAGACAAAGTGGTAAAACCCGACCTTCTTCCTTCAGACATTGAGTTGCTTGAAAACGAAATGGACGAGATGGAAAAGCATCTTGAGCCATTAAAGAATTTCATTCTTCCTGGTGGTCATCCATCAGTTTCATTCGCCCATGTAGCTCGTTGCGTTTGCCGAAGAGCCGAGCGTATTTGCATTGCCCTGAATGACGAATCACCCGTGGACGGTTTAGTGATTCAGTACCTCAATCGCCTTTCAGATTTCTTTTTTATGTTGGGAAGGAAAATGGCACAAGAGCTTGGTATTGAAGAAGTAAAGTGGGAGCCTAGAAAAATCAAGTAAGTATTTACCAATTAAATAACCCTACTCATCATTCTGAGAATACTTAGAATGACAGATTTCTTATTAGAAGACATCTACATTTACTGAAACAATATTCTTAAATAATTTATTTTACGAAATATTATACTGAATTCAGAAGTCGTAATTCTCGTATTTAGAATATCTCACGGTTTCAACTTGTTTGCTCAAACCCTGAAGTTTCGTAAATTTGAATTCATTTCCCCTTAACCCATCGGTACATGACAGATACAATTGATATTTCGATAAACAAGGTAAACCAATCAAATATTGGCACTCTTGACGTTCACAATATCCCATTTGCGAAGATTTATTCTGACCATATGTTTGAAGCGGACTACAGGGACGGGGAATGGAAAAACTTCAGAATTGTACCTTATCAAAACATTTCAATAAGCCCAGCAAATAACACTTTGCACTATGCTATTACAGTTTTTGAAGGCATGAAAGCTTACAAAAATGACGCTGGTGAAGTATTGCTTTTCAGACCAGAGGCCAATGCGAAAAGGTTGAATATTTCTGCAGAAAGAATGTGTATTCCTGAATTGCCCGAAGAGCTTTTCATGGAGGCTTTAACAACCTTAATTAAACTTGACAGCCAATGGGTGCCATCAGTACCTGGCACTTCTTTATACATTCGTCCTTTCATTTTCGCAACAGACGAATATATCGGAATTAGACCTTCTGACACTTTCAAGTTTATGATTATTACTTGTCCGGTAGGCGCTTATTATTCTGCCCCTGTCAATGTAAAAATTGAAACGAAATTTTCTAGAGCTATGCCTGGTGGAACTGGCTTTGCTAAAGCAGGTGGAAACTATGCTGCCAGCCTTTATCCAGCTAAACTAGCCAAAGCTCAAGGTTTTGATCAACTGATTTGGACAGATGCCGAAACACACGAGTACATTGAAGAATCAGGTACCATGAACGTAATGTTCATTATTGACAATACAATTATTACTGCACCAGCCAGCGGCACTATTCTTAAAGGAATTACTAGAGACAGTGTATTGACCCTGGCTCGCGATTGGGGCATGAAGGTAGAAGAGCGTAAGGTAACAGTGAAAGAAGTGGTTGAGGCAGCTAAAAACGGCACTCTTCAAGAAGCTTTTGGTGTAGGTACTGCCGCTACTATTGCTCATATAGCCCGCATTGGTTTCGAAGATGAAGTTTACGATTTGGGGCCAATCGAAGAAAGAGAGTTTTCAAATAAAGTACTTTTCGAACTAGATAGAATTAAAACAGGTAAGGCAGAAGATAAATTTAATTGGATGCTAAAGGTTTAATTTAACATTCCTTAACCAGTTTTTTTCTTTAATTGCAGGCCTATGAAAGCAAAATGGCCATTCCTTATAATATGCCTTTTACTTCTGTCTGAGGCAGCCTTCTCTCAAACCTACCTTGTAGTGAGAAAGAAAGGTTCGATGCGTAAATACGAGTACTTTGTAGGCTCTAAGATTGTGTACAAACAGAAGGGTCAAGAGGTATTCTTTACCGACCGAATTACAGAATTTGCAGACAGCACTTTAGTTTTAGATAACAATATTCTTCATACAAGCCAAATTACAGAGATTGACGTAAGAGGTGCTGAATCTAATCGCTCAAAATTTCTAGGCGCATCCGAAACATTATTACCCACGGTAGGGATTGGACTGATGGCCATTGATTTGTTTAATCATACCGTTGTAGACGGTCAAAAATTCTCTCTTGACCGCAGCACTACAACGACAGCAGGCATACTCATGCTCACAGGATATACCATGAAGATTGCTAGAAGAAAAAAAGTAGACCTCACTAACCCCAAGTTTGAAGTCTACATTGTTGGGTTAAAATAGGCTAAAAGTCAATCACTATTCCAAAAGTGGGTATGGTAGAACCATTATTGGTATCGGGAGTTTCAATCAGGTTTCGCGGCATAATCACTTCACCGTTATCGTCTAAGTCAAGACCGTATTGAGGAGATTGAGGCAATCTACTCCCTAACAGATTGGTTACTTCAATAAACAAGTTCAATGACCATTTACTGTAATTCCATTTCTTATCAATTCTTACATCCAAAGAGTTGTAAGCCCTTAGGCGTTCATTGCCAAGCCTATCGTAATCGTTTATAATAGTGGGGTATGAATCTTCCGTTGCCTCTATATCTACAGGCACAAAAGGTGCTCTACCCAAAAAACGGTTTCGGATACCTAGTTCCCAATTGTTATTAAGCTTATAACCACCAGTAAAGGTCAATAAATGACGGTTATCCCATAATGCAGGGCGATAACCCGTATCATTCAAGTCAGTATATTCACTCCAAAACAGCGTATAGGCCAAAATGCCGTAGAATCGTTTGTTCAGCTTTTGCTGATATAAAAACTCCGCACCATAAGCACGCCCCTTCCCGATGCTAGAAATATTCTCACTTCCAAACACCTCAAAGTCACCGCCCAAATTAGCCAAAGAAACTCCATCTCTGATGGATACAGGATAATTTGCATAGCGTTTGTAGAAGCCTTCAATCGTAAATCGGGTAGATAGCCTTGGTAAATACTCCAAACCCAATACATAATGGTCTGTTCGAATGTAGTCGGCATCTTGATTCACCAACTCACCTGCATTATTCTGGAAACCCAAAATGGTGTATGGAGGGATTTTAAAATAGCGCCCAGTGGCAGCGTTCAATGTGAATTTTTCCGACAAACGATAAGCTAAGGATAGTCGAGGCGAAAGATGCGCAATGTTATTAAAGCCATTATCGGTAAACGAATCAGCATCATTCCTAATTCCAAATGAGGCTTCTAACTTATTGTCAAAGAATGCTTTAGCAGCTTGTACAAAAAGCCCATACTTAAAGAAGTCAATCTCAGAATTAAAACTAAGTCCATTATCGTTGTCAAAAGTAGTGTTTTCATAAGCCGACTTTTGAAGGTTCAAGCCATAAGACAAAGACCAATCTCCTAAAAACTTGGTGGCTTCAATCCTTAGTTTTTGTTCGGTTTCTCTAGAGTTATTACTGAACAATAAACCCGTTTCGTTGATATTATCTTGGTACCTCACAAAATCATTGTTCAATACATTTGCGCTTAACGTGGTTCTTAAAAAACCATTATTCATCTTGTGTTTCCAGCTAAACCCTAAAGTTGAAGTCCATTGTTTGATGATGGCAATTTGATCTAAAGTAGCACGCTGTTCTTCAGTAATATCATCTGGAATATTTACGCTAAAATCATCAATAGAACCAACGCCTATCAATGATATTTCATTCTTATCATCAATTTTATGATCGACTTTGTATTGGTAATCCCAGTAATCGGGTAAAAACGGAAGGTCTATCAATTTGAAAAGGAATTGCAGGTAAGATCTTCTAGCAGAAACAATAAAGGTAGTTTTCGCTTGCTCATCTTCTTTTGGCAGTACCAGTGGCCCTTCAAAAGTTAGTGCGGCTTCGCTAGCGCCAAGTCTAAAATTAAGGTTTCTGTTTCGCGAGTTTCCGTTACGCTGATTGAATTGTAGAACTCCAGAAAGGGCATTATCATACTTGGCAGAGAACGAGCTAGTACTCAGTGTTACATCTTCTATAAACGACACATTGAGCAAACCTACCGGTCCACCTGCACTGCCTTGGGTGGCAAAATGATTGATATTAGGAATCTCAACACCATCTAAATAATAGACGTTTTCGCTCGGTGCTCCTCCTCTAATAATAATATCGTTCCGGAAACCTACAGAACCAGAAACACCTGGCAAAGACTGAACTACTTTGGCGATATCGTTATTGCCACCAGGGTATGTAGCTATCTCTTCCCTAGATAAATTCTGAATTGAATTTGGGTTTTCTATCCTTGACGGAAACGGACTTGCCGTAACCACCACTTCGCCCAATTCATCTTGAATCTCTTCGAGTTGAAAAATCAATTCGGCATTACCAGCAGAACGGACAATCACATTGAATTTAACCTGAGGTTGAAAGCCTACAAACCGAGCCTCCACTTTATAGGTTTGTGTGGGCACCTTTTCTATTTTAAAAAAACCATTGGCATCCGTAACCGCACCCAAACTAGTTTCCGCCAAACTTACCGTTGCCCCAACTAAAGGCAGTTGGTCTTTAGCCGAATAAACATAGCCTTGAACTGTTGCTTGTGTTTGACCTAGAAGTTGAATAGAAAAACTTATTCCTAAAAGAAGGAAAGCAAAAAAACCTGATTTCATAATAATCTGTTACCTGTATTTCTTCAGCTGTTTGTATAACACCTGCATATCCTTAGGATAATCTGCTTTGACGGTAATTTGTTCAGAAAAATTATTGAAAGAGAGTGCGTAAGCATGAAGTGCGAAACGCTGTATAATTGGCCTTTCTTCCTCTTCTCTTTTTAAATTGAATTTTTTCTTGAGCTGCGAAAGGTACAACGGCTTTCCACCATACATTTCATCATTAATAATTGGCACCTTTAGAGTGGCTAAATGTATTCTGATTTGGTGCATTCTACCTGTAATAGGCCTGCACTCAATCAGTGAGTTTGATTTGAAATTTTCAAGCGTAGTAAAATAGGTTTCAGCTTCCTTTCCCTTTTCCTTATTAATCACCACAATTCCTTTATCCAAAGGCAAAATTGATAACGCTACTCGCTCTTCCCTGAACTCTGTAAGTCCGTCTACAAAAGCATGGTAAATCTTATTGATGTTTCTTTTCTCAAATTGAATAGAAGCATGGCGATATGCTTCTGCACCCTTGGCCAGCAACAGACAACCAGAAGTATCTTTATCTAGTCTATGACAAACCGAAAGGTGCTCTGAATAGTCCTTAGCAAGCTTTTGAACATTCTTTGGGTCATTCCGATCATCAAGTGAAGCCATATGTGCTGGCTTGTTAATTACCAAAAAATGATCGTTTTCGTAGCAGATTAAATCTTCAAATTTAATTTTCATGGATGGGTAAAGTCTGAATAATGGAATTAATCCTCAGACTCGAATTCGTCATCATCTGTCGAATCTAAGTCTTCTTCTTTCGACAAAGGTAATTTAAAACTGAATGTAGACCCCTTACCAAAGGTACTAATCACCGATACTTTAGAATTATGGGCTTCCATAATGTGTTTCACAATGGCTAAACCTAGCCCTGTACCGCCCTTTCTTCCTTTAGATCTACTTTTTTCTACCCTAAAGAAGCGTTCAAACACTCTCCCTAAATCTTCTGGCGGAATACCCATTCCCGTATCTTTTACCGATACAGTTACATGGCCGCCCGAAGAAACCGTAAAACCAAGGATTATGTCGCCCTCATCTGTGTATTTATTGGCATTCGACACTAAGTTGGTAAGTACACGGTAAATCTTTTCAGAGTCGGCATATACAAAAATCGGATGGTTGTATTCTTGATCGAAACCAATGTAAAGGCCCTTCTTTTCTACTTTGTTTTCAAACTGATCTAAAACCTCATTGGCCATTTCAACAATATCGAAATGCTCAAAGTGCATTTTGGTTTCACCCAGTTCAATTTGAGAGAGTGTTAATAGGTCGTGAATCAGTGCATCTAGGCTGTCCAGACTTTTTGCAGCCCTTTTCAAGAACTTAATCCTTACTTTACTGTCGTCAATAGCGCCATCCAAAAGCGTATGAACAAAACCTTGAGCAGCAAATACTGGAGTCTTTAACTCATGGCTAACATCTGCCAAAAATTCTCTTCTAAATGCCTCAACTTTTTTCAGTTCTTCAATCTCGCGCTGACGACCCGCAGCATAAGTATAAATCTCTTGGTTTATTCTTTTTAGCGGATTAAGATACTTGCGTTCTTCTTCGTCTTCAATAAAAGAAAAGTTTTTTCTACGGATTTTATTGAGCACCTCATAAATTTTACTGATTTCTCTAAAAACCAAAAACTCAAAAGTTATGTAGGTAAAAATATAGCTGGCCGCAAAAGAAATCAGGCCCCCAATAATGAGCGCCTGAATAGGTATTTCTGAAACTAAAGACAGAAACGCTGTGGTAATAAGTCCCACAACGAAAGCCAAAAGCAATGCAACTGCCTTAGAGTTAAAAAGCATTTTTAATTAGATTCAAACTTATAACCCACCCCTTTAACGGTAGTGATATATCCATCTCCAATTTTCTCGCGTACCTTTCTAATGTGTACATCTACCGTTCTGGCCAATACATAAACATCCGTCCCCCAAATGTTCTGCAATAAATCATCACGACTGAAAACTTTGTTTGGATTTTGAGCAAGGAAATAAAGCAATTCGAATTCCTTTTTTGGAAGGGTGAATTGATTATCTAATATGGTTACCGTATAACTGGTTTTATCGATTGTAAGATCTCCAATTGATACTTTTGGAATAGACTTTCCTTTTTTCTCCTTTCTAAAATGAGCACTAATACGGCTCATTAAAGCACGAGGCTTAATAGGCTTGGTAATGTAATCGTCAGCACCTGCATCAAATGCCGCTACTTCAGAATACTCCTCTGCCCTAGCAGTCAAAAAAGTAATATGGGCATTTACCATTTCTGGTAGCTCTCTAATTTGTCTACACGTTTCAACCCCATCTTGGTGGGGCATCATAATGTCTAACAAAACCAATTCTGGCTGAAATGTCTTTGCAATTTGCACTCCCTTTTTGCCGTCTTCAGCTACTTTTACTTCGTAGCCCTCTTTTACAAGGTTGTATTTAAGTAGTTCAAGGATATCCGGATCATCGTCTACCACTAGCACTCGGTGGTTTTGCTTAGCACCCATAATTCAAAAATTAGTATTTACCTCAGTTCGATATGAGCAAATATATCTAAAAAAAAAGAGCCTAATCTTAAAAAAATCAGATTTACTGAACAATTGACAAAGGATGTCGCAGGTTCTTTACACTCTTGACGTCAACTTCTAAATAGCCAACGAATATTTTGGCCTGAAACTTTAATGGGATTTTATTATAGTCATCCGACAGCCAAACCTTCAAAGTGTTATCTTCTTCAAACAGCCCATCCTTTTTCATTATGGGAACAAGGATCAAGGCATTTACTTTTCCTAGTTTGGTTTTCACCACTTCTCTACCCATAAATTTGATACTAAAAGGTTTTTCCTTGTCATCAAAAAACGTGTTGATGGTAATAATTTCCCCTACTTTGATTTTATCAAAATCAATCATCCGTAAATAATAGTAACCACTCACCATGTCTTGCATTTCATCAGTGGTCATGTCGTGCTCAATTTTTTCTTTGAGCTGCCTGCTCTCTTTCTCAAGTTTGGCCACGGTCACTCTCTTATCACTCTGATCGAAATAAAGAATCTCGTTTTTACGGAATCGGCCTTCAGAAATATAGCGGTAGAATTGATGCGGCACAAAACGAGTGGTATCGAAATACGTTCCCCAATTATCGCGCACAGGGGAAAAGAAGTCAAAAATACCCGATGTATTCGCAAAGACATCTATTTTAAAAGTTGGCCTGCCCTTCATTGTATAAATTATGTCACTCACTTTTAGTTGCGCCTCAGCAGCTTTTATAAAGCCAACTGTGGCCTTTAATTCGATTTCTTCACCCGAATTAAAGGGCTTCTCTTTAGCTAAAGGATACCCTTGAGCGGCTAACTGTAAAGAAAAAGTGGTTAAGAAAAGTATTAATAGAAAGTGCTTCATTACATGTTTTATACTCTCTTTGACAAAGGCCATACCAAAAACTCTAATTACAGTGAGGGATACTTTGATTTAAGGTACTCAAGATAACGTTTTAAATCACCGTTGTACTTCAAATTTAATTCGTCTTGCAACACTTGTTGCTGCGAATTATACCTTAAATAAGACATGAAAAAGGTGTTATTCGGCACATATGTCTCGAAAAAGCCTTTATATACTTCCGATTTAAAACCCAGAGTATCAAAGTCGGTTCTAATCTGATCAATTCTATTTTTCTTCAGCTCCTTTTTCTCAGAAATCGGTAAATCTTTGATGGAAGTGTAAAGAGAGTCAAGCGCCTTTGCAGCCTTTAGAATATATGCTTTGAAGAGTTCTTCGTCTGCAATTTCGCTTTGATATTGACTTACCTCAGGAGAATTCTTTCCATATTTTGAACTGAGATACATTATTGCACCTCTATCACCAATGAACGAGGCTAAGTTTTCATTAAAAGTAACCGAGTCTTTAACGAACAAGGTGCCGTGAGTAAGTTCATGAATTAATAAACTGGCCAAATCACCTTCAGATCGATTTAACATGTTTGAAAGAATGGGATCTTTAAACCAGCCCAAGGTTGACCAGCCTCCTGCAGTTCTCACCCCAACATCTAAACTATCTTGCGCTTTAATTTCATTGGCCAAATCCACTGCTTTTTGTCGGTCGAAAAAGCCCTTATAAGGAAAACTACCTACAATTGGGAACTTCCATGTTTTAGGTGTGAAACTGTAAGGGTCGCAAGCGGTAACCACATACATAGACGCCTTGCCTTGTTGGTCAAATATTTCAGTATAGTTTTCTGAGTAATTGATTCCAAGTGAATCGAAAGCGAAAGACCTGATTTGATTTACCAAAAGTGCCTTCTGCCTAAGAGAATCAGGGGTTTGTGGATTGTCAATAAATTCATCGAGCGGAACAGTGTTATTTACTACATGTAATTGGCCTTTCAATTGAAATAAGCCATATCTGATCAACTGAAAATTCCATACACAAAAAACAATGATCAATGCGATCACTCCTAAACCAATCCTTTTTAGCCACTTCTTCATACCAAATAATCATACGAAAATAAGCCTTATTTATTAAAAAGTTGGGTTGTGAATTGAAAGCATTCCCACTATCTTCACAAACTATTCTGAACAAAATACCCAATCAATAATGAGTGATAAGTCTGAAAAATTAAAAGCATTACAGTTAACCATAGATAAACTCGAGAAGTCATACGGGAAGGGTGCTGTAATGAAACTGAGTGATGAAAAGGTGGTTGATTTACCTTCTATTTCAACTGGTTCTTTGGGGCTAGATATAGCCCTTGGCATTGGAGGAATTCCTCGTGGTAGAGTAGTTGAAGTATATGGCCCAGAATCGTCTGGTAAAACTACCCTTTCAATGCACTGTATTGCAGAAGCGCAAAAAAAAGGAGGACTTGCTGCTTTTATTGACGCGGAACATGCCTTTGACAAAGCTTATGCTGAAAAGCTGGGCATTGATACTGAAAACCTACTGATTTCGCAGCCAGACAATGGAGAGCAAGCTTTAGAAATTGCTGAACACCTTATTCGTTCTGGCGCAATAGATATTATTGTTATTGACTCCGTGGCCGCTTTGGTTCCTAAGGCAGAACTTGAAGGCGAAATGGGTGATAGCAAGATGGGGCTTCAAGCCAGATTGATGTCTCAAGCATTGCGAAAACTAACGGGAGCAATTAACAAAACAGGTTGCTGCTGTATTTTCATTAACCAATTAAGAGAGAAAATTGGGGTAATGTTCGGAAACCCAGAAACGACTACGGGTGGTAACGCGCTTAAATTCTACGCTTCTGTAAGACTTGATATTAGAAGAATTGGGCAGATTAAAGAAAGTGCCGATAATATTCTAGGGAACAGAACTAGGGTTAAGGTAGTGAAGAACAAAGTAGCGCCTCCGTTCAAAGTAGTGGAATTCGACATTATGTACGGCCAAGGAATTTCTAAGGCTGGTGAAATTATCGACATAGGCGTAGAAATGGAGATTGTTAAAAAGGCAGGCTCTTGGTTCTCTTATAATGGAGAAAAACTTGGACAAGGCCGTGACTCTGTTAAAGCCTTAATCGAGGATAATCCAGAGTTAATGGACGAGCTAGAAAGAAAAATCAAAGCTAGAATCAATGGTGAAGATGTAGAGGAAACTGCTCCAACAAAAAAATAACATCAGAAAACTAAAAGTAAAAAGGCCGAACTGCATCTTGCAATTCGGCCTTTTTTTATATCTTAATTTTCAAGTGACTACCCAGCTCTCATGGCTTCTACAGGATCTAATCGAGCTGCTTTGGCGGATGGTACAATACCAGACACTACACCAATAACAGACGACACCACTACACCAAGTAGTATATTTTTAAAGCTTAATGCAATTTCTAATCCACCAGTTGGAATAAAGGTGAGCAGGTAGACAATTAAAACCCCCGTGACTCCTCCAATCAGACAGAGGAAAATGGCTTCAAACAGAAACTGAAAAAGGATAAAATAGTTCTTTGCCCCTAACGACTTCTGAATTCCAATGATTTTGGTCCGTTCTTGTACCGAAACGAACATAATATTCATAATACCAAAGCCTCCTACCAGAATTGAGAAACCACCGATAATCCAGCCCGCATACCCTACAATATCAAATACTTGACCGATGGCATCGGCAATGGCTTCTGGCCTGTTTAACGCAAAATTAGATTCTTCTTTCGGCTTCAAACCTCTTACTTTTCTTAGCATCCCTTCCATTTCATTCTGAAGTTCAACCAAGCCAATATCTTCCACATACCCTTTGGCAGCTATTGTTGGGCTCACACCAAACCTTCCCACGTAAAACATCTTGGTAAACATTTTATAAGGAATGTAAATTCTTTCATCGCTACTAGGCGTACCCAAAAGGCTCTTTCCTTCCTTGGCCAATACACCAATTACTACCAATTTCTGACCTCGGGTAGTAATGCTCTTACCAATGGGGGATTCATAAGGAAATAGCGATTTTGCCACCTCATCTCCGATAATGGTTACATTCCGCCCTCCTTCAATTTCTTGTGAAGTAAAATAACGCCCATTTAGAATATCAACTTCATATACATCTTTGTATTCGTTGCTAATTCCATAAATGTTGATGCTATTAATACTGCTACTTTTATACTTCATGGTGCTACTTCGTGTACCATAAAAAGTAACATGACTGGCGTTCTTTAAATTCGACTTTAAAAACTCAAACTCGTCATAAGTATTTGAAGGCCTTCTGAAGTAGATATAAAACGGAACGTTAGGGTCGCGCTCCACAAAATTCATTTTATCTACACTCACTACATTCGAACCCAAAAAGGAAAAACTGTCCTTAATATTTTTCTCTAGAGAATCTACTACTGTAAACACCGCTATAATCAGCATAATACCAATAGTTACTCCCAATAAGGAGAGCATTGTTCTAAGTAAGTTGGTTGACAGTACTTGCCAAGCGAACCTAATGCTTTCCCCAAGTAGCTTTAAAAACATTCCCACGTGTTGCTTATTTTAAATTAGTGACTTCTGTAGTTTCTTAACAAACGCAAAGAATCGAAAAAAGTAAACAGCTATCAACGCATTTTGGTTAAAAAGATCATTCTTGTTAGTGATCGGACATTTGTGCGCCTGAATGGCCAGACCTATTTGAGCAAAAGTAAAAAGAGCTAGTTGCTTCTCGGTCGTATATACGGTTACGTAATTATATACGCACCTCACCTATGACACTCAGCCATTTATTATTATCTTTGCCAGCTATTTGAAAAAACGCAATTAACGCTAGTATATAAAGAATGAAGTTATCAGCATTTAAATTCGAGCTTTCTGAAGATAAGATTGCAAAGTATCCTACCGAAAACAGAGACGAGTCAAAATTAATGGTTTTGCACCGCGATACAGGAGAGATCGAGCACAAGATGTTCAAGGATATTGTGGACTATTTTGACGAAGGTGATGTGCTGGTGAACAACGACACCAAAGTTTTTCCTGCTCGCCTTTATGGCCAAAAAGAAAAAACAGGGGCTAAAATTGAGGTTTTCTTGCTAAGAGAACTTAATCAAGAAATGCATCTATGGGATGTTCTTGTAGATCCTGCGAGAAAAATACGAGTAGGTAATAAACTCTATTTTGGCGAGGGCGAATTAGTGGCCGAAGTAATCGACAACACTACTTCAAGAGGTAGAACGATTCGTTTCCTTTTTGATGGAACAGATGAAGAGTTTTACAAAACCATCGATACTTTAGGTGAAACACCGCTTCCGCGAACCATTCCGAGAGAAACGGAACCTGAAGACAGAGAGCGTTTCCAGACTATATACGCTAAGAATATAGGTGCGGTAGCGGCTCCGGTAGCAGGCTTGCATTTTACAAAACAAGTAATGAAACGCTTAGAGATTAAAGGTGTTGATATTGCTTCAATAACACTCCATATTGGCTTAGGTACTTTCCGTCAAGTTGATGTTGAAGACCTAACAAAGCACAAAATGGATTCTGAAAACTATGCCATTCTTCAATCTACAGCCGATGCAGTAAACAAGGCTTTAGACAATAAGAAAAGGGTATGTTCAGTAGGAACCACATCAATGCGTGCATTGGAATCATCAGTTTCAGCTGGTGGTCGATTAAAAGCCAATGAAGCCTGGACTGACAAATTCATTTTCCCAGAATATGAATTTAAGATCTGTAACGCTTTGATTACAAACTTCCATTTGCCAGAATCTACTTTGCTAATGCAGGCAGCAGCTTTTGGCGGATATGAAAAAACAATGAACGCCTACAAAGTAGCTCAAAAAGAAGGGTATAGATTCTTCAGCTATGGCGATGCCATGTTGATTATTTGATAGTAAATAGATATTAGACGCTAGATTTTAGATTCTAGATAAAACATGAAAGCCTTCTTTGGTATTTACCAAGGAAGGCTTTTCTATTATTAAAAGAGCTTGTCTACTTCGGTTTGCTGTTTTTCAAAGGCGTCCAACTCACCTTTGTATTTTTTGAGCTGGTAATTGGTTCTGCCAAAGCGAACCACTGTCATAAGAAAAGCTACAATCGCACCCCTAGCCATAACCTTCAACAAATCATTGGCCGTATGCCCTTCCATAGTGAATCCGTAAAAGGCAAACTCTATTAATCCGAGTATCAAAGCGAACACAATTGTAAACACAACCAACTGCAAAGGCCATTTGCTCTTTTGCCTTTTCTCTAAAAGTAATTGACGAAGTTTTTTATCTGTAATCATATTCACTAAATTCTGCCCTTGAATAAACCCATTGATACAGAGATAAACATTTCTGAGTTAATGAGCAATTAATTCGTTTTCGTAAATTTCAGATATGCAAAAATACGCCATCATAGTAGCTGGGGGCAGTGGTACCCGAATGAAGTCTGATATTCCTAAGCAGTTTATTGATATTGGTGACAAGCCCATTCTGATGCACACCATTGAAGCTTACGTTTCGGCCTTTGCAAGTTTAAAGTTGATTTTAGTGCTGCCCGAAATTCAAGTTCCGTTTTGGAGAGGGCTTTGTGAAAAGCATAAATTCACTATCAAGCATCAAATTGTCAATGGAGGCAATAGCCGTTTTCAATCTGTAAAAAATGGGCTTAACGCGATTCACGGTAATGGCTTGGTAGCGATTCATGATGGAGTCCGCCCTTTTGTTTCCACCGAAATCATTAAAGAATCATTCAAAGTAGCCGCAGATAAAGGAAATGCAATAACCAGTGTTCCTCTGAAAGACTCCATTCGATTTATAGAAGGTGAAAACAACAAGGTTGTCGATAGAAGCCAATTTCAACTTATTCAAACCCCTCAAACTTTTCAGATTCAACTGATTAAAAAGGCTTTCGAAGTAAAAGAAGACCACGCATTTACGGATGATGCCTCAGTATTAGAACACATGGGTGAAAAAATCAACCTGATTGAGGGGGATTATAAGAACATCAAAATCACCACCACTGAAGATTTAATTATGGCAAACGCCATTCTGAACGGATAATTTCCGGTTGAAATGGTGTAGAAAATCATTAACTTATTGGCTTAATTTTTTCGATGTGAAGCACCTTCAACTAACACTTTTACTCGCCATTATTGTCATCGCATCTTCTTGCCAAAAAGAAGAAGAATGGATCGAGTTATTCAACGGTAAAGATTTAACAGGCTGGACACCCAAAATTCGGGGCTACGAGGCTGGTGACAATTTCGGAAATACTTTTAGGGTAGAGGACGGAATGATAACCGTGGCCTACGATGAATATGATACTTTTAATAATCGATTTGGCGTACTGTTCTACGAAAAGCCCTTTTCAAAATATTTATTGCATATCGAATACCGATTTATTGGCGAGCAAGCTAATGGGGGAGAAGGTTGGGCCACCAGAAACAGTGGTGTGATGCTCCACTCTCAATCTGCCGAAAGTATGGGCCTCAATCAGGATTTCCCGATTTCTTTAGAAGCCCAATTTTTGGGCGGCCTAGGCAACGGCCCTCGCCCAACCGGCAACCTTTGTACTCCTGGTACTCATGTAGAAATGGAAGGCAAGCTGATCACTCGACATTGCCAAACCATAGAAGGCCCCACATTTGATGGCGACCAATGGGTAAGCATAGACTTGCTGGTAATGGGCGATGAATACATTGCGCATATTGTGGAAGGCGATACGGTCATTCAATACTCCAAGCCCATTGTAGGTGATGGAATGGTGACTGGCTTTAAACCAGAAGCGAAAGTAAATGACACTCCACTGACCAAGGGTTATATCGCGCTACAAAGCGAAAGTCATCCCATTCAATTCAGGAAAGTGAGCATTAAAGATTTATCGAAAGATTAATACCTTGTACTACTCAATCTAATTTACCAACTATGAATACAAGCAATTCTGGCATCACCACACGCCTCAGCGTTATGATGTTTCTACAATTTTTCATCTGGGGAGGCTGGTTTGTGACCCTCGGCACTTTTTTAGGCAATAATATTAATGCCACAGACGGCCAAATTGCCCAAGCTTTTTCAACTCAATCGTGGGGAGCAATCATAGCTCCATTTATCATTGGCTTAATTGCAGACCGATATTTTAATGCTGAAAAAATTCTGGGCCTGCTACACCTAGCCGGAGCCGTATTAATGTATTTAATGGCAGAAACGACCGAATTCGAAGTTTTCTATCCTTATGTACTCGGTTATATGGTACTATACATGCCCACATTGGCTTTGGTAAACTCAGTAGCCTTCAGAACTATGAGTGATCCTTCAAAGCAGTTTTCTAGAATTAGAGTTTGGGGAACAATTGGGTGGGTTTTAGCAGGACTCGTAATCAGCTTTGTGTTTTCTTGGGATTCGCAAGAAGCAATTGCTGAAGGCATGTTGAAAAACACTTTTCTGATGACGGCAATCGCATCGGCCATTTTGGGAGTATTCAGTTTTACATTACCTAAAACACCTCCACGAGTTGAAAAAGGTGAGAAAATAACCCTAAAAGAAATTCTCGGGCTAGATGCCCTTAAGCTTTTAACGAATAAGAACTTCGCTGTATTCTTCTTTTCATCTGTGCTTATCTGTATTCCACTGGCCTTCTATTATCAAAACGCCAATCCGTTTCTGGCCGAAATTGGAGTAAGTAACCCAACGGGAAAAATGACCATTGGCCAAATTTCAGAAGTATTATTTATGCTCCTGCTTCCGATTTTTCTTAAAAAATATGGCATCAAAAAGACCTTACTTTTCGGAATGTTAGCTTGGGCGCTACGCTATGTGCTATTTGCTTTCGGCAACTCAGAAGAGCTTGTTTTCATGCTGATTACTGGAATTGCCTTACATGGTATTTGCTACGATTTCTTCTTTGTTTCGGGTCAAATTTATACCGATTCAAAAGCGGGAGAGAAATTCAAGAGTTCAGCGCAAGGCCTTATTACCTTGGCCACTTATGGTGTAGGTATGTTGATCGGCTTTTGGGTGGCTGGTCAAATCTCTGAATTCTATACCGTTGGCGATGTGCATGAGTGGAAGAACATCTGGCTATTACCAGCAGGCTTTGCCGTATTGGTATTCTTGATTTTTGCAGCCACTTTCAAAAACGAAGAAATACACTACGAAGAAAAATGAGCCAAAATAAAATCAAACTAGGCATGATTGGGGGCGGTAGCAGCTCTTTTATTGGCCTTACGCATCGAATAGCGGCTACTATGGGTGAAAATTTCACTCTAGTTGGGGGCGCCTTCGAAAGAGACCATAATAAGGCACTGGATTTTGCCAAAACCTTAGGGCTTGATTTGTCAAGGTGCTATGCGAATATTGACGATTTTATTGCGGGTGAAAACGCCTTACCAAAGTCTAACAGAATTGAAGCGGTTGTGATTGTCACGCCCAACTTCCTTCACTATACTATGGCCAAGCAATTAATTCAAGCGGGCTTTCACGTTATTTGCGAAAAACCAGTAACCAATACTGCTGCCCAGGCTATTGAATTAGAGCAGTTGGTAACCAAACATAAAGTAGTCTTTGCCTTAACGCATACTTATACAGGCTACCCTATGGTGCGCCAAATGAAAACCATGATTGCTGAAGGCATGATTGGTGACATTCAAAAAGTAGATGCGCAATATTACCAAGGTTGGATCAACCCTGTCATCCACGATAAGGAAAAACGCAAAAGCGTTTGGCGATTAGACCCCGAAAAAGCGGGACAAAGTTGCTGCATGGGCGATATTGGGGTACATGCTTTCAACATGATTGAATACACCACAGGTTTAAAAACCACCAAAGTACTTTCTGACTTAAGCACACTCTACAACGACAACCCTTTAGATATTGACGGAACGGCTTTATTGTGTTTTGAAAATGGCGTTCGAGGAATGGTAAGGGCTAGTCAAATTGCTACGGGAGAAGAAAACAATCTCAAAATTGCGGTTTACGGTCGAAAAGGAGCGCTTAAATGGGAGCAAGAAAACCCCAATTACCTTTACTTCTTACAAGAAGACAAGCCCGTTCAGGTTTTCAAACCGGGTCATGTTTATAATAGTGATTTCGCCAAAGAAAGCACAAAAATGGCGCCTGGCCACCCAGAAGGAATTTTTGATTCTATGGCCAATATTTACAACGGAGCAGCAAAAGCCATTCGAGCTGAGGCATATCAAAAAGGTGCTTTCCCTACGATTCATGATGGCGTAAGAGGAATGAAATTTATAGAAGCGGTTTTGGAATCTACCCAAAACGGAAATAGTTGGACAGAAATAGTGGATGAGCATGAAGACAATTAAAGGACCCGCCATTTTTTTGGCACAATTTGCAGACGATAAAGCCCCTTTCAATTCTTTAGATAGCATTGCGAAATGGGCGAGTGATTTAGGTTATAAAGCCGTTCAGATTCCTACTTGGGATGCACGCTTGATTGACCTTGACAAAGCTGCCGAAAGCAAAACTTATTGTGACGAACTGAAAGGCACTTTGGCCAACCATGGCTTAGAAGTCAGTGAACTTTCTACTCACCTGCAAGGACAATTGGTGGCCGTTCATCCTGCATATGAAGAACTCTTTAAGGGCTTTGCACCAAAAGGAATGAACGCCAAACAACGAAATGTTTGGGCAATAGACCAAGTGAAAAAAGCGGCTGTGGCTTCTAAGAATTTGGGGTTAAAAGTTCATGCTTCGTTTTCAGGCGCATTGCTTTGGCCCTATTTCTATAATTGGCCGCAACGTCCTGCTGGTTTAATCGAAAAAGGGTTTGCGGAACTCGCTAACCGATGGTTGCCTATTCTGAATCATTTTGATGAAAACGGAGTCGACCTTTGCTATGAAGTGCATGCTGGCGAAGATCTTCATGATGGTATTAGCTTCGAAATGTTTTACGAGGCTACCGGGAAACACAGCCGTGTAAAAATGCTTTACGACCCTTCTCATTTTGTGCTTCAGCAATTGGATTACTTGACTTACATCGACCATTACCATGAGTTCATTGGCATGTTCCATGTAAAAGATGCCGAGTTTAACCCAACAGGAAAATCAGGAGTTTATGGCGGTTATCAAGATTGGCGAGAACGACCAGGACGGTTCCGTTCGATTGGCGATGGACAAGTAGATTTCCAAAGCATTTTCTCCAAACTGACCCAACATGGCTATGATGGCTGGGCAGTATTAGAATGGGAGTGCTGCATTAAATCGCCTGAGCAAGGCGCAAGAGAAGGCGCTCAATACATTGATCAATTCATTATTGAAGCCACAGAAAAAAACTTTGATGATTTCGCAGATTCTGGAATTAGCGATGAAGAATTTAAAAAACTATTAGGTCTAGAATAACATGAAAAGAACCCAAACCAACGCTCCTTATCCTATTTTGGCTTTTTCTCAAAAATGGATTACCAAAGCATTTGTAGGAACACATGCCTTTGCAGTGATTATCTTTTTACTGACACAAATGTCGGCTTCTGCGCAAATCACCGACCCAAAAGCCACAGAAGTGTGGGAGCCCGTTCCTCAAAAAGTAAACCCAGCAAAAAATGGAGGCGCTCCTTCCGATGCCATTGTGCTTTTTGATGGCTCAAACCTCAATGCATGGAAATCTCGCAACGAAGATAAACCAGCAGGCTGGAAAGTAGAAAACGGTTATATGGAAGTAGCAAGGGGCGCTGGCGACATTATGACCAAAAAGGCGTTTGGTGATATTCAATTACATATAGAATGGAGTGCTCCTACCGAAATAGTGGGCGAAGGCCAAGGCCGAGGAAATTCTGGTGTTTTCTTACAGGAGCGCTACGAGGTGCAAATTTTAGACAGTTACGTAAGCAAAACCTATTCAAATGGACAAGCCGGTTCAATTTACAAACAGAGCATTCCGTTGGTAAATGCTACTGCAGCCCCAGGCGAATGGAATGTTTACGACATCATCTATAAAGCTCCACAGTTCAATAAGGACGGCATGAAAGTGGCCGATGGTTATGTGACCGTTATCCATAATGGAGTTGTAATCCAAAACCATCAAAGACTTTTGGGCACTACAGAATACATTGGCTTTCCTAAAAACCCAGCCCATGGCGATGGCGCTATTATTCTGCAAGACCACGGAAACCCAGTAAGGTTTCGAAATATTTGGCTAAGAGAACTATAAAAAGTGAGGGCATCTTCGGAAGAAAATGCCCTCTGTGGTTGATTGGTTGAGGATGTCCTGTCAAACACCTCGGCTCCCTATTCTCACACTACTAAGAATAGTTTTCTTAAAAAATCGAAGTCACCAAGATTGAGACAAGCACTGTTATTAATAAAAACAGTTCAAAATTGGCGTTAACCGTCTTTATAATATTTCCAAACGGAGCAAGTTGCTTTCGCAACTCCTTCGATCCATTGGAATTATTGGTTTTCTTTCCCGTAAAAATCGATTGTGACTCAGTCATAATATTATTATTGTATAATTCCTGTCCTCATGCATTTCACTACCAAATCGGTTGTATTTCGTGCTTCCGATTTCCTCAGAATATTTTTCCGATGAGTTTTCACCGTGTCTACCGACACAAACAATTCATCAGCAATTTCTTTAGCGCTATTTCCCTCAGCCAAAAGGTTAATAATCTCGAATTCCCTGGCCGTGAAATCCAAACGTAGTTCTAGGTGGTGCATAAGTCTCTGATTTAGTATTTCAAAGTACACCAAACCTCTGCCCGATTCTATCAAGGTTTTAGACTGAAAAAAAAACTAGTGGTTTTCCGCTAGACGAAGTTTATATTGGGTTCAAGAATGACTTCAACTTGTATGTATATCAAGTGTATGAAAATATCTTCTAGTAAAATCATTCGCTAAAACACTGAAAATCAACCAAAACTATTCAACATGAAAGCTGAGAAAATACCCAAAATTCCAATGGGGTATGAAATGGAAACATTCAAGGATTTGCCCAAAGATGTTATCACCCATATGCCTTTTATTATTTTCGCCCCAAACAGACCTGTAATTGGCGGTGAAGTTTATGTTCCAATGCATTTTTTGTACATTTTCAAAAACCTAGATGTATTTAGTCAAGAAGGTTATGAAAATGGCCATGTTTTCGATGAAATGCCTCCTGACTCCACCCTAACTTTTAAGTCAAAATTTAATGAAGAAGTAGGTTATTCTGTAATTAGAATGACTTATTATTTCAATGTAAAACTTGGGCGTGAAACCCTAAAGTTTAAGATGAACATAAGCGAATCGGATAAAGTCAAATACAACTTAGCCAATAGAGATAACAGACTGCCTTTAGCTAATGGCGTTTCGATGGCATTTATGCCTGAGTTCTTTACAGAGGAGTGTGATGTTAATATTCCCCCTCCACCAACAGCCTAATGTCTAGATTTGTAAATAGGATATTCATAGGTGTAATCGCTTTAATGGTGATTACACCCTTCCTTTCTTTTGGCCAATCGCAAAAAACCGACAGCCTAAAGGAAAATTACACCCAAAATAAGCAGCCAAGTACCGCCATTGAATTGGCTGAAATATTTACACTAACCAATACCGATTCTGCACTTTACTTTCTACAACAGGTAGATAAAAGATCGCTTTCTGAAGTTGACAGAATTCATTTCGAAAAGGTAAAAGGCAGATTTTTTACAGTTACTAGCCAGTATGACAGCGCTGTTTTGGTTTATACTGGCTTATTGAGAATTCTGGAAGGAAAGCCGGAACACATAGGGTTAGAGGCCGATATTTTAGATAATATTGGTGGAGTTTACCTAACCCTTAGAGAAAACGACCAATCACTCGATTTTATCAATCGGGCTAAAAAAATCAGGGAAGAAAACAGACTAGCATCTGAACTTTACAAATCTCACTACTCGCTGGGGAACTTCTTATTCAGAACCGGAAAAAGCAGAGAAGCAGTCGATAATTACCGTAAGAGTTTAACGCTATTAAACGAGAAAAGCGATATCAATTTTCAGGCAAACCTAAACTACATGATGGGTACCGCCTATAACATATTGAAGCAAAATGATAGCTCCATATATTTTCTTCTTAAGGCCAAAACCATTTATGACCAAACCAATCAGGTAGTTTCTCAAATCAATACGGCAAACTCCATTGCTCAAGCCATGATTAATGAGCAACGATTTTCCGAAGCCATTCCTTTATTGGAAAATAACATTAAGCTGCTAGCGTCAAACGGAGATTGGCAGAAATACATGGCCGCCTACTCACAGCTTTCTAAAGCATACGAAGGGCTAGAGGATTATAAAAATGCATTGGCATATCAAAAATTACGGTACGACACTGTAGTAGGATTTTTAGCAAAACAAAGAACAGAGTCCGTAGCCAAAATCACGGAAGATTACAGAACCGATAAACAGCTGGATGAGGCAGAAGAAACAGCCATATGGGCTACCCAAAGGGCTAAAATTTTCGGAGGAATTGCCATCGGTTTAATCATGCTTCTGATTATCAGCTACCTTCTTTTCTTAAGAACCATTCAACGCAAAAAGTTGGAAAACCTAAGGGCAATGGTTTTGGGTGAAGAAAATGAAAGAAAGCGTGTAGCCAAAGATTTACATGATGGAATCGGTGTTCTGCTTACCAGCGTAAAAATGCGTTTAAGTAATTTTGAAGATAAGGTAGAAGACAAAGATGCTTTTCAAAACTCGCTAGGCCAAATTGATAATGCCTGTTCGGAAGTACGCAGAATTTCGCACAATATGGTTCCTGCCAGCTTAAGCAAATTAGGCTTAGAAGAAGCCATGCTCGATCTTTTTGACAATGTAACCGCTTCATCTCAAATTGAAATTCAAGAAAAGTTAAGTTATGAAGAAGGCGATTTTGAAGAGTCTAGTGAAGTACTAATTTATCGAGTAATTCAAGAACTAGTAAACAACACTCTTAAGTACGCACAGGCTTCTAGCATTCAAATTGAAATGAAAAAAATCAAAGACGAATATATTATTGAGTACAAAGACAACGGAATTGGCTTTGACAAAACCAAAGTTAAAAATGGAATTGGACTCAAGAGCATCGCTTCTCGAATTGATATTTTAAAAGGGAAGCTCACATTTGATAGTACAGAAGGAAATGGCGTAAGCTTCAAAATAAATATTCCGTTACAACATGGATAAAATTAAAATCTTAGTAGCAGACGATCATCAAGTAATTATTGACGGCTTAGAAGCCATCATTAGCACTACCGAGCATCTTGAGTTTATAGGCGGGGCATCGAACGGAAAAGAAGTGATTTCTAAAGTAAAATCTCAGCCTGTTGATTTAATATTGATGGACATCAACATGCCTGAAATGGACGGTTTGGAATGCACAGCATACCTCAGCAAAAACTACCCTAACATTAGGGTAATTGCATTGAGCATGCATGACAACCCTAGGCTTGCCAAACGCATGATTAAAAATGGAGCCTTTGGCTTTCTGCTCAAGAATTCGAGCAAAGCCAATATTCTAACAGCTATATCGGAAGTAATGCAGGGACGAAATTTCTTCGATCCTATGCTGATGTCTACCTTTTTTGATGCGGATAATAAAAAAACATCGAGCAGTTTTTCAAAAAAGGACTTACTCACCAAGCGCGAAATTCAGATCATTCAACTGATATGCCAAGAAAAAACCACAATTGAAATAGCTGACGAGCTTTCTATCAGTACCCACACCGTAGAAAGTCACCGAGGAAATATTATGCTGAAGTTAGAACTCAAAAACTCAGTCGGCCTTGTAAAATGGGCGATTCAAAACGAGGTGATTGAGCTTTAATGGAATAAAAAATTCCGCCCCAAAAAGAGCGGAATTAAATTCTTAAACATTCGACCAAGCCTTTTGACCGGGTTCGTAAGGAATACAGCCTTCATATTTACCAGGAATAGGATCATATGCCATCACTTCTTTCCCTACTAATTCTGAAGAAAAATAACTCCAAATGGTAGAATCCACCACGTTCGTCACAAAATAGGTTTCCACAAATACATCGTCTTTCTCTCCTTCTTTTCTGAATTCAGCTCGGTAGTTTCTCAGAATATCCTTGTCAGCCTCATACTTGTCAAAGTAGCTATTAATAGCCTCCGTCATTTGTTCGGTGGTTGCCTTATCAAAACTCACCTCCTGATTTGCGTTAAAATTAGCCACAAAAACATTGAGTCCTCTCTTGAAATATTCCGCTTCACGGTTTCTGTAAATATTGGCTAAAGCTGAATCCAAGTGACTTGGCACTCCGGCTTCAATAGCGCCTGGCGTACTCGTTTTGGGCATAATTCCTTCACAAACCTTCCCCAATTGGCTTGCCTCTTCGGGGCTGAGGTACACAGGTTTCCAATCTAGCTCAGCGGCAGAAGAACAACCCTGCAATGCGCCAAAGAAAACCGTAGAGGTAAACAAAGCCATCGATCCGAATCCTAAGTTTTTTAATGCTTCTCTTCTTTCCATGGTTTATAAATTTCCTTTTTGAATTTGATCTGCAGCGTAATTGGCGGCTCTAGCCGAAAAGGCCATATAGCCCAAAGATGGATTGTGGCATGCCGATGAAGTCATAAATGAGCCATCCGTTACGAAAACGTTCTTACACGCATGAATCTGATTCCACTTATTCAGTACCGAAGTTTTAGGGTCGTGCCCCATTCTTGCTGTTCCCATTTCATGAATTCCTAAGCCCATATTTGGCCCGTTGTCATAAGTGCTTACATTTTTAAAACCTGCTGCTTCTAACATTTCAGCGCCAGAGGCCGCCATGTCTTTTCGCATTTCGTATTCGTTTTCATGAAAATTACCCGCATCAAAAATCACTTGTGGTAAACCCCAAGCATCGAGGTTTTCATAATCTAATCGCATATGGTTTTTATGCTGCGGAAGCGTTTCGCCAAAGCCCATAAAGCCAATCGTCCAGCCTCCGGGAGTCATCCAAGCATCTTTTACCGCTCCTCCAACTCTTTTATTGTTCATTTCAGCAATGTTTCTGCCCCAACCTTGGCGAGAAGCACTGCCTTGATATCCATAGCCTCTAACAAAGTTTTTAACATCGGAACTTCCTCCCAAATTTCTAAACCGAGGAATATAAAGCCCATTAGGCCTTCTGCCTTTGTAGTATTTGTCTTCATAGCCTTCTACCCTTGCGCTCGCTCCAACACCAAGGTGGTGGTCCATAATGTTATGGCCTAATTCTCCGCTATCATTTCCTAAGCCATTGGGGAAACGCTCGCTTTTCGATTGCATTAAAATGGCTGCCGAAGCAATGGCCGAAGCACATAAGAAAATGACTTTCGCATAAAATTCCGTTTGCTCCTTAGTGTTTTGGTCAATAACCCTAACGCCTGTGGCCTTTCCGGTTTTATCATCATAAATCACCTCGCTCACAATTTGATCGGTAACTACAGTGAGGTTTCCTGAAGCCACACCAGCAGGCAAAGTAGACGAAAGGCTAGAAAAATAACCACCATACGGACAACCTCGCATACAGCGATTTCGCATCAAACATTGGCTCCTAGCTCCAGGGTTCTTATGATCGGGCTGATTAACATTTAGCGCTTCAGTAAGGTGTGCTGTTCGGCCTACTGTAACCCAGCGGTTATTCCATTTACTTTCTACCGCTTTCTGAAAATCTTTTTCCACGCAGTTCATTTCCATTGGGGGAAGAAACTCTCCATCAGGCAATTGCTTAAACCCACGTTTCTCGCCACTCACGCCAATGTACCGTTCTACATAGTCATACCAGGGCTTAATGTCTTTGTACCGAACTGGCCAATCTACCCCAAAACCATCTTTAATATTGGCTTCAAAATCTATATCGCTCAAGCGGTAACTTTGGCGCCCCCAAGTGATGGATCGGCCGCCCAAGTGGTAGCCTCGCATCCAATCGAAACGTGTGTTTTCTTCTTGGTATGGATGTTCTGAATCTTTGACAAAGAAATGACGATGAGCTACATTGGTGGTATAGCCTGTCCTATCTTGTTTAGGATAATCCTTCTCAATAATTTCTGGATTGGTTCTACCGCGGTTGGGAAGATCCCAAGTGTCCATGTTGGCAGTGTGGTAGTCTTTGATATGCTCAATTTTTCGGCCACGTTCTATTACTACAGTTTTAAGGCCTTTTTCACTGAGCTCTTTTGCCGCCCAACCTCCACTTACACCAGACCCAACCACTATGGCATCGTAAGTTCGCTGTTCCTTAGACTTTAGGTTTAGATTCATTCAATTTCTTTTTATTTCAAAAAATAGTGCGGTCGAACCAATGTGGGTTTTACTGACCGACTAGAAATATAAGAATTATCAATCGTAATCTCAGCGATTATCATCCAGAAGGAAAAGCCTACTTAATTTTTCAAGTGGCTAAAAAGCATGAAGCAAAAAAAACCCCGAATTACCGGGGTTGATTTTCAATATTCATCTTCGTTAAAAAAGAAATCGTCTTTTGTTGGATAGTCAGGCCATATCTCTTCGATACTTTCATAAGGCTGACCATCGTCTTCTAATTCTTGGAGGTTTTCAACCACCTCAAGTGGGGCTCCAGACCTGATTGAAAAGTCAATCAATTCATCTTTAGTCGCAGGCCAAGGGGCGTCTTCCAAGTAAGAAGCTAGTTCAAGTGTCCAATACATTTCTTATCTTTTTTAATGGCGTGCAAAAGAATGAATTAAACTCTAAAAATCAAACCTATGCACCTAATTATTTTATTATTAAAAACAAGGCTATTTTGAAAATGCAACTAGCTGAATTATAAAGCTATGCACCAGCTTTAAACTGCCTCAAAATCTCTTCTTTTACTTTTACCTTCCTTTCTTGGAGTTCAAGCTTACCGCCAATCAGCTTATCAAGCCCCGAACTTGTGTTGAACTTATCCAAATTCTCTTGAAAAGTGGAAAGTTCATTTTTATCTCGGTTGAGTAAATCGTAAATGATTTTTAGCCTAAGTCTTTCTTTATCAGCTTCGTTTTGCTTGCCCTTAAGTTTCTTATGAAGTAAGCTTTCGATGAACTGCTTTTCAGCAATTTGGTCTGTCAAAAACAGAAATTCAGCCTGAAGTTCATTCATTTCTACCCTTCCAACCGGCCCTAAGTTTTTCCACTGCTCTCTAAGTGACTTAACATTAGCATTTGGGGTAATACTCTCATTCAGAACAGCCAACTCTTTCAAAAAAGCAGAACGACTCTCTAGATTCTCCTTTTTATTACCTGTGTTGACTTTTGCTTTTCCGTCTTTTTTAGCTTTGGCTAAAGCTCCTTTGATTATCGTTTGAAATTGATTCCAAAAATCGGTGCGGACATCCGCTTTAATTCTACCTAGATCTTTCCATTCTTCTTTTAGCGTTCTGATTTTCTCAACCAAAACAGAATAGCTTTCAATCTCTTTTATCTTTTTTGCTTCCTCTAAAAAATCCTGATAATTGGCTTCTTTTTCTTTCATCATTTTTTCGAGGTCGGCATAAAAAGCAGCCCTTCTCTCAAAAAAACCATCAAGTAGTGTCTTAAACGTTCCTTCTATTCTTTCTTTCTCAGCATCGTCAACCGCACCAGTCTTAATCCATCTGCGCTGTACCTCTTTTACTTCCGCTGTTGCCGATTTCCATTCGCTGCTTTTTACTGCTTCTTCCAGTTCAGCCAACAATGCCGTTTTTATTTCCAGATTTTTTAATCGGTTCTGCTGAATAAAGCTATTTAGCTGCTCTTCCAACAAATTCAATTTTTGATAAAGGGATTCAAAGTCGCCAATGGCATCAAAGTCATGCAAAGTTTCTTTAAGGTGAAGTACCTTCATTAGGTAAGAACCTTTATTTTCAGTTGCATTAATTTTCTCTTCTACCTCATTTACTTTGGCCTGTGCTAAAGCAAATCGCTCCGTATAATAAAGCATAGCGGCCTCTTCGGTTTCTTTCACTTCCCCGATCTCCTTATCTGTATAATCGAGAAATGCTTTTCTGAAAACCTTGCCTTCTTTGATAAACCCGTATTCCTTTTCTTCCAAAACGCTAAGATTGAATTTTGCCCGAAATTAGCTAAATAACCCAAGAGAGAAATTCCCAAGCAGAATTTTTAGCATATTTGCTCCAAAATAGAACGATACAGACTATGAGTGACGAAAAAATTATTTTTTCAATGGCTGGGGTCAACAAGATTTACCCCCCACAAAAGCAAGTCTTAAAAAATATCTACCTCTCGTTTTTCTACGGAGCAAAGATTGGTGTGCTTGGACTTAACGGTTCGGGTAAATCTTCTCTACTTCGCATTATTGCTGGTGTAGACACAGAATACCAAGGCGAAGTGGTTTTCTCACCAGGTTATAGTGTGGGAATGCTAGAGCAAGAGCCTCAGCTTGACCCGAATAAAACGGTAAAACAGGTAGTAGAAGAAGGTGCTAAAGAAACTGTTGATTTACTGAACAAGTTTGAAGAAATCAACGCGAAATTCGCTGACCCTGAAATCCTTGACGATCCAGACAAAATGAACAAGCTGATTGAAGAGCAAGGAAAAGTTCAGGAAAAACTAGATCACATCAACGCTTGGGATTTAGACAGCCGACTTGAAAGAGCCATGGATGCATTAAGAACCCCTCCATCAGATGCTTCAATTAAAAACCTTTCTGGGGGAGAAAAAAGAAGAGTTGCCTTGTGTCGCTTATTGATTCAAGAGCCTGATGTATTATTGCTCGATGAGCCTACCAACCACTTGGATGCCGAATCTGTGCATTGGCTTGAGCAATATTTACAGCGCTATAAAGGAACTGTAATTGCCGTAACTCACGACCGTTACTTCCTTGATAACGTAGCCGGATGGATTCTTGAACTCGACCGAGGTGAAGGAATTCCATGGAAAGGAAATTACTCTTCGTGGCTCGACCAAAAACAAACCCGTTTAGCTGGTGAAGAAAAAACTGAATCGAAAAGGCAGAAAACATTACAGCGCGAGTTGGAATGGGTAAGAATGTCGCCTAAAGGAAGACAAGCTAAAGCCAAAGCACGTTTGAGCGCTTATGACAAACTACTAGGTCAGGAGGGCAAAGAAAAAGAAGCAAAATTGGAACTTTACATTCCGCCAGGAGAAAGATTAGGTTCGAAAGTGATTGAAGCACATAATGTAGCAAAAGCTTTCGGAGATAAACTTTTATATGAGAACCTGGAATTCTCACTTCCTCAAGGAGGTATTGTAGGGATTATTGGTCCGAACGGTGCTGGTAAAACTACCCTTTTCAACATGATTACGGGAAAAGAAACACCAGATCAAGGTGAATTCATTGTTGGGCCTACAGTAGACATCGCTTATGTAGACCAAGAGCATGATAATCTCGACCCTAACAAGTCGGTTTGGGAAGTAATTACTGGAGGAAATGAATTGATTACGCTCGGAGGAAAGGAAATAAACTCTAGGGCCTACGTGAGTAAATTCAACTTTAACGGAACAGACCAAAATAAAAAGGTAGGGCAGCTTTCTGGTGGAGAAAGAAACCGAGTGCACTTAGCGTTAACTCTTAAACAAGGCGCTAACCTCTTATTATTAGATGAACCTACTAACGACCTTGATGTAAATACACTAAGAGCATTGGAAGAAGGTTTGGATAACTTTGGTGGTTGCGCTGTAATTATCTCTCACGATAGGTGGTTCTTAGATAGAATCTGTACGCACATTCTAGCTTTTGAAGGTAACTCTCAAGTTTATTGGTTCGAAGGTGGATATTCAGAATATGAAGAAAACCGTAAGAAACGATTAGGAGATACTGGACCAACCAGAATTAAATATAAGAAACTGAGTTAATCGGTTTTCAATCATAAAAAATGCCTCATTGATAATCAATGAGGTATTTTTATTTCTAAGCATGCGATATCCACTTAGAAATGAAACTCGATAGATTGTTTAAGGTCTTCACGCAAGCTTAGCGCAACTGGGCATGTCAAACCAATGTTCTTTATCCACGCCCTGTCTTTGTCAGACAACGTACAATTCTCCCAAAAGAAATCCATTTTAATTTCGGAAATTCTACGAGGGTTCGCGCTCATTATCTTTGTCGATTCCACATTCATTCCTTCCATGTTTAAACCCTTTTGCTCTCCAGCAATGGCCATAACGGTCATCATACAACTACCCAATGCAGCCGCCACAAGGTCGGTAGGTGAAAATGCTTCTCCTTTTCCATTATTATCTACAGGTGCATCAGTAACAATACCGTTTCCAGATTTAACATGAACGGCTTCGGTACTCAGGTTTCCTGTATATTTCGATTTCACTGTAATCATAAACTAAGCAGTATTTTTTTTCGTTAATTTAGCAATCTCAAACAGAGCTACAACGCCAAGTATGCAAATTAGTGTCAAAGTTTTCACAGTCGTCTTGTTATTATTTATCTGTAACACTGCTTTTAGTCAGTCGGGCTTTGGCTTTGACACGAGGATCGAAGACGAGAATTATGAAATTGAAAATGTTTTTGGTGGCTCACATGCCTCGAACAGTGGCCTCATCAGCTCTCTGTTTTGGAGGCACTCAAACTCATTTGACAAGAAAAATTTAGCGCACTATGGCATTGAGTTGGCCAATACTCGCCACCCAAGAGAATCGCGCCAAACCACAATTACAGGAAGTAGCTTTGTAATTGGAAAATCTAACTACCTCATTTCTATTCGTCCTTATTACGGAAGAGAAAAAGTGCTCTTTCAAAAATCACCACAGCAGGGCGTAAGGGTTTCTGCTATGGCTTCCGCAGGCCCTACAATTGGCTTAGAAGCCCCTTACTATGTAAATTATAGAGGGAGAAAAGAACAGTATGACCCAAACATACATTCGGTAAACAACATTAACGGAACCTCTAGCCCATTAAAAGGGCTCTTTGAGTCTAATATTGTTCCAGGACTTCACCTTAAAACATCTATGACCTTCGAAACCAATTCCACAAAAAGTAGGGTTTTTGGTATTCAAGCGGGCTTTGTAGTAGAGGCTTTCACCCGTAAGATCAATATACTTCCAGAAGCCGAAGGTAAAAGTGTTTACTCTGCTGCTTTTATTGCTGTTTATTTTGGGAAAAGAAGATAGGCTACTTTCATACCATTTTGGAACCTTTGAGTTACCTTTGTGGTATTGTTAGTCAGAGCAAAAAAGGATGATTGAACTACCAGTAATTTCCAAAGAAAAAGAAACCAGAAGAAAAAAACCGGATTGGTTGCGTGTTAAACTCCCTATTGGAGAAGAATATGCCAAAGTCCGCAAGCTGGTTGATCAATATAAACTTCATACCATTTGCGAAAGTGGCAATTGCCCAAACATGGGTGAATGTTGGGGAGCCGGCACGGCCACCTTTATGATATTGGGCAATGTATGTACCAGGAGCTGTTCTTTTTGTGCAGTAGCCACAGGCAGACCGCCAGAGTACGATACCGAAGAGCCTAAAAGAGTAGCTGAAGCTATTAAGCTGATGGGAGTTAAGCATGCAGTACTTACTTCGGTAAATAGAGATGAGCTTAAAGATCGAGGCGCTGAAATCTGGTACCAAACGGTAGTAGAAACTAAAAAACTAAGCCCAGAAACAACCATAGAAACGCTTATTCCTGATGTAAAAGGAAACTGGGATGCATTATATAGAATGATTGATGCAGGTCAGGAAGTGGTTTCGCATAACATGGAAACTGTTGAAGAACTGTATAGAAGAGTTCGCCCACAAGCCAAATATGCAAGAAGCTTAGAAGAATTGAAACGCATTAAAGAATATGGTAAGCGTTCAAAATCAGGTGCCATGTTAGGTTTAGGCGAAACTGACGAACAGGTTTTCAGGCTAATGGACGACTTGGCGGAAGTAAAGCTAGACATCTTGACTTTAGGTCAGTACTTGCAACCTACCAAAATGCATCACGAAGTAATTGAATACGTTCACCCTGATAAATTCGAGTTCTTTAAAGAAGAAGGCTTAAAACGGGGGATTAAATATGTAGAATCTGGCGCATTGGTCAGATCATCTTATCACGCAGAAAGACACGTTCACGTATAATAAAAGAGGCGCCAATGGCGCCTCTTTTCATTTATCAATTGTCTACTTTTAAAAAACCCTGATCCACACACCAGGTACCCAAATTCGAACACCACCTATAACGCTATAGCGGCCCTCTTGCCATCTATGATAATCTCTTCGAACAGTCCAGTGGCCCTGTACCCAAACATCTCTTCTGAGCCTTCTATTGTATTCCCAATAACCATTTACCCAAATATGTCTGCTGCTAGGAGCGGCACTTCTGTACACCACATTTCGTCTTCCGTTTCTAAAGTCGTAGTCATAATATGAATTATCAACTCTCCTCCATCCATTATCTCTTCTGGCATCTGAATAGCGATAACCATTATTTCTAACTACCACTTTCTTGACAACAGTCTCAGTTCTTCCGTTTCTTGTTGTTCTAGTGTTATATACCTTCTTACGATCATCGTTTCTTCCACGATTGTCATCACGTTTTTCAACTTTACTTTTATCTCGGTTGTTGCGGCTATCATTACTTCGCCTCTGAGCCTCTATCTCTCCTTCGGCAAAAAGCCCAACCACCATTATTCCTACAAACAGTATTACTCTTTTCATAACCTTGACATTTAAGTTTTCAACAAGGGTCGACCATTTTATTAATGCATTAACACCCTTCTTTCCATTTCCATGCCAAAAGTTTTTCTCCTACAAAAATCCTTAACTAAGAGGTATTGCTTGAGTGAATTGAACATTCACCCTTCTGCCAATTAAGCCCCATTGTGATGCATGCTGTTATGAATCATAACTTGATTCCGTATGTATTCAAAACAATAAAATATGGAATTTCAGTTTTGAATAAATAAATTTAAGGCTCTACAACAAAAGCAAAATGCGTAAGAATTCATCTCCAATACTCACCCTAGTCATCTTAGTATTGACGGTAAACATAAGTTTTGGACAGTATCATTTAGTAATGACCTATGGTAGCAACATTACAGCTCAGAAATGGAAAACAAGGACTGAATTTCCTAAAGAAGAAATAAGTGATGACTGGGACAACGATTATTATTTATCTAGCCTAAGCTATAATAACAATTTATGGACTGTTATATCATCCAAAACCTCAGATTATAGTTTACAGTCATGGAGAACGCGCGTAGATTTCCCAAAAGATGAAATAACAGAATTATGGGATGCTGGATATGCTATTACGGAGTTAACCTATGGCAATGATGTTTGGGCCTTGGTTATGTCTAAGGGCAGTAGTTACTCTGGCCAAAAATGGTCTACAACCACTGAATTTCCAAAAGATAAGATTAAAGAGTATTGGGATGAGGGAAGAAGCATTATTAAATTGGCTTATGGTCAAGGAAAGTGGGCGATAGTAGGCTCAAAAACCAATAAGATCAGCTTGCAGAAGTGGCGTACTTCCGAAACATTTCCAATAGAAGAAATCGAAGAAAATTTGGCCTTGGGTTACTCAATAACTCAACTAGAATACCTAAATGATTTATGGGTTTTAGTCCTCTCAAAATACACCGACAATCGGTCGCAGGAACTTATAACTTCAGAGAGTTTCCCCAAAGAAGAAATCAGAAAATACTGGGATTCACAATATTACATCACAAATGTTGGATACCAAGAAATTAAACAAGAAGAAATAGTAGAACCAGAACCAGAGTCAATAACCGAGACAACAAAAGCATATAGTGCTCCTGAAAACTCAACAGACCCCAGGATAACAGGTGTATGGAATGGAACAAGTTTGGGGGATACTGAAGAGGTAGAAATAACATTTGAAGACAACAATGTTATCATTATAATTTCGGGTGATGATGTAATGGGAGGTGAAAATTTTGAAATCGAAGATATTCCAGCTGGACTTAATTATGAGTTAAACACAGACGTTATTCCTCACCAAATCGACATTATTTTTACCATGTTCAGTGTTGAGTTCTCTCGAATAAAGGGCATTTTCGAGTTTAGCGGCAAAAATGAAATCATGATGCTTTTATCTGATGACCCCGAAGCAGATAGGCCTAAGGGGTTTACCAGCAAACCTGGAACTGAAACATTCAAACTCACAAAAACATCGAGTAAATAGCGGGTAAAAGTAAAGCTGTTTATTCAGAATAATTTTACTGGCATGTATTTGTTAATATTATTTTAAGACCTATCTTTGCGTCCCGAATTTGAGAAATTGTAAGTAATAAATACATGGCAAATCATAAGTCTGCATTAAAAAGAATACGTTCGAACGAGGCTAAACGATTGAGAAACCGTTATCAGCACAAAACCACTCGTACTTACATCAAGAGATTGAGAGATACTTCAGATAAGTCTGAGGCTCAAGAGTTATTGAAGAAAGTTATTTCAATGGTTGATAAATTGGCAAAGAACAATATCATCCACAAGAACAAAGCTGCCAATAACAAATCAAAATTAACCAAGCTGGTAAACAGCCTTTAAGAGTTAATTATTAACGATACTTGAAACCGAACTCTTCAGGGTTCGGTTTTTTTTGTTGTCCAATATTTAATATTCATTAGCTTTTATTATATTCCGTCTTCCCATTCTAATATAAATGGAAAAAGGACTGAATATTCTTAAATGGGCTGAAGAAGACCGGCCGCGCGAAAAGCTACTTCTAAAAGGCAAGGCCGCCCTGTCTGATGCTGAGTTAATAGCTATTCTTATTGGCTCTGGCTCGCGCGAATTAAGCGCTGTAGACCTTTCTAAAAAAATACTCGCCCATTCCAATCACGACCTCAACACATTAGCCAAACAGTCGGTTACTGAACTTCAACAATTCAAAGGCATTGGTGAAGCAAAAGCCATTTCTATTGTGAGCGCCTTAGAATTAGGCAGAAGGAGAAAATCGTTTGAATCGGAGAAGAAATTAAAAATCACCAATTCAAAAGATGTATATGAGCTGATGAAACCCGAGCTGATGGACCAACCCGTTGAACAGTTTTGGGTAGTCATGCTCAAAAGAAACAATGAGGTAATTCAGAAAAGAGTAATTAGCCTAGGCGGTGTTTCAGGCACGGTAGCCGACCCCAAAGTAATTTTTAAAAGGGCATTGGAAGATTTGGCCTGTGGAATCATCTTAGTTCACAACCATCCATCGGGCAACCTAAAACCTAGTCAAGCAGATATACGGCTCACAGAAAAATTGAAAAACGCGGGAAATCTGCTAGAAATCCCTGTTTTAGACCATATCATTTTTACAGATGATGGATATTACAGCTTCGCTGACGAAAGTTTAATTTAACCCATACTTAAATCAACTTTCCATTTGAGTTTCAGCCTTTTCAACCTTACTTTACAGCATGAAAAGGAGCACTATTTTCGGTATTTTGATTGTTTTGCTTTTAGGTGTAACCGTATTCAACTTTCTCACTGTAGGGGAAAGTTCGAAAGAATACATAGCACGAATTGAAACAGAAAGAAAGGACAAAGACAAGCGTATGCTGGCTTCTAGCTCTCCTTTACTTGAAGAAGACAAAAGAACTTTCACCAAGTTGAATTACTACCCAGTAAACGAAGATTATAAAATCTTGGCACGACTAGTTGAAATCGAAAAGAAGGTGCCAATCTTTATTGCCACAACCACTGGCGAACAAGAAAAATACATTCCATTTGCTCATGCCGAGTTTGAGTTAGAAGGAAAACCACAAAGGCTATTGCTCTACAAAGACTGGGACGATGTTAACCCAAATCGGCTGTTTTTAATGTTTGCCGATGACACCAGCGGTGATGAAACTTATGGAGGTGGCAGATATATTGATTTGATGGAAAATGGCACAAATTCCGTGGTTTTAGACTTCAATACTGCCTATAATCCTTATTGCCATTTCAACCCAGAATATAGCTGCCCCATCCCTCCTGCCGAAAACTTGCTGAAAGTTCCGATTAAAGCAGGCGAAAAGCTCTACAAAAACGACTAAGCACATTGTTGGAAAGCTTAAATCATTAATTTTGCTCTTTCACCTAAATTGGGTGGAACAAGTAAAATAACGGCATGAAGATTTCCCTTAACTGGCTTAAAGAATATATTCAAATCACTGAATCTGCAGAAGAAATTGCAGCACTTTTAACTGGCTCAGGATTAGAAGTAGAAACTTGGGAGGAAGTAGAATCTGTAAAAGGTGGCCTTAAGGGCTTGGTTATAGGTGAAGTAATCACTTGTGCAAAACACCCCAACGCAGATAAACTAAGTGTAACCACCGTTGATATTGGTGAAGAACAACTTTCTCCGATTGTCTGTGGCGCTCCAAATGTAAAAGCAGGTCAAAAAGTAATTGTTGCTACCGTTGGCGCTACTCTTTACCCAAGCTCTGGCGATTCATTCCAAATAAAAAAGGCCAAAATTCGAGGAGAAGTTTCTGAAGGGATGATTTGTGCCGAAGATGAAATAGGCCTTGGCCAATCTCATGATGGTATTTTAGTACTCGATACAGCTTTGCCAAACGGAGCACCCGCAGCGGATTATTTCAATTTAGAATCTGATTTTGTTTTTGAAATTGGTTTAACACCAAACCGGGCCGATGGTGCTTCACACATTGGTGTGGCTAGAGACCTAAAAGCTCTACTGAATAGGCCTGTTAAGTTTCCTTCTGTTGAAAACTTTAAAGTAGACAACGAGAAAAGAATCATTCCAGTAACTGTTGAAAATATCGAAGCATGCCCAAGGTATTCTTCCCTTACCATTACTGGAGTTACTGTAACTGATTCCCCTGATTGGTTAAAGACTAGACTAAATGCCATTGGAATAAAGCCAACCAACAATGTGGTTGACATTACCAATTATGTGCTCCATAGCCTTGGTCAGCCAATGCATGCCTTTGATGCAGATGAAATTGTTGGCGATAAAGTGACCGTGAAAACGCTTCCTGAAGGAACAACATTCACAACCCTCGATGAGAAAGAAAGAAAACTAGCCGATACAGACCTGATGATTTGTAATGAGGCAGGCGGAATGTGCATTGCGGGTGTCTTTGGTGGTATCAAATCAGGTGTTAAGAAAACTACGAAAAACGTATTTTTAGAAAGCGCTTACTTCTCTCCTGATTACATTCGAAGAAGTGCTCAGAAGCATCAATTAAAAACGGATGCCTCTTTCCGTTACGAGCGTGGAACTGACCCTAACATTACGGTTTACGCTTTGAAATATGCAGCATTGCTTATTCAGGAGCTTGCCGGAGGCGAAGTTTCATCACCTCTTGCCGACTTCTACCCAACACCTATCGAGGATTTTAAAGTAGAAGTAAGATTCGCGAATATCGACCGATTGATAGGAAAGGCAATTGGTAATGACAGAATCAAATCCATTTTAGAAAGCCTAGATATTCAAACTCAGAATGAAACTGAAACTGGATTTACCGCCATTGTTCCTCCCTACCGTGTAGATGTTCAGCGCGAAGCTGATATTGTGGAAGAGGTATTGAGAATTTATGGTTACAACAATATTGAAATTGATGACCATTTAAGCAGCACTTTCCTATCAGAATTTCCGACTACAGATGCAGACGGAATTAAAAAAGAAACCTCTCGTTTGTTGGCAGGGGCTGGTTTTCATGAAATTGTAACCAACTCACTTACCAAAGATGGGTATTCAAATGGCACTGCAGCTATTGACGAAAATGACAACGTTAAAATCCTCAACTATTTAAGTGAAGATTTGAACGTAATGCGCCAAACACTTTTATTCCATGGCCTTGAGGTTATTGATAGAAATGTGAAACGTAAGAACGGTGACCTAAAACTTTTCGAGTTCGGAACCACATATCATTTCATCAAAGAAAAATATGTAGAGCGTTCTAGGCTTTCATTGTTTATAACAGGAAATGCCGCGCCTGAAAGTTGGCTGGCGCCAAGCAGAAAAGTTAATTTTCATGATTTATCGGCCATTGTACTTAAATTATTGGCCAAGTTTGGTATCCATAAAATCGAAAGCCAAGAAACTGACAGTGATTTATTCGGTTATGGACTAAGCATTTCTACCAATAAAAAACCAATCGTTCAGCTTGGAAAGGTAAATGCCGAAGTCGCCAAATTAGCCGATGTATCTACCGAAGTTTTCTTTGCGGATTTCGATTGGGACTATATTCAAAAACTATCAACTTCTGAATTCACCTTCCAACCCATCTCTAAATACCCAGAGGTAAAAAGAGACTTATCATTAGTTGTTGATAAAGCCGTAAATTTTGATGACATTAGGAAGTTAGCAGAAAAGCTTGAGCGATCACTGGTCAATCGCATTAGTGTTTTCGATGTTTATGAAGGCGATAAAATTGATGCAGGCAAAAAGGCTTATGCCATCAGTTTCTATCTTCAAGACCAAGAAAAGACATTGACCGACAAGGTGATTGACAAATGTATGAGCCGATTAATGCAAGGTTTTGAGCGCGAGCTTGGGGCAGTAATAAGAAAATAAAATGGCAGAATTATCGCTTTTTCAACGTTTAGATCATGTACAACAACAGTTGAAGCAACTGGTAAATAAACATGAAGCATTGAAGCAAGAGAACAAAGCGTTAGCAAACCAAAACACTGAGCTAAAAGGACAAATTGTTGGTCTTCGATCTCAAATTGCTGATTTTCAAAATCAGGATAAAATCACTAAAATTGTATCAAACACAACCGTAGAAAAGGAAGAGTCTACAGAGTTGAAACATAAGTTAAACGAGTACATTAAGGAAATAGATAAATGTATTGCTCATTTAAGTGAGTAGTATAATCATATGGTAGACATTCTATCAATAAAAATCAAAATTGGGGACCGAGAGTACCCCATGAAAGTTAAACCTGAAGAGGAGCAAAGGGTACGTAATGCAGGCAAGATTATAAATGAGAAATTACGATCTTACAGAGACCAATTTGGCATAGATGATAAAGAAGATCTCTTGGCAATGGTTGCATTTGATAGTTTAATCGCAAAGATGAAAGTGGAAAGTGAAGTAGCATCAATAGATTCTACCACCTCTGGCCAATTAGATCAACTTGAAAACATAATTAAAACCGCCCTCTCCTAATTCCTTAAATACCGCTTTAGAATACGTTTCAGTACACTTCCAATTCTACCTATAGATTCACATATGGGAGAAACAGTTACAATCCTCATTACGGCCATCGGAGCGTTGGCTATAGGGGTGTTCATAGGGAGACTTCTGTTACAAAAAGTTAACAAGAAGGCCGCCCAAGAACTTGAAGAAAAAGGCAAATTAATAATGAAAGAGGCTGAACTTACAGCCGAAACCCTCAAAAAAGACAGAATTCTTGAGGCCAAAGAAAAGTACCTACAGCTAAAATCTGAGTTTGAAGAAGAGGTTAATCGTAAGAAGAATCAAATCATCAGTAATGAAAACAAGCTGAAGCAAAAAGAAGCTACACTCAATTCGCAACTAGAAAAATTAAAGCGAAAAGAAGCTGAAGTTGATAGTACCAAAGAGAATGTAGAAGCTCAGCTAGAAATCGTTAGAAAACGAAAAGAAGACCTTGAAAAGAAGGTGGATGAAAAAGTAAAAGCGCTTGAAAAAGTTGCCCAACTTTCAGCTGACGAAGCCCGCGAACAATTGATGGAAACCTTAAAGGTTGAAGCAGAATCAAAAGCATCAGTACTCATCAAAGATATTATTGATGAAGCCAAGCTTACGGGAGCCAAAGAGGCCAAAAAGATTGTCATTGAATCTATTCAAAGAACTGCTACAGAGCACGCAGTAGAAAACTGTGTATCTATTTTTAATATTGAAAGCGATGATGTTAAAGGTAAAATCATCGGTAGAGAAGGAAGAAACATTCGTGCGCTAGAGGCCGCAACTGGTGTAGAAATCATTGTTGACGATACGCCTGAAGCCATCATCATTTCTGGCTTCGATCCAGTAAGAAGAGAAGTCGCTCGACTTTCATTACATAGGCTAGTTACCGATGGCAGAATTCACCCAGCAAGGATTGAAGAAATCGTTACCAAAACCACGCAAAACATTGAGGAGGAAATTGTAGAGATTGGTGAAAGAACCGTGATTGACTTAGGTATTCATGGCCTCCACCCTGAGCTCATCAAATTAGTTGGTAGAATGAGGTTCAGATCTTCTTATGGCCAAAACCTACTTCAACATTCAAGAGAAGTAGCCAGACTTTGTGCTACCATGGCTTCAGAATTGGGCTTAAACGCCAAGCGCGCGAAAAGAGCAGGGTTACTTCATGATATTGGAAAAGTATGGCCAGAAGAGCCAGAAATTCCTCACGCATTATTGGGAATGGAATTGGCTCAAAAATATAAGGAGCACCCAGAAATCTGTAATGCAATTGGAGCTCACCACGATGAAATCGAAATGACTTCAATGATCTCTCCACTTATTCAAGCTTGTGACGCTATTTCAGGGGCTCGTCCAGGTGCAAGAAGAGAAGTGATGGAATCGTACATCAAACGATTAAAAGACCTTGAGGCGCTGGCTTTAGACTTTGATGGGGTAAACAAATGTTATGCGATTCAAGCAGGTAGAGAACTGAGAGTGTTAGTAGATGCTGATTCGGTTTCTGATACTACTGCCGGTCAGCTTTCGTTTGATATTTCGCAGAAAATCGAAAAAGACATGCAATACCCAGGGCAAATTAAAGTGACGGTGATTCGCGAAATGAGAGCGGTTAACTACGCTAAATAAAGCTATATCCGGATTGCGAACCTCTAACAGGTTCGGGTCAAGGGAAAAATAAAATGGCTGGACTTCTTCTGAAATCCAGCCATTTTTATTTTAAATCGCTTATTCTACTTATCCTTTACTTCTCTTGGCGGCAATCTGTTCTGCCAAAAGTATAATGCTCTCTTTTAAGAAAGGATCTTTCAGTTCGTCTAAAGCATGGTTTTTCACACCTTTGCTTGAGCCTAGCTCTTTTAATGAGTCTCCGATTTTCACTCTAGCATCTCTTTTAGCCTCAAAGTCTGCCGCTTCCTTCTTACGCACTTCATAGTTTAACGAAACTGTAGTTTTCGCTCTTGCTTTGTTCAGTTCATTAATATCATATTGGTAATCAATTAAACTCTGATCTGTCTTTAACCTTTTCTCATGAGACTTTCTCAGCTGAGCAATCAAATCATTGTCTACATAATCAAGTGGCGTAAATTTAGCCGCAGGAATTTTGTCCCAAGGTAGGGCACTTGGCTTCGAGCTTTCACCAAATTCTTCGGCACTAAAAGCAGACGGTAGGCTAATATCAGGCGAAACTCCTAAGTGTTGAGTGCTACTTCCCGATACTCTATAGAACTTGGCAATTGTGTATTTAATCAAGCCTAATTCATCGGTAGTCGGTTCTCTTAAGAAATCATTCAAGCCCCTTACGTTTTGAACAGTACCCTTTCCGTAAGTTTGCTCACCAACAATCACCGCTCTTTTGTAATCCTGCAATGCTCCAGCAAAAATCTCAGAAGCCGAAGCAGAAAAACGATTAGTCATTACGCTCAATGGCCCCGAATAAAACATTTTCTCTTTATCGTCTTCTTTGGCAATTTGTCCATTGGCGTATTTGATTTGAACCACTGGTCCACCCGGTAAGAACAGCCCCGATAAACTTATGGCCTCAAGCAAAGAACCTCCACCATTATTTCTAAGGTCAAGCATCACACCATCAACCCCATCTTCTTGTAGTTGGGTGATTAGTTTTTTAACGTCACTGGTGGCACTACTAAAATCCTTTTCGCCTTCTTCAAGACCTTCTGAATCCAAATAAAAGTCGGGAAGGGTAATTATACCTAAGTTGTATGTTTTACCACCTTCTTCATATTGTACCACTTGGCTTTTGGCCTTAGCTTCATCGTACTTGATTTTATCTCGAACAATATTTACTATTTTGGTTTGACTACCAATTGGTCTTCCGGCAGGCAAAAATTCAATTCTAACCAAGGTTCCTTTCGGCCCTCTAATTTGACCTGCCACTTCATCAGATCTCCAGCCTACAACATCAACCATTTCACCATCAGCTCCTTGTGCAATACCAACTACTCTATCGTCAATATCGATTTGGCCACTTAAGAAAGCCGGTCCACCAGGGCGCAACTCAACAATCTTGGTGAAATCATCATCTTGCTGCAAAGTTGCCCCAATTCCTTCCATGGCTTTTGAGCTTTCACGCTGAAAATCTTCGGCACTTCTTGGTCCAAAATAATTGGTATGTGGATCGAAGGCTTCGGTTACAGAGTTCATTAAAATCTCAAAAACATCCGTGCTATTGTATTTATCTACATTGCTTTTGAAACGTTCATAACGCGTAACAAGCGTTTCAGAAATCTTTTTATCATCAGAACCGCTAAGCTTTAAACTCAAAGCCTGATGTTTTACAACTTTTCTCCAAAGCTCATCTTGCTCTTGAAGTGATTGAGGGTACGGAGCCTTCTCTCTATCAAAAACAAACTCTTCGTTTTTCGTAAAATCAAATTTCTTTCTCGATTCTGCCAACGCATATTTTAAGCGTTCTTCAACACGTTTCTTATAAATATTAAAGATGTAGAATGCTGGAACTAGATTTCCTCGTTTCAAATCATCATCAAAGGCAAATCGGTATTTTTGAAATGACTTGATGTCCGAAGCCAAAAAGTAATTTTTACTCGCATCTAGTGATTCAATAAAATTATCAAGGATGACAGATGACAATGAGTCATTTAAATCAACATCTCGATAATGGAAATAATCAAGGATTTGCGTGACCATAATGGCTTCCTTGATGTGCTCAGCTTTCGGCTGCAAATATTTTGTAGTATCAGCCGCATCGGAAGCGTAAATATTGGTACTGCCCAATAATATGAGAGCAGGTATGATAATCAACTTTTTAAACAATTTCATAATACGTAGTAAGCTTTTCAAACTCAAAAAACCCAAATAGAGGTAAGGATATAAATCTAACGAAAATAAGCGCTTTTCGTCTTTACCGATGGTCACATTCTTTGGGTAACAACAATTAAACCAATTCTAATCATTTAGGTTACGACCCTTACTCTCCATTATGTTAAAGTTTGCTAAATTCTACTCATACCTCAATGATTTGGCAGGATTAACCATTGCCGCTTTTACGGATTGATAGGTGACCGTAGCTAAAGCGATAAGCAATGCCACGATGGCAGATGCTAAAAACCAAAACCAGTTAATTTCTACACGATAGGCGAAATCACTCAACCAGTATTCCATCATATAGTAGGCCAAAGGACTTGCCAAAACCACAGCAAGAATGATAAGCTTAGTAAACTGATTTGAAAGCAATACAACAATACCCAAAACAGAAGCTCCTAACACTTTTCTTACTCCTATTTCCTTGATTTTTTGTTGCGCAGTAAAAGCCGAAAGGCCAAACAAACCTAAACAAGCAATAAAAATGGCGAGCCAAGTAAAGCTAAAAACTAAGGTGCCGAACTTTTCATCGGACTGATATTGCTGCCCAAATTCTTCATCAAAAAAACGATATTCCAAGGGGCTATTGGGAAACACTTCGTCCCAAGTAGATTGTACAAAAGCCATTGTTTTGCTTATATCTGCGGCATTCAATTTAATGGCCAAACTACCTCCACCATCAGGACTATAAAACATGGCCAGTGGTTCTATTTGATAGCGAAGTGAAGCGAAATGAAAGTCTTTTACTACGCCAATAATGGTAGATTCGTTTTGACCAAAAGTTAGCTTTTTACCAATAGGATTCTCCCAATCCAGCTGCTTTGCCATGGCCTCATTAATCATTACTCCCTGCTGCTGATCTGTAGCAATCTCTCTATTGAAAAGCCTTCCTTGGGCAATTTCCATCCCCATTAAGTCTACAAAATGCTCATCAAAATTAAGCACACTCACAATCCAAGTGTCATCTGGCGCAGCTCCCTCAGGCCGCACACCTCTTCGGCCGAAGGTTCTTCCCGGCATAGAAGCGGTTCCGGCTGTGGCCAAAATGGAAGGGTTTTGCTCTAGCTTGTTTTTAAGCACTTGAATGGAAGGTTGCAGGCTTGGATGACTTACATCTAAAGTGAGAATTTGCTCTGTATCAAAGCCTTTGTCGGCATTGCGTAAAAGTTGTAATTGGTCATAAACAATGGCGGTTCCAATAATCATTACTATGGACACCATAAACTGAAAAACCACCAAGGATTTTCTTAGTAAAACTCCTTTTCCGCTGGTTTTAAATGAACCACGAAGAATACTAATTGGACTGAAACTAGACAACATAAAGGCTGGGTAACTTCCAGAAAACAAGCCTAGAATTACAGTAAAAACCAATGCGCCAACAACCCAAACTGGGTTAGAAATAAAATGAATGGCCAAGTTATCGCTAAACGGAAGGTTGACCACAGAACCCAAAGCTGCCACTAAACCTATCGCTACGAACAGCGAGAAAAGACAAAGGAAAACTGATTCCACCATAAACTGATTAATGAGCTGTTTTTTCACTGCCCCAAATACTTTTCGTACTCCCACTTCCATCGCCCTATTGGCCGATCTGGCCGTAGATAAATTCATAAAGTTGAAAGACGCGATCAACATTACAAAAAGCCCAACTGCCGCCAGTGTATATACATAACCTTCATCAGTTTTATTCAAGTTGTAGTTCTCGAAAAGAATTCCACTGGATTTTAAATGGACATCTTTTAATGGTTGAAGTGTTACGCTGAAATTTTCACCCACATTATTCGCTCGAATCAAGGTTTCCATTTTCTCCTCCACATTTTCTTCACTGGCAGGATTGGCCAGTTCCACATAAGTAACCATACTGATGCTCTGCCAAGAATTGAGAAATTGCGCAAAGCCCGATGTAGTGTCAGCCTGCTGCATAGAAACAATTACATCGAAATTAAGGTGGCTGTTTTCGGTCACATCTTTCATTACTGCCACTACTTCCAAACCGGGCTGACCTCCAATATCAATTCGCTTTCCAATGGGGTTATCTGAGCCAAAAGTTTTCTCGGCCATGCTCTGAGTTACCACCACAGTATTGGGATTTCTCAAAGCATTCTCTACATCTCCCTCTACCAGTTTAAAATCAAACATTTCAAAAATTGAGGGTTCGGCATAAGCAAAATAGTCGGTATAGAAGCCTTGCTGCTCGTAGGTAATCAGTTGCCTTCCTTGCGGCAGCATTCTTACTCTATTCACAACTTCTGGAAAATTATCTTCCATAGAAGCACCTAAAACGGGAAGCGTAATGCCTACCAAGCTATTGCTTACCCCAAGGGCCTTGTCGATAGTGAGTACCCTAAATATTTTACCTGATTTAGAATGAAACTTATCATAAGACATTTCATTCTGAACGAATAAGAAAATAACAATACAACAGGCCATGCCAATTGAAAGGCCTAGTACATTAATAACAGAAGTAGCCTTACTTTTCAACAGGCTTCTAAGAGCAATTTTGATGTAGTTCTTGATCATATTTAAAAACTTGACTTCCTAATTCTTTGCTTTAATAAGTTCCAATGCCTTATCCAAAGCGGCATCAGCTTTGATTTCAATATTGGGTTTTACCCCCACTCCTTCCCAGTTGGTTTTGGTAATTGGGTTAATGGCCCTGCCTTGAGGTACATTGACAATAAAACCATCTGTTAGCAGCATTGGCCCACCTGGATGAGCCCCTCCGCCCGTGGTTTCACCAATAATGGTGGCACGTTTTAAGTTTTTCAAGTTGTAGGTAAACTCTTCAGCAGCCGAAAAAGTATAATTACTGGTGAGTACATAAACAGGCAGATTCGGTTTATAAACAGACGCTAAGTCTGGGGCTGTCCAGGTTTCCGAATACCTGTCGCTCGGCCGCCAATAAAAAGTATTTAAGTGAACAGGTTGATCACCAAAAAGGTAACTAGAAATAAACCTGATCATGGAAGGAGAGCCTCCTCCGTTTTTTCTTAGGTCGAAGATTATAGCATCGGACTGAATCAGTTTGTCCATTGCTGCCTTTGCTACCTCTTCCGCAAATCGGATATCGGAAAAACCTCTTAGGTCTAAATAACCAATATTACCCTCAAGAATATCAACCTCTTCAAATCCGTAATTTCCTTGGGCTGGTCTACCGCCTGTCGGGCTACCTTGCTGAATGGCCTCAAAGCGTGTAGGGTTATAAGTTACCCGAATATGCTTGTCATTTGCCACCGACTTTAAATCGGCATCAAGCCGTTTGGCTAAATCGTCAGGAGACTCAATGGCTTTGTATTCTCCGTTTTTCAGTTTCGACAGGATTAGGTCGCTCATGGCCTTTCCCTTCTCTGGAAATACATAATTGCGATCCATGATTTGAGCCAGTTGAGTAACCACATTCGTTTGGTCAAAGGATTGGGCTTGTAAACCAAATGAGTAAAAAATTACAAAAAGAGAAATGACGATTCTTGGCATGTTTTTTACATTAATACGTAACCACTTACCAAAAAACATACCTAATTCAAGTCATCAATATAAATCACTGTTAAACAGTACATTAAAAAATTATTCAGATAAGGTAGAACTAAAAAATGAACGTTCACGAACAGTGGGCTGAACGATTCTGGGGCAGAAATAATTAGTGGTGCTTGTCAAAAGCATGAAGTTCTTTAACCAATTATAATTGGTGAGAATTATGAAGATTTCATGAGTTTTAAACGCTTTGAGTTGAGCCGATAAGGTTTACAATAGCGACTTCACCCTGTCATACATAGATTTTTCGTCTAGTGCAGATTCTATGGTCTTTATGTCGTCTAGGAAGTTTTGCTTGCTATCGATTAAAAGCTGATCGTTGGCCTTTTTAATTTTAAGCCAAAGGCCTTCCATTTTACCTACCAATTCAATTCCAGAATCACTCAGCTTTAAAAGGCGCTTTCTTTGGTCGGCATCATCTTTAGATTCTATCACCAACTTCTTCTTTACTAAAATATTAGCCACTTGATTTACGGCAGGATGAGTTTGTTGTAAACTGGCCGCCAGCTCTGTCACTGCCAGCTCTTCTCCATTCTTTAGGGCATAAACCACAGCAAACCAACGGGGTTCAAAATCGAAGTCAGATTCTTTATAAATAGCGGCCACATCTTTGGCCAACCGTTCGCTTAAGTTTTTCAGGCGAGTAGCCAAAGCCAAACTGCCCAATTCTTCAATTATGTTCCTTTCCAATTATCTTTTCTTTTTGGGCGGAAGCTGAAAACCCAACCCAATGATCATTTCATTTCAACCAGGTCGATACCAATCTTATCGACAAATACCTATTCCTCAACTCCCGATTACTGCCAATCGCTTTCCCCCTAGAATAAATATTTTTTTCTAAGATAATACAGAAAGCCTGATCTGGCTGGCGTTTTTTTATCTAAGGTCAGATTATAGGAATTAAGGCGGCTCCAATTCGAACCGTATGTTAACTTTTGTATCTTCAACTTAAAATCTAAACCAATGACACTAAAAGCTAAACACCTTTTACTTCTCTTTATTATTCTATCCGTTTTTCCTTCTTGCGAAACTGAAGACAACGATGATGATGATAAGCACACTTCAGAGGAGGTTGTTCGCTTCGAAAGAGAAGGCTCTTCTATTCTAAAAGGAGTAAAAGTACCTGCGGGAAAAAGCATCTATTTTGCCAGTGGCATTGTGGCCAACCCAAAAGACGAAACCAAGCCCGAAGGCGACCGCGAGCGATTTGGAAATACCTATGAACAAAGCGTAAGCACCCTTAAGCGAATTGCAGATTATTTGGGCGAAGAAGGTTTGGGTTTGGAAGATGTAGTGGCCATGAAAGTGTATGTTGCTCCCGACCCAGAAAACGACAACAAACCTGATTTCGATGGCTGGTTTAAAGCTTATGGTGAGTTCTTCGGAACCCAAGAAAACCCCAATAAAGTAGCCCGATCGACCATTGGAGTATTTACCTTGGTCAACCCAAATATGTTTATTGAGGTGGAGGTGAGGGCGGTTTATAAGTAGTTGATTAGGATTTTATGATAGTATCAAATGATACTATCAAAGTAGGGTTTACTAAAATATTGGTCGTTTTTTTCTGAGATGCGAGAGGCGCGCCTGGTTAGTTAGAATTGGAGAGGCAGTTACTCGATTGTCTACAGTTTTATTCATAAAAAATCAATCCTAAATCTTCTTCCTTTAATAGCGCAAGAACGAGATTTCGTGGGTTTTCAGGAAACCGGTTTATTTCTTTTTTGAAGAAAAGGCATAGTAATTTATTAATTTGGTAAATGTTTCTGAAAAAGTTGCTTTTCCAAATCCCAAAGTCTTTTTCAGTAAATGAGTTTGTCTTTCGCGCATTTTTTTCACTTTGAAAGAAAATCGGTGATTCTCCGTGAATATGTTTAGAAAAATGTTTCCAATTTTTAGTGATGTTCGTTATCAACGGTTGAATATCAGTCTCAAATACTGGGTGATCAACCATATATTGACATAGGTCTGAATGCTTGATAACAAAATCACCGTTTTTCCATTTTTCAAACTCTATAGGGTGGTGAATGAAATAAACTAGTTGAAGTGACAATTCAATGCTACTTCTCATATGCATGTGAGCACTTCTATATAAGCCCTGAATTGCGAGAAAGAACGAGGAGTTTATATCTTCATAAATTTCATCTAATATTTGGTCATAAGTCTTGAATTCTATTGAATGAAAATTGTATTTCCAATTCTTAAAAACTAAAGTTGCGCGATAGGCTTCATACAAGTCATCGTCTCCAATGTTGTTTATGGATTCATCCCAAAATTCCTTGAAATCGCCAAAATACAAGGGAAGATCATTCTTTGCCTTTTCTAGAATCTTTTCTTTCATATATTGATTAAAATTTCTGCCCAACGAGCATAAGATTCAGCTTTTTCCTTGTCTTTCTTAGTTGGTTTGGCACTGTGCCCGTGCATTTCTTGATTCCTAATTCTGATAACAGATTCTTTTAATTGGTCTTTGAGAACTGGGCTACGTTCAATCCTTCCGATTATTCTATTAATCGTTATCGCACGTGATTCCTTTTGATCTTTAAAGCCAAGAGAAAGCTCTTTATTAGCAAATTCAATTACATCAGAAATTCTAGGAAATGCTTTCTTATCTTCTAAGAACGATTTTATAATATTTAATTTTTCTCCAAGCGAGAGCCGTTGGCTGTAGTTAGACATCCGTGCTTTTTGAATTTTATTAAATGTTTTGAGGTTCTTAATAAAAATTTTTAATGACGAAGTGTCTAATCCTTTCTTTTCATAATCTGAAAGTGACTTAAGTAAATCTTCTGCGCTTATTATTTTATCTTCTAAGTTCATTTTAGACTTCTTCAAGGGTTAACAATAATTCCTGAGTTAAACTTTTGTATGCTTGAACTCCATTTGAGTCTGGATTTGTAAGGCTTGCAGGCCTATTCCATTTTGCGGCTTCACTTATTTTTGTTGTAAAAGGAATTACTGTTTGAAATGTTTCAATGTTAAGATCTCCGTTGCAAGTAGTCCTTATCTCATTCAAATGATGATTATGATCATTTGTATTCCTTACTTGCGTAAAAATTACTCCGAGGATTTCAACTTTACATCCTGGTAATCTTTTTTTCAATTGAGTAACTCGGTTTGATAGTAACGGGAGTCCGATTGCTGCGTAAAATTCTGGTGCTACGGGTACAAGGATATAGTCGCTGATTACAAGGGCGTTCTGAGGAGCAACCGTGAGATTTGGAGGGCAGTCAATAAGGATATAATCATATTCTTTTACACACTTTTTAAGTTGGTTGGATAGAATATGCTCTCTTCCGGCTTGAGCTCCTAAATCCAAATCCAAAAACGTCAACTCTAGGTGAGAAGGTATCAAGTCCAAGCCATCAATTCCACCTACATTTTCGATTATCGCATCATTTATGTCATATTCTTCATCCCTTGAACTAAACCCTTTATTCATCCCAAGAACGTCAGCAATAGTTGCTGTATCTTTAATATTATCCCAATCGTCAAGTTTCATTAAGGAAAAAGTGGCGTTTGTTTGTGGATCTAGATCTATTATTAGAACACTCTTGTCATGATCGGTGGCGAGAATTGTACCTATTTCTACAACACTCGTAGTTTTTCCAACCCCACCCTTCATATTAATAAATGATATTGTCTTCATTCTTTTGTTTTTTATTGTAGCAGACGTTAACCATCAGTCACGTTTGTGACATACACCCATAAATATATTCATTTTTATGACTGAAATACCTAGTATATCATTTATATCAGTCACTCCTAAGGAATAGTTCTACATTTTACTTTTCTTTTTATTTTGATTCCTTTGTATCAAGAATACAGCAATCTTTGGAAGAGAGTATTCATACAACAACATCCATCTTTTAGTCGAAAACATGAAACTAAGAAACCTAACCATAGCCTTACTGAGCTTCTTGGCCATCAGCCTACAAGCCCAAACCTACAACGAATACGAACTTTCGTTTGATAATGCAGTGCACCATGAGGCCAATATTAAAATCAAGTTCAGCAATTTGGAAAACAAAGTATTGGAAGTGCGCATGAGCCGCAGTTCGCCTGGCCGCTATGCCGTGCATGAGTTTGCCAAAAACGTGTACAACGTAAAAGCAACAGATGGAAATGGCAAGGCTTTGCCCATTACACGCGAAAATCCTTACCAGTGGAATGTGGCTGGACATAACGGCACAGTACATTTCGAATATACACTTTATGCCAACCGTGCTGGCGGTACTTATTCTGGCATTGACGAGAGCCACGCCCACCTCAACATGCCCGCTACTTTGGCTTGGGCCAGAGGTTTAGACCAACGTCCGGTAAAAGTAAAATTCAATGTGAGGGAAGACAGAAACTGGAAAGTAGCTACTCAACTCAAAGATTTGGGCAATAATACATTCTATGCGCCAAACACCTATTACTTAATGGACAGCCCAACTGAAATTGCCGATTTGTATTTCAGAGAAAGAAATGTAGATGGGCAAACCATTCGTTTGGCTTTGCACAAAGACGGCACAACCGATGCAGAAGTGGATGCTTATTTCGAAGAAACCATGGGCATTGTAATGCAGCAAAAAGCGGTTTTTGGCGAATTGGCTACTTATGATTTCGGTCAGTATACTTTCCTTTCTTGCTATATGCCCAACGCCAGTGGCGATGGTATGGAGCACCGAAACTCAACTTACGTAGTAAGCGGTCTGCCAGTAGAAAGACCATTGGGCTCCACCTCTATGGGCACCATGTCGCATGAATTTTTCCATAGTTGGAATGTGGAACGCATTCGCCCAAAATCTTTAGAGCCTTTCAGTTTTGAAGACGCCAACATGTCGGGGGAACTGTGGTTTGCAGAAGGATTTACGAGTTACTACACTGCATTAATGCAGGCGCGTTCTGGAAGCATTTCAGCCGAGCAATATATAAATGGTTTGGGCGGAAGTGTAGGTTATGTGGTTAATGCTCCGGGTAGAAATTTCCATAACCCCATTGAAATGAGTTACCAAGCGCCATTTGTTGATGCGGCCACTTCGATTGACCCCACCAACCTGAGCAACATTTTTATTTCTTACTATACCTATGGTTCAGTATTGGGCTTGGCACTTGATATGTCCTTACGCACCATGGACAATGGTAAAAACTTAGACGATTACATGAAGTACGTTTGGGAGAAGCAGGGTAAAACGGAAATCCCTTACACCGTTCGTGACCTACAAGCGCGAATGGCTGAATATGCTGGTGAAAGCTTTGCCAATGAGTTTTTCGGAAAATACATTTTGGACAGTCAAATGCCAGATTACGCCAGTTTGTTCAAGAAAATGGGCGTGACCTACACTAATCGAGCGGAAGGTCGGGCAAGCATAGGCGGCAACATTCGCAAGCAAAGAGACGGCTGGCAATTGACAGGCAACGCCACAGTAGGTTCTCCAATCTATAAAGCTGGTGTAGAATCTGAAGATGTGATTTTGAGCCTAGCCGGAACCGTATTAACAGATGATTCTAACATCAACGAAATTATAGCTGCTCACAAACCGGGCGATACTATTGAGATTAAGTACCGCAAAATTTGGGGCGAAGAAAAAACTTCAAAACTTATTTTAGAAGAAGCCCAAGCTTGGTCTACCGCAATGGACGCCAAGGCCGATGCCAAGGCAAAAGCCCGAAGAGAAGCTTGGCTCAGGAAAAGGTAAATAGTTATTAGTTATGGGAAATTGGTTAGGAGGGATTAGTAAATCGGAATTTTCTATTTAGGATCGATTTCTAGTTCCTTCCCCGAATTCTCGGGATCAGGAAAAGAAAGGAGGCTGTTGCGCTTCGGTTGTTTGTAAGTAGTTATTTATTGTTGGTCTTTCTTCTATAATTAAGCTCCTAATGAAAAAACTATCCTCGGTATCAATTACATGCAGACTGCTTTTCATCCTGAGTGGAACCGCGTTCGCAGAAGCTTTAGCGGATGAGAAGCGAAGGAACTAGAAATTGTATTGCTAATCGAGAGGTTTAGATCCTTCGTGCCTCAGGAAAAGAAAAGAGGCAGTTTAGCTTTAATCAGTCATTGGAGTTGATTAAGCGCAAGCTTCATGTCCTGATTAATTTAAATTCGTGATTGTAAAAGCAAACTGCCTTGTAATTGTTTGCTCACAGCATTTCATCCTAACCCTGAAACTTCGGGGAAGGATCTAATACTCAACGATGAAAACATTCAAATGAAAGAACACAGCGAAATCAAATTTAAGAATGAAGACTTTAAAGGCCATTTGTTTGATGGTGAATTTTATGATGAATGCCACTTTGTTAATTGTGATTTAACTGGTGCTGATTTTAGAAGTAGTTCTTTTGATGGCTGCACTTTTGAAAGTTGTAACCTCACTGCGGTGAAAGTGGTGAGTGCCAAATGGGATGACATTAGCTTCAAGGGTTGTAAACTTAGCGGGATAGATTTCGAACCCATCAGTAAAATGCTGCTGTCCTTTTCCTTTGAGAATTGCCAAATCAGCTATTGCTATTTCAAAGGGTTGAAAATTCCTTCTACTCGTTTCTTAAATAGCGAAATCAAGGAATGCGACTTTATAGACACCGATTTATCTGCCGCAATTTTTAAAGGCTCAAACTTGGTGGGGAGCACTTTCGTGAACTGCAATTTATCCAAGGCCGATTTTCGAGAAGCCTATGGTTACCAGTTCAACCCAAATGATAATCGCCTGAAAAAGGCAAAATTCTCTAATCCTGAGGTGCTCGCATTATTGAATGGCTTTGATATTGTGATAGAATGATGAAAGTAAAACAATATCTAACACCCCTTATTATCATGGGTTGGATAGCAATAATAGGAGCGCTAATAAACCTGTTTATAAATTGGGCGGAACTATCATACGCGGAAGGGTGGGGAGTTGTTGGTATGATAGGGATTATTCTCTATGGATCAATCGCGCTGACCTTAGGGTTGCTGATTCGCTTAATTACAAAAAACTTAAAATTGAGAATTCTAATTGAGTTAATATTGATAGCTCTGGCAGCTTCTTATATTGTTTTTTACTCAGGTAGGTTTTAGTCACCCAAGTCAAAAAGCTTTTGTACTTTTAATTTATGTCGAAGTTGCTGACTTACAACAGTTTTGAGGATAAGAAACCAACTCATAATCGAAAGCCGCTTTCAAAAGAAGAGGCGCTCATTCGTACACTGGATTTTTTAGACTTCCAAGCGGCTTTGTCTTCTCAGAATACTAATAAGGTCAATGACACCTCCACTATTGATTGGATCGAACTACAATGGTTAAAGATGATAAATAATGAAATCAATCCGATTGAATGGTTTAAGATGAGGCCTAAAGCTACCAGTTCAACCCAAATGATAATCGCTTAAAAAAGGTAAGTTTCTCTAACCCTGAAGTGCTCGCATTATTGAATGGTTTTGATATTATAGTTGAGTAGATAGCTAGTACTTCTTCCTCCACCTTCAGTCTTGATCAATACCTCTTTCTTTAATAAATCATTAATATCTCTTCCGGCAGTATCTTGTGAACATTTGCACATTTTCGCCCATTTGGATGAAGTTAAATTTCCAACGAAGCCATCAAAGAGCTTATTGACCATTTTGGATTGGCGTTCGTTCAAAGGCGTACTGGCATGTACCTCCCAGAATTTCGCCTTCTGAACAATAGATTTCAATAAATGTTCGCTAGCCTGTATGGCTCCGCTTAGGCAGTCCATAAACCACATTAACCATTCCGTAATGTCTAAACCGCCCTTCTGAGTTTGCTCCAGTATTTGATAATATTGCTTGCGTTGGTTCTTTATTTCTGTTGACATACTATAGAATCGCTGACTGCTGGCATCTGCTCTGGCCAGTAATAAATCACCTACTGCCCTGGCCATTCTGCCATTACCATCATCAAATGGGTGAACAGTTACAAACCAAAGGTGCCCTATAGCAGCTTTTAATACAGGATCAAGATTACTCGATGCATTAAACCAGTCCAAGAAAGCACTCATTTCTACCTCCAACCGATCAGAAGATGGGGCTTCGAAATGCACTTTTTCTTTACCCAAGGGGCCAGACACCACTTGCATAGGGTCCTCTGGAGAATTATCTCGCCATTCGCCTACTACAATCGTAAACCCTCCCGACTGGTTTATAGGAAAAAGAAGCTTATGCCAATTAAAGAGCCTTTGCTTGGTTAGTTTTTTCTGATGGTTTTGAGTGGTATCCAACATCATTTCTACCACACCATCCACGTGCCGATCAGAAGGGACAAGCCCAGCCAAATCTAACCCAAGTTTTCTAGCTATAGACGAACGAACCTGATCCGTATCTAGAAACTCCCCTTCTATTTCGCTCGATTTGGTTACATCAGATATAAGCGTGTTGAGATTAGCTTCTAGCTTTAAACTAAAACCTAGCCCCTCCATTTTACCCAAAAGATAGCCCTGCCTGTTTCTTACTTGAACAAGCTTTTCCAAAACCGTGGGTTTGTCCCAAGTGAAATCTGGCCAATCTTTAAGCTGATGTACATAACGCATATTCTCCGCAAATTATGCGGTAAATATAAATACTATTCTCCGCATTAAAAAATTATTCTACTCATAAAATGCGGAGAATAGCGAATATAATCTCCGCATAAAACGAAAAAAGGCTCCAAAGAGCCTTTATAATTAGTTTGATTTTTCCTTAAAGCTTAACTCAGCTCATCTTCATCAAAGTCTTCCATATCATCAATGGAGAACATACTGCTGAGTAGATCTTTGAAGCGGGTGCCTGTATCTAAAGCAGACTTGCTCAGTTTACTGTATTCGGCCAAGCCGTGAAGCACGAACTCCATGAGAAACAGTTGCTCGTCTTTAGATTTTTTAGGATACTTATTCTTTACTAAGTCTGCCAAGCCAGGCACAGATAAAAGCGCTTTCTCATATGCTTCGTTAGAAAGATCGTTCAGTAAATCAATCGTATATCCTTCTCCAAACCAATTAATAATGGCTTTGTAAGGATTTTCCGTTTTCTCTCCTTTGTCCTTTTTCTTTTCGTCTGGGTTTGGAAAGTAATCCAAGAACTGTGTCCGAATGGCCTTGCCCACCAAGTTATGCGCTACTATACCAGGCCCTTCTTGTTCGCCCTCATACACCAACTCTACCTTACCGGTAATGGCAGGAATGACTCCTACAAAGTCGGAAACACGAACGTAAGTTTGGTTTTCTCCATTCATTAAAGCCCTTCTTTCCGCAGCGCTCAATAAATTTTCGTAAGCCGAAATCGTCAGTCGTGCCGAAACCCCACTTTTTTCATCTACATACTCGCTATTTCTGGCTTCAATCGCCACTTGCTCAATGAGATCTTGCGCAATTTCATTCAAGACAATTTTCTCTTTCTGCGCTTCTTTAATGTCTGCCTCTTGCACCGTAATCTGCTTTCCTATTTCCAAAGTTTTTGGATAATGGGTGATAATCTGGCTATCGATACGGTCTTTCAACGGAGTTACAATACTGCCTCGGTTGGTATAATCTTCAGGGTTTGCGGTAAATACAAACTGAATATCTAAAGGAAGTCTCAATTTGAAACCTCTGATTTGAATATCGCCTTCTTGCAAAATATTGAAAAGTGCCACCTGAATCCTGGCTTGTAAATCAGGCAATTCATTAATGACAAAAATGCCCCTATGCGACCTCGGCACCATGCCGTAATGGATCACACGCTCATCTGAATAAGGCAATTTTAAAGAAGCAGCTTTGATCGGGTCAACATCGCCAATTAAATCCGCAATAGACACATCGGGCGTAGCCAGTTTTTCAGAATAACGATCGCTGCGATGGAGCCAAGCAACAGGGGTTTTATCTCCCATTTCCTTCACTTTCTCCAGCCCAAATTTAGTGATGGGGTTCAACGGATCATCATTCAATTCAGAACCTTCAATCACCGGCACATACTCGTCCAAAAGCAAAGTCATTTGACGGGCAATTCTGGTTTTGGCTTGCCCCCTTAAACCCAACAAATTCATGTTGTGCTTGGAAAGAATGGCGCGTTCCACATCAGGAATTACGGTGTCTTCATAACCCCAAATACCTTCAAAAGTAGGCTCCTTGTTCACCAGTTTTTTGATCAGGTTATCACGAAGTTCATCCTTTACAGATTTACTTTGATAGCCCGCCTTTTTCAAAGCGCCAAGGGTATTTATCTTCAATAATTGATCAGAGGTCAATTTGTAATAGCTCATATTAAAATCGTTTTCTGCGATTGCGTTTAAAGTCTTCAAAAATAACGTGCCCCAAGCCCTTAAGGCTACTGTAATAGGCATTGCCGTTATTGGCTGCGGTAAATTCCTTCACAAACTCCTTCAGATATGGATCTGACGCAATCATAAAAGTGGTAATAGGAATTTGTAATCTTTTACACTGGCTCGCCAAGTTCAGTGTTTTATTAAAAATCTTTGGATCGAGCCCAAAGGCGTTTTTGTAGTATTTAATTCCAACTTTCATACAGGTGGGTTTTCCATCTGTAATCATGAAAATTTGCTTGTTGGCGTTTTTCCTTCTTCTTAGAATATCCATGGCCAGTTCTAGCCCAGCAATGGTGTTGGTATGGTAGGGCCCAACTTGGAGATAAGGCAAATCTTTGATTTCAATCTGCCAAGCATCGTTCCCAAATACAATCACATCAAGTGTGTCTTTAGGGTATTTGGTTTTGATAAGTTCGGCCAAGGCCATGGCCACTTTTTTAGCCGGAGTAATTCTATCTTCCCCATACAAAATCATGGAATGGGAAATATCAATCATCAGCACTGTTGAAGTCTGAGTTTTGTATTCTGTTTCAATGACCTCCAAGTCATTTTCGGTCAGCTTAAACTCTCCGAAACCGTTATTGATTTGCGCGTTGCGAATAGAATCCGTCATGGCGATTTGCTGAAGTGAATCGCCAAATTCGAAAGGGCGTCTGTCGGTGCCCGTCTCATCTCCTATCCCTGAAAAGGAAGTTTTGTGCTGTCCTTTTCCTGATTTTTTCAGCTTCCCAAAAATTTCTTCCAAAGAAGATTTTCTGATTTCCTGCCCCGTTTTATCGGTCACCTGAAACTTACCATCTCCGTTTTGTTCGGTCAGATAGCCTTTACCCTTCAGGTCTTCAATAAAATCACCAATGCCATAATTACCATTGGTGATGTTGTATTGCTTATCTAAATTCGTCAACCAACTAAGTGCCTCACCAGCATCACCTCCTGTAATACTAATCAACTGTAAGAAGATATTCAGTAGATTGTCAAAGGCCGATTGTCCAGCCGTTTTTTGCGGAATGTATTTTGAAAATCGATATCCTTTCATGAATGCCTTGACAACGCGATTGATAATGAATTGGTTTAATTTAAACCTTTCTTTTTAAGTGAAGCGGCTTAACCAAAATCTATTCAATTAAAAGTGTATCTTTTTTCAACCATGGCGTTATACTGTCAAAATTCTAAACCTATGCAAAGCTTCTGAGAGAATGATAGCCACAGAAAACATCAATGCCGATGCGATCTCAGAAAACGAGCTGATAGAGTGGTCCAAGAAGGATCATTGCTATTTTGAGCCCATTTACGAAAAATACTATGAGCCCATTTTCAGGCTGATTATGTGCAGGGTACAGGACGAACAGGTAACCAAAGACATCACTTCGAATGTGTTTTGTAAGGCCTTGGTGAATCTGGACAAGTACAAATTTCAGGGATTGAGTTTCTCGTCTTGGCTTTATCGTTTGGCGCTTAACAGCTGCTACGATTATTTCAGAACCCAGAATAAAAAGCGCACGGTGGTTTTAGAAGAGTTTATGACTCAGGAAATGGCCGAAGAGTTTGAGCCAGAGGCTTTGTATTTACAAAGAGGGCTCAAGCTACTGCCAGAAGTACTGGATAAGTTAAAGCCGAGGGACCTTGAGCTGATTGAACTCAGGTTTTTTGAGTCGAAGAGTTTTAAGGAGATCGGTGAGATTTTGGGGATAACTGAGAACAACGCCAAAACCCTATCGCACCGCATTTTAAAGAGAATTAGAAAAAAATTAGAGCCGAACAGATATGAAATATAGATATTTGAAAAAAGGCAAAAAAGTAAGTTCAGAGCAAATAAAGGCTCAGATGGACTTTAGTAGCGTACTGGAAAATTCAGCTACTATGCTGGAGGGCAACCTTCCCAAAGATGTTATCACCAAATCTGGAGTGAGCAGAATGTGGTTTCTACTACTCTTATTGCCACTTGCTGCTGGAGTTTACTTTTATACGCTTCCGAGCGAACCCTTAGAAAATGCTTCACAGCCCCCTATTGAGCAACAGGTAGCAGAAGAAATGCCCGAACAAACTGTTCCTTTAGATACAATTGAGAGCAATACCACTGAAAAAAATGTAACGGAAAAGGATGCGGTTGTGATAGCCAAACCAGAGCCACAGGTTTCTCCAGAGCCCAAACAAAAAGTAACCGAAACCAATGCGGTAAAAGAAAAAGAGGCTGCCTTTAGTAAAGAAGTTGAAAAAGAAGATGTCTTTATAAAGGCCAGCCCAAAGATGGGTTTTGAGGCATTTTATGCTTTTTTGGATCAGGAAATCAAGTTCCCAGAAAATGCCAATTCAAATATTTTTGAAGGCTATGTAAAAGTGCTTTTTGCCATTAATCCAGACGGCAGCATTTCTGATTTTGAAATCCAAGAAAGCTTGGGCGAGTCTTTCGATAAAGAAGCCCTACGGGTGCTCAAATTGGTGAATGAATGGAGTCCTGCTACTTTTAATAGTGAGGCCGTACGCAGCCAGCTTTCTATAAAACTAAAGTTTGACCGAGACAATAATTAATCATGAGGAAGCTAAGACCAATTGCCTGCCTGTTTTTATTGTTTCTCGTCAAGCTTACAAGTGCTCAGACATTCCAGAAACAAGATTCATTAAAACTGCCCACTCTAACAAACCCTCAAATGGTTTGGGCAGATTTTAACTCTGACAAATATTATGATCTGCTCGTTTACGGAAAAGAGCCTAGCAGCGATTCCACTCAATTTTTTCTTTTCAAAAACGAGGGTGACTTGTTCGTTGAATCTATTCGCCTGCCCTTTTTCGACCTTAAAATTCATGCCTTAGAGATAATTGACATCGATAAAGATGGTGAATTAGACATTGTGTTTTCTGGCGTAAAAGCAGGCACAGACACGCTGTTCTCATCACTCATCAATCAAGGAGGATTTGAATTTCAACTGCTCCCTACTCCAATGGCTTCTATTCTTACTGAAGAGTTTATGCTTCGAGACTTTAACAGAGACAATCTTTTGGAATTGGTTTACATAGACTCCGATGCAAAAGTTAAATACTTAACGGGCACAGCACTTGGCTGGGAAGAGCAACCAAATTTTTTCAACGATTCACCAGCAGATGCACTATTCGATTTGGACCTGAACAGTGATGGCCTCCGGGACTTGCTGATTTCTTCTTCTAACCGACCAGACTCATTGACCCGATATCTCCAGAACCGGCTTTCGAAATGGGAGGATTTTCAAAAACCTTTTCCTTTTGATAACCTATCCATCAGTATTTTTACCCATGGGGCTTTTACTAAAAGTGGCTATCCAGATATGTTTCTTTCAGGAAACTTAATGGGAGGCAGCTCGTCCAACTTCTTGATAAAAAGCAAACAAGATACTTTTGACCTTACCGAAATTCTTCCTGACATAGAAGTTTTAGATGCTCTAATGGCAGATTTTGATTCTGATGGAAAAACAGACTTATGGCTTAGCACCCGCAACGAAGACAACGAATTTGCTAGTTATTTTCTAAATGATTTAGCCGACCCGAAGGACACCGTAATCATGAATACAGAAAATGCCTCCGTAACTCGTTTTGCGGATTATACCAGAGATGGAAATCTAGACTTCGCTCAACTGCTTTCTTCTGGTGATTCTTTGGAAGTTTTCTTCTTCAAAAATGAACAAACCCTATTCAATGAAGGGCCTAGGAACCCACATTTAATCAATGCGGTTCAAACGGGAATAGGACAAGGGTTAATTGTTTGGGGTACAGGTTATGATTCACTCACAGCAACTGAGCTTATATCATATGATGTAATCATAGCCAACTCAGATACCGTAGCCCTTAATGATGGCACTCTTAATATTAATACGCCTAACCCACGGCTCCCAAATCACGGTAATCAGCTTTACGCCAAACAGTCCATTTTTAGCAATTTGGCACCCGGAAATTACTTTCACTATATAAATGCTGCTGATAATGCATTCAATTATCTAAGTAATGGAAACTGCAAACCTAACACTAACATTCTCAATCAATTTGCCATCTGCACAGCAGAAGATTTAGAAGCCTCAGTGATTGAAACATGTAAAGGAAGCACATTGGTATTGGGCACACCTACCATTTTAAGGAATTGGGTTTCGGAAAAACGTGGCCCTTTAGGTCAATCCTCCATATTACGGTACGAAGCGGATTTAGACGACACGATCTATGGATCTGTGGTGGAATTTAAAAATTGTAGCGATGGCCAGCTAACATATATTATCCAGTCAAAGGATACCGAAATTCCAGAGCTCAATATGCCTAAATACAACCTTATTTGTCCAGGAGATACGGTGTCATTCTCAGCAGATGCAGCATGGAGCAACATTCAATGGACAGCGGCCCAATTAGGTAATCTGGGCGCTGGACATGCCATCAGCTTTGTGCCCACAGAATCTCAGCTCGTTTTTTTCTATGGCGAAAACGAAGACGGCTGTTCTTTTAACTACACAACTTTTGTAGAAATAGAAGATTTTAAGCCCTCAGTCAAAGACTCCGTTTTAACCATTAATGTCGGTGAAAGTGTAGAATTAATGGCCAGCGGGGGTTCCTCCTATAAATGGCTACCTTCTGTAGGTCTTAGCAACCCTAACATTGCAAATCCGCAGGCAAGCCCACGATCAGACATTACCTATATGGTGACCATAACAAGCGAAAATGGATGTACAGAAACATTAGAAGTTCAGGTAAATGTTACCCAAACTGGAGGAGTCGCCAATCTTTTTACGCCAAATGGCGATGGTAGGAACGACAACATTGTGGTTTTTCTAAGTCAAGTTCCAAACGAATTTCAATTCAGTATATTCAACCGATCGGGTAATTTAGTCTACCAAACCAAAAATCCGCAAGAGGCCATGAATAGTGGGTGGGATGGTACCGTAAATGGATCAACCGTTTCGAGTGGTGTCTATTTCTGGAGCGTGAGTGGACAATTTGAAAATGGCCAACCCGTAAAACTCAATGGTACCACCAATGGTAAAATCAGTTTAGTGAGGTAATGAGAATGAACCGAAGGTCACTAGTTATTCTTTCTCTTTTGAGTATTTTCATGATTGAAAGTGCCTACTCACAACAGTTTAATTTTTCGTTGCTTTCTTATGCAGAACAAAGGTTGAACCCTGCTTATGCGGCTACCGATAACTATTGGGCCGCAGATGCCCTTCATAGAAGTCAGCAAACAGCACCCGACTTCAGCATTAACAGTACTTCATTTTCATTCAAATATCCTCATTTGATGCCAAACCGCCAGAATGTGCAAGGCGGTTTTGGGTTGAATGTAATGAATGATCAATCTGGAAGTACAAATACTTTTGAGGTTCAAGAAGTAGGGCTTTCCTATGCACTTCAGTTTAAGTCCGATATTGGTGAAACACTTTCTTTTGGCGTTAGTGGCTTTCATCATAAGCAAGGGTTCACTTTCTCCAATTTCCTGACCAATACCCAATACATTCCCGATAGAGGTTTTGATTCTTCCATCAACAATGGAGAAACTCTGCAAGAATTGAGTGACACCTATTTCCGAATAAATACAGGAATGCTCTATCAGTATATGAACAAGAATGGCCAATTAATTTCACGTTTAGGCTTTTCTATTTTTGACGTAAACAGACCTGAAAGTTCATTCTTCAATACTGGGTCAAAAGTCCCTCCCACTTACATGGGCGAGTTATTCTTCTCCATTTACCAAACACCAAAATTGAATGTAACCCCTAATTTTCTCTGGGTTCATCACACCAAAAGAAACAGGCTAAATATTGGGCTAGCCAGTGAATATCAAGTAGCGAATGACACTAAAATTGGTTTGGGACTTAAGTATCTGTTGGGAAGAGATTTAATAAGCTCCATCGAACTCCAAAAAGGAAACTTATCAATTGGAATGGACTATGACTTGTCTGTAAACGCAAAAAACTCAGCCAATACGGGCGCTTTCGAGTTTGGGTTAAGACTAAAAGGATTGGTGCGAGAGAGAGAGAAAAGAAAAAAACAGAGTCCCAAAAAAATTTCTCAACCACTTAGAGCAGCACCAGAGAAACGCTACAACCTGCAGCCAATTACGCTACCGAGTTACGTGCCAATGGCACAGCTACCAATTGGGCAAGTTGTAGCCAAAAACACCAAGCCCACTAAAACAGGAACAGCCCAAGTAGAACAATCCTATTCGTTCAATTATTCACTCAATCAGTATGCCCTTAAGGAACGAATCAAAGAAGAATTAAGGCCTATCTTAAACAGCCTCATGGCTGATGAAATTAAATTCGTAACCATCGAAGGCCATACCGACAATACAGGTAGTGCTGAATTGAATAATAGACTATCGCTATCGCGTGCCCAAACCATTGCCGACTATTTGATAGAAAATGGAGTTTCTGAAAAAAGGATTCAAGTGCGTGGTTACGGAGAAGAAATTCCTATCAGTAATAACAACACACCATTAGGCAGAGCGATGAATCGTAGGGTTGTTATTTCCATTTATCGCTAGGTATTCCCACATCAGACCTGCACCAAAAACTTGTGATTGACCACCTACATTATTAGGTAATTGCTTACATTTAGTAACCTGTTCAAATAAAAGATGCTTTAGCGAACGGCTATTTTTGCCTTCCTTTACCTAACTTTTATAAAACAAACTGAATGAAACTCACTAAACTGCTCCTTTTTGGCTTTGCGCTTTTCGCAATTTCTTCTTGCTCTAATTCAAAAACCGATATTTCTGAATTGATTTTAGGGGAATGGTACAACGAGTCTATGATCGTTACCATAGATCACGGTAAGCCTGAAGAATCAGCCTTCAAAGTCCCTATTGGTAGTTGGGAAGAAATTCTTGGAATAAAGCCCATATTGACCACCTACACAATTGACGGAAATTATTCTTCAATCTATACAGATTTATCTGGAGAAGTATCCATGGAAACTTTCGGTACATGGGAAGTAAAAGGCGACAGTATTTACCTTACGGAAAATGACATTACTACCGCATACAAATTCGTGTGGATGGATGGCAAGGCAGAGTTTACAGGTTTTTTGGACTGGGATGAAGATGGTTTACCCGATGATTTGTACTCGGGTATTCAAATCAAGAAATGATTTTTTAACCAAACATATAAACTATGGACATTTCAAACATCAATTGGTTGGCGGTTGTCGTATCGACAGTGGCCTATTTTGCACTGGGCGCTATATGGTATGGCCCTCTTTTCGGTAAAGCTTGGCAGCGGGGTGTTGGTCTCTCTGATGAAGAACTCAAGAAGGCAAATATGGGCAAACTATTCGGTAGCGCTCTGATTCTTTCATTTGTGGTAAGTTTTGGAATGGCCATGTTCTTTTATGGTTTTGGAGAAAACCCAGATATGGATGCCACAATGGGTGGAATGATGGGCTTAATGACAGGCCTTTTCTTTATAATTCCTTCTACCGCGCTTAATTATAATTTCGCTAGAAAGGGAGTTGGACTGATCATGATTGACTCACTTTACCACACCATCGCATTCACCATTATAGGTGTTATTTTGGGTGTTTGGAAATAGCCAACATACGTTAAAAACCATATTCTCAATAACAAATTTCAAAGCCCATGCGTTTAGCTTGTCATCACCTAAACATACATGGGCTTTTAACCGTCTAGGGTGTAATTAAAAAATTTATGGTGCCCGATGGTCATCGCGGGAACTAACTGAGCAATTTTTTTATTTAGGAATGGTCAAATAACTCAGAAATGAAAAACCAAAAACAGCAGTCGCTACCTGTTACCTACAAACAAGGCTGGCAAATAGCCCAAGCCGAAGATGAAATGTTCACCCAAATCAATAACCGACTGAAGGCCATTAAGGCCATCAATAAACTGAAACGCGGTGAGCTTTTTTTAGAGGTAATTGAGAGCTGAAATAGCCCCTCTTTAAAAATCCAGAGGACTCGGTTTTAAGAAGCTATACCCTAGGTCAGTAAGCTTTTTTCCCGACACTTTTTTAGAATCAATAAGTTCAGGCGCCTCCCAAATAGGTTGGTCGAAGTTATACTTATGCGCCATGGCTTCGTGTACTTCTTTGCGTGTTGGGTGTTCGGGGCAAACTAAATTGAATGTGTCCTCTTCTGGCAAATCACCCTTTATTAATTGCTGAATAATATTGATGACATCATCGCGGTGAATGTAATTCACTGGAGTAGAAGCTCCTGAAGTGGTCTTGCCTGCAAACCACTTCCCGGGAATTCTGTCCCCGCCCATTAAGCCTCCACAACGGAGTACCGTAAGCTTTGCTTCCACTTGGCGAATTTCTCTTTCACCCAATATCACCGCTTTTGTCGATCCATTTTCTAAGTCGAAATTGGTAGTTTCGGTTACCCAATCGCCTGTATTCGGATAGTAAGAAGTAGAACTCACAAAAATCACTTTGGGCACTTTGTGCTGATCAACCAAATATTTTAAATACTTGATTTGTTCGCCATAAAATTCAGGCGTATTTCTTTTCCTCCCAGGAGGAATATTGATCACCAATACATCGGTTTGAAAAAGAGTATTGAAGTTTTCGCCTGTTGGCATTGGTTCCATTTTGAGTAAAAACGGACTAATTCCTGCGCTAGAAAGTAAATCGAATTTCTCTTTTGAAGTTGTGCTACCCAGTACAGAAAAACCTTCTTGACATAATTTTTCCCCTAAAGCTAAGCCCAACCAACCACAACCAACGATACTTACCTTCATCCAAAACTTGATTATATCGTGGCTTGAGCTTTCATTTCAGCAACTACCTTTTCGTAATACGCTTCGTATTGAGGAAGAATATTTGTGATGTCGAAATCTTTGGCTCTTTTTAGTGCATTGGTTTTGAAGGTTGGCAAATTCTCATCTTTCAGAATATGTAGAGCATTTTTCGTCATGTCCTCCACATCTCCAATTGGCGATACAAAACCAGTTATACCATGCAAGTTCAATTCAGGAATACCACCAGCATTTGAGGTTACCAATGGTACTTCACAGGCCATAGCTTCTAGAGCAGATAAACCAAAACTTTCTTTTTCAGAAGGCATTAAGAATAAATCGGCAACAGAAAGCACTTCTTGTACGGCCTCTAACTTTCCTAAAAACCGAACTTCGTCATAAATACCCAGCTCACGGCAAAGTGTTTCTATATGGCCTCTTTCTGGGCCATCGCCCACTAAAAGTAAACGAGCTGGTATTTGTTCTTGAATTTTATGGAACACTTTCACTACATCGTCAATACGCTTTACTTTTCTGAAGTTTGAAGTGTGAACGATGAGCTTTTCCCCATTCGGGCAAATGGCGGTTTTAAAGTGTTCTTTGCGTTGTTTCTTAAATTTTTCTAGATCGATAAAATTGGGGATCACCTCAATTTCACGTCTGATGTTGAAATGCTTGTAGGTATCTTTCTTTAAATCTTCTGAAACCGAAGTAACGCCATCCGACTGGTTGATGCTATAGGTTACCACAGGTTCATACGATGGATCTTTTCCCACCAAAGTAATATCTGTACCGTGCAAAGTGGTAATAACTGGGATTTCAATGCCTTGATCTTTTAAAATTTGCTTGGCCAACACCGCAGCCGAAGCATGTGGAATTGCATAATGCACATGCAGCAAATCAAGCTTTTCGTATTTCACCACATCCACCATTTTACTTGCCAACGCGAGTTCGTAAGGAGGGAATTTAAAAAGCGGATAGGAACGAATATTTACCTCGTGATAAAAAAGATTCTCGTTAAAGAAGTCCAATCTAGTGGGTTGAGAATAGGTAATAAAATGAATTTTATATCCTTTTTTAGCCAGTCCTATTCCTAGTTCTGTAGCTACAACTCCCGAACCACCAAAGGTTGGGTAACACACAATTCCAATATTCATTAATTCTAGCGCTTTAAAGCCAACTTTCTTTCAACTGGTTAGTCATTATTAAAGTTCCAGATCGACTCGTAGATTAAATCTTGAATTTTGGTACGAATGTTCCACTGAATCAGTTTTGTATTATCCGCATTAGGATAAACGCGGTTTGCAAGAAATACATAAATCAACTCCTGCTCTGGATCGGCCCAAACCGCAGTACCAGTAAATCCTGAGTGTCCAAAAGTAGACGCTGAGGCATAGCGAGAAGTTGGCCCTTCATCTTTACCTACAATCGGTTTGTCCCAGCCCATTCCTCTTCGATTGTCTTCCGTTTGCTGTGAAGTGAAAGCAGGAATGGTATTCAGTTCATAATATTTTTGATTGCCATACTGACCCAGCTGTAAGTGCATTTGCATAAGAACGGCTAAATCGAGCGCATTGGAAAACAAACCCGCATGCCCTGCTACTCCACCAAACATGGCCGCGCCTTGGTCGTGCACGGTTCCTCTCAATAAAGTTTTTCTGAAAAGGTTATCGTCTTCGGTTGGAGCAATTTCTGCCAAAAACCCTTTTTCCGTAGGTAAGTATCCCATGGTTTGTAAACCCAGCGGAGCATACAGCTTATCATTTAAAAAAGCATCAAACGGTTTGTCTAGAATATTTTCAGCCAACTTGTAGAAAAAATAATAACCCATATCCGAATAGAGGTAATCGTGTTTTTTCTCACCCTTAGGCATTTTTCTCAAGTCCGCATCAATTACCCATTTCCAAACTGAATCTGCTAAAGCTGGGCTTCCATATACATGATCGGCAATGGTAGAATTGTAACTCGGACCTGGGGTTTCACTATAATAAGCCTCATTCAAAACCCCATTCTCTACCGTTCTTTTCCAAAATGGGATGAATGGTTGAAGGCCAGCTTGATGCAAAAGCACATCTCGAATGACTAAATCTTCTTTATTCGTTCCTTTCACTTCGGGCAAATAATCACCCAAGGTTTTATTCATGTCGATGAGGCCGTTTTCGTTCAAGTACATCAGCACCTGCACACTGGCCATCACTTTGGTTATTGAAGCCAAATCGTACATGGTTTCATCATTTACAGCGATGAGGCTGTCATAAGTTTGATAACCATAATTCTTACTGAAGATCACTTTGCCTTTTCTGGCTACCATCACTTGACCACCAGGAGTTGCTTTACCGTCAATCGCTTTTTTCATCAAGGCATCTATGCCTTTCAATGTTTTAGAATCCATTCCTACTTCCTCTGGCAATCCAAAACCTAAACGAGAGGCGGTCATTGTCTTAATTCCTGTTCCACTTTTAAAATTACCTGTAGTTACTGGTAATTTACCTTCGGCACGAAGGGCACCAAAAATGATTTGTGGAGCAATATTTCTTGTAATTTCATTATCTTCATAAGTGCAAATAATATTCTTCACCCCATCAAAAAACTGAAGCCCATAGGCATTACCAAATGCTACAACAATGACATTGGTTTTGGCCTGTAAGTCGCGAATAAACTGCACCTCTTCCGACTTTACTCCGTGCTGATCTTTTGTAGAATTGGTAATGCCACCATAACCAACGACTACGGTATTATAAGAAGCCAGTGAATCTAACAAAGACTGATAAGTAGTTCCTGCTCTGAAATGATCGAACTTGGCGTACTTGCTTAAGGTATTCTCGAATTCTATATTATCCGCAGTTCCGAAGTTTAGAGAAGCAAACTTGGTGCTGTCCAGTCTAATGATCGGCAAAAGCTGATCGGTATTATCCACCACCGTCATTGCTTTCTGGTAGAGGATACGATTCAACATTTCTGCATAACTGGTGTTAATGCGCTCGGTAAGGTTATCTGTTGAAATTGGTTTATACTTAGAAAGCCCTAACCAATATTTCGCTTCCAAAATTCTTCTTACTCGGTAATCAAGTGAGGCTTGCGTTAAATCGCCTTTTTTGATAGCCTTCTTTACTTGATCAATGCCTTTTGCTACATCTACAGGATAAAGAATAATGTCATTCCCTGCCATCAAAGCACGCACATCGGCTTCTCCCGGTTCATGATATTTTGCCACGCCTTGCATATTCATGGCATCGGTAAAAGCCAAACCATCAAAACCAAGTTCACTTTTCAGAAGATCGGTTACTACTTTTTGAGAAAGCGTAGTTGGGGTTTTTTCGCGACTATCATAAACAGGAATTTGCAAATGCGCCACCATTACGCTCATCAGACTGTCTTTCATCAAGGCCTTAAAAGGATAAAGCTCAATGTCATTCATCCGCTCTTTGCTGTGATTAATCACTGGTAAATCTGAGTGAGAATCTACATCGGTATCGCCATGACCAGGAAAATGTTTGGCGTTGGCCATTATACCAAAATCTTGCATGCCCTTCATATAAGCCACACCTTTTTCAGCCACATTAAATTTATTTTCGCCAAAAGACCGATAGCCAATCACAGGGTTTTTAGGGTTTACGTTTACATCGACAACTGGCGCAAAATTGATGTGCATGTTTAATTGCTTGAACTGATTGGCCACTTCCTTGCCCATTTCATAAATCAGTCGGTTATCTTGTATGGCGCCTAAAGTCATTTGTTTTGGGAAGTCCATTATGCTGTCTAATCGCATACCTATTCCCCATTCTGCATCCATAGCAATGGCCAATGGCACTTTAGCTTTTGCCTGATAGCGATTGGTAAGATGGGCTTGTCTGCCTGCGCCTCCTTGAAAGAAGATTAAACCGCCAATATTATACTTAGAAATGAGGGAGTCAATCTCTGCATAGTGCGCTTCATTTCTGTTTGAATAAGCCGCCACCATAAAAAGTTGGCCCAGCCTTTCCTCAGGAGTCATACTGTTGAAAACACTATCGACCCATATTTTTTGGCTTGCTCTGTCTATTTTCGAATAGATTTTTTGAGCGCTAGCTACGATAGTGAAACAAGTTAGTAGAAGAAAGGTGTAAGTAACTTTTTTAAGCATTATGCCGTAATTTTTAGTTATAGCAAATAAACTATAAATTTGCTCATGGCGTAGTTTATAGCGAAATTCTTTGCGATATAAAGAACGTCAAATTATAAGAAACTATATTATGAAGCTACCAAGTCTTGTAAAGAAACCCAATTATCAGCGATACGACATCAAGCCTCGGTACTACGATCCTGTAAAAGAAGACATCGAAAACCGTACCAGTAGAATTAAAGCTGAATTGGGTTTGAGTGACGATGCAAACCTTGACGCGGGTTATCGTTCGCAAATTGAAGGCTCTTTCAGAAAAAACATGAAGCACGCCAAAAATGGAGTGGATCAAACGATTATGATCCGTTTAATCATTTTCGTGATTTTGGTGCTGTTTGTAGGTGGTTTCGTTTACATCGGAAAGGATATTTTCTACCTTGCCCTTCTTTATGTTCCTTATTTAATTTGGAAGAAAATGCGAAAGTAATTTCTTCAATCTTGCATGCCCGATTTAATACGATTACTTCCTGATAACATCGCCAATCAGATTGCTGCTGGCGAGGTGGTGCAGCGTCCTGCTTCGGTAGTGAAAGAGCTATTGGAAAACGCCATTGATGCGGGAGCCACAAGTATTAAACTTATTATAAAAGAGGCGGGCAAAGCACTTATTCAAGTAATTGATAATGGAACAGGAATGTCTGAAACAGACGTTCGCATGTGTTTTGAACGACACGCTACTTCAAAAATTCGTTCTACAGAAGATCTTTTCACCATAAAAACTATGGGCTTTCGCGGTGAAGCAATGGCCTCAATTGCTGCGGTAAGCCAAGTGGAAGCCAAAACTAGAAAAGAAAGTGAAGAGCTTGGGGTGCTGCTCCAGATTGAGGCTTCCGAAGTAAAAAAACAAGAGCCCACTTCTACCCCAGTTGGCACTTCGTTTTGTGTAAAAAATCTATTCTACAACGTTCCCGCAAGGCGGAATTTCTTGAAATCAAATTCAGTAGAAATGCGTCATATTGTGGACGAATTTCAGCGCGTAGCCTTGGCCAACCCTGAAGTAGAAATGGCCATGTATCACAACGATTTGGAAATGTACCACCTTACTTCTGGTAAGTTGAGCAATAGAATCGTGGGTATTTTTGGCAAGAAATACCAAGCGCAAATGGCTTCTTGTTTAGAAGAAACCGACATGCTGAAAGTTTACGGTTATGTAGGAAAACCAGAGTTTGCTAAGAAAACCCGTGGCGAGCAGTTCTTTTTTGTGAACAACCGTTTTATCAAAAGTAATTACCTAAACCATGCCGTAACCACGGCTTTTACAGGACTTATTCCTGATGGAAACTTCCCTTTCTACACCCTCTTTTTAGAGCTTGATCCAAAGCACATCGATATTAATGTTCATCCAACCAAAACCGAAATAAAGTTTGATGATGAACGCACGGTTTATGCCATAGTAAAAGCTGCCGTAAGACAAGCCTTAGGAACGCACAATATTACTCCAGCCCTAGACTTTGGTGCCGATGTCAACTTTGCTTCTTTCCGGCCACAGCCGCAAGGCACAAGCACTGGAACCAGCTCAAGTCAATCAGATAGAAATTATGGGCAGTTCAGAGACTTGGACAAAAAACGCGAATCTACTTCGCATTGGGAAAAATTGTATGACGGCCTACAGAAGGACATAGAAAAGGAAGAAAGACAAAACGCTCAGCTGGACATTCACCCTGAAGCCCAAAGCACTGTAACCATGGGCAGCGCAGCCAACACGGCTGAGGCTTATAAGCCTAATCGTGAAGCGGTTTTACTCTCGGCAAAGTATTTTCAGATTCATAAAAAGTATATTGCAACTCATGTAAAATCTGGTTTGCTTTTAGTGGCACAACAAGAGGCACATGAACGTATTTTGTATGAACGCTTTTTTCAGATGATCCAGAACCGATCAGGAGCCTCTCAGCAGTCGTTGTTTCCGCAAAGTTTAGAACTCAACCCTGCCGACTTTGCCCTCGTTATGGGTATGAAAGATGAAATCAGTGCCATTGGTTTTGAGTTTTCAGAATTTGGAAAAAATACGGTGGTGATTAATGGAGTACCAGCAGATTTAAAAGCGGCAAACGAAAAACAATTGTTTGAGGGCTTTGTTGAACAGTTCAAGCAAAATCAATCGGAGCTTTCTATTAGTGCCGATGAAAACATTGCTAGATCAATCGCGAAACGTTCTTCTCTAAAGGTGGGGACAACTTTGTCACCCGAAGAAATGGCTTCATTGATCGACCAACTTTTTGCATGCAAGAACCCGAATTATTCACCCAATGGAAGAAAAACATCTTTCTTAATGGAATTGGAAAAAATAGACCAGTTTTTTAACTAACACCTATGTTTGGACGACTTACTCCCCTTGTAAAAAACCTCCTATATATCAATATCGGAATTTGGTTGGTTCAGTTTTTACTTAAAATGGATTTGGGTAGCCGCTTTGGCCTGTATTTCATTGCCTCTGATAACTTCAATCCGGTGCAGTTTATTACTTACATGTTTCTACATGACATGTCGAGCCCAATGCATATTTTCGGAAACATGTTTGCCCTCTTTATTTTTGGGCCGTTGCTTGAACAGTTTTTAGGACCTAAGAAGTTCATCATCCTTTATATGGTTACGGGTGTGGGTGCTGGACTTTTTTATACAGGAGCAAATTACTTGGAGGTGAGTGCTATTAGAAATGACGTTGAGAGCTATTTAGACAATCCTAATTCTGAAGATTTTAATCGCCTGATTGCAAAGCACAATATTTACAAAGCAGAATATATTTACTCTTTTATTGATGAGTATTCAAGAAACGAAGACAGCCCTCAGTTAAGACAAGAATCTATTCAATATGCACGTGGACTATACGCTTTCTTTGGCGATTACCCAATGGTGGGAGCTTCGGGAGCAATTTTTGGAATTTTAGCGGCATTTGCCCTTTTATTCCCCAATACCGAACTTTTCTTACTCTTTCTACCTTTCCCAATCAAGGCAAAATATTTAGTTACGGTGTACATTCTTTATGAGCTGTTCGCTGAATTTCAAAGAGCGCAAGGAGATAATGTGGCACATTTGGCGCATATCGGGGGTGCAATCATTGCCTTTTTCTTGGTTACTTATTGGAAGAAAAGCAGAAAGGAATTTTACTAAAAACACATGAATAGTATTCTAGACGATTTTAAACTCGCGTTTAAAACGGGAAATATCTTAAACCAGTTGATTGTCATCAATGTGGTGGTTTTTGTAGTGCTTGGAGTAACTGGTGTTTTCTTTACAGTTGCTGGTTATGGAAGTCTTTTTCAAAGCATTAGTCAGTACTTGATGCTTCCAGCCAACCCAAGTCAATTGATCTATCAGCCTTGGACCTTGATCACTTATTTCTTTTACCATGAAGGTGTCTTCCATATTCTATTCAATATGCTGTTCCTGTATTGGTTTGGAAGAATTATAGCCGAATATATAGGTCAGAATAAAGTTTTAGGATTATATGTTTGGGGTGGAATTTTTGGTGGAATTCTTTACCTCCTAGTTTATAACCTACTCCCTTATTATGCGCCAGCTATTAACGGAACGTACCTCTTAGGAGCTTCTGGTGGTGTAATTGCGATTGTTGTTGGGGCGGCTACTTTTATGCCCAACTTTACAATTCCCCTAATTTTTCTTGGGCCAGTAAGGTTAAAATATATTGCCGCATTTTATGTAATCACCTCACTACTTCAATCTACAGGCTCCAATGCTGGAGGTGAAATAGCGCATTTAGGAGGTGCATTGGCTGGGTTCATATTTATTACCCAACTCAAAAGCGGTAATGACTGGAGCAGGATTATTGTTCAGTTCACAATTTGGGTGAAAAGCCTTTTTAAGCCTCAGCCAAAAATTAAGGTAAGCTACAGAAGCGCAAAATCGAGTAGCAGTGCTAAATCAACTAGTAGTACTAGAACTTCGGAAAAGAAAAAGCCTGAAACCTCACAAAGTGAGATTGACGCTATTCTGGATAAAATTTCTGAAAGAGGCTACGATGCCCTAACCAAAGAAGAAAAGCAGAAGCTGTTTAACGCTAGTAAGGATTAGTTCTTTCCTCCAATAGTATAACTTTTGTTGATGAAGAATGGAATACCAGAATTGGTTAATCCTTGCACATCAAACATAATCTGCTTTGCATCATCTGAATTATAAAATTCGATAATAGCTTCTCCATTTTCGTCTAGCTCAATCATGGTTTGCCAGTGTAATACAGCACGTTTATCGGGCTTGGCATCTTCTGGCTTTTGAACGTCATACTTAGGTGCATAAAATTCTCTTGGTTGGTCGTAGGTGTTTGGAAAGTCCAAAACTATATTGTTACTTTTCAACAGGCTCTCAGGGCTTGGCGGTAGTCCATCTTTGCGTCTAGTGTAAAAAGCTAACACTGTTCCAACAAGCATATTTTCAATGACCACCGCTCGTGAAATTGTTTCAGGAGGTAGAGACGAGATGAATGCTATATCAGTAGGGTAGCCATCTAACAGAGTTGGAGCAGGAGTTTTAGACCCTCCTATATATATTCTATCTCCGCTTGCTCTCAATTCTACTCTTACCCTACGAAACCCCTGTAAAAAAGCGTATAAAATATTTGAATTGCCATCAGGCTTCCATTTAGTGAAATCAAATGCCGAGGTGCCCCGACCATAATCCGTAGTTTCCAATCTTATTCGATCGAGTATTTCAGCCTTCTTTTTATCCCCCTCCACAACGAAAGTCCCTAGATCCGTATACATCGAGTCTGGATTGAAAGCTCTTTCAATTTGATCGCGCACCTTTTTTTGCTCCAGAAATTTATCCTTTTCTCTCACTTCTTCAACACCAAAAAATGTCTTGAACTCGGCTTTGGGTCCTTCCTTTTTTGGGAATGAGTCGATTTCGAAGCGAACATTATCTTTTCCTTTTTCAGTTTTGCCTTTGAGTAAAATATTATCTGAATTATTGATCATTAGGTTCTCAAAAACAAAACGCCCTTGGTCATCAGTACTTGATTCCAAAATCAGTGCAGGAAATGAATTACCACTCATTAGTGTGACTTTGCCATCGGCCTCTTCTTTTTTTCCAAACTTTTCATAAAGCGTTCCGGTCAAGTTAAATCCTTGCTCTACTGGAAATTTTAGATCATAATCATCATTGGACAAAATTTTCTGCCAAGAAAACCTACTCCAGCCGTGGGTCATCATTACCAAGTCCAAATGTTTTTTTGCTTCTGGATTCTCAGTATTAAAGTAGTACATAGGGTTATCAATATAGCCTTTCAAGTCTGAGTTGAGCAATAACTCTGAATAGATCGTTTGCTCCGGACTGCCGTCAATTACTTTATCCATGTCCAAAACACTCATCGACATCACCCCACTGAAAGGATCTCCGTTCGTATCAGTTAGCTTAATAATGGTGGTAAGCTTCTCTCTTGCCTTATAGCTATTCTTGTCCAAGGCCAAGCTTGCCTCTATCGGACGTTCAATAAATACCAAACGCTCCAGCAGAGGCCTGTCATTCTCGTCAAAAAGGGTGACATGCGAAATTCCAGCTGGCATTTCTTCTGTGGAAATCACGCCTAAAGCCTCACCCTTTGAAAGGTCTACTTCTATAGTGTGTGATACCAAACCACGGGTATGTATAAGTGCTTTAAATCTAATTTTTGAGGAATTGCTTATGTTGGCTCTAAAGATTAACCTCAACTGGCTTGGCCGCTGGATCACTTGAATACCATAGCCTTCATTCTCTAATTTGGGAAGGCTATAGGTTTCATTTCTTCCCGCTATCTTAACGCTATAGAATTCTCCCTTCTGAGGAAGCATGGTAAACAGCCCCATACCGTCATGCTCGGTACTAAAGCTAGTAATCTTTGCGCCTGTACTGTTATATACTTCGCCCTCCACAGCGATGCCTTTGCCCGAGCCATTAATCGCCTTGAAACCTACTTTGGTAGGAATACCGCTTACTAGGTTTCCTCCCTCGGGGAAGAACTGAATGTCAATTTTATTATTGGTAATTAAAACTGTACTATCTTTTTCCTCACTAGCCACAACTACAATAGGTTTTTCAAAAAAGAAGCTTTGATCAAAATTTCGCATCCAATTGGTATAGGCGCGTAACACATAATTACCATCGGTTAATTTTTGAGGAATATCGATAGTACCTTCACCAAAACCACTTTTAGAAAAAATCAGTTTCTTCTCTACAAGACTATCAGTCTCAGAATAGAGTTCAACATAAACATTAGCGCTAAAAGGAGATGGCTCATGGAGAGAGCCTGCAACCAAATAAGACTGGAACCAGATGGATTCACCAGGTGCATAATACTTTCTATCAGTGTGCAGGTAGACTTTCTCGTGAGGATATTCTTGTCTGAAAGTCTCTAGCTTTTCCTGAATAAACTTAATTTTTGTTTTCTCTTGTCCATAGACTGAACTACAACCGAAATATATAGCTGCAATAAAAATTATCCTTTTTACCATAAAAAATGCAATAAGTAAGTTTTTTGCTGAGCAAATACTGATCCAAAAAGGGATTAGGTTTAATGACCATAACCTAACCTCTTCTACAGTTATGGTTTCTCATTACTTACCTATGGTGTAAATTTTGTTAACGAAAAACGGAATACCAGAATTGGTTAATCCTTGCACATCAAACATAATCTGCTTTGCATCATCTGAATTATAAAATTCGATAGTGGCTTCTCCATTTTCGTCTAGCTCAATCATGGTTTGCCAGTGTAATACAGCACGCTTATCGGGCTTGGCATCTTCTGGCTTTTGAACGTCATACTTAGGCACGTAGAATTCTCTAGGTTGGTCGTAGGTATAAGGCAACTCTACAGTTACAGTGCTACTGTTTTTTAGTTCTTCTGGGCTTAGCGATATACCATCGGCAGACTTTGTATAGAAAGCCATCACACCACCTTTTCCTGCATCTCCAAAAATTGCGGTAGCTGCCAGTCCTTTAAATAGAACTACTCTCGAAAAATTCACAGGAGATAAACCCGAAATTAAAGCTGCGTCCGTAGGAACATCGTCTAATAAAAAAAGCGCTGGGTAAGTAAAGCCTCCCGCACGGATCACCACGGCAGGTTCTCCCGTTGGCCCCATTCGTACCGTAACCCCTGGAAACTTGCCAACCAAAGCAGAAAAAATATTGGTATAGGCGCCCGTAGCAGACCATTCTGTAAAGTCAAAAGCCGCAGTTCCTCTGCCATAAGCCGTTTTTTCTTTCAGCTGTTTGTCTTCTCGCTCAACTTGTAATTTGTCGCCTTCTACCATTACCGTTCCTAAATCGGTAAATAAAGAGTCTGGATTGAAAGCCCTTTCAATCATATCTCGCTCTTTTTTGAACTGCAAGAAGTCTTCCTTCTCAAATTTCTCTTCTTCACTCAAAATTGACTTAAACTCAGGTAACGGAGGATTCACGCTTTCCTTCAAAGTATCAACCTCAAAGCGGACGTTGTCTTTACCTTTAGAACTTTTTCCTTTCAGCAAAAGATTGTCCGTTTTGTAAACCATTAAGTTTTGAAAAGAAAAACGCCCATTTTTATCGGTTTCGGCTTCTAAAATAAGTGGAGGAAAAGAACGATTATTTACGAGGGTCACCTTACCAGACGATTCTATTTTATTACTTGATTCTTTGTAGAGCGTACCTTCCAAAGAAACCCCCAACTCTACTGGAAAATCAAAGTCTGGATAATTATCACTCATTAAGTCATCCCATACAAACCGACTCCACCCATGAGTCATCATTACCAAATCAAGGTGTTTTTTGGCTTCGGCATTTTCTGCATTGAAGTAGTACATCGGATTGTCAACGTAGCCTTTCAGGTCGGAAGTCAATAATAATTCAGAATAGACGGTCTGTTCTGGACTGCCGTCAATTACTTTATCCATGTCCAGTACACTCATCGACATCATCCCTGTGAAAGGATCTCCGTTCAAGTCGGTCAGTTTTATTTTGGTGGTTAGCTTCTCCCTTGGTTTGTAACTACTCTTATCTAAAGACAAGCTTGTTTCGATCGGACGATCAATAAAGACCAAGCGCTCAAGCAAAGGCCTATCATTCTCATTAAAAAGGGTAATATGGGAAATGCCCGCTGGTATTTCATCTGTGGAAATCACCCCTAAAGCCTCACCTTTTGAAAGGTCCACTTCGATGGTGTGTGACACCAAACCACGCGTATGTATTAGTGCTTTAAATCTACCTTTTGACGGATTGCTTACGTTAGCTCTAAAAATTAGTCTCAACTGGTTTGGGCGAAGTATAGCTTCCATTCCATATCCTTCTTTTTTTAATTCAGGAAGACTATACACCTCGTCCTTTCCTGTTAATCTAACACTATAGGACTCGCCAGCCAACGGAAGCAGCGTAAACAAGCCCATTCCATCGTGCTGGGTACTAAAGCTGGTTACTTTCACTCCTCCACTATTATATACTTCTCCTTCAACATAAGCACCTTTACCTGATCTATTGATGGCTTTGAAGCCCACTTTTGTAGGAATTCCACTTACTAAATGTCCTCCTTCAGGGAAAAATTGAAGATCAATTTCGCTACCAACAGCCGAAGCACCCTTCTCTAACTCGCTACCTGTGACTACTACTATGGGTTTTTCAAAAAAGAAGCCTTGATCAAAATTGCGCATCCAGTTGGTGTAAGCGCGTAGTATATAGTTACCTTCTGCCAATTGCTGAGGAATATCAATTACCCCTTGACCGAATCCACCTTCAGAAAAAATTAGTTTTTCGGCCACCAAGCTGTCAGCCTTAGAATAGAGCTCAACATAAACATTAGCGCTAAACGGAGAAGGTTCATGAAGGTAACCAGCCGTTACATACGACTGAAACCATATGGGTTCGCCCGGTGCATAATACTTTCTGTCGGTGTGGATGTAAACTTTTTCCTGAGGGTACTCCTTATTATAGAAGTTGAGTTTCTCTTGTATTGTAGTGTTTTTCTGACCGTAGACGGCATTAAATACCAAGGCAAGCAACAATACTAGAACTATTTTTTTGGTCATGAAATCAGCGTAAATACATGGGAATTAACAAGATAATTTATAGACGGCTTGAAAACCAAAAGGTTTATAACTTATTGGCCAATTGACCACATGCCGCATCTATATCTTTCCCTCGGCTTCTGCGCACATTTACAATAATGCCCTTGTCGCCTAAAATCCTTTCATACATATCGATTTTTTCGGGGTCGGCCTGCTGAAACATGCCATCGTCAATTGGGTTGTATTCAATCAAATTAACTTTTGAAGCAACACGACCACAGTATTTGGCTAAAGCATGCGCGTGTCTTTCATCATCGTTAATGCCCTTCCAAACCACATATTCAAAAGTGATTTTCCGATTCGTTTTCTGATACCAATAGTTTAACGATTCAGCTAACTCGTTCAAATCACTTTTTTCGTTGATTGGCATCACCTTCGAGCGCGTTTCGTCAATAGCAGAATGCAGTGAAACAGCCAAATTGAACTTCATATCCTCATCGGCCATGCGCATAATCATTTTGGGAATTCCCACGGTAGAAAGCGTTATTCTTTTTGGCGACATTCCTAAACCTTCTGGCGAAGTGATTTTCCGAATGGACTCCATTACGTTTTGATAATTGAGCAACGGTTCGCCCATTCCCATATACACAATATTGGTCAGCGAGCGACCAAAGTAAAGTTTTCCTTCTTCTTTAATGGCCACTACCTGATCGTAGATTTCATCAGGATTTAGATTACGCATACGCTTAAGGCGGGCTGTGGCGCAAAAATGACAATCTAAACTACAACCCACTTGTGATGAAATACAGGCAGTAATACGAGTGTCAGTAGGGATCAATACCGATTCCACCGTCATACCATCATGCAGGCGTACAGCATTTTTTATAGTGCCGTCCGAACTGCGCTGCATCTCATCCACCTTAATATGGTTGATGCTGAACTTTTCTTTAAGAAGTTCGCGGGTAGAAAGCGAAATATTGGTCATTTGGTCAAAATCCTTTGCCGATTTTTTCCAAAGCCATTCATACACCTGTTTTGCTCTAAAAGCCTTGTCTCCAATGCTCACAAAAAACTCCTGAATTTCTTCGAGCGAGAGTTGTCTAATGTCGCGTTTTGCCTCAACCATTTTGCAAAGGTAACGATCTAAGCTTGAATCTTTGAAAGGAATGGTGAAGGGATATTCACCACTTTATTTTCTTTGTAATCGAACATGGCAATTCCTGTTTTGGCTCGAGCAATTTCCTTGGTGCCACAGCTCAGTCGATACACCAATTCAAAGCTTTTCCTGCTAATCTCAGCGACCGCTATTTCAACTTTAATATTATCCCCATGAAAGGCTTCTCCCTTGTAGGCAATGGCTACATCTGCCTGAATGGTGCCGCAGCCATCAATCGAAAGTTCGTCTTTATAACCAAGCGAATTAAAGAAACGGTAACGTGACTCATGTATCATACTCAGCACACTATCGTTACCCAAATGCCCTCCATAATTAATATCTGAAATCCGAACTTTGATTTCAGTTTCGTACATAAAAACATCAGGTAACTCTATCTTCACTCTTGGCATATTTCTAAAGGAATTTTGTGTAAATCTAAGACATAATGTCCGAATAAAAGCAGTAAAGCCATATTTTTCGGCCAAATTTTCCGAACATCAACAATGGTTTATAGTTTGTAATGGTAGTGATGTCAGCCCTAAAAACTGACTGTATTGAAAGGAAAACAACAATCATGGATTTTAAAAAATATACCATCAAATCGCAGGAGGCCATTCAAAAGGCGGCCGAGCTTGCCGCTGGAAATCAGCAACAAGCCATTGAGCCAGGGCACCTTTTAAAGGCGATCCTTTTATCAGATGAGAATGTGCTTTCTTTCCTGATAAAAAAACTTAGTGTTAACAAGGTACAGTTTGAAACAAAACTGGAAGATATAGTAAACGGATACCCAAAAGTAAGCGGCAGCAGTTCGCAACCTTACTTATCCAACGATGCCCATTCGGCCCTTACAAAGGCATTGGAATTCTTAAAGGATTTCAAAGATGAATATGTCGCCATTGAGCATATCGTTCTTGGCCTTTTAGCAGGAAAAGACAAAGTAGCTTCTTTGATGAAGGAAGTTGGCTTTGGAAAGAAAGAGCTCATTGCCGCTATTAAAGAATTACGTGGTGGAAACAGTGTAACCGATGCCAACGCGGAGTCCAAGTATCAGTCGTTGAGCAAGTATTCAAAAAATTTGAATGAGCTCGCTAGCCAAGGTAAAATTGACCCCGTAATTGGACGCGATGAAGAAATTAGAAGGGTGCTTCAAATTCTTTCAAGAAGAACAAAGAACAACCCTATTCTTTTGGGTGAACCAGGTGTAGGTAAAACGGCCATTGTAGAAGGTATGGCACAACGAATCATCGATGGTGATGTACCTGAAAACCTAAAATCGAAAACCATTATATCATTGGATATGGGGCTTTTGGTGGCAGGTGCCAAATACAAAGGCGAATTTGAAGAGCGCTTGAAAGCGGTAATTAAAGAGGTGCAAGACGCTGCCGGAGAAATCATTCTCTTCATTGATGAGATTCATACCTTAATTGGAGCAGGTGGCGGAGGCGAGGGCGCAATGGATGCGGCCAACCTTCTAAAACCTGCCTTAGCGCGTGGGGAATTACATGCCATTGGAGCTACCACACTTAAGGAATACCAGAAGTATATCGAAAAAGATAAGGCTTTGGAAAGAAGGTTCCAGGCTGTTGTAGTCGATGAGCCCGATCGTGATGATGCCATTTCAATTCTGAGAGGAATTAAGGAGAAGTATGAGGTTCACCACGGAGTGAGGATTAAAGATGATGCGGTAATTGCTGCAGTCGAGCTTTCGAGCCGATATATTTCCGATCGTTTCTTGCCGGATAAGGCGATTGACTTAATGGATGAAGCGGCCGCCAAAATGCGTATTGAAATGGACTCTCTTCCTCAGGAGCTGGATGAGATGAACCGTAAGATAATGCAATTAGAAATTGAGCGAGAAGCCATCCGTAGGGAAAAGAATAAAGACAAGGAATCGGTACTTTCGAAAGAGATTGCCGAGATTTCCGAGAAGCGCGATGGGCTTAAAGCGAAGTGGGAAAACGAGAAATCGGTGATCACCAGTATTCGCGAAGCCAAAGAAAACATTGACCGCTATAAATCTGAAGCTGAAAAAGCTGAAAGAGAAGGCGATTTCGGTAAAGTAGCGGAAATACGTTACGGTAAAATCGTAGAAGCGGAAAGAAAACTGGAAGAGCAAAAAGCATTAATGCGAGAGATGCAAGGAGAAAAAACCTTGCTGAAGGAAGAAGTGGACGCGGAAGACATTGCGGAAGTAGTAGCAAAATGGACTGGAATTCCCCTCTCTAAAATGCTTCAATCCGACCGTGAAAAACTTCTTCACCTAGAGGAAGAATTGGGCAAACGCGTAGCGGGACAAAAAGAAGCAATTACAGCTTTATCGGATGCGGTTCGAAGAAGCAGAGCAGGCTTGCAAGACCCGAAACGTCCGATTGGTTCTTTCATTTTCTTAGGAACGACTGGGGTAGGAAAAACCGAATTGGCAAAAGCCTTGGCAGAATACCTCTTCAATGACGAAAACAACATGGTGCGTATCGATATGTCAGAATATCAAGAACGTCATGCAGTGAGTAGATTAATTGGAGCACCTCCGGGCTATGTAGGTTACGATGAAGGTGGCCAATTGACAGAAGCGGTGCGTAGAAAACCTTATTCAGTGATTTTATTGGATGAGATTGAAAAGGCACACCCAGACGCTTTCAACATTCTTTTGCAGGTTTTAGATGATGGTCGTTTAACAGATAATAAAGGTCGTGTGGCCAACTTTAAGAACACGATCATCATTATGACTACGAACATTGGCTCGACCATAATTCAAGACAACTTCGCAACGATTAACGAAGAAAACGTGTTGGATGTGATTGATGAAACGAAAATGGAGGTGATGGATCAGCTGAAGAAATCAGTGAGGCCAGAGTTCTTAAACAGGATTGACGAAACGATCATGTTTATGCCACTCAATCGCGATAACATCAGGCAAATTGTTAGAATTCAGTTTGGCTTAATTCAGAACCAATTGAGTGAAAACGGAATTGAGATTGAGGCGACTGATGAAGTGCTTGATTACCTTGGAGAGTTAGGCTGGGATCCGCAGTACGGTGCCCGTCCGCTTAAAAGAGTGATTCAGCGCAAAGTGTTGAACGAACTTTCTAAGCAGATTTTATCTGGTAGAGTGGATAAAGATTCCGTTGTAAGTATTGAGCTTACTCCAGACAAGGAAATCGAATTTGTGAATATTGAAAAAGTAGAAGAGTTGTAGATTTTCAAACCTACAGCGACATAAAAATTGAGAGAAGACGTCCTATTCAGGCGTCTTCTTTTTACTTTAGGGGCATGTTGATCCCTCCATTATTAAGTCAAGGCGATATTATTGCCATCGTAGCTCCTGCCAAGAAAATTCAGTCTGATTTGACTTTTGCAATGAACACCTTAACCGAATGGGGCTTAACACCCGTTTTGGGTGAGCACGTATTAGCGACAGACCATTATTTTGCAGGAACAGACAGCCAAAGACTTCAGGATCTACAGGAAGCATTAGACAATCCCGAAATCAAAGCCATTCTCATTGCCCGTGGCGGCTATGGCACCACAAGAATTTTGGAGCAAATCAATTGGACCAAGTTCCTCGAAAGCCCAAAATGGATTTCCGGTTTTAGCGACATTACATCACTCATTACCGAACTCAACAATCGTTCAGTGGCCTGCATTCATGGCCCAATGGCGGTTACACTCGATTGGGATGAATTGACTACAGAAAGCTTAAAATCTATGCTTTTTGAAGGAAAGGTAAATTACAACATCCCTCCTCACCCCTTAAACCAACTCGGTCAAGCCAATGCCGAACTTATTGGGGGAAATTTATCCATCGTTTGCAATTCTATAGGCACTTCTTCAGAAATCCAGACCAAAGGCAAAACCCTCTTTTTGGAAGAAGTAGGGGAATATATTTATCATTTAGACCGAATGCTGGTACAGTTAAAAAGAGCTAGAAAGCTTGATGATTTGGCAGGCGTAATCATTGGAGATTTTTCTTCAATGAAAGACCACAAGGATAGTTTTGGCGCAGAAGCCTTGGAGGTTGTTGTTCGCAACTTGGCTGGCTTGAATATTCCAATCACTTATGGTTTTCCGCTTGGGCATGAAAAAAGAAACTTGCCTGTTTATTGTGGAGTTCCTGCAGCTTTCGATGTTAGTGAGACAGGCGTGAGCCTAAACTTCGATATGACAAATTTGTAGGCTTTTAGTAGAATTAACTTTCCAAAAGTTTGAAACTTTTGGAAAGTTGGAGGTTTGCCACTACTAAATATTCGGTATAAAAATTCCCGCCAGTAGCCCAGCCAAAATGATAAATGGGGGTGGTATTTTGGTGTAAGTGAGCATTAAGAAAGTACCGATAATCACACTTACATTCAGTACATTGTTTTCGATAGGCTGAAAAAGAACGAAAGCGGCAGCTGCCACCATGCCCGCACTGGCCGCGTTAATTCCTTCCAATGAAGCCCTCACAACACGATAGCGTTTTAGGTCATCCCAAAAGCGAATAACAAAGAAAATCAAGAAAGTACCGGGCAGAAAAATACCGCATGCTGCTACAAAACCACCCAAGATTTGTGCACCCAAGCCCATCTCACGAACAGACAAAGCACCCACAAATGAGCTTACTGAAAACACTGGACCAGGAACAGCTTGTACCATCGCAAAACCAGAAAGGAACTCTTCCGAGGTAAGGAACCCCTTAAACTCTACAAACTCTGTGTGTAAGAAGGGAATCAACACTTGTCCTCCACCAAAAATCAAACTTCCGTTTCGATAAAAATTCTCAAAAAGCAATACAAACCTATCTTGCGTAACAGCACCTAATCCAGCAGCCGTTAAAAGCACCAGGCCCCAAAGGGTGAAGTTTCCCCATTTGATTTTTATCTTTTGCTTCTCTTCGGGAATCTGTTTTTTGTATTTGAATGCTGTAAGTGTACCAGCAAAAATCAGCACCAGAGGCAAGGCAATCGGTTTAGAAATAAAGTAGGTAACAATGGCCGAAAGCGCCATCAATCCACCCGCAGTTCTGGTAGTAACTACTTTTGATGCAATGATATAGGCGCCATAGCTTACAAAACCCACAGCCATAGGCTGAATAAATCGGGTAAATTCTAAGCTGAGATTTTTGGTTTGGTAAGAGTCTACCAAAATAGCCGCAGTTGTCATTACCGCTACCGCGGGTAACATCCAAACCAACAGAGTAAGGTAGGCTAGATTTGCTCCACCAATTCTAAAACCAATGGCAGTTATGGTTTGGGTAGACGTTGGACCAGGTAAAATCTGGCAAAGCGCATTCAATTCTATTAACTCTTCCTCGGTAAGGTAGCCTCTTTTCTTCACCATGATTTTAATGAGCATGGCAAAATGAGCTTGGGCACCACCAAAGGCACTTACCGCCATGAGTAAAACATCACGTAGAAAAATGTAGTATCGAATACGCTTAATCAAAGCTGGATGTGCTTTACTTCTTTTTCAAGCCTAACTCAATAAGCCTTTCGTTCAGAAACTCGCCAGCCGTAATGTCGTCATACAACTTTGGATGATCCGCATCAATACAGCTTTCTAGGCAAGTCAAATCCATGTCGGAACGCGGATGCATAAAGAAAGGAATTGAAAAACGTGAATTCTTCATTAGCTCTCTTGGCGGATTTACCACCCTATGGATTGTTGATTTCAGCTTATTGTTGGTATGACGAGAAAGCATATCACCCACATTTACCACTAATTGCTCTGGCAAGGCAGTGATCGGAATCCATTTGCCGTCATTTCTCAACACTTGAAGACCATCGGCACTGGCTCCCATTAGAAGCGTAATCAGGTTAATGTCGCCATGCTCAGCCGCACGAACCGCATCATCAGGCACTTCATCTGGGTTTTCTATTGGGAAGTAATGAATAGGACGCAAAATGCTATTTCCATTCTTTACTTTATCATCAAAATAATGCTCAGGCAAACCTAAATAAAGCGCAATGGCTTGTAACATTTTTATACCTGCCGCCTCAATGGTCTTATATACTTCTAGCGCAATCTCCTCCATTTCTGGAAGTTCTTCTGGCCAAATATTATCTGGGTATTCATTTTTTATCGGATCGCCATCGGTTACTTCTTGGCCAACATGGTAAAACTCTTTCAAATCACCAGTTTTACGACCTTTGGCGTGTTCTTTACCCTTGCCTATATAGCCACGCTGCCCTGCCAATTCTGGTACTTCGTATTTTTGCTTAATGTTGTCGGGCAACATAAAGAACTTCTGAATAATGGCGTAAAGCTTTTGCGTTTGGGCATCGGAAAGTCCGTGATTTTTGATGGCAACAAACCCAATATTATTATAAGCTTGGCCTAGTGCATCTACAAATGCTTGTTTTTTGGCTGGGTCACCCGAAGTGAAATCGGCTAAATCTAGTGAGGGAACCTCATCGTATAATTTTTCGCTCATGGCTCAAATGGTTAAAAACAGTCTAATTTATTAAATATTCGTTATAGAGTTCACTAACTCAACACCTCTTTCAGTACTTCTAACGATTTTATTTCATTTAATCCTGAAACGTGAATCTGATAAAACTTAATAATATGCGAGAGCACATCACGTCTGAGCTGGCTACTCAATGTTATTTCGTCTCCCAAAGGCTTGTTCATTAAATCAGAAATAATTGCTCTTTCGGCTTCTAAAGTTGAAAAGTGAACACCATGCTCACCGAGCTCTTCAATAAACCCTTCGGCCGATTGAGGTTCGAAACCCAAGTAACCGCTGCATTTCATTAAAAATTGTAAATGAAAGTTGCTTATGTTCGTTTCCAAATGATCGAAAATAACCATGGCCTGATGTACAAAATCATAAAGGCCTTCGTTTTCCGATTCTTCTCGCAATGTTTTGCTGAGCATTTCGGTTAGAAAAATCCCTATTCCGGTTTTTACCGGATTAAATGGAATAGAGCTATAACCATAAGAAAATCTGGCTTCCGAAATCCGCTGTAAGTCTTTTCCATTTTTATGGTACACCACCAAATCAAGTAAACCTAACGGCTGATAAAGAGCCATTTTGCCTTTTGATTTTACGCTTCGCACACTATTTACAATATAACTTTGCATGCCAAAGGCTTCAGTAAACACCCGTACTATGATGGAGGTTTCTCTATATTTTATATAGCTCAAAACTATGCCTCTGGTACGATGTAGCATTAGATAACCACTATTTTACCAACAAAGGTTTCTGTACCATCGGCATTCGAGCTAAACACCAAATACACACCGGTTTTCACTTTTGCACCGTTGTTATCGCGGCCGTTCCAAATGGCTGTGCTGCCATTGGCTTTGGTTTCTTTTATCAGCTTACCCGAAATGTCAGTAAACTTTACCGAAGCATTATTCGCCAAGCCGTTGATTACAATTTGCCCATCGAAATTTGGTGGTACTGGATTAGGATAAATCTTTACATTTTGGTGCTCGAAAGTACCGAGGGTGGCATCGCTTTTAAAAGACACCAAGCCTTTGTCTGTCCCCACAAACACTTCCCCCGAAGTTTCTTCCACAAATATTGAAGTGATGGCATTGGAAATAAGTGGGCTATTTTGAGTGGTAAACCTTTGCACTAATTCCTCACCCGTTTCGCTAAACAGCCAAAGCCCGTTATTCTTCGTTCCGAACCATTTGCGATTGGCTGGGTCGATTGCCACAGCAGTTATATTTTCATCGCGAAGCAAAAGGCGATTTTCATAAATAGGAATACTGGCCGTTAACGCTTGGCCTTGAAGAATGGCATTTAGGTTAGGGAAGAAAGCGATCCCCTGGTCAGTTCCCACCCATAAAAATTGGTTTTCATCCAATACCAAAGCCGTGATTTTACTTCCTGGCAAACCGCCCTGCCCACCATTGGTGTTCAAATATCGTTCAGTGTTATTAGTTTCATTGAACACCAAAATTCCGCCTCCACGGCTATCCTCAATCGGCATCCATTTATCACCATTGGGCGCAATGAATAGTGAAATAGCATACCTTGCTCGGGGGTTGGTCAGAGAATAAGAGCGCCAAGTATCTTCTTCAAAATTCCATTCGTGAAGAACGTTCAATGTTCCATAATCCGTCACCCAAAGCGAGTTATCGCTTTTAGCCATGCCTGTGAGTTTGCCACTTCCATTCAAAGTGATATTGGAAGAAATTTCATTTATTGAGCGGACGCTTCCCTCTGAATATAAATAAAGCCCTTCGGTGAAAGCCGCCAATATCATGGAAGGTTGGCCTGCAAGATTAATCAACTCAAAATCTACCAGATCCTTAATACTATCACCAGAACGAGTAACAACCGCAGCATTCTTCCATCCTTCTTCAAATGAAAAAGAAGAGAAAAATGAGGCTCTATTTAAAGCCGAAAGATTATCGTCAAATCCACCAGAAAGCTTTATTGTTTGTGCTTCACTCTTTCCTACCAACCAAGTATTGTCGTTGGCTGGGCCAGAAGGTTTGAAGGATTGTTGACCATTCGACTCTACCTTGAGCAAGCCATCAAAGCCATCTCCAACCCACCAATAATTCTGATAGAGCAATAATTCATTTCGGGAAATTCCTTGTTTTGGAAAGCTATATTGAAGGTTAAACTGATTATTGTCGAAAGAAAAAATACCGGAATTGGTTAAAATCAAGGGTAAATCTGAATCGGAAATGATTGCCGTAATTGATGTATTAGCTGAAGCTTGATACGACCAACTGCTTCCATCGAAGGCAAACAAATCTGTAGTTGAACTAGCATAAAGCTTCGACTCTACTTCATGAATGTTCGAAAAAGGAATCCCAACAAAATCTCTTTTCCAATTATTGTAATCTTGGCGATTAACTCCGCTCTCTAAGCTGACTGAAAGAATCCCGCTTTCGCTAGCGGCATAAATGCGGTCATTAAAAAAAACAATTTCTGAAACACTTACACTTTCGCCATTCACACCTATATTCTGGTACGATTCGATAATTTCTTCAGAGGAAAGGTCTAAAACGATAATACCTAAATCGCCAGACAAGTAGGCTCTTCCGCCATTGAAGGCGATATCCTTAAATGATTTATTGGTAGTTGTTGGTGCTTCGAGTACTGTTCTAATGTTGTGAATACCATTAGCTGAAAGCAAATCTATATTTCCATTGGAATAACCAATCACCAGTGTTTTGGAGTCAGAATCGTAGCCAAGAGCGCCAATACTCACATCGGAAAGTCCGTTGCTTTTTGTAAGTCTGTTGACAGAGTTTTCGGATAAATCGACAAAGAAAAGCCCATTGGGAGAAGCTGCGTAAATTAGCTCCCCTGCCGCTGCAATGTCAATCACATTATTATAACTGATGTGCGACCGCCAATTAAAAACCGGAATCTGACCTTGTGCAAAGCTGGTTTGCACTGCAAGGAGCATGACGGCTCTTAAAGTCAGACTAAGCAGGCGTTTGATCACTTTTTCTTATTTCTCTTTTTTTCTTCGAGCCCTTTGTAAAAATATTTGCGGTTTCGAGCTTCGTAAATATCCTTTTCACCCAATTCCACTGTCTTTTCAGAGTCAGAAAGTTTGTATGAGAACGAAGCTAGGCTACCGCTTACTGTACAAATAGCATGTAATTTGGTTACAAATTCTGCAATTGCAAGTAATTGAGGCATGGGGCCGAAAGGATTCCCTTGGGCGTCCATATCTAAACCAGCAACAATTACCCTCTTCCCGTTATTGGCCATGGTTCGGCACACATCTATGATTTGATCATCGAAGAATTGTGCTTCATCAATTCCCACCACATCGCTTTCGCCACATAAAAGCAAAATATCGGATGCGAACTGCACTGGAGTTGATCTAATTACGGTATTGTTGTGTGAAACTACATTCTCCACATCATAACGCGTATCGATAGCCGGTTTAAAGATTTCCACATTCTGTTTGGCAATAGTAGCCCTTCGGAGGCGCCTAATTAGCTCCTCCGTTTTTCCAGAAAACATACAGCCACAAACCACCTCAATGGATCCTGATGCGTGCTCTCCTGCTATTTTACCTTGTGGTTCGATAAACATATTATGCGGTATAGGTCATATGAGGAAATTTATTTTTGTCAGCTACGCGAACTTTCACATCACCCAGTAACTTTGCCTGGCAAGCCACGCGTTCTCCGGGTTGAAGTTTACCAGCATCGAAAAGCAGTTGTTCTGTTTTTTCAATCGGGCTCAGTTGGTCTGCTCCTTCTACTACTATAATTTTACATGTGGTACAACGGCCTTTTTTCCCGCAAGCGTGCATCCAGTCGATTCCGCTTTCGTGAATAATATCCAGTACCGATTTAGAGTTATCTGTGTTAGAAATCTCTTTATTGTTCAGGTTTTCAATAGTGATCTGTCCCATAATTTTTAATTTACAAAACAAAAGAAATAAGCCATGAGCTACAAGCTAAAGCAAGAATCAATCTCGAGTTTTTCTACTGCCACTGCTGCAACTATATGTACTGAGTTTTTTGCTGGAAAAAATAAGATCAGCGGAGAGTCGATTATGAGTCTCACCGATGTCAGACAAGTGAATTCATTTATTATTGAAGCCCTATTTACTCAATGGCAAGCCGAAATGGCCCGCCTGAGAAGTCCTTATTTTAATTACGAAGCAGAAGAGGTTCAAATAGCGCTTAAAGAGTTTATGAATACCCTTTCAAATCACATTAGTATTGGCCGAGGGCATTTAGAGCCACTTTTGAGTAAGGCTATTGAAGCCACAATACTATTAACTTTCGCTCCAAAGAAATTCCTCTTAAGCCATTGGTTAGATGTGAACAAAGAAAATCTTCCAAAAGGCAAGCTAAGGTACATCAAAACCTACACCGAAGGATTTAAATTAATTTTTGAAACTGCAAAAACGCCAATCAATCCTGCATATTTGGGTAATTTATTCGATTCAATGAGTTCTCATTTTGAGATTCCCGAACCCATTGAGTTCCTACAAAAGTTAAAAGCTGAAGACAAACTTGATCTCCTTTTTGAGAAAGAAGTTGTAAATAAACCAGCCCCCGCGCCTACTCACACACCAGAAATAGAAGAAACACCAGAGGTAATCAACACTGTTGCTTCCAAGCATGAGAATGGTAAAGAAACCATTAATGATCGGTTTAACGGAAGTACAACTGCGCCAACACTAGCAGAAAAGCTGCAGAAAAGTAATAGACAGCCGCTTGAGAAAACACTTACCTTGAATGAGCGGATTATGTTTACCAAAACACTTTTTGAGGGCAATCAAGAGTTAATGACGAAGGTGCTTGAAGAGCTTGATACAGCGAACAGTATGGATGAAGCTTTGGCAAAAACTCAGCCCTACAATAAAAAATGGGATATTGAAGGCGATGAAATGGACGCCTTTATTCAGGTATTAAAGAGAAGGTTTAATTGATTTTAAAAATTTGAGAAGAGGAATTTTCATTCCTCTTCATCACTTTCTCTATTCTTAATTTCATCCAGATCATCTCGATCGCGGAGTTTCTTATCATCTACGTTCTTATTCAGAAACTCATTGATTTTATCAATCGACAAAGAATTACGAATTTCTCCAAAAGAGTCGATCTTGATTTCCATTCCTTCAAGCTCTTTATTCACCTTCGGCTTCTGATCCTTTTGTTTACTCTCCTTTTTCCTTGCCATGTTATTATTATTTATATCAGTCCTCGTCAGTAACGGAATGAACTAGTTTGATGTTTTTAAGGATTCAATAGCTGTATTAATTCGGCTAACTGTTTCTGCTGTTCCCAAAATAGAGATTATCTCCATTAAGTCTGGGCCACCTCCTGCTCCCGTTAAAGCCAAACGTAAAGCGGGCATTACCTTTCCAAGCGGAGTATCGTCTGTTGCTAGTACGGCTACAAATTTCTCTTTTGCTTCTTCTGGACTAACCTTTTCAAGCTTAGCTATTTCGTTTGCAAACTCAGCCAATTTCTTAACCGCTTCTGCCGTCCATTTTTTATTTACCGTTTTCTCATCGTAAGTACCTGGTGCAGAAAAGAAGAACTCTCCATTTTCCAAAATATCGGAAACGAAAGTAATACGTTCCTTCATTGAGCCCGCAATGGCGCTTAACAGCTTCAAATCTGCATCTATATTGCTTTCTGCTTTCAGCATTTGAGCCAATTCATCGTTCGACTTGTTCTTCAAATATTGCTGATTGAACCATTTCGCTTTTTCAATGTCGAATTTGGCCCCCGATTTATTGATCCGCTCCAACGAAAATTCAGAGATTAACTGATCCATAGTGAACATTTCTTGCTCCGTACCTGGATTCCATCCCAACAAAGCCAAGAAATTCATGCAGGCTTCTGGCAAGTAACCAGATTCCTTAAAGCCTTTTGACAACTCTCCTGTAACTGGGTCAGACCAATTCATTGGAAATACAGGAAAGCCTAATTGGTCTGCAGCTCGTTTACTTAACTTACCGTTACCATCGGGCTTGAGCAACAGTGGCAAGTGGGCAAATTGTGGCGCTTCCCAACCAAAAGCTGCATACAATAAAACGTGTAAAGGAGCCGAAGGCAACCATTCTTCACCACGAATTACATGCGTGATTTCCATCAAGTGGTCATCCACAATATTCGCTAAATGATAGGTAGGCATTCCATCAGACTTCATCAGTACTTTATCATCGAGCGTGGTAGTATTTACTACAACCCAATCCCTAACTACATCCTTAAACCGGACATCATCATTCTTAGGCATTTTAAAGCGAATCACATAAGGTTCATCAGACGCCAACCTCTTCTCAACCTCCTCGGCAGGCATTGTCAACGAGTTTTTCATCTGATTTCTGCTGATGGCATTGTATTGCGGGTTTGCCATGCGTGCTTCTTTAAGTCGTTCACGCATTTCATCAAGTTCCTCTGGAGTGTCAAAAGCATAGTATGCTTTTCCTTCAGCAATCAGTCTGTCAGCATATTCTTTGTATAAAGATTTGCGATCAGACTGGCGATAAGGGCCAAAGTCACCTCCAGTTTGCGGGCCTTCATCTGGTGTAATACCACACCATTCCAATGATTTGAGAATATAGTCTTCAGCCCCCTCTACATAGCGGTTTTGATCTGTGTCCTCAATTCTAATAATGAACTTACCTTCGTTTTTCTGGGCAAATAAATAATTGTAAAGGGCAGTTCTTACTCCTCCTATGTGCAAAGCTCCCGTTGGGCTGGGGGCAAATCTTACTCTAACACTCATGAAATTTAATTTGGGCACAAAAATACGCAAAAGTCAAGTCCATCGCTAAGAATGACTTGGTGATTTACAATGAATTAAAATTTAATTGGATTAAAGATCTACTGCAACGCACGAAATTTCAACGTTCACATCTTTAGGTAGTCTGGCCACCTCAACGCATTCTCTTGCTGGAGGGTTCTCTTTGAAATAAACAGCATAAGCTTCATTGATAGTAGCAAACTGGTTCATGTCTTTAATGAAAATTGAACATTTCACAATGTTATTGAATGTCATTCCTGCTGCTGACAGAATTGCCTCTAAGTTCTTCATTACCTGGTGCGTTTCTTCAGTAATATTCTCATTGATCATTTCGCCTGTAGCCTGATCGAAAGGAATCTGACCTGAAACATATAATGTATTACCTGCTTTAACGGCCTGGCTATAAGGCCCTATTGGCGCTGGAGCATCTGGACTGTTGACGATTATTTTCGACATGTTCGGATTGTTTGATTTAATGAATAATTTTGGGGCAAATTACACATTTATGAAAATTCTAGTCATCGGTTCCGAACAGAATATCGAAGAGTTTAAATTAAAATTTAATACGGGGCATGAGTGCCGCTTCGAAACGGACTATGATTTCGAGGAAGACCTCTCCACATTTGATTGTGTTTTTGACTTTTTTATTGGTGATAGCCCAGAGCAATTCGAGATATTTAGTGCTTATAAAGGGCTAAATCTATTTGTGAATGCTCCGAAAATATCACTCGCAGAACTGGCCTACTACCAAGAAGAGGTCGAGTGTAACCTTTATGGCTTCAACGGCCTACCTACTTTCCTAAATCGAGATATTCTTGAAGTGTCAGCCTTGAATAATAAGGCCCAGTCGGGTTTAGCGGCTCTATGCAAAAACCTAAATACTGACTTTGAGATGGTTGAAGATCGTGTTGGGATGGTAACTCCTAGAATCATCTTCATGATTATTAATGAGGCTTTTTATACGCTTCAGGAAGGCACAGCCTCAAAAGAGGCTATAGATACAGGTATGAAGTTAGGTACAAATTACCCTTTTGGGCCTTTCGAATGGTGTGGCAAAATTGGTATTAACAATGTTTATGAGGTGCTGGAAGCCATGTATGAGGACACTAAAGAAGAGCGATATAAGATATGCCCATTGCTCAAAAAAGAATATTTAAGTCGCATTACGCATTAAAAAAGGGAGTTCAATGAGCTCCCTTTCTATTCAATTATATTTTCTGATCTTTTATTCAACAGTAACCGATTTGGCCAAGTTTCTAGGCTGATCTACATTACAGCCTCTCATTACCGCAATATGGTACGAAAGCAATTGTAATGGAATTACCGCAATAAGTGGCATTAATGCATCACTAATATGTGGTACCTCAATCACATAGTCAGCCATTTTAGGGATTTCAGTATCGCCTTCAGAAACAACTGCGATAACTTTACCTTTTCTCGCCTTTACTTCTTGAACGTTAGAAACAATTTTTTCATAACTACTATCCTTGGTAGCAATTACAACCACAGGCATTTCTTCATCTATCAAAGCAATAGGACCGTGTTTCATTTCAGCCGCAGGATAACCTTCTGCATGGATATACGAAATCTCTTTAAGTTTCAAAGCGCCTTCCAATGCCACAGGGAAATTGAATCCTCTTCCTAGGTACAAGAAGTTTCTAGCATCTTTAAATACTTTAGCAATTTCTTCAAGTTGATCATTTAGCAATAAAGCCTTAGAAACTTTATCTGGCACAGATTCTAGCTCAAATAATAACGACCTGTATTTGCTTTCAGAAAGAGAGCCTTTCTTCTCGGCAATCATTAAGGCCATCATTGTAAGCACTGAAATTTGAGCAGTGAATGCCTTGGTACTTGCCACACCAATTTCTGGACCAGCATGCGTATATGAGCCAGCATGTGTAGCCCTTGCAATAGAAGAACCCACAACGTTACAAACCCCTATAATTGTAGCTCCTTTCGACTTGGCCAACTCAATGGCAGCCAATGTATCAGCCGTTTCGCCTGATTGAGAAATAGCAATTACTACATCCTTTTCATTTACGATCGGGTTTCTATATCTAAACTCAGAGGCATATTCCACCTCTACAGGAATTCGACAAAATTCTTCAAATATGTATTCAGCCACTAAGCCAGCATGCCAAGAGGTTCCGCAAGCAATAATCAGGATTCTATCGGCATTAACCATTTTGGTCACGTAGTCAAAAATACCACCTAGCACCAATTTGCCCTCTTTTGCTTGAAGTCGGCCTCTAAGACAGTCACCTATTGATTTTGGTTGCTCAAAAATCTCCTTCAACATAAAATGGTCGTAACCACCTTTTTCGATCGCCTCAAGCTGAATGTCAATAGTTTGAACATAAGGAGTCATTTCCACATCAGACACATTTTTAATCGTAAGTTGCCCATCCTTAATAATGGCAATTTCACGATCCTCTAGGTATACCACTTCATTTGTATACTCAATGATAGGAGTAGCATCTGAAGCAAGGAAGAATTCATCTTTACCCAAGCCAACCACCAAAGGGCTACCCTTACGAGCAGCAATCATTAAGTTCGGTTCTTCTAAAGAAATTATAGCAATAGCGTAAGCACCGACTACTTTATTTAATGCTAAACGAACAGCCTCTGCAAGACTAACTCCAGAGTTTAAGTATATATCCTCTATAAAGTTTATAAATACCTCTGAATCCGTATCACTTTTAAATTCAAATCCCTTTTTAATCAGGTCTGTTTTAAGTGAGGAATAGTTTTCAATAATTCCATTATGGATCATTGCCAGTTTACCTGAGTTCGATAAGTGTGGGTGAGCATTTACATCGTTAGGTTCTCCGTGGGTTGCCCAACGAGTATGCCCTATACCAATATTGCTTTTTAAATTTTCACCCTTAGCATACTCATGAAGATCCGCTACTTTACCTTTTTTCTTGTAAACACTAAGGTCACCATTCAGTAAAGCCACCCCTGCGCTATCGTAGCCTCTATACTCTAGGCGTTGTAAACCCTTGATTATTACTGAATAAGCTTCTCTATGGCCTAGATAGCCAACTATTCCGCACATACGATTTCTGTTTTATTGGATAAATATAAGAAGATGGGTTACTCTATTTAAGTTCGGAGTAGAAAACTTTTAGTTTAAAGTCTTCAGGTCGAAACACTACGTTCCCTAACTCTCCATTAACAGATGGAGGAGCTATGAAAAATTGATTTCTTCTAAAAACATCTGAAAAGTAATACCCTACAAACGAAGTGATTGATGCTGTATAGGTTTTTGAATCCTCATCGTACAAGAGTGTCAATGGAGTACCACTGCCAATCGGGTTTGAACCATCTTGTTGTATGGCCCTGAAGTTATCACCATCTCTAATCACTCTGTTTCCAGAATCTGTAAGTAATAGTAAAAGTCTTGTAGGAGGTGTGACTCCATCAACAGGTTCTTCAATAGGCCCAATTGATACTTGGGCTGTATTCACAATTGCTTCGGGTTTTAAATTGGCGAATGTTTCCAATTCAGAAAGGTTGATTTTAGTCACAATTCCCGCACCCGCTTGAATATACCGTAAACCAGAACTTGGTGAAAACTCCTCATTCGTGTTAGTCAATCCCTCTAACGCTGTACCCGAACGATCAAATTCGAGTCCATAATAATGTGTTAGGTCTCCTAGCGTTATCTTGTGTGTAGAGGGCACGTTAACCGCTCCTGTGCTCGACACCTCACTGTAGTAAAAATCAATCATCGAAGATTCTGGATCTAAAACTATCCCATAAGCATTTGAAGAATTATCCTCTGTTTGAAAAGCTAAACCAGGAAAAGCTGCTTCAAAGGCTTCTTGAGTTGCCACCTCAGGCCCTTCATCTCTCATGATTTCAAATAACCTATTGGCAAAAGCCATATCTAAATCTATGGTATAAATAGAATCAACTTCATCTATTAAAATGTTGCCCGAAACAACTAGTTCATTTGAAATGGCAGTACTATTAGTTGTGATATGCAGTGTATCTTCTATCTGCTCAGATAGTAAGCTTACCTTAAGGCGCACTGTTTTCGCAAAATCCTTATATAAGTAACCAAACTTAATACTCAGTTTAACACTATCAAGAATAGCCTCTTCAGATATACTGTTTAAATCGTCTACATTCAACTCCATTTTGGCGTATGTAGTAGCTTTAACTTTCCCTACATCAGGGTCATCAATATTGCCAATGAACCCTACCCCCAAGTTTGTAGATGCTATAGAGTCTAACAAAACGACTGAAGAGCTAGTACCCACCGTTTCTACAGAGAACTCAACAGGTGAAACATCGTCTGACCCAAACCCAAAATCTCCGTTCTTCTCACAAGAAAACAAAAGAGTGAGGCCTAACATTAAGGCCCCAATACTTTTAATCTTACCCAACAAGTTCATTATATAAGTTATAATAAGAGTCTAAGAAATTATCATCTTTCTCTATTGTATCTACTTTTTTAAGTTTTTCGATTTCAGTCACTAAATCATTTAAACCTTCATGACCTTCCTCTTCGGCTCTAATAACAGCATCGGCATATTCAGCACCTGTTTTAATAAAACCAGCAAAATCAGCTGTTTTTAAGTTTTCAAGCATACTGTCATCAATATCCATCATCTTCACCTTATCTAGTAAATCTGCATCAAACTGATGTGAGAATGCATTGTTATAGATTGTAAAGATTGATTTAGTATTCTGAAATATCGGGTCGTTTTTATAGGTAGTCTTCAAATACAACGGAATCAAACTCGTCATCCAATCATTGCAATGAACAATATCTGGAGCCCAACCTAACTTCTTCACTGTTTCAAGAACGCCTTTACAGAAGAATATTGCTCTTTCATCATTATCTGCATAGAAATTATTCTCCTTGTCAACGAATACCGACTTTCTATGAAAATAGTCTTCATTGTCAATAAAGTAGACTTGTAGTTTAGCATTTGGGATAGACGCCACCTTAATTACTAAAGGCTTTTCTTCGTCACCCACAGAAATGTTGATACCTGAAAGTCTGACCACTTCGTGTAGCCTGTTTTTTCTTTCGTTAATAAGTCCGAAACGAGGAACTAAAATCCTAATCTCCATACCTCTCTCCTGCATAGCTTGTGGAAGTTTTCTCACAAAATCGGCAACAGCGGAAGTTTCTAGGAACGGATTGATCTCACTCGCAACGTAAAGAATTCGAAATTTTGACATAATTATTGGAAATTTAATGACACCTTCATTTAGAAAATGAGCACAAAATTACTCCATTTTCCCGAAAAAACCTTGATTTATCTAAAAAAGCGTTGTTAATAAGCGTTAATTAGATTATCCTTCGCGATCAAATGAACACCTTCAAAAAAATAGAGGAACTCCGTGCTGAGCTACTCAAATATCGCCTTGAAAACAAAAAAATTGGACTCGTTCCAACTATGGGCGCATTACATCACGGTCATATTTCACTAGTGGAACAGGCCAAAGAGAAATCGGATGTGGTAGCGGTTTCAATTTTTGTTAACCCCACACAATTCAACAACCCTGAAGACTTAGAAAAGTACCCTAGAAATATTGAACGCGATTTAGACTTACTGAAAAAAGCAGGCTGCGATATAGTTTTCACACCTGAAGTAACAGAAATGTACGCTGGAAGCCATGATTTAAAAATTAGCTTTGGGGTACTAGAAAACTCATTAGAAGGAAAATTTAGACCTGGGCATTTTAGTGGTGTTGGTCAAATTGTTTCTAAGCTTTTCAATATTTTTCAACCTGACAGCGCTTTCTTTGGCCAAAAAGACCTGCAGCAGTTTTTCATAATTAAAAAGCTAATAGATCAGCTTTGTTTTCCAATTGAACTGCACATGATTCCGACCAAAAGAGAAGACAACGGCTTGGCAATGTCTTCTCGAAATGAACGACTTACTCAAGAAGAAAAATTAGAAGCGGGGCTGATTTACCAAACACTTAAACAATCTGCTGAGGCTATCTTAGAAGGAACATCAATTCATCACGTAATTGAACAAGCCAACGAACTATTCGAGAAAAACGAGCGTTTGACACTTGAATATTTCGAAGTAGTTGAAACTGAGAATTTCACGGGAATTTCTACAGTTTCGGACCCAAAGACCACAGCGCTTTGTATAGCCGCTGAAATTGGAAAAGTAAGGTTAATAGACAACTTACTTTTAAATTATTAGCTTTGCGGTCGCATTTTAAGAAGGTATGCAAATAGAAGTTTTTAAATCAAAAATTCACAGGGCCAAAGTAACACAAGCAGAACTGCATTATGTAGGCAGTATCACGCTGGATGAAAGCTTAATGGAGGCTTCTGGAATCATTGAAAATGAAAAAGTCCAAATCGTAAACGTAAACAACGGTGAACGGTTTGAGACATATGTTATTAAAGGAGAAAAAGACAGTGGCACAGTTTGCTTAAATGGTCCGGCAGCACGAAGAGTACAAGTGGGTGATATCATCATTATAGTTTCATACGGCATAATGGATTATGAAGAAGCCAAAACCTTCAAGCCTAAAATTGTTTTTCCTGATAAGAACAACAAGCTAGCATAACGCTATTTTGAAAGTCAGCTCTAAAGATATCCTCAAACTTATTCTGTCCCTTGGGATTACAGGGTACATCTTATATAACAGCACAAAAACCACCGACTGGAATCAAATCTGGGAAGCCCTGAAAAGTTTTAAATATGAATGGATTTTAGTTAGTGTTTTACTATCCCTTTTTAGTCATGGCTTAAGGGCATACAGGTGGGCTATGCTACTAGGTACCCAAGGCCCTCGCCCGAGTACATGGACGGCATTTTTGGCCGTAATGGCATGCTATTTAGGAAATATGGCCATTCCCAGACTAGGCGAAGTTGCCCGCTGTACCATTATGAAAGAGGAGAAAGATATTCCAGTAACATTCTCACTAGGCACCGTAATTACAGATCGACTTTTGGATTTATTTATGCTTATGCTGCTGGCTATGTTTTTACTCGCAATGCAGTTTGATTTGCTTAAATCATATTTCAGCCAATTTATAGATGATAAGCTACCTTTTTTAATCACAATATGGCCGTTTTTAGCACTAGCCGGAGTATTAGGTTTATTAGCCATTTTATTCTTCGTGAGAAAATCTAAAGAAGAGCGTAATCCAAAATCAATTTACTACAAAATAAATCAAAAAGGCAACGAACTCATTTCTGGAATCAAAGCCATCAAAAAAGTAGAAAACCCACTTGGTTTTTGGGTATCTACCTTAGGAATTTGGGTATTGTATTTTGCTATGCTCTATATTATTTCCTTTGGTTACGCCCCTACTGCCGAACTGTCATTAATAGCAGGCGTTGCAGTGCTAGTAATGGGAAGTCTTGGCATGGCCGCACCGGTAAACAACGGAATTGGGGCCTATCAAGCTTTAGTGGCAAGCATTTTAGTCGTTTATGGCATAACTTATAACGATGGTTATGTTTTTGCAGTGGTATCACACGGATCACAAGTAGTTTCAGTTATATTATTTGGATTTTTGAGTCTTCTGATTCTTAACTTTAGAAAAAAGAAAAAGCGAATTGACACCAACGAAAAATAAAATTTATAGTCCAAAGGCCTTAAAAGCGCTCATGCTGAAGTGGAAAAGCCAAGGTGAAAAAGTGGTTTTTACCAACGGCTGTTTCGACATTCTTCACTTAGGCCATATCGACTATTTGGAAAAGGCAAAAACTTTAGGCTCCAAACTAGTAGTCGGGCTCAATGATAATCCTTCTGTAAAAAGACTTAAAGGGGAAGAAAGACCAATAAACAATGAAAATGCAAGGGCTAGAATGCTTGCGGCATTGGCTTTTGTTGATGGTGTGACACTATTTTCGGAAGACACACCAAAGGAATTGATTACCTATTTGCTTCCAGATATTTTAGTGAAAGGAAGCGACTACGATTTAAGCAACATTGTTGGGGCAGATATCGTATTGGCGAACGGTGGAGAAGTAAAAACCATTGATTTAGTGGACGGATACTCCACAACAAATTTGATTCAAAAACTTAAATAATAAATTATGGACTTCGGATTTTTAGTACTTATAATCGGGATCATGCTAGTGAGCTGGGTGGTTCAGAATAATTTGAAAAGAAAATTCAAAAAATACTCAAAAGTAGGCTTGAATATTGGCTTAACGGGTCGAGAAATTGCCGAGTTAATGCTACGAGACAACCACATTCACGATGTAAGAGTAGTTTCAGTACAAGGCAGGTTAACTGACCATTATAATCCGGCAGACAAAACTGTAAATCTTAGCCCGGAAATATACGAGGGTCGCTCAGTAATGGCTGCCGCAGTTGCCGCCCACGAATGTGGCCACGCTGTACAGCACGCTACGGCTTATGGCCCTTTAGAAATGAGATCTGCCTTGGTGCCAATTCAAAATGCGAGTGGCAGAATTATCAATACCATTTTTATGGTCATGCTTTTCGGGTCATTTTTGATGACTGGCTTAGATTTATTCACAGTAGGCTTACCAATAGTAATTGGCTGTTACTTTATATTCACCCTGTTTGCTTTCATTACCCTACCAGTAGAATATGATGCTACAAAAAGAGCTTTAGCTTGGATTGATGAACGCAACATTGTTACCTCGGGTGAACACGGCATGGCCGAAGACGCATTAAACGCAGCAGCAAGAACATATTTAGTTGCCGCATTAGGTTCATTAGCCATGTTGCTATATTACGTGCTAATGTTCATGAATCGAGACTAAACATTAAGCTGAATTTATTACATTTGCTAACAAACGTTAGGTAAATATTAAAGCATGAATTTTCAATTAACCGAAGAACAACTAGCGGTTCAACAAGCCGCTAGAGAATTTGCACAAACAGAACTTCTTCCAGGAGTCATTGAAAGAGACGAAACCCAAACTTTCCCATTAGAGCAGGTAAAAAAAATGGGAGAACTCGGCTTCTTAGGAATGATGGTAGACCCCAAGTATAACGGAGGTGGTATGGACACCATTTCTTATGTGCTCGCCATGGAAGAGATCTCTAAAATTGACGCATCAGCTTCTGTTTGTATGTCGGTTAACAACAGCCTTGTGTGCTGGGGAATTGAAAAATACGGAACTGAAGAACAGAAAGAAAAATACCTTAAGCCTTTAGCTACTGGAGAAAAGATAGGTGCTTTTTGTCTTTCTGAGCCAGAAGCTGGTTCTGATGCAACTTCGCAAAGAACAACCGCAGAAGACAAAGGTGACTACTACCTTTTAAATGGAACCAAAAACTGGATCACAAACGGAAACACCGCCTCAATTTATTTGGTAATTGCCCAAACCGACCGTGAAAAAGGTCACAAAGGCATTAATTGCCTTATTGTTGAAAAAGGAATGGATGGTTTTGTTGTTGGGAAAAAGGAAAACAAACTTGGAATTAGAGGTTCAGACACTCATTCTTTAATGTTTACCGATGTTAAAGTTCCAAAAGAAAACCGCATAGGAGAAGATGGCTTTGGCTTCAAATTCGCCATGTCAACATTAAATGGTGGTAGAATCGGAATCGCATCTCAGGCGTTGGGAATCGCTTCAGGAGCTTACGAATTGGCTTTGGCTTATTCAAAAGAAAGAAAAGCATTTGGCAAACCAATCAGTCAACACCAAGCCATTCAGTTTAAACTAGCCGATATGGCCACTGAAATTGACGCGGCAAGATTGTTATGCCTTAAAGCTGCCTACTTAAAAGACCAGAAGAAGGATTTCGGAAAAGCAGGTGCAATGGCCAAACTATTTGCCTCTAAAGTAGCAATGGACACCACTGTTGAGGCAGTACAAATTCATGGCGGCTATGGATATGTTAAAGAATATCATGTAGAAAGATTGATGAGGGATGCAAAAATCACTCAGATATATGAGGGCACATCAGAGATACAGAAGATAGTAATCTCTAGAGAGCTACTCAAATAGTTAGAATTATCCTATTAAAATGACCATTGGAATAATAAATATTGCCAATGGTCATTTTTTTTTGATTCTCGTTAATTCTGTTTTACTTTTACAGTGTGTAAGTGTATAAATAATTTTAACAAGAATGTAAATGGAAGACTACAACAAAATCATTGAGTCGCTAGGAGTACGCTATATTAAGAGCCGAAACATGAAAATAGCGAAGCCTGTTACTATCGAAAATCACTACGATGTAGAAAACACGATTTTCATAGTAAATAATGGGGATATATTTTTTGGCCCCGACCAAGAAAAAGTTTCTGAAGGAGATATGCTTTTCATTCCTGGTGGAAAGTCGACAGCAATTTCATATAGCTCTTTAACCGCGCCAGTTGTTTCTAGCGAAGACTTTATTGCTAATAAAAAGAAGTACCTTCAAAACGCTACTGATTCTGATATCAACGATTATGATGTTGATGGATTCAGTCAAGTAATGTTCGAAGCTAAAGTTTTTGACTCTGTAAACTTCTTTGCTTCATTAAACATCACCCCTTTTGCCATTCGTGGTAACGATACGATTGCACAATTAATTCGTGTGATTATTGAAGAGACAAACTCTACCAAGCCTGGTAAAAACAGAATTATTAAAGTAAACACAGAATACCTTTGTGTAGAAATCATAAGATACATTCTTGACAAACGTCTTTTTGTTGAGCAATTGGTAACTAACAGTACTTACTTTAAGGATCCAAGACTCATTGATATTTTTGCTTACATCAAAAACAACCTTGGTGGCGATCTTTCAAACAAAGTATTGGCAGGTGTTGCTGGCGTTTCTGAAGACTACGTTGGTCAGTATTTCAAAATGCTTACTGGAATCAACCCTCAGGATTACATTGAATACCAAAGAATGGAAGCTGCGGTTGATTTACTTCGTACTACTAAAAAGAGCATTCGTGATATCGGACGCGAAGTGGGTTATAAAGATACTGCCTACTTCTGCCGTAGATTTAAAATGATGTTCGGTATTCCTGCAGGAAAAATGAGAAGAAGAGAAAGTTTAATTAACGTTTAATTCTTGATTAAAACATTGGACTACATCAGAAACCTCAGCTAAAATGCTGAGGTTTTTTTGTGCTGCATTACCTATAACAATAATGTCAGCCCCTGCTTCTAGGGCTTCCTTTGCCTTTCTAGTGGTATTTATTCCTCCACCTACAATTAAAGTTGAATCAATATTTCTTTTTACGGCTTTAATCATTTTTGAAGGTACCGGCTCAATTGCTCCACTGCCCGCATCCATATAAATACACTGCAAACCAAGCATTTCACCTGCCATTGCTGTGCTCACCGCCAAACTTGGTTTATCGTTTGGAATGGGTTGGGTATTGCTCATATAAGAAACACTAGTGGGCTTTCCAGAGTGAATAAGCATATAACCCGTAGGTATAACCTCTAGCTTACTCCTTTTAATAACTGGTGCAGCTACCACGTGTTGACCAATAAGTAACTCTGGGTTTCTTCCAGATATTAAAGATAGAAAAAGTATGGCGTCTGCGTCTGAATGAATATGGATCGCATTGCCAGGAAATAATACACAAGGAATATTACTTTGGGATTTAACAGTCTCAATTATGGTTGACAGATTGTTAGTGGTGATCAAACTACCCCCTACAAAAAAATAATCGACCCTGTTTTCAATGGCCGCGTTTATAACAGCGTTTAACCCACTTTTATTTATGTCGTCAGGATCTATAAGCAAGGCAAGGGATTTTTTACCTTCTCGTACTCTTTGTTTGAATAAATTAAGAACCACTATTTTCTTCTTTTTCTCCGAGTTCGTTTAGAAAACTTCCAAGTTTTTTTGCGGCCAAGCCCAACACAAAAACTATAGCTTGGTGCTTTAAAGCACTTACCACAGCCGATTCTTCTTTAGGCTCGTGGTGGACTATTTTTTTTAATTTTACCTTCTTACTTACTGAAGGTTCTGGTATAATTTCAATGACTTGACCTTCCTCCGTTTCCTCATCCTCTTCTGAAGCACTAGAGGTGATTAACTTAGTCAATCCATAGGCCAAAACTAATGCACCTCCAATCCACAGAGCCTTCTTTCCTGTGTCTTGAAAATTATTTTTTATCAAATCAAACTGATCTTCTAATAACTCTTTATAGCTAGCATTAGACTGCTCTAGCTCCTGTTTTCTAGATTTCATAAGCCATCATTCTTCACTTACTCCTTCAATTTCGTTATTCTGTCTTTTAATAATAATATCGACAATAGCCCTTCTTTTAACATAGAGGCCAGTGGTAAATAAGCCATAAATGCTCCCCATAATAACAAAGCCCCATATTTTACTCTCCAGTAAATCATTCAAAAGAAAGGCTAAGCCCAAAGTAAAAAACAATAAGACCATTACAGCCCCCAAAGCCAGCAACATCACCACCAGTGTTTTAGCGATAAGCACACCAACCTCTTCTTTCGCTTCGAGCTTCCAAAGTTCAACTTTGGTTTCAATAAAGCCAGTAAGGGCCTCAATTAATTTATGAAAATCGAATAGTTTCAAACTCCAAGATTTAAGTTTTCAATTTAAGAAGAAGAAAGGAACTATCAGGCAATTTGGCTTAAAATAGCTCCGACAAGGCTTCTTATAAACAATCCTTTTTCAGGCAACTTTGTTTGAACAATAAACCATTATCGTCTTATTAATAGTACGCGTTTAATAATTCAGAGATTGACAATCGATTACATTGCCCCTACCTTAAAAGGAAATTTCAAATTGAAATCTAAATGACACCAAGTTATCTCCTAACGGTTTATCAATATAAGATAAGTCACTTTGTAGCTTTAAACTATGTCCAACAATATACCTAGAATACCCAAGGGTATACTGCGTTTCTTCTTTCAAGTTTGAATACACCAAGTCATCGGGATTTACATGCGTATAGCGAACAGCCCATTCCGACTTATCAATTAAATAACCTGCTTGAAGATTAATAGCATTTCCTGTAGTGTACTTTAATGTAGAGGAATCGTCCAATACCACAATCACTTGCTCAGATGATCGTTTATTGGCGTATTCTCCCATAAATGAAAACCCATTATATTTAAAGTGAGCATCCATAAAGAAAGTAGACAAATCTGTTGAAAATTGATTCCCGTCCGAATCCTGAACAAAGGACCCAAGTTGCCCTCTCTGTTTTGCTGCACCATCGTTGTAATCAAAAGCTGCAGCAATAGATAATTTGGGGGTAGATTCACGTTTCAAGTCAGAACCGAAATAGTCTCCTTTGCCTGTAAACTCACCAAAAGGCAGATATTCTAACCTGTAGGTGTAATCGTACCCACCAATATTATCAGTGGTAAGATTGCGCCCTTCACCTATTGATATCGCCAAAATATTTTTGATCACAGCCCTTTTACCAAGGTTTGCTGAATGATGTAACTGAATACCAGCATCCCTGTCAATGTTAAACCTAGCATTTAAAAGACTCCGATCTACAAACTGCATTTTTTGTGATGAAATCACACGTTCTCTATTTCCAGGCAACTTCGTTTGGCCTGCCCAAATACTCCAATTTTTGCTGAACTGCCATTTGAGTACTGCATCATATATAAACCGAGATGTATTACTGTGTTCATCTACATCACCTCCACTAATATCTCTACTAGAAAGGCCTAATTCAACTTTATAAGTAAGGCTAGGATGATATGCAAATCCATCAAATTTCATCCTTGCCCTTCTAATTAAAAATTGGTCATCCCATTTTTCTGAAAATACGTTGAGAGATCCTTGATAGAGGGTTTGAAATCTCAACCCAAACTTCATTGAAAACGATGAGTCTAAAGCGACAACCTCAAGCCCCTTACCAAAACTTGTATTGCTCTTATCTTGCGCATTTAAAGGTAAACCCATGGCGCAAAATAGTACAGCCATGAGAATAATTCTGCATATTGCACTCGTTCTGGAATCATCAAATTTCAGCATTAATCTATTTTTTAATTATAAATATCAATAAAATGTAAAGCATGCTTTACATTTAGATTCAAATTTTTTTGTTTAAAAGCGCTGGCTTACAGTGGTTTCATGTTTCTTATTAACTGGCCTATCTACGTTTCTGTTCAATGAAATTAGCAAGAAGGGTAATAAGAAAAACATGATAATAATATAAGCCAAACCTATCACTCTATACTTGGCAACGGCATAGCTAAATTCTTTGACAAAATGAACCAACAGCTTTCTGAGTATGGGTAATGACATAAAAATCACTACTCCAGTTAAATTAAATAGTAAATGGGCTATTGCGATTGTGGCAGCAGCCTCAGATCTAAAGCCAGCCGCTATAAGCGCTGTTAAGGTAGTCCCCACATTGGCTCCTATAATAAAAGTAAAGGCATTTCTTAATTTAATTTTATCTGCTGCGGCCAATGGTACTATAATAGAAGTAGTAACAGAACTGGACTGAACTGCCGCGGTAAGTAAAACACCCCAACTAAAGGACTTTAAAGGTTTATCAAAAACAAAAGACTGTAACCTATTTTTCGACTCTCCAATAATAGTTTTTTTAATGATCCAGCTGAGAAGCTTAATAGAGGCAAAAAGGAAGGCAAATGAGATGACTAAAATGAGAACACTATTATTTACCCAAAGTACAAACTGATTTGTTAACCCACTTCCTAAAACATTATCAGTATGTGGTAGGGCCTCTGAAATACCGCTACCATATAACAACTCACTAAAATAAAAAGACACGCCTGAAAGAAATCCGTAGTAGTGCTCTAGCGGAAATAAAATCAACACTAAAATGATATTATAAAAATCGTGGATAGTACCTACCGCTACAGCTCTTCTAAATGCTCTTTTATTGGAAATAAAGCCCAAAGCAACGATTGTACTAGTAAGTGTAGTACCCACATTTGCCCCCATTATAATGGGTACGGCTTCTTCGAGTGAAAGAGTACCCGAAGCTACAAGTGCTACAACCATAGTACTGGTAGTAGAACTACTTTGAATAATAGCCGTAACCAATAACCCTAAAAACAACCCCACAAAAGGATTCAGTGCATTTGAGAGTAAGTTCTCATTTATAAAGTTGAGAGAGCCCGAAAGAGCGGTAATCACTAGATCAATAGACACGAGAAAAAATAGAACGGCCAATATAATAAGGGTCACCTTCGCAACTATGCTAGAGAATATGCTCTCTTCAAAGGTAACTTCTTTCATATTGTTTAAAATTCCCGTTTCTTTAACGTCCTTAGAAAGTCGCAAAGGTAATTATTAATTGACTCAATGACTTTTAGGTAACATGAACCTATTGTTAAGTATGCTTGACAGGATTACGCAGCTTGGTAATGATTATTTAACATTAGCCTTATAAAAAGTATTTCTACTTTTACGGCTGAAAAACGAATTTTCATAATATCGTCATCACAGTAAAATAACACAATGGATTACGGCATCTGGAATGTAATAGAACTTTTAGGCGCGCTTGGCTTCTTCATTTACGGTATGAAAGTCATGAGCGAAGGCATTCAAAAAGCTGCAGGAGATAACCTCAGAAGCATTTTAGGCACCATGACTTCCAATCGCTATACGGGAGTTCTTACTGGCTTTTTAATCACTGCTATTGTGCAGTCATCATCTGCCACCACAGTGATGACGGTAAGCTTTGTTAATGCGGGTTTAATTTCATTGGTGGAATCAGCCGGTGTAATGATGGGAGCAAACATTGGAACCACCATTACAGGTTGGCTAGTTTCTTTGATTGGCTTTAAAATGAAAATTTCGGCTTATGCGCTGCCTCTAATTGCAGTCGCAATGCCTTTAATGTTCTCTAAAAAGCCAAACCTTAAAAACTGGTCAGAGTTTATGATCGGATTTGCACTTCTTTTCTTGGGCTTAGAAGCCCTAAAAGAGGCCGTTCCAGAAATACAAAAAAGCCCAGAACTACTCTCCTTCCTTACTCAATTTAATGACCCTGGTATTTTAACAAGGTTAATGTTTGTTGGTGTGGGAACTATACTTACAATTGTTGTTCAGTCTTCCAGTGCCGCTATGGCGGTTACTATTGTGCTTTGTGCACAAGGCCTACCCATTGAAATTGGAACAGCAATGATTTTGGGAGAAAACATTGGAACAACAATTACTGCAGAATTAGCCGCTTTAGTTGGAAACGTTCACGCAAAAAGGTCGGCTAAAATTCACTCTCTCTTCAATATAATTGGAGTAACATGGATGGTGATTATGCTACCGTATGTGCTAGATCTTCTACATTATATTTGGCCTGCACCAGAAACTGGTGATCCAAACAAATTCACCTTGGCATTATTCCACACTACATTCAACTTTATGAATGTAATGCTCTTGATTTGGTTTGTTCCTTCAATTGTGAAGCTAGCTACAAGATTGGTGAAATCTAAAGGAGATGAAGACGAAGAGTTCTCTCTTACAAATATTAATTATGACGCTCCTTTAACTGCAGAGGTATCTATATTAAGTGCGCAAAAGGAGAGCATTAAGTTTGCTGAAATTACTAAGCTCATGTTTACTAACCTCAAAGAACTTCTAAATGAGCAAAAACAGGATACAAGAGATAAATTAAAAGCCAAAATATCTAAACTAGAAGTCCGTACAGATGAAATTGAAGAAAGAATTGCTGACTATCTAGTAAGGGTTTCTGAGCAACAATTGAGCATTGAATCTTCAGTTAAAGTGAGGTCTATACTAAGCATTGCTCATGACCTAGAAAGAATTGCCGATATTATTCTTAGGATGTCGAAGGATATTGAGCGTGGAAATAAACAAAAGTCCATTTTCTCAGAAAAACAAAACAAAAACATTAAGGAGATATTTGGATTGGTTGATCTTTCTATTGAACAAATGATTACCAACTTAAATGGCGTTTATGGTAAAGTAGATATTTCTGGAGCTATTGAAACAGAAATGGCCATTAATGCACTTAAAACGAAAATGAGAAAGCAGCATTTAAAGAGCACTGAGAAAAAAGAATATGATGTTCAAAGTGGAATCATCTATAGAGATTTATTCTTTGCTGCAGAAAAGATTGGAGATCACGTTATCAATGTAAGCGAGGCTGTTCGCGGAGACTTTGGTAAGGATGATGAAGACATGTAAATATTAAAAGCTCATCAAAATGAAAGAGGCATCATCAGTGATGCCTTTTTTTATGCCTATTAATGATAGGACAAAAAGAAAGGGTACTGCCGTACGCAATACCCTAAGAGACTCAACTAAAATCAGACTACTATATGAAGTGTTAATCCCAACTAGTAATTCAAAATTGAGTTTTTTGGCTTCCAGTATCAATACCCAGTTTAGGGTATTTTTACTTTTTTCAATTAAAAATGGAGAGACCATTGGCCTCTCCATCATAATAATAGAAGTTTATTTAGTTACCTTAATTACATAATTTCCGCTTACACCAGCTACGGAATTACTTGCGGTTTTTGTAAAAGAGAATTCAAAATTTGTTGTGGTAAGCGATGTAATTGTAACAAGCTTCCCTCGTCCTGTACGGATTTGATTGATTCCTTCTCCAACCCACTCCCATGTTCCAGTTGCCGGAAAAAGATCGCCAGCATTAGTAGTTGTGAATGCGCCATTTGTAAAGGAAAGTGTAAACCCCACATAATTAGCGGCTACATCGCCTCCATCCAGTTCAATTTTACCATTATTGGTAATTCCCCAATCCCCCTTAAGCTTGTCAAAGGCTAACTCTTGTTCGGAAGGACCTGGGTTATCATCACCACCACCGCCTCCCCCACAGGAGGCGGTAATTAGTAGAATTACAATAGCTAACAATAGTAATTCAAAGTGTCTCGATATTTTATTTTTGAAAGTATACATGACTATTTAATTATCATTAGCTTTTTAATTACTGAACCTTTTTCTGAAGATATTCTCACCAAATAGGTGCCTGCCGGATACTGACTCACAGTCACTTGAATCTTGCGTTCCTTCACTTTACTCAGTGACCAAACCGTATTTCCGTTTATGTCTACAATGGCAACATCTGGAGCTACTACAGGGGCAAGGCTTAAGTCAATTGTAACAATATCTCTAGAAGGATTCGGATAGAGTTGAACTTCATCCTGATCTATTAAATCATCATCAATATCTGTTACTATTGCTCCTTCACCTAAAACATTCAAACTTTCAGTTCCAGCATTAGAGCTTATAGAGATTTGACCATTATAGGTTTTACCTTCCGTAGGACTGAATATAACCTTCACTTCTTCAGAAGCTCCTGCTGAAAGACTAACGGTACTCTTATCTACACTAAAGCCTTCTGGCACTTGAATACTAGTAACCTCCAAACCGTCTCCATCTCCATTATTGGTAATGGTGAAAGTCAACTCACTACTCATACCAATATCCGTTTGGTTAAAGCTTAGATCGCCTTCTACTTTCAAATTAGGTTCTGCCACATTCGAAATTTCAATGGTGAAACTATTTTCAATACTCAACCCACCTCCATCAGTGGTTGACACCCGCACGGTATACGCACCCTTGGCTTCTCTATCGAAAGTCTGAGCCGTTACCAATTGATTTCCATTAATAATAAAGGCACTGTTATCACCATCTCCTTCACCACTCACAAAGGCATAGGTATGGCTATCAGCCGCATCTTGATCGGTAGTACTTAAATTCCCAACCAAAGTTCCTGCATCTTCATTTTCCAAAACAGACAGGTTACTCAAAGCCACAGCACTTGGGGCTTCATTCACATCTTGAACACTCACTGTGAAATTTTGGGTAAAATTCAATCCATCAGCATCTGTTGTTTTAATACGTACCGAATAAGCCGTTTTTGTCTCATAATTAAAGGCCGACTTATTAACCAAATTGCCTCCAGAAATTTCGAACAAAGCATTATCTGTATCTCCGGCACCAGCCACGAATGAATAGGTGTGACTATCACCGTTATCTGGATCGGTTGTGGTTAATGCGCCAATCACTGTTCCAGAAGCTTTGTTTTCCTCGATGCTGTTAGCACTTAAAACTATTGCTTCTGGACTTTCATTTATATTTGTTACCGTAACCACAAAGGCCTTCTCAATGCTGGCTCCGCTTCCATCGGTAGATTTCAACCTGATTTTTAATGATGATTTACTTTCAAAGTCGATAGCAGAAGCTGTTTGCAAATTATTGTTGTTTATGCTGAATACACCGTTATCGTCTGAGCCTTCTCCAGAAACCAAAGTGTAAGTATGCGTATCACCAGCATCCACATCGGCTGTTGAAAGCGCACTTAAAACAACGCCTAAGCTTGCGTTCTCTGCAATAGTTAAAGTAGGTATAGTGATGTCCGTTGGTGCATCATTTACATTGATGACTTTCAACTGGAATGTAGCATTAACACTTATATTCGAACCATCGGTGGCCGTTACAGTAACGGTAACATCTCCAACATTATCGTTACTTGGGGTTCCCGTAAAGCGTTTTGTAGCCGCATCGAAGCTTAACCAACTATTTCCGCTAAAAGTAGCTGAATAAGTAAGGTTATCTCCATCCACATCGAGGAAAGAAGCTTCATTCAACGCTACACTCAGCAACACATCTTCGGTAGCATTAATGGCTGGCAACGCAGTAACCAATGTTGGAGCATCGTTTACATTAATAGTATTCAAACTATAGGATTGACGCACCTTCCCGCCACTTCCGTCATCCGCTGTTACAAAGAAGGTTGCTGTCCCTACATTCTCATTAGTAGGTGTTCCTACCAGTTGGTTTCCGCTAAAGGTTAACCATTTAGGTTTGTTTTCAAAAGTGAATGTAAGCTTATCGTTGTCTACATCGTTGAATAGCGCTGATAGGTCTATCGTATAGGCTACATCTTCGGTTGCATCAGCCACCGTTGTTGAAACTACGGTTGGGATGTCGTTGACAGATTGAACCGTTACATCAAAAGTGCGGCTTGCACTTAAATTTCCATCAGACGCGTTTAACGTGATGGCTGCAACTCCATTTTTATTGACTTCTGGATTTAAAGAAACCAACACTCCTGTTTCGCTCGGGGTTAGCGTAATTGCTCCATCTTTAATCAAACTCTGGTTAGAAGATGAAGCCGTAAAGGTCATTTCGCTTAAGCTGTTATCTATATCTTCATATGATACAAACAGTCCGTTCAATGCAAAATCCTCTTGAACCGTCTGATTTGAAACAGTTCCTAAAGTTGGAGCATCGTTTACTGGGTTGACGGTGATGTCAAAAGATACGAATCCAGACTTTGCCTCAGTCTTACCAACCAAAAACACTTTTTCTGTTCCTGAATAGTTCTGAGGCGAAGTAAGAACTAGGGATTTACCGTCTGCTGAAATACTGGCACCAATGGATGAATTACCTGTAACTTCATAGGTGAAAACTGCATTCGCATCATTCACATCAGTAAACACATTACTAATATCAAAACTCAATTGACCGAAGTCTTCATTTTCATTTCGGTTAGAAATAGGATTCGCCACTTGAATATCGGCTGCCAGTTCTTCTAATACGAAAGACACACTTTGGCTTACACTCGCAGTGCCATCACTTGCCGTAATTGTAACCGACTCATTTCCGGCAGCCACATTTTTAGGACTTATGCTCAACACACCATTAGCTTCGGATAATGTAAATAATGAGCTATTGCTCAAGCTGTATGTAAGATTAGCATCCGTAGTCTCAACATCTTGAAAAAAGCGCCCTAGCTCTAAGGTATAAGTAGGGAAACTTTTCAGTATCTTCTGAGTAGGAATAACCTGTTCAACAATTGGCACATCGTTTACTGGGTTAATCACTAAGTTAAAGGTTTTAGGCTGAGAAATAGATTGGTCTGTGCCTAGTCGATCATCGGCCTTTACACTAAAACTCACCGTACCATTATAATTAGGTTTAGGTGTCACCTTCATTGTATTCCCCGAGAACGAAATATCAACCACACCTAATTTGTCAGGTGTTACAGTATAGTTGAAAACGGAAATCTTAGAATCTACATCTGTGGTTGAAATGTTAATTGTTCCCGAGTTGTCTTCATCAATAGTAACATCATTAATATCTGCAATGATAGGAGCGTCATTCACTGGTAGAACATTTACAGTAAAGCTTTTTACAACAGAATATGCCTCGGTTGTACCCGTCTCGGACACTTGAACAGAAATATTCGCATTGCCATTGAAGTTTGCTGCTGGGGTTATAGTTAACTGGTTTCCATTAACTGTAGTGCCCACCTTAGTGTTATCCGATGATTTGGCCGTTACGGTCAATTCACTATCAACATCTGTATAAGCCAAGGTAAGTGTAAGACTTCCATCCTCATTCAATTGTTGGTTTGGAATATCACTCATCGTTGGCGGATCGTTGACATCCACTACCTGCACCACAGCATATGATTTCGAAGTGAAATCTCTTCCCGTATTATTCACCGCGAACTGTAAAGAATCTAAGTAGCCCCTTTCTCCTTTAGGCTTATACTTTACTGACCATTGAACCAAATTAGCCGTGTTTTTTACCTTTACAGGACTTTCATTGCTCCCTATTTTAGGAAGTGTTGGAATTTCAATTGAAGCTTGCGTTAGGTCAAAAGCACCTAACTCTACAGCATACAAATTCAATTCAACCGTTTGGTTCTCAGGAGTCGATTTTCTAGTAGCAAAAGTAAAAAACTGTCCATCAGCAGAGGTTTGTGTATCTACGCCAGTGGCTGCAGTTGTCGAAGAAATATCAAACAAACCCGATGTGTTTTCCGAATTTGCTATGGCTCCACTCGAACTACCATCGGCCGAATTGCTAAGAACAAAGGCCTCGTCATCCTCATAGCCATTGTTAACACTCACTTCAGCCGTAATAAATACTTGTGATGCTGAAAAGAGATATGGGAATTGCGCTTTGGCTGCATTTACATTTACCGTTAGCTTGTTTCCTGATGCTGTTAGGTCTGCTAATTTGTACGTTTGATCAACCAAAGTTACCAGCGTAACAGCTCCTGGTTGCGACAAATCGATATAGCTAATCTTTACATCGTAACTTGAATTGAATCGATCATCCTCAAAACTAAGCCCTAGTGTTTTGCTATCGGCTGAAGCCGTAATTACCTGAAAGTCTGTAATTGCATGAGGTTTATCTTCAACGTTAAATGTAAAAGGGAAAGTGGCAACCTCTGAAGAAAGCTCACCTTCAACTTCATTCACTTTAAACCTTATGGTATCCTTATAACCTGACCCAGCGGCCAAACTTGATGAAGGCGAGAATTGAAACTCATAATCAGAGCCTTCAACAGCTGTCAAATCCCCCAACATTGGATTACCCGTTATTTCAAAAGTAATTTCGTCATCATCAGGATCGAATCCGTTCAGTTCAATACTGCTACCCAAATTGTAAAACACCTCTGAACTGGGTACAATCGCAATTGGCGCGTTGTTTTCTTCAAGATTAAATAACGGTATAACGAAGCCAAAAGAACCCTTGAGCTCTGTTTGTCCATCGGTAACTGTTAACACACTAGAAGAACCATATTGACCCACCGAAGTATAACCGGTGTATATTCCTCCTGAAATCCATTCTCCACCTCTTGCGTTGGTCACCCTACGGTTTCGCAACTCATCTTTATTAACTTCTTGACTTTCTACTTGATATGTCAAAAGCAATAGAGATAGGCAGCATATGGATTTCAGGAACACATTAAATATTCCTTTTAAATCCACCATGATTATTTCTGATCAGTTTTTTGAGTTGTGTTTTGTGCGCCCAATAAAGCCTCAATTCTGGCCAATCGATCTTCCATTTCCTTTACGCTTGTTAGCTCAGCTTTTAAAGAAGTGTTTTCCTTTTTTAAGTCTTCAATTTGCTGACTAAGTTCTTTCACTGCTTCTACTAAAACGGCTGTCATTTCAGCGTAATTCACTGTTTTAAATCCATCTGATTTTGTGTTTACCAGTTCTGGAAGTATGTTTTCTACCTCTTGTGCTATGAAGCCTATTTTGTTTTCTGGTTGAGATAAATCTTTCCAGTTATAGCGTACTCCTCTCAATCTATTTACTGTGGCTAGGCCAGAAGTTAAAGTCGAAATATTCTTTTTAAGACGCACATCAGATGATTGAGATAAAGAACCTGATATTACAATATCTCCTGAGTTGGCATCTAGAACAATATTTTCGCTAGATGTGCTGTTCGCAATTTCTGTCTTATTTAAGCTTAATCTTCCCCATTGGTTGGTTCCATCAGTATTTACTTCCATAGAAGCATTCGCATGATACCAAGCACCTCCATCTGAGGTATTTCCGTAAACCCTAATGGCTCCCAAGTCATTATTCTCACCTCTTTTTCCTGACATTTCTACGTTCGGAGAGTTTGTTCCAGATAAGTAAATAAAGCCTGACCTGCCAGTTGGGTCTGCTCCTCCTTCTTCTCTATCTGAACCAACGGCTACCAACCTCGTACCTTGGTTATCATAAAAATCTATACCCGACCGCTTATAGTTATCAGAGTATGGGTTATTATTAATGTCTCTATTGTAAGTGTATAAATCGACTAATCTTGCATTATTATCTGCCGTAAAGTTTTCAGCGTATAAGTTTAAATAAGACATCCCTTCACCATATGCAGCCGCAGCAATAGCGCTTCTTACAAAACTATTATCATCGCTTCTTCTGTACATTTGCAAACGGCCTCCCGGGCTACTACCAAAAGATCCCATTTTTATATCTGGATCACTTGTGGCTCCAAATAGCTCTAGAATACCTGAGTTATAACCTTCATCAAACCTAAGCGCAGACTTAACAGCACCTTCATTATCATGTATTTCAATAGGTCTATTGCCTGTTAAACCGTAAGCATTCATTCCGAAATGCGCACCGTCAGTAGATCTAAATTCTATTGAACCCAGTTCGGTACCATCTTCCCATCTCTGAGCATCCATCCAAACTAAATCTGGAAAATAAGTTCCACCATTTCCATCGTCTACTTGGGTTGAGCCTTGAATTTTGAAGTAGCCTAAATCTAAACCTGAGTTCTCTTCCCAGAATTTCGCGCCAGCCTCAATATTTGTTGAGTTCTTACCTGCCAAACTAAAAAATCCATTTCCAGATGGGTAAGCCCTTAATACCGCACGACTAACATCTAGTGAATCATATAGTCCTAAAAATCCGGCCTGTCCCCCTGAGTTACTACCAAGAATTACTCGTCTAGTGTTATTATGGCCGTACAAAACCAAAGAACCTGCATTATTTGGTTCATAATAGTTTAAATCTGCCTTTAGATTTTCTTCCGGCCCAAAGATTTTCAAGTTTCTGCCACCTCTAATAGCAATATCGCCTTCAAACCAGCCAGCCCAGTTTTCAACACCATTTGTAGCACTAGCCCAAATTGCTTTGTTAATACCTAGCCCTTCGGCTCTACCTAAAACTCCTTTATTCTCAATTTCTGTATTTCCTGCCTGACCAACTCCAGAAATACCAGCAACACCAATATTGTCAACTCCAACGGTTCCTGTAGCATACCCTGCAACTCCAACATTCCCCCAAGGATTAGACTGAGCATAGGCAAGCACACCATTGTTGTAAGAACCATTTTCGTAACCTTCATCCCCGTTTCCAGAACCTCCAGCTAATCCGTAAACTGCAGCGTTCGTTTTACCAGCTCCAAAAGCTTGGCCGTAAACTCCATAATGATTGCCCGTACCTTCACCTATTGAGCTACCTATTAATCCAATTTTAGTAGTCGCGTCTTCAGCCTGAGATGCAATATTTCCTCTAACCGCCATTTTGAAACCTACACCGGTCATGTCAATCTGAAGACCTCTTTGAGCTCCATTAGTCAGATTATCAGAACTCATAGCAAAATGAAAAATAGTATCTGAATTAGCCTTTTCATTATCTATTTCGATTCTTCTAGGTAAATCATTGGCTGGGCCAATTTCCTTAGGTGAAAAAGGAGTCAAAAGTTGAACAGTCCCAAGTGTGTTACTTCCTACACTCACTGTAAGACTCCTCTCGGCTACGTTATAAAATAAACTTTCCGGAAGTGGGTTCTCAGCTCCTAAAGTAACCGAATACAAGCCTTCAATTACTTGAACCGTTTGGGTTTCACTCCATGCTGTACCTTCAATATCAATACTGAAAGTCATACTTCTATCTCCATTCACAGGTTCACCATTTTCATAAAGTGTTCCTTGAAAGTTCATTTTCATACCAGCATTTGCTGGTACCGTTGTCTCCTGAAAGGGACTTGCATAACTGTTGAGGCCATTAAAAAGCATTAAGGCGCTAAACAATGTTAAGAGTAGTAAATGTTTTTTCATGAGTGGGTTATTATGTGTTTGATATTTATTTATCGATTTCCTTTTCTATACTTATCGAACGTGTATTCCTAAAAAGCACAATAGCAGAAGCCCAGTCGGCCTGAGTTTTTAGGCGCAGCTTTTGCTTTATATTTTTTCGATGTTCATCATAAGTCAAAACTGAGATACCTAACTGTTCCGAAATGCTTTTTCTACTTTCTCCTTTTGCAAGCCTGAGTAGAACCTCCATTTCTCGATTAGAAAGTATTTCAATAATAGATTTTCGAGTTTCTCGAAATCTTACAATAGTCATAAGCGTGTTAAAATCTACCCTAATTCGGGTACTAGTTGTTGTAAGGAAAAGGTCGATAGGAATAAGGGGTATTCAAAAAAAAAGTCACGAGTGACAGTAGTCTTAACACGAATGGAAATACTATGAATATCGAAATAAGGTAGAATTGAAAGATTTTGTCATGGATCACCTAAAAACCGAAATGAATGACACTCTTTTTTTAAGTTTTTCTTTTAGCAAAAATGGAGCTAAGAAACTTTCGTCTGAAAAATCTCCTCCATGTTCGTCTTAAAACTCCTTGAAATATTCAATTCGTGGCCGTTTTGTAAAACAACCCTATTGGAATAAACCTCACGAATAAAGTGAATATTGATGATATAGGACCTGTGAACTTGGATGAAAGTATTGATTGGTAAATCAGATTTTAAATCCTTAAGCGTACCTCTATCAATCTCTGGTCTTTCTTTATTGTCTAGGAAAAACTCCAGATATGGTCCATCGGATTGAACAAACATCAACTTGTTAAGAGGAATTACTGCTTTACTTTTAAGGGTAATAAAGTTCTCAGTTGACTTTTTAACTTTCTGTTGTAATTCTGATATTTTCGACTTCAATTCATTTACCTCACTCTCTCTGAGCTCTGCTTCATTACTCTTTTTCCTGAATTTAAAATACAGCAACACGCTTAAAGCGGCTAGAATAACGGCTCCTATAGCTAAACGAGTACTTAATCTCTGAAAAAAACTAGCTTGTTCTCGACTCTGTTGTATAACTTCTTCAGACCTCGCAAAATCATATGCAGAAGTTATTTCTTGAATAGTTTTAATACTCTTAAATATTTCAAGACTATCATTCAAACTTTTCCACTTCTTCATAATAGCCAAAGCTGCCTTTGTATTGCCTTCTTTTTCATATGCCTCAGAAAGCAAAACATAATGATCATTAAGGTCATCAACCCTATTCTGCTCTAATGCCTTAGTAATAGCCTCATTCACATATTGAATGGCTAACTTCGCATCCCCAAACTCCAACTCAACCCTAGCTCTTAAAAAAGCCAGTTGAGACTCTCTATATAAATCTTGATTTGGTGTAACTAACGAAAGTGCATTCTCTAAAAAGTAATAGGTACTATCAGCGTTCTTAGCTATTAAAAAATTACTCGCTTTGTTTTGATACACTTCTGTCAAGGCTAATTTATTATTCAACCTTTTGTATAGTTGTTCATTTAAACTAAGGTAATAATTGCTTGAGTCAAGCTTGGATACCTTTCTATAATTGACAGAAATATTATTAAAACATCTAGCCTGTATTACCCACTGCTTATAGCTTCCCGCAATCTTAGCAGCGATCAACAGTTTCTGGTTAGATTGGTCAATCAGGTTCATTCTCCCATATAGGGTACCTAAATTCATTAATGTATTGGCTACATTGGCAGAATCCTTCTTTGAATATATCTCAATAGCCCTATTAAAGTCGTCAGCGGCTTCATTATAATTACCCTGCGACTGTGCAATAATCCCTAATTGATTGTACATCAAAGCCTGACCCAATTCATTCTTTTGATCTTGAGCCTCCTGAAATAGTGTTTCAAAAACTTCTTTCGCCTTTGTGAACTCACCCTGCCTCTGGTAAACTATCCCCCTATTTCTTTTAATTCTGCTGTAGGTTAAGTAATCCTTAGAAGAATCAATGAAGTTTAACGCACTGTCATAATGTAAACCTGCTGCTTCCATTGTTCCCCTTTGATAAAAAGCATAACCAATGGCAAAATGGCCTTCCGTCAATGCAAGAGAATCACTATATGAAATGAGTTCCCTTCCAAAAAGTGCTAAACTATCTGGGTACCGTGAATTTCGTTTAGACAGCTCTATTAATTCAGAAATTTTCTCAGATTGAGAGTGTAACGGAGAACTTGTAACGAGGATAAATGTGAAACAAAAAAATAGTGCAAAAAATATTTTTGTCGTATAGTGACATATACGTATCTGGATCATCGAGTTGAGGCGTTCAGTTCAAGGTAGAAATTACTACTGCTTTATACAAATAGAAATTCTTCACTATAATACAGAATTTCTGAATTCCTTGAAACAAATTTCCTTAAAAGCGTTCTTGAAACTGTCGACAAGCGTCTTCCTCCCAAAGTAAAGGTCATA
>NZ_LQZQ01000002.1 GCF_001593005.1 Roseivirga ehrenbergii
ATCAATCTTAGAAAAAAGATGGACAAAATGAACGTTGCGTATGATAAGAACATCTACCCAGAATGACCTGATCAGATACATATATCAGGAGACCGACACAGAAGAAAATATCGAAATTCAAACTGCCGCCATTTTAAATGGCTCGCTGGCGCATGAGTTGCGTGAACTTGAGCAAACAGTGAAGTCTATTACCGCAGCTGAACGAGTACCTTCTGAGTCGACTATCGACAAAATACTAAGTTACTCTAAATCCTATGACCTTCATTCCTTGAAATAGCCTAATTTAGGGGCATGACGAGGAAGCAGAGATACGAGGCTTTTATAGCATACTTTAGTAAAAACCAACCACAGGCCGAAACGGAACTGCAATATGGCAATCCGTTCGAGCTGCTCGTGGCTGTGGTTTTGAGTGCGCAATGCACGGATAAGCGAATCAATATGGTTACGCCCAAGTTGTTTCAGGATTTTCCTACCCCGGCCCATTTAGCGGCTTCTCATTTTGACGAACTTTTTCCCTATATAAAAACCGTTTCGTACCCTAACAACAAAACCAAGCACCTTTTGGGCTTGGGCAAAATGTTGGTGGAAGATTTTAATTCTGAGATTCCAGAAACCATTGAGGATTTACAGAAACTGCCCGGTGTAGGCAGAAAAACAGCTAATGTGATTACTTCTGTAATTTGGAATCAGCCCAGTATGGCGGTAGACACGCATGTGTTTAGGGTCTCCAAGAGATTGGGTTTGGTAAATCAGAATTCCAATACTCCCTTGGCAGTAGAAAAGCAATTGGTGAGCCACCTTCCAAAAGAAGTAATTCCCCTGGCCCATCATTGGCTCATATTGCATGGTCGCTATACTTGCTTAGCGCGAACACCCAAATGTGAATCGTGCGCTTTAACTTCTTTTTGCCGTTATTTCGAAAAAAAGGAAGGAATAGCGCGATAGTGCCAGTTGATTGTTCACCATGAAAATTCTGTATATCCACCAATATTTTAAAACGCCTCAAGAAGGTGGAGCCATTCGCTCCTACTACTTGGCAAAAGGCTTGGTGGACGAGGGTTTTGAGGTTGAAATGATTACTAGCCACAATGAAGGAATCTATCAGAAAACCGTAATTGATGGAATCACAGTCCATTACTTACCAGTTTATTATAGCAATGACTTGGGTTTTCTCAAACGCATTTTTTCTTTCTATTCATTTCAAAAACAAGCCAAGCACCTGATTTCAAAAGAGAACTTGAGTTTTGACTTGGCATATTTGACTTCCACACCATTAACAGTAGGTTTGGTAGGCCTTTGGTTAAAGAAAAAATTACGCAAACCCTATATTTTTGAAGTACGTGATTTATGGCCCACAGCTCCTATTCAGATTGGGGCGATTAAGGCTGGCTGGTTGAAAAAACGGCTTTATGCGCTTGAAGCTAAAATATACAATCATGCAGATAAGATTATTGCACTTTCACCTGGGATGGAAGATTGGATCAAAGAAGTAGTTCCAGAAAAGGAAGTGCACATGATTCCGAACATGGCCGATTGCGAGTTTTTTAGTAAGGAGTTAAAAGACCCAAAACTGACTTCGTTTTACCATGTAAACGATGCCTTTGTTGTTACCTATTTGGGAAGTATTGGTATTACCAATCACCTTGAGTTCTTGCTGGATGTTGCTGAAAAATGCTTAAAAGCAGGACTAAATATAAAATTCAAGGTTGTGGGTGAAGGCTCGAAACTTCATCAGATTAAACTTGAGGCCTATTTAAAAAAGCTCAACAATTTAGAATTTTACGGCCATCAGAATAAAGAAGGTGTGCGCAGAATATTGAACGTAACCGATGCTACTTATGTCTCTTTTGCCAACATCCCTGTTTTGGGCACCAACAGCCCAAATAAAATGTTCGACAGTCTGGCTTCGGGTAAACTTACTATTGTAAACTCAACCGGCTGGACAAAAAATTTGGTAGAAGAGAATAAGTGTGGCTTCTATGCTAACCCAGAAGATCCTACTGATTTTATTCAGAAGATTACACCATATATTAATCAACCCCAAAGGCTAGAAGAGTACAAAAACAACGCACGTAATGTGGCAGAAAAACTTTACTCTAGAAGACTTCAAGTACAGAAGTTGATTTCCGTACTTGAGTCGAACAATAAAGACTAATTGTTTTTAGGCCTGTACCTAGACTGCAATAGAATGTCATTTGCATCCGTCAACTTCATCAATTCAGTAAAGTCCAAATCCTTTTCTTCTTGATATTTCTGAACGATTCTCCAACCCACCCACTGGCCAATTCTACCAGGGCAAATGGGGTCAATTTCGGGAACTCCCGGGCGTTCATCAATATACTTCGTCAAATTGAGCGGATCTTTATTGTACAACAACGCATTATCTACAAAATACGACCAAAGAAAACCTTCACTTCGAATTGAAGAAGCTAAGGTTTCGCTATCATAGCCCATAATCAAACTATCGGGCAAACATGGCAACATGGTTTTCGTAAACTCAAGCGCCTTTCCGTAGTAAACCATTTCCTCTAAAATAGTACGCTCGCCATTATCAAAAGTATCGTTGAATTTCAATGAAGTGAACTGAACAATGTGCGGAACCAGGTGCTCTGGAGTTAATCGCACTAAAAGGTAATCATATACATTTGGTCGATAAGAAGCTTCAGTACCTAAATAGTAATCGAGACTAATAACCACAAGTGAGTCGGAGAAAAACACATCGTTACCAAAAGCCGAGTAAACAGTTTGAACTTTGGGCACTTTGTATTCTGGATAGTAAGATTTGATCCGCTTAAAAGCCATTTCTAAATCTTGCTCTAATTGGGCCTCATTTATAATCTGTTTGGTTTGCTGATAGAGTGTATCCACAAATGGGTTTTTTATGAGATTAAAAACCTCTGTAAGCATCTCAGCTTTAGACGGATAGTCGGCCGCTAAAAAGAAGTAATCGCGTACCACAGGATTTTCTTCAAAAAAAGCACTCAATGCCGCAGTATCTTCTACCGAATGAATTTGGTCTACCAAACTCTTATAGTCCAAATCAAGGTCTATATTTGGAATATCTTTGCAAGGGTCGTCTTTGCCACAAGCCATTACCAACAAGAAAACGAAACTAATAATCCAGCTTTTGTTCATACTTAATTTTAAATGACAAAAGTATTCATTTATTTTATTCCCCATGAGGAAATTCACTTTTGCAGCAGTTCTGTTAACCTTATTTAGCATATCAGCACTGGCACAAGATTATAACATAGGCATTAAATTAGGCCCTACACTTACTTATTCAAAACCAAGTACGGATGGTGCAAGCACGAATTACGATGATAACGGTTCTTCCGTTCAGTTTTTAATTGGTGCTTTTGTAGACTACCAATTTAAAGAGAACTACTTTTTCAGTGCAGGAATTAATTATGCTTCCAAAGATTTTGGAGTAACTGCTCGATCAACCAATAGCATAGCCAATGTAATTGGAGCTGCCGATTTTAGCCAAGAGTTTTTGCAGGTTCCGGCCTTATTAAAGCTTTACACAAATGAAGTAATCCTCGACACAAAAATCTACTTCAATTTTGGAGTAGTACCTGAAATACGCCTGAGCAATTCTCCCAAATCCGACAATTCAGACATCATTCGTGAATTCAGAAGCTTTGATGTAGCGGGTAATTTTGGCGGGGGTTTAGAACGAACTATTGGCGTTAATACTCGCCTTTACGCTGGCCTTTTCTATAATTTAGGTTTTATCAATCAGGTAAAAACTCAAAACGAAACCTACGATGAACTGAGCCTTAAAAACAGGCTGTTTGCATTAGAAGTTGGAATTAAGTTTTAACTGGCCTTAGTACGCTTGGTTAAGTGAAACTTTCCAGTGACTTATAAATTTTAAGTGCTACTATGTAAAGCCCTGCTTCATCTCCCCAAGCTACCTTTTCTATCTTGGACATTCCTTCTACGTATACATCTGCCCATGTGTCTAAGGTTTTCACATTGGAGTGCCCCATTAAAGCTCGAATAACACGAACTAAGTCGGGGTAGAACTCTAAATGAATACCCACATTGTTTAAGCCAATAACCATCTGACGATACTTAAGGTCTTGTTTTATTAGATGCAGGGCGAGGGCTTTTTTATCCATAACAATTAGTTTAAACGTTTGTAATGTTCACTCAAAATTAAAATCTTTATCGTTAAACACAATTAATAGTTCATTATACGATATAATATTTACGTATAACGATAATTATGTTTATTAATACCAGTTTTGATTTTCCTATTTTGGTCAATAATTTGCGTTCAACGATAATTTTATGGCCAATAAAAAAATTTACAACCGTATTAAAGCGGTCTTAGCAGAGAAGGGAAAAACCAATAATTGGCTTTCCGAACATACTGGGAAAAATATCACCACTGTTTCTCGTTGGTGTACTAACGATATGCAACCTACTATGGAGACTCTATTTACTATTGCCGAAGCACTAGATGTAGATGTTAGAGAATTATTAGTAAGAACAAAAGATTAACTTATCAGTACACCTGATGAATTTAGCCCTCCTCTTTTCAGAGCTATTTTATCTGTGCTTTTTGCTAAGTTTGAGTTTATGTCTTGGTTCAACTATTAATCAGATAAACAAATATGTAATCATTTGATTACTAATGCAAGCATATGATAACAATATTTTAATTATGTCAGTAAATGATCGTCTGGAGTTATTGATGAGACATTTTGGATTATCTGTAAATTCAATGGCTAAAAAATTGAATTTCAGTCGCACCACAGTTCATAATATAGTTTCTGAAAATGGTAGACGTACATCTCCGAGTCATGATTTTTATTCAAAACTGAAAGAATCATATGAGAACATAAATTTAAACTGGCTGATTACTGGAGAAGGAGAAATGTTACTTGATAATGAAACATTATTAGCGGCCGACTCCGCAGCAGAATACAAGGCTCTGAAGCCGAAAAATACTGAACTTCAAAAGGTTTTAAACGAAATTAAAAAAGAACTGCAGTCTGTAAATCAACGTATTGACAAATTGGAGAGAGGCCAATTAGGCTGAGCCTTCCGAAATCACTATTAATAAGAGAATTTTAACCTCGCACCTATAAAGTAGTTTCTACTTGGTGCAGGCTGAAAATAACGATTGCCAAAAGCGTTAAGGTCGTTGCCCAAACTATAATCCACATCAAAAATATTGTTCACTCCTCCAAACACCTCCCATTGGGTCTTTTTCTTTTTAGGGATGAGGTAACTGTAATTCAGGTTCCACAGGTTGTAAGGTCTTGAATATACCGTGTTCGCATCGTTGAGGGGAATAGCGTCTGAATAATGATAACTTAGGTTCACGTCTATGTCGTAAATGAAGCTCGCATTTACTTGTAAGTTCACTACATTTTTGGCCGTTCCAGGTAAAGCGTTTCCTGAGAAATCATCACCATCATTCACATAATTTTTGTATTCAAAGGCATGAAAAGTGTAAGAAAGCGATGTTCTCAAATTCTGTAAAGGCTGTTTTTCATCTTTGATCCATTCGCCCAAAAGTTGCCACTCTAATCCCTGCTGAATGTTTTTCCCTGCATTTCTAAAGAGCACAACACCATCGCCATTAGTATAAGATGAAATCGATTCCTTTAGGTCGAACCTAAAAATGGCCATGTCGAAAGACAGTCTAGAATTCAGCAAATTGCCCCGTACATTCCATTCATAATTGGTGCCTTTTTCAGGTTGAATGTCGCGGTTGATACTGCCTTCATTGGTACGGACCTCAGTGGTGGTTGGCGGTGAAAAGCCTTGTGAAATACTGAAATGAACCGATAGGTCTTCATTCAATTTTTTCGATACCCCTAGCCTTGGCGACCATACCGTTTCGAATTCCTTATTGAACTGAGTAGGATTGTTATTTACTTTATCTACCAAGCGATTAATGTCGTAATTAAGCGCATTCCTACTAAGGCCAGCGGTGACAAAAAGGTCTTTCATGGGCTCTATTTTAAAAGAACCAAACAAAATGGACTGCCTTGAATTGATGTCATCTTCAAAGTTAATGGTGTCTGCTTGCCCCATCACGTTGCCAAAGTTCTTCCCTGAAAAAAAGGACTTCTGAAACTCTGCCCCAACTACAAACGAGGCGGGTTTTTCAGCCAAAATCACATCCCTACTCACCTCCATTCTTCCTCCTAAAATATCTTGTTCGTCTTGTTTATAGTCCAGAATAAATGGGTTTTCGAAATCCATCTTTGAACCAAAAATTGACATTTTTCCTTTCCAAGCCCTGCCCCACTCTAACTCCTGTCCCAATTTCATAAGCCAATACTGATTATCAACAGAAGCATTTCTGTCTATACTTCCCGGCCTCGATTGCCTTCTGTTTTCACTTCGTTGTAAAGGATTTAGCGCCCCGGGTATTTCATAGAACAGGTTTGAGTATAGCCATGAAATCGAAAAGGTCTGTTTGTTATTCGGAAAAAATAAGGCATCCATTTCCAAAATACGCCTGTCCATTGCGTTGTGCTCTCTATAGCCGTCTGCTTTTTGAATGGCTGCTTTTACGGTAAGGCTGTTTTTCTCGCTCAACTGATTGAAAATCACATCCGCTTTTTGCATTCCATAAGAACCCACCGTGGCTGATGCTTGTATGCTATTGTTCAGATCGCCCGGCACTGTACTTTTCAGTTTAATTACCCCCCCTGTTCCTGCACCATAAATACTACTAGCGGGGCCTTTTATAATTTCAATTCCAGAAATATTGTTGAGGTCGAGTAAGTTGATGAAGGTATTTCCTCCGGGTTCAGTAAAGGGAATGTCGTTCCAATACACCTTCACATTTCGCACACCAAAGGGAGAACGAACCGAACTTCCACGAATAGAAATGCGATAGCTAGCTCCGGCCCTTTCTTCGAAACGAATGCCAGGGACAGAATTAACAGCTTGCACTAAAGAGCTTCGATCGAAGCGTTGTAAATCCCTCAGTCCAATGGTTGAAATAGCACCTGCTTGCTCGCTAAGGTCAGTGTTTTCCAAAAAGCCTTCTACCTCTACACTTTGTAAATTGGTTGTATTTGGGCTAAGCGTAATGGTTTGCCAAGAGTCTACTTCAATCTCAATTTCCGTAGTTTTAAAACCGACATGAGAAATATTGACTTTGCTGTTCTCTGTAATTTCCAGCACTACAATCCCCCGTTGGTTGCTTACCTTCACTTGGCTTGTGCCTAGTACATTCACTAAGGCACCTTCTACGGGTTCGGCATTCTTGCCTAAGAGTATTATTCCCGTTTGGGCCTTAGTTGAAAAACTTATACTCAAAAAGAATAGCACCAAAACTAACTGAGCGTGCTTCATAAAGTGTTTTGATTTTCGACCTCTCTTTGCAATGTAATTTTCCACACTCGAAGATCGGATTTTTTGTGGATTGAGAACACTTTCCTCCTTGTTTTAAAGGATTTCAGGCTTAGTTATTTCGAAATAGTGTAAGTGGTTTTTTCTTTGTCGATTTCAACTTCTGATAATATGAGTTGGGTGAGCGTATCACCGTATTCCATAATTTTATCGATAAGCTTCTGTAACTGCAGCCTGTCTTTTGCAATGATTTCTAGTTGAACATTTTGACCACCCGTAATTCTATAAGCTCTTTTTACTTCAGGGTAAGTTCCTACAACACTTAAAAAAGACTTGAGTTTGCCGTGAAATACCTTCACCGAGATAAAAGCCTCAATATCATACCCAAGTAACCGACTGTTGATTTCTACTGTATAATTAGAAATCACCCCTTTCTCTTCTAGCTTTTGAACACGCTCTCTTGTGGCAGAAGGGGAAAGACCAACAAGCCTCCCGATTTCGGCAAAGGAAAGCCTTGAGTTTTTCTCCAAAACCTTCAGGATTTTTAAATCTAAAACATCAATCATTGAATCAACTGCTAATTACTAATAAAAGCGTTCATAAAACTGAAATATCAAATTTACACAATTCAATCAATTTTATAATGAAGCAATCTCAAAAGATCTTTGTAATGAATTAACCTTTTAAACAAAATGAAAAAACCTAATCCATTTCACTTGGCTATTCCTGTGCAAAACTTGGAAGTATGCCGAGAATTTTATGGTCGAGCCTTAGGTTGTGCCGAAGGAAGAAGCGCTGAAAAGTGGGTCGACTTCAATTTTTTTGGTCATCAACTCGTTATTCACAAAACCTCTAAGGATCAAGAAATCGACAAAGCTCAATCTAACCCTGTAGACGGACATGATGTTCCCGTTCCTCACTTTGGTGTAGTATTAGACTGGAGCGAATGGGTGGATTTGTCGGAACGGTTAAAAGCTGAAGAAATCCATTTCGTTATAGAACCATATGTCCGTTTTAAAGGCGAAGTTGGAGAACAAGCGACCATGTTTTTTCTAGACCCTGACGGCAACGCTCTAGAGTTTAAAGCTTTCAAAAATATCGATCAATTATTTGCCAAAGGTTAAACTCCTTAAAATCGACAGTTTTTGCGATTGCGAATTCAACCGATTCTTGGCAGACGTTTGAAAGTAAAGTACAAATCTGATACATTTAATCACTAGTTACATGGTAGAACAGCCGTTTTGCCATGTAATAGGCTTCCATCATGAATCAATTTTGTATGAAAAAGACTTATTCGATACTCGCTTTACTAATTTTTGCCACGTCACTTCATGCGCAAAGTGATGTATACTTTGCCTCCACGCCTAGCCTAAATCCAGATGGTTCGGAGGTTATTTTTGCTTATGAAGGCGATTTATGGAAAGTAGCTACTGCTGGAGGTACAGCCAGCCGAATTACAGCCATGGACGGTAATGAGAGTTACCCGCGCGTGAGCCCCGATGGCAAATGGATTGCTTTTTCTTCGGAACAATACGGAAATAACGACATCTACTTGATGCCTTATAACGGTGGCAAAATCAAGCAACTGACCTTTAATTCATCAAACGACCAGATGGAAACCTGGGCTTGGGACAGCAAAACCATTTACTTTCAGTCTAACCGATACAATAGCCGATCGGCTTATTCGGTAACGGTTGACGGAGGTACGCCTAAGCGCCTTTTCGAGCATTACTTCAACTGGCCACACAACTTGGCCATTCACCCCGATGGTTCAATTTATTTTAACGAAAGCTGGGAAAGCAGCAATCAAGTAGCCCGAAAGCGATACAAAGGCGCCTTTAATCCAGAAATCAAATCATACAATCAAAAGACAGGCGATTTTGAGGTGCACACCAATTACGATGGAAAAGATATGTGGGCAACAATCGACCGAAAAGGGAATGTATACTTTGTGTCGGACGAAGCCAATGAGCAATACAATTTGTATGCGCTTGCAAATGGCAATAAAACTCAGCTGACCAGTTTCAATACTTCTATTAAAACACCACAGGTAAATGCGAATGGTGGTAAAGTTGTTTTTGAAAGAGATTACCAGCTATATGTTTACGATGTAGCCAGTAAGAAGAGCGAGAAACTCAAAATCTCAATTTTTGAAAATTCAACCCTAGCCAAAACGACAGACTTTAACACCAAAGGAAATATTTCTGCCTTCGATATTTCTGGAGATGAAAAGAAAATGGCCTTTGTATCGAGGGGCGAACTTTTCGTTTCAGACATCAGCGGTAAGTTTATACGGCAGGTAAGCACTAATCCTAAGGAAAGGGTAACCGAAGTAAAGTGGCTTAAAGACAATAAAACTTTGGTTTATACGCAAACTGTGAAGGGTTACACCAACCTTTTTAGCATTGACGCGGCTGACCTACAGGCCAAAGAAAAGCAACTGACACAAGATGACCAGTCGGCCAGAAACCTTGAACTCAATAAAGAAAAAACGCATGGGGTTTACTTTAGCGGAATCAATGAGGTGCGTTTGTTGGATTTAAACACGCTGAAAAGCGAAACCATTGCCAGAGAAGAACTTTGGGGGCTATACAACCCAACACCAAGATTCTCGCCCGATGGCCAATACATTGCCTTTACGGTTAGAAACGATTTCGAAGATGATGTTTATCTCTATCATATTCTTTCCAAAAAATTAACCAATTACACTAAAACAGGAGTGCCCGAAACTAGCCCATTTTGGGGACCTGATGGTAAATACCTCTATTTTGTGTCGGACAGAACCAAGCCGAGTTACCCTTTTGGTATGCAGAATGGCAGAGTGTACCGAGTGCCACTTTCTCGTCAAGAAGAAGCGTTTAAATCAGATAAACTGAATGAGATTTTCGAAAAAGAGAAGAAAAACGACAGCAGCAAAGTGGCGGTTTCAATCGACTTTGATCAGGACTGGCTGAGAAGTTTAGAGCGAATCAGCCCTAATTTTGGGGCACAGAGCAACCCCGTAGTAATCAAGTCTGGTGACAAAACCCATGTGATTTATTCTTCTAACCACGATGAAAATCAGCGTTCGCTTTGGGTGACGACCATTGAACCTTTCGAAAGAAACAAGACAGAAAAAATAGCTGGAACAGGCCGTGTGGGTGGAGACATTATTACCGTAAACAAAACGCATTACCTATTAAATGCTAGCAGCATTAGCAAGCTAAATCTGACACAAAATAAAATAAGTGAGATTGAAACGGACTTTACATTCAGAAAATCGCTACGCAACGAGTTCGATCAGATGTATGATGAAACTTGGGCGGGCATTGAAGAGAACTTCTACAACGAAACCTTTCATGGTGCCGATTGGCCAAAGCTTAGAACGCAGTACGCCCAATTTCTTCCACATGTAAAAAGTAGAGATGAATTACGTGTGCTCCTGAATGATTTATTGGGCGAATTAAACTCTTCGCACATGGGCTTCAATTCTGGAGGAAGGGAAGAACGCACCTATTATGAGACACAAAGCTTGAATTTAGGAGTACTATTCTCGAACGAAAACCCATATGAAATCGCAAAAGTGGTTAGTGAAGGGCCAGCCGATTATTCGAATAAGAACATCCGAAAAGGTGACATTATCACTTCGATTAATGGAATGGAAGTGGATTCGCAAATGAACCGCGAGTATTACTTGGCGCAACCTTCGGTAGACGAGGAAATTACGTTGGGCATAAAACGAGGAAAAGAGAGCTTAACCGTGAAAGTGCACCCTTCTAGTATGGGTGCCTTGCGTGGCAACTTGTATGACGAATGGATTGCCGACAACCAAAGCAAAGTAGATAAAGCCACCAATGAGCAAGTGGCCTATGTTCACATGAAAAACATGAGTACAGGTTCGCTTGAAAATTTCTTAATCGAAATGACTTCTGAAGGCTATAATCGTGAAGGTCTCATTTTAGATTTGAGATACAATACGGGTGGAAACGTACATGATGAGGTGCTTAAATTCTTAGCCCAAAAGCCTTATTTGCAATGGAAATTCAGAGAAGGAAAACTTACTACTCAGGCCAATTTTGGAGCAGGCGCCAAGCCAATGGTGCTATTAATTAACGAGCAATCGTTAAGCGATGCAGAAATGACTGCAGCAGGCTTTAAAGAACTTGGTTTGGGTAAAATAATAGGTACCGAAACTTACCGCTGGATTATTTTCACAAGCTCGGCAGGCTTGGTCGATGGTTCTTCTTACCGCTTGCCTTCTTGGGGTTGTTATACCATGGACGGTAAAAATTTGGAAAGTGAAGGTGTAAGCCCTGATATTTTGGTAAACATGGATTTTAAAGACCGCATTAATGGCAGAGATCCACAGCTCGATCGAGCTATTGAAGAAGTGATGAAGCAACTGAAAAATTAGCACCATGACATCATATAAACTCTTTGATTCCAAAGAGGAGCTGCTGCAAAGGCTAGGAGATGAAGGGCGAAAGATTATTAGAATTGGAGACAAAAAGATTTGCTTAGTTTTAAATCAAGGAGAATTCCACGTGTTTGACCATCTTTGCCCTCATAATCAGCATTCTTTGCTTGAAGGGGCAATTAATTATAAGCATGAAGTGGTTTGTCCGCTTCATGCTTATCGTTTTAGTTTGAAAGATGGGATGGAATGTGAACAACGAACAAAGCCATTGAAAATTCATTCTTTAAAAATTGAAAATGATGGCGTTTTTCTGCAAGTCAATGATTGATTTCACGATTAAAAACTAATTCACTAATATTAGTCCAGTTTTGGCAGGTTCATCATACATTCTTCAGCCCATCGACACCCAAAAACGGGTAATATCTCTAGATATTTTGAGGGGAGTTGCCGTGCTCGGTATTCTATTAATGAGTATTCAGAGTTTTGCAATGCCAGCTTCCGCCTACTTGAACCCAACCTCTTTCGAAAACCTAGAAGGCATAAATTTCTATGTTTGGTTGTTGAGCCATGTATTTGCCAATGAGAAGTTTCTGGCCATTTTAGCCATGCTTTTTGGCGCCAGCATTATTCTGATCTCTCAAAAAGCAAAAAAAGAGCATTTACGATCAGGCAACTTACAGTACCGCAGACTTTTCTGGCTACTTATCATTGGTGTTTTCCATGCATATCTGCTTTGGTACGGGGATTTGCTAGTCGCTTTTTCCATTTGTGGCTTCTTTATGTTTGCTTTCCGAAGCAAGAGTAAAGCCTATCTTTTTAGGGCTGGAATAATATTTCTAGTACTAGGCTCGGTGCTTAAACTTTTATTGGCGTACAGCATTCCGTTTTGGGAAGCAGGTCAGTTTCAAAGCCTTGAAGAGGAAGTATGGAACCCAAGTGCAGCTACAATTTCTTACCAGATTGACCATTACACTAGCAGTTGGGAAAGGCAAATGCTTATCAGAGTTCCGGAAGCATTAAACATGCAAACCAAAGTGTTTCTATCGGAAATATTTTGGAAAGTAAGCGGGCTTATTCTCTTAGGCATGGCCTTTTACAAAAAAGGGGCACTTACCACTAAACAATCGAAAAAGTACCTGTCTAAAATGGCCATCTATGGTATTGGAATCGGACTACCAATGGTAATTGGAGGTGTTATACTTGATTTCCATTATCGTTGGGATTTCGAATTGAGTTACTTCTATTTTTCTCAATTTAACTATTGGGGCAGTGTTTTATTGGCCATTGGCTATTGTGGACTAATTGCTTTCATCTGTAAGATTTCCACCCGAAGTTTTATTGCCAAGAGCCTTTCTTACGTAGGTAGAATGAGTCTTTCTAACTACCTGTTTCAGTCTATTATATGCAGTTTTATATTTTACGGACATGGCTTAAGCCTCTATGGCGATTTAGACCGTTCGGCTCAAGCGGTAGCTGTATTGCTCATCTGGATTTTCCAGATTGCCTTTTCCACTATTTGGCTTAGCTATTTTCAGTATGGTCCCTTCGAATGGATTTGGCGATCGCTCAGCTATGGCCGTTTACAGGCCATTCGAAAAGTAGATTAAACCGCAGATTTAGAATCTATCAATTCATCTTGTGTATTAGATTTCACAGCATAATTGAACCCTTTGTGAATTCCATAAGCTCCATACTCTCCTGTTTTGCTTAAAGCCAAAAAGCCCACCTGCAAATCCATGTAGTTGTTTTTGTACTTTCTTATAATTCGATCTACTGCTTCTTTGCAAGCTTCTTGTGGAGGATAACCTTGGCGCATCAGCTCAACAATCATGTGTGATCCGCAAATCTTAATCACAAATTCACCCAAGCCAGTGGCAGTGGCAGCTCCAATTTCATTGTCAACGTACAGTCCAGCTCCGATAATTGGTGAATCACCCACTCGACCGTGCATTTTCCAAGCCGCACCGCTGGTCGTACAAGCGCCAGAAAGGTCACCGTCTGCATCTAAAGCCAACATACCGATGGTGTCGTGGTTTTCAACATTAATCTTCGGTTTGTAGTCCTGATTTTTAAGCCAGTTTTTCCAAGCCTTTTCAGCCTTTGGCGTAAGTAAGTTTTCTTCTTTAAAGCCTTTTTCTAAAGCGAATTGCTTGGCGCCTTCTCCCACTAACATCACATGAGGTGTATCGTCCATCACCTTTCTCGCCACAGAAATGGGGTGCATAATGTCTTGAAGAAAAGCGACTGATCCACAGTTTTCATTATGATCCATAATACAAGCATCGAGCGTTACGATGCCATCGCGATCTGGAAAACCACCAATTCCTACCGTAGCATTATCAGGGTCGGCTTCGGTAATTCTTACCCCTTGTTCCACAGCATCAACAGATTTTCCTCCTTTAGACAAAACCTCCCAAGCGCCAACATTGGCTTGCATTCCGTGGTTCCAGGTAGAAATAACAATGGGTTTTTGGCCCGCTTTGGCTGGAGTGGCACAAGCCAAAGTGGATAAACTTCCGGTGGTTACTGCAAGGCCTCCTAGTATGCCTGATTTGATGAATTTTCTGCGATTGCTCATGGTAAAAATTTTAGGAAGTTAAAAAAATGTACCGACCTGTGACATACCTTTTCACATTGATTTTATATTTGTTTGAATCTCAATATCTTCCCGAATGAAAAAAATAGTAGCGATTGTTGGCGTATTCGCCATTCTGGCCTCTTCATGCCAATCTAATTCTTATGAAGATCTGGCGGTTAGCTCGGTTCAAATTGTTCCTCAGCCTCAAAGCATTGAAACCACAAACAACGAAACGATGGTCATTTCTTCGGGCTTAACCATTGTGGCCGTAAATGAAGAAGAACAAAAAATCGCCAATTATTTGAAAGACTATTTTGCTGAAATTAACTGGACGGTGAAAGTAAAAGAAGATGTACCAAGCAATAATTTCATTGCTATTCAACAAAAGTCAATTGGTTCAGATAACCTCGAAGCCTATGTACTGAGTACTACTAAAGAGGGTGTTAAAATAGAAGCTGCCAATGGCAAAGGTTTGTTCTATGCCGTTCAATCATTAATTCAAATGCTGCCCCTCGATGGAGAGGCTGTAAAACTTCCTGTAATGAAAATTAATGACGAGCCTCGGTTCGTATATCGTGGAATGCACCTTGATGTGGGTCGTCATTTTTTTCCTGTTGAGTTCGTGAAAAAGTACTTGGACATGATGGCCTTTTACAAAATGAACAACTTCCATTGGCACCTTACCGAAGACCAAGGTTGGAGAATTGAAATCAAGCAATACCCTAAACTTACCGAAGTGGGCAGCATACGTAAGGAAACCATGGTAGAGAAAAACTTTAGTCCATATGTAGGAGACGGTATTCCTCATAGTGGTTTTTACACCCAAGAAGAAGTAAAAGAAATTGTGGCTTATGCCATGGAAAGACAGATCAATGTGATTCCAGAAATTGAAATGCCAGGGCATAGTGTGGCAGCTTTAGCGGCTTATCCAGAGCTGGGCTGTACGCCAGGTCCGTTTGAAGTGAGTACCATCTGGGGTGTCGATAAGAACATCTACTGCCCAAGCGAAGAAACGTTCACTTTCTTAGAAAATGTACTTTCAGAAGTCGTTGAGCTGTTCCCAGGTCAGTACATCCATATTGGAGGCGATGAAGCGCCAAAAGACCGATGGAAAGAAAGCGCAGTAGCACAAGCAGTAATTAAGCGTGAAGGTTTAAAAGATGAGTTTGAGTTACAGAGTTATTTCATCAAAAGAATTGAAAAGTTCTTAATTAGTAAGGGCAAAAAACTCATCGGTTGGGACGAAATTTTAGAAGGAGGCCTAGCACCTGAAGCCACGGTAATGTCGTGGAGAGGGGAAGCCGGAGGCATTGAAGCGGCAGAGCAAGGCCATGACGTAATTATGACACCAAACAGCGTTGCCTATTTTGACCATTACCAAGCAGGCCCAGAAGGAGAACCTTTGGCCATTGGCGGTTTTACTACACTTCAAGATGTGTAGGATTACGAACCAATTCCTGAAGAACTTTCTAAAGAGAACCAAAAGCATGTGCTAGGTGCTCAGGCCAATGTTTGGACAGAGTATATGAAAACCTCTGATCATGTTGAATACATGGTTTTTCCGCGTATGCTGGCCCTTTCGGAAACAGTTTGGACGAAGCCTGAAAATAAGAACTGGGAAAGGTTTCAGAAGAAGCTAAAATACCAATACAAGCTGCTCGATTCAAAGAACATCAATTATCATGTGGCTGCTCCGGCAGGTTTGAAGCAAGGCTTAACACTTTCCGAAGAAATTGAGATTGAACTTTCAGTGCCGTATTCGGACGCCAAAATTTTCTATACAACAGATGGAAGTGAGCCTTCGGAAAATTCAATAGAATATACCGCTCCATTCATTCTGAATATAGCTGAAAAAGAATTGCAAGTAAAGGCGGTAACCGTTACTTCCACAGGAAAATCCAGTCCTATCGTTCAGGGAGTTTACAAGAAAGCTGAGTTGGTTGAATCCTTGAACCCGCTAAAAGTAAATAATGGATTACAAACCATGCTTTACGCTCGAAATTATTCAAGCGTAAACCAAATTGAAGGAATAGCTTCTTCTACTTTTGTTTCCGACAATGTAGTCTTGCCTACTAATCAACCCGATCAATTTGGTCTGGTATTCCAGGGGCTCATCAATGTTCCTACCGATGGCATTTACATTTTTTACACCACTTCTGATGATGGTAGTGTACTTAATATTGATGGTGAAAAGGTGGTTGATAATGATGGTCTTCATGGCGCTCAGGAACGAATGGGAGAAATTGCCTTGAGGGCTGGCTATCATAATTTTCTACTTAAGTATTTTGAGGCTGGTGGGGGTGAAACCTTATCTGTTGCCTTTCAAGGTCCTGATATAGAGAAGCAAGCTATTCCGGCTAACATGTTTAAGCATTAGATTTCGCATTTATGCGATCCTGAAGGCTCACGCCAAATCGCAGAAAGCATATTTCTCGATACACAAATATCGGCTGAAAGAATCCGTCCGTAGTGCTATCAATAGGTGGGTGTATTTGGCTTAACTCAATTGAACAGACAGATTAAAAATGAAGAAAACTATCCTTTGGCAACTCATTTATTTTAAAGATATTGGATAGGTCAAACTCAAAAAACACTATCATGTCATTCTCCTATATTCGAATGGCTTCACGAAGCCGAGTTAAAAACAGGTTTTTTCTTTGCTCAGCATTTCTAGTCTTAACCTAGGTATGTCTATTTTTCAAGATGAATTTTCAAACTCTGAAAATTGCCGAATTCACACCTACGATTACACTATGTTATGAATAAAATATTTAGGAAAAACATCTTGCTAGCCCTTGTCCTGACTGCATTTTCTCTGTTCAGTTGCGACCGGAGAAATGATGAAGATCGATTTCAGGCCGAAATTCGCTATTTCATTCTAGAGCATTTGGATAATGATATTGCCTATAACCCCGTTCGTTTTCAACGTATAGACAATGATTTTCTATCGTCTGATATGACATTAATGACTTCCGTTCTGGCCATTCAAGATACGGTGAGAACAAAGGTAAACATGGCCTTAAACCTTTCTGTGGAATTTGAAAGCCCTGTCATCCAAGCCTTTCTTAGCATGGAAAACAATTTTGAAATCGATTTGATTGATGAGTTAATTCTGGAAAACATAAAATTAGACAATGCGCTTAAGACCAAACTTAAATCAAACCAATCAACTTTCCCCGAAAACTATCGTGCACAGCAGCAGCTTTTCACCGATCAGCTTTTTGCTATTAATAATGCTTTGAGCCACTTTAATCTTTCTGCTTATCATCTTGACCTCAGCGGAAAAGCATCTACTTTTTATTTACACGAGTACCAACTCAATCAAGCGCAAAACATCACAACGGTTTTTGAATTGAATACCGAGAGTTTAGAGGTGCTTTCTTTTAAGGACATTTAGGCTCATTGACTGGTCTGCTGATTGAATAAAATGGCGGAATAGTTTATTCTTTTTTCAATAATTTATTAGCTTTCATATTGATATGAAAGCAAACCATTTTAAGTCCCTCGGAATAGCAATTTTTTCAACATTCGCTATAGTTTCCTGTTCTTCAAACAGTTCCACCGAGAGTGAAAACTCAAACCTTGAAGGGAATTATGAGCTGGTTAAAGTAGATTCTTTAATGGTACCAGTTTTAGAGCCACTTCAGATCACAGATTTCAATCCAAAAACGAATCGTTTCTTAGCCTATGGTACTCAAAGTAAGGCTTGTATGGAAATTGATGCAGAAGGGAATGTGTTAAGTTCAGTCGATCTGACTGGAGAGGGGCCGGGGCACTTTGGTCCTGGAATGAGTGGATTGGGCTATTTGGGAGATAATATAGTTGTAGAGGGAGCTGGCGCTTACTATTTCTTCGATGCCGACTGGAATTATCTTGAAAAGTTCACTCCTGGCTCTGGCTATATACCATTATCATATATTAGCGGGAAGCCCGATGCGGTAGAAATAAATGGAGTAAACACTGTAATCAAGGCGAAAAGTCAGAATTATAACGGCAATGTCGAATTAAAGGAAGGCCATTTTAATACTGCTATGATGTTGGAGGCATTTAATTCAAAAAGCCAAGAGCCAACAGAATTGCTACCTTATCCAGAAAATTCAATTTACAGGACTAGTGAGCTTTATTTTGACGGACATGAGCCTAAAATTAGCTATAATAAGCAGAAGGAAGAACTGATTTTAATGTTGCCTTTGGAGCCGAAAATGTACAAATATGAACTCAAGAATAACCGGTTCGAATTTGTGAGTACATCTAATTTGGATTTGAAAAATTTCAGAACACCACAAGGTATACCTTATGAAGATCAGCATAAGAACCCACTCAAAAATTTCGGCAGGTCTAACGAGTTAAATTATGTTTATAGAGTACTGAACAGTAGTATTTTAGATGTGAATAGCTATGGTGAAATTACTATGATTAGGTATAAAACAGGGGCTAAAGAGCCAACCAACATTATCCGCTTTGAGGAAGCACTCAAATACGCCAAGTCTGAAAGTGAAACTCTATATTCTTTTTTTGTTAAGGATAAAATGGTGCTAGAAACTGATATTGACCTTGGCAGATATGTAAGATTAAGTGAAACTCAATTTTTAGTCCCTTATGTAAACGAGGAAGAGGAACTCGATTATAATAAGTTCTATATTTATGAGCTTAAGAAAGTAAAATGAGTTTAATCGGAAACATAATCTGGATTGTATTTGGGGGTTGGATGATCGCCTTGGAATACATTATTGGTGGCATTGCCTTATGTCTTACCATTGTAGGAATTCCGTTTGGAATTCAGTGCTTTAAACTGGCCATTGTAGGCTTTGCACCTTTTGGGCAGCAAGTTCAACCGGGCAGAACGCTTACCGGCTGCCTTTCGCTTCCGCTAAATATTATCTGGTTTATTTTTGGTGGCTTCTGGGTCTTTCTTACCCATCTTTTTTGGGGCGTTATCTTCTGCATTACTATCATAGGTATTCCTTTCGGAATGCAACACTTCAAACTCGCAGGCTTGGCCTTTGCTCCGTTTGGGAGGGGGATTTGATGTCGAGAATAATAGGCCTACTTTTTTATTATTGAGATATAATTTCGGACTTTGTAAAATGGAATTTACACCCTAAGTACAATCATTATAATACAACAATTGAATGTCGACCAAGTTTTTTAACAACACACAATCTAATACCCTTTTTCAAAAGTTCTCCGGCATTCTGGAACACATGAAAAGCGTATATGCATTTCATGCTGTCGTGGGTTATTTTAGATCATCTGGTTACTTCGCGCTGCAACCTTACCTCAAGAATATAAAGGAAATCAAAATACTTGTTGGTATTAATGTCGATCAAATGTTTGCGGATTCGCAGAGAAAGGGATTGCTTTATTTTGGCAGTGAAGAAAAGGCCAAGTCAGAATTTCTGAAATGGTTTATTCAAGACTTAAAAGAAGCGAAATATTCTCAAGAGGTTGAAAATGGTATTTTGGATTTTGTTAATGATTTGATTGAAGGGAGAATAGAGGTAAGAGCACACACGTCAAAAGCAATTCATGCTAAATTCTATCTGTTTCTCCCAGAGCTTCACAATGAACACTCTGATGGTTGGGTTGTTATGGGGTCTTCTAACCTGACCATGGCAGGTTTGGGTATAAAGCAATCACCAAATTATGAGCTAAATATTGCTCTGAAAGATTATGATGATGTCAGCTACACAAAAGAGGAGTTTCGAAGGCTTTGGGAAGAGTCTACATCAATTCTTCCAGCCGATATTCAGAGTTTCAAAAAGAAAACTCACATAGGTCAAGAGTTCACCCCGTTTGAATTATACATTAAGCTCTTGATCGAATATTTTGGAAATAATATTGATTACGATCCAGATACAGTTGGGGACTTACCTAAAAGCTACAAAAAGTTAAGCTATCAGGTTGATGCAGTAAATCAAGGTTTTCAAATGCTTATGGAACATAATGGCTTTTTTTTGGCCGATGTTGTGGGCTTAGGAAAAACAGTTGTTGCAGCTATGATTGCTAAGAGGTTTCTTATTGCAAATGGTTCTCTGAACACAAAAATTCTAGTTGTTTATCCTCCTGCATTAGAGAAAAACTGGAAGAATACTTTCCGTCTATTCGGCATTGATAGACACGCTAAATTTGTCACTAATGGAAGGTTAGAAAAGCTTGTAGAGGGAAGTGACCTGAACTATTGGGCTAAAGAGGATTATGACTTGGTTTTAGTAGATGAAGCGCATCGATATAGAAACCATACCTCTCAAATGTTTGGGCAATTACAAAGAATTTGTAAAGCCCCTAGAAATGGAGAAGGGCTTATTGAGGGTAAGAATAAGAAAGTAATTTTAATTTCTGCTACCCCACTAAATAACCGACCGCAAGACCTTTATCATCAACTACTACTATTTCAAAATGCACGGAAAAGCACTCTTCATGTAACTAACTTACAGGCATTCTTTGGCCCAATTACTAGAGAATACCGAGAGCTAATCGCATCCAAGAAACCGAATCTTGATAAGATTAGAGCGCTATATGCCAATATTCGGGAAAAGATTATTGAACAAGTTACAGTAAGGAGAACTCGAAAAGACCTTAAAAACTATCCAAAGTATGAAAATGACCTATCCGATCAAGGAATTCGTTTTCCTGAACTTTCCTTACCCCGAGCAATTGTATATGATCTAAATCCGAGGCTTAGTAAGCTTTTTTATAAAACTATTTTTTACCTGACCGATGAGGATAAAATTAACTATAACCGATATCAGGCTATCCGTTATTTAAAACCAGAAATTCAGGAAGAATTCTATGATCAGGCAGAATTGGTTTCTAAATCATTAGCCAGTATTATGAAAACCTTGATGATAAAAAGGCTTGAGAGTAGTTTTCATGCTTTTAAAATTACATTGAACAATTTGCTGGTGTCTACAGAGCGTATGATCGAAATGTTCAATAATGACAGGGTACTTATCGCTCCTGACCTTAACATTAACGCGCTTATCGAGAAAGGTCATACCATGGAGGAAATTGAAGGTCTGATTGATGAGTTAGGGATTGAAAAGCCGAAGAATCGCAGGTTTTATAAAGAAGATTTTCAAGAGGAGTTCTTGACAGGGTTGGAAAAAGATCGCGGCTTATTGAAGCAACTTGTTAAAACCTGGGAAGGAGTAAAAGAAGACCCTAAACTTGATGAGTTCTTTTTTAAGTTAGAAGATCAGCTTTTAGACAAGGCAATTAATCCAACGGGGCAATTGATCATTTTTACTGAAAGTAATGATACCGCTGAATATTTGGCCGAGAACATACTCGAAAGACTTGGTAAAACAGTATTGAAGATTTCTTCGGCCAATCGAAAGAAAATATTTGAAACCATTTTACAGAACTTTGACGCGAACTATGTTGGCGAGCAGAAAAGTGACTATGATATCTTAATCACAACGGACGTATTGGCCGAAGGAGTAAACTTGCACCGCGCCAATGTTTTAGTCAATTATGACACGCCATGGAATGCAACTCGCTTAATGCAAAGATTGGGACGTGTCAATAGAATTGGTAGTGTGGCTGGGGTCATTTATAATTATAACTTTTACCCGTCACAGCAAGGCGATGAAGAAATTAAACTTTATAAAAAGGCATTAACAAAGTTACAAGGTTTCCATACGGCCTTTGGTGAAGATGCCCAAATCTTTACCCATGAAGAGATGGTAGAGCAGTTTGAGCTTTTCAAAGAAGGTATGGTCGATCAAGAAGATAAGCGATTACTCTATTTGCAGTTTATTCGCCAATTCAAAGACGATTACCCAACCGAATTTAAACGCATTAAAAACTTCCCGCTCAAAGCCCGAACGATTAGAAATAATAAAAATGCCAATACAGATACTTCTTTAGACGCCACCTACATCTTTTTGAAGTCCGCTTATAGAACAGAGTTTTACCATGTAAGTCATGATAAAAAAGTGAAGCCTTTGACTTTTCTAGAAGTAGCCGAAGCTTTTGAAGCGAAATTGAATGAACAGGGAATAAGAGAGATTCCCAAACACCACTATACACATGTGCAAGCGGCACTTAATGAATTCGATAAAGATTTTTTAGGAGGTACCACTGAAATCGTAACCACTCAGGACAAGGCTGATGCCATTTCAGCTCAGGCCAAGAAGTTTCTCAGAGATGATATTAAAGGAATTAGTCAACGCAAGGAGGTGAAAAAAGCTGCCGATGCCTTAATATTATTAGTAGATGAAGGTACTTATACGCCTTTACCGAATGAGCTACGAAAGTTAAAAAATCAGCTTCAGAAAAAGGCAATTACCTATGCTCAAGCAGACAATTTAGTAATTGGACTTGCTAAAAAATATGATGCCTTTGTGGAAGGAGATGACGATTTATTAGATGAAATCGATCTGAATGTTTCCCCCGAAATTGTAATCACTGAAACCTTTGTTTCATGAAGTTCGAGGAAGTCATAGGTCATATAGAACTTTTGGACTCAGGTCTAAAGAATGAAGCCAATAAGGCAGTAAACCGACTGTTGACTTTACGCAATTGGTTAATCGGCTTTTATATTGTTGAGTATGAGCAAAAGGGGGAAGATAGAGCGGCCTATGGTAAAAAGGTATTAGAAAATATCTCCAAAAAAATTGACAAGCCGGGTTTCTCTGTAAGAAACTTAAAGTTGTTCCGGCAGTTCTATGAAAGCTATCCTTCAATTGGGCAGTCGGTGTCTGCCCAATTGCAGCAAACCGAATTCTCAATTGGGCAGGTGGTGCCTGCCCAATTTGATAAGCTCCTTTCGGAGCAATCGAAAGCCCCCATTTATGCAGAAGTAGAAGAAAAAACCGTCAATCAGCTTTCCTTTTCTCACATAACGCTATTGCTCAGAATCAATGACCCTATCAAGCGCGCTTTTTACGCTGTAGAAGCCATCAGGGGCATTTGGTCTACCCATGAACTGAAAAGACAAATAGCAGCATTGCTATACGAGCGTAGTGGCATGTCTCAGTCACCTGAAAAACTGCTTGAAACCGTTCACCGAAACACATTGCCTTCGGTAGATGACAGACCCGTAATCAAAGATTTATATGCCCTTGAGTTTCTTGGCCTTCCTCAGCAAGCGGCAGTCGAAGAAAGTGATTTGGAAACCGCGCTTATTGACCACTTACAAGAATTTATTCGCGAACTAGGCCATGGTTTTTGCTTTGAAGCAAGGCAAAAAAGAATCCTTATTGGAGATGAATACTTTTTTATTGACTTGGTATTCTATCATCGGATTTTAAAATGCCATATCTTAATCGAATTAAAGGTGGAAGAATTTAGCCATGCCAATGCTGGCCAATTGAATACCTACCTCAATTATTATAAAAAGGAGGTACAAGAAGCAACTGACAACCCTCCGGTAGGTATATTGTTGGTTACGGACAAAAATGAGGCCCTCGTAGAGTATGCCACAGCGGGTATGGACGATCAGCTATTTGTACGCAAGTATATGCTGCAACTGCCCACTACCAAGAAACTGGAAGACTTTGTACGACAAGAATTAAAGAACATTTAATAAATGGACAAAAATGAACTACAACTAATCTTCTCCAGTGCCTATGACGAAAGTCAGTGGCTGCGCGTACTCCGAGAAGTATTTGGAGCCAACCGATTGTTCAATAGTCCCCGACCCATTTCATTGCCCAGCAACGACAGGGCCGAAGCAGCCTATGAACTGGGGAGTTTTACTACAGCCGAAGGCAGAATAGTAGGTATCTACAAAGTAATAATCAAACCCACAGTTTGGTTGGAAAGAAATAAAGTAGGCTTGCGCGAACTGCTCCGCAAGGTTTACCAATACGATGTAGACGCAGCCTTAATTGTTTTTGAACAAGGCATAAATTGGCGACTCTCTTTTGTATCAGAAATTAAGGTGCTCAACGATGAAGGAGAGGTGGTAAAACAAGCCACTGAACCCAAGCGCTACACCTACCTGTTAGGTGAAGGAGAAAAAACGCTCACACCTTCGATGCGCCTAAGTAAGTTGGCGGGGAAAGCCTTGGCTTTAAAAGACCTACTAGATGCATTCAGCGTAGAAGCTCTCAATCAGGAGTTTTACCACATCGTTGCCGACAAATTCTATCAACTCATTGGTGGTAGCTATGGCAAAGGTAGAAATGCGCATGATTACCAAGCTTTACTCAAAATACCAGGAGTTGGTAAAGACAGCCGAAGAACCTTTCAGGAGTTTGGAGTGAGGCTAATTGGTAGAGCAGTTTTTTGTTGGTTTTTAAAAGAGAAGAAATCAGATACCCAGCAAGCGCTTTTGCCAGAAAATTTACTTTCCTCACAAGCGGTAAAGCAAAACCCTGGTTACTATCATGGCATTCTAGAACCCCTTTTCTTCCAAACTCTCAATACCAAAATGGAAGAGCGCATTGAAGGATTGCCCGAGGGCACAGCGCAAGTTCCTTTTCTCAACGGTGGGCTGTTTGAACCTGATAAAGATGACTTTTATAAAGTAGATGCTGGAACAGGCCTTTCCACCAATATTAATACCCTCATCATTCCCGATGAGTGGTTTCTGGCTTTCTTTGAAGAGCTGGAGAAATACAACTTTACCATTGATGAAAACTCGGTGGCCGATGTGGAAGTAAGCGTTGACCCCGAAATGCTAGGCCGTATCTTCGAGAACTTGCTAGCTGAAATAGACCCCGACAGCGGTGAGACCGCCCGAAAAGCCACGGGTAGCTTTTATACTCCCCGTGAAATTGTGGACTATATGGCCACCGAAAGCCTGGTGCAATACCTGCATACCAAAACCTCACTAGAACCCGACCTACTCCGCCCTATTTTTAATATGGCAGAAGGAGAGCAAAAAGGGTTGAGCGAGACCGATCGTAGCGAAGTACTTAAAGCCTTGGATAAAGTAAAAATATTAGACCCTGCTTGTGGTTCGGGAGCCTTCCCCATGGGGGTATTACAGAAAATAGTAACGGGCTTGCAAAAGCTAGATACTGAAGCAACTTGGTGGACCCAGCAGCGGATCAATGAAAATAATGATGCTACAGCCCGCAAGGCCGTAAAAGAGAAGCTGAAAGGTAACCCAGAATACTCTCGCAAAATTGGCATTATCCAAAACTCACTCTATGGGGTAGATATTCAGCCGATTGCTGCTGAAATCTCCAAACTGCGTTGCTTCCTTACCCTGATTGTAGATGAAAATATCGATGATCAAAAACCCAACCGGGGCATAGAACCACTGCCGAACTTGGAGTTTAAGTTTGTAACAGCGGATACTTTAATTAAACTGCCCAAAGAAACTGACTTTGGTGGCCTCTTTAATGTCAATGACGATCTAGACAACCTGAAGCGATTGCGCATAGACTATTTGCAAAGCTATGGCATTGAAAAGGAACAAATTAAGCAGCGTTTTGAAGAGATAAGAAAACGCATAGAAAAAGAGCAGCTAAAGCTGGGTAAAAATGTAGATACCAATAGCCGTGCTTTTAAAATCAGCACCTGGAAGCCCTTTAGCCATGAAAAGGCCAATTGGTTTGACCCTGAATGGATGTATGGGGTAAAAGCCTTTGATATTGTAATTGGCAACCCGCCTTATGTGCAATTGCAGAAAGATGGCGGGGCACTTGGTAAAAAATACCAAAATGAAGGTTTTGTTACTTTTGCCCGATCAGGTGATGTATACAGCCTCTTTTATGAGCGTGGACAACAGTTGCTGCGCAAAAAAGGCATACTGGCCTATATTACTTCCAATAAATGGATGAAAACAGACTATGGGATAAAGACCCGTGAGTTTTTTACTAAAAACACCAAAATTTTGGCACTGGTAGATTTTGGTATGGCCCAGATGTTTACCAGTGCTACTACCTATACCAATATTCTAATTTTCAAATCTGAGAAGACTGAGCAGGATATTCTGCCTATTTGCCGCATTCCTAACTCCTTTAAAAACACCTCTAATCTCTATCAATTCGTACTCCATAATCTAGCCTTTGTAGATCATCCAAACAAAGAATCTTGGATTGCCTATTTACCAGAAGAATACAAACTTGTTAAGCAAATTGAACTCAAAGGGAAGCCATTGACAAGCTGGAAGAATATAATGTTTCGAGGTGTTGTCACAGGTTACAATGATGCCTTTATTATAAAGGCAAAGGAGCTTGAAACCCTTTTCAACTTGGATTCGAAGAATGAGGAGTTAATAAAACCAGTTTTACGAGGTGAGGATGTTAAGGCCTACTGTCCTGATTTTTCGGATTTATATTTGATAGCTACATTTCCTAGTCTGAACATAGAGATAGATAGTTATCCTGCCATTAGAGATTTTCTTGAGACAAGAAAGGAAAGGCTGGAGCCAAAGCCAAAAGGACACAAAGGTGCCTGGAAGGGCAGGAAGGCAGGCTCCTACAAGTGGTTTGAGACACAGGATAGTATTTCTTATCATAGGGAATTTGAGAAGTCTAAGATCATATTTCCGAACATGACCAAGTATATGCCTTTCACTTATGATGAAGATGGTTACTATACCAATCAGAAGTGTTTTATCATGACGGGTGAAAAACTGAAATATCTCACCGCAGTGTTTAATTCCAGGCTATGGAAATTTGCTTTTAGAAAACGCTTTCCTGAGTTGCTTGGAGATACCTATGAGTTGAGCAAAACCTATTTTGAAAAGATTCCAATCAAGCGAATTGAAGATACTTCGGTTTTTGATAAGCTAGTAGATTACATCATTTACATCAAAAAGCACGAAGCAGATTTCAATGAAGCACTTTCCATCGTTGATTTTTTCCAAAACCTACTGGAACTGCTAGTTTATGAACTCTACTTTGAGGCTTCGATGAAAACCCATGGCTGCGAAGTGGCCAAGCACCTCACCGAGCTACCTAATATTTCAGATGTCCCTGAAGATAAAGAAAAGTACAGGCTGATCTTTAAAACGCATAAAGACCTCACAAAACCAAGTCACCCCATCATGACGGTCTTTGTAAGCGCCACCAATATTCCCGAGATTAAATTGATAGAAGAGAGCCTTTGAAAAAGATCACTTCCATAACGCTAGAAAATTATCGTGCCTTTTATGGTAAATATGACCCTGTTTTACTGGAAAATGGAGAAAACGTTCTAATCTATGGGGAAAATGGCAGTGGCAAGTCTTCGTTATTTAAGGGGTTGCGAGATTTTTTAGAGGCTTCGAATGATCCAACATTTTCATTTATTAGGAATCATCATGATCCACAAACACGAGGAAGCCTTCAGGTGACATTCACTGATTTTGATGATCAAACAAAGGATAAAATACTAGGTACAGATACCAACCATTCACTCAACGATCCGGGGTTTACTAATAACCAGCCATTTATACAGAATGCCGATTTGGTGAAGGGTTTCTTAGATTATCGAAGACTCTTAGAGGTATACCTACATAAGGAAGAAAGGCCTAATTTATTTGAATTTATCGTCCTAAACTTGCTTTACAAATATCCCATTCCCGCAGCTCGATATAGGATTGGAGAGAAATGGAAACAGATTGATCACGACCTTTTCAACGTATATAACCGGAATGAACGGATACATGGAAATGCCATAACTGATCTGGCAGAATTCGAATCCAACCTTAGGCTGACACTTAATAGAATCTCCCGGCAGGTCAATGCTTATCTACTTCGATTCTTCAAACAAAACATGCGAGTTAATTATACCTTAGCCCCAATGCGTTTTGACTATGGCAGAGGCAAATGGCAATGGAATGTCATTAAAGATTTGAGGCTTGATATTACTCTTGATGGAGTAGCCTTGACCAATTATTCTGACATTTTGAATGAGGCTAGAATGTCGGCATTGGCCATTTGCTTATACCTAGCAGCTCAGCGAAACATTCCTCAAAACATTCAATACAAGGTGCTTTTCCTTGACGATATTTTTATTGGCTTGGACTCTGGTAACCGCATTCCTGTGACCAAAATATTACAGCATTCCTTTCCAGATTACCAGATGTTCATTACTACCTATGATAGACATTGGTTTGAACTCGCCAAAAACCTATTCAAAAATTCTGGTCAGTCATGGAAGTTCTTGGAGTTCTATGCCAAAAAGGAAAAGCCAGTCAACGTAACTTTTACTCGACCACTGATTATCGAAAAGGATAGTGCCTATGATAAAGCAGTTCAATATCTACATCACGACTCGAACCCTGATTATCCTGCTTCTGCTAATTACTTTAGGAAGCATTTAGAAGAAATCCTTTCCAAGCAGCTGCCTGAGCATGAAATTAGAAATGAAGACCAGTCTAAGATCGAAGCTTATAGGCTAAAAGATCTATTAAAAAGTGCCGAGAAATTTCTCAGTAAAATTAATGACTCAGTTGGGTTGGTCATGTTGGCTAGTCTTAATCCATATTTACATTCTTTACTGCATCCCTTATCTCATAATAATTTGAGCTCGCCTATTTATAAAGCAGAACTAATAGACCTCCAAAGAGTGCTTCCCTCATTGGAAAGTCATCTAATCTCTCTCAGTCATCAATACCGCCTATTCATCTCAGTCAATGAAAAATACGATCTCACTTTTCAAGTCAACCCTAGTCATACAGGGCATTTTAAATTGAGAGCGGAAGAAAACCACTACTTATACAAAGATACGAATGGCGCTATACAAGTATCATCCGGGAAGTGTCGGTGTGTTGTCAGTTATGACACAATTAATGGGGTTAAAACTCAGGTCCGAACACATACTGCCAATGATGTTAACTTCAACTACAATTCATTCTTAGGTAGTTACAATACTATACATGCTTATTTAATAGCACAACCTGCAACTGCGCATTTAATAGCCGTAGTAAATCCACTTACAGAATTAGCCTATACTCCCAGAGGCGGAAACCAAACCACAATTGAAGATTACAAGAATTCTCTAGCTTGGTAAATAAACAAACATTATGAAACCACTTAATGTCATTTACAAATACGGTCACTTTTACGACACAAAGACTAATCAGCGAGTATTGATTAAGGATGGGGAAGAGCTGGTGCTAGTGGTGCGATCTGATGCTGCTTTATTGCAGAATGATCCGCTTAATGAAATACACAAACCGAGAACTGCCAAAGAAATAGAGCAGGACATTGAAAGGCTCGATCATTTTCAATGGCATAAGAAAATCTTATCAAAAGGAGACAAACTATACTTTACCATCAACTCTCAAATTCTAACCTCAGATGACCAAGAAAAGATCAAGGTTACTTTTGAAACCGAGCTATTGGAAGACCTCTACTACTATAAAACTACTTCCGTTAGTCTTGCTTCTTGCAATTGTATTGTAAATAGAATTGTTGCTGGAAACTTACTCTTCTTTGAGTCTATTAATGCTGGCTCACTCAATGAAGCTCATAACAGAACATTTGTTCACTATTTCTCAAAATATGGTCAAGGTACTTCTCAGGCCAACAGTAAATTCAAATTGCCTAATGGTGAAAAGCTCGTGACATTGATGACTAGGAAATAGCATTGCAAAAGGAAATTAACCACACCAACCTTTCCAAAAAACGATCATGTATTTTTCTACCTTTGTATTTCTTGAGTCAAGGCTTAAGAAAACAACATTGGGTTAAAGCTTTATGCTAAAAAACGACAACTTATCGGACGAGGAGGTAATTGCATTCTTTAGAGCAGGAGGGCACGAACGCTATTTCGAGATCATTACCAGAAGGTATGAAACTTATATTATTAAGAAGTGTCGTAGCTACGTAAAGAATGAAGACGTTTCAGAAGATCTCTGTCAGGAGATTCTGATCAAGGTGTTTATGCAGCTCAAGAATTTCCGCAGCGATGCAAAATTTAAAACCTGGCTCTATTCCATTATCCACCACACCTGCATTGATTATTTGCGGAAGGAGAAAAAGAAAACGCACACCGTAATTTCTGAAAAGTTGATGGACGAAATGATCGACTTGGTGGATGAGGATGTATTGGACAAAGACGCCATGGAAACCGCTTTGTTTAAACTATTGGAAGAAATTACGCCTGAAGAAAAGTTGATTCTACTACTCAAATACAAAGAAAAACACTCGATTAAAGAAATTGAGCAAACCATGGGCATTTCGGAAAGTGCCGTGAAAATGCGTCTTTCCAGAGCCAAAGAAAAAATCAACAAGCTATATTCTAAATACAGCAATCACAATTAATCTATTCGGCAAAGTAAACCCGTTTTACTCGATCGCTTACATTGGTCAATATTTCGTAAGGAATTGTTTTCGCGTTTTTAGCCAAGTCGGAAATGGTCGGCTTTTCACCAAAAATGATGACGGAATCCCCTTCTTCGGCTTCAATATTAGAAATGTCTATCATCGTCATGTCCATGCACACATTGCCAATCACCTTGGCCATTTGTCCGTTCAGCATTACTTCGCCATTTCCGTTACTGAAAATTCTTGAGAAGCCATCGGCATAGCCAATCGCAATGGTAGCAATGCGCATGTTCTTGGTCACTTTTCCTTTTCTTCCGTAACCAATCGTTTCCCCCTTCTTCACATTTCTGATTTGCGAAATCACCGTTTTCAAGGTGCTAATCGACTTCAGCTCATGTTGTAAATTACCACTAGGCTCAATTCCATAAAGCCCAATGCCTAATCGCACCATATCGAATTGGTATTCGGGGTAACCCACAATTCCGGCTGAGTTTAATGCATGTTTTATAGTTTTTATACCCAGTTGCTGCTCTACTTTTTCAACATAGTTTTTAAAAGTGCGTAATTGTTGAAGCGAAAATTCATTGTGCTCTGCTTCGTCTGATGCCGCCAAATGCGTGTACAAACTTAGTACTTTAACATGGGGCAGATGCTTAATTTCATTGACTAAAGCTTCCAAATCTTCTGGGTCAAAACCTAAGCGGTTCATTCCAGTATTGATGGTAAAGTGGCCTTTCAGCTCAATGCCCCTTTTCGAGTAAAACTCTGAAAAAACTTTTAGTTGCGCGAAACTGTAGATTTCAGGCTCGATATTATAAGTCACCAAATTAGGTAAATCTTCCTCCGAAGGGTTAATCACCATAATCGGAAGGTTGATTCCTGCTTTTCGTAACTGAACGGCTTCATCTACATAAGCCACGCCCAAATAATCTACCTTATGAAACTGTAAAAGATGAGCAATTTCAGATCCTCCACTTCCATAAGCCAATGCCTTCACCATTATCAACAGTTTGGTTTCTGGCTTTAACAGGTGACGGTATACATTAAGGTTGTGCGTCACCGCATCTAAATCAATTTCTAGTACCGTGCGGTGAATACGCTCTGTTAGCTGCTTCGCGATTTGTTCAAAGCCAAAACTTCGGGCGCCTTTAATCAGAACAACTTCTTTCTCAAAACTATCTGTCGAATGCTGAAGAAAGTCTTCGGTTGAAGGGTAAAATTTGGTTGAAGTTGGAAATAAGCTTTTAAAGTCGGCAAGTTCGTTTCCAATAGCATAAAGTTGTGTAATTCCTTTTTCTTGTACCAGTTCGGCCACACGCGCATATGTAGTTTCTTTCGGGGCCGACTGTGGAATGTCGGAAAGAATCAGTGATTTTTTGGGGTAATGCTTTTGTTGAGACAAAAAGTCGAGCGCAATTTCAAGCCCAGCCAAATCATTATTATAGGTATCATCTATAATGTAGGTTTGGTTAATTCCCTTTTTCAATTCCAGACGCATTTTTACTGGCCGCAAAGCATCTATCCCTTTTTGAATTTCTGACGGAGACCAACCATTAAAATATGCGAAACAGATACAGTGCATTATGTTTTCTACATAAGTATCATTAACAGAATGTACTTTTAAGCTGAAGGACTCGGTTTTACTTTTGAGCATAAAAAACGAACCTTCCTTTTTTTCGACTTGAAGATCGGCTTTGGAATTAAAGCCCCAAGAGATTCTACGCTTGGGAGAATTTCCCATCCTATTCAGCCCTTCATCAATCAGGGGGTTATCATTGCGATAGTAGAGCTCATCTATGCCTTCAAACAGAATGAGCTTTTCATCTAGCTTTTGACTGATTGAGCTAAAGTATTGCTCATGTGCCGAACCAATATTAGTAAGGATTCCGTGCGTAGGCTTAATTACCTTTTTCAGAGCACTCATTTCGCCAGGCTCCGAAATTCCTGTCTCAAAAATTCCTAAATCATGCGCTGCGCTTAAAGGCCAAACGGAAAGAGGTACACCAATTTGCGAATTAAAACTCTTTGGGCTCTTACAAACATTCAACTTTTCGGAAAGCATTTGAGCCAACCATTCTTTTATAATGGTTTTTCCATTGCTACCTGTAATTGCCACAACTGACTTATTGAACGAAGCCCTTTTGGCTTCCGCTATTGCCTGCAGCGCCTTAACTGAGGAAGACACTTTAATAACGTTTGTTTGAGAAGGTACTGGCCCAATCTCCTTTTCAACCACAAAATTTTGAAACCCCGCTTTAATCAATTCGGGAATAAAAGAATGACCATCATGATGGAGACCATCAATAGCAAAGAAAAGCCCAGACTCTAGATCAAAGGCCTTTCTACTATCGGTCATTAAATGTGCGATATCGTTATCAATTCCTTTAGATAGATATTCGCCATCAATTGCTTCAAAAATCTGAGAGAGTTTCAAGGCTTAAAATTAAAAAAGTTTAGCACCATTCGGCACGGCCTTGTCGGGTCTTGCCAATATTATATTTCCGTCCTCATCAGGAAAGCCCGTCACTAAAATTTCTGACTTAATATTAGCTATTTGTTTTGGAGGAAAATTCACTACACATATTACTTGAGTGTTAAGCAAATCTGATTTAGCATAGTGATGCTTAATTTGGGCGCTTGATTTCTTAATTCCCAAATCAGTTCCAAGATCTACATGTAGAATCCAAGCTGGTTTTCTTGCCTTCTCAAAATCCTCCACTTGTATTATTGTCCCGACCCGAACGTCAACTTTTTCAAAATCCGACCAACTGATAAGATTATTCATATAAGATTATTGTTTACAGAGTTTTAACACTAAGTTAGTGGTTAGGTAAGAAAACTAAACAAAATAAAATATTGACCGTTTAGATAATTGCGATTTTTTATTAATTTTATCGCCCCATGAGATAAATACTATGAATAGACAACTACTTCGTATCTTCACTTTCGGAATTTTAGGGATGTCCATGCATTCTATGAGTGCCTTGGGTCAAGAGGGTGAAGAAGTGCTCTTACCTATTCCTAGACAAGAAAACACAGCTAGTCAAGACAGTATTCTTCCAGTTGATTTTCTTACTGAAGGCAAACGCGATATGCCTCTTGGCACTTCTGAGTCTACCATTTTAGGCAGCGAGTTAAATTCTATTTCTCTAGAAAAATCACCAGAGAAAAAGAACAACCAACCGAAAGTTGCGAATAAAGAAGATAGCCAATCTGCGCTTTCGTTCAATTTTCTTTACTACATCTTCTATAAATTTAAGCCCTCTGAGGTTTTTGAGAAGAAATAAATACCTTCTTTAACCTCTTTTGACCTTTTGAAAATTCATTATTGCAATGACGTTGCATTTACGCATACTTTGCCCCTATGATTCTCAAGCGTCTATCTTTATTAGTTTTACTTCTCGGCTTTTTTAACCTTTCTGGTTTAGCTCAAACCAATTGTGACTTAAAACTCTCTGGAATTATCGTTGAAAAAGAAAGTGGTGAAACAATTCCTTTAGCCACAATCGAAATTACACATACTCAAAACCGGGCAATTGCAAACGAAAATGGCGAATTTGAAATAACGAATCTTTGTCCAGGAAGCTATGAAATCTTAATACGATTTGTTGGCTATACCCCTTATAAAGAAACTATAAGTATTACAAAGGACACCAAAATTCAGGTAGAATTGGTTCCAGAAATCAAGGATTTAAGTGAAGTAACAGTTGAAGCTGAAAAAGCGGAAGAAATTGCAACCTTAAAACAACTTGAATTTAAAAAAGAAGAGCTTTTTAGAAAGAGTGGCGAATCTTTAGGAAAGACCCTTTCAGGTATGTCTGGAGTAAATATGCTTCAGACTGGCCCAAATATAGCCAAGCCCGTAATTCACGGCTTACACAGCAGCCGTATTCTAATTTTGAATAACGGTATAAGACAAGAAGGTCAGCAATGGGGACAAGAGCATGCGCCAGAAATTGACCCATTTGTAGCGACTAACCTTCAATTAATTAAAGGTGCTGCGGCAGTAAAGTATGGGTCAGATGCTATAGGGGGCGTTATTTTAGTAAACCCACCTGATTTACCTGAATCGGCTGGAGTTTCAGGTTCACTAAATGCTGTGGGTAACTCAAATAATGGCATGTATACTGGTAGTGCTATGGTGGAAGGAGGAATTGAAGGACTTAATGGCTTTGGTTGGAGACTTCAGGGCAGTTATAAAAAGGCTGGAGATTCTAAAGCACCAAATTATAGACTTACTAACACCGGTACACTAGAAAAAAATTTTTCAATTGGGCTGGGTTATCATAAAGAAAAAGGAGGACTGGAATTATACTTCAGTAGTTTTGATGCCGAAATGGGTGTGCTCAGAAGCGCCCATACGGGAAACCTCACCGATTTAGAACGTGCTATTGGAAGTGACAGACCGTTATACATCAGCGATTTCAGTTACGACATCAACAACCCCAGGCAACATGTTCAGCATCAATTACTCAAATTAAATGGACATACGGATTGGAGTAACCTTGGTACTTTTAACATGCAATATGGGCTTCAGAGAAACCAAAGAAAAGAATTTGACATTAGACGAGGAGGCCGATCTACCATTCCTGCGCTTTCGCTAGAGCTCATCACTCATACCGTGGAACTCGACTTAGACATGAAGCCGATTGGTGATTTTAAGGGAGATATTGGCGCCAGTTTTCTTTTTCAAGGAAATTCGAACGACTCAGAAACCGGTATTAAACCATTGATCCCCAATTTTGACAATTGGACTGTAGGGGTACATGGAATATGGCGATACATTCAAAATTCATATGAATTGGAAGCGGGGGTTCGATATGACTATAAACACTACCTAGTCAAACGCTTTGACTCACAAAACAACCTTCTAAAACCAGAATTTGATTTTAATAATATTACCGGCTCGCTTGGAGCCGTATTTTTTCTTCCCTCAGGCTGGAATTTCAGAACCAATTTAGGAACTGCCTGGCGTGCACCTCATATTAATGAGCTGTACAGTGGGGGACTTCACCATGGCTCTGCAGCCATTGAAATGGGGAATGAGAACCTTCTAAGCGAAAAGGCCATTAAGTGGATCAGTAGCTTTGAAAAGGCCTCTGAGAACTTCGATGTAAACATATCTGCATACTACAATTACATATATGATTACATTTATTTAAGACCAGAGAATGTTGAACTGACCATTCAAGGCGCTTTTCCGTTGTTGAGTTACACTCAAACAGATGCTTCGTTTATTGGACTAGACACAGATCTAAAATATCATCTCAATGAGCATTTTGATGTCACAGGTAAACTTTCATTGATAAAGGCAGAAGATCAGTTGAATAACGGACCGTTAATTAATATTCCGACCAATAGATTTTCGGCTGGAGTTACCTACAATTTTAATGACGGTTGGTTAACAGACCCATACATTTCATTATCAGCCGATATGGTAGACAAGCAAAGAAATGCACCAAGGGTGGTGAGTATTTCTGAAGTAATAGAAGCGAATGCCACAAATTCTGATCTTTTCTCGAACGATAAAACCGTATTTGACTTTTTGGCCGCACCAGCGGGTTATACCAATTTTGGTTTTAGCGTTGGCTTTAAAGTGCCAGTATCTGAAAACTACATTGCCGTTTACGCTTCTGTTGAGAACATGTTCAACAATAGCTATCGTGACTACATGAATAGATTACGCTACTACTCAGATGAGGTAGGCAGAAACTTTAGTATAAAACTGAATTATAGCTTTTAAAAGGCCTACTTAGATTGGCTTACTATAAACTTCTCTATGTCTTTAAGAGTCAAGTTACCTTCGTAATATGCTCTTCCAAAAATCACAGATTTAACACCAATTTCTTCTAGCTTTTTGATGTCGTCTATATTTCTTACTCCACCGCTGGCCAACACGTGAATTCCTTTAAAGCGAGATACGATTTCCTTGTACATCTCGAAGTTAGGGCCTTCTTGAATACCGTCTTTAGCTACATCCGTGCTCTTTACATATTTGAGTCCACGCATGTAGTAGTAATCAATATGATCGAACAAATCAATATTGGTGTCTTTTTGCCATCCTCTAATGGCTATTTTCCCATTCCTAGCATCGGCTCCTAAAATAATTTTTTCTCTTCCGTAAGAAACAAGCCAAGAACCAAACTGCTCTTTATCTGAAGTAGCAATAGAGGCAGCGGTAATTGAAGTAGCTCCATATTCGTAAGCCTTACTGATATCACCATCAGTTGCAATACCACCACTATAGTCTACTTTCAGTTTTGTATAACCTACTATTGACTCTAATACATGGTAGTTTACGGGAGTGCCGCTTCTTGCCCCATCTAAATCAACGATATGGATTTTCTTTACCCCACAATCTTCAAACCTTCTAGCAATGTCTACAGGACTGTCTTTGTAAACAGTACCATGTTCGTAATCACCTTGTTTTAAGCGGGTTAGTTTTCCGTTGATAATCGATATAGAAGGAACAATTTTTATCATATAGTTGAGAATATAAAGCTTGCAGAGCCAAAATTAGCAGTTTCTAACACCAAAAAGAAAAAAACGATATTAATATTATGTTAGAATTCAAGCCTAGTAAAATAGGCTTTTTGGGTCAAAATTCAAAGCGCAGAAGGGCGAAATATTAGCTAGTTAAAAGACAACACCTTTTAATTACCTATTCCTTTTCTGCATGTCCCTCCGTTATTAACTTAAAACCAGACCCATGAATGGTAATGATTTGAACCGATTCATCTGCTTTCAACATTTTTCTGAGCTTAGCAATGTACACATCCATGCTTCGAGCATTAAAATAACTATCGTCTCTCCAAATAATTTTCAAAGCAGTAGATCGGTCTAAGGGCTGATTTTCATGCAAACACAATAACCTTAAAAGCTCAGATTCTTTGGATGTAAGCCTATTCTCACCCCCATCCCAAGAGAGTATTTGTTTATCAAAATCAAATCGAAATGAGCCAAACTCAAAAATCTTTTGATCAGAAATTTGAGGATTCTTTTCAGCCGTTCTTCGAAGTATGGCTTGAATACGTAGTAGCAACTCTTCCATACTAAAAGGCTTGGTAATGTAGTCGTCACCTCCAATTTTAAAGCCTTCAATGGTATCTTCTTTCATAGATTTGGCCGTGAGAAAAATAATTGGAGTTACTTTATCGTCTCTCCTAATCTCTTTAGCCATAGAAAAACCATCCTTTTTTGGAAGCATCACATCAAAAAGACAAAGGTCAAAAGCTTCGCGTTTGAATGCCTTAACGCCCTCCTCACCATCGCGGCAAAGCTTCGTTTCATATCCTTTCAGCGAAAGGTATTCGTTTAAAATTTGACCCAAGTTAGGGTCGTCTTCTACAAGTAATATTTTAAAACTAGCCATGATTGAAAGGTAAATATACTTTAAATGTGCTTCCTTTTCCTAGGTCGCTTTTCACAGAAATGGTTCCTTTGTGCATTTCAACAATGTTTTTTACGTAAGATAACCCAAGGCCAAACCCTTTAACATCGTGAATATTGCCTGTAGAAACACGGTAAAATTTTTCGAAAATTTTGTCAATATCTTCTCGGCTCATACCAATACCTTTATCGGATATTTTTATGATAACGCCTGTTGAAATGTTTTCCGTTCTAATATGTATTTCTGGGGGCTCTGGAGAATACTTATTGGCGTTATCTAACAGGTTGTAAATGATATTAGTAAGATGCACCTTATCCGCCTCAATAATTGGATTTGAAGCCAATAACTGGCTAGAAATGGAGCCCTGACGTTTCTGTACTAAAATGTCAATATTCACCAATGCCTTCTCAATAATATCATGCACATCGGCAGTTTCAAATTTCAACCTAAAGTCTTTTTTATCCAGACTAGCAATTTGAAGTACCTTTTCTACTTGCATCCCTAGCCTTTTATTCTCGTCCCGAATAACTTGAATGTATCGGTCTACTATGCCTTCATTCTTGCGAAGGTCGGCATCTTGAAGTGCTTCGGTAGCCAAAGAAACCGTAGCAATAGGCGTTTTAAACTCATGCGTCATGTTATTAATGAAATCGTTCTTGATTTCAGAAATCCTTTTCTGACGAAGAATGACTACAACAGCATAAGTAAAACAACCAATCAAAATTAGCATTAACAGCCCAGAAGCTGATAGCGGCAACAAACCCTGCTTCAAAAGAAATTGCTTTTGGCTAGGGAAATAAACGCTTAGAAAATAATCTTTAGGTTGTAAATCTGTTGGAAAGAGGTTGGCCTGTAATTTTGAGTTTTTGATATTCTCTAAATCATCTACACTTGAAGTATTTATCAAATTGGTCTTTCCTGTTCTACGTTCAATAATTCCATAATTGTATTCTAAGTCAATCCCGCGATTTCTCATTTCTCTTTTTAGAAGCGTATCTAACTCTGCTGGGTTTACCCTAGAAAAGAGATTATTACTTCCTACCAAATGTTCTGCCCAGTCTTTCTGAATAGATCTTAATCTATTCTTCATTTGTTGTTCTAACTGAAAGCGCTCCTGCTCAAGGTTAGGATAGGTTTGAGAATAAAAATCTTGAAGCATTAAGCCCAGATTTATATCAAAATCAATTTTATTATTGGTCTCATCTATTGCAAGGTTATATGTAATCAAACTTGGATCGAGATAGGGCATTGGCCGCCTATTTTGAGGCTTATATTGATTGATCAAACTATCCCTTTGCCTCATTCTTTCGGGCAAACTTGGCATCATTTGGCTAACATCTGTCTGCAAAAAGTTAGTATCATTTTGCCGAGCCAACTTATTGGTTACCTCATTTAATGCGGTTTGAACATTCTGGGTAAACCGCTCTTCGTTTACCTTAGTTACTTCCTTGATCCAATAAAATTGGAAGACGATCAAACCAAGCATGGCTATGCTCAGCAATCCTATCAACCATCTTATCTTCATTCTACTCATGGTTCAAAAGTACTTTAATAAAATGGTCATGGTTATGGGCTTAACAAAAATTAACATGATTTAACCGCCTTTTAACAATGCCATTTTCGTTTATTAAATACTTTCGTATCAACAACTTAAAGGTTAAAAAGATGAATAGGTCAGGGAATAAAAAAACACTAAAAATCGTGGCATTCATTGCCATAGTAATTTTAATCGCTACCAGTTTTGTTGGTCATGCACAAACCCAAGAACGTAGTCAATCGCAGTCGGTTTCTATAAATACCACTGAAGATGGTAAAATAAAGCTCAAGGTGGTAATGAAAGAGGGAAATGACACCAAGACTTTTGAAAAAACATATGATAGCTACGATGAAATTAACGGTGATCCAGATTTAGAGAAAAATGGCATCGATTTAAGTGGCTGGAACTTTGGCGGAGGAAACTCAGGTTTTGGCTCTTCATTAAGGTCCTTCGGCAGCGGCCCATCCATGTTTGATTTCGACATTGATAATATGCGCAAATACATGGAATCAATGATGCGCGGAGGCTTTGGAACCAACAACTTCTTCTTCAATTTTGATAATGACGATCCTTTTTTTATGAACATGGATTCACTCCAAAACCGATTGAACTTTCATTTCAAAAATGGAAAAATGTTTCGGAATGGAGACGAGATTATGGACATGGACTCGATCAGAGATGCTTTGAAAAACAGGTTTGGCAGTATGAATTTTGACTTCGATTTTGATAATGACAGTGGAAACTCTAGCGCATGGGGTTTTGGCAACGATAATGATGATGAAGGTTTCCATTTAATCTCACGAGCTCGAGTTTTTGTTCGCGCAGCAAAAGACAAGGATAAAGAAGTAGTTGGAGCAGATAAAATGGAGCCGATTGAGATTAAAGACATAAGCTTTTACCCGAACCCAAGCGATGGGCGGTTTGATCTAGAAATAGAAACTACTAGCCGCGGGCCATTACAAGTCAAAATTGTAAGCCCAACTGGAAAGGTAATATATAGCAAAACTGATTCATCAGGCGAATCGAGCTTTAGCTTCAACATTGATATTTCAGATGAAAAGGAAGGTTTATATATTTTACAAGTAATTCAGAACAATAAAACGCTTACAAAAAGGGTGATTATTGAGTAAAAAATATTCATTCTCATTTTCAAAGAGGAAGGTTTGGTCGATCTTCCTCTTTTTTATTTTTCTACACAGTATATTTGCCCCTTAATTTATTTGAAATGGATTTAGTGAATGACCGATACACCATTCAAGGTGTAGATTTAGTAGAGCTTACCGAAACGTATGGCTCTCCGTTATATGTGTATGATGCCGATAAAATTGAAGCTCAGTTTAAAAAGCTTACTTCTGCTTTTAGCGGAGTTAAAATGAAGGTAAAATATGCCACTAAAGCCCTTACAAATATTTCAATTCTTAAGCTCTTACGTAGCATTGGTTCCGAACTCGACTGTGTTTCTATTCAAGAGGTACAATTGGGACTAAAAGCTGGTTTTGAGCCCAATCAAATTTTATATACTCCCAACTGTGTTTCTATTTCTGAAATAAAAGAAGCGGTGGAATTAGGGGTGATGATTAACCTCGATAATATTTCTATTCTTGAACAATTCGGAAACGAATTCCATGATACCGTACCGGTTTGCATCCGCTTGAACCCACATATTATGGCGGGTGGAAACAAGAAAATTTCAACCGGTCATGCCGACTCTAAATTCGGAATTTCTATCTATCAACTTCAGCATATTGTTAGAGTTGTAAATACATACGGACTGAATGTTACGGGTTTACACATGCACACGGGTTCTGATATTTTAGATGCCGAGGTGTTTTTAAGAGCTGCCGCTATTTTATTTGATGCCGCTAAAAGTTTTAAAGATTTAGAATTTATCGATTTCGGTAGTGGCTTTAAAGTAGGCTATAAAGAGGCCGATATTGTAACCGATATCGAAGAGCTTGGCGAGAAATTAAGTGCCGCTTTCAAGGATTTCTGTAAAGAATATGGCCGCGAGTTAGAAATGTGGTTTGAACCAGGTAAGTTTTTAGTAAGTGAAGCAGGTGTTTTTCTCACAAAAACCAACGTAGTTAAAACCACACCAGCCACCGCCTTTGTAGGGGTTGATTCTGGAATGAATCATCTGATTCGTCCTATGATGTACGATTCGTACCATGAAATAATGAACTTGTCGAACCCAAATGGCACAAAGCGAATTTACACCGTAGTGGGCTATATCTGTGAAACCGACACTTTTGGATTAGACAGAAAAATGAATGAGGTAAAAGAAGGCGATATTATTGCCTTCAAAAATGCTGGTGCATATGCCTTTAGTATGGCCTCTAACTATAATTCAAGGTTAAAGCCTGCCGAAGTTCTGATTTACAAAGGCGAAGCAAAGCTAATCAGACAAAGAGAGGTGTTCGAGGATTTAGTTCGCAATCAGGTTGAGATAGACATTTAGAATAATTAGTTTTTGGTTCGGTTTCTGTATAAGAACAAATTGAAACAAGCGGCTTCTGGCTTTTTTGTTTTTAGAGTTACGGGTTTCAAAATATTCTCATACTTTTACTAACAATACAATCTAAGAGAGATGAAAAAAACATACATTCTATTTGCGGTTTTGGCCATTGCCACAATTTCATTCAGCTTCACTACCGTTCAAGATGCCGAGTTAAAAAAGAGCATGGCTGACGGCAAAAGTGTTTACGAAGGGCTTTGCATGGCTTGTCATATGAACGAAGGACAAGGTATTGCCAATGTTTTTCCTCCATTAGCTAAGTCTGATTATTTAATGAAAGACCTCGACAGATCAATTAACGTATTGATTAAAGGCCAGCAAGGTGAAATCACTGTAAATGGCAAAAAGTATAAAGGAGTGATGCCAGCAACCGGTTTAGACGACAAAGACATTGCCGATGTACTTAACTACGTTCGAAACTCTTGGGGCAATAAAGGCGATAAAGTTACGGCAGAACACGTAGCCAAAGTTCGGGCAAAAAAATAAAACAATATCTAATAGCCTCGTTTGAGGCTATTTTTGTTTACACCAAGTCTTTTCTAAAACAAACAGAAATACTTTTAAGAAAATGAGCGTTAAGGCTGTAATGAAAACCCTAAAAACTGGACTGACACTTTTTGTGCTAACAACATTTGTAGCCGCAGGCTGTAAAGAAGTTTCTGGTGATGATACTCCAGCAGACAGTGCTGAAATCAGTAATTTATTTTCCGCTGCTCAAGAAGTAGGTACAATTGCTTCTGAAGATATTGATGAAGCCTCAGGCCTTGTAGCGAGCCGTTCTAACAGCAACTATTTATGGACACACAATGATAGCGGTGGCGAACCCATCGTATATCTAATGTCGAAAACTGGAGCCGATGCCAGCAAAGCCAGATTAGAAGGAGCTCAAAATATAGACTGGGAAGATATTGCGATGGGTCCTGGGCCTGATGATGCCATTCAGTACTTATACGTGGGCGACATTGGAGACAATAGTGCGAGAAGATCTAATTTAACCATATACAGAGTATCCGAACCTGATTTGAACATTACAAATATTCCAAGTTCGCAAACTCTTTCAAATGTAGAGGCCATTAATTACGTGTATTCAAATGGAGCAAGAGATGCCGAAAGCCTAATGGTTGACCCATTGACCAAAGACATTTATATCGTTTCTAAACGTGAGTCACAAGTAGGACTTTACAAATTGCCTTACCCTCAGTCATTAATAGAAATGGACACCGCAGAGTTTTTAATAAACATGCCTTATTCTGGTTTTGTGGGAGGCGATATTTCTATGGATGGTTCTGAAATTTTGATCAAAACCTATTTTGAAATTTACCACTGGCCCAGAGCCAATGGAACAACGGTTAAGGATGCGCTAACTGAAAAACCTAGCAGATTAGCCTATACAGCCGAGCCACAAGGAGAAGCCATCTGCTTTTCAACAGATGGCTCCGGATTTTTTACTGTAAGCGAAAAGAATTCTGCCGATCCTGTTCCGTTGCTTTTTTATAGAAGAAATTAACTTGCGCTAATCGTATTCAAAGTAGCTGTAAAGGCATTGTAATACGATCTGCCAATCGGAATTTTCTTATCTTCCATATGCACATGATTCGTATCAATGGCGGTAACTGCGTCTACTTGTACTACAAACGATTTATGTACTCTGAGAAATTTATCTTTCGGAAGCTTATCTGTAATTTCCTTGAGTGATTTTCTAACGGTATAGCTTCTGTCCTTTGTGGCATGTAGAGTGATATGATTCCCGTCTGCTTCAATCCACATTAGGTCAGAATACTTTACTTTTTCTAGCAATGTTTTCTTTTTAATGAAGATGGAGTCATTGCTGTAAGTAGTTGGGTTTAGGGTGGATATATTGCTAATGCCTGAGCTGGCTGCAATTCTTTGTTTATTAAATAATGCTACCTCAATGGCCGCATAAACGTCATCTTTGGTAAAAGGCTTTACAATAAAACCTAATGGACGAGTGTGTTTTGCGCGGTTAACGGTTTCCTTGTCGGAATAAGAGGTAATGTAAACAAAAGGCACTTTATACTGCTCGTGAATAATACCGCCTAGCTCTATCCCATCTTGGTCGCCTTTAATCTTTACATCCAGCAATATAAGATCGGGTAATGAAGCTTTAATTGCTTTGATCGCCTGATTTGCCGAATTGGCTATTTCGGTTTGCTCATAACCGAAAATGCCCAGCATTTCCTGCAGGTTTTCCGCAATAAAAGGTTCATCTTCAACTATGAGAATTCGTGGCGATTGGTCATAGTCATTGTTGATTACAGCCATTTTTAATTTCTATTTAGGTGTGTTGGGTGAATTGTTTTTTTGTCAGTAATTACTGAATATGCTATCTTAAATTTAGACAAATTAATTCACAGAGGCCATAGTTGTTATGCAAAACGTTTTCAATGATTCTACAGACGAAATACCAGATACAAACGCAAAAAGTATCAATTATGAGTCTGTAGTTAAAAACCTCTTAGAAGTAGTTTGGAGTATCGACATGTCGGTAGAGCCCTATGAAATTATTTATTTAAACGATCCATTAACCAGAACTCCGGGTGAAATTTATGACAAAGCAGCCTCCACTATTGAGGAATGGCAAAGCACAATTCACCCTGATGACCAAGAGCGAATTCTTGACGAAGTTGTAAATGTTCTTAATGTAGGTAGCGGCAACTATGCGTATAGGGCTTTAAGGGGGAAAGACAACTACCGATATGTTCGTGATAGGGTTAAAGTATTTTATAAAGATGGTAAACCTGTTCGGTTAGATGGCATCACCACTGATATTGATGATATCAGAAGATCCAGAAGAGATTTGGAGTTAAGCCAGCAACGACTTAAAAGCATTGTAGAGGCTTTGCCCGACCCCGTTTTTATTTCAACACAAGATACTGGAAAAGCAATTTTTGCCAACGAGATGCTTTTTGAGGTGTATGGAATGAACCCTGACGAGTTTTTGGGGAAGAAAGTAATTCAGTTTTACCAAAACTTTGAAGGGCGTAAGTCATACCTCGAAACCTTAGTAAAAAACGGATCGGTACAAAACCACGAACTCATGCTCCAGAATAATAAGGGAGCATCATACTGGGTTAGTGCTTCAACAATGCCACTAGAGTTTCAAAACGAGCCTTGTTACATTACTATTCTTCAAGATATTACGGTAAGAAAATCACTTGAAAGGGAGCTAAAGCAAAGTAACGACAGATACCAGCTGGCGGTGGAAGGAACCAATGATGTGATTTGGGAATACGATTTTAAAAAATCTAAATCTTATCTCTCACCTCAATTCTGGGAGGCAATGGATTTAAAGCCTGAAAAAAATCCGCTTGATAAAAATCTGCTAGCAAAATTTATTCATGAAGAGGACAGGTTAGAATTTCTTCAGCTCATTCACAATAAGTTCGAAACCAAAAATGAAGAGCTTGAAGTGGAGACTAGAATGGTAGGAAAAGATGGCCGAATTCTATGGATTTTTATTAAGGCAAAAATACTCTATAGTGAAGGAAAAGGCCTTCCAAAAAGAATTGTAGGCTCGCTTTCTAACATTACTTCACTAAAACAAGCGCAATCGAAACTCAGAGAAAGTGAGGCCAAGTATAAGCTCATTTCTGAAAACTCTAGTGATTGTATTTGTTTACAAACTCCCGATGGAACTTTCATTTTTGTAAGCCCCGCGTCTAAAGATATTATCGGTTATGACGCCACAGAATTAGAAGAGCTTAGACTACGTGAGTTCATCGAAAAAGATGGGCTCATTCAGGTATCGCAAGCCATGCTAAGCGTAATTAATCAAGAGACGAAAATGGCCAGCGTCACCTTCAAAGCCAAGCATAAAAATGGCCATTATGTATGGTTAGAAAGTAGAGGAGGTTTAATTACCGACAATGAGGGAGACCCTTTATATCTGCTTACTTCAACCAGAGATGTAACGGAGCGATTTATTGCGGCTCAAAAATTAAAAGAAAGCCAAGAACGCTACAAGCTCATTACAGAAAACTCGCACGACATAGTTACGCTCATGAATCCAGATGGTGTTTATGACTTTGTGTCGCCTTCGGTGAAAGATATTCTAGGCTACGAAACCCACGAAATGATTGGCCAAAACTCCATGTCATTTATTCACCCCGAAGACCTGCCTGAGGTGGCTAATAGAATGAAAGCTACTATAGATGAAAAATTAAAAGACGAAAAAATTAATTTCAGATTTAGAGACAAACAGAATAACTGGCGTTGGTTAGAAGCACAAGGGGGAGTAATTCTGAATGAGTCAGGTGAAATCATCTTTATTAGAAGCAATAAGCGTGATATAACAGAAAAAGTACTAACAGAACAGAAACTGCATGAAAAAGAAGAACAATACAAACTGGTTTCTGAAAACTCAGGAGATGTTATTGCTTTACAAGACTTTGAAGGCAGAATTTCATTCATCTCACCATCTTTAAAATTCTTACTTGGCTATGAGCAGGACGCCCTTTTGGACACTTTTTATTCTGATTTAATTCATCCTGAAGAACAACCCTTTGTTCAATCGGTTATTAATCAAGTAATTGAAAATAAAAGCAAAAACGTTAAGGTTACCTATAGAATTCAGGCCCAAGATGAAGAATGGGTATGGGTAGAATCATCGTACAGTTCAATAGAAGATTCTAACGGCAACTTCTTATACCTTCAGTCATCTACTCGAGATATTTCTGAAAGAATTAAAGCGCTAGAGAAAGAAAGGCAACTGGGAAAACTGAAGTCGAGTTTCATTTCAATGGCCTCTCATGAATTTAGAACTCCCCTCACAACAATTCAGTCGAGTAACGAGCTCATAAACATGTATTTAGATGCTGACCCTAACCCCAATACCAAACTCAAAAAACATGTTGGCCGAATAAGAACGGAGCTAGAAAGAATGAATTCCTTACTCAAAGATGTATTTACACTTGGTAGATTGGATGTTGGTAAAACAGTAATTAAAAAGGACATTACCTCTTTAACAGGTATTATTAAACAAGTCGTTTTAGAGAACAGCGTTCAGCATAAATCTCGGAATGTACTGGTTAAAATTAAAGGTGAAGAAAGGCAAGTTGAACTCGACAGTCAGCTTATTGGTCATTCACTTTCAAACCTCATTAATAATGCCTTAAAATATTCTGAAAACAGACCCGACCCAGAAGTTATCGTAACTTATAAAAAGGTGGGCATTCGTGTGCAAATCAAAGATTATGGTATCGGAATTCCAGAGAAAGATCAAAAAGGGCTTTTCGAATCCTTTTCGCGCGCCACCAATGTTGGCGACATTGATGGTACAGGGTTAGGCCTTATCATTGTTAAACAGTTTGTAGAAATCCATGGAGGTACGGTTTCATTTGAAAGCGAACTCGGAAAAGGAACTTCCTTCTTTATAGATTTACCTGATGTTTAATTACAGACTTAAAAATAGAAACCAAACTTAACGAGTGGCAAAACACTTTCTTCAGAAACAGCTAGTAAGATGTTGATAGCAGCAAAATTGAACGGGGTAACATAGAATCCACCTCCATAGCCATGGTGAATTTTATTGGATGATTCTCCATCTACCCAAACTCTACCTAAGTCGTTAAACAAGATCATTCCTACTTGGGAAGGCAAATAAAAAGATCTCCAATCGAATAGTTTCACCCTCATTTCCACTTGATGATACAAGCTGCTTTCTCCTGAAAAACGGAAACGTCTATAGCCTCTTAAGGTATTAAAACCATCGAGCTGAGCCGACTGAAAAAACTCATAATCTCCGAATACTTTTTGGTAGCCCATTCTGGTGGCGAATACCGTTCTAGACGGCTCTCGAAAACTCCACCTGAATGAAGCATCGGTTTTAAGCTGGGCACTATTTCCAGAAAAGGAATTAAAACCAGCGTTGTAGTCTAAAACAGCATTAAAATTTAACCCAGTCTTTGGAATAAGCTGACCTAACGTTTCGTTAAAATGAAAACCTAAGGTTCCCCCAGCATAAACTTTTTGTTCAAAAACACTTGCCCCTAAAGGGTCAGTATTAGCAAAATCATTGATAAATCTATCTGAGCTTTCTTCTACTTCTATGGCTCTAAAAGTAGGCCCAAAATTTAGAGAAGCGCCTTTGCCCAAATTCAAAGTGAGAGTTGGTCTTATTGAGTACTCCTCAAATCTGGTACGGTAATACCTCTCTTCAATGTCTTTATCATAAGGCGTTTCGTTACCCATTCCAAAGAAGTTATTCACAAAATTAGGAGCCTTAGCATCAGCCGATAACGCAAAATCCAATTTTCCGAAAGCATCAATTACATCTAAGTCGTAAGAGAATTGATACGAAGAAGTTCCTACGGCATAGTTACCAGAAATCTTATGTTTAGTAGCATAAGGAGACTTTCTGAAACCATCAGTTTTAATAAAGACACCGCCTCCTAAAAACAACCCATCATCTGAATTGTAATTTACAGATACCAAAGGAGCCAACAGGTTAAAATCAAACTCCTGACGATTGTGAGCATTAATATTGGGATCTTTATCTGTTGTTAAATCTCTTGTTTCTGAACTGGTTTCTAGATCAGTTCCACTCTTTGAATCATATACAATTGTCTTTTTTCCGAGGCCTTTCACCTTACTATTGTCAACAATAACATCATCATCGTCTCCAGCAATAATTCTTACTTTAATGCCCTTATTTACATCCCCAGTAATTTCATACCTATCGTTTCCATCAAAACCAAAAAGGCGTATTTCATCTGTTTCCGAGGTTTTAAATGTGCGTTCATAAATGATTTTATCTAGGTTTCCTTTTTTAGAAATTTTATGAACCACAACTTTAGTATGCTCATCATCCAACCTTTCTACTTTAAAGAGTTCTTGTTTGTCACTAGCCAAAATATCTACCTCTTTTGAAATCAACAGGTAATATTCTTTAGCATATTTCTCTAGGTTGTCCCTCCTGTTTTTCAGTTTTCGAATAATCTCCTCTCCGTGTAAATCATAGATTTGATTGGGCCATTGTCTAATCGAAGATTCAATGATTTCATCGGTTAGGGCAGCTTTTAATTCACGTGCCTGTTCAAGCCAATCCTCCATTGAAACTTCAGTCATAAAAATACGGTCGAAGTAGCGAATTCGGTAAGAACCCATACTTGGCATATAATCAATGTCATCGTGAAAACCCCTAAGCGCAGGTTGAGCCCATTTTGAAGACGCTATTTTTTTAAAAATTCCTTCACCTGCAAAAAAGGCTACATCTCTATCTCTTGGAATGGGCTTGTATAGTTTTTCATCATCCTTTTTATCGTACTCTACCCATCTCCATTGGTCATCATGACGGTCCCAATCACCTAACCAAAAATCAAAAAGGCGATTTCGAGCCACAAAAACTTGGTCTACATGGTTGTCGTTATCATTTCTAAGTTTTTCATACAAATCTGGACTGGAGAGTACATCGTCTCCTTCTCCAAAAAAGGGCTCTTCAATATTCTCTTTGTTGGCTCTCTCTTCAAACAATGCCAGCGTATTCGCAAAATCTTGTCTGTGAATTCCAAACCTTGGATCGTCAGGAATATAAACCACTTTGGGGTTGGCATGGAAAATCCCTGCGGCATCGGCAAGTGTGGGAATAATAAAAGGTGCATACGGGTGCGAAGCCGAAATTCCATCCTGAACAATCTCCTTAATAAAGGTTTGGCGAAACTCTTGAGGCAAGGTAAGCGCTGGGTTCTTATCCATCGATCTGAGCACATACTGTTTTCCATCTGCAGCTTCTAACCTAAGCGAAATGGTTTGGTGCCCTCCTCCTCTTTTAATAATTTTTAAACCGCCTTTCTCGCTTCCAATATCAAAAAACGGAACATTAATTTTAGTTGCCCACTCATTTCGATAGTTCTCTCCAAACATTTTTAAATGGAAGTTACTTCGCTCATGATAAAGCTCACTTGCCGCAAAAAGAGTGTCTTTTCCAGCAAAAGATACATTAGCAAAGGATTTTAACAAATCAGCCGGAGCTGGTTTAAAAGGTTTTTCAGAAAGAACTTTACTATATATTTCAGAAGGCTTTTCATTCTCTGGAGTAATAAATTTTAATTCCGTTTTTCCATCTGAATAGTAATCTAAACGACCATAACCCATGGTGTTGGTGGCAAACAAGGCATCTCCTTTTTGCTTTACATGTGCATTATTTTTCGAGCCCGATCCGCTTACTACAAAGTCTATCCCTTCTTTTTTAATATGTTGGAGGGCATGTTCATGACCAGCTACATCAACAATATCTGGATGGTTTTTCATAAGCAAAACCATCGCGTCTCTAAATTGACGGTATACTGGGTGGGCTGTATCTTGAATATTACCAAACCATTTTCTGTATAAAGGATATATAGAGCCCAAAACAGGCAAAGGGATATATAAATTCTTAGTTCTACTAGAGGCCGTTAGAGGGAAAAGGTGATCCTTTAGACTAAAAATACCTCCATGAATTCCATAAGTGTATTTAGGGTGATGCGAAGCTACTATTACCTTTTTATGAGCATTCCTTTTTAGTGCATCTTGAAAATTGGCCATTACATCAACAATAGTAATCGCCTCACAGTCTGAGCCTTCGGCAGGTTTGTCACCGCGGTGTAAAAACCATTGGGTATCTACCACAATCAGTGTGATATTTTCATTTAAATCAACCTCAACGGGGCCAGGGCAACCTCTGGTCGGAACCCAAACATTTTGGCTATCGAGTTTATCTTCCACATATTTCTCTTGAATCTTTAGCCAATCAAAACCATCAGGCCGGCCTTGTGCCCAATCGTGATTGCCAGGTACAAAGAATTTTTTGCCCTGAAAATCCTTAACCGCGTTGATTTGTCCATCAATAGCAATTTCTGCTTCTGGCCTTAGCTTATGCCCTCTAGGTGGCATACCTTGAGGATAGATATTATCGCCTAGAAACAGCACTGCACCACGATCGCCCACTTTATCTAGTTCTATTTTTAGCAAGTCTAGTACCGGGTTTTCACCTGGTTCACCCGCATCGCCAACTAAAAAAACAGAGTAAATGGGCTGTTCTTTTTCCTGAAAACCATATACTGACGTTGCGAATAAAAACAGACTTAAGGTAACTATAACAATGCTTTTCATAGAGCAGTAATACTGTGTAAAAATTAACTGGTTCACTTTTGTTTCATTTTGAAACGATGGATAGTTCCTCCATCTCCCCCCTCATTAGATATAAACAAGTCGCCATTAGGCATAAAGGCAATGCCTTCTGGTTGAGGAAAAAGACTTCTCTTTAAAATACTTAGATTTTTAGGACTTCCGTCATTATTAAAAACAACCAATGCGGAGCCCACCGAGGCAATCATATAAATTTCATTGCTAATGGGGTGAACCGCTATGGCAGATGGGCGAAATTTTGTACTGTTTGAACCCAGTACGCGTTCAAGGTCTTTGTCTTGTAAAACAAACAGAGGTGTTTTCGAGAATTTTTCAGTAGTTAGATTATAGCCATACACTGCTTTTCCTTTTACTTTCACATTGTCAATATCTCCCTTTCCCTTTAGAGCAATCAATAATGTATTACTATTCTTGTCGTACCCCAAGCCTTCAACATCATTTTCAGAAGTAAAGGGAGTGTCAATCGACTCAACAACCCCTTCAATATCAATATTGAACTTATACAGCTTACCATTGCTTTTAATAGCATACATGTTTTTACCTACTAATTCTAAGCCTTCAAAATCTCCATTGCCTTCGAAGCGAATGCGTTGAACTATCTCCCGTTTGTTGAAGTCATAGATATAAACCCTACCCTGTTCGTCATTCAGTGTAGCCAATTGGCTGGGTCCGTAATAACTAAGGGCTGATACCTCTTCTAAAATGGCTGGAAGTCGATAAGTTTCAGAAGGTGATTCGAGGTTATAGGGGAAATCACCCTTATTTTGAGCCCAAGCCGAAGAGGGAAAAGTAAGCAGGTATATAATAATGAATAGAATAGACGTTCGTTTCATGTTCATCCGAACAAAAATAATAGATATATAATTCACCAAAAAAGGTAGTTTTATGTAATCCAAAATGAGCAGATTATATTTAAGGAATGATTGATCAGAATTTGATATTAGAAAAGGTAGCACTGTATGCGAAAGAAGTCTTAGAAAACGACATTCCTTCTGACTTTGTTTATCACGACCTATACCACACCAGTAGGGTAGTTAAGGCCGCAGAAACCATAGGTAAAGAAAGTGGCCTTTCTGATGAAGATCTTGAAATGGTAACCATTGCTGCTTGGTTTCACGATTTAGGCTATAAGTCGGGCTGTATAAAACATGAAAAGGCGAGTGCTAAAATGGCCCGTGAGTTTTTGGTAAAAGAAGGCTACCCCGAAGAGAAAATCCAAAAAGTTGAAGGCTGTATTATGGCTACTCAAATGCCACAAGCTCCAAAAAACTTGGTGGAAGAGGTACTATGCGATGCTGACTTACATCACTTGGCATGCAACGACTACAGTATGATGGCGGAAAAAATGCATACTGAAGTAGAAAAAATTAAAGGACATGAAATAAAATTGGAGGACTGGAATACCATGAACTTCAACTTCTTTAAAGATCATGAGTATTTTACTGAATATGGCAAACAACATTTAGAGCCTATTAAAAAGAAAAACCTCAAGTCAATAAAAAAGAAAAATAAGGGGCAGAATGACAATTACATTAAGAAACTCGAAGAGAAAGTAGAAAAGCTAGAACGAAAAGCAGCCCAAAAACCCGACCGAGGAATTGAAACAATGTTTAGAACTACCTCTAAAAATCATTTAGAGTTGAGCGCTATGGCAGATAACAAGGCCAACATTATGATTTCGGTAAACACCATTATTCTTTCTGTAGTGGTTTCTGTTTTGGTTAGAAAACTATACGAATATCCAAACCTAGTTATTCCAACCATTATGCTAGTGGTGGTATGTTTGTTTACCATAGTGTTTGCCATTCTAGCCACAAGACCCAATGTTTCGTCTGGCGTGTTTACAGACGAAGATGTATTGAACAAAAAAACCAACCTACTCTTCTTTGGTAATTTTCATAAAATGAAACTAGACCGCTACCAATGGGGAATGCGAGAGATGATGAAGGACAGCGAGTATCTATATGGTAGCCTTACCAAAGACATTTACTTTTTAGGGGTCGTACTGGGTAAGAAATATCGCCTGTTGCGAATAGCATACACTATCTTTATGATAGGTTTTGTGCTTTCAATTATTGCGTTTTTATGTGCCATGATGTTTTTCCCGCCTCAAGACACCCCAAGTTTCTATACATTTTAGAAGCTGGTACAAATTAAAAGAAGTCTCAAAATCGAACGAAGGTGACCGAATTTGTACATTATTGAACAAGGAAATTTTGCTTAACTACTTAGTATGAATAAATTAGGCCTTGGCATGTTAATTGGTAAATGCAGAAAGGTCAGAATCTAAATCAACCACAATGATTAAACTAAAAGATGTCGATAAGTTCATCGATTCAAAATACCAAAGAACGTTCATTCTAAAAGGTATCGATCTAGAAATTAAGCAAGGCGAGTTTGTTACTATCATGGGGCCAAGTGGCGCTGGAAAATCCACGGTGATGAATATTATTGGCATGCTTGACGAGCCTTCACAAGGTGAGTACTACTTTTTAGATGAGCCTATTCATAAGATGAAGGAAAGAAAACGATCTGAACTTCATAAACACCATATCGGATTCGTATTTCAGGCTTATCATTTAATTGATGAACTGACAGTTTACGAAAACATCGAAACCCCACTTTTATATAAAGGCGTTAAATCTTCTGAAAGAAAAAGTTTGGTGGCCGAAATGCTAGACCGTTTCCAAATGGTAGCCAAAAAAGATCTTTTCCCAGAACAGCTTTCAGGCGGGCAGCAGCAATTGGTAGGCGTAGCACGTGCGCTAATTGGCCAGCCAAAATTGCTTTTAGCAGATGAACCAACGGGTAATCTTCACTCGGATCAAGCTGAAGAAATTATGAAGCTTTTCCAAAAACTGAACAGCGAAGGAATGACCATTGTGCAGGTGACACACTCCAAAGAAAATGCAGCCTATGGCAAACGAACCATTAATATTGTAGATGGCGCCATTGACACAGATAGCACGCATTAAGATAAAATAATCCAAATTTTGAATTGAGGCTACACTTTCAGTGTGGCCTTTATTTTTTCTAAAAACCCAGATTAAATTTTCACCTTATACAACTGCCACCAAGGTGTACCTGGAGAATCATGATGTTCATAGTGGTAGCCAAAGAAATAACAGTTTAAAAAAGCCCATAAGTGGTTCTTATTTTGGCTTCGCGAAAAGTGCTTATTGTCGGGGGAGTGATGGCCTTTATGGGGTAAATAGGTGCCAAAATAGAAAAGCTGGAAAGTAGAGAGTACCGCTGGTAGCATCCAGAAAACAATTAGGTTTTCCACCGGAAAAAAGAGTTTTAAAATATTGAAGCTAATGGCCATTAGCACAATTTGCTGCCAAGTGATGTACTGTTTTAAAAAGCTGAAATACCAAGGGAAAAAGCCCCCGTTGTGATAATCAGGATCTTTATCCGTAGCCACAAACCTATGATGTTCGTGGTGCTTGGGAAAAAGTTTATGGTAGAAGTTGAAACTGAATAATAAGGCGCTAATCGTGCCTATAAGTTTATTGGTTTGCTTGTTTTTAGAAATGGTGCCGTGCATTCCGTCATGGGCGGTAATGAAAAGCCCTGTGTACAAATGCATTTGAACCAGAATAAGCAGATAAGTGAAAGGAGATGAAAAGTTGATATTCAAATTCAAGCCAAAGGCCAGGCAAACTCCCCAGGTCATAATAATGATTAGCGCGATAATCACCCCAAAATGATTTTTGATGCTATTCATATTACAAAGAAAGGAATAATCAATTAGAGATTCTGCAAGTGTTGCTGAACCTCTTGCATTAGCCACATTGGCGTAGAGGTAGCTCCACAAATACCAACACGCTCATTCTTCCCAAACCATTCAGCTTTCAAATCAGCAACCGAGGAAACAAAGTAAGTATGTGGATTTTGATCTAAACACACATTATAAAGCACCTTTCCGTTTGATGATTTTGTGCCACTCACAAACACAATTCGATCGTAATTCTTGGCAAAATTTCTCAATTCTTTGTCACGGTTTGAAACCTGACGGCAAATGGTATCATTCGTATTTACCGTAATTCCGTTTTCCGCCAGCACCTTATTGATCTCGTAAAAGCTATCGGTGCTTTTTGTGGTTTGGCTGTAAAGGGTTATTTCCTTAGGTAATGTAGTTAAATCAAGTTCTTCTAGATTTTGAAAAACTACAGCTTCTTCATTGGTCTGACCTAAAAGCCCAACTACTTCAGCGTGGCCATGTTTGCCATAGATATAGATATTTTCTTCCTTATCGAAAGAGTTTTTGATTCTATTCTGAAGTTTTAAAACTACAGGGCAAGAAGCATCGATCAATTCAATATTATTTTCTAAAGCTAATTGATATGTAGAAGGCGGTTCGCCATGAGCACGAATCAAGACCGGAGCATTCTTTATTTCCTTGAGCTCGTCATGATTAATAATTTTCAATCCTTTAGACTCAAGTCGTCTAACCTCTTCATCATTATGCACAATATCTCCCAAGCAATAAAGCATACCTGTTTCGTCCAGAATATCTTCGGCCATTTCAATGGCGTATACTACTCCGAAACAGAAGCCTGAACTAGGATCGATTTCTACAGTGAGGTCAAACATGCGGTAACAAACAAGTGTTTAACTATTTTGTTTAAAATTTCTACGATTATCTAAACTCTAATTTTAAACGAAAACTAGAGTACTTTGATTCTATGTTGGAAGTAAGTCATCAGCAGAATACGCATTTTCATGCTGTCTTTTATCCTTATTCTTTCTTGTTTAATGCGCGAAGCTGGTAGCCTTTTTATTTTTCTGAAAAGCTTCAAATAGTATCTATAAGCCAAGTAAACCCCCAATTTAGCTCCTTTGGGTAAACGAAGAATTCCTTCCAGTGCTTCGTCAAAATCCTTTTGAATATCCTGTTCAATCAAGTCTTTTGCGGGTTTGGTGAACTGGTTAAAATCTACACCCGGAAAATAAACCCGCCCTCTTTCTTCGTAATCACTTTTAATGTCTCTTATAAAGTTTACTTTCTGAAAAGCCGCACCAAGCTTTTTAGCAGGCGTCACAAGCGAGTCATAAAGTTCTTGATTGTTTTCGCAGAACACCTTTAAACACATTAATCCCACCACTTCGGCTGAACCATATATATATTGTTCATAGCCCATTTTGTCATATGTGGTTTCTTCCAAGTCCAGCTCCATGCTGTATAGAAATGCTTCAATCAGATCATGGTCAATTTTGTATTGGTGCACCACCAACTGAAACGAATGCAGAACAGGATTAAAGCTTACGCCATCTTCAATCGCCTTGTAGGTTTCCTCTTTGAAACCTCGAAGAAGAGTTCTTTTATCATAATCGTGGAAAGTATCTACAATCTCATCGGCATACCTCACAAAGCCGTAAATGGCGTAAACAGGCATATGGAATTTCTTGTCCAAGGTTTTTATACCTAAAGTAAATGAGGTGCTATAGCGCTGAGTAATCAGCTTACTGCACTCCAACGAGGTTTGGTTGAATAAATCCATCATTATAAGTTACAAAATTTGTTCACCGTTTAGGCAAAAACCTTAAAAATTTCCTTGGCTACCACTTGCCCAGAAATTAAACTTGGTGGAACTCCAGGGCCAGGAACTGTTAGTTGACCGGTGTAAAACAGATTGTTTAACTTTTTGTTTGCCAACTGTGGTTTTAAAATGGCAGTTTGGTTTAATGTATTTGCCAAACCATATGCATTGCCCTTAAAAGCATTGTAATCTTTGACAAAATCCTTATGTGCAAAGGATCGTTTGAATACTATGTTTTCCTTGAAATCGAGTCCCATTCTATCTTTCATTCGTTCCAAAATCAGGTCGAAATAGTGTTCTCTAATTTCTTCGGTATCATCTAAACCTGGGGCCACTGGAATAAGCATGAAAATATTCTCGCAGTCTTCTGGCGCAACGGTGTCATCTGTTTTGGAGGGTGCCGAAATATAAAAAAGCGGTTTCTCAGGCCATTTTGCTTCAGTATAAATATCATGTGCATGCGGCCCAAAGTCTGTATCGAAAAATAAATTGTGATGGAGAAGTCCGTTTAGCTTTTTGTTTACCCCAACATAATATAGGAGTGAACTTGGCGCCATTACGCGTTTGTCCCAGTAAGTCTCATCATAATTTCTAGTCTTACTATCGAGCAAAAGGCTGTCTACATGATGGTAGTCTGCGCCAGCCACCACAACATCAGCCGTAAAATCACCATGGTTTGTACTTACACTAGTGGCCTTCTTTCCTATATAATTGATGGAAGTTACTTCGTGATTGGTAAGAATTTCAACCCCTTTTTCTTTAGCCAAACTTTCCAGCGCTTCGATGATTTTATACATTCCACCTTTAGGATACCAAGTTCCTAATGCCATATCCGCATAGTTCATTAGGCTGTACATGGCCGGAGTATTTTCTGGAAGGGCTCCCAAGAACAGCACTGGAAACTCCATTAGCTGAATAAGTCTTTCGTTCTTAAAAAACTTACGAACGTGATTAGCCATTGATTGAAAGATTTGAAGCCTCACAGCGTCAATGGCTAGTTTTGGGTTTGCAAACTCAAGTACGGAACGGCTAGGTTTATAAACGAATTTATTAATCCCTACTTCATACTTATACTCGGCTATTTTCAGAAATTTTCTGAGTTGCTCTCCTGCACCAGGTTCTATTGAGTCAAATAATTTTTCCAACTCCCGCATGTTGGCAGGTATGGGCATAAAATCATTTCTTCCATGGATTACTTGATAAGAAGGGTCAAGCCTTATGAGCTCGTAATAATCGGCAGTGGTTTTTCCAAACTGATTGAAGAAGGATTCGAAAACATCGGGCATCCAATACCAGCTTGGTCCCATATCAAAAGTAAAGCCCGACTCGGAAAATTGTCGGGCTCGTCCTCCTATAGAAGCATTTTTTTCTAATATCTGAACTTTAAATCCTTTATCGGCTAGGCATATGGCTGCTGAAAAACCAGCAAATCCAGAACCTATAACTACCACATTGCCTTTTGTCATAGAACTTATAAATTAACGCACTTTATAAGTTCTTAATTTATCCTTTAATAGCTTTCTAGCAATGTGAATCCTATTTTTTACTGTTCCAATTGGAATTTGTTCTCTATCAGCAATCTCTTGATACTTAAATCCTCTGAAGTACATCATGAAAGGAGTTTTATAAACGTCATCAAGCTGATTGATGGAGTCATTAATATCAGAAAGGGCAAAATCACCATATGCATTGTTTTCAACTCTTGTTCCTGAAGTATTGATAAAGTGAAGATTATCAGTCGTATCAATGAAAGTACCTCTTCTCATCATTTTCTGATAATTGGTGATAAAGGTATTTTTCATAATAGTATATAACCAAGCTTTGAGGTTTGTTCCTTCCGAAAACTTCTCTCTATTCTTATAAGCTTTCATTAGGGTTTCTTGAAGCAAATCATTTGCATCTTCTGAATCTCTAGTAAGTTTTAAAGCAAAAGGTTTTAGTGACTTAGTCATTAGTCCGATCTCATGGTTGTACTCAAGAACTGTCATGGCCATTTTTTTATTTTGTTGAACAAATATCAATAAAAGTTAAACAAAACTCAAACAAAAACCGTGAAGTTTTTCAAAAAGCATATAAATAAAAAGCCCATAACCAACCGAATCCAAGCCATTTAATAGCCTGAAAGCGCTAGATGTGAGTTTTGCTTCTAATTAATGAAGTGAAAAAATTATTCTTTCAGAAAAGGAAGGTTTTTAGAAAACCAGCTGTTATTGTAGAGAAAATTACCCTTATGTGGTGGCGACTGTGGAATTTTCTTCCACAAAATCAATCAGGTCGTTGAGGCCAGAAAGGGTAGTAACGTTATTTGGTAGTTCAAGATCTTGACCAACCACCTGTCTTCCGCTCACTAAAATTTCTGAATCGGGAAAAAGATTTGATAGTTCTTTGATGTATTCTGTAGGAGTCGAATCTTGAGGTTTACCCGTAAGTACAGTGATGAGATATTCGGGTTCATAAATTTCATGAGCCATCTTTAAATCAGTAATGGGTAATGTTTGCCCAAGGTATATTACTCTTCCTCCCCTAGACTTAATCAGGTAGTTTGCGAAAAGCAATATAAGCTCATGAAGTTCGCCCTCTGGTAAAAACAACATGTATTTTTTTGCCGAACTATCTACATTGGTTTGCTGACCATCAATAGCAACCATGATTTTCTGCCGCACTAAATGACTAATAAAGTGCTCTTGAGCTGGGTTAATGGCATCTGTAAGCCACATTACACCAATTTTTGATAAAAACGGAATTACCAAATTCATCATGGTTCGCTCAAACCCATGCTTAAGTGTATTTGCATTTATAATTTTCTCGAAGCGCTCTTCATCTAAATCAATCATACACAAAGTGAGTGCGTAAATTTGATCTGCGAAATTGGTACTGTTGTCGGAAATATTGATAATGGCCTCATTCAATTGTTCCCGAGTCATTTCGGCAATCTTCGATATCTTAATGCCATTATCTTTCAACAACGACACATTGAGAATAAGCTTCAGGTCGTCTTGATCATAAAACCTAATATTGGTTTCTGTTCTCTTTGGGTTAATGAGGTTATAGCGCTGTTCCCAAATACGCAACGTATGGGCCTTAATACCTGATAAATGCTCTAAATCTTTGATTGAATAATTCGCCACGGCTAACTTTCTCCTTCCTCCTTAAAATACTTTTTAGGCACCAAAAACAAACCAAACGACACTGAATCGTCCTTTTCTTTTGATTTATGATGCGCCCTATGTGCCCTTGTAATTGCTTTTAAATATTTAGACTTTGGTCGACCAAGAAGCTTTAATCTTTTGTGAATGAGTACATCGTGTAAAACAAAGTAAAGCATTCCGTACAAACTGATTCCGCAACCTAACCAAAACCTGTAATCCAAATTTTCAACTCCTAAGAAGATCAGCACTACGGCCGCCCCTCCAAAAAGAAGTGTGAAAAGGTCATTTAATTCGAAATAACCTTTAGTGTGTTGGTGATGCGTTTTGTGAATCTTCCATAAAACCCCATGCATGATGTACTTGTGAATCCACCATGAGAAGGTTTCCATTAGAACGAAACCCGCCACTAACCACAACACAGCTTTAATCATCAGCGGCATAACTTAATGTTTGATGCTTTGTTCAACAAAAATTCAAATTAGGTTAAGACTTACGAAAAACGCCATTTCTATAATAAGAAGCTTTATTGCAAGCGGATTGTTTTTAGAAAAGTCCAATTTTTGAAAAATTACATGAAGAAAGAAAGAAATTAGATACCAACTTAAATAGTTGCGGAGTGGGATATCGGAGCCTACCCACTGCCAAAAATCATAACGGATGGCCACTGGCTCAATCAGTAGATCAAGTATCACCATCATTCCCGCTCCAACAGCGCTCCGAACCCAAAAGTTACTGGAGAGTCTGTTGCTGGCGATTCCAGTAATATAAATAAGTATTACCCAGTTCAGGCCAATAGTAAGAGGTACAGCAAATACTTTAAAACCTAAAGTTGGACCATAAGCATACTCACCAAAGATGGCTCCTGTTTTAACGCCTGCCACTTCAATAAAAAACCCGAATAGAAAGGTGAAAATAATGAAGATGAAGTATTTGAGATTCTTACCTTCTTCAAAATGAAAAATAATAGCGGCTGTAAGCAATAGGTTAAAAGGTGTAAGCGACTGAAAAAGCACTCTACTTTCTTCAAAATATAAACCCAATACCCCAGCCGTATGCATGGCTATAAGTAAAACAAAAGCAATACGTTGATTTTGACGACCAGTTGAGAGAAGTTGTTTTAACATGATTTTGAAAAACTTGATGAACCGCTTATTGTTTTAGGGTTCAAGCAGATTGTTTTAGATTTGCAGTAAATCTAATATTTATGATCTTATACAACGTTACCGTAGCAATTGAAAAAACTGTAGAGGAAGATTGGAAAGTGTGGATGCGCGATATTCATATTCCCGAAGTAATGGCTACAGGTGCTTTTGTTGAGTATAAATTTTTTAAAGTGATGAGAGAAGAAGAAGACTCTTCGTCTTATAGCATTCAATATTTTGCTGAAAACCACAGCAAGCTTCAAACTTACCTTGGCCAACATGCGCCCGGCCTTCAGCAAAAAGCAGGAGAAGCCTTTCCTGGCAAATTCGCAGCCTTTAGAACTTTGCTTCAGGCAGTTGAGTGATTTCAGACATGAAGGTTAATGTAAAAGTGAAATTCCTTTTTTTAGCATTACTTCTAACCGGATGCTCAAAGCCAAGTCATAATTATAAAATTATTGCTCTTTTGGGCTGTGAAAGTATAGACTCTATTCAAGACTTAGAGTTATCGTTAAAGAACAATAATGAAACCTTCCAAGAGCTCAAAGTTAAAGTCATAAGAGATACATTAAGTGCTGATTGTGGCTATCTACTTCAAAAAGAGGACAAAGAGCATAAAATAAAAAGTGTGCTAACCGATATTGACCTTATGTTTGAGCTGAAGGCATTTTTTAACTAAAAAGACTTGAATCACTTCATCTACCCCATCTTATACTCCTGAATCTGCTTCAACTCTAGCTTACAATTGATCCATTCTTCGTCTAAGTTAGCTCCTAGTTTTTTGTAGAAGTTAATGGCGGGTTCGTTCCAGTCGAGCACTTGCCACATTACTTGACGGGCATCTACATCCTTGGCTTCTTGAACAATAGCATCTAAAAGCTTTTTACCTATACCCGCTCCTCTTTTTTCTTTTCTCACCACCAAGTCTTCAAGAAAAATGGCTTTTCCTTTCCAAGTAGAGTAACGGTAGTAAAAGATGGCTGTACCCTCAATCTTACCATCTGCTTCGGCCACGAAGAATTCAAAAATGGGCTTTTCGCCAAAGGCATCTTCTGTCATTCTTTCTACAGAGTTTTCTACTTCGTGAAGTGCCTTTTCGTATTCTGCCAATTCTTTAACCAATTCAAAAACTTGGGCTAAATCCTTTGCTGTTCCTTTTCTGATGGTAATGCTCATGGTGGGTATGTAAAAGAAATGAGGCCTAAGCCCCATTGTATTCAAATTAAATTTTATCGAAGCCAGTATATGGCACTAAAACTTCTGGAATATTGATTCCGTCTGGTGTTTGGTTGTTCTCTAAAATGGCCGCTATAATTCTCGGTAAAGCCAAGGCACTTCCATTTAGCGTATGTAACAACTGGATCTTCTTATTCTCGTCTTTGTATCTCAATTTTAATCTGTTGGCTTGGAAAGTCTCGAAATTACTTACAGAGCTTACTTCCAACCACTTTTCTTGCGCAGCAGAATACACTTCAAAATCAAAGGTAAGGGCAGAAGTAAAGCCAATGTCTCCACCGCAAAGCCTTAAAATTCGGTATTGCAGCCCAAGCTTTTCAAGCAAACTCGCCACGTGATTACACATGTCATCCAGCGCTTTGTAAGAATCTTCCGCCTTGCATACTTGAACAATTTCTACTTTATCAAACTGATGCAATCTATTCAAACCACGAACGTGTGCTCCCCAGCTTCCAGCCTCTCTTCTAAAACAAGGCGTAAAACCCGTGTGCTTAATTGGTAGCTGGTCTTCACTTACAATTACATCTCTATACAAGTTAGTAATTGGCACTTCGGCAGTAGGAATAAGATACAAATTCTCATTCCCCACATGGTACATTTGCCCTTCCTTATCTGGCAACTGCCCCGTAGCATAACCCGAAGCCTCATTTACCATAATTGGAGGTTGTACTTCAGAAAAGCCTGCGGCTACGGCTTCGTCTAAGAAGAAGTTGACTAAAGAGCGCTGCAAACGAGCGCCCTTCCCTTTGTACACCGGAAATCCAGCGCCAGTGATTTTAATACCTAGGTCAAAGTCAATAATGTCGTACTGTTTGATCAAATCCCAATGCGGAACTGCGCCTGCATGAAGCTTAGGAGCTTCACCAACCGTTTTCACAACTTCATTGTCCTCGTCTGTATTTCCTGATGGAACCGAAGGATGAGGCACATTTGGAATTGTATACAACAAAGCTAGAAGTTCCTTTTCTACTTGATCCTTCGCTTCTGCCAATTCTTTGCTGGCAGACTTCAGCTCGGCAGTTTTACTTTTAATGGCTTCGGCCTCTTCGCGTTTTCCGGCCTTCATTAAGCCACCAATTTCTTTGGCTAGTGCATTTGCTTCTGCCAAATTGGAGTCGAGGCTTTGTTGCGATGATTTACGTTTTTCATCAAGCGCGATGGCCTGATCCAAAACTTGTTCAACATTAGGGAAATTACGTTTTTTCAATCCCTCAATTACCCTTTCTTTCTCCGTTACAATTTGGCTGATTTGCAGCATAACTTAATATTCGTTTATAGCGGCAAAGTAAATCAATTCCTACAAAAAAGAGGGTGTAAAACCAGCTAACTATATCCTTTTTGTTAAAATTACCGTTGAATGTTTGATAAGTAGACGGAGATGCTCTATACTTGCGTGTTCCTAGGATGAGAGTGATCTTTTTCTGCACATCATCTCTTGAATTACTCAAATAATTATTTCATTAATTTTAATTAACTCCCACCCATTCGGATAAGGGATTCCCCCAAAGTATAAATCTATGTACACCATTGAAGAATTGAAGCTAATGCTGCTTTCAGAACTGAAAGAAATTGCAGAAGCGATGAGCTTGAAGAACTACAAAAAGCTCGGAAAACAAGAACTTATTTACGCCATTCTCGATCAACAAGCTCGAACTCCAGACGAAGCTTTACCAAAAAAAGCAGCCGTTAAGAAGGAAGAAACTACTAAAGAAGAAGCTCCTAAAGAAAAAACTGAAAGAGCCGAGCGTCCAAAAAGAAGAGTACAACGTGAAAACGTAACTGAAGTAAAAGCAGAAGATTCGGCCAAAAAGGATGACTCTACTGACGAAAAACAAGCTGAAGCAAAAGAGAATAAACCACGAGAGGCAAGAGCGCCAAGACCACGTCCAGAAAGAAAGGATGCGCAACCAAAATCTTCTGAAAACGAAGACAGCGAGCAGCAAGAAAAAGGTGATCAGCAAGAAGGCGAAGCAAGAGATTCAAAGCCAGAAAGAAGAAATAACGACCGTAGAGAAAACGGTGATCGCAGAGATAACCGAAAAAACAACAAACAGCAATACAATCAGAGTATCAAGGATTTTGACGGCTTAATTGAAAGCGAAGGTGTTTTGGAGATTATGCAAGATGGCTACGGCTTCTTAAGATCTTCAGATTACAACTACTTGGCTAGCCCTGATGATATTTATGTATCGCCTTCTCAAATCAAATTATTTGGTTTAAAAACAGGAGATACTGTAAAAGGCCAAATCAGACCTCCGAAAGAAGGTGAAAAATATTTCGCTCTGTTAAGAGTAGAGTCTGTAAATGGAAAAACTACCGAGGAAATTCGTGATAGAGTTCCTTTCGAATACTTAACTCCTCTTTTCCCTGAAGAGAAAATCAATTTAAGTACTAAGCCAAGCCTTACTTCAACCCGAATTTTGGACATGTTTGCTCCAATTGGTAAAGGCCAAAGAGGTATGATTGTGGCGCAGCCTAAAACAGGTAAAACAGTTTTATTAAAGGAAATTGCTAACGCGATTGCTGAAAACCATCCTGAGATTTATCTGATCATTTTATTGATTGATGAAAGACCTGAAGAGGTTACGGATATGGCCAGAAGCGTAAAAGCCGAGGTAGTATCTTCTACTTTCGATGAGCAAGCCGACAGGCACGTAAAGGTTTCTAACATCGTGTTAGAGAAAGCAAAAAGAATGGTAGAGTGTGGTCATGACGTAGTAATCCTTTTGGACTCAATTACGCGTTTGGCCAGAGCTTATAACACCGTTGTGCCTTCTTCTGGTAAAATTCTTTCTGGTGGTGTTGATGCCAATGCACTTCACAGACCGAAAAGATTCTTTGGTGCTGCAAGAAATGTAGAAAACGGAGGTTCGCTTTCAATTATCGCTACTGCCTTGATCGAAACAGGTTCTAAAATGGACGAAGTAATCTTTGAAGAATTCAAAGGTACGGGTAACATGGAACTACAACTGGATAGAAAACTGGCCAACAAGCGTGTTTATCCTGCTATCGATGTTCCTGCTTCTGGTACAAGAAGAGAAGATCTATTGATGAGCAAAGAGGAATTACAACGTGTTTGGATTTTGAGAAAATTCATGTCGGACATGAACTCAATAGAAGCCATGGAATTCTTATTAGACAGAATGAAAGGAACGAAAGACAACGAAGAGTTCTTGATTTCTATGAACGGATAATTCTTCCAAGTCGAAAAATTAAAAGCGATTATCGAAAGATGGTCGCTTTTTTTGTTTCACTGCTTTCTACATAAAGACTTTTTTGAAGTAAATGAGAGGAAGAACTAAATTATTATAGCAAATTGGTCTGAGATTAAATTCATCAATCTACCTACCTCAACATATCTCTAATCTTCTTTTCGCAAACCGATAATAGCAATAATGCTACAACTAGAAATTCTAAAAAAGCATACTAGTTTTGTTTGGGGTATAATTCTGCTTTTACTCCTTCATTCGAGTTTCGCTTTACATGCCCAAGAGGTAGTCACAATCGATTCACCTTTATTTGATTTTTCGGTCAATAAAGGGAAATCACTACTCGTTTTTGAGGATACTACTGAAGCACTCACCATAAATGATATTATTGAAAACCCACCATTCAATAATCAAGTAACTGGTCCAAATAATATCACTGGGGTTTACTGGATCAAACTAAGCCTACAAAACACTACAGGTAATGATTTAGAAATTATTGCCGAAGGCTTTAAATCGATCAACAGTCAGCTCTATCAGGTATTAGAAAATGGAGAAATTTTTACGGCTCCATATGGATCGTTTCAAAAAAAGTCAGGCCTTAACCCTGGCGATAGTCGGGCGCATGTTTCGTTTATTCTGAAGCAGGGAATTACTCAAGACATTTACTTTAGAGTTCATGGCAGAGCTTTCAAGGGCAACTTTATGGATAGCAAAACCTTCCGCACCAAAAAAACACAGGCTCAAGTGCAGGATTTATTATTCTATGGTGCTTGCCTAATTTTCGTGATTTACTCACTCATACAATTTGGAGTTTATCGATACATGCCATATTTATGGCTGGCAATGTTCGCACTAGGAATGGGCATGTATGCCTTCTCTGTGCAAAACTACTTTGTAGACTGGATTCTACCCAACGCTCCAAAAACCGGACTCAACTTTACCATGCCTTGGTCTCAGTTTGGCCTTTTAGGAATGTTGCTTTTAGCCATTAGCTTTCTTGAGTTAAAAAGAAAATTTCCTTTTTGGTATAAAGTATTTATTGGCCTGATTATTCTGACAGTTTTACGCACTGCAGTCGGTGTGGTGCTTACGGCAGTATACCAAAATTATGGACTCATGACCGACATGAGTATTAAGCTGCTTATGATTGACATTGCTTTATTTCATTTCATGCTTTTTGCCCTTTGGAAAAAGGTAGAAAAAAGCAGAAAGGTGTTTTTAGTGGGTTTAATCATTTTCGGGTTAACTCTTATAATTGCTTCACTAACATGGAAGTACATTTTTGTATCTAAGTCAGTTGTGCTTTTATACACTAGCTCTTTGGGCTCTTTAGCGCAGGTACTTATTTTTTCTATTGCCATTGGAATTAGGATGAGACAACACGAGAAAGAAAAAAACTTGGCACTGAATAGGCTGAACATTGTTCTGAATGAACAGAATAAAAAAATTGAGAAAGAGGTAACTGAAAGAACAAAAGAAATAGAAGATCAGAAAATAGTTTTACAAGAACGAAATGAACGAATAGAAACCCTTTTCAAAGAAATTCACCATAGAGTAAAAAACAACTTACAACTGATTTCAAGTTTGCTCAACATGCAACAAGAATGGAGCGGAACAGAAGACTCTGCCAAAGCTATTGAAGAAAGTAGAAGTAGAGTTGTGGCCATGTCGATGATTCATCAGTTTTTGTATCGAACAGACGATATCGCTACTATTGATTTTAGAGATTATGTAATTGAGTTGGCGGAAAAAATCAATTCCATTCAGGCTGAAAAAATCGACTACCACCTTTCGGTAGACTTTGACTGCCATCCGAATTTTGATTTAGACACCTCAATTTCACTCGGTTTAATTTTAAATGAGTTGTTAACCAATTCTTATAAACATGCTATCAGCAAAAATAATCGCCTAGAAATTCTGCTTAAACTTCACTTTAGAAAGGATGGAATGTTTAACTTAACATGTCAGGACAATGGAGCTCCTTTGCCTCTTCCTTTTGAGCAAATGGCAAAAAAAGGTTTTGGCCTTAAGTTAGCTTCTCGACTAACAAAGCAATTACATGGAAGCCTTAGTTATAGCTATAACTCGGGAAATACTTTTACGATTGTATTTGCTGATGAGAAAAAGAGAATGACACTTGTTGATTAAGATATCATGAAGAAGCGGATACTAGTTGTAGATGATGAAGTGATTATTGCAGATGACCTTTGCAGTACTTTAAATAAACTTGGTTATGATGCCTTGGAACCAGCCCTTTCTTATAAACAAGCCGTAGAAGTATTGGCAAACGAGTCAATAGACATGGCTATTCTAGATATTAATTTAGGAGGAAGAAAAACAGGAATGGATGTAGCCGAATATATTCAAGAGCATTTAAATATTCCTTTTATTTATCTTTCATCACATACTGATTCTAAAACTTTAGAGTTAGCCAAAAACACAATGCCCTATGCTTATTTGGTTAAACCGTATGGTGCAACGGACGTAATGACGGCTATTGAAATAGCTTTTAACAACCAAAAACGCTATTCTGAAACTAAGACAACAGCAGATTCAGAACATATTGGTAACTTAACAGCAATGGAAAAAGTGGTAATTAGAAAAATAGCTGAAAACCTTTCTACAAAAGAAATTGCCGAGCAACTCTGCGTTAGTGAAAGCACCATTAAGAATCACCGACACAATATCTGTGTAAAGTTAGATTTGCCATCAGGAACCCACTCACTTCTCAAATGGGTAATGGAGAATAATAAGTATATTCAATAATTATGACCTCTCCATTCCACAGTTATTTTATCCGTCATATTACGATCATTACCATATTTATACTGATACCATTAGGTCTTCTTGCTCAAGATAGGCCAAAAGCAAAAATAGACAGTTTAGAGCAGGTTATTGCTCAAACCAAGTCGGAAGACAGCCTAAGCCAATTATTTACTGCCCAAATTGAGTTAGCTAAGGAAATGGAAGACTTTGCTAAACTGGCTGAAATAGAGCTTAAACTTGCCAAGGTTTCAAGCTACGATGGAATTGAAATGCAAAGACATGCTCAAAATGCACTAAACTACTTTCGTGCTCAACAAGATACAACGAACATAATTGACGCTACTTATCAGTTAGCTTATTCAAAACAACTTCAAAACGACTATGACAGCACCCTTCTTTTTGCCAAAGAAGTGGTTCATTTAGCCGAAAAATCACAAAATACAGTATCTCTTATTAGTGGGCGATTGATGTTATCGTCCGTGCATAATCATTTGGGTCAATACCCAGAATCATTACAAGAATTGAATAAGAGTAAGATTTTGGCAGAAAATACCCCAGATAACAAATCAGTAATTACGGACATCCTGAACAGAGAGTCGTTTATATATTATTCGTTGGGTGAATATGATGAGAGTGCTGATAGGATCAGCCAGATTATTGAAATATTAAAACCAGAAGGAGATGCAAGGAGATTAAACATTTGGTCGAATAATTTAGCAAGCGTTTATTCCCTTTGTAACTGCGTTTCCTTTGATAAAAGGAAGGCCGTGATTAAGGAATCAATCAACTACGCGAAACAAGCCAATTTCACCTATGGCAAAGCCTTCGCCTATAAACATTTGGCCGATACTTATAGAGATGCAAGTCAGTATGACAGCACCAAATATTATTTAGAACAGATAGAAGTATTACTTCCTGAAATCAACAAACCCGATTTTACCGGATTGGTGAGTGTGGCGCAAGGCTCGTATTGGAGTTACGTAGGTAACGACCCAAGGGCCATTCCCTACTTTATAAAAGGCTACAATATTTGGAAATCACTGGGCAAGAAAAAAGACCAGATGGATATTGCATGGATTTTAAATGACTTATATCAAAAGCAAAAAGACTACGCTAACGCTCATAAATACCTCAATACATATGTGGCATTAAAAGACTCTTTATTTAGCGAAGAGAAGATCAGAGAAGTTAAAGAGCTTGAGTTAGCATACGATTTCAGACAAAAACAGATGACCGACAGCCTCAAGAATGCCGAACGCCTTTTAATGTCAGAATATGAGACCACGCTTCAGAAACGGTCAAAACGGATGATTCTATTCGTGGGAGTTGCTATCCTCATTGTGGCCATAATCATTTATTATGGCTTTATTAAACAAAAAAAACTAAGTCAGTTGCTTCAAGTTAAAAGCGACCAAGTAGAAAGCGAACTTCATCAAAAAGAGCTGCTTCTAACAGAAATTCATCATAGAGTAAAAAATAACTTTCAGATCCTTTCTAGCTTATTAGAGTTACAAGCAAAAGGAGTGGATGACCAAGCTACAAAGGATTTAATATCAGAAGGGAAAAGCAGAGTAAGATCAATGGCGCTCATCCATAATCAACTTTATGATAATGACAGTCTAACTATCCAGTTGGCTGGGTATCTTCAAAACCTTATCAGTGAAATTCAGAAATCTTTTGAGGGGCAAGCTTCCGAGATTGAAATGGATGTAGATCCTAATTACACGCTCGACATCGACAATATGGTTCCCCTTGGACTCATTGCAAACGAGCTTGTCACCAATGCTTTTAAATATGCTACGAAAGGCGGCAACCAATTAAAGTTAGAAGTAAGCCTTTACGAAAAGGATGGACAGAGCGTGTTCGTTTTCAAAGATAACGGACCAGGATTGCCTTCAAGTTTTGATGTGAAAACAGCAAAAAGTACGGGGATTTGGCTCATTAGTCGTTTGGCGCTCCAGCTACACGGCCACTATGAATACGAATATGATAACGGTGCGGTATTTAAAATTTACTTTACACAAAGTGAGTTTGTAAACGCTTAAAAAAGGATTCCTCAATTATTTAGTCACAATATAAACCTTGTGGTCTATTTACCCCTCTACTGCTAGTCAATAGCTTTGCAATCATGCTAGGAGCCAACACCTTGTCGGTAAATAGAAAAGTTCTTGTGGTGGAAAATGAAATCATTATTGCCGATGATATCTCCATGACAATTGCCAGTATGGGCTTCTACCCTTTAGACCCTGTTTTTGATTATAACAGTGCCGTAACATCTTACAACACCTACAAACCCGACTTGGTAATTATTGATATTCGCCTTCAAGGAAAAAAGACAGGAATTGATTTTGCAGAATGGATTCGTACTCATTTCAGTACGCCAATAATCTATATTACTGTTTTGGGAAGTAAAATAATCAGACACCAAGCCGAGCAAACCCAACCAACGGCCTATCTAGTAAAACCATTTGTAAATCAAGACATTATTGATGCGGTAAATCTAGCGTTGACCTAACAAATTTAGACCTAAAGGTCTATTTACTGCTTTATAATCTAATTGTAGTTTTAACATGTCATCATGTCCTCTTAATCAAGGATTGATAATTTGAAGAGACTTACCGTGAATCCGAAAAGAATACTAATCGTTGAAGATAATTCCGAATTAGCCGACTGCCTGTCCGAAGTGTTACAGTCATGTGGTTACCAAACATGCCCTGTCGCTAAATCTTATGACGAGGCTATCTCGTATTTTGAAATCTATAACCCCGACCTTGTTACTTTAGATATTCATATTGAGGGTGAGCGCACGGGGATTGATGTTGCAAAATACATTAAGCAAAACTCCAATATTCCTTTCATCTATCTTTCGGGCTCAATCGACCGATCATCTATTTCATTGGTTAAAGCTACCAACCCATTTGCTTTTTTGGTAAAACCATATGAGTTCCTTTCACTCGAAACCACTTTGAAATCGGCTTTCAATAGCACCAAGCCTACACTCAAAACTACTCAGGTTGAGAAAAGAAAGCTTCCCAAATTTACACCTATGGAAAAAGTGATTTTAAAGGAGGTTGCAAACGGTCTTACTTCACAAAAAATAGCATCTAGGCTTGACTTAAGTGCTAGCACTATTAAAAACCACAGACATAACATCTGTGTAAAGCTAAAATTACCCAGAACTACTCATTCGCTCTTGAACTGGGCGCTTGAAAATAAAAGACAATTGAACCTCTGATTGAGCTTTAAAAATTAGTAATATCTTCTTTTTAATTGTTCGAAAAGAATGAATTTAGACCATGAGGTCTATTTACCAACGTTCATAAAGATTTTAGCTTTGAAAAGAAAAGTCTTAGGGCTAATACAATTCAAATTGAGGATGTGGGTGTTCTTGTTTGAGCTGCTTAGAACAGGGAAACTCAACAGGTTTCCCTGTTAGGCAGTTTCCCCTTATTACGAATAGCAAATTAGACCTAAAGGTCTATTTAATTAGGAGGATTAAGGACTTAGCTTTATAAAGTAGATAGTTCATTTAGTAAAAATTAAGGAGTGAACTACTAATAAAGAAATATACAATTTCGGTAGACGACTATTTGGTTGAGGTATAGTCAATCTACGAAGCCACCATACGGGTGGCTTCTTTTGTTTATGGCCATCTGGTTTTTCGATAATGGCAAAGGTCTTGCAATACTGAATTCATTAATAACATAAATGAATCAAATGCCACTTTTAGGAAAGCTAATAAAGAAATCTATTGATGTTGCCAACGAACTTTTTGAAGAGGATAAAAACCCAGTTGAAGCACAGTCTGAAGCACTAAGAAACCTACTAGAATCGGCCAAGAACACCGATTTCGGAAGAAGATATCAGTTTAATGAAATACTTAAATCAGAAGATGTTGCCAAGTCGTTCCGAGTATCCGTTCCCTGTTTTGATTATCACCGAATGTTTGGGGAATGGTGGCATAAAACTGTGGAGGGAATTCCCGATGTAACTTGGCCGGGTAGCCCAGAATACTTTGCACTTAGTTCAGGAACCACAGGATCTAAAAGCAAACGCATTCCCGTTACAAAAGAAATGATCGAAGCCATTCGAAGCACTGGAATTAAACAAGTAATGAGCCTATCTGATTACGACTTGCCAGATGAATTTTTCCAGAAAGGAATACTCATGTTAGGTAGCAGCACAGAACTTGAAGAGCGAAATGGACATCTAGAAGGAGAAATAAGCGGAATAAGCGCCAGCAATATTCCATTTTGGTTTAAAGGATACTATAAACCGGGTGAAGAAATTGCTAAAATTCAAGATTGGGATGAACGTGTTCAGCGAATTGCTGAACAAGCACCCAATTGGGATATTGGTGCTCTTTCTGGAATTCCCTCTTGGATTGAGCTCATGCTTAAAAAGGTTATAGAACATAATAATTTAAAAAATATACATGAAATCTGGCCATCTCTGTCTGTATTCACAACAGGCGGGGTTCCTTTTGAGCCTCACCAAGAAAGCTTCGAAAAACTATTGGATCACCCTCTCCTCTATTTAGATACTTACTTGGCTTCTGAAGGCTTTATTGCATTGCAAGTGAGGCCGAATGAAGACATGTCGATGCAATTGGCCTACGATGGAGGCATTTACTTTGAGTTTATACCTTTCCAGCCCGAATATTTTGACGAAAATGGAGCACCATTTGAAGACGCCCCAGCCCTAAGTTTGGCTCAAGTGGAAGAAGGTAATGAGTATGCAATGTTGATCTCCACCGTTAGTGGCGCTTGGCGTTATAGTATTGGCGACACTATAAAATTCACCAATAAAGAAAAAGCAGAAATTAAGATTACAGGCAGAACGAAATTTTTTCTGAATGTAGTGGGCTCACAACTATCTGTAAACAAAATGACAGACGCTATTCAAAAGCTTGAAGAAGAATATAAAATGTCTATTTCGGAATTCACCGTAGCGGCTGTAAAACATGATGGTGAGTTTTACCACCAGTGGGTAATTGGAAGTGGAAATGAAAGTAATACAGACGAAGAAGCTCTAGCTCGTACTTTAGATGAAGCGCTTAAAAATGTGAATAAAAACTATGGTGTAGCTAGAAGTAAAGCCTTAAAAGGGGTTAAGCTCAAATTAGCAAGTCCAGAAACCTTTTACGATTGGGCAGAACAGACCAAGAAAAAAGGCGGACAAATTAAAATTCCTCAAATGATGAGTGAATCAGAAATGAAGGCTTTTCTAGAGTTTATTTCATGAAACATCCGCTATTTTTTTAGGGATTTCCTCCTCATTAGTATTTACAATTTCCATAACCTCTTCAGGCGACAGGTAGAGTCGCTTGATTTTTCTCTTGTATCGTTCAGGAAGGTGTGTATTATTAAGTATGAAATTCTTAGTCTCCAATATTTCAGACCTCAAGCCATGTCGAACGGCAAATTCATCCGCTCTTCTTTCTGCGGCTCTAATATATTTGCCCAGAATGAGATAACCCAAACCAAAGCCTAAAAGCGAAAGCACTGAGCGGTCTTTATAATCCATGATGTGTCCGAGCTCATGACCAATCCAGCCTACCAAAATAGTCTGTGGTAATTCCTCAATTCTCATCAATTTCCCTTCAATCACAAACCTACGCCTCACATAAATTACATAAGCACGATCTTCTAACAAACTGAAAACCGACTTAAATGAAGGCCTAGCGCTCATTACCGATTTACTCTTCTTTTCCGCAAAGCGAAACTCTATTTTTATGCTTTTAAGCTCTGGGTAATGCGAAAGGGCAATAAGGGCAGGTGTTCTAATTTCTTCTGGAATTTTCTTTCTCCAGCCAAATGTATTCAACAGTAAGGGTTCCATAAATTTTGTGTTATGACAAGCGAAGTGTCTCTAAGTACACACGCCTAGTTTTTGAACTTCAATGGCTAGCTTTTAAATTTTTTTAAACCAAAAACTCCCTCCAAAGCCCATTTTACCCATTTATAAAGAAAACTTCGTGCCGTTGTGAACAAAGTGAGCATAAGTAGACTTTAATAATTATTCTGTGTAGATTATTCCCCAATGACGGGTCGTATTCAGACACTATAATAGAATCATGAAAGAAACGAAGAGCGTGGCAATTGTGGATGATGAAGAGTTTATCGGACACATGGTGTCAAAATTTTTACAAAACGAAGGATTAACAACTGTATACTTTGATAGAATGCTTGCTGCTAAGGAAGACTTTTTAAAAAAAACCTATGACTACTACTTTTTGGATTTGAACCTTCCAGATGGAACCGGTTTCGATTTAGTACCGATCATCCAGAAAAGGGCTAAAAATGCCAAAATCATCATCATTAGTGCGCATGATGGCCACGAAGAGTTGAGTAGAGCTAAATCATTTGGTGTTCATGGTTTTATTCATAAGCCTTTCAATAAGCAGGCAATTCTAAATACGATAACAAAATAGGATGGAGAAGATTTTAATTATTGATGATGATCAGGACATATGCCTGCTCCTTCAAAAATACCTTACAAAAAAAAGTTATGAGGTTTTTATTACTTACAGTGGAAAGGAAGCTGAAGAATGGCTAAAGAAAAACCAAGTCGATTTGGTGCTTTGCGACTTCAAACTCCCTGATTACTCTGGGCTCGAAATTCTTCAGAAAATAAAAATTATTGACCCCAACATTCAGGTCATAATTATTACTGGCTACTCTGATGTGCGCGTTGCAGTTGAGGCCCTTAAGAGAGGTGCTTTTGAATATGTAACTAAGCCCTTATATCCGGATGAAATACTCCTTACCATTCAGAATGCCTTAAATCAGAAGTTAGAAGAAAATCACCCAAGAACCCGAATCAAGAAAAAGCAAGTCAGGAACGAATTTGTGGAAGGTGTGAGTCACGCTGCACAAACCGTAAAAAAACATATCGAACTGATCGCCCCCACTGATATGTCTGTAATTATTATGGGAGAAACGGGAATTGGGAAAGAGTTTGTTGCCACTGCTATTCATGAAAAAAGTAAAAGAGCCGATCAGCCATTCCAAGCCGTTGACTGTGGTGCATTACCAAAAGATTTAGCTGGATCAGAACTTTTTGGACATCAGAAAGGAGCATTTACTGGAGCAATTGCCGATAAAAAAGGCTGTTTCGAATTGGCCAATGGAGGAACTCTCTTCTTAGATGAGGTAGGAAACCTGACGTACGAAAACCAAGTGAAACTTTTACGAGTACTTCAAGAAAGAAAAGTAAAACCCATTGGCGCCAATAAAGAGGTAGAAATCGATGTTCGCTTATTAGTGGCTACAAACGAAAACCTAAAAGAAATGGTAAAGAAGGGCACTTTTCGTGAAGACATTTATCACAGACTGAATGAGTTTAAAATTGAAGTTCCTCCTTTAAGAGAAAGACCCGATGATATTATTATTTATGCGGAGCACTTCTTGCTTAAGGCCGATCGCCAGTTAGAAAAAGATGTGAAAGGTTTTACCGAGGATACAAAAGAAAAATTGAGAGAATACCCTTGGCACGGAAATCTACGAGAACTGGGTAATGTGATCAAAAGAGCGGTTTTGCTTTGTCAAGGCGACCTTATTGAAACTATCCACCTGCCACAAGAAATTGTGACTCCAGATTTATCAGAAGCAGATTCTTCACTACAAGTATCCTTTAATGGGGAAATGCCTACAGATCTGAAATCGGTAGCTGAAGCGGCAGAAAAGAGGGCAATTATTGAGGTGCTAAAACGCACTAAAAATAATAAGAGTAAAACGGCAGACTTACTTAAAGTAGATAGGAAAACGCTTTACAATAAGCTAAAAGCTTACGGAATAAGTACTTGATCTAGAGTTATAGATGGCTTAAAACAATAATGCCCCTCCGCTTGGAGGGGCATTATTGTTTTTCTCTACTTAGTGGTTTCTACATTCCTAATGCAATGTAAAACTGAATTACGGAGTTTTTTGCATCTCCCATAATCGATCTGGCATTATCTGAATCAGCTATTTCTGACAGACCGAAATTGTATCGTGCCCCTAACTCTGTATTTCCAAAGTTCAAACCTAGTCCACCAGAAAGACCAAAGTCGAAAGCATTCAATTCGTCTCTATCGATTTCACTAAAAGAACTACCGAAATCTCCATCCGTAGTTACGTTTGCACTAATTAAGTACGATACATAAGGGCCAAACGAAATATCGAGTGCATCGCCAGCTTTTAAATCGAGCATAACTGGTAGCTCTATGTAATTTAAATTGAACTTCGCTTCTCCATCGAATGGACCTGTTCTATATTCAGATCGATTTCCTTTTGTTGAAAATAACAACTCGGTTTGTATAGCCGAAGAAGGACCAATTTGGTTTTCCTTAAAGATACCAATACTAAAACCAGGTCTTAAATTATTGTCATCGATATCGTCCGTGTAAAGGTTACTTAAGTTAAAGCTTCCTTTAATTCCCGACCTAAATTCTTGCGCCTGACTCTTATTTGTAAAGGAAACCAAACACAATAGCGAAAAAATACTTGTTATAATAATCTTTTTCATGACTTTCTAGTTTAAATGTTATGTGCTTTTTCATCATGATTTAGAAAAGGTTGTGCCATTTACCGAAAAGCTCATTTAAACGCTTTGCTACCTTTCAATTGGGGAAATGAAACCCCCTTGTGAGTAAAATCAACCCTACAATAAACTGAGAACATGAGTTTGAAAACCGAGTTTGAAGACCTAATAATATCCATCTTTGAAAATGCCCCATATGGTATAATTTCCTTTAAATCGATTCGCGATGAAAAAGATAAAATCATTGATTTTGAATGTCTGTTTATTAATCCTAAGGCAGAAAAAATTGTAGGCATCCCTTCTAAGCAAATGGTCGGAAATTCACTTCTCGATACCATGCCTGGCAATAAAGAAGCTGGTTTATTTGATTTGTATGTTAAGGTTGTTGAAAAGCGCGAAAGTATAAGTATAAAAAAGCATTACGAAGGAGAGCATTTTGATAATTGGTTCGAAATTCACGCTAGCCCCTTGGCTGATGGCTTTACAGTAAGCTTTTTGGACATAAGTGAGCATGAAAGAACCGTAAGGAAAGCAAAAGCTTCAGAGGTTCGTTACGAGCAGCTTTTTCATGAATCCATAGACTCGATTTTTATCACCAATAATGAATTGCTCTTGTTGGAAACCAACGATGCCATGCTCAAAACATTTGGCTACGAGCGAGAGGCAATGAGAGTACTCACTTTTAAGAGTCTGTTTTTGAATGAAGAGGACTTTATCCGCTTTAATAAAGAATTCTATAAAAATGATCGTGTTGAAGAGTTTGAAGCTGAACTTTTGCTAAGTGATGGTAAAACTGGTATCTGTTTAATTAACATTGTTGAACTTAGTCAGACAGATGACGGACTCAGGTTATACCAAGGAATCATCAAAGATATCACTCGAAAAAAGATGTCAGAACGCGAATTGATTTGGGCAGAAAAACTGTCGATGACAGGAAAAATTGCCAGAAGCATTGCCCATGAAGTAAGAAACCCCCTCACTAATCTATCTCTAGCACTTGATCAATTAAAGGATGAGATTCCGCCAGAGGTAACCGAAGCGGATTTATATATTGATATTATTGCGCGTAACTCCAAACGCATAGGTAATCTGATTACTGAATTATTAGAATCATCAAAACCAAAATCTTTAAAGCTTACCCAAACTCCTTTAAATGAAGTAGTGAAAGACTCGCTTGAACTAATAAAAGATAGATTGAAACTTCAAGGCATGAAGGTATTAGAGGATTATGACTCTTCTATACCCTTAATTCCTTTGGACTCTGATCAGATGAAAACAGCTTTAGTAAATTTGTTTGTGAACGCCCTTGAAGCAATGGAGCCAGAAAAAGGTATTCTATCTATAAAAACCTATTTAAAAGAAGATATAATATTCTTAGAAATAGCCGATAATGGCATCGGTATTTCAGAAGATAATATCGACAGCCTTTTCGAGCCTTTTTTTACAGCCAAAATCGGAGGAATGGGATTAGGACTTACTACAGTCCAGAATATAATAAAGAGCCATACCGGACACATATCAGCCAGCAGTACCGTTGGAGAAGGAACATCCTTTCAAATTACCTTTAGCGTAGATTGAGGGTTGATCTCCCCAAGATTGTAGATCAAATTGCTCATTTTTCTGCGGTTAAATCCCTTTTCATTGTTATAAAGCTGTTGGAACGAATTTCGCCTACAGCATAACGAGAGTTTAATTTTTAAAGAAAAGGATATGACAACTGATACACAAATAGAAAGTAAAACGAAGCCAAAACTACAGAAAAGGGCATTCGCTAGATTAGGTTATACAAAGATGGAAACTGCGGAGTTGGTAGATGCTATGAATAAGTTATTGGCCAATTACAGCGTGCATTATCAAAAATTGAGAAACTTCCATTGGAACGTAAAGGGCCCCGATTTCTTCGATATTCATGAGCAATTTGAGCAACAGTACAATGCGGCTAAGGTATCCATTGATGATGTAGCAGAAAGAATTAGGGTTTTCGGACAAACACCTATGAGCACAATGCGCGATTACCTTGAAACATCTGATATTAAAGAGTCAAGTACAGATCTAAGTGCCATGGAGATGGTTTCTGAAATTGTTAAAGACTACGAAATTTTATTGGAGCACATGTTCAACGTAATTGAAGTTGCCCTCAATAATGGAGATAGCGGAACGGTAGATATGGTGAACTCTATGGTGAAATACACCGAGAAAAACCATTGGATGCTAACAGCCTTCTCTAAGAAATAAGATAAAGTCGGTATATGTGTTAATTAAGGGTGGGGTTTTTTACCACCCTTTTTTGTGAAAAATATTCCACGGTTCATAACTACCCTTTTATCCAAAACGACCTAAAACCTCGCTAAACAGTGTTTTCATCAATGTAAACAGCTTGGTATAATTATTTCACGATAATGAACAGAAACCAACTAAGAACAACAAAAAACCAATATGAAAAGATTTCTTCAAGGTAATTGGGATCAGATTAGAAGAAAGCTAAGAAAGAAATATAAGCAGCTAAATGATCAAGATCTGAAATATATAGAAGGGCACGAAGAAGAACTGATTGTTAGGCTTCAAGTAAAACTAGACAAAACGAAGCGGGAAATAACTACAGAACTTAAAACGATAATAACTGACTAACCTTATGGATTTTGGAATTAACGATGCGGCCAATATTGTATCTACCAAGCTAAAAAGCTGGCTAGAGGCTCTTACGTCTATGCTACCAAATATAGTAGTGGCGGTTTTGGTGCTCATTGCGTTTTATTTTCTTTCTCGACTAATGAAAGCAGGATCTAGAAAATTAGTATCTAGATTCTCAGATCAGGCAGCTATTATTGGTTTATTCTCTACCATTATTGCCTTGGTAACGATTGCCATCGGTTTGGTTGTAGCCCTAAATGTACTCCAGCTTACAAAAGCAGTTACATCCCTCCTAGCAGGAGCCGGAATAATTGGTTTAGCTTTGGGTTTTGCATTTCAAGACATCTCCGCAAATTTTATTTCAGGAGTCATTATGGCCTTCAGAAAACCAATAGTTGTTGGCGACATAATAGAAACCAATGGGTATAACGGTTTTGTAGAAAAAATTGAACTAAGATCAACCGTTATCAGAACCTTTCAAGGCCTACATGTTATAATTCCGAATAAAGATATTTTCCAAAACCCATTTACCAATTATACCCGCACCCATACTAGACGAATTGATCTAGAAGTTGGCGTGTCTTATGGTGATGATTTGGATAAAGTAACTCAGGTGGTAGAAAAGGCTGTGGCCAGCAACAGCCATTTAGTTGATGGACAACCTGTTAAACTAGTGTATGAAGAGTTTGGTAGTTCCTCTATCAATTTTAGAGTAATGTTTTGGATCGAATATGACCCTAAAAAACCGATGTACCTAGAAGCCAAAAGTGAGGCAATTAAAGCCATTAAGAAAGCATTTGACGCGAATGATATTATGATTCCATTCCCAATCAGGACACTAGATTTCGGGATAAAGGGAGGGGAAAAGCTCTCTGAACAAATAGAAACTAAACAAATGAAACTTTTACCAAAAAATTAATAATTCAACTATAACACTTTAAATAACACAATTATGAAAACGATTTATAAAACCATAAGCCTAATGATCATCTTTTCCGTATTTGGAATAATGAGTTGTCAAAATGAGTCATCTTTTGCTGATGAAAGAGCTGAAATGGAAGAACGACTTGAAAAAGCCGAAGCCAATGTAGATGAAGCCATAAATGACATTGATAGAAGATTAGAAAATGCAGGAGATGAAACTAGAGACAGGTTAGAAGAAATCAGAGAAGATTTAGTAGACGATAAATCTGCGCTGGAAGAAGCTGCAGATGATGTTGCGGATGCTACAGAAGAAGCATGGGAAGATACAAAGTCTGCAGTAAGCAGAACTTATGATGATGTATCAGAAGGTTTAGAAAATTTTAAGAAGAATATCGAAGACCTTTTCGACAATAAGTAATCAAATCACAATTAAACGAAACGATGAGAAAATTTATAATAAGTACATTCGTGATTGCCATCACTTTTTTGGCCTCGAATCAAGCGAAAGCTCAAGATTACAATACCGCGGTTGGACTCCGTTTTGGAGGAACTAGTGGCATAACCTACAATACAGGAAATTTTGAAGGAATCTTGGGTTTTTGGGGAAATGGATTTAGTCTGACTGGTTTGTTAGAAAAGCGTACAACAGCTTTTGAAACTCCTGAGTTGAACTGGTTTTATGGTTATGGGGGGCATGTGGCTTTCTTTAATAACGGAAATCCAGGTACCAATTTCGGTAGAGGAGACAGAAGATACGATGATTCTACAGTTGGCTTTGGTATCGATGGAATTATAGGTTTAGAATTTATACCTAATGAAATTCCTTTTGCTTTCAGTCTCGGTTTAAAACCATTCTTGGAAGTCGATACTAACGGAAATTTTTATGGCGCACCAGACCCTGCCATAGGGATTAAATATATTATCAATTAATATTAAGTAGAGTTGATTTGGTGAAAAAGGGTTCATTTGAAAAAGTGAATCCTTTTTTCATTTCAAGCCCGTGTTGAAAATAGCCACAATCAAAAGAATAATAACGTAGATAATTTTCCACAAAACAGAGCCTATTAAAAACTAAAATAGCCATTCAGGCCTATAATGAGCTCTTTTTAGTTTTGGATACTTAATTGTCTTACAGTCAATGAGATTAAAAATTAAGTATTCACTAAAAATCTAAAATCATGTTATACTGGTCAATCGTATTTTTTGTGGTAGCAATTATCGCTGCCTTATTCGGGTTTAGAGGAATTGCTTCGGCAACGTCTAGCATTGCCAAGTTTTTGTTCTTCATATTCATTGTTCTTTTTGTATTGTCTCTTCTCTACCAAGGATTCGCATAAAGGCTATGAATGAAGCAAATGAATAAAAAGCCCCGAGTAATCAATTACTCAGGGCTTTTGCATGTTGAAGGAATCAATCTTTATTCCTTCTTTATTCTAAACCAAGGAGCCACGTAATCTGCTGGCAGATTTTCTTGAGGAATAGTGCTTTGGTTTCCATCGCGCTGAGCTCTATAATGTGGCGACATAATTTCTACACCCGCGGCATTAAATCCGTCTTGAATATTTTGGTGCAAATCAGAATATATTTTAGACATTTTTTGCACCTCACGGGTTCTCACGTTCAACTGGTAACTCACATAAAAATCATCTAAGCTGGTTTGGTATACATAAGGGTGTGGCTTTTTCTTGACAAACTCCGTTTTAAGACCAGCTTCAATTAATAGCTCATGAACTTGCCTCCATGGAACATCGTAACCAATAGTTACCGTGGTATGAAGAATAAGTCCATCTTCATCGTTTGCCGTAGTATAGTTTATAGTATGGCTGGTAAGCAAGTTTGAATTAGGAATGGTTATGATTTCGTTTTTAATTGTTTTAATTCTGGTATTCAAGAGCGATTTCTCTTTCACATCGCCTACTACATCTCCAATTTTTACACGATCTCCAATCTTAAATGACCTCATGTAAGTAACCACAATTCCAGCAATAACATTGGCAATGGCAGAAGCACCACCTAGCGCCACCAATAGACCAAAAAAGGCAGAAACTCCTTTAAAACTATCAGAACCTCCCATTGGTAAAAGAGGAAAAATACCAATCAGTACTAAGGCTAGAATAATACCTTTAACAATGTTATAAGTAGGTCTTGCCCAATCAGGATAAAAGCCAGGAACCAACAGTCTACCTTCTTCTATTTCTACCTTAAAGAATTTTATCATTCTTAAGAAATAGCGGGTTACAAACACTGTAACTATAATGGTAAGTAAATTGGGAAGGTAATCTAACAGCCCAATCCCCAGCTTTTTAAGCGGAGTAAGTATCAGGTGAAACAGCGTATCTGCAATACCTTGGGTCCATGGAAAAAGGCTAAAGAGTATAGGAAGCAGTAAATAAACTACAATTACCAAAATTAAGACTCTTAAGCCCTTGGCTGCATATACAATAATTCGAGTGAGTACTTCGGATTTAAGAAGCTGGTAATTCTTAATAGAAATACTCTTAATCATTTTACCCTCTTGGGCATGTATTTTAAGATACACTGCCCTAAAAAACCTGTTATAATATTTTAGGCCGTAGAGAAAAAGACCTAGAATTAACAGCGCAATTAATATGTTAATAATTAAGCCTTGCCAATTAAAGAAGCTCTCTTTTGTAAGTCCTTCTTTTAAAAGGTCGAAATAATAGTTGGTGGTTCGGTTAAGGTTGAGGCCTAATTGTACCGCATCTTTTTCCGTAACAGACATTATAATGGTTCCTTCAACCGTAATGTCTTGAGTTGTATTGTTTTTTAAAATTTTTAGAGAGTCTACAACCTGAGTTTCGCTGGCAAGAAAATCTTCAATTTTCCGATTAATCTGTCTTACTCTTTCTTCCGCAGAAAATGGGCCAATACCTTGTTGAAGGTAGAAGAGGGTGTCTTTTGCTATTACTGGGAACCCCGCAGGTTTAACTTGGGTAATAGTATCCGTTTCGGCCTGAGCTCTAAGCCCCTGAAACGAAAGAACTAAAAGAAGAAAGCTGAAAACTATTTTCATATGGCACAATGCTACGCATTATCATGATAATAGTTTTCAGCTTAAGAAACAATTTTTTAGAGACTCATCATCTCTTTAAAGCGAGCAGCTTGTCTTCTACTCACCTCAACTTTATCGCCACCGCGTAAAACAACCATTAAACCACCATTGAACCAAGATTCAATACTTTCAACCCAAGTAAGGTTGATAATGTGCTTTCTGCTGGCACGGAAGAATGATCTATCATCTAATCTTTCGTCTAAAGCGTTCAATGATTTATGAATCATTGGCTTAAAGTTATCGAAATAGATTTTGATATAGTTTCCGTCAGATTCGAACAAACGAATGTTTTCTAGCTTTACGAACCAACATTTGTCGCCATCCTTTACGAAAACACGGTCGTTCGGGCCTAATTTCTTGTCTTCGGCTTCACCACCAACTTCTTCTGGCTGAACTCGCTTCAACAACTTATTCAAAGCATCTTTTAAACGGTCTGGCTCAATTGGCTTCAATAAATAATCGAGTGCATTAAAGTCGAATGCTTTAAGCGCGTACTCGTCATAGGCAGTTGTAAAAATAACCTCAGGAACATTGTCTAATGATTCAAGCAGCTCAAAGCCTGTTTTTTCTGGCATCTGAATGTCCAAAAACAGTAAATCTGGCTTCAGCGAGTTAATCTTTTCCTGTGCGTCTTCAGCATTTACTGCTTCTCCTACAATGTCGATTTCAGGGTATTCCTGAAGCAAATTGGTTAACTCCTTTCGGGCTAATCTTTCGTCATCTATTATAAGTGCTTTCATAATTTATGGGCTAACTGTTAAATTCCCTGTGGAATTCTAACTTCTGTTATTACAAACTTATCATTTTCATTGTAAATATTGAATGTCGCTTCCGATCCATAGATCAGTTTTAGTCTTTCTTTAGTGTTACTTAGGCCGTAACCGCCCTTTTTCCCGGGTTTTTTAACACCATGAACATATTGACCACTGTTTTTTATTCGCAGTTTTAATACAGAGTCTTCTGTAATACTCTTAATTTCAATAATCCCTCCGTCTACTAAATTCGAAACGCCATGCTTTATTGCATTTTCAACCAAAGTTTGTAGCATCATTGGTGGAATCTGAAAATGGTTAGAACGTGGATCAATATTGTATTTGATTTTAAGTCGCTCTTCAAAGCGAATAGATTCAAGTGCTAAATATGCCCTTACGGTATTCAGCTCATCATTAAAATTGATCACCCGTTTCTTGTCCATAATAAGCGAGGTTCTCAGAATATTGGACAACTGAGTAATCGCAATTTTTGCTTTAGCAGGTTCCTCATCAACCAAAGCCCTTACACTGTTCAGTGCGTTGAAAATAAAATGTGGGTTAAGTTGCGATTTAAGCTGATTCAACTGCATTTCATTAATGGCCGCCTCATACTTTAATGAGCGGTTATTACTCTCTAAGTAATGATAAAGGAAATAAATGGTAGTCCAAATAACATAAAGGAAAGCCGTTACAAGAAAATCGAACGTAAGCTGAAGCAAAAGGTCTCCATTATTATATTCTGCACTTCTAAATACTAAATATGAAAGTTGATTAAGCAGGCCAGAAAGCACAGCTACAGCTAGTATAAGCGCTAATACTCGAGAAACTATTCTACCAAGGTCTACCTTAAGCCAGTTGTATTTGATTATTACGTTCCTAATAATAAAGTGAGAAACGAGAAAAGGAATAAGACTCTGCGTAATGGCTTCAAACTGCTGTCTACGCATTTGTTCTGGGCTTTCGCCAAGGGCCGAAATAAAAATCAAATTGATTATAGCAGGTAGTGCCCAACCAACGATTTGTAATGTCCAATATAGCCTCTTCTTCCGCACGCCAAAAAGTAAGAATATTTAGTCATTCCATCCGCCTGGATTTTATAAAAGGCAGAAATAAATCCGGATTAAAGTGATTCTCCCTGTTTATAATTTTTGTTGCGAACGAAAGTGCGAATAATTAAGCGTGTTCCTCGGTCGTAGGTAAAGTAGTTCCACACCCAATTACTGAAAACCACAAGGCGGTTTCTGAAACCAATAATCGAAAGTAAGTGAACGAACATCCAAACCAACCAAGCTGGAAAACCACCAAAGGTGAATTTTGGCATATCTACTACCGCTTTGTTTCGGCCTACCGTAGCCATAGAGCCTTTATCTACATAATCAAAAGGCTTCATTGCCTCATTTTTTGATTGCCGTATGAGGTTGCGGGCCAAAAGCTTACCTTGCTGAATGGCTACTGGGGCCAGCATTGGCTGACCATTAGGATAGCGGTCGGTTTTCATAAAGGCAATATCGCCCAGCGCAAACATGTTTTTTATGCCTTTTACAGCGCTAAAATCATCTACCAAAATACGCCCACGTTCTAGTGAACTTTCTGGTATGCCATCAATAATATTCCCTTTTACGCCCGCAGCCCAAACCACAGTTTTGGCAGGAATTACTGTGCCATCAGAAAGTGTCACCTCCTCACCGTCATAATTTTTCACAAAGGTGTTTAGCTTCACTTTTACATCAAAGGCATCCAAGTACTTCAGTGCTTTTTCACTTGCCTTTTCCGACATTCCAGCCAAAAGCCTTGGCCCCGCATCTACCAAATGTAGGTTCATAATATTGAAATCTATATCCGGATAATCCTTAGGCAATACATGCTTTTTTAACTCTCCAAGCGCTCCAGAAACTTCGACCCCAGTGGGGCCTCCACCCACCACCACAAAATTGGTCAGTTTATCCTTTTCAAGTGGATCTCTCGTGAGTACGGTCTGCTCAAAATTCTGAAGCATTTGACTTCTTAAATTAAGGGCTTGCGGAATCTGCTTGAGCGGGAAAGTAAGATTGAACATTTCCTGATTACCAAAGTAATTCGTTTTAGAGCCGTTGGCAATCACTAAATAGTCATAGTACAAATCGCCTATGAGGGTATGAATTTTTTGTTCTTCAGGCTGAATTTGCGTCACCTTGGCCATTCTAAAGTAGAAGTCCGGATAATTGTTGAACAGCTGGCGTAGTGCCCCAGCGATAGAGTCTGGTTCTAGGCCTGCGGTAGCTACTTGGTATAACAGCGGCTGAAAAGTATGATAGTTATTTCGATCTAACAGAACTACCTGAAAACCATGCCCTTTTAGCCCTTTTGCTATTTGAATGCCGGCAAAACCACCGCCAATAATTACAACTCTTTTCTTTTGGGTTTGAGGAATGTCGAGGTGGAGGTTTTTGAAGGGATCCATATGTTAATAATAGTTAATAAATGAACGATTATAGACTGTTATGGTTTAAATAAATGAACATCGGTTTTAAAGAAAGTCGGAGAAATTTGAAATACAACTCAACGACTTACCGTTATAAAACCGAAGAAAGAAATTACTAGCCATTGGCTAGAAAAGGCAACGTTAAAATCGTGTTGGTAACCTTGAGTGTTAGGTAAATGCTTAGGTTAAAAGTAGAGACAGAGTAGATTTAGATTTTAATGTTTTTGGTTGAAGATGGTGCTGTTACGAAAGTGACAGCATCTTTTTTTTGTACCTACTCCTTCATCAAATTTGTCTTATCATTCGATTAGTTTTTGAAACTCATCTATCTTCGATCATGCAATCGCCTAAAACCCCTATTCAAGAAATTAAAGACCCACTTTTTGATAAAAAAGGAGTCAAGTTTTTTGTGAAGCGCGATGACCTTAATCATCCAGTAGTTTCGGGTAACAAGTTTAGAAAACTGAAATATAACCTAGAACAAGCGAAACTGGAGGGACATAATACGCTCTTGACATTTGGCGGTGCTTTTTCTAATCATATTTATGCGGTAGCTGGTGCGGGCGCTTCGTTCGGTTTTAAAACCATAGGTATTATTCGTGGCGAAGCGCACGAAACGCTAAACCCAACCTTGGCTTTTGCGCAATCGCAAGGAATGCATTTGCAGTATATGGACAGAGAAACTTACCGAAGGAAAAGCGAGCCTGAAGTAATAGAGCAGCTCGAAAGCCAATTTGGTAAATGCTATATTTTGCCCGAAGGAGGAACAAATCAACTAGCCATAAAAGGTTGCACAGAGATCATCAGCGAGATTGATCAGGATTTTGATGTGATTACTTGTCCAGTAGGCACTGGAGGCACCCTTTCGGGTTTGATTGCAGGCTTAAATGGAGCGAAAAAAGTGATAGGATTTTCTGCACTTAAAGGAGATTTCTTGAAAGCTGAAGTAAACAGACTTCTGAATGAAATTGATGCCAAAAACCTCAATAATTGGTCAATTCAAACCGATTATCATTTTGGTGGCTATGCCAAGGTAAAACCTGATCTGGTTAGTTTTATACAAGAGTTTGAAGAAGTTCATGGTATTCCTTTGGAGCCCATTTATACAGGTAAGATGTTCTATGGCCTTTTCGACATGATAAAGAAAGACTTTTTTGAAAGAGGAACCACAATTATGGCTGTACATACAGGTGGTCTTCAAGGAAATGCTGGCTTTGATTTTAGAAAACTGGAATGAAAAAGGGGGAATTATTTTTACTAGGAATTATACTGTGGTTTCAAGCTTGCGGCACTAAAACCGAACAATCCACAGGAGAATTTCAGTTGACTAAAGAAGAACAAACTATTTTAAAATTAGGGATTGAGCCTCTGTTATACGCTGACATTGAAACAGAAAAGCCACGCCTTTTGAGTGACTACCTCCTTGTAGGTACAATCAGCGATTTCTCATCCGTCTATTCATCTGACGACTCAGTCGGTAAGCTGTCGAGCCTCTTCATAAAAGAAAATCAAGCTATTCTTAATCAGTCAGTTGTGTTTGACCACATTCCTAGTGTCCAAACTATTGACAAGAAAAAGCTAGACAGCCTTGGAGCAACAGTTGATCGAAAAGATTTCTGGTATAATTTTCATGAGAATTGGTTCCCTACAAAAGCTGGCTATATTGAGGTATCAAAGCCAATTGTTAATGATGACCGTACCTTCTTTTATTTTTTTCATACAGAGAGTGGTAAATCTGGACGATTAATGCGTGTTTGGATGATTAAGAATAGTGAGGCCTGGCAAATTGAAAAATCAGAAGTCATTTGGACTTTCTAAAGCTTAACCCAACAACTCTTCAAAAACATCGGTCAACCTACTAAAAGGCCTGATTTTGATCTTGTATTTCTTTTGATCCAAGCCCTTCATATTGTATTTAGAAATGAATATTTGGGTAAAGCCCAGTTTTTCGGCTTCAGAAATTCGGTTGTCAATTCTGTTTACTGCTCTCACTTCTCCGCCTAAACCTACTTCGGCAGCAAAAGCTGTTTTATCAGAAATTGGAGCATCGTTTAAGCCACTTACCAATGAAGCACAAACCGCAAGGTCGATGGCGGGTTCTTCAATTTTAATTCCGCCTGCTACGTTTAAAAACACGTCTTGACTGCTGAGTCTAAAACCTCCACGCTTTTCCAACACCGCTAACAACATGTTAAGTCGCTTGGCATCAAAGCCCGTAGAGCTTCTCTGAGGCGTTCCATAAGACGAAGTGCTCACCAGCGACTGAATCTCTATTAAGAGTGGTCGGTTGCCTTCTATAGACGCGCCAATGGCTACACCAGGCGAGTCAGCTTCGCGTTGACTGATTAGAATTTCAGATGGATTTGAAACTTCACGAAGCCCTGTAGACTGCATTTCGTAAATACCCAATTCAGAAGTTGAGCCAAAACGGTTTTTCACGGTTCGCAAAATTCGATACGCCAAGTGTCTGTCCCCTTCAAACTGAAGCACAGTATCCACCATATGCTCTAATACTTTGGGACCTGCCAAACTTCCTTCTTTTGTAATATGGCCTACTAGAAAAACAGGTGTGTTGCTTTCTTTGGCAAACTTGAGCAATTCAGCTGTGCATTCGCGCACTTGAGACACAGACCCCGCTGCAGATTCTATTCTTGGAGTATGAAGTGTTTGAATGGAATCGATAACGAGAATATCGGGTTGAATTTCTCTAATTTGAGTGAAAATGTGTTGGGTTGAGGTTTCAGAAAGGATAAAGCAGTTTTCTGACGATTGGCCAATGCGCTGTGCTCGCATTTTAATTTGTTGCTGGCTTTCTTCGCCCGAAACATACAACACTTTTAGCCGCTTAGATGAAAGTGCCAGTTGAAGCATCAGTGTAGATTTTCCTATACCAGGTTCTCCACCAATAAGCACCAATGAACCATGTACAATTCCACCGCCTAATACGCGGTTCAACTCATTATCATAAGTAACTATTCGCTTTTCGGTATTGCTTTCTATTTCGTTTAGCCGAATTGGTTTTGAAACTGTAGTTCTTGAATCGTTTTCTCTCCAGTTAGTGAGTTCTTTTTCAGAACCGCCTACTTGTTCTTCAACATAAGTATTCCATTCGTTACACGAATTGCATTTGCCAACCCACTTGGCAGATTGGACTCCACAGTTTTGACAAACGTAAACAGATTTGATCTTCGCCATACCTTGGGCAAGTTAAATGGAAAGGGAGTATAAAAAAATAGCGGGCACCTTATGCGCCCGCTTTTCAATCGAATTATCAACATCTTTTTTTTACTAACTATGAAGAGAGTATTCTAAAATGAATGTCAATTCATGAACATACTGGGTTTAAAGCAAAAAGGATTCGTTTTGAATTAACTTTTTAGTTAAAAAAACTAAAATTCAACTTATAGTAATATTTAATATAGCTTAGTCCAATCGAATAGCCTTATCTCCGCACTATGGTTTCAATTTTTGACTTTTAAATCAGATTAACTTAGTAGGCTCTCTATGTCGCTCGCCTCTAGTTTTTTGATAAAGCTTTCTTCTGTAGTAATTAAATCCGAAGCCAGTTTAATTTTGTTTTGTTGAAGCGCTAGGATTTTTTCCTCCACCGTATTTCGAGTAATAAATTTATAAGTGAAGACGGTGTTCTTCTGTCCTATTCTGTGGGCCCTATCTACGGCTTGAGCTTCAATGGCCGGATTCCACCAAGGGTCGAGTAAGAACACGTAATCGGCACGCGTTAAATTTAAACCCAAACCACCCGCTTTTAACGAAATCAAGAAAAGCCTGATGCTTTCGTCTTTCTGAAAAAGATCCACTTGCTCTTGCCTATTCTTGGTACTTCCATCTAGGTAAGCATACTTCATGTCGTTCTTATCGAAATATTCTCGAACAATAGACAAATGTTTAACAAACTGACTAAACACAAGAATTTTATGGCCTTCGCTTAAAGCCGATTCTATCATATAAGTCACGTCCTCCAGTTTTCCAGAATCGCCCGTATATTCTGGGTCGGTCATTTTTGGATGGTTGGCAATTTGCCTGAGCTGCGTAAGACCTTGTAATAGCAGAAGTTGTGATTTTTTAACTCCCGTTTTTTCTATGTTGTCCAGAATTTTATTTCTGTAATACGATTTTACCTCCTCATATTTTTCTTCTTGTTGGGCGGTCATTGTGCTATACTTCACATTCTCCACCTTTTCGGGTAAGTCCTTAGCCACCTGTGATTTTTGCCTCCTTAAAATGAATGGTTTAATAATTACATTCAGTCTTTTGGCCTTTTCCTGATCTTGTTTCTTTTCAATCGGCAATTGAAATTCATCTCTAAAATAACTTTCGGTACCTAATAGCCCTGGGTTTACAAAACTCATTTGAGACCATAAGTCTAAAGTGCTGTTTTCGAGCGGTGTACCGGTAAGAATAAGTCGGAATTTAGATTTGAGCTTGCGTACGGCCTTGGCAATATTCGCAGACGGGTTTTTAATGGCTTGCGACTCATCAAGAATCACGTAGTTAAAATAATAACCCTTGAGGATGTCAATGTCTATTCTGGTAATTCCGTAAGAGGTTAGAACTAAATCATAGTCTTCAAAGCTCGCTACATCTTTGTTTCTTCCAGAACCCGTATACACCAGTACCTTCAAATCTGGAGTAAATTTTGAAGCTTCAATTTCCCAATTATAAATTAGGGAAGTAGGCATTATTAACAGCGAGGCATTCTTCTTTCCCTTGTCTTTTTCAGATTGAAGCATGGCCAAGGTTTGTACCGTTTTACCCAAACCCATGTCGTCTGCCAAACAGCCACCAAAGTTGTAACTAGAAAGAAAACGCATCCAATTATACCCTGCTTTTTGATATGGTCTTAGCTGCCCTTTAAATGAAGAAGGAATATCGTAATCCTCAATTTCTTCAAAATTTTCAAGCTGCCTTAATTTTCTATCCATACTGACCTGCGCCAGTTGTCCATTCTGTAAATCTTGAATAAGCGATAGGTGATGCTTTTTAAGTTTTGGCGAACCTTCATGATCCATAAAAGCGAAAAGCTCAGCGTAATTAACAAACCAAGCATCAGGAATTACAGCGATTTCTCCGTTTGGAAGAATGATTTCTCTCTTTTTACCCGATATAAGCTTTCGTAATTGTTCAAATGGAATTTCGTAGTCGCCAAATTTTATAATGGCATGAATATCGAACCAGTCGATATTTTCATTCACTTTAATATCGATATGGGCTTCACCAACGAAATAGCGTTTGCTATCCTTTTCGCTTTGGCGAACAATTATTCCCTCATTCTGAATGAACTCTTTTTTCTCTGAAAGCCAAGCAAAGCCAGCGCCACGGGTTAAAGTTTGGCGTCCATTTTTTAACACCAGCCCCTTCTCTCCCAGTTTTTTAATAATGTCTAATTCGGCCTCTACATTTCGCTTTATTTTATGGAAAATGTATTCTTCTCCTTTACGCTCTAATTTTACAGAAGAGGTGGCATTTACATCGTAAGGAAACGTATACGGTCCATATTTAAAACCAATTTTGAATAGCAATTTGGCTGGTTCAGGGTCAGATTTTCCATTACTGCCAGCTGAGCCAAACAAGTCTGGCGTGGCAGTTTGAGCAGTTGATAATTCAGAGAAGGTAATTTCTGGAATCAGTTCATGCCTTTCTGTATTGATTTCAAAACCCTTGGCATATACATCGAACGAGGCCACCAAATTGCTTACAAACTTTTCGTAATAGGTGGCCTCTACCTTTCTGGGGATTACTACAAATTTCTTGTTCAGAAAGGGCTTTAACTTTGGGCCATCAACTCCCTTTTCAAAACGAAATAGTTGATCGTTTACCACCAACCAAGCTGGTTGGTTACAAATTAGGAATGAGCCATTGTATTGCCATTCTAACTTTTCTCCATTGTGTTTGATGGTAGGGAAATAATGGGTGTTATCTTCATTTCGCCTAAAATGAAAAAGTACGCTGGCCTTTTGTTCCATCCAGTGAATTTGCCTCCATGCTGGCTCACCGTCACGCCCCATTTCAAAAATCATTTTACCTTCCATAAGGTCCAGAATTCTAGAACGCCTTACTTCTAGGTAATGGTCAATGGTTTTTTGTAATTCTACATCACCCTTTTCTTTATCGTATACTTTAAAGAAGAATTCAGCAGGTTTGATTTTTTTCTTATAAAACTTAAGCGTAATGGCCTCTTGTTGCATCTGATCCATAAGCTTGATTAGCTCATAGTCCCTTTCGTCCATTCCCTTCCCAAATTCTTTTGCGTTTTTGGCAGATATATTTTGGTGCTGCAGGGTCAAGCGCTCCTTGTCGTCCAACTGAACCACAAAGGACTCGAATAGATAGCCTAAGTATTCGTGCTGAAAGAGCGAATAGATTAACTGGAATGGTTTGCCTGTAGATACCTTCATTTCAAAAAAATGCGACCCGCAAATTAATTATTAATTTGAGAAGGACTGGACGAAAACGAACAAAAAACTGGATGAAAACCTTAATTAACTGAAAATCAATTCAGATTTTTAACGGTTTCAACTCGAGAGGCAATAATTGCAGGACGATAGGATATTAAAATGGTAATCAGAAAAATGCTAACACCCACCATTATAAAATCGGTTACCTCTAATTTAACAGGGTAAGCATTCATAACAGCACTTTGCATTCCCATACTAACAAGACCAAACTTCTGTTGTAAAAGGCAAAGTGCCAAACCTGCGAGTAACCCTATAACTGACCCTACCAAGGAAATGATGCTGCCTTGTTTTAGGAAAATCTGTCGAATGAACTGAGCTGTGGCTCCAAAAGAGTAAAGCACAGAAATGTCTCTCTTTTTTTCTATGGCCAACATTGAAAGGGTAAAAAAGATATTGAAGGAAGCAATGGCCATTATAAATGAAAGCGTGATGTAGGCAAAAAGCTTTTCAATTTTTATGGCCTTGAGCAAACTAGAGTGAAGTTCATCACTATCCAATACTTCAAATCCATCACCGAGCCTACTCGAAACTTCTTCTTTAATTTTATTTATGCTTACTCCTTCATCGAGGTATAATTCTATAGAAGTCCGTTTGTTCTCATAATCCATTAAGTCTTGAGCAAAACTCAAAGGAACAAACACATAGCTTTCGTTATAAACAGGTTCAATATTGAAGATAGCGGCAGGCACTATGCTTTTTCGGGTAATTGAATTATTGGTAACAGGCATTCCTGGTCTGAGTTTTTTAGGATAGACAATTTGCATTCCATAGGAATTCACATCAATTCGCAGGCTCAAATTGTAGGCTACGCCTGTTCCTAAAATTGCATAGTTGATATCACCTTCCTTCAGTTTCATTTTCCCTCTAACCAAAAAAGTATCTAACCGATTTACAGAGGCATAATTGCTATCTACACCTTTGATTTTAGCCACAACTTGTTGGTCTTGAAAAAGAATTAGCGCGTTATCTTCAATTACTTCGGTAACTATGTTTACTCCTTCTATGGATTCTACTTTAGCGCGTAACTCAGGGGTCATCTCAAAGGATTTACCTACCGAGGCCTGAATGGTTAGAGGTGCATCAAAGGAATTATACACGGACCGAACAAAATCCTGAAGACCATTAAAAACGGAGAGCACAACTATAAGTGCGGCTGTGCCAATAGCCACTCCAATCACAGAAATCCACGAAAGTACCTGTATGAAGTTCTTCTTTTTCTTTGAAGCGAAATAACGCTTTGCTATGAAACTCGAGAGGTTCAAAATTTATTCTTCAGTATCGTTATTGTTAGCAGGAGGAATATTCAGTTTGTTGATAATTTGATCCATTTTCTCAGCCTCTTCCGCAGTACTGTCTACATGGAAAGCAATATGAGGAATGATTCTTACTTCTTTACCGATACGTTTTCCTAAGCTGCCTCTGATTTTACTTTTAGCAGCTTCTATTTCTTCCATAATTTTTTCAGAAGATTTAACAGGAAAAATACTTAGGTAAATTCTTGCCAAACCAAGGTCTGGGCTCATGCTTACATCTGAAACAGTAACCAATGAGCCAATGAATTTAGCTGAATGTTCCTTCTGAAATATTTCGCTTATCTCTTTTTGAATGAGTTTAGAAAACTTAAGCTGTCTTTTACTTTGGGTCATGCTGCAAATATCTTATTAATTTATCTATTTTCCTTCCTGTGCTTTTTTTGGCTTATTTTACCAACTCATAGTAACTACGACCAAATTGCTTCAATTCTTCAGAAAAAACGATCCGTATCTGCTATTGTTTATAGCTGCCTTCTTGATCATAACAAGAGTTGTTTTACTCATTATGGGCTTGGAAGAGTCGGCTATTCTGAATAGTTCTTACTTACTAGGTACTGCATTTAACGAAAATCCTGGTACAGTAATATCCAATTCCATTTCGGCTGGGCCTTTATATACTTTTTTCTATGGATTAATTACCTTTTTGTTCAACAGTTCGGTAGTAGCACCGGTGGTAATATCTACCATACTTGTTTTCATACAAGCAGTTATATTTAACACTACACTGCAACGGAATGCCGCTTTTGAAGATAATACTTATTTACCTGGCATACTTTACGCTATAATTTTAAGCTCATCTCAAGAGCTTCTATACTTGAGCCCAGCCTTAATGGCCAATACGTTTTTACTATTGGCTACCGATAAAATTCTTATCCACTTAAAGTTTAGAGGCTCTGAAGAGAATATTTTAACCACAGGGTTCTTATTGGGTTTAAGCGCATTGTGCTATACTCCCTATTCTATCTTCCTGATTTTTACGATCCTTATTTATGTAGTTTATTCGGGTACTTTGGTTAGAAGATATTTTCTTATGGCTTATGGCTTTATTTTCAGTTTTCTAGTCTTCTGGATTTATTATTTGTGCTTTCAACAAGGCGCTGCCTTTATTGGAGATTACTTTTCGGGCTTGTTCAGAATAAACGAATTAGATGGAACAGTACTGAATAATATCTTATTAATTTTTGGCTTACCCTTATTTTTAACTGTTTTATCTGGTGCTCAAAGTTTTCAAGGGGCAGGGCTCACCAACCATCAAATTCTGATACAGAGGATGATGCTATGGATGCTAATTTTTGCTTTGGTGACCTTAAGGTTAGATAATCAGTTGACCTTATTGTCAGCAGAAACGATTGCTATACCAATGACATTTTTTACGACTCAGTTTTTACTGACAAGGGGAAAACGCTGGGTTGCAGAGGTCGTATTCCTTCTTTTGGCCATTTCATCAATAACTTTTTTGTTTACCCTTTGAATTGAAAGGGTAACTAGCAATTGATTTTATCAACCCTTTTTTGGTGACGACCACCTTCGAAGTCGGTTTCGAGAAATACCTTCACCATTTCCTTCGCCAAATCTAAGTCAACAAACCTAGCAGGGATACAAATTACATTGGCATTGTTGTGTTGGCGAGCTAAGGCAGCCAATTCCGAATTCCAAGTTAAAGCAGCTCTGATTCCTTGGTGCTTGTTGGCAGTCATGCATACGCCATTACCACTTCCGCAAATGGCAATTCCCAAGTCTAGTTCGCCAGCTTCAACTTTAGAAGCCATTGGATGAATGTAGTCAGGGTAGTCTACCGAGTCTGTTGAGTTAGGTCCAAAGTCAGTAACCTTAAAGCCCAACCCCTCCAAGTAAGGTATAATTTCACTTTTGTATTCAAAACCTGCGTGGTCTCCACCAATTCCTATATTTTTCATGCGTTCTTTTTTTCGGTTGATTTTTCCACCCTTCTGGAAACTACTATACTTACCTCATATAGCCCTATAATTGGTATTGCAATAAGTATCTGACTCATTACATCGGGGGGAGTGATAATTGCTGAAATTACCAAAATTGCTACAAATGCGTGTTTTCTATATCGCTTCATCAGTGCTGGACTGGCTAAACCAGCCTTTGTAAGGAAATATGAAACAACTGGTAATTGAAACATAAAACCACATGCCAAAGACAATGTCACTAGCATATTCAAAATAGATTTTATATCTATCAAGTTTTGAATTGAATCTGATAGCGTGTAATTGGCTAGAAAATTAATAGATAGCGGGGTAATGATAAAATACCCAAATGCCACCCCAGTAAGAAATAAAAAGGATACAACCAATACAGCACCACGTGATGCATTTTTCTCTGAACTTCTAAGACCAGGCTTTACAAAACGCCAAATCTCCCAGAAAACGTAAGGGAAGGCTACAATTAGCCCTATAACGGCAGAAGAAGTGATACTCATTACAAACTGCCCGGTAATCTCTCTGTTTTGGAGCGAAATGGGAATTTCATCAAGGCACAAAGCAGGAGATCTAAGTATTTCTGCCAACTCACACAGCTTTTGGTAAGTCCAAAAGTCAGATTTAGTTGGTCCCAAAATAACAACGTCCCAAATGTATCCTTGAAATATATAGGCTGTGATCATTAAGACGGCTATAGCAATCACCGATCGCACCAAATGCCACCTTAATTCTTCAAGATGGTCTAAAAAGCCCATCTCTGATTTGTCGTCTAGCTGATCTAGTGCCAATTAATTAAGCCTGAAAAAGTGGAAAATCTCGCATCCATGAATTTACCTCAGAGCGAATTGCACTCAATTTCGAATCATTATCATGGTTCAAAAGCGCATGATCAATCATCTTAACAATTCGTTCCATATCCGACTCAACTAAACCTCGTGAGGTAATTGCTGCCGTACCAATTCTCATTCCCGATGTCACAAATGGTGATTTATCATCGAATGGAACCATGTTTTTATTTATCGTGATATCTGCCTTGCCAAGAGTAGCCTCTGCTATTTTTCCAGTAAGCCCCTTACTTCTAAGGTCAATCAACATCATGTGATTATCCGTACCACCAGAAATAATCTTATATCCAGAATCAACAAAGGCTTTTGCCATTACGTGGGCGTTTTTCTTCACTTGAAGAATATAATCCATGTATTGGTCGCTCAATGCTTCACCAAAAGAAACAGCCTTAGCAGCAATCACATGCTCCAATGGTCCACCTTGAGTTCCTGGAAAAACTCCTGAATCGAGTAATTGAGACATCATTCTAGGCTCTCCTTTAGGAGTTGTCAAACCCCAAGGGTTTTCAAAATCTTTACCCATCATAATCAGCCCACCTCTTGGCCCTCTAAGGGTTTTATGTGTGGTTGTCGTTACGATATGACAATGCTCTAATGGATCGTTTAAAATCCCTCTAGCTATTAAGCCTGAAGGGTGTGAAATATCCGCCAAAAGAAGGGCTCCAACTTTATCAGCGATTTCACGAAGACGTTTGTAGTTCCAATCTCTACTGTAAGCAGAAGCACCACAAATAATCATTTGAGGTCTTTCCTCTAGGGCAGTAGTTTCAACTTTATCCCAATCAATCAGCCCCGTTTCTTGCTCAACTCCGTAAAACGAAGGTTGGTAAAGTTTTCCTGAAAAATTTACAGGAGAACCGTGGGTAAGGTGACCTCCGTGTGATAGATCAAAACCCAGTATTTTGTCTCCAGCTTTTAAACATGCTAACATTACAGCAGCATTGGCTTGTGCACCTGAGTGTGGCTGCACATTCGCCCATTCTGCTCCAAATAATTCCTTGATTCTAGAAATCGCTAGCGACTCAACTTCATCTACAACTTCACATCCACCATAATATCTTTTACCAGGTAGCCCTTCAGCATATTTATTGGTAAGTACCGAACCCATGGCTTCCATGACTTGATCAGATACATAGTTTTCTGAGGCAATTAATTCAAGCCCTTCGGTTTGTCTGTGACGTTCTTTTTTAATAAGATCGAATATAAGTTGGTCTCTTTGCATGGCTATGGGTGTAGTTTTCGCCAAAAATAGGGTAACAAGTTCTAATTACCAACCAAGGTACTCTTGAGAGCGAATATAAAAAAAGAAAGAGGAAAGAATGTTATTTCTGAACACCAACAGCGCCTAGGATGGTGTCAATTACTTGAACATGCGTAAATGGTTTTCCAATATACCCGCTCATTCCGCAAGCTTCAATTTCAGCCTTTACATCATTGTAGCTATAAGTGGTATATGCCAAGATCGGAATTGGGTTGTTTTTAAACTCTTCTGTTTCTCTTATTAATTTGGTCGCAGTAAAGCCATCAATACCAGGCATGTGCAAATCCATTAAAACTAAATGAATGGGCTTTGACTTGAAAGCCACAAGAGATTCTTCGGCACTTAGGCATTTGAACGAGGTTCCTCCGAATTTGGCAAGGGTTTTGTCCGCAACAGTTAAATTTATAGGGTTGTCATCAACAACGATTATATTGATTCCGTCTAGTAATTTTCGATCTGATTGATTTACAATAAATGAGGGTTCGTTCACAAAACTGTCCTCCATTAAATGAATCTTATCGCCTATTAAATAGTATGATGTCCCTTTCAATTGCAATGTGTCTCTTTTAACTTTAATGATTTAAAACGGTAAATGTCACCCTTCAAAAGCTACTAATTTTAAATTTTCAGAAAAAATCACTTTACAATCAAAAAAAGTTATAGTCCTTAGGGTCAAAATGCAGAACCTACTGGTTAGGTTATTTACCTATTTCTATTCGAAAACGCAGGGTTTTCAAAAAAAATAAAAAAAAATCACTTTACAAGGGTGACATTTGGAGTTCTAAATCATTAATAAGAGAAGGCATGAGCGAAAGCAGTCTTATTGTGAGACTTAAACGCGGTGATCAACAAGCCCTTGAGCAGATATATTCTGACTACAGGCAAAGTTTTATCGCGTACATCACGAATACTCATAACTGTTCGGAAGAACAAGCTATTGACATTTATCAATACGCTATTTTATCGTTCTACGAAAACGTTGTAGATGGAAGTTTTGAGGAAATGAATGCTGCTGGTATTAAAACATATCTTTATTCCATTGGAAAAAATAAATTACTAGGTGATTTAAGGAAAAAGACCAAGATCACATTTAAAGGGAAATTTAAAGATGATGACCTAATTCTTGACGAGGACGACTTCGAAATTGAAAAAATTGAAAAGTACGACAAGGTTAGTGAAATCATCAGTTCAATGGGAGACCCCTGTAAACGAATTTTAGAGTTATTCTATTTCAATAAGCTGTCAGCTGATGAAATTGCTGAAATAATGGGGTATAGTAGTGGTAACACTGTTAGGAATTTGAAATACAAGTGTATTCAACGAATAAAGAAACTAATTGAGTAATTCCGATGAAGGAGAATTTAGATTTAATTGATGCTTATTTAAATGGCAATCTCGACACCAACGAGATGTTAGATTTTGACGATAGGTTAAAAAGTGATCCTGAATTTCAATTGGAATTTCAAGAAGTAAAACTTATTAAAAATATTACAAGAGAAGAAGTTAAGTCAAGAGTACTTCAATCTTTAAAAAACCAAGAAGCCTCAATTCAAACACTACAAATAACCAAAACCCACACTACTATGAAAAAATACATTTCAATTGCAGCTAGTCTGCTTTTGATTGTATCGCTAAGCTACTTTGGTCTCTTTAGCGGTACATCAGAAGTCAATGGTTCCAAAATCTTCGGTGAATACTATGAAGCCTATAACAATATCGCTTCAGGTATTGAGAGAGGTTCAGCTGTTGACCTCACGAATTTGAAGAACAGAGCTTATTATGCCTATGATTTAGGAAGCTATGAAGAAGCCGAAAGAGGCCTTTCACAATTAGTTGAAACCGAGAAAAATGCGGATAATTATTTTTACTTAGGCATAACTCAGATTGAAACAGGAAATATTGAGGCTGCTATTAATAATTTAAATATTGTTCTCAATAACTATTCTAGCTACACTGACCAAGCACAGTGGTATTTAGCTCTTACACTTTTGAAAAATGGATCAACAGACGAAGCTTTGTCTAATCTTGTTGACTTAAGCGTAAAAGGTGAGTCTTATAAGGAGCAAAGCCTTGAAATACTCAAAGAAAAGTTCGGATTTAAGAGTTTTAATGAAACAGAAACAGAACCTGTTGTAGTCGTTGAAGCTGTAAAGAGACCAGATCCAGAGCTTGGAAATAATTGGGACGCGCCAGATGGCTCATTTGTTGATAAACGCCAAGTTCAGTTTGGTGTTGTCATGAACTCAAACGGAGAAGCGTTTGACTTCTTCAACGATAAACCAATAGAAAACCTTAAAGAAGGTGATGTTATCCAGTGTATCGTTCTTACTAGAGGTAAGAAAGGTAAAAAAGGATATGCTTTCTTATTAGGATAAATTTAGAATTCCATATACACACATATACACACACTTTAAAGCGTCTCAATAATTTTGGGACGCTTTTTGCTTTTATAAACCCTACTTTTAGCCCCCAAATAAAACGAGCTAAACTCAAGCAGATATAAAAAAAGATCAGCTTCCTTCTCCCTTCATATGTCATTTTAATAGCTGATATGAAACTACCTAAGTTCTGCAAATCAGTATCACCACTTGCTCGAAACATTTAAAAATTCTATCCGATTTTGATGGTGAATCAAATAAGGAAGAAACCTAAATTGATTATTCTTATTCTAAATTTGGCACAACAATTTGAACAGTTAATCAAACAACAGGGTTTATTTTTCTCTCAGCAATGAAAACACGGACAGAGAGAAAAACATTATTATTCAATAAGTATGGAGAATTGGGACATCCGAAGGTTAAGTGAGCTTGCCAAAAAGGGCGAGGGCGTTCACCTCGAATTTAAGAAAAAGGCCAACTTTCCTGATAAAATAGCCAAAGAGTTAGTGGCATTTGCTAACACCCAAGGAGGAATACTTCTACTTGGCGTAGATGATGACGGTACTATATCGGGGACTCGCGATATTGAAGGAGAAGTTTATGTACTAGAGCAAGCCATTCAGAACCTTATTTGGCCCAAACTAGATTATGCAATACAAGTAATTAAACTAAATGAAAAAAAAGGAATAGCTGTTTTTGAAATTGAAAGAGGCAAAAAATTACCTTTACAGCTTAGAAAAGATTTCAATACCAAAACAGGGAAAGCTTACGTTAGGGCTGGTGAACAAAGCTTACAGGCGAGCAAAGAAATGCGTGAAATTTTGCGAAGGCGTGTGAAGGAAAAGGATACTCAGTTCGTATTTGGAGAGAAAGAAAGAAAATTAATGGAACTATTAGAGTCTAGCCCAAACATTACTCTCACAAACTACGCTCAAGCAGCTAAGCTGTCAAAATTTGTTGCTTCGCGGACCCTAATAAAATTAGTGCTCGCGAATGTATTAGACATTCAACCAGCTGAAGGGCAAGACTTGTACTTTAGAAAATAAGAACCTATAGAAGTGTGGAATAAAAGTTGATTAGGAGAGATCAATAAAAATTAAATTATTATGAGAGTTAAAAATTTAATAGCAATATTTATAACACTAGGCCTTTGTTTTTCAATAGAGACCTTTGCCCAAAACAAGGAAAAATACGACATAACAAAAGCTCAGAAAACCATTACGGAATTCAAGAAAGTAGATAACAGCCTAGTAACCTTCTTTCAGAACTCATTTGGTTACGCAGTGTTCCCATCAATTGGAAAAGGTGGTATTGGTATTGGTGGTGCAGCTGGAAAAGGTGTGGTTTTTAAACAAGGTGAAATGATTGGTGGATCCAATATGACTCAAATCACTGTCGGCTTCCAGTTTGGAGGACAAGAATACAGTGAAATCATTTTCTTCGAAGATGCCGATAGCTTCAACCGATTCATCAATAATAAGTACCAGTTTGCAGCCCAAGTTTCCGCAGTAGCATTAAAATCTGGCATATCGGCAGACGCAAGTTATACCGATGGTGTAGCGGTTTTTACCCAAGCCAAAGGCGGATTAATGTATGAAGCTTCTGTGGGTGGTCAAAAGTTTAAGTTCATTTCAGAAAATGAAATGAAGTAGTATCTGACTAAAAATTGTTGAAGCTATTGAAAGGTTTACTAGAGAACAGTAAGCCTTTTTTATTACCTTATTGCAAAGTAGAGTTTATAATATTTTTCAGTTACTTTGGTAGATTAACTCTACAATATTGATAAAGCAAATATTTTCTCAGCGAAATTTTAATTGGGCACTAAAAACAGGTATCATATCATTAGCCTTAGGCATAGTAATTCTTATTACCTCTTCAGAAAACATTACTCCTGAAAATTTTGGCGGATTTAGCTTTGAGCTCTTCTTTTTTATAGCGGTCCTTTTTGCACCAATTCTGGAGGAAGTAACTTTTAGAGGACAGCACTCTACAAATAACACAATCAAAATTGTTAGTCTTATTGCCATCATTCTGGTAACGATTAGTCAGTATTCCCAGTGGCTCAATTTCACCTTAGGCATAGCCTTGATTATGGTCATTCTTTTAGCCAGAACAGGCCGCTTAAGTCAACCAAAATACTTACCTACATATATTATTCTTAATTCAGTATTATTTGCTTTAGTACATTTAAGTGAGGGAGAGTTTGGACTGAATACTGACACTTTCTTAACCTTTATTCAATTAGGTTCAGGCCTAATCTGCAACTGGATTTGCTTAAACTTTAAACTACGAAATGCCATTTATTTTCATATGAGCTGGAATTTCGTGTTGTTGAGCACTTTGTTTATAGGCCTTCAATTTCCCACTAATGAGAAAACTGTTAAAGAAACTAAACATGGTATACTCAGTTATGAGCAAGTACCTTATTATGATGGAATACCAAGCAAAACTAATATAAACAGTGAGCAGATAACTCTTGAAGGTCAGGATATTGAAGGCCTATTAAAATATTTAGAAATAGCTGACAAACGAAAAAGTGCAGACAATTTTCTAATTAATGCACCATTTTTTAGATTTAACTTGAAATACACCTCTAAGTATGATACAATCTTTTACCAAGATTTCTTTGAGGCCTTACAAAGCGAAGAGTTAATAACCTTAGCCAAGAAACCTAAAAACAATCTAAAATAGCTGGAAGAAAACCATTCATCAGGCTAACTGACAATCACAGCAACTTCACAGATGAACTTCGGTTTTCTCTTCTATTTTTACTTTTTGATTTAACTCGTTCTACAAATGAAAAAGCTATCAAAGTTATTTTTTATCGCTTGCCTAATTTTAATATCTGGGCACTTAACTATTGCTCAGCAGCCGGATAACCAATCAGGCGTTACCGAATTATACGATTTTTCGGTAAACCTAAGAGCAGATTATGGAAGCCTTTCTCGCTTCTACTCTATTGAAAACTCCCCTGAAAGAAGGTTACGTTTCGAAAACTTTTTCAAGGATCAGCTCTCGAAGCTTGAGAAATTCAATTTCAATAAGCTGTCAACTGGTGGTCAAGTGGACTATCTACTTCAGAAGCGATTTATAGAAGAAAACTTGTTTGATTTATCGGTAGAAGAAAAAGAAGTAAACCAGCTAAAAAGGTGGATTAGTCCTGCTGAATTTCTCTATGATCTAGAGAAGAAACGAAGACGAGGATTTCATTTAGACAGTGAAAAAGTAGCCGCTGAACTTAATGAAGCCGTAAAAAAAATTAAGATAGCCACTGCCGAATTAAAAAAAGAGAACCCAACTTTTTCTAGAGAACTAACCCGAAGAGCAGAACGAACAATACGAGGCCAAAAACGCGCACTCAATAGTGTTTATGATTTTTACAAAGGTTACGACCCTCAATTCACTTGGTGGGTTACAAAACCATATGAGGTACTAGATAAAGCCCTAGATGATTACTCAAAAGTACTGAGTGCACAAGTGGACAAATCAACTTTACCTAAAGATGACGGTAGTGGAATTATAGGCAACCCTATTGGAAGAGAGGAATTGATTAGACAGTTAAAGTTTGAGATGATTCCTTATTCACCAGAAGAATTAGTAGACATCGCCAATAAAGAGTTTGCTTGGGCGGATGCCGAATTACTAAAGGCTTCACGAGAAATGGGTTTTGGTGATGACTGGAGAGCTGCACAAGAAAAAGTGAAAATGAGCTTTGTCCCCGAAGGAACACAACCCGAAGCCATGCTTGAGCTTTATGACCAGTCAGTAGACTTCCTGAAAAAGAACAACCTACTTACCATTCCTCCAATTGCAGAAGAAACATGGAGAATGTCTATGATTTCGCCTGCTAGACAACTGATTAGTCCTTTCTTTTTAGGAGGTGAAACGCTACAAATTGCTTATCCAACAGACGAAATGAACCATGAAGATAAACTCATGAGTTTTAGAGGAAATAACCCTCATTTTTCAAGGGCAGTAGTGCATCATGAATTAATTGCCGGTCACCATCTTCAAGGCTTTATGAATAACCGAAACAAGGAATATCGTTCCTATGGTACTCCTTTTTGGACGGAAGGCTGGGCATTGTATTGGGAGCTTATTCTTTGGGATATGGACTTCCCTAGGTCGCCTGAAGACCGTATTGGAATGCTTTTCTGGAGAATGCACCGTTCTGCAAGAATTATTTTCTCGCTAAACTATCACTTAGGTAAATGGACTCCACAGCAGTGTATTGACTTTTTGGTGGACAGAGTGGGACATGAACGCGCTAATGCTGAAGGTGAGGTTAGAAGATCTTTTGAGGGCAACTATGGCCCACTTTATCAATTGGCCTACATGACAGGAGGCTTGCAATTTTATGCATTAAAGAAGGAATTGGTAGACAGTGGTAAAATGACATATAAAGAATTCCACGATGCAGTTTTAAAAGAAAATAGTATGCCTGTTGAGATGGTACGTGCTATACTTACCAATCAGAAATTGAAAGAAGATTTTAAAAGTAACTGGATGTTCTATAATAAATAACCTTTACAAATTATCCTTAAGCCAATTTCTAAAGGAGTTTATGGCTTGATTATTAAACGTGTATTTAATTTTTACCTTTGCGCCTGACTTTAAAAACTAAACGATTATGAAAAACATACTTTCTATTGGTGTGGTAATTCTTTTGGCTACTGCCATTGGATGTAGCAATGACAACACTTCTACTGCACAAATGAAAACCCAACAAGACAGCCTTAGCTATGCTTATGGTGTTCAAATTGCAGAAATGCTCAAGCAACAAAACAAAACCTTAAACGCTGATATGGTTGCTGCTGCTGTAAAAGAGGCTTTGTCTGATACTGCTCAAATGACTTTAGACCAGTCGCAAGAGATTCTTATTGCCGACCAACAGAGAGCAATAGAAGGAGCTAAAGAAGAAGGTGACCTGTTTTTGGCTGAAAACGCTACTAAACCAGGCGTTCAAACCACAGCTAGCGGCTTGCAATACAAAGTTATTCAAGAAGGAACGGGCGCATCTCCAAAGGCGGAGGATACAGTAACCATTCACTATACAGGTAAACTTTTAGATGGTACAGTATTCGATAGCTCTGTTGGTGGAGAACCACTTACCTATCCTGTAGGCCAATTCATCCAAGGGTGGATCGAAGGTCTTCAACTGATGAAACTAGGTGGTAAAATGGAATTGTATATCCCATCTAACTTGGCATATGGCGAAAGAGGTATTAGTGGTGCAATCCCTCCAAATGCTGCTTTAATATTCGAAATTGAATTGCTAGAGATTAAGTAGTTCTTTAAAAACTAAGATTTTGAAAGCCTTCTCAATAATTGAGAGGGCTTTTTTGTTGTGTTAGGTTAGAAATCAATATTTCCATCTTCATTCATCCAATCAAAATTTAATTCTCTACATTTGTGCTACCGCAAGGGTTTCCTGAAAGCTTCGGTTTTCGGAATTAAAAGGGAATCGGGTGTAAATCCCGGACAGTCCCAGCTGCTGTAATCCTATAAAAAAGTGTATCGCACTTTGCCACTGTTTCCAAATTCGAAACGGGAAGGCGCAATACACTAGGAAAGTCAGAAGACCTGCCATTGCAAAGTTCAACTAAACCACCCTCTGAGGAAGGGCAATAGCATGAAGAAAACTGAAAAATATAATACGCATCGCTGGGCGGTATATACCCTGCTGTGTTTCTTACTGGTTGGCTTTTCAGCCTGCCAGTCCAACTCCAAAAATCAATCTGATTTTCCAGATTTCGATCCGAAAAAAGACTATTTCCCAGAAAAGGTCTCGATTGATCATTCCGTTGGTTTTGATGTAGAATACCACAGCAACTACAAAACACTCCACCTTTATAGGCATTACAATGATGTAGCAGATACCGTGAGTTTTCTGTTGGTTCAAGAAGGAACTCCTGCCCCTAAAGGCGTTGATTTACCTGTGATTAATATACCTATTCAGAAAGCAGTTTCATTATCTACTACACATTTAGGCATGTTCGAATTGCTCAATGCACTTGGTGAACTCAAGGGAATTGAAAGAAAGCAATATGTGAGCAGCCCAAAGGTAATCAGCATGGTAGATTCAGGTGAAATTATCGAGGTTGAACCCGCAGGAACATTAAATGTAGAAACCATTATTGATATGGAAGCTGATGTCGTTTTAGGTGTAGGCTATCCTAACTCCCAGAACGAATCTTTCCAGCAACTCGGGCGCTTAAATATTCCCGTAGTGTTGAATGCTGACTGGCAAGAGGTTGACTTATTAGGGCGTGCCGAATGGGTGAAACTACTGGCCGTTTTATTAAATAAGGAAAAGCTGGTAAACGAGAAATTCGGTGCCATTGAAGCCGAGTTTCAGAGCGTTTTAGACTTGATTGCTGAAAAAGTAACAGACGCACCACTGACTATTACTGGCATTGCCCAAGGTGATGCGTGGCAGGTTTCTGGCGGAAAAAGCTTTGCTTACAACGTACTGAAAGTAGCCAAAGCAGACTATCCATGGAAAGATGATAATTCTACTGGTAGTATTAAGTTAAGCTTTGAAACCGTATATGAAATAGGCCTGAATGCCGATTTCTGGATTGCTCCAGGTGGTGCTAGTACTTTACAGAACATTAGAGAAAGAGACCCGCGATATATGGATTTCAAATCCTATAAAAATGGCGGTATTTACAATGTCTTTGGTCGAAATACCGAAGGCGGTGGCAACGACTATTACGAAACTGGTGTAATAGAACCGCACATTGTTCTGAAGGACGTGGTGAAAATCTTCCACCCCGAACTTCTCCCCGATCACCAACTGGTGTACTACAATCAGCTGAAGTAAGCTATTAAACCCCTTCTATTATGAATCTAATCACTCAAGGAAAACGCCTTAGAGCGAAGTCGTTGATCCTATTAGGATTGATGCTTATTCTGCTCTTTTTACTCGACATCGGTTTGGGTTCGGTACGAATTCCTGTAAGCGATGTGATCAAAACACTTTTAGGGCAACAAATCGACAATAGTGGCTGGCAAGGAATTATCCTGAAAATTAGACTTCCGAGAGCGGTAACAGCAATCTTAGCGGGAGCTGCACTATCATTGGGTGGTCTTCAAATGCAAACACTTTTCAGAAATCCACTCGCTGGGCCTTCAGTATTGGGGATTACTGCGGGCGCTAGTTTGGGAGTGGCTGCTGTAATGTTAGCCGCAGGTACAGTAACTACCACTTTTTCAATTCGTGAATTGGGGGTAGACGGAAGTTGGCTGATCATCATCGCTTCCACTTTAGGTGCTGCAATGGTACTGGTACTCATTTTGGGCATTTCTTTCAAAATCAGGGACAATGTAGTCATGCTTATTGTAGGATTGATGGTGGCAAATATCACCATTGCCGTGGTGAGCATTTGGCAATTCTTCAGTAATCCTGAGCAAATTCAAGAATACATTTTATGGACATTCGGCAGCTTGGGAGGAGTAACCAACGAACAGCTTGGAGCCTTGGCCATCATTGTCCTCACAGGTGTTATCCTTACTTTCTTCCTTTCTAAAACACTAAATGCACTCCTTTTGGGTGAAGATTACGCCCAAAGCATGGGCCTCAATGTAAAATGGGCACGAGTGGCCATTATTGCTACGACCAGTATTTTGGCAGGCGCTATTACGGGCTTCTGTGGGCCAATTGGCTTTGTGGGTATTGCAGTGCCACACCTTTCGCGCAGCTTTTTAAATACTTCCGACCATCGCACACTGGTACCTACTTGTGCATTAGTAGGCGGGATTTTGATGTTGGTTTGCGACATTATTTCGCAAGTACCGGGCAGTCAAACTGTCTTACCGATCAATGCCATTACGGCCCTCATCGGCTCGCCTATTGTCATCTGGATCATTGTTAAACGCAAGAACCTAAAAGCTTCTTTTTAAAGGTAGAATGATGAAAGAGACAAGAACGATACTCAGCACCACAAACCTTACGGTAGGCTACAAGGATAAAAAAGGGATTAAACCTGTTTTATCCAACCTTAACCTCAGTTTGGAAAAGGGAAAACTTACCTGCTTGCTTGGCACAAATGGCGCTGGTAAATCTACTTTGATGCGAACCATTGGAGGAATTCAGAAACCACTGAAGGGTGAAGTCTTCATGCAAGGGAAACCCATCCGATCCATTGATGCGAAATCCCTTTCAAAGCAACTGAGCTTGGTACTTACCGATAGAATTGCTCCTGGAAATTTAACGGTTTATGCTTTAGTCTCTTTAGGTCGTTTCCCATACACTAGCTGGCTAGGGACTTTAAGCCAGAAAGACAAGGACATCATTTTTATGGCCATGGAGGCCACTGGAATACTCGAATTTGCCAACAAACACATTGGTGAATTGAGCGATGGCGAGCGACAGAAAGTGATGATTGCCCGAACGCTGGCCCAAGATACGGAGGTGATATTTTTGGATGAACCCACCGCCCATTTAGACTTGCCTAATCGCATGGAAATCTTCCATCTACTGCGTGCATTAGCGGTTGAGTCAGACAAGGCTATTTTACTCACCACACATGAATTGGATATGGCTTTGGCCAATGCCGATCATTTATGGCTCATCAATCAAAATCAAACCATCGATTCAGGATTACCTGAAGATTTGGTATTGAACGGACTATTAGAGGAAGCTTTCCAAAGAGATCAACTTCAATTCGATTACGAGCTGGGAACATTTAAAAGGACTTCGAACCAAAGCAAAACAAAGGTCAGGCTCGAAGGTGATGTGATCTTGAAACGCTGGACAAGAAGTGCTTTGGAAAGGGCGGGTTACGAAGTAACTCCTGACACTTCTGATCTAGAAATTAAAATTTCAGGCAGCCTAAAAGCACCACTTTGGCACCTGAATCACAACGATACTACCTATAAAACTATTCAAGAATTATTAATTCAATTAAACAATCAATGAGAACCATTTTTAAAAAATTAAGCATTGCTTCACTGACAATTTTGACCGCTTCATTTAATCTATTTGCTCAAGAAGCAGGGCAAGTAAGAGACCTTGGCCGTGTTGTAGTGACGGGCAACAAGTTCGAAACACCAATTGAAAAATCAGGCAAAGTGATTTATAAAATTACTGCCGATGAAATAAGAAATTCACCAGGAAGAACGGTTGCCGATCTTTTGAATCAACTTCCAGGAATTAATATTGACGGAGCTTTTGGCACACCAGGCACCAACCTAGATTACAATATTCGGGGAGGAAGAAATGCCCATACTTTGATTTTGATTGATGGGCTGCCTATCAACGACCCATCTGGCATTGCAATGGACTATGACTTGAGATTGCTGAATGCACAAGCCGTTGAATACATTGAAGTATTGAAAGGTGCAGCGAGTACTTTGTACGGAACAGGGGCTGCGGCTGGTGTAATCAATATTAAAATGAAAGCTTCAACCTCTGAGGTGCCAAAAGTGACTTTGTCACAATCAATAGGCTCGTTTAGTACTTCAAACACCAATGCAGATGTACAAGGCAAAGCAGGAAAACTCAGCTATTTAGTAGCCGGAGCTTTTGCCATCAGCGAAGGGATTTCAGCAGCACAAGACAACGATCCTGCCACCGATTTTGGTGACGATGGTTTTTACCGTTACTCTGGAAGAACAAAATTTGCATACGACTTTTCGGAGGCCTTTAATTTAGGAGCAAACTTCTCATTCGAGAAATTAAGATCAGATTACGATGATGGTGCTTTTGCCGATGCCGATAATGAATTCACTTTGAAGCAAACGAGTTTTGGGCTGAACCCAAAGTTTAAGTACAACAAAGGAAACGTACAGTTGAAGTTCAACCATAACCAAATCAAAAGAGATTTCGTTTCGGCTTACCCTTCAACAAGTGAAGGCGAAAATACACAAGCCGATTTGACTAATGAGTACAGATTTAGCAATAGAGTAAAAACCATTGTTGGGGTTCATTATCAGGGATATAAGTTTGTAACTGGTGATAACGAACCAGATGCAACCAATATTGATCCCTACTTCAATTTGGCTGTAGATGCCACCAAAGCGCTCACCTTAAACGCAGGGGCTAGGCTCAATATCAATAGCGAATACGGTTCAAACTTCGTTTATAGCCTAAACCCTTCTTACTTATTCAACCTTGGCGGTGAAAGTAAGTTAAAGGCTTTCGGTTCATACTCTACAGCATTCATTTCACCTAGTTTATACCAATTGTTTGCGCCACTCTACGGAAATACTGCGTTGGAACCACAAGAAACGCAGTCGACTGAATTTGGTTTGTCGCTTTATCTTGGTAGCAACTTTACTGTAAACGCAGAATATTTTACCCGTAAGGAAGAAAACGCAATTGACTTTGTATCTCGATTTGATAATGCAGGAAATTATGTTGGCGGAGGTTACGATAACGTAACTGGAACTAGAGAAATCGAAGGTTTCGAAATTGATTTCCAGTGGCAAATTATTGAACCGCTTTCTTTGAGCGGAAATGTAGCTTCTTACCAATTTGGTAACCCTGCGCAGTTCTATAGAATTCCTGATTTAAAGTTGGGCTTTAATACACGCTATGCCATTACATCAAATACAAGTGTTGGAGTAAACTATACTCGTTTTGGCGAACGCGAAGCTGCTATTTTCTCAGATCCTTATTTGGTAAAGCTTGAAGCTTACAACATGGTAGACTTATCTATTTCACATAAACTATTTGATGGCACACTGACCCTTTCTGGAACGGTAAATAACTTATTGGATGAAGATTTTGTAGGCGTTTATGGTTTTAGCACGCGCCCTGCAAACTTTACAATTGGTGTAACAGGTACTTTCTAAAAGCTTGAAAAACACCAAACCAACTCATAGCTGTTCTTTTCTTTGCTCTTGGAGTGGAGGAAAGGACAGCTATTTGGCTTTTTATAGGGCGCTCCAAAGGAATGCAAAACCTGTGGTACTTTTCAATGTAATGAATGAGTTGGGTGATAGGTCACGGTCACACGGAATTTCAAGAGAAGTACTTTTGGCCCAAGCTGAATGCATTGGTTTGCCTATTGAGTTTATCGAAAGCACTTGGCAAGATTATGAAACTAACTATATAGAAAAGTTAAAGCAGCTTAAAACAGAATACCAGTTCAATCATACCGTATTTGGTGATATCGATATTCAGTCGCACAGAGACTGGGAAGAGAAGGTTTCGGAAGCAGCAACGCTAAAAGCCCTTTTACCGCTTTGGCAAGAAGACAGAGAAGCCTTGGTTTTTGAAATGTTGAAGCTGGGGGTTAAAGCGCTTGTGGTTTCATGCAGAACAGAGTTTGCTTCATATATTTTAGGGAAAGTGATTGATGAAGAACTCATCCAAGTTTTTCAGGATTTAGACATTGATGTTTGTGGTGAAAATGGTGAATACCACACATTAGTGATAGATGGGCCAGCGCATAAAAAACCATTACTGATTGATAGTTTTGAAATTCAGTCGAATAAAGGCTATTCATTTTTAGATATTAGGAAGTCAAAATGGAGATGAATAAAATGCAAAAAGCAATTTTTAATTGGAGCGGAGGCAAAGACAGTGCTTTGGCTTTACATTATGTGCTTCAAGGAAATGAATTTGAAGTAACCACACTAATGACCAGCGTTAATGCCGAATTGGAAAGAATTTCCATGCATGGGGTACACAAAAATCTGTTGAAGCGACAAGTGGAAGCCATTGGCCTTCCCTTATCAATACTATCCATTCCAGGCGAAGTGACGATGCCAGAATATGATCGGTTAATGTCTGAAAAAATGGAAGACTTTAAAGCCCAAGGCATAACGCACTCCATCTTCGGTGATATTTTTCTGGAAGACTTAAAAGAATACAGAGAAAAGAGATTAGCTGAAGTCGGACTCAAGGGGCACTTTCCGCTGTGGAAAAGGAACACGGCTGACTTAGTAAGAGAGTTCATCGACTTAGGTTTTAAAACCATGCTTGTTTCGGTAGACGGAAGTAAGCTCGATAAATCGTTCGCAGGCCAAATCATAGACCATGACTTGCTCAAGGAACTTCCAAGCAATGTTGACCCCTGCGGGGAAAATGGCGAATTCCATAGCTTTGTTTTTGATGGGCCAATCTTTAAACATCCTGTGGCATTCGAAAAAGGAGCGGTTGTACCAAAAGAATACACTTTGTCGGCTCAAACCAATGAAAAAATAACCTACTGGTTTCAAGACCTGCTTTAATAATTCACTTTTTCTATTAGAAAAGGCATTTGGCCGACAATCATCTTCTTTAAAATGAACACGAAACTGTCTAATGCTGTTGGATTAGAAATTTGATGATGAAAAGCTTAATTAATATTTCAGTACTCGCTTTCTTCCTAACGCTGGTTTCGTGTACCAGTAAAAAGACGACAGATATCGGAAATGGTCCTGCCCCAAGTCATCAAGTTTGGGATGAACTTCTGAAGGAATATGTGAACGAATATGGCTTTATCGACTATAAAGGCATTATTTCAGAAAAAGTAAAATTCGAAAGCTATCTGGAATTACTCAGCAATAACCCTCCCGCTAACAGTTGGAATAAAAGCGAGAAATTAGCTTACTGGATCAATGTCTACAATGCCTTCACGGTAAAGCTCATTATCGACAATTACCCCATAGAAAGTATTAAAGACTTAAACCCAACATTGAGCATTCCGACCGTACACACCGTATGGACGAAAGATTTTTTTAAAATTGGGGAGGAAGACTTCAACTTAGATCGGGTAGAACATAAAATTCTTAGGGTAGAATTCGAAGAACCTAGAATTCATTTTGCGATCAACTGTGCTTCATTTTCTTGCCCAGTATTAAGACCCGAAGCTTTTAAAGCCGAAAAAATCGAGAGGCAATTGGAGGAACAAGCCAGAGCTTTCATTAACGATTCACAGCGAAACAAAATAACCAAAGATAAAGTAGAGCTGTCAAAGATTTTTAGCTGGTTTGGGGGAGATTTTAAGAAAGACCAAAGCCTAATTCAGTTCCTAAATAAGTATTCAGAAGTGAAAATCAATGACAATGCAGCAGTTGATTTTATGGATTACCAATGGAGCCTCAATGATGCGTCTAAAAAGTAGTTCAACTTAATTTTAAACCTCTAGCCTCATATTTCGTCTGAATAATGCGATTATCAGAGCAAAAAAGAGGCTCATTTAGGACTAACCGCAAGAGACTGTCCATTGGCCTTTACGTTTAACTCTAGTTTTCTTATAATTGCTTTTCGAAAAGGGTCGTTTCTTAATATATGCAGCATAAAGGCAAAGTAATTCTGGTTATTCTTACCATGGGTATTTTCGTATCCCTGCTGTCATTATCCCCCGCAAAGCCAGAAACACCTGCCGAAAATAAACCCGCAAAACGTACTCTCACCAATAAAGACTCTAACAATCCAGCTTTGGAACCCATCGATAGAATGGCGCAGCGGCTTGTTACAAGTTTAAACCTTGAAGGTGCAACAGTTGCGGTAGTGAAAAACGAAAAGCTGGTATACGCCAAAGGCTTTGGCTATGCGGATAAAGAGAATAAGGTCACTGTTGAACCTTATCACCTTTTCAGAATAGGAAGTATTTCTAAACTAGTTACTGCCATTGCAATTCTAAAAATGGTAGACGATAAAAAAATTGGCTTAGACGATTATGTTTTTGGAGATAACGGCATTCTGAAAGGCGCCAAATACAAAGGCATTACCAATCGAAATTTTTATAAAATAAAGGTAAAACACCTGCTTAATCATACTGCTGGCTGGAGCCTAATTACCTATGGCGACCCTATGTTTATTCCTGCCAAAATCCATAAAATGGACAAAGCAGCTTACCCAATAAACTTTGATGAAGTGATCCACTTTGTAATCACCCGTCACTTACCATATACGCCCGGTACACATTACAACTATTCTAATTTTGGTTACTGTTTGCTTGGTAGAATTATCGAGGAAAAAACAGGCGAGAAATACGTAGACTGGGTTCAGAAAAACATCCTAAGGCCGAATGGCATTACCCACATGCAAATTGCTGGCAATTTTGAAAGCGACCGGCTCAAAAATGAAGTCAAATATTACGACTACAGCCCTGACAATAAGCAATTGGCCTATACAGGTTCTGGTAAAATGGTAGACAAGCCATATGGTGCCGATGATGTTGAAATGCTCGGTCCTGCTGGCGGTTGGGTTGCTAATTCCGTAGACATGATGCGATTGTTGGTCATGGTAGATGGTTACTCTAAACGCTACAAAGATATTTTGAGTAAAGACACCATGGACAAAATGATCAAAGGAGTTGGAGGCGTAAATCAGCCTTTGGGCTGGCGCAGTGTAAGTGGAGAGCATTGGTGGAGAACCGGCACCCTTTCAGGCACCTCAGCCTTACTTACCCGCGACCTTAATGGCGTTTCATGGGTAGTAATTTCAAACACCACACCGCGCAGAGGCAGCTTTTGGAGCACCAGCCGTTGGGCCATGCGCGAATCTTTCAAGCAAATCAAAAACTGGCCCAGCACAGACCTGTTTGAGGTGAGTGAGTAGATCCATTTTTTTAATTCAATAAGGCTCAAGGAATCAATATATTTGAAATATGAAATTCTTGACTGAAATAAAGGCAGCCTTATGTTTACAATGAAATTAAAATCTTTAATAGTAGTTACGGCCGTTGTTGTTATGTCGTCTTGTACAACAGGTAGCTCTGAGTCAAGTATGACAAATGATAACTGGAAAAGCTTTGATGAAACCGTTGTTTTTGAAGATGAAAAAGTTGTGCAACTCCCATTAGATGCAAGTACAGGGTTTTGGCATTATTCAATGTCAGTGGATGTAATTGATGGAGTTGATGTACTTTCTTTTATCAACCCAATGAACAATGCTATCTACACATACGATTTAATGAACAATTCTTTAATGGGTAAAACACTGCTAGATAAACAAGGCCCTAATGCTGTTGGGGCACTTAATTTAGCTACGCACAAGCTCGTTAGCCTTGATAGCATGTTTATTTTTAACCTGATGCATGGCGTTATGTATTTGAGCAATGCAGAAGGGAAGCTTGTAAAGAAGTCTACGCTAGTTAACTATAAAATAGATGGAGTAATGGGCAACCCTGAGCCCTCTTTATCCTCTCCTATGGTTCTTTTAGGTAACAAGCTTTATATAAGTTGTAGTATTGATCAATACGAGGAAAGTTATAGAGAACGAAAAGCCGTGATGACTTACGATTTTTTGACTGACGAAACAGCGTATGTTATTGATTACCCTGAAACATATAGTCAGGCATATTGGGGACCTGTATTTAAATATATTCCCAGTCTTGATTTAGGATTAGATGGAGAGTCTTTGGTCGCTAACTTCAGCGTGGAACCTAAAATACAAAAAACGAACGACAGAGGTGAACTTCTGTCTACACACTACGAGATGTCGAGTTATATAGATAAGATTGAACCTCTTGACTCCGACATTAAAACTGCAGTTCGAATCAATCATAACGTGGTTAATCCTGAGAAGAAAGAATATGGTCTCACAAATTCTGACTTTAATAAAATCATTTCAGACCCTTATCGAGGTTATTACTATCGTGTGGCTTATATAAGACCAACGCTAGAAGAGTTTCGTTCTGAAAATACAGTAATTGACTTCTCGATATCAGTCTTAACAGAAGACTTCAAAAAAATAGGAGAGAAACTATTTGACGGATCTATTTACAGACCTTCTATGATATTTTCAGGAAAGGGCGGCTTGTATATCGGTCGGACTGACTTATATTCCCAAAACGAGGATATTATGCCCTTTTCTTTATTCAAGCTATAGTTCTCGCACTTTAATTTATAAACTTAAAAATAGAACAAATTCAGCCCAATCATTGATATATCCGAAAAGGTATAATTATCTGATTTTTTCACCAATGAACCCCGATCGGTTATAACTTACTTTACCAACCCCTCAAAAGCCTTTTCCCATTTAGTAAAGTTAAAGTTGGCGGTGGTCGTGTTCATCATGGCTTTAATTTCTGCATGATTCAAATGGCCAATACTACCTTCGTGGCTATGGTTTACACTGCGTTCGGGCTGAAACTCACCTCTTTCAATGGCCATGCCCACTTGCTTATACGCATCTCTGAATGGAACGCCAGAAAGCACTAAGCGATTTACTTCTTCTACCGTAAACAGGTAATTGTATTTGTCTTGCTGAATGAGTTGGTCGTTAATCGTAATTTTTTCCAACATAAAATCAGCCATGAAAAGGCAATCTTTTAAATCTTGAATGGCAGGGAAAATCACTTCCTTGATCAACTGCATTTCGCGGTGATAACCCACTGGCAAATTGGTGGTCATCATAGCGATATCGTTCGGTGCCGCCTGTAGTTTATTGCATTTGCCACGCATCAGTTCGAAAACGTCAGGGTTTTTCTTGTGTGGCATAATGCTAGAACCCGTGGTCAGTTCATCGGGGAAACCGATAAAGCCGAAATCGGAGCCCATGTAAAGGCATACATCCATGGCAAATTTGCCCAAAGTGGCCGCCACAGCCGCCATTCCAGTCGCCAATGAACGTTCGGCCTTGCCTCGGCCCATCATGGCATACACCACGTTATAGTTTAGGTCTTCGAAGCCCAAAAGCTCCGTAGTCATTTTTCTATTTAAAGGGAAAGAAGAACCAAAGCCAGCGCCAGAACCCAGTGGGTTTTTGTTCACCACTTTATAAGCCGCTTCTAAAGCGTACAGGTCGTCCACCAAGCTTTCGGCATAAGCACCAAACCAAAGTCCGAAAGAGGACGGCATGGCCACTTGCATATGCGTATAGCCCGGCATTAAAGTGTTTTTGTGCTGGTCGCTTAAGTGCATCAAGCGATCGAAAAGCGTATTCACCCCTTCCACCAAATTCTTGATTTCGGAACGCATAAAAAGCTTCATGTCTACCAAAACTTGGTCGTTACGCGAACGGCCACTATGGATTTTCTTTCCTACATCGCCCAGTCGTTCGGTAAGGATAAATTCCACTTGAGAATGAATGTCTTCCACACCTTCTTCAATGGAAAACTCACCCGCTTGAATGGACTTAAAAATATTTTTAAGCTCCACATGAATGACCTCCTTTTCTTCCACAGTAAGTAAGCCAATGCTGGCCAACATTTCGGTATGGGCCAGAGAACCGAGCACATCATAAGGCGCCAAATGGATATCAAACTCCAGGTCGCGACCAACGGTAAATCGTTCTACAATTTCAGATACGCGGGTTTCCTTTTGCCAGAGTTTCATAATTTAAAATTTCGAATTCAAGACTGTTTCATTAATCTGACACAAACCTAATTCAATTGTATTTAAAAATTTCAATTGAAGAATGAATTAGGCTCGCTTCTTCTAATTCTGATTTTTGGTTTAATGTAGGTTCATTAATACCTAAAGCTAATTCATCGAAATTTTCTCCATTCTGTTGTTTAGACACTGTTTCAATGGCTAGAATTTTCTCTTCAAAAGCGTCATGGTTGAATCTTAACTTAACATAGTCTCCAATTTCGATTTGACCATCCTCAATGGTCCCAACCAGAAAGAAATGACGTCCAGTCAATTGAAAGGTAGATTTAAGTTGAAAATGTGCCACTGGGGCATCAGTCTTATTCCTCATTTCAAGGGAGAATTAGTTTTCTTGCTTAGCCTTAATTTTACTACAACATAAACTCGCTCAAGTCTTTGCTTTGTACCAAGCCAGAAAGTCTTTCTTGCACCAATTCTTTGGTCACTAGCACCTTGGCATTGTTCGGAATTTTCTCTGGAATATCGAAAAGGATATCGTTGAGCAGTTTGCTCATTACCGTGTACAAACGTCTAGCACCAATATTTTCGACTTCTTCGTTTACTTTGAAAGCAATGTCCGCCAATTCCATTAAGGCCTCATCGGTGTATTCTAAAGAGACATCTTCAGAATTCATTAAAGCCTCATATTGCTTTGTAAGGGCATTTTTTGGCTCTTTCAAAATTCGGTAGAAATCATCTCGCGTAAGACTGTTCAATTCTACACGGATAGGGAAACGACCCTGCAACTCAGGAATCAAATCTGAAGGTTTCGCTAGATGGAAAGCACCCGCAGCAATAAACAGAATATGGTCGGTATTGATAATGCCGTGCTTCGTGTTCACAGAGCTTCCTTCTACAATAGGCAAAAGATCGCGCTGCACACCTTCACGACTAACATCGGGGCCGCCACCGCCTTTTTTGGAGCTACCCGCTACTTTATCAATTTCATCGATAAAGATGATGCCCGTATTTTCCGCTTTACGAATAGCCTCTTCTTTCACTTCATCCATATCGATAAGCTTGGCACTTTCTTCATCTAAAAGCAGTTTTTTTGCTTCACCAATGGTCACCTTGCGCTTTTTCGATTTCTTGGGCATTACATTGCTCAGCATGTCCTGAAGGTTCATCATGGAAACCTCGTCCATGCCGCCACCTACCATGCCCATACCACCGCCAGAAGTGGTAATACTGATTTCGATTTTACGGTCGTCAATTTCGCCAGAGCGAATTTTTTCACGGAAACGTTCACGGGTTCTTTCATTCAACTCCGCATCCGACATTTTTTCGGGCTCTTCTCCGTTTTCAACCACAGTAGCCGAAGGGCGCGTATTTTTGATTGGGGGAATCAGTGCGTCAAGAATTACATCTTCAACCGCCTGTTCAGCCCTGCCTTTAACTTCTTCTTTCTTGGACTGGCGCACCAAGTTGACTGATTGCTCTACCAAGTCGCGCACCATGCTTTCTACATCGCGACCAACGTAACCTACTTCCGTAAATTTAGATGCTTCCACTTTAGTGAAAGGAGCGTCCGCAATTTTGGCCAGTCTTCGGGCAATTTCTGTTTTACCCACACCCGTAGCCCCAATCATAAGAATATTGTTTGGAGCAATTTCGCGTTGCATCTCTGGCTTCACGTGCATTCTTCTCCAACGATTTCGAAGGGCAATGGCCACGTTTTTCTTGGCGTCCGCTTGGCCAATAATGTACTTATCTAATTCGGCAACAATTTGCCTTGGGGTTAAATATTTCGCGTCTAACATCTTAGTTTTTTTTCTTTACGATCCCACTCAAATTGGTGGTCAATTGTATGGTGTTGCTTCCTCCTGCCGAGTGATAAAGTGCTCTGGCATAAGAAAATTCAAATCTTTTTACTTTAAACATCAGCCCAAATGAAAAGCCAGCGCCTCCCGATGCGGCTTCTTGTTTAAGCTCTTTTCTTAACAAATGGTTATATCCAAAGCGCAATTGAAAATTGTTGCTCAAGAGTAATTCAGTACCGAAAACCAATCTTCGAAACACCTCTTCACTAAATCCTGGTTCCTTTTCTGTAGCACCAACGAGTGTATTGGCTTTTGGGTCGAAAAAAACGACATCGGAACGATTTAAATTTCTGGCTGTAAGCGAAAACCGGAAGGGCATAAACTCTGGTTTGTAGGTCACCCCTAACTGAACATCTAAAGGCAATTCGCTTTGATTGTCGTCCGTATAGTCGCTCAATAGCATGCCCAAATTTTTCAGGGCCAAGCCCACAGTCAAATCTTTTTCTGGATGTTTGAAGGTACCTCCAAAATCAAATAGCAGGGCAGAAGCTTTATATGACCCTAAATCCGAAGCGGCAATTTTTAACGTAGAGCCCGCTTGAAAAGGGCCAAAAGCCATGGAATGACTTAAGCCAAAAACGAATTCGGATGCTTTAAAATCGCCATTTAGAAAACCGTTTTCATCATAGCCTTCGATGGTGCCGTAGTTCAAGTAAGTGAGGTTGGCTGCCCAAAGCCCAGCTTTTTCAATATTTCGGGCATAGGCAACGGAAGTTTGAGCGATGTCGGCAAAATAGCCCAGCCTGTCAATGACCAATTGGTTGTGCCAATCGCTGTTCAATAATGCCGGGTTAGAAGCCAACATGCCTGGATCATTCCAGCCAGAGGTAAGGTTTACACCACCTAAAGCCGTTTGGCGAGTACTATTCGGGAGGTTTAGAAATTCAAATGCCCGTTGCCCACCCAATTGGGCAGTCAATAGTTGGGGAATGAAAAGCCCAGCAACCAAAACAATACGGACAATTTGCTTCAATACCTCGGGATTAATTGGGGAGAACCGAAGTTCTCCCCCTTAAAATAGTTTGAATTTTAGTCTTCTACTACTAGATCAATAGCATTGGCTACTTTTTGCTTCATTAATGCCAATTCTAATACCTCTTCAGCCGTTTCAACATAATGTACATTGAGGCCTTTAGTATATCGTTCGTCAATTTCTAGAATGTCTTTTTCATTCTTTTTGCTCAGAATCAATTCCTTAATACCTGCTCTTCGCGCAGCAAGAATTTTTTCTTTGATACCTCCTACTGGCAACACTCTGCCTCGCAATGTGATTTCGCCTGTCATCGCCAATTTATTTTTCACCTTGCGTTGTGTAAATATCGAAGTAATGGCCGTGAGCATGGTAATACCTGCAGAAGGGCCATCTTTAGGTACAGCACCCGCAGGCACGTGAATATGCAAATCGTATTTATCGAAAACACGGTAGTCGATATCGTATTTATGTGCTTCAGACTTCAAGTAAGAAAGCGCAGCTACGGCTGATTCTTTCATCACATCGCCTAACTGACCTGAAAGTGTCAATTTGCCTTTACCCCGACTCAAATTGGTTTCGATGAAAAGAATTTCACCGCCAACGGAAGTCCAAGCCAAGCCTGTAACTACACCAGCTAAATCGTTGTTATCGTAAGTTTCCTTGTCGAAAACAGGGCCGCCAAGTACTTTTTCAATGTATTCAGCGATCACTTTTTTAGGATATTCTTCTTCTAAAGCAATTGATTTAGCAGCACTTCGCACTACCGAACCAATTTTCCTTTCTAAGTTTCGAACCCCAGATTCTCGGGTATATTCATCTATTATTTTCTGAAGCGACTTTTTATCGAAAACCAAATCCGTAGACTTTAAGCCATGTTCCTCTTTTTGCTTCGGCACAAGATGTCTTTTAGCGATCTCCATTTTCTCTTCAACCGTGTAACCCGACACCTCAATAATTTCCATTCTGTCGCGCAAGGCAGGCTGAATGGTATCCAATGAATTGGCTGTGGCCACAAATAACACCTTAGAAAGGTCGTATTCCACCTCTAAGTAGTTATCGGTAAACTCTGCGTTTTGCTCAGGGTCGAGCACCTCTAGCAAAGCTGAAGATGGATCGCCACGGAAGTTAGAATTTACCTTATCTATTTCGTCCAGTACAAATACTGGATTCGAAGTTTTCGATTTCTTAATGTTTTGGATCACCTTGCCCGGCATGGCACCCACATAAGTTTTACGATGCCCACGAATTTCGGCTTCATCATGAATTCCGCCTAAAGACATTCTGACATACTGACGGTTCAAGGCCTTGGCTATACTTCTTCCCAAAGAGGTTTTACCTACACCTGGAGGGCCGTAAAGACAAAGAATTGGCCCCTTCAAGTCATTTTTCAACTTAAGTACGGCCAGGTATTCCAGAATTCTATCCTTTACTTTTTCTAAACCAAAATGATCTTTGTCCAGAATTTTCTTCGCGCGCTTCAGGTCTAAGTTATCCTCTGAATATTCTCCCCAAGGCAAATCGGTCATCAATTCGGCATAGTTCATGGAAATCGGGTATTCCGCTGCCATTGGGTTCATCCGAAGGATTTTGTCCAACTCTTTATTGAAGTGCGTACCAACTTTTTCTGGCCAATTTTTACTTTCCCCTTTCTTTCTGAGGGCTTCCACTTCACGTTCTGGGCCGTCTTCTCCCAGTTCATCTTGCAACACTTTCATTTGCTGACGCAAGAAATAATCGCGTTGCTGCTGATCTATGTCTGAATGAACTCTGCTATGAATTTCGTGCTTAAGCTCAAGCAGTTGCACTTCTTTCAGCATGTATTGAAGCAAAGCCGTAGCACGCTCAATACCATCATTGATTTCTAACAATTTCTGCTTTTCCTTCGCTTCCGTATTGATGTTACTGCAAAGGAAATGAATCAAGAAACTGGTCTTATCTATATTGTCCAAGGCCACCTGTGCTTCCTTCGGTATTTCAGGATTAAGCGACATAATTTTATTGGCCGCTTCTCTTACTGATTGTAAAATTGCCTTCACTTCTTTACTCAGTCTTTTCGGGAAGTTTTCTGGTAAATACTTCACCTTGGCCTTCATATAAGGTGCTTCAGAAGTATATTCTTCTACCTCAAACCTGCTTTTACCTTGAATAATGATGGTGGTATTTCCGTCAGGCAACACCAACATTTTTACAATCTTGGCGGCTGTTCCTATTCTGAAAAGATCTTTTTGGGTAGGATCGTCTATTTTTGGGTTTTCTTGGGTAAGAACCCCCACAAGACGGTTTCCTTTATATGCATTCTTCACCACCTTAATCGACTTTTGGCGACCGACAGTAATAGGAATAAGCACTCCCGGAAATAATACTGTATTGCGTACCGCCAAAATCGGTAATTCATCTGGTTGGTTGGCTTCGTTTAACTCTTCGTCATCTTCACCCCCAATTACCTGAATAAGATCGCCTGCTTCATCGTCATCAATATCGCTGGCTATCATGGATCCGAACATTTGGTTATTAATTTTCATATATAAAGTGCCAGATTGACACGTTTGTGCTTAAATAAATTTGGACGACCTAAATTGCAAGCCGTGTGCCAAACGGCAATGTGTCATGAACGGTTTTTTAATTGCACTGAAAAACACGTAATTTGATGTATCTTTTACTAAAAAGAGACTAAAACACTTGAAAAGAATGAGACCGATACTACTCATTGCGGTCGTACTGTTATACTGTAACTCTACAGTACATGGACAGTTTTTCAAAAAAAAGAAAGACAATAAGAAAGCCGAGCTTGTAGAATTGAATTCCGATTCGGTATCTGTTGAGATTACGGACATCATCTTTAGAAATATAAACAAGGTTGGGCTTTACACCAACGATAAACAGCTTAAAAGAATTGACAAACTCGATAAGGAAAAGAACTGGAAGGAACTTTATCCTGAATTAAAAGAGTATGTCTCCAACTTCGGAATTCAAAATTTCGCTTATCAAACCTATTATTTGTGGAGACTAGCCAAACTGACTGAGGTATTTGGTACGGTAGACCAGGCCAGGCCACTTTACAGCCTTGTACTAAAGCATCATCGAAGGGGACTTCCAATTGAGGAAGTTTTGGCGCGCTATGATTCCATCAACCCCAATAAAATGGAATATTATGTTCCGTTGGAGTATTATTATGAGTTGGTGGAGTACCGCAGGCAGGTAGATACACTTATTCCGCCTCGTGGCGTACTGACCACCATGGGAAATAAAATCAACTCTTTAATGGAAGATTATGCTCCTAGCGTAGCCAAAGGTGATGAAATTTTGCTGTTCACCTCCAAAAGAAACGCACATAATGAAGGTATTAGGGTAATTAGTAACGAGGATATTTTTATTGCTGAGAATACTGAAAATGGCTGGGGCGAAGCCAAACCCTTCGATGCTATTAACAGCAAATACAATGAAGGTTCAGCCGCTATGACTAAAGATGGAAATACCATTTTCTTTTCGCGCTGCGATGCCCCCGATAGCTTTGGCAACTGCGATTTGTACACTTCAGTCTTTCAGGGCGACACCCTTTGGACGGAGCCCAAAAACATGGGAGAATTGATCAACTCCAAAGGTTGGGACTCGCACCCTACGCTTTCACCTACTGAAGATACACTCTACTTTTCATCTGACCGTCAAGGGGGATTTGGTTTAGCCGATTTGTATTACACTTATAAAGACTCCCAAAACAAATGGGCTCAGCCAAAAAACTTAGGGCCAATTGTAAATACGCGTCAGAACGAAGTAAGCCCCTTTTATCACCCCGAACACAATGTGTTGTACTTTAGTAGTAATGGCCATTTATTGAATTTTGGGGATTACGACATCTATAAAGCTTACAAAGTAGGAATCAACTTTTCGGAACCGATCAATATTGGACCTTTGGTAAATGGCCCTGGCACGGAGTTTTACTTTACCATCGATAAAGCTTCTAAAGATATTTTTTACTCTCGCTCAGAGAAAAAAAGCATGAAAAACCTGGACCTCTTTTCTTTTCCATTACCCATGGGCGGGCAACCTTTGGCCACTACCCGATTTATGGGACGAATACAGAGCGTAACAGGAAAGATTCCTCAAAATATGGTGGTCTCCATCATCGATTTGGATGAAGGGGTAGAAGTGGCTCCTAAATTTGCCCGTGAAGACGGTACTTTCGAATTCGACCTGATTAACCAAAGAAATTATTTGGTGGTAATTCAAGGAGACGATTTTTTCCGCCTTGAAAAAATGTTTTTCCTAGATGGCGATACCGAATATGAAGGCATTGTAGAACGTGTGGCCAGTAAAATTGAATTTGCCTCTTTAGAATTTGAAAATGGGAAGTCAAACATACTTCCAGAAATGGAAAGTGACCTGAAGAAAGTGGTGGATTTTTTAATTGATCATCCATCATTCAAACTGAATGTATCTGGTCATACCGATTCTAGTGGCGATGCGGTTTTAAATCTTGCCCTTTCCCAACAAAGGGCTCAATCGATTAAAAACTGGATTGTGGATGGCGGAGTAAATAGTGAACGCATTAATGCCATTGGCTATGGAAGCCAACGACCGATTGTTAAAGAAGAAAAAACGGACGAAGACCGCGCAGTCAACCGCAGGGTAGAGTTTGAAATCTATAGAGAGGCGCAGGAGGGTGGTAATTAGTGTTTCTCTACGAGGTGGTCACCTTGGGCTTTTTTGTAATCTAAATCAGTAGGAATCCTAACTCCTGTTTGCATACTTTTCACAAAAGTGGAAATCTTGATATCGTCTTGGGGGTTTGTGTTTTCCATGTCAACTACTTTTTTATCAGGTTTTGATGTCAAGTTTTTATCCATAGCCATATCTTTACGACATATATAAATATATTAGACGTATTATAAAAACGCTTTAGCGGAGGGTTTGGTTGTTCGCAAACATCTAATTATGACGAATTCGAGTTGAAAGGCCTAAAAGCCCCGTTAAGTCGCACTGTGATTTATCAGTTTGAAATTGGCTTTAATGACACCCTCGATTCAATCGAGGATGAGGGAATTAATTTTCAGCGGGGCTGTTTTAGGAACTGGTAGATTTAGTCTGTAACCCTTCTTGGCCATTTCTTATTTGTAACAACCTTAATCCGAAGACGCCAAACCAAAGGAAATAAATTACCAAGGAGATGTTAGTCCTTATGAATGTTTGGTCATTAAAGACAAATAAGCTCAAGATTCCCATTATTAGAATTATCAGCCCGGTTGTTAATGTATAATACTTTAAGAATTTATCTTTTATCATTTTTTTAAATTCAATTGCAATGAAGATTAGCCCGACAGGTATAACTATAATCATTGCTATTACTCTAATAATCACAGTGTGAATGTCAGTATCTGAATAAGGATCCCATGGTATAATTCCAAAACTTGTCCAGGTAAGTCCAGCAATTAGTATTAGAATCTTACCAATGATTATAGGTGTGTCATTTTTCGACATCCTAAAAAGTCCAAATACGAAAGTCAAATTAAGAAGTCCTATCATCAAGTAGATGATATAAGCAGCCAACCATCTTCCATTCATTCCTGTTATATTGAATGAAGCTATGGTAGTCACGTTGTTGACCTCTTCGATTGTCTGTGGATTGTAAATGAACAGAGAAGCAAAGCCTAAGATGAAAAAGATTGTAATACTAAGTCCAACTATTCCGACAGTCGTATTATTCATAAATCTATAGGTTTTTGGCGTTGGCGGTTCTTCAAATTATAAATGACAATATAATGGTTTTTGCAATACCCATGAAAGATTTTGCTTCACGCTCAAACACAAAAAAAGGTGCCTTTTCAAGCACCTTCTTTATTAAAATTTTTGGTTCAGTCTAAATTCCGAAAAGCTTTAGAATATCATTTCCGAATACAAATACCATTAGTAAAAGGAGAATAACCATACCCACTTTTTGGGCGTTTTCAAGGAATTGATCTGAGGGTGCTTTGCCCGATACCATTTCGAAAAGCAGAAACATTACGTGTCCACCGTCCAAAGCCGGAATTGGCAATAAGTTCATAAAGGCCAATACCATTGAAATAAAGCCTGTGATTCCCCAGAATGCATTCCAGTCCCAAGTTTTAGGGAACATGTTTACAATACCGATAGGGCCACTCATATTTCTGGCAGACATTTCGCCATTGAACTTGAACATTTTGCCCATGGCCTTGGCGTTAAGAATTACTGCGCCAAATGCTTTTGAGGTGCCTCTTGGAATGGCTTCAGCCAAAGTGTATTCGTCTATTTCGTAAGGTGATGACAAGGCAATACCTATTTGCGTTTCTTCATTTACATCAAGATTTACAGTCATTTCCTGACCATTTCTCTCGATTAAAAAAGCCACATTTTGACCCGCATAGTTTGCCATCTCAGACCTCAATTGATCAAAGTATTTTACTTCAACACCATTGGCCTGTAAAATTTTATCTCCTTCCTGTAATGGAATGTTAAATCCTTCTTGCAAGCCACCTACAATTGACGGTTGTCTTGGTTCTAAGAATTTTGATTGAAATTCTTCATCGCTCAAATTGTTCAAAAAGCCTTTCGGAATTGGAAGGTCAAGCTGCTGTCCGTTACGATCAACAGTCCAGTAGCCATCAGTAGTTAGCAGAGTTTCTCCGCTTGCTATATCGCCAAAACGATCATAATCGGCACCATTTACCATTATCACTTTATCGCCTGTTTGGAAACCTACTTCTTGAGCAATTTCACCAGCGACCACACCGTATTCTTTTGTGAATTTGGCAGGAATATAAGCTTCCCCCTGGTTGTAAGTAAGAATTACAAAGGCAATAATACCTGCGATTACGTTTACGATAATTCCACCCAACATTACGATTAAACGCTGCCAAGCTGGCTTCGAACGGAATTCCCATGGTTGCGGCTCCTGTTTCATTTGCTCCTTATCCATTGATTCATCGATCATCCCAGATATTTTCACAAAGCCCCCCAATGGAATAGCACCTAAACCGTATTCTGTATCTCCCTTTTTGAAACTGAACACTTTTGGAGGAAAGCCAATGAAGAATTTCTCCACTTTCATTCCAAAAAAACGAGCGGCAAGCATATGGCCTGCTTCGTGAATTCCTACCAGAATTGATAGGGCCAGCAATAGCTGAGCAATCTGTACTATAGTTTCCATTAATTAAATTATGTGTTCAAATGCTATTTTTCTCGTCTCCTCGTCTGTAAAGACATAGTCCTCATACGTTGGCTTTTTAACAAAGGATACCTTTTGCATACAAGCTTCAACTACATCGGACATTCCTAAGAAGCTGATTTCATCTTTAAGGAATTTTTCTACTGCCACCTCATTGGCAGCATTCAATATACAAGCCATGTTTCCGCCTTGTTTAAGGGCCTCATATGCCAGTGCCAAGTTACGGAAAGTCTTTGTATCGGCCTGCTCAAAAGTAAGTGCAGGATAATTCAAGAAATCGAACCTTGGAAAGTCGGTTTTGATTCTTTCAGGATAAGTCATGGCAAATTGAATGGGCAGCTTCATATCGGGCAAACCCATTTGTGCTTTCATACTACCGTCTTCAAACTGCACAATCGAATGAATAATTGATTGCGGATGCACAATAACTTCAATCTGCTCTTGCTTTAGGTTGAAGAGCCATTTGGCTTCAATCACTTCCAATCCTTTGTTCATCAAAGAAGCAGAATCGATTGTGATTTTTGCGCCCATGTCCCAGTTGGGGTGTTTCAGGGCTTGTTCTTTGGTTACTGTTTTAAGGAAGTTGGTATCCTTTCCACGGAACGGGCCACCAGAAGCAGTAAGTATAATTTTTTCGATGGGGTTATGAAATTCACCTACTAAGCATTGGAAAATAGCCGAATGCTCAGAATCTACTGGGTAAATGTTCACGCCATACTCTTCGGCCAAAGCCGTAATCAGTTCACCCGCCACCACCATGGTTTCTTTATTGGCCAAAGCAATTGGTTTTCCGCTTTCAATGGCTTTTATAGTTGGTCTTAAACCCGCATACCCCACCAAAGCGGTAAGCACCAAATCAATGCTGTCCATTTGCACTACAGAAGAAAGAGCATTTTCGCCAGCATAAACCTTAATATCGAGGCTGTCTAAAGCGTCAAAAACTTTGTCGTAATGATGATCATTACCAATGACCACCGCATTCGGTTTGAAGGTAATGGCCTGTTCAATCAGTAAATCGCAGTTGTTTTGTGCCGTAAGCACTTCCACCTGAAAACGATCTGGATTGGCTTGAATTACCTCTAAGGCTTGCGTGCCGATAGAGCCAGTGGAGCCCAAAATGGCAATGTGCTTCTTCTTAATTTCTTCCACGTATTGCTTAACTATTTCAGATAATGTAAAAGTGCATCTGCAAGTTTACGGTAGTTTGAAAGGCGAAGTCAATTATTTTATTCGCCTTACTTGCCCTGCGATTTAATCTACTTTCTGAAAGCATCGCGCGACAATGATTTTACTTTCAGCGTTTTTCGAATACTACACAAAATCAGATGACCTTAATAAGAATTCATTTTTCGAAGCTGCAAATTTAGGTCTTTTTCAAAGGCCTCCAAATGAGAAAGTTCTTTGCCAAATCTGGTACTTCTATTCAGACAAAATCCCTACCCACTTAGTGTGCCTTTACCTTTAGCAAAGATATGTTTTTGAGGTGTCGGAATCATCAAAAGTTGACAATCTCCGTGCGTCCATTTAACTTTTAACCTTAATTAACAATGCACAGATTACCAACAATATCTCTGTTACGTATGTTTGAATATTGCGAGGTAAAGTCTCCGAACGACTTCCTCCTATTTCTTTCGAATTTAGATAAAACAATTATTAGCATACAGATATGAAAAGCGCAGCTAAGATTATTCTTCTGGCTTTTGTAGCCGGACTGGCCGGAGCCTTTGTTTTCCAACAGTTCCTGAGCCCTGCTCAAGTGAATGAAATTATACGAGAAGTACCGGCCAATATTAGGCAAGCCAGCTATACGACTGACCGAGCGGATAATGAATCAACCGTTAGGCCGTTTGAAACTCCAGCAGATTTTAGAACCGCTGCCGATAAATCCATCCGCAGTGTGGTATACATTAAGAACTTACAGCGTAACAGAAGGAGCATGTCTTTCTTCGATTACATTTATGGACGAGAAGGCGCTAGTTCCGAAGTGGCCATTGGCTCAGGCTCAGGCGTGATCTACTCTAAAGATGGATACATTATTACTAACAATCATGTGATTGAAGGGGCAGATGAAATTGAAGTAATGCACGAAAAAAGAACCTATCGTGCAACACTAGTGGGCACCGACCCTAGTCTTGATTTAGCTGTACTAAAAATTGATGCGAAAAACTTACCAGCAATTGAACTGGGAAAAAGTTCGGATGTGAGAATTGGAGACTGGGTGTTGGCAGTGGGGAATCCATTCAACTTAACTTCTACAGTAACAGCCGGAATTGTAAGTGCTATTGGTAGCGAAACGGCTGCATTAAGAGAAAACTTTCCGCTTGAACTTTATATTCAAACCGATGCCGCCATTAACCCAGGAAACAGTGGAGGCGCTTTGGTAAATACCGATGGTGAATTGGTTGGTATTAACTCTTCCATTATTTCCAGAACTGGCTCTTACGCAGGTTATGGTTTTGCAGTCCCTTCCGACATTGTTGTGAAAGCGGTAGAAGATTTGAAAAAGTACAAGTATGTACAGAAAGCATATACTGGTGCCGATGTGGCAGAAATTAATGAAGAGTTAGCCAAGAGAGAAAACCTGAAAGACCTAAAAGGGGTATTCATTCAGTCGATTAGAAGAGAAAGTGCAGCAGATAAAGCCGGACTCGAGGCTGGCGATGTAATACTTACTTTAAACGGAAAGCACATCAACAGCAAATCTACTTTTGATGAACTACTTACTTATATGTCGCCAGGCGATAAGGTGTTGGTGGAGTACAAAAGAAACCAGCGTGTTGGCCAAACCTATGTTACTTTAGAAAACATATTGGGGAACACTGACATTCTAAATAGCCAATCTGCCCTTAGTGAGGACGACATTCACTTCTCGGATTTTCTGGGTGCCGAAATGAGAAAATTAACTCAAGCGGAATTAGAAAAGAACGGCCTGAAGTATGGAGTAAAGATTACCAAAATTAATAAGGATACTGGCTTTATGAGAAAGTTGAGCGACCTTAAGGAGGGAGATATTATTGTGGCCATTAACCAAAGGTGGGCAGGAGACCCAGCGGCTGTAGCAAACTACCTTGAACGTTATTCTGGAAGAATACAGATCGATATTCTTGACTCAAAAGGAAAACAAAACACACTGAGATATAGGTTTCAGTAAAAGATATTAGTGAATTGAAAAAGGGGCATTTAGCCCCTTTTTTGTTTTCTATAACCAACAATTTCGGCCGTAAATCGGCTTTTCTCTTAAGTTTAGAATGTCAATTTCTTCCAAGTTCGTAATAAGAGTAAAACACTCACTAATGTAACAGAGAGCAGAATCACCGCGGTTGAAATATTACCGTAAAGCAGCATGCCCACACCAAAAAGCGCACTGTATACAATGATTATTCCAAGGAACATTGCAATCAGGTCTATGCTAAAACGACCAACATGGCTTTCTAATTGAATACCCTCTTTTTGAGCTATTTTTTTGAAGCCATTCCAACCAGCGCCATAAGGTTTTACAGAATTGAAGAAGGTAGCAAGTTTACTATAATCAGTTGGTTTGGTTAGTAAAGTAACCCCTACCCAAGCTATGGTAGTTATACCTACACTCCACAATAATTGGTAATCACCAGGTATGGCAAGCATAAAGTCTGGACCTGTTTTCTCATAAAATAACAATGCCATAATAAACGAAACAACCATGGCCGTAATTTCAGAATAAGCGTTTACCCTCCACCAGAACCAACGAAGCAAGAATACGGCACCTGTTCCTGCACCTACTTTAAGTAGAATTTGGAAGGCATCATAGGCGCTGGTAAGTACCAAAGCAAACAAAGCGGCAAAAACCATTAAAAGTACGGTAGATATCCTTCCCACATTTACCAATTCTTTTTCACTTGCTTCTGGCTTCACAAATCTTTGATAGAAATCATAGGCCACATAAGAAGAACCCCAGTTGAGGTGCGTTGAAATGGTAGACATAAAAGCCGCAATTAATGACGCAATAACAATTCCCAAAAGTCCTTTAGGCAAAGTGAGTAACATCGCTGAATAACCTAAATCGTGTCCCATTTTTCCTTCAGAAATATTTGGGAAAGCAGATCTGATAGACTCCAAATCAGGATAAACCACCAACGAAGCCAATGCAATTAAAATCCATGGCCAAGGGCGCAAAGCATAATGGGTAATGTTGAAAAGTAAAGTAGCTGAAACTGCGTTTTTTTCGTCTTTTGCCGAAAGCATACGTTGGGCAATGTAGCCTCCTCCACCAGGTTCGGCACCTGGATACCAAACGCTCCACCACTGCACAGCCAGCGGAATGACTAAAAGTGTAATAAACAACTCTCTATTATTGAAGTCAGGAATCAGATCTAATTTTGGCGCCACATTTGGGTTGGCCAAAAGTTCTGTTAAACCACCCACTTCAGGCAAGTTAATGATGTAAACCGCTGCAGCTATGGAACCTACCATAGCCACCAAAAACTGTAAGAAATCCGTAAGAATAACACCCCTTAATCCACCCATTGAACTATAGGCTACAGTAATTACCGAAGCGTACAGCATGGTTTTCCAAGGCTCTAAGCCAAACATTATTTCCCCAATTTTAATGGCCGCCAAGGAAACCGAGGCCATAATCATCACATTGAAGAAAACACCTAAATAAATGGCGCGAAAGCCCCTTAAGAATGCGGCCTCTTTTCCACTATAACGAGTTTCGTAAAACTCTAAATCGGTAAGTACGCCTGATTTCCTCCAAAGCTTGGCATACACAAAAACGGTGAGCATACCCGTGACCAGAAAAGCCCACCATACCCAGTTACCCGCCACACCGTTCTGACGAACAATATCTGTTACTAAATTTGGGGTATCGGCAGAAAAAGTAGTGGCCACCATGGAAATTCCTAATAACCACCAAGGCATATTTCTTCCCGAGAGGAAAAATTCTTTTGAGCTCGTACCTGCCTTTTTTGATACTTTAAGGCCGATTAACAAAAAAATGACAAAAAAACCGAGGATGATAATCCAATCGAGTGTCGCTAGCTGCATAATATAATGATTTGTTAAATTGACTCGTCTTGTCTTTTTCGACAACTTCGAGCCAACAATTATAATTAAAATAGAGGACATTATGGATTTGACTTTGGTAGTATTGGCCGCGGGCATGGGAAGCCGATATGGTGGAAATAAACAATTGGACGGAATTGGCCCACATGGCGAAATCATTATGGATTATTCAATTCATGACGCCATCAATGCTGGATTCACTAAAGTGGTATTTATTATCCGTACCGATTTGAAGGACGCTTTTGATGAGCACTACAAAAATCGATTCAACGGAAAGATTAAAATGGAGTATGCTTTTCAGAATGAATACACAGAACATACTGCGCCATACGAAGCCGATAGAAAAAAGCCATGGGGAACAACACATGCTATTTTGGCTGCCAAACATCTCATCAATGAACCTTTTGTAGTAATTAATGCCGATGATTATTATGGTCAGGAATCTTTTGGTGAAGTGGTGACTACCATGAAAAACTTAAAGGAAAATGAGTACTTGATCATGGGTTACAGTTTGGTCAACACGCTTTCCGATCACGGAACAGTAAACCGTGGCGTTTGCCATGTGAAAGAAGACATGACCTTAACGGGCATCAAAGAAACGCTGGCCATCAGTAAAGACGGTGACGACATTACTTATGAAGAAAATGGAGTGAAGCATTCACTCGCGCCAGACACTTACGTGTCGATGAATTTCTTGGGTTTCCCAGCTTCTGCGCTCCCTCATTTCGAAGAAAAATTTATCGATTTTGTGAAGGAAAACCACACCAACCCTAAGTCGGAGTGTTTTATTCCTGCCGAAATGGACAACCTCATGAACGAAGGCAAAGCTACAGTTAAGGTAGTACCTACTTCTGCTTCATGGTTAGGAGTAACCTATCAGGAGGATAAACCATTTGTTGTAAGCGGAATTAGTAAAATGATTGCGGACGGGAAATACCCTGAAGAAATAAAATAATGAACATTGCCTTAGCAGCATTAAAGGCATTCCAATTAAAAGGGGCGATCGAGAAGGTTGCCCCTTTCGGTTCTGGCCATATCAATGATACCTTCAAAGTTGAAACAGGCTGTGGAGACTATTTGCTTCAGAAGGTAAACACCAAAGTTTTTCAGAATACAGAAACTTTGGAAAACAATCTCAACCTGCTGCAAGGCGTGCAATCAGAAGTATTTGCAAAGCACATTACTACCGAAAAGGGGAAATGCTTTTATGTAGATCAAAATGGCTGTTGGAAATTACAAGAGTTCGTATTGAATGCCTATGGACCGACAACTGCTAATAATCTCACTTTGGTTAAAGAAGTTGGAAAAGGCTTTGGCATGTTTACCAAAGTCACGTCTGTTTTAGACCCTACCGTTTTCAATGAAGCCATCCCGAATTTCCATAACTTAAAATGGCGTTTGGAACAATTGGACGAAGCCATTGAACAGAATAGGGCAAACCGAAGAGAGTCAAGCCAACACCTCATTGAACAGGCAAACACTTTCCGCTGGATTGCCGACCACTTTAATCAACTTGTAAAGGGCGGTTTAGCGTTAAGGGTGTGTCATAACGATACAAAAATTGATAATATTCTTTTGACCGAAGGCAGTGATGAATTTCGGCATGTGATTGATTTAGACACCTCTGGCCCTGGTTATGTGCTCTCCGATTTTGGCGATATGATGCGCACTTTACTTAGCCCAACCAAAGAAGCTGAACTGGATGAAAGTAAAATCGAAATCAGAGAAGGTTATTTAGAGGCACTAAAATCAGGTTATCTTTCTTCTTGCACTGAGTCTCTTTCATCTCTAGAAATTCAAAATCTAGAATTTGGCGGTTTATACATGATCTATATGCAGGCTATTCGTTTTTTAGCCGATTACTTGAATGGTGATTCCTATTACAAAATAAGCTTCGCGGAAGAAAACTATATCAGGGCCAGAAATCAATTCAGGTTATTGGAACTACTGAACAAACAAATTGAGCTATGAAAGCGGAATACTACATTGAAAAACTAAACCTACTGGCTCATCCAGAAGGAGGTTATTACGCTGAAAACTATCGATCGGAAGAAAGTATTGAAAAAAGCGCATTGCCAAATTACTATCCATCGGCACGAACATTCGGTACTTCAATTTACTTTTTGCTTACACCCAATAGCGTTTCAAATTTCCATAGGCTAAACTCAGACGAAATTTGGCATTTTCATGATGGAGGTGCGGCCCGTATTCATATACTTTCCCCCGAAGGAAAACTGATTTCTAAAACCATTGGAAAAGACTTAGAAAAGGGTGAAAGCTTCCAAGTTGTAATTCCAAAACACCATTGGTTTGCCTCGGAAATCGTTCAAGGAGATTTCATTTTAGTAGGTTGCACAGTCTCACCGGGTTTCGAATTTGAAGACTTTGAATTGGCCGATCGCTCGACTTTAGCTTCCGTTTATCCAGATCATAAAACACTGATTGAGCGTTTCACGAAAGCATAGTTGTTCGCTGCATGAATTTGTGGCAAAAACTTAAAACCAAAAACAACAATATGCTTTTAACAACAACCCCAACCATTGAAGGTCACACAATTACAAAGTACCATGGCGTAATTACAGGCGAAGCCATTATTGGCGCCAACCTGTTCAAAGACATTTTCGCCAGTATTACCGATTTAGTCGGAGGCCGCTCTGGCTCCTATGAAAAAGTGCTTCGCGAAGCAAAAAATAATGCAATGCAAGAATTACAATACGCGGCTCAAGCCATGGGCGCAAATGCAGTAGTGGGCATTGATTTGGATTATGAAACGATAGGTCAGAGTTCTAGTATGCTAATGGTTACAGCAAGCGGAACAGCAGTAACCTATCAATAATACTCACCGATTGGTGTTTTTTATCCCATAAAGCCTCGATTTATAGCAGATCGGGGCTTTACTTTTAACACTCGTATATAAACTTTTACCCACTTGAAATGTTAGTTAAGCATGATTAGCGTAGCTCTAAAAGCAAGCGCTTGTACTAACAGAAACTAATTATGCTTTATACATTTATAGAAAATCCTTCAAGCCATTTCGATGCAATGGAATACACTCCTGTAGTTCATCAAAAATCCATTTACAAGGCCAATGACCCAAATGAGACAGACTTTCTTTCTAAAAACCCAGATTTAATTTGGGGTATATTGATTGGAGTAATGGTGTTAGCTTTTGCCTTTTACGCCTTTTTAAAAAAGAAGAAGGATTAGTTATATAATGACGCTTGGAGAACAGTTGATTAAATAGAACGCAGGTATAATTGTTCTACTTTTTCTCTAGCCCAAGGCGTTTTGCGCAAAAAAGTAAGGCTAGATTTAATGGATGGGTTATGCGTAAAACAACGAATATTGATTCTATCGCCCAATTCTTCCCAGCCATACTTCTTTACCAGTACTTCGAGTATATCGGCCAGTTTTACTCCGTGCAGAGGGTTGTTGGGTTGAGATTCTTTTGGGGTGGTCATAGGTTTTTATTTAGAAGGTTACCTCAATTACTACTGGTCACCCTGAGCTTGACTCAGGGTCTGTCAAAATAGACAGACAATAAGCAGGCGCTGAAACAAGTTCAGAATGACCAATAGCTTTAAGGTAGGCCTTTATTTATATTTCAGAATCTCGGTAAAAATTACTGATACTTCCAATTATTTGATCGTAGATACGGTCTACAAAACCGATGAAAAGAGTTTGAGGAGGTGGCGGAGGCAACTCCTTCAACTTACTCATTTCTATTTCATCGCGGGTAAGCGCCCTAGAGTCTCCGTTAAACGAAGCCCATTCGTGTACCCAAACATCTTTGCTTGGCAACTTACGATTGGTCAAAATTCGGTTCGTATAAGCATCTCTTATTTCGAAATTCATTACCCCCTGAGACGAAAGCGTTTTGCGATTAATCGTTAACTCGGCTTTCACAGTATTATACACATCGTGCTTCACACCTTTGTCGTCAGTAAACTGCCCAACCACTACGCTGTCGCGCTTTACTTCTTTGGTTTTCGATTCAATCAAAGTTTGACCTAAAACGAAATCATCAAATTGCATCGACACGATTTGGTCGGGTTGCAAATCAATCTGCTCTGCTTCATCAACAGTGAAAAACTGAACAAATCGGCCTTGGCTAAATCTATCTAAGTATTCGATTACTCGGTTTTCAAAATACTCATTCGTCAACTCCAAGCTGCGAGAGTGAATGGGAATTGGCTCGATTAAAACCCTAACCGTTCCCATATTTCTAGCGTCAGTCAACAGGCTGTCGATATTTGGTACGTTTCTATCAAAATTGAGCGCAAAATTGAAATGTTTAAAAGCCCTTCTTCCACCTTCAATTGTATTGGTAGCTAAAGCATTATTTCCCAATTCTATCTGGTATTCAGCAGCTTTTCTGGCAGCATCGCTTTCTTCGCTAATATATGATTTTGGCATTACCAGTGACAAACAGGCTGGGCATCGCTGAATTTGACGATAGTAACTGTTCAACTGCTTGTACTGATAGTAAGTAGCTTCCCATTTATTTGGGTCGTTACTAACGGCCAACATGCGGATGTAATCCATATGATAATTGCTCGCCAAACGGTAACCCTCAATCAATACATCCTGCGATTTCTTATTGTCTGGGTTCGATTGTAAACGATTGATGGCACGGTCTAAAGCCGTTTCATAATTGCCTTTTTCGAGTGCGTTTTTTCCTGTAGCACAGCTTACGATAGTCAGCACCATAAGGGCTAAAAGTGAGTGTAAAAAAGTTTTCATAAGCTTTATTGTTTGGTTGAGTAAGCCACTATTCCAAAATGAATGCCAAATTAGTGTTTATTCTTCTCATCTAATTCAATGATCTTAGATTTCATCATTTCGTAAACTTGATTTTTTAGGGCTGGAAGGTCCTCTTGGGTCATATTTTGGGTAGAAATGGGTGGAAGAAAATAATTGTCAATTACACCCGGCTTTAAGCCCAATTGACCTTTAGGCATCAGTCTTTTCGCATCGTGAATAATCAATGGCATAATAGGAGTACCCGTTTCAATGGCCAATCGGAAAGGGCCGTTATAAAAAGGAAGTAGCGGTTTATCGGTATTGTTTCGTGTACCCTCTGGGGCTACCATAATCGAAAGGCCTCGGTTTAAGTTTTTCACCAGCTTCTGAATACTTTTCTTTCTACTTTCTTCGCTGGTACGGTCTACCCATACGGCAAAGCTGCTGGCAATAAACCCAAACAGCGGAATTTTAGCCAGTTCCTTTTTGCCCAAACCTTTTAACGGAACAGGAATGGCCCTTGGAATAGCGGGAGCATCTAAAAACGAAGTGTGATTAATCGTGAAAATATACGGCTGACCGCGTTGAATGAGTTTTCTATTATGGGTTTTAAAATGTATGAAAGAAACCATCGAAAAAAGGAAGACCCAAACACGGGCAAAAAAGTAACTGAGTTTATCCAGTTTATGACTTATCAATCTTGGAATTACTGTAAAAGGAGACAGCGCAATCATAATGGCTACAAACCAAATGGCGCACCAAGCTGTATACAGTATTTGAATCCCTTTTTTCAGCATAAAAACTTTTCTGAAGAATTAGCTAAAATAGTTTTTTTATGTGGAATGCGTCATTAGATTTGAGCGGAAATTAATGACAATTGACCATGATTATTCATCCAAATCATGACTCAATTTAAAGAAAAGGATGACTTCACTCTTTACTTGCAGCCCACACCCTTACCGGTTTGGGCTTTTTTTGTGGATTAGTTTAACTTGAGGCAAATCTTAAAATATGAAATTCGGAAGCGTTGAACACCCAGAGAAAATTGATTTTACTTTACCGAAAGACCACCCCAATACGGCCACGGTTTTAGGGAAGTCAAACGCTAAGGATAAACCCAGTATTTATGTGGGTTGTGCCAAATGGAATAAAACCGACTTAAAGGGCTTTTACCCAAAAGGCACAAAGGATGAACTGACTTACTATGCTACTCAATTCAATAGTATTGAGTTAAACGCCACTTTCTATAATTATAGTAAAAAACAATTTGAAAACTGGTATGGAAAAACACCTGCCGACTTCAAGTTCTTTCCAAAAATTAATCAGATGATCAGCCATAGAAAGCGGTTGAATGATGCGGATCGCTATACTGAAGATTTTATTAATGCCTTGTCGGGTTTGGAGGAGAAAATGGAGCTAACTTTTCTTCAATTGCACGATAATTTTGGACCAAAAAACTGGGATAGGCTAGCGCATTTCATTACAAATTTCCCCAAAGGAATTCCGTTGGCGGTGGAAGTAAGGCACACTGGTTGAATGATGCTGAAGTTGCTGACCGATTTTACGCACTGCTCGAAGAAAACAATGTGACGAATATTATTACCGATACGGCTGGTCGGAGAGATTTGCTTCACATGCACTTGACAACGTCCAAAGCTTTTATTCGCTATGTAGGTGCAAATCATGAAAGTGACTATACACGCTTAGATGATTGGTTCGACCGAATTAAAAGCTGGATTGAAATAGGGGGGTTGGAAGATATTTATTTCTTCGTTCACCAAAACCTTGAGAAGGCCTCGCCTTTGCTTTCGGCCTACTTTATTAAGCGACTGAATAACGAACTGGGTTATAATCTACATGTGCCCGAACAACAAACTGGGCAAACCAATATGTTTTGATTGAGTGGAAGAACAGGTTTTTTAAGAAATGATTCTTTTTACCGCTAAGAACACTGCGTTTTACTAAACTTAAATCGAAGCGCAATCGCTCGGTTGCACCGAGTGATGACTAGAAGTTTGGCTTCAAGCCATCAAGCTAAAAGTCACTCGGCAAAGCCAAGCGACTGAGAGAGAAGCTTTGAAATTTTCAGCAATACAAGTAAGATTTTATTTGGTGAAACGTGAAAAGACCTCTTCGAGGTGACTGTTATAGTGGGCTGTTTTTTCACCGATAAGAACACTGCGTTTCATTAAGCTTAAATCGAAGTGCAATCGCTCGGTTGTACCGAGTGATGACTAGAAGTTTGGCTTCAAGCCAACAAGCTAAAAGTCACTCGGCAAAGCCAAGCGACTGAGAGTTGATATAAAAGCGAGACTAATTTGGAATGTAATTTCTAAGCACCAAAATTATTCGTTCGGCCTCTTCTTGCGTTATCTGCTTCCCAATTATTTCCGTTCGTTTTCCATATTTGAATTGAACATTGACATTTGAAAATCCAAACATGGCCGTTCCAGAAGCGCCAGGGTCATTCCGATAATCGTAAACTTTTAATTCAGTGATATTAGCCATGATATATTCTTTACTCTCCTTTAACTTACCCACATGCTTACTTAACTTAATGTACTTCTCATGAATCTCTACTGTTTCATAACCTAGAGTTGCCCAATAAAAGCCAAACAAATTTTTATATGCTAACCACAGGAACAATAGAAAAGCAACAATAAAGAACGGATGTAAGGTGTCTGTTAGAGCCTGTTCTATGAGTTTACCACACATCACCAAAATACCGACTATAGGAACAACAAGTAGAATTGCAATCAGCGTCTCCTTCCGCTCTGGGCGAATTGTTAATTCAATAAAACCGTCCTTCATGTCTAGCTGGATGCCCATGGATAAAAATTAAGGCCAATCTTAAAGAACAGCCTTTGATATTAATAACTATCGTCTAATGCAAAAATAGGCTTTCGATTGATCCATCTGCCTCGTGTAAAGTCAGGGAATTGAACTGGCTCTCCACCTTGAAGAATAGATTGTTCTGAAAGCGCAGTAACTGCCATCCAAGCAGCACCATCATAGACATCAATTGGCATTGGCGCACCTCTTTTCAGGGCTTCTACAAAAGCATGGAATACGAAGAAGTCCATACCGCCATGACCAGCACCCGAAGCTTTTTCGCCATATTTTTTCCAAAGCGGATGATCGTATTTTTCCATCATCTCTTTGTCAGACTGCCACTGATGTGGTCGGCCTTGCCCTTCTACATAAAGTGATTTATTAATGTCCATCCAAAGTCCTTTGGTACCCTGAAAGCGGAAGCCTAAAGAATACGGCCTTGGAAGGTTAGTATCATGGGTAAGGTTAATGGTTTCACCGTTTACGGTTCTAATCATGGTGGTGACCACATCGCCTAATTTGAAATCTACTTTGGCGTTCGGGTGGTCTTTTCCTCCTTTCGGGTGATTCACAATATAGTCGTGTAAACCTCTGCTTTTCGAACTCATGGAAGTAAGGTAGGCCATTCGGTTACCTCTGTTCAGGTTAATGGCCGTAGCTACTGGGCCTAAACCGTGTGTTGGGTAAAGTTCTGCGTTTCTATGTACCGAATGCGTTGTTCTCCATTTCGATTCGCTATATCCATTTTCACCAAACTCAACCCCTTGTCCATAAGCCGATTTACCATCGTTGAGTTTTACGCCCCTTAGGTCATGTTGATAGCCTCCTTCTAGGTGAATCATTTCACCAAAAAGGTCATCGCGCACCATGTTTAAAACCGCCATTACATCTCTTCTGTAACACACGTTTTCCATAAACATCAAAGGCACACCAGTTTCTTCTTGTGCGTTCACTAAATCCCAGCATTCTTCAATATCGGTAGCGCCAGAAACCTCGAGGGCAACCGCCTTTCCAGCCTTCATGGCCGCAACAGCCATTGGTACGTGCCAAACCCATGGGGTGGCAATATACACCGCGTCTAGGTTATCCATTTCGAGCATCTTGTGGTACGCTTCACCATCACCGTCAAAGCGTACAGGCTTTTTACCTCCGCTTTTTGTAATCATGTCTTCGGCCTTTTGCAAAACCGCAGTGTCTACATCACAAATGGCTACTACTTCAACATCGTCTCTTAATAAGGCTACATTCAATTGGCTTCGACCTCTTTCACCTGTACCAATAAAGCCCATTCTGATAACAGACTTCTTTTGATCTGAAAAAAGCATGGTAGGCGATACAAAAGGCAATGCTGCTCCAACAGTTGCCGTATTTCTAATAAAGTTTCTTCTGGAAAGTGGAGGTGTCATAATTGTCAAAATTTGATTTTCAAATTAAGGTATTTTTTCGAATGATGTAGTCAATAAATTTAACTCCTTCACTCTCAATAGATTAATTCAAATCGTGTGTTAAGGCTATATTAATAAAGCTCCTTGGTCTTGTTTGAGCCATTATTTTACTAACTTATATCAACCTTTCTACTTAATTATTGACCAACCTGATATGGCAAAAGCTAAGACGCTGAGTGAGAAGAAAATTTTCGTACTTGATACTTCCGTAATACTTTTTGAACACATCTCCATCATGAATTTCGAGGAACACGATATTGGGATTCCCATTACCGTGTTGGAAGAATTGGACCAGTTCAAAAAAGGAAATGACACCAAGAATTTTGAGGCCCGTGAGTTTACCCGCTTACTCGATAAGCTGGCGCAGGATAAATCTTTGCAAGACTGGATTCCCCTTAACGGGAAAACCCGCGGTAGCCTGAAGGTGATTATGGAAGCAGGCACGGGAAAAGGAGAACTGGATGCCAATGAGGTTTTTGGAGAAACGAAAAACGACCACCGAATTCTCAATGCCGCCCTGCGCATGCGCGATGAAAACAAAGGCAGAAAAGTAATTCTGGTCAGTAAGGATATTAACCTTCGGTTGAAAGCAAAGTCGATGGGCTTGGCAGCTGAAGACTACGAAACTGGAAAGATTAAGAATGTTCAATCGCTGAGAAAAGGGATGATTGAAATCGAAAAGGTAGATTCTGATTTAGTGAATCACCTTTATGAAGATGGAACGATTGAACCTAAAGAAGTGCTCAAAAGGAAGAAAGCACATCCGAATCAATACTTTATTTTAAAGAGCGATAAGAACTCGGTATTGGCGCATTACAATGTCAATGAAGACTGTATTCAGAAGGTAGACAAACGCCCAGTGTCAGGCATTAAACCGCGCAATGCCGAACAGACTTTTGCAATTCATGCCATTATGAATCCCGATGTTAAACTGGTGACCATTCAGGGCGTAGCAGGAACAGGAAAAACCTTGCTGACTTTGGCGGGTGCTTTGGAACAACGCAGAGAATACAAGCAGATTTATTTGGCCCGACCTATTGTGCCTTTGAGTAATAAAGACATTGGTTATTTGCCGGGTGATATTAAATCGAAGCTAAACCCTTATATGGAACCGCTTTGGGACAACCTCAAATTTATTCAGAACCAATACAAAGAATCGGACAAGGAATTTAAAACCATTACTGATATGGTGGCCAAAGAAAAGTTGATGATTACGCCTCTGGCTTACATCCGTGGACGTAGTTTATCGAACATTTTCTTTATTGTAGACGAAGCCCAAAACCTAACGCCACACGAAATCAAAACGATAATTACCCGAGCAGGCGAAAACACCAAAATCGTGTTTACGGGCGATATCTACCAAATTGATACGCCTTACTTAGACTCACAATCGAATGGACTTTCTTACTTGATCGATAGAGTAAAAGATCATCCGCTCTATGCGCACATTACCCTTGAAAAAGGCGAGAGGTCTGAGTTAGCGAATTTGGCAAATGAGATGTTGTAGGAGCTCTAATATAGTCTTTCAAATTATCGTTTTTCTTTTTATGAATGCCCGAGTCATTATTTTCCATCTATTATTTATTCTTTTCTCATTAGCTCTGTTTGGGCAAAAGAAGATCAATTACCCAACTGTCGAAAAAGCGAATATTTATGATATCTATCATGGTGATTCCATTCATGATCCCTACCAATGGATGGAAAACCTTGAAGACCCAAGACTTAAAGGTTGGCTGGAAGATCAAAAGGACATTCTCGAAAAGAAAAAAAGGCAACATGTCAACACTCAAAATCTAAATGCTCAATTGTATTCCTTGTACTCTAAGACTATTGAAATAGTAGATAGCGACTACGAACCAGAGTTATACTTTGAGAGTGAAAAGTATCAGTTCGATTATAAAACCGTACGAAATGACCGCACGCCTGAATTACTCTTTAAGAGAACTGCGGATAAACGATATCGAGTTTTGTTTAGAATGCGTGACTTAAGACGTAACAAGGACGATAACGTGGTAGTCGAGAATGTGATCATTAACGATGATGAGAACCTAGCTGCTCTATTTGTCTCTTTTAATGGTAGCGATTGGAGGGAAGTCTATTTCTGTGATTTAATAAAAGAAGAGTTACTGCCAGAGAAACTCACTTTTTTACGGAATACTAGTTGGTTGGTCTGGCATGGTAGAAATGTCTATTATGACAGATATAACACTTCTGAAGAGTCAGAAATTACCAAAATAGCACGTGGTCAAAAACTTTTCTTTCATAATGTTGATGAACCACAAGAAAGTGATCGACTTGTTTATACAAATCAAGATACAACTGGTAAAACACATTTTAGATTTCAAAAATTAGGTCCTGAAAAACTTTTCTTTTCCTACAATACGGAATCAAGAAACCGGTTTTATTCTGTGCTCTCAACAGTCAGTTTAATTGACAAGCAATCATTCATTCCAAAAAATTTCTTAGTTTATCCTTCTTCTCAAGATGCAAGCTTCAATCTGGAGGCCATTTTCGGAGATACACTTTTGTTGAGTACAACCTCGGGGGCACCCAATGGTCGAGTCGTAAAGACAAATATCCATCAGGAAAATCAGCTTGCAGAAGTTATTCCTCAGTTTGACATACCCTTAGTGGATGTTCTGAAAATTGATAAAGACAAGGTCGTGGCGATTTACGCTGATAAAGGAACAAATAAAGCCTTGGTTTTCGATACTCAGGGCACTCTGTTAAAAAGTATTGAGGCTCCAGCAGGAAAATACCTTTCAAACGTGGCTCTCGATAAAAAAAGAGAAGGTTATTTAACTTTCACTATATCTTCATTTTATCATCCTGAGTTAAAATTCCACCTCTCTTTGGATAACTTTAAGTTAGAACCTGCCTCTAGGTTAGAGATGCCTTATGATCCTGAAGAATTAGAAACAAAGTATGTGACCTACACCTCAAAGGATGGCACCGAAATTCCAATGTATCTCACAATGAAGAAAGGACTAAAAATGAATGGAAAAAACCCGACCCTTATCTATGGTTATGGCGGATATGGAATCACATTAAGACCGAATTTCGATGAAGCACATACACTCATGATTTTACACGGTGGAATTTTAGCGGTTCCTGCTGTGCGTGGTAGTGGAGAGAAAGGACGGGATTGGGCATTGGAAGGTAGACGACTTAAAAAGCAAAATACGATAGATGATTTTATCAGTGCGGCAGAGTACTTGATAGAAAATAAATACACCTCTTGTGAAAAACTGGCTTTAAATGGCTCATCACATGGTGGGCTAATTATGACTTCAGTAATGATTCAGAGACCAGAACTTTTCAAAACGGTTATTGCTGAAGCAGGGCCTTATGATATGTTAAGATTGGAAAATTACTCGGCTGGATATACTTTCACCAATCTTGATGAATTTGGATCAGTTAACAATAAAACAGATTTCGATAATCTTCTCTCTTATTCCCCGCTTCATAATGTGAAATCGGGTATTAAATATCCAAACTTACTGCTCATTACTGGAGATAGCGATACACGTGTGCCACCTTTTCACACCTATAAATTTCTTGCTACTCTACAGGAAAAAGCATCGAATGAATCATTATACCACCTTTATGTCATCCCTGGGACTGGGCATGATCAAGGCCAAACAAATGCTGATTTTTCTGACTACTTGATATACAAATACTACTTTTTGTTTGATCAGCTTGGCATAGAGTTTTACCTGCCCAGGTAATCTGGGAATTAATACCTCACAGCAATCCTACTTCCTAACTTATTTTACAAAAGACTTGATTTCCTTCCATACAGTTATATAACTTGATTGGAAAGGCTTAAGCCAATGGATTGTCAGATTTGCTGGCGGTGAAAAAAGGAATAAAAATTAAACCACGGAAGGTCATAATGGAGAAGCCGTTAGAAGAGATAAACTGGAGCGTGATTTTAAAAAGTCTATTTAACCCTTATCGCCTTAGCAACTTCAGTAGCTCGCACCCTTAATTCGTCTGTAGATTCTTCCTTTCCATAAGCCAAGGCTACTCCCATTCTGCGGAACGGACGGGTAACGGGCTTCCCGAAAATTCTAAAGTCGGAATCTGGAAAATTTGCAGCTTCTACCAAGCCAGAATATACAGGTTCGGTACCAGCGGATTCGGTTAAAATTACCGCACTGGCTCCGTTGCGCTCTAATTTTATTTCAGGAATAGGCAAGCCCAAAACAGCCCTAGCGTGTAATTCAAACTGATTAAAGTTTTGAGTTCCCGCTAAGGTTACCATGCCGGTATCGTGTGGCCTTGGCGAAAGTTCAGAGAAATAAACATCGTCTTTCGTAAGGAAAAATTCTACACCCCAAATTCCTGCACCGCCTAAAGCAGTAGTCACTTTTTGAGCAATCTTTTGCGCGCGCTGAAGCTGCCCAGAAGATATGGCGGCTGGTTGCCAACTTTCCATATAATCGCCCCTCTCTTGGCGGTGGCCAATGGGTGCACAAAAAAGTGTTTCACCATTTTTCTGTGTTACGGTCAGTATCGTTATTTCGGATTCAAACTTGATAAATTCCTCCACAATCACTTTGCGGGTAGCCTCGCCACGTGCTTTACTTGCAGCCGACCAGGCCATTTCTATATCCGTAATGTCTTTGATCACCGATTGCCCTTTTCCAGAAGAGGACATCAATGGTTTTACCACGCAAGGGAAACCTATTTTATTGACAGAGATAATCAGTTCGTCTAGGCTGGAAGCGTATAAAAATTTTGGGGTGCGTACCCTTAGTTCTGTAGCGGCTAAATCACGAATGGATTTGCGATTCATGGTGAAGTTGGCTGCCTTAGCACTAGGTACCACCTGCATACCTTGTTTCTCATAATCGTATAACCTTTCAGTACGAATGGCTTCAATTTCTGGTACAATCAAATCGGGCTTATGCTTTGCAACAATGCAGTCAAGTTCCTCCCCATCTAGCATATTAATTACCTCGCACTGATGTGCCACTTGCATGGCCGGGGCTTGATCGTAACTATCGACAGCAATAACATGTTGGCCTAACCTTTGGCAGGCGATAACAAACTCTTTACCCAGCTCTCCGGAGCCTAAAAGAAGGATTTTCTTGCGCATAATTTTAGCTTGATTGGTAGACAAAGATAAAATTTATACTCCGAAAATAATCCTTATTTCTAATCTGTTGACTAAGCCTACATAGGTACAATTACATAAATGATGAGAGCATAAATGGCATAAATAAGACCAAGGGTTTGGCTGATATTTTTCTCACGCTTCGGAATGCCCATTTTCTTCACAATACTTACATTCATGCCAATGGCAAAAAGGATAAGCCCTAATGAAATACCCATGGTTACAGAATGATCTTCCGAAGTGATTTTATCAGTTCTCATTCCAACTTCCAAAACAATGGAGGCAAGAAAAAAGGCCAGTGAAGTACGTTGAATATGGTGGTGTTTCATGGAATCCAAAAGTCAAAAATAATGTCGTTCATGCACTTGAAATGTCCCTTCGGGCATTTATCGAAACCGATTTTAGAACAAGGTCGGCAATCCAGTTTCTTGTTTTCTAAAATGGTGAATTTTGTTTGGTAAGGATACATTCCAAACTCAGGAATGGTATTTCCCCAAATGGAAAATATGTTTTTGTTAAAGGCCGCAGCAATGTGCATTAAGCCTGTATCGTGGGTGAACACATGACTGGCACCTTTTAATATAGAAGCCGATTGATTTAGGTTGAATTTTCCGCAAGCATTATAAATAATGGCCTTCTTACCCATTTCCTCTAAAGGCGAAATCATATCTTCCTTGTCGTGTTTTCTGTTGAAGAAGTCTTCGAGCCTTTCGCCATTTTCTACGTCTTCTTTTCCGCCCAAAACCACAATCGGTTTGTTGATTTTATCGCAAAGCTCAATCATCCGATCGATGGGTAGTTTTTTGGTGTGGAGCTGGCCACCTATGGCAAAAGCAATGTATCCGTTGCGGTGCGTTTCAGGAAGCCAGTCTTTTTCTATTTCATCTTTTTCAGGAATAAAATAATCAAGCCCAAGCATGTCTTTCTTCACCCCCAAAGGCTTTACCGTTTCAAAATAACGATCTACAATGTGTACGTTCGGTAGTTTGTTCACTTTGAAATTAACAATCAGCCACTTTTCCCAATTCAGCTTATCGAATGCGTTACTCGGTTTGCCCAAACGGGTTTTTATAATGCGAGTGCGAAGGTTATTATGGAGGTCTACAATGTGGTCGAAGTTCTCTTTCTTCAATTCAGCAATCAAAGGGTTTAAGTCCTTTTCTAGCAAATGCACTTTATCAATGTAAGGGTTGGCTTCTAAAATTGACGCGAAACCCGCTTTTGTACAGAAGTGAATTTCAGCATCATCCAATTGAGTTTTTAGCGCTCGCACAATGGGGGTAGTGAGCACAATATCGCCAATGGATGAAAACCGAAGTACAAGGATTTTTTGCTTAGCCATTCACTGCGATTTTTTGTTTGCGCTCCGCAAAGTACTTCCCGATTTCTTCAGCGCTTAAAGCATTAAATGTCATGTCGGCTGTAAGCCCACCCTTGCGGCCAGCCAGCAAACCATAGTACATATGTTGGTAGCCATCCATTTCGTGTGCATCGGGGTTAATCGCCAGTTTTACACCTTGTTCTAAAGCATAATGTACCCAGCGCCAGTCCAAATCCAGTCGCCAAGGATTGGCATTGATTTCAATCACCACATTGTGTTTTGCACAATGGTCGATTACCAGTTTATGGTCAATCGGGTAGCCTTCTCTTCTGAGCAATAAGCGCCCTGTTGGGTGACCTAAAATGGTAGTATAAGGATTTTCAATGGCTGTTAAAAGTCGTTGTGTGGCCTTTTCAATGTTCATGTTCAAAATTGAATGCACGGAAGCCACAATGAAATCGAAGGTCGCTAAAACGTCATCGGTATAATCGAGCTGGCCATCATAAAGAATGTCAGACTCAATGCCTTTGAAAATTTTAAAGGGCGCTAGTTTTTCGTTCAGTCTGTCAATTTCTTCGTGTTGTTGAATCACACGGTCTTCCTTAAGCCCATTGGCATAAAAAGCCGATTTACTGTGATCGCAAATACCTAGGTATTCATAGCCCAAATCTTTGCAATGTTGCGCCATTTGTTCAAGGCTATGCTTTCCATCGCTGTAAGTGGAGTGATTATGCAGAATACCTTTTAGGTCTTTCATTTCTACCAACTCAGGCAGTTTTCCGTTTTTAGCCGCCTCAATTTCGAAAGTACCCTCGCGCATTTCAGGAACAATTTCGGCCAAACCAGCCGCGGCATAAATTTCTTTTTCCGAAGCAAAGTTTTGCTGTCTTACAATGTCCTTTAAAGTCAGTTTGTCTTTTACTTCTAAGCTGAGGTGCAGATTGCTGCCCGTTCTTAAAAACTGCTCTTTTACAAAGTCTTCCTTTTCGCAGAAAGAAAGTTGAATCGGAATTCTGAGTTCTTTATAATTTCCTCGCCAGGTAATAGGCCCCGATTCTTCAATCACTTGTTCAAAGTTTTCCGCATCATCCAGAGCATCTTCAATGATTTCGATATCATCTGTGCCCACAATCAGGTCAATAACTTCGATGACTTCCATTTTTCTTCGCAGTGCGCCAGTAACTTCAATTTTAATATCTGGAGCTATTTCGAGAATTTCTGCCATTACAATTTCTGCCAGCTTTTCGGCTTCGGCATAATGGAGTTTATTGGCATTAGCCTCTTTAAATTCTAAGGCATTTATAATGGTCTGTTGCGTTTTTTCGCCAAAGCCTTTCAGCTTGGCTACCAAACCAGAATTGGCGGCTTCTTTCAGTTCATGACCACTTTCAATGCCCAATTCCTTCCAAAGCACTTTTATTTTTTTAGGGCCAATGCCCTTCATATCGAGCAACTCGACAATGCCTTCTGGGGTGTTTTTGAGGTACTCTTCTAAAGCAGTAGAAACGCCTCTTTGGTTGATTTCATTAATATTGGCGGCAATACTTTTTCCTACACCGTCAATTTTTTCGAGTTCGGCCAAGGATAAATTGCCCAACTCAATGTCGGTTTTATCCAGATTGAACACCGCATTCTGGTAGCCTCTGATCTTGAAACTGTTTTCATCGTGCAGCTCCATAAGGGCAGCCTGAAGCTTTAATTGTTTAAGGATCGTCTTGTTGTCCAAAGCGGCAATTTTTAGTTCGAAATAAATGGAAGAAAATGTTCTCCTTTTTTAATCATTGAACATTTCCTAAATTCCATCGAAAGCTAATTCAAAAATAAGTCTTTATGAACTATTGGTTGATCAAATCGGAACCGAATACCTACTCTTGGGATGATCTGGTGGCCAAAGGCACCGACCATTGGGATGGTGTGAGAAATTATGCCGCCCGAAATAACATGAAAGCAATGAAAGTGGGCGATTTGGCTTTTTTCTATCATAGCGTAAAGGAAAAGGCGATTGTAGGAATTGCGGAATGCGTAAAAGAATATTACCCCGACCCAACCACAGATGACGACCGCTGGGTAGTAGTAGATTTTTCGCCAAAACAAAAGCTAGAGAAACCAGTAACTTTAGAAGATATAAAGGCTGATGATCGACTTCAAGATATGGATTTTCTTCGCTTGTCTCGCCTTTCAGTTCAGTCCGTTAAAAAAGAAGAATTTGACATCATTCTAGAAAAATCTCAATCCTAATGCGCCAATTCCTCCTCATATCGAGCCTGTTTCTCCTCTCTCAATTTGCCCAAGCGCAAATCGAAAACCATAAAAGGTTTGAGTTGGAATATGAATGGAGGGATGAAGACTACCTCTTAATTTCAAATGAACAGTTGGGCCTAACGTTAGTACAAGCAGATTACAGAGGGCTAAAAGAGTACACGCTATCTATTAAGCAGTTAGATACAGAGTTTAATCAGAAGTGGGAAAAGGTAGTAATGATAAAAAGGGGTTTCGAACTTTTGGGTTATCATTATGTACATGATAAAACTTACTTAATGCTTCAGGAATTTCCAAGCAGGTTCAAAATCAAAATACTGAGTATTGATAACCGAACAGGAGATATTAAAGAGTATAACCCTAAAGAAGTTTTAGAGCTAGACATTCAAGAGTTTGAAGTTATCCAAAACACGGCTGTTATAGGCGGCTATTTTGAATCTAGGCCCGTGGTTTTTGCGCTTGATTTAGAAAATGACAAGATTAAGACGCTCTCCAATGTTTATCAGAATGAATCCAAACTGCTTGAAGTTAGGGTTAATAATGACAGCCTCACTTTTAATGTGTTGGCAACAGAATATAACCGGGGTCGAGATCAGACCATTATGGTAAACACCTATGATTATTTAGGCAACTCTATTCGTGACTATAAAATAGAAACGCAAAAAGACTACCACCTTACATCAGCGATTTCCTCTTCAATAAACGACATTTCGCAAGTGGTTGTAGGGGTTTATTCTTATAAAGCCACAAATAGCCCAGCAGGTATATTTATCAACCATGTAGATAGAACCGGCCTGCAAACCATGAAATACTATGGCTTTGGTGAATTAGAACACTTCTTCTCTTATTTGGGAGAAAAAAAGGCCAACCGTTATAAAGAAAAGGCAGAAGCCACCAGAAAAAAAGGCAAGGAGGTCAGGTACAGGGTTCAGCCCCTATTTGCTGAAATGATTGAAGATGAAGATCAACTTGTCGTTTTTGGAGAATTTCTAAGAAGCTACAACCATGATACTGGAAGTTACGCATGGGCAGGAACAAATTATCCAACAGGGTTTAGAAGCCAAGGTGCGAATACCGATAACAACTCGCAAGAAAGAGCCTCATTTCAATTCACCCATGCCTATAGCCTTGTTTTAGATAAAAAAGGGAACATTCAATGGGACGATTGGATGGAAGTTCCGAAAGATGGAAAGGGGATTCCTGAACCTTTTGGAGACTTCAATTGGAATGCGAACCAAGGAACCTATTTCTATTATTTTGAAAAAGAGGTTCACGCCAAGGCGATGGACGGTGAAGAAGACAATGATGTGATTGTAGATAATGTTCAATTGAGTGACCCAGAAGACAAACTAAGATATGAGAGTGAAAACAGCTCAGGAACTTTACGTTGGTACAACAATTATTTTATCGTTTATGGCGTACAGAGCATTCGCTCTGGAGAGAATAATGGTGAATTGAGAAAGGTTTTCTTCATCAATAAAATTTCATTAAACCCAAACCAAAAAGGAAATGGCATCGATTAATTGACATGAATCGTTCCAGTAGCCAATCCTTTTAGTATCTTTGACACTTGAAATGCAACGCAGACTCCTTTTAGGACATCCACAACTGGCCATCACTATCGGCCGACTCTGTCAGGAACTGATAGAAAATCACCAGAATTTTGATAATACCGTAATCTTAGGCCTTCAGCCTAGAGGCATTTTCTTTGCCGAACGTATTAAAGAACGACTTCTAGAAATTACAGGCACAGAAATCGAACTCGGTTATTTAGATTCTACCTTTTATCGTGATGACTTCAGAAGAAGGGATTCTCCAAAACGTGCTAACGAAACCAAAATCGACTTTCTGATTGAGGGCAAAAAGGTAATTCTGATTGACGATGTGTTTTACACAGGCCGTTCTATCAGAGCCGCAATGGATGCCATGATTGCTTATGGTCGTCCGGCCAAAGTAGAGTTACTTGTTTTGGTAGAAAGAAAATACTCAAGGCATGTACCTATTAAGCCCGATTATGTAGGCAGACAGGTAAATACGCTTGATTCGCACAAGGTTTTGGTGGAATGGAAAGGTCAGGGCGTTGATGACGACAACATTTGGTTAATGACTAACGAAGAAGAATAATGCAGGAACAGTTAAGTGTCAAACATCTTTTGGGAATCAAGGATTTAACGCCTGGAGATATTGAACTTATTTTTGAAACTGCCGATGAGTTTAAAGACGTCATCAACAGACCCATCAAAAAAGTACCTTCCTTGCGTGATGTAACTGTCGCCAACGTATTCTTCGAAAACTCAACCCGCACTAAGCTGTCATTTGAATTGGCAGAAAAAAGGCTTTCAGCCGATATAATAAACTTTTCTTCGAGCAATAGCTCAGTAAAAAAAGGAGAAACCCTGCTTGATACGGTGAACAATATTTTGTCTATGAAAGTAGACATGATTGTAATGCGACATGCCAGCCCTGGCGCACCGCATTTTCTTTCAAAACACATTAAAGCCAACATTGTAAACGCTGGCGATGGCACCCACGAACACCCAACACAGGCTTTACTCGATACTTTCTCCATTCGACAGAGACTAGGCGGAGTGGCAGGAAAAAAAGTAGCCATCATTGGAGATATTCTTCACTCAAGAGTTGCCCTATCAAACATCTTTGCGCTTCAAAAATTAGGGGCCGAAGTAATGGTTTGTGGGCCAATAACGTTACTTCCAAAACACATAGCCACGCTTGGAGTGAAGGTAGAACTGAACGTAAGAAAAGCACTAGAATGGTGCGATGTAGCCAACGTGTTGAGAATTCAGCTGGAGCGCCAACAGATTAAGTATTTCCCTTCGCTGCGCGAATATTCACTTTACTACGGCATCAATAAAAAGCTTTTAGATTCGCTCAATAAAGAGATAGTAATCATGCACCCTGGGCCTATTAATCGCGGGGTAGAACTGAGCAGTGATGTGGCAGATTCCGATCACGCCATCATCTTAGATCAGGTAGAAAATGGAGTGGCCATAAGAATGGCCGTGTTGTACTTACTCGCTTCGCTCTCAAAAAATTAAAATCATGAAGAAATTTTTCAAAATCATGATCATTGGCCTTTTGCTAGTGATTGCAGCATTCTATTTCTTAGTATTGCCATACACGGTAAAACTAATTACAGATTATGACCGCTATACTTTTGATTATGTATTAAGCGACACCGCCATGATTACCAAATTTGGTATTGGCGAAAATCGTGACCCTGCGGATTACGGCTACCCTAATTTTAAAGAAGTTGATTTTCAAACTTTGGCCGATGGTATCAACCTAAACGGCTGGTATGTTCCTGCTTCAAAAGAAGGCATTACAAAAACTTTGATGATCAATCATGGGCGTACGTCTAACCGACTAAAAACCATGAAGTACTTGGCTCTAGTGAAAGAAACAGGCCTTGACTCACGGTACAATGTTTTCATTCCTGATTTACGAAACTCAGGAAAATCAGATGATGCGGAAACAGCCTTGGGTTATGAGTTTGCCGAAGACATTACTGGCGCTATGAAAATGCTGAAAGACAATTACGGCCAAAACGAATTTGTGCTTTGGGGTTTTTCAATGGGCGCAATGGCGAGTGCCATTACTGTAAACCGACCAGACTTAGTTGAATTCGCCCAAAATGAAGGCTTAAAAGTAGACAAGCTAATCCTCGATAGCCCTTTGAGTAATATTTATGCTACCACCAAAGCAGAAAGCGAAAACATGGGAATTCCAGGCTTCATCTTCGACATGTCCTTCAATAAGTTCGATCACGTAATTGACGACTGGGGAGACAATATGAAATTTTCTTACCTGTTAAATCACAATCCACTACCTACACTGATTCTTTATGGCAATGGAGACTCTACTACGCCTGCTTCAATTTTGGAAGATGAAATAATGGGTCTCAACAATGTACGTGCTGAACTTTTCGAAGGTGCAGACCACGTGCAACTCTATACTCGCCCAGAATACAAAGACCGATACACCCAAGCGGTGAATAATTTCTTGAGAAAGTGATTCAAATTGTAAGCTGAAATAGTGAGTTTAACTTTTATTGGTTTAGTTAAATGTTGTTACTTGTATATTTCTCACTTCTCTACTTCTTTTTATTTTTTCGATTTGGTTTTTTCATCCAAAAAAGGAGAAGGGAGTTCTTAAGACTCCTTACTTTTCTTAGGCAAAAAGGTGAATTATCAGATCAAGAGTACCTCGCTTTTAAGAAAGATCATAATGGACCTTTAAGGATGTTGAGCATCTTGTTTTTGCCTACAATTGAAATAAATGACTCTGCCGATTCAAATTATTATAGGTCCTTTTTAGAAAGGTCTAATAGAGTTTTAAGGCTCTATTTGGTGACTCTAATCTTTGGTATTGTTCTACTGTTTTTGATATCCTATTTATTCCCTGAATAGGTAATACATCCTTTAAACCCTGGATATAAACGTTGAATCCGGACATATTTCGATTGTGATTACAAGTGTTTTTTTTATTAATTTAGTTAAATTACCAAGAATAAAAATACTAAACAATGACCCTAACACTCATAGCTATTACAATACTAGTAACTGCAACTGCAATTATAACAATTCTCAAAAAAGGACTTAATGAAATCATTATGGGCCTAAAAGCAATTGAGGAGCAGTTAAAAAGAGCTAACGAAAACAAATAACCTCACTGAAAGTTGGACAGAGATCTTATTTAATATGTCACCCCTAGTTTTGAAGAGCCTGCCGCAGTAAGAGCCACTCTCATTCTTAACAAAGGTTTAAAAACGGGGTTTAGGATTGAGCAATAGAAATCGTAATTTTGTCAAAACTTTTAAAAAATGAAGTATTACAATTCGATCATTGAAACCATTGGCGATACGCCTCTTGTAAAGTTAAACTCCGTAACCAAGGGTATTCCGGGCACCATTTTGGCCAAAGTAGAATATTTCAACCCAGGGAATTCTATGAAAGATAGAATGGCGGTCAAGATGATTGAAGATGCCGAAAAAGCTGGCTTAATTAAGCCAGGAGGAACAATTATAGAAGGTACTTCTGGTAACACAGGAATGGGTTTGGCCTTAGCTGCCATTGCCAAAGGTTACAAATGCATTTTCACTTTAGCCGATAAGCAGTCGCAAGAGAAGATGGACATTTTGAAGGCAGTAGGTGCCGAAGTAATTGTTTGCCCTACTAACGTTTCGCCAGATGACCCTCGCTCCTACTATTCAGTAGCCAAAAAATTAAACGCTGATATACCAAATTCATACTATCCAAACCAGTACGACAACATGTCGAATTCTGCGGCTCATTACGAAACTACTGGCCCAGAAATTTGGAGAGATACTGAAGGTAAAATCACTCACTATGCGGCTGGTGTTGGCACTGGCGGTTCAATGTGTGGTACTTCAAAATACTTGAAAGAACAGAATGCAGATGTGGTAACAGTAGGAATTGACACTTACGGTTCGGTATTCAAAAAATATAAAGAGACAGGTGTTTTCGATGAAAAAGAGATCTACTCTTACTTAACGGAAGGTATTGGTGAAGATATTCTACCGAAAAACGTAAACTTCGATCTGATCGATCACTTTGTGAAAGTAACAGATAAAGACGGGGCAATCATGACCCGTAGACTGTCGCGCGAAGAAGGACTGTTCTGCGGTTGGTCTTGTGGTTCGGCAGTTGCCGGAGCCTTAGAGTGGGCCAAAGAAAACATGAAAGAGGACGATGTAATGGTTATTATTTTGCCTGATCATGGTACTCGCTACTTGGGCAAAGTATACAATGATGACTGGATGAAGGCACGTGGTTTTATTGAAAACCGTGCATTCGAAACCGCTGCCGATATAATGAGCCACCAAAATGGAAATGGTAAACTGACGACTATTGCTCAAACGGCTACCGTTGCCGAGGCCATTAAATTGATGACCTCCAAAGGAATTTCTCAGTTGCCAGTGGTTAATGGCGATGAGTTTGTTGGAAGCTTGGTTGATTCTAAGCTTTTAGCACACATGATTGATGATGCTGACGTAAAAGGCAAATCAGTTTCTGAAATAATGGACAAGCCTTTCCAGTTCGTTTCGCCTGATAATACTTTAGATGTGTTGTCTTCAGTAATTACCAAAGATAACCCAGCGGTAATGATTAGAGATAAAGCCAACGAAGTACACATCATCACAAGACACGATTTGCTACAAGCCATGGCGAGTAATTAGGATTCATTCCACGATTCAAAAAATGAGACCGACTTAGAAATGTTCTGAGTCGGTCTTTTTGTTTCATCTTAGTAGGGTGAAAAAATAAATTTAATAAGCCACAATAAAAATAATCCTAAAGGGTTTCTCTATTATATGGTATGGCAGATACTGTATGTTTTGGTTGAAGAAAGGGATTGTCAGAAAGGCGATCCCTTTTAATTTTTATTACCCCATTTTCATAATTTAAACCGCACAAACCCCTCTCATTGAATACTTAACAATAGCTTTATGAGTTCAAATTTGGTAGAATGTATTCTATCATCAATCTTTAACCAACCATAATTCGAATCACCATGCCTAAAGGATTTCTAATAGACCAAGACGGAGTTATTTATGTTGAGAACAGATTGATTCCGGGTGCTGACAAATTCGTAGAGTTACTTCAAAAAGAAAATATTCCCTTCACTTTTATGACTAATAACAGTCAGCGAAGCCCTTTGGATGCCGTACGAAAATTAGAAAAACTTGGTATTCATGTTGAAGAAAAGAATGTATACACCAGCGCCATGGCTACCGCTCATTTTATGGGGCAGCAATTCCCGAACGGAACTGCCTATGTGTTAGGAGAAGGTGGTTTGATTTCGAGTTTACATGAACATGGTTTTACCTTGGTTCAAAATGACCCTGACTTTGTGGTAGTAGGTGAAGGCATCAACTTCACTTTAGAAATGGTGAGAAAGGCGATTGATTTTATCCTTGGTGGTTCCAAATTCATTGCTACAAATCTGGACCCCTCGCCTAGAAAAACGGGTTGGAACAATTTAGGCATTGCTAGTATTGTGGCCATGATTGAAGCGGCAACAGGAAAAGTAGCCTTTACCGTAGGCAAACCTAGTCCGGTAATGATGCGGCAAGCCAGAAAGCACATTGGCTTGGCTACAGACGAAGTCACCGTAATTGGTGACACGCTAGCTACCGATATTCAAGGCGGAGTACAAGTGGGTTATAACACTATTCTTACCTTGTCAGGAATGTCAAAAAAAGAGGACTTAAACGATTTCCCGTTTAAGCCCGATATGGTTGTTAATTCGATTGCGGATATAAAACTGCCACTTCCGTGGTGGAAATAGATCTTATGTAATCTATTCCGGCATAATCATCAAGGGCATCGGAATGTCCATCACCAATCGTTTGGTTTCACTTCCACGTGCAATTCTATCTATAAAACTATGATGGCGTGAAATCATAACGAGTAAGTCGATATTTTCTTCCTTGGAGAATGCCAATAAACCATCTTCCACATCGTAGTCTCTTTTGAAGTGAAAAGAGTGATTTACCTTTTTCAAATATTTCTCTAAGCTTTTAGCGATTTCAATTTCATCATGCTCCAAGTCTTTATCTTGATCGATATGAATAACAGATAAATGAGCGAAAAATGCCTTCGTTAATGCAATTACAGGTTCAATGGAATGGGCAGCAGGGCTGTGTTTATAATCACCGGACATTGCAATTTTCTTCATTTTAGTAATGTCCGCATCTTCAGGTAGTGCTATAACAGGACATTCCACATTTTTAATCACCGTATAGGCATTGCTTCCCATAAATACTTTTTTAAGCCCAGAAGCCCCATGAGTTCCCATAATCACATAAGCTACATCATGTTTTTCAAGAACATCGGTTAAGGCGCTCAAGAGTAAGCCTGCGGTTATTTCAGTGCTATACTTTACACGGTCGAGCTCAGGTGTTTTCTTAATAAAATTGGCCATACTCGACTCAGACGCCTCTTGCAAATCATCTATCATTGAGCCTACTATTAACGGAGTGCCATCTGTAGTAGCCACAGGCAGCATAAAGGAATGAAGTAAAACCAATTCCATATTCATGCGTTCGGCTACCATTATGGCATTTTTTAACGCATTTCGAGAGCAATCAGAGAAATCTATTGGAACAATAATCTTTTTCATAATAATGTTTTTTATAGTTAACACGCTAAGTATTAAATCGTTTTATAAATCTAGAGTTGATGACTGATATGAAAATACAGACCTTCTAGATTCTATATCCAAGGTATGTTGGTATCTTTAACTTTGGCCTGACAGGCATCAGTAAGAAATATGATTCTCGTCATTATTTTAGAAACGCATGGAGATTCCCTTCTTAGACCTTAAGCGACAATACCTTTCCATAAAACCAGAGGTTGATGCTGCGATTCAATCGGTAATTGACGAACATCGCTTTATTGGTGGAGAAGTAGTTTCAAGTTTTGAAAAAGCCTTTGCCAAAGCCCACAAAGTGAAGTATTGCATTGGGCTAGGAAATGCCACCGATGCGCTTTTTGTGATTTTGAAATCTTTGGGAATAGGAAATGGAGATGAAGTGATTGTTCCAGCCCATGGTTGGCTCTCCGCTGCCGAAATGGTTTCACTCAGCGGTGCCACACCCGTCTTTGCCGATGTTGAAATGAAGCGTTTTGGCTTAGACCCCATAAGTGTAGAAGAGAAAATTACCGCGCGAACGAAAGCCATTATCCCCATTCATTTGTATGGACAAATCTGCGAGATTGAAGCTTTGGCCGAACTCGCAAAAAAGCATAACCTGTACTTGATAGAAGATGCCGCCCAAGCGCACTTTGCAGAAAAGGACGGAAAAATGCCAGGCAGTTGGGGCATTGCTTCGGCCTTCAGTTTTTACCCCAGTAAAATCCTCGGGGCCTTTGGCGATGGCGGTGCAATACTCACCAATGATGATATTTTCGCAAACCAGTGCCGAATGTTTGCCAATCATGGCGGTCTATCCAAGAACGACCATCAGGTAAAAGGCATTAACAGCAGACTTGATACACTTCAGGCCGCTGTGCTCAATGTCAAACTGAAATATGTTGGGGAATGGATTGAAGCCCGAAACCGAATTGCTAAAAGGTATTCAGAGGCATTCGCAGCTATTGAGGGAATCATTACACCAGCAGTAAATGAAACTGAGACGCACAACTTTCATATTTACTGTATTCGTACTAAAAGAAGAGATGCGCTAAAAGCACATTTGCAGAATGCCGGAATTTCAACTGAAATTCACTACCCATTGGCCAGTCCATTGACTCCGGCCTTTAATTCGAATGACTGGCTTGAAAATTTCCCTAATAGTTCTCAGCTTCAAAACGAAGTGCTTTCAATGCCCATTTATCCAGAATTAACAGAAGCTGAAATAGGGTATATTATTGAAAAGGTAAAGGAATTCAAACAGTAAGAATACCCCGTTATTTAGGTCGTCAACTGATTAATTATCTAATAATAACTGTTTTATAGTTTTCTATCCTGATCCCGAAGTTTCGGGAGAAGGAACTATATTTAAACTCTAGACCCTTCGTAAACTCAGGGAAAGAAGTCCGAGGTTTCAGAATCATAGGTACATTAGTTTTATAAAAAAGGATGCCGTTTCGGACATCCTCGTTAATTTCTAAAACTCCATCGGTACTTCAATCACCAGCACTTCAGCATAAGACTTTGCCTTAATTTCGAAGCTGTTAGTTTCGGTAACCGCCACGGCATCTCGTGTATCTAGCTTTTCATTGGCGGCAATAAGCTCCCCGTTCAAAACAAAAACATAAACTCCATTTCCTGGGTGTTTTACTTCATAGGTCAGTTTTGTACCTGCATCTAAATTGGCCAAATTGAATTCCGCATCTTGGTTAATCCAAAGCGCATCGCCTCCGTTTGGAGAAACCACCGTTTGAAATTTGTTCATGCGGTCTTCAGCCAAATAAGTTTTCTGCTCATACCTCGGCTCAATGTTTCTTTCCTTCGGGAAAACCCAAATCTGAAGAAAATGAACAGCCTCATCTTTATTGTGATTGAATTCTGAATGTTGAATTCCTGTTCCGGCCGACATGATTTGAACATCACCTTGGCGGATTACCTCATTGCGGCCCGTGCTGTCTTTGTGTTCCAAATCACCTTGAAGGGGAATCGAAACAATCTCCATGTTATCGTGAGGATGAGTACCAAAACCCTGACCTCCATCTACTTCGTCATCATTCAGCACCCTAAGTGCTCCAAAGTGAACGCGCTCAGGATTGTGATAACCTGCAAAACTAAAAGTATGACGGCTTTTTAACCAGCCATGGTCTGCTGAACCTCTTGATTCTGATGTATGTACAACGGTTTTCATAATGAATTTCCTCTCTTGTTTAAAATGTATGTATGTACATATATTAAACTCGCTTTGCTTTAAATCAGTTCCCAATTTCGTTTTTAAAAATAGAAAGTCAAGAATTGTATTGGTCGGGTGGAGCACCTTTAAGGAAACGACTTTTTCCATGTTGGGTGATATGAAAAAATGAGCTGCCTTAATTAAAACAGCTCATCTTTTGTGTTAACACAGTACGTACTAAAATTTTAGCTCCCAGTACTTTGTTCAATCTTGGTTATAATATGCGTGCTAGGGTTGTAACGAACAACAATAACAGCCTCACTCAGTCCAAACCTCAAAACGATAGCACCATGATGGTTTATTCGATTCGCATAAGAGATTGGAAAAGTAGACTGTAATGTGCTTATGTTTTCACCTGGTTTTATATAAACTAAATGTCCTACTTTACCGATGTAAAAATTGCTGTTAAAAATTTCAATAAGCCTTAGTTTGCTGTTTTCAAATGTGAAAGTAGCATCAGTGCCATACTTATATACGTTAACATTCACATCACTCATCTCCCAGTATTCAGTACTGGTGCTAGAATACTGACCAAAAGCCGTAACCATGTCTTGTACGGTACTGCCATAAGTTATATTATTGGTCATTGCCAACCCAGTTTTTCTGATTATTACATGGGTTGGGTCTATTACATCATAAGTATCGACCTGAGCAAATGCTTGAAAAGTTGATGTAAGTATGAATAAAATGATAATTATATTTTTCACGGTTGCTTTTTAATTGTTACTGTTCGGGAGCTTTCTTCTTAACACGGACAAGTTTATGTGGTTCTAATTTCGTTTTTAAAAGTAGAAAGTTAAGAATTGTATTGGTCGGGTGGAGCACCTTTATAGAAACGAATTTCAGAATAAAGGAACTAAAGTGTCAATCGAGGCCTTCCTCTTATTAATATTTTTAATTTTGTCCGTGAACGAACAGGTGAGGCCGAACATCAAAGTGGTAATACCCGCATACAACGAAGAGCGATCTATCGCGCATGTAATTGCTGATATTCCAAAAGACTGGGTGAAGGAAATTATTGTGGTGAACAACGGTTCTACTGACAACACTGCCGAAGTTGCTGAAAACGCTGGGGCTACGGTGCTTCATCAACCCAAGGCGGGTTATGGAAACGCCTGCTTAATGGGCATTGAATACTTAAAAGACCCAAGCAAAAGCCCCGATATTCTAGTGTTTATGGATGGCGATTATTCCGACTATCCACAGCAATTGCCAGAAGTAGCAGGGCCCATTGTAAAAGGTGACGCAGATTTCGTAATTGGTTCAAGGGCTTTGGGAAATCGTGAAGGAGGTTCAATGACCTTTCCACAAATATTTGGAAATTGGCTGGCCACTTCGATGATGAAATGGTTTTATAAAGTTAATTATACCGACCTTGGCCCTTTCCGTGCTATCGCTTTTCCTCAACTCGTAGCGCTCGACATGAAGGACAAAACCTACGGTTGGACGGTAGAAATGCAGTTGAAAGCCGCAAAACAGAAATTACGAATAACAGAAGTGCCCGTAAACTATAAAAAGCGAATTGGGGTTAGCAAGGTGTCCGGAACGGTGAAAGGCACCGTAATGGCTGGCTACAAGATTATCTTTACCATATTTAAATACCTATAAATGTATTGGCTAGAGCTGATCATATTAACATTATACACTGGAGCGCTGTCGTTTATTTTCGTCTATAGCATTTCACAACTGAACCTTGTTTACAAATACCGCAAGGCGAAAAGAAAGAACTTACTTCCGCAAATCCCCGAAATTCCAGCCGATTATAACCACCCTGTAGTTACTGTACAGTTACCGGTTTACAACGAATTGTATGTAGTGGAAAGGCTCATCGATGCGGTGGCTTCACTCGATTGGCCGAAAGACAAACTGGAAATTCAAGTGCTGGACGATTCGAATGATGAGACCCTTGATTTGATCGCTGCAAAAGTAGCCGAATGGCAAGTCAAAGGAATTGACATTACCCAAGTGAGAAGACCCGAACGAAAAGGCTTCAAAGCAGGGGCTTTGCAATACGGAATGAAGATTGCCAAAGGGGAATTCATCGCCATTTTTGATGCGGATTTTGTTCCCGAAAAAGACTTCTTAAAAAATACGGTTCCGCACTTTGCGCATGATGGGAAAATTGGAGTGGTCCAAAGCCGTTGGGGGCACATCAACGAGAATTACTCTATGCTCACCAAGCTTCAGGCCTTTGGACTGAACACGCATTTCTTCGTGGAACAAAACGGACGTTCAAGCGGAGGTCACTTCCTTAACTTTAACGGAACCGCTGGCGTTTGGCGAAAAAGCTGCATCAATGATGCTGGGGGCTGGAAAGCCGATACACTTACTGAAGACTTAGATTTGAGTTACCGCGCTCAGCTCAAAGGCTGGCAAATTTTTTATGTATCGAACACGGTGGCTCCTGCAGAACTTCCTGCGGCCATGGGTGCTATTAAATCGCAACAATACCGCTGGACAAAAGGGGCGGCTGAAACCAGTAAAAAGCTCCTTCCTCAAGTTTTAAGATCAAACCTTTCTTTCGGAACGAAATTTCATGCGGCTTTTCATTTACTGAACTCCGCCATTTTTATCTGCATTGTGGTTACGGCCATGCTAAGTATACCCGTTTTGTTCATTCGTAATCTATCGACAGGTTGGGTAACGCTGTTGAATATTTCTAGCATTTTCTTACTGGGCTATATCTTTCTGATCATCTTCTATTGGAATGGTTTTAAAGAAAAGCGTGAAGGTTTCTGGAAAACGCTAAAGGAATTTGTACCACAGATGTTTATGCTGCTTTCCGTATTTCTAGGCTTGAGCATTCACAATGCTGTGGCTGTTTTTGAAGGTTGGATTGGGAAGAAAACTCCATTCGTTCGTACGCCAAAATTCAACATTAAAAGCAAAAAGGAAGGCTGGAAAGGCAACAAATACTTCGTTAAGAAAATCAATCCGCTTACCGTTGTAGAAGGGCTGCTTTCGCTCTATTTTATGGCAGGTCTGGGCTTGGCCTTTTACTTTCAAGATTTTGCTTTACTCCCTTTTCATATTTTGCTTAGCTTAGGCTTTCTGTTGGTATTCTATTATACCGTGCAGCATACGCGAAATGCTTGAAAATAATAACCGCCTTTCATTTGCCTACATTCTATATGCCCTGCTCATTATTGTGGCGGGCTATTACTTAGATCGTGCGCTGACCATTCCTTTGCTATCGTCTTTTATATTGATGGCCGTGGCCATGATTTACATTATGCGCTGCACGCAAGAAAAAGAAGCGGATTTGCCCTTTTACTGGGCCATGTTGCTAAGGCTGCTTTTGCTCTTTTCCATTCCTGGTTTGTCCGATGATGTATACCGCTTTATTTGGGATGGCCGATTGCTGACTCAAATGGTCGATCCATACAAGGAACTGCCTACCACATATTTGGTGCAGGGTGTCGAAGGCATCAACATCCAATTATTTTCTCAGCTCAATTCGCCAGAGTATTTCTCGGTGTATCCGCCTTTTAATCAGGTGTTTTTCTTCTTGTCGGCTTTGCTTAGTCCGGGATCCGAATTTTGGTCCATTGTGATTTTACGCGTGATTATTCTGGCCTTCGAGTTTGGCAATATTCGTTTGATCAGAAAGCTATTGCGTCATTATGGTTTGCCAGACAGGTATGGCCTTTTCTATGCGCTTAATCCCATGGTAATCTTGGAACTGACAGGCAATCTGCATTTCGAAGCCATTATGATTTTCTTCCTGCTTTTGGCCTTGTGGAATTACGAACAGAAGAATCTTCATCAGTCGGCCATTTGGTTTGGGCTTTCGGTGGCTACTAAGTTTTTACCGCTGATTTTCCTTCCCTTGCTTATCCGTAAAATCGGCTTTAAGAAAACGATGATCTACGGCCTCATTGTAGCTGGAGTGCTCGTTATTTCTTTTCTACCATTGATCAATACGGCTCATATTTGGGCGATAAAAGACAGTTTAGAGCTCTATTTCCAGAAATTCGAATTCAATGCCAGCATCTATTATTTGACCCGTTGGTATGGTTTTGAAACCGAGGGACACAACATTATAGCGCAATCAGGAAAATGGATGATGGCGGCCACTTTTATTGGCATTGTGTTGTATTCGCTTTTGCCGTCAAAAAAAGAACTGCCTGTACGAATGCTCTGGGTTTGGACGATCTATTTGCTCTTCGCTACTACGGTTCATCCGTGGTATGCCATTCCTTTGCTGGCCATTAGTGTGTTTACCGAAAAACGATTTGCATTCATATGGACCTTGCTCATTTTCTTTACCTACGCCAACTACCTTGGTGGTGAATATTTTGAATGGATTGAAATCGTGATTATCGAATACAGCTTGGGGGCAATTTTTGCGATTTACGAATCTACAGGCCGCTCATTGCAAAGGTGGTTTTTTTGACGCTGAGGATTACTAAATTGGCATCAATGTTCAGGCACCTTTCCCTTATTTTCGTTTTTCTTATGTTTGGTTTCTTGGCCAATGGTCAGGAAGGTTTTAGGGTGATTCTGTCTTCTGGAAAAAACTACAAAAAGACTGAAAAGGGATATTTTGAGTTGAAAAACGGAACGCCTCTGAGCAAAAAAGATCAAATAGAAGTGCTCCCCAACGGCTTGGTCATTTTAATGGATAGCGAAGGAAGGTTATTAGAAATTGAATTGGAAGGCCAGTATAATATGGCCACGCTCGATCTTAAAGAACTCTATCCTCCTTCAGAATTGATTTATACCGAGTGGGAAAAATTCTATAACCCAAAACGGAATTTAGAAGCTTGGCCACCCAACGATTACGCCAAAGAACCCTCCAATTTTGTGGATCTCCACCTAAATTTTCCTTCTTCTACGGAAGTCTATGGAAGGTATATCCAACTGGAATGGGCTGAAATTCACGATCAATATCAAGTAAGATTTTGGAACGAATATGATCAGGTTTTCGAAACGTATGATGTCAATTCCACTGATTTCACCATTGACCTTTTGAGCAATAGCTTGGCATTTAAAGACATATTTGGGGTGGAAGTTTTTGCCAAGAATAGTAAACGATCTACGGGCGTTTATTTTCTAGATAAGCTCTCTCCTCCAGACAAGGAATTGCTCGATCAAGCACTACATACTTTTCCTGAAGAAGGCACTATGCTGACCGATTTGACCAAGGCCATAATGCTTGAAAACCGAGGCTTATTTGCCGATGCTGCTACAGCCTATCAAAATCTCATTAAGCAATACGGTGACTTGATGATTCCCTTCTATCAATCTTATTTAGATCGGTTTGGGTACTAAGCTATTTCAGGGATAGACAGGTGCTTTCGTTAATTTATGCAGGTCTGACCTTCGGTACCGACCTGAGAGTGGCTCTTCTGTAATCGGTCGGTACCGAAGCTCATACCGTACCCTAAAAGAAGATTGAGATTGCTTAACGTATTCTATAATTCATAGATGAAATTCTCGATAAGCTACCACAACCCTTAAAAGATTCAGGTGCAAAAAAATGGGAAAACTTTCGCTTTCGTCTTTGCGAGGAATTAAACCTGTGACAACAGGGTTTAATGACGCGGCAATCTCTATGTACAGAATAGCCGCAATTATGAATAGTGAGATTGCTTCGTCACCTTTCTTTGCTAGCGCAAGAAAGGTTTCTCGCAATGACTTAGAAGTCACAGTACCTGCGTTAATAATCTTATTTAAGGAAACTGGGGTCTTTTATCTATTCCAGATCAGGAATGCTACTAAATAGTAAGTTCGTAAGTGATGTGCTTTTTTCCTGGCACAGCGCCTAATGCTTTATGAATGGCAATCATTTTATCATTGAAATCGCCTACCCAAGAGAGTTCGCCTTCTACATACTGACTTTTCATGGCGCCTTCAAAGCATTTGTAAACCAAAACGGATTCTAGTCCGGTATTTTGGAATTTTGGATGCGTTCCCATGGCCCAAACCCTAAGCCTAGTGATGGTTTTTTTCCGCTTCAACATCACGAAACGCAGCTTATTCCAAAGGCTGAGTTTACCATTCAGGTGTTTTAATATTTGATTTACATCGGGCAGCACCAAAACAAAACTGGCAGGTTGCCCATCTACATAAGCAAACCAGATGTAGTTAGGATCGTAAAAAGGCTTAACTTTTTCGAAAGTCTCTTTTACATACTCCTTTTTAATGGGGGTGAAGTTTTCGTGATGTGCCCATGCCGAATTATAGATTTCCATGAAATCAGCAGCACATTCATCAAACCGGTCAGCATTTAAAGGCTTCAATGTAAGGTTTGGCTTTTTCGAAATGGCATACTTCGCAATTTTGACAAAGCGCTCTGGCAAACCATCCTTTATGTTCAAATGGTTGGTCAGTTGTTCCATCTTCTTTTTAAAACCATAGGCTTCAAAAAAATCACGGTAATGAGGCGGGTTATAAGCCATTCCGTTTGATGGATGTGTAAAGCCCTCTACCAAAAGTCCCCAATAAGAGTCGTTTTCGCCAAAATTAATGGGGCCTTGAACTGTATTCACCTTTCTTTCTAACAGCCATTTTTTGGCGGTATCAAAAATTTGAAAGGCTATGGATTTATCATTAATGGACTCAAAAAAGCCGATACCACCAATGCGTTGAGTACCAAAGTTAGCTTTGTTCTCATTAATAAAAGCAGCAATTCTGCCAATCAGGTTTCCCTTATCATCTTTAAAAACCCAACGCGCGGCATCTCCATTTTGAAAGAACACGTTTTCTTTCGGGTCAAAAATATTATTGATTTCCTGATCCAATGGGCATACCCAAACCGGATCATTTTTGTAGATAACTCTGGCCACGTCCAGAAAATCCTTCTTATCTTTTTTACTCTTAACCTCGATGATTTGCATTGACCTAAGCTTATCCCTGATTGTTACAAAGAAATCTGTTATTTAGTTCTGGTTAAAATCTTTAAGCGTTTTTTTCAACAGCTCACTCTTCCATCAACTTCAGAAGAATTTCCTGAGCCGCTTTTGCAATTACTGTCCCTGGACCAAAAATGGCCGCAGCTCCCGCCTCTCTCAGAAAATCGTAATCGGCAGGAGGAATTACACCACCTGCAATAACCATTATGTCTTCACGCCCTAGACGTTTCAATTCGGCAATAAGTTGTGGAATTAAGGTTTTATGTCCTGCGGCCAAACTCGAAGCGCCAATCATGTGCACATCGTTTTCGGCTGCTTGAAGTGCCGTTTCTTCAGGAGTTTGAAAAAGTGGCCCAATATCTACGTCAAAGCCTAAATCGGCAAAGCTGGTAGCAATTACTTTAGCACCACGGTCGTGGCCATCCTGCCCCATTTTCGCTACCATAATTCGTGGTCTTCGACCGTCCATTTCGGCAAACTTATCGGCCAGTTCTCGGGCTTTTTTAAAGTCTTCGTTGTCTTTCACTTCGTTTGAATATACGCCAGAAATTGATCTGATCACAGCTTTGTGCCTTCCAAAAACATTTTCCAATGCTGTAGAAATTTCCCCTAAAGAAGCCCTCAACCTAGCGGCATCCACCGCCAGCTCGAGCAAATTGCCTTCGCCAGAGCGAGCGGCATCTTCTAATGCTTTTAAGCTCGCTTCCGCTTTTGCTGTATCTCTGTTGGCTTTCAAAACCGCCAGCCTTTCCAATTGCGATTTTCGTACCGAAGCATTATCCACTTCCAGTAAATCGAAATCTAAGGCTTCATCTACTTGATACTGATTTACACCAACAATAATGTCCTTGCCTGAATCAATTCGAGCTTGCTTGCGGGCTGCGGCTTCTTCGATTTTCATTTTCGGAAGGCCTTGCTCAATGGCTTTGGCCATTCCACCTAACTCTTCCACCTCTTCAATCAGTTCCCAAGCCTTTTTCACCAACTCTTCAGTGAGGTATTCTACATAATAAGAACCGCCCCATGGGTCTACCACTTTGGTAATGTCGGTTTCTTGCTGAAGGTAGATTTGTGTGTTTCTGGCGATTTTTGCCGAGAAGTCCGTAGGCAAGGCAATGGCTTCGTCTAAGGCATTTGTATGCAGCGATTGCGTATGACCAAGCGCAGCGGCCATGGCTTCCACACAAGTTCTAGTAACGTTATTGAAAGGATCTTGCTCTGTTAAGCTCCAGCCCGAAGTTTGGCTGTGTGTTCGCAGTGCCATCGACTTTTCGTTCTTTGGGTTGAACTGCTTTACGATTTTCGCCCAAAGCAAGCGCCCTGCTCGCATTTTAGCAATTTCCATAAAATGGTTCATGCCAATTCCCCAGAAAAAAGAAAGGCGCGGGGCAAAGGTGTCAATATCCATTCCTGCGTTAATACCCGTGCGGATGTACTCTAAACCGTCTGCCAACGTATAAGCCAGCTCGATATGTGCTGGCGCACCGGCTTCGTGCATGTGATAACCCGAAATACTGATGGAGTTAAATCGAGGCATATTTTTGGACGTATACTCGAAAATATCACCAATGATTTTCATAGAAGGCAAGGGCGGATAGATATAGGTATTCCGCACCATAAACTCCTTCAGAATGTCATTCTGAATGGTTCCACTTAGTTCTTCTTTAGCCACGCCTTGTTCTTCTGCAGCAGCAATGTAAAAAGCCATAATGGGCAAAACCGCTCCGTTCATGGTCATGGAAACCGACATTTTATCGAGCGGAATTTGATCGAAAAGCAGCTTCATGTCCAAAATAGAATCAATGGCCACACCTGCTTTCCCCACATCACCTACCACGCGTGGATGATCGGAGTCATAACCTCTGTGAGTGGCCAAATCGAAAGCCACAGACAATCCTTTTTGGCCTGCCGCTAAATTTCTTCGGTAAAAGGCATTTGATTCTTCTGCCGTGGAAAACCCAGCATATTGACGGATCGTCCAAGGGCGTTGGGTATACATTGAAGCATAAGGGCCTCGCAAGTAGGGAGGAATTCCCGCCACAAACTTTAAATGCTCGGCATCTTTAATTTCGGAAAAAGAAACGCTTGAAGGCACTTCAATTCCTTCCGCAGTGGTCCAGTTTTCAGCAGCCTTAGCTTGGGTACTTTCAGCCGAGATGTTGAGTGGTTTTAATGTCGGTCTCATAATTTCGGATTAAAGGGCTAACGCGTTAATGTCGTTTTCAGAAAGGTTATTCAAACCTCCTTTTGCTTCAATTTGTTGAAGAATGGCCCAACTTTTCTCTACCAATTGGGCGGTAAGTGATTCTATATAATAAGAGCCAGCAGACGGATCGAGGGTTTTGTCTAAATACGATTCGTCTTTAAGAATGGTAGAAATGTTTCTTGCTATGCGCTCGCCTTGGGCCGGGTTCTTCGGAAACAAATGATGGAAAGGTTGAACGATTACAGCGTCTGTTCCTCCGATAATGGCAGTCATGGCTTCCGTTGTTGCGCGGAGCAGGTAATTATACTCATCCTTGGTAGGTTCGTTCCATTGGCCAGAGCTAGAGGAAATTTGAATGACGTTCAGTGCCAATTGAAAACCATATGAATTTGCAAGCTGAGCAACCAAAATCCTGAAAGCACGATGACGGGCGATCTCTAGAAAGTATGATTCACCTACATTCAGGTTAAACTGTAATTGCTTAAACCATGCTTGAACCTCTTCAGTTGTGGTCGTATTCGTGTCAATAACATCGATGGTTTTGGCAAGTAGAAGGGCCAAACCTAGATTGGCATTTTCATTTTTTTCTTCTGAAATGAAAAATCTGAAATTGGGCAGCTTACTTAAGAAAGGCGATTCATTGGAGCGGATAAAGCCTCTGACTTCATTTTTATCAACCTCATTTGCTTTTACATAAGCTTCAAAGGAATTCATTAACGACTCAGCTCCATTTCCTATTTCCAATCCAATATGGCAGAAGTTGAGTAGCACATCTTTGAGGAGCAGATCGAAGTTTGGAACTGATTTTAAATGAAAGAAGATTCCTGTTGCACCACTGTTCAGGGCTAAAAGTGCCTTTTCGTTGGCCTCTTTTTCCGAGTATACCTGAATTACTTGGTAGTTGACCCAATTTCTTATTCCTAGGGCTTCTGCCTGATGATTTGGAATTTGTAACTGTGGTAAAGAGCTCGGCAAATCTTCTTCAGTGTAAAAAGGTTTGCCTTCAACACCAGCAATTTTCCAATTGAGCTCTTCAATAGGTTTGCCCTTCAGTTCTTTAATAATTTGGTTCCGCCAAGCCTTGGGCTCTGGCTTTTTAAAGTCATCGAAAAGTCCTTGCTCCATACTCCTTCAATTTAATGACACGAAAATAAGGGATTTCAAATCGCCATGCTGATTTAAAGTGAAATTCGCCTTCATAATCTTGATTCTGAAACCACTTTAGGCCATTTAACAGGCACTGAGGCACATAGCTAAGGCAGCTAGTTTTGGCGGTCAAATTATTTTCGCCTCTCTTATGAATTCGCCTTTCATGTTCGTCTTATTTTTATCATTTTTGTCGTCCCCCAAAAATCACTTGGGGATTTTTTATCCAATTTGCATAATCAATTGATGGTGAAAGATTGCGTATCGGTTTGGGAAGACTGTCTCCGATTCATTAGGAGCCAGGTGGGCGATCAAAGTTTCAAAACTTGGTTTGAACCTATCGTTCCACTCAAACTGAATGAAGGTATTCTTACCATTCAGGTACCAAGCCAGTTCTTCTACGAATATCTTGAAGAACACTATGTTCAGCTCTTAAGGCAGGTGATTCATACCGAACTAGGACCCCATGGCCGACTTGAATACTCTGTAATTGTTGATAGCGGAAGTGCTCAAAATCAAGCTTACTCTGTAACCTTACCCAATCAAAACCCAAAGAATAAATGGGAGCAAGACAAGCCGGCAAAAATTCATAGCCCGTTTGACATGCCTTCTGTAGAAGACGAGTTTCGGCACTCTAACCTGAACCCGAATTACGATTTCGAAAATTATATTGAAGGCGACTGTAACCGTTTGGCGAGGTCGGCTGGTATAGCTGTAGCTGAAAAACCAGGGGTAACTTCTTTTAACCCGTTGATGGTTTATGGCGGTGTTGGTTTGGGGAAAACTCACTTGATTCAGTCCATTGGAAATAAAATTAGAAGAGATGATAAGAAGCATTTTGTGCTTTATGTGTCTTCTGAAAAATTTACGACACAGTTTACTGACGCAATTAAGAACAACAGCATTCAAAGCTTTACCAACTTCTACCTACAAGTAGATACTTTGATTATAGATGATGTGCAGTTTTTCTCGGGCAAAGAGAAAACGCAGGAAATGTTCTTCCACATTTTCAATCATTTACATCAAAGTGGCAAGCAAATCATTATGTCTAGTGACAGGCCGCCAAGAGACTTGAAGGGCTTGCAAGACAGGTTACTTTCTAGATTCAAGTGGGGACTAACGGCAGATTTGCAGATGCCTGATTTTGAAACTAGAATTGCCATTATTTCTAGAAAAATGGAATCGGACGGAATTTATATCCCTGATGATGTAGTAGAATATTTGGCTTATAGCGTAGACACCAACGTGCGTGAATTAGAGGGCGTTTTGATTTCTCTAATTGCCCATGCAACGCTAAACAAAGCTGAAATCAATTTAGAACTGGCCAAGCAAACGCTGAAGAACATCGTTCACGACATTGAGTCGGAAGTGGGCGTTGACTACATTCAAAAGTCGGTAGGCGAATACTTCCAGATTAGCGTGGAAGATTTGAAGGATAAAACGCGAAAGAAAGAGATTGTAATTGCCCGACAAGTAGCGATGTACTTGTGCAAAGAATATACAAACCACTCATTAAAATCTATTGGTTACCATTTTGGTGGTCGCGATCACTCTACCGTAATTCACGCGGTGCAATCGGTCAGCGATATGATTGAGATTGACACCAAGTTCTGCCATAGCATGGACGAACTCAAGAAGAAAATGAGAATGAAATCAGTATAAAAAAGGGGCTTTAAGCCCCTTTTTTATTGCCCTAAAACCTTTGTCATTATCCATTTAATTCTCACTCATTCTTCAAACAGTCCACAGGGTTAACTTTGGCTGATTTAAGTGTTTGAAAACCTACGGTAAGCCATGCAATCAGTAAGGCGGAAATGCCAGCCAAAGCAAAGAACCACCATTTCAATTCGATGGAATAGGCAAAGTTGTGAAGCCATTCGTTGGAGAAGTAATAGCCAATAGGAATGGCCAGAACTATAGAAATCAATACCGTTTTGGTAAATGTAGCAGTAAGTAGTTTCACGACTACCACCTGACTTGCTCCCAATATTTTCCTGATCCCAATTTCCTTGCTTCTTCGTTCTGCAGTAAAAGTGACCAAGCCAAAAAGGCCAAGGCACGAAATGAGAATGGCAATGCCCGCCATGTAGTTGGACAGTTGGGCTACCTTATCTTCCGTGCTGTACAGGGCACGATAATCATCTTCTAAAAAGGAAGGTTCGAAGTCATATTTTGGGTTGAACTTGGCGTAAATCGTTTTGATTTTTTCAAGGGTGTTTACTTCAGTTCCTGGTTGCAGTCTGACGATAAAATCATCTCCGCTGCTTCTGAAACGGAAAAGCATGGGCTCAATTTCTTGGTGTAATGAGCCATATTGAAAATCACTTATCACACCTATCACTTCCTTAAAGTCGTCTGGCGAAGCTTCTAGCTGAAAGCCAATCGGATCTTTTAGTCCCATAAACTTTACCGCGGTTTCGTTGAGCATGATTTTGCTCTCATCGTCATTCATTTCTTTAGAAAATGAGCGCCCCGCGACCAGTTTTAGCCCCAGCGTTTCAACAATGTTGTACCCTATTCTTGGCGATTTGAACAGGTGATTGTCATCCACGTCACCTTCTTCCCATGAGTAGCCGCTGCTGTTGTCGTTTCCCCAAAGAAAGTCTCCAGACATATTGCCAACACTGGTTACGCCAGGCAGTACCCTAAGCTCTGTTAAAAACGGGGTAGGATCGAAGCTTTCTGGGCCTTTTCTGGTAAACGTAATGATGTTTTCACGGTCATAACCCAGCGGTTTGCTATAGGTATATTCGATCTGTTTGTTGATGGTAATTACCCCGATAATGAAAATAATGGACAGGGTGAACTGCACCACCACCAAACCTTTTCTGATCCATTCTTCACCCCTTAGGTTGGCTACTTTTCCTTTAAGCACCGCCACTGGCTTAAAGCCTGAAAGGTAGAAAGCAGGGTAACTACCGGCAAGTATTCCTGTACTCATTACGATGGCTAAAAGTGGTAAAATGAAATCGCTTAAATTAAATTCAAGCTGCTTAGAAGTAATCTCATTGAACTGAGGAAGGAGTAAAACCACTAAACCAATGGCCACTAAAAGCGCCAGTAGCGAGAGTAAAATGGACTCTCCCAAAAACTGGAAAACCAAGTCTCTTCGGTTGGCCCCAATTGCCTTTTTCACCCCTACTTCTTTCATCTTTTTGGAAGCTTGCGCTGTAGAGAGGTTCATGAAATTGATGCAGGCAATCAGCAGAATAAAAATGGCAATGACCGTGAAAAGCCGAACATTCTCAATTCTTCCACCTACTTGGATCCCATTCTCATATGCACCGTAGAGGTAGTTTTTCGCATATGGCTTAATGAACAGTGCCTGTTTATTATTGTCTGTTTTTCCATACATTAAACGCGCAATTTTTTGATTCAATTGCTCAGCATCTGCCCCCTCTTTTAAGAGCAAATAGGTGCGTGCATAACCACCTTTCCAATCTTCGGCCCATTCTTCAGCATCGATCAATGCTTGGTAATTGACAACAATGTTGAATTGCTCGGTGGCATTCTTGGGCGGATCCTTAAACACACCAGATACCACAAAAGGCTGGTTGAGAAGTGAACTCTCCCAATCAATGGTATTGCCAACTGCATTTTCAACAGTACCAAAAACGGTGATGGCCAGCGACTCTGAAATTGCAACTGAGTTTTTGTCTTGAATGATCCTTTCTGTTGTTCCCGAAATCAGCGGGTAAGTCATTACTTGGAAGAAGTTTGGACTCGCAAAAAGTCCGTTTACTTCAAAGTTTTTTTCGCTGTGGCTAATAGTGCCTTGGGGCCTGAAAAAGTGATTTCCGACCCTGACGGCATCTTCCACTTCGGGGAATTCTTCTTTTATGGCTTGTGCTAATTTGCCCGAAGTATAATCCCAAGTGAGCACACTTTCGGGTAAAGTGAAATTGGTGAAGACCCAATATAGCCGATCGTTTTTTTCATTGAACGTATCTACCGAACGTTCATCATTCACCCAAAGGAAAATGAGCAAGGCCGCAGCTAAACCCGTGGAAAGGCCGATTAAGTTGATGAGGAAAGTAGCTTTGTGTCGCTTGAAACCTCTGAGCGTGATTAATAAATTGTGTTGTAACATACCGAGATAATTGAGTTGATGATTTCCGCCAAGCCCTCTGACCAAAGCAGGGCGCAGTAGTTTTAAGACTTCACGATTGTAAAGCCTTCTGGATTTTTTGACCGAGTACTCCGCTAAATTTTCAGCGAATACTTCCTCCATATCGCCTTCTATTTCTTCCAAAAAGTCTTTTTTCAGAAAGAAGCGTAGAAGCCTTAGTGACCAACGAGGCGGTTGAATATCGTTTTGTGGATTGTTCAAATTAACTGGTGGCTATGTTGGGCATGGCTGACCAAAGTTGGGTGCGGATGTCTTTCATTTCTTCCAAAACCCTGTGAGCATAAGGTGTGGCGCTATAAATACGTTTGCGCTTTCCTCCTCGTTTTTGGGTGGCTTCCCCAAATTCTGAAGTTAGAAAACCCTTTTCTTCCATACGCTTTAAAGCAGACTGGATGGAGCCCACGCTCAGTTTTTCTTTGAGTCGATCTTCCAGTTCGCGCTTAATTTCTACCCCATAAGCTTCGGCTTGAAGTACAACCACCGTCATAAGCACCAGCTCTTCAAACTCTCCTAATTTGGTTTTCTTCATGGCTATATCATTCGTAATTGCAGTAAATATAGAAAATTATTTTATTCGTAATTGCAGTTTTTATTAAAAAAGCTTTGAACCGCAAAGAGCGCAGAATTACGCAAAGGGAATATCGGGACTTGTATTGAGAATAACTGAGAGCTCTTTAACCACAAAGTAAACTAAGTTTCGAAAAAGGTTAAATCGGAGCGCAATCGCTTAGTTGTACCGAGTGATGCCTAGCGTTTTGGTTTGAAGCCAACGTACTACGACTCACTCGGCAAAGCCAAGCGACTGTTGAGGAATCCTTTTACCGCAAAGAATACGGAGTTACGCGAAGGTGGTATTGGGTAATAGCCAACAAGCCAAGTCATGCTGTAAGCCCCGAAGCCTCGGGGTATTCAGTAACAAATTTGTAAAGGTCAATTTCTTGTGAAGCGTGAAAAGACCTCTACGAGGTGACTGTAATAGTGGACTTGTTTTTTAAACCGCAAAGGGCGTTTAAGGTGGCAAAGGTTAAATCAGCGCGTAATCGCTCGGTTGTACCGAGTGATGCCTAGCGTTTTGACTTGAAGCCAACGTACTACTAGTCACTCGGCAAAGCCAAGCGACTGTTGAGGAATCCTTTCACCGCAAAGAACACGAAGTTTTGCGAAGGCGGTATTGGGACGTACATTAGCTATAAAACCAAAGCTAGCTTTTGGGTAATAGTTAACAAGCTCAGTCATGCTGTTAGCCCCGAAGCTTCGGGGTATTCAGAAACCCAGGGAGCAAAGCCGTTTTGTAGGGCGTGAAATTCCGTGGCTTCGGAATCTACGAGGTGACTGTGATAGCAAGCTTAAGTTGATGTTAGACTGCTTCGTGCCTCGCAGTGACGCATATCGTTTACTTCCCCCTAAAATAAGCCATTACAATATCTCTAACATCGTTTTTGATACCATTGAAATCTGGAGGGGCGATGGCTTGGCTTTCATAATCTTTGATAAACTCAAGGTTGGCTTCGCCACCGCTAAGAACAAAATCAGGAAGTGCCATTTTATAGGTTTTGGCATTAGAGAGCTTGGCACCTTTAATGTACCAACCGTCCGCTTTCTTTTCGGCATTCGCCAATTGTAAATAACCACCAATACCTACATTGGTGACTGTGCCGGTTTCTAAAATGCGTTGTACTACATCGCCTTTTACATCTATTATGGAAATTCCACCGCCAAAAGGAAAAGAACGAAGAATATCATACTCCGTGATGGTGCCCGTAAGCTGGTCGTCTAAGCGAATGGAGCCACTATTAAAAATGGCAAAATCTGCTTTTGGTACAGCAAATAAAAATGCCTCGGCTGTCATAATTGGGTAATTGGTAGGGCGATAGCGAATACTGCCTTCGCGTCCATCGAGGGTGTCGGTAGTGGTCATCACAATCTCATCGGGCGTATAACCCATTGCCGCCATACTCTCATTCGAAATGTTTACCCATTTATCTACCACAATCTTCACTTCGGGATCTTCCTCAAGACTATCATCTATAGAAACCAGCTCAGAAGCAATACTCGTTTCACCTGTGGTTTTATTATAACTCACCCTGTGCACATACACAGTTTTTGCATTGGCATCGGCCTTGGTCATTAGTGTATTTCCGAAAGTATATTTCATGTTAGCGTGGTCATGACCACCTAAAATAAGATCGAGCTCCGGCACAAAATAAGTAGCCAAAGAATCGTCCTCCACTTGCTTGAGATGTGTAACACCAATGAATACTTCAGCTTCTTCCTTCACCTTATTATAGACCGCTTTCACCGATTCATATTTGTTGGTATAAGCCAAATATGGAGCCTTGTTAAAAGGAAGGGTTGATCCGAAAAAGGCAATATCAACACCATCGACAGACTTCATAATATGATCAGGAAAGGGTTTTCCTTTTTGTGTCCATGAAGTGTTTTTACCCTCTACCGCATGAAGCACATTTGTAGTGGTCCATTCAAAGTCAGATTCATCAATTCTGGCCTGTATTTCATTTTCTTTTAAGTCGAACTCGTGATTACCAGGCACTACGATGTCAACACCCATGGCATTCATCACTTCTACCATGTGCTTGCCCGCAATTTTTGCACCCTCATACTTTAGGGTGCCAATAAGCGAAGGACTTACAAAGTCTCCTGAAAGGATAGTGAAAACATTTGGGTTTTCCTTTAATAGATTTTTTCTGACTGTGGCTACACGGGCCATTCCACCTACTTTACCGCCTTCTAATGGAGCAATTTCATAGACATCATTCATCTGTAAAACAATGAAATCTACCGTATCCGAAGGTTTTTTAGGCGAACATGCGCTGGAAAAAATTAAGAAAACAGACAGCAAAAAAAGGGAAAGTCGTTTCATGAAGATGCGTTTTTAAACTTGAAATAAAGTTAGTAAAAATGAAGTTTAAACCGGTAGACTTAAAAGAGCATTTAACCCCAAAGTGCGCTGAGTGACTCAAAGTTTAAATCGGAGCACAATCGCTCGGTTGGACTGAGTGATGCCTAGCGTTTTGGCTTGAAGCCAATGTACCACGAATCACCCCGCAAAGCCAAGCGACTGTTGGAGAATACCTTTTGATCCAACTTATCGAAGCTTAAATCACTGTTAATGAGTAATGGTGTGGTGAGAAACAAAATTGAACTACAACTTACTTTTTAGCTTAGTTCTGTGTTGCCACACGTTTTTAATTTAGAAAATTATTATTCTTTATTTTTTTTATTAATCATTTAAAGAATAGTAATAAAATAACTAGATAGCAACAAACTCTGGTAAAACAATTTCTTTAATTTTAACAATAGCCTCACTTACTGGTGTTTCAGATTTTCTGAGGTTGATAGCCATATGATTGACTCCCACATTTTCATATGCTTTTAAATATTCGGTAAGATGATTGATACCTACTGTACCACCAAAACGTTGTGGTTTAAAAGTCGCATTGTCGTCTTTGGACAGGTTTAAATGTATAGCTGAAATATAAGGTTTTGCCGCTTGGTCTTCGTCATACAAAGCATTACACCAGTACTTTCTGTTCTCCAAAGTTTCGGCAACAGGTCTTGGATAGTTAAACCAAGCTTGAGCGTTTTTGGCAATCCAATTAATACTTTGTCCAGAATGACCAGCTACGACTAGCGGAATGTCTTTTTTCGGTTTAGGATAAACTTCTATACCGTTAGTTAAAAAATCGTATTTAGATTTTAAATCGCTATTGGTTTTCCAAGCTTCCTTAATGATGTCAAGATTATTTCTAAAGATTTCCGGTCTTTTATTATAATCGATATTATACATCGGGAACTCCACAGGTCTGTCTCCCAAACCTAAACCTAACAAAAGTCTACCGTCACTTAAATTTTCAATAGTCGCAGCAGCCTTTGCCAATTTTATAGGCTGTTGTAAAGGTAGTACAATGGCTGCAGTACCCAACAAAATGTTTTTAGTTGCTGCAGCTAAATAACCCAAGTACGGTAGGGTGTCAAACAATTGTGCACCATCACCAAAATTTGGGTCGTACACAGGAACATCTCGCACCCATAAAGCAGCAAATCCTGCTTCGTCAATTTGTTGGGCCAATGCTAAATGGTTAGAAATGTCTGGCACGCCAAAAGGTCTGTTGTCTTCCAAACGTTTTCGATTTCCTTCTGATGACCAATCATTATCTAAAGGAAACTCTATACCAAGTGTCATTTTACTTGGCTTGTATAGTTTATCAAATGGATTCATAGTATGTGTTTAAAATCATCAGGTATCTGTGAGGACACCTGATGATTTTCAAGATTAGTTATTCCAGATACTATCTGCGGTGTAGGGTCCGTTTTCAACTTCCCAAAATTTGCCATCAATAAAACGGTGTCCTTTGTCTAGATCCTTCAACAACACTATATCCTCTTCAGTAAGTGTATGGTTTAAAGTCTCTAAATTCTGAAGCAATCTCGCTTCATTTATAGATTTAGGAATGACCGCAATACCTCGTTGCACCGTATACGCCAATGCTACTTGCGCAGGGGACATATTTCTTGCGTTGGCAATGTTTTTTATCGTATCATTTTCCAACAAACGTAGTTTGGAATTTTTATCTACAAGCGAACCTAATGGTGCATATGCCGTTAGATGCATATCAAAATGCGAGCATAATGCTTTTAATTCTTTCTGTTGTAAAAACGGATGCATTTCTACTTGATTCATCTCTGGTTGATGCACTGCAGTCGCTATTATTTCTTTCAACTGATTCTCATTGAAATTGCTCACGCCAATATGCTTTGCAAGTCCTTGCTCTAAAACAGCTTCCATCCCTTTCCAAGTATTGGTTAATGGCACTTCTGATAATGGAACAAAATCAGATGCTTTTTCTGGCATTTCCGTTCCTTTTTTAAGAGCGACAGGCCAGTGGATAAGATACAGGTCTAGATACTCTAGCTGTAAATCTTCTAAAGTCTGGTTCAGTGCAGGAATCACATTATCTTCACCGTGAGAAGCATTCCATAATTTGGAAGTCACCCATAAATCTTCACGCGTAACCAAACCTTGTTTTATCGCATCGGCAATGGCATTACCTACTTCTTTTTCGTTACCGTAAGCCGCAGCACAATCAATATGTCTGTATCCTATTTTAATAGCGGAAAGTACTGCATTGTACACTTCATTTGGTTCAGATCTAAATGTTCCTAAACCTAAAATTGGCATTTCGTCGTTATTTCTAAATTTTAATGTAGTCATCATTATATATTTATATTTTTTCTTTTTTGAATAAAACTATGGTCAACAAGAATCCTACGATTACTAGTATACCACCTACCCAAGGCGTCGCTTCAATTCCTAAGCTCGATTCTACAACCATTCCGCCTACATAAGCACCAATAGCAATACCTACATTAAATGCTGCAATGTTCAAGGCAGATGCTACATCTTCGGTTCCTGGCAAGTATTTTTCAGCCATTTTCACAACATATAATTGCAATGCAGGTACGTTTGAAAAGGCTAATATTCCCATAAAAAACAAGGTTATTATGGCAAAAATCTGACTAGAAGCGGTAAAGTATAACACAAACAATACGATGGCTTGTAAAGCAAACATGACCAATAAGGCTTTTCCTGGTTTGTTGTTAGAAACTTTACCACCTATGATATTCCCAATCGCAATGGCGATACCATAAATTAAAAGAAATACACTAGTCATATCCGAAGAGAAACCGGTTACTTCTTCCAACAAAGGTGTTAAGTAGGTAAAAGTGACAAACGTACCACCATAACCAAATGCAGTAATGGCTAACACCAATAAAATAGACGGATTCTTAATCACTTTTAATTGGTCTATAAGACGTAATGGCGCTGATTGTTTTATATTTTTAGGAACCAACGCTAAACTAGCTATTGCACCTACTAATCCTAATAGGGCAACACCAATAAAGGTTGCTCTCCATCCAAAATTCTGACCGATATATGTTCCTAAAGGCACACCAGTTACAATAGCCACGGTAAGACCAGCAAACATTATGGAAATAGCAGTTGCTCGCTTATCTTTTGGAACCAAACTAGCTGCAATAGTAGAACCGATAGAGAAAAATACACCGTGTGCAAAACCTGTTACCACTCTTGATAATAGCAACAACTCAAAACTTGGTGAGATAGCTGCCAATCCGTTACCAATTATAAATAGTAACATAATACCCATTAATAACTGTTTTCTAGGAATTTTACCTGTTAAGGCAGTTAATATGGGTGCACCAATGGCAACACCAATGGCGTACAGACTAACTAATAGTCCTGCTGATGTTAATGAGGTGCCTAGGTCACTTGCAACGGTAGATAATAAACCTACAATTACAAATTCCGTTGTTCCTATGGCAAATGCACTAATGGTCAATGCCCATAATGCGGCTGGTAGACTCTTCTTTTTGGCTACCGTAGTATCTCTATGTATTGTTGATGTTTCCATAGTTTCTAAGCTTTTTTTTGTTACTGTTATTTAATAGCAACAGGATTTATTTGTACTTGTGTAGAGCCTTCATATAAAGGATGACCCAACACAAAAAGGAATTCCCAAGCTTTATCCTCAACCAATTCATCTACAAGAATATTTTCCAATACTTGTACACCGTATTCGGTTGCCATCATTTGATTTACAGGGAAAGAAAGTGAGCTGTTTTCGTGTGGCACCGCTTCAAAAGACCAGTTATCAGCACCTGCTGCTACAATTCCTTTTTTACCTAAGTAATGTGCAGCTTCAGTACCAATTCCAGGTCCGCCAGCTAGGTAACGTTTGTCATCTTTACCCATTAATTTTGTCCATCCTGTGTAAAACAGAACCACATCTCCTTTACGGATTTCAATGCCTTGTTTTTTAGCTACTTTTTCAATGTCTTCTACCGTAAAAACAGTGCCTTCTTTTATAATATCTTGATTGTAGTAAGAGCGCATATCTAGCACAACACCTCTAGTAACAATTGGGGGTAATTTTTCTAGACCTAATTTTTTTACACCAGAAACGGTTAAAAAATCTTCCACTTTATGTCCGTTATAATGCACATTGTCTCTACCATAATGTGCCAATCCGTTTATTTGAGATCCAACACCTGTCCAACCAATTAACTGGTCATCTACGTAAGTGAATTTGTTGGAACCTGCAGCAGCAGTTTCTGGTTGTACAGTTTCAATGTGAAAGTATCTGTGACGGAAAGCTGCAGTTTGTGCATTTACCACCATTCCTAAGCGGTATACTTTTCCTTTTTTAACCAATTTTACGGCATCTAAAACCGTTTCTTCATTCAAAAGATTTAACGCACCAATTTCGTCATCTGCTCCATAAGGTGATGTTGGTACTTGTTGTGCATTTGTTGTTACAGCAGTAAAAAGCGTAGCTGCTAACGCAATTGTTTTTAATGTATTTACTATTGTTTTCATTTTAATATGTTTTAAATTTCTTATACAAATTTCCGTTTAAATCGAGGGCTGTGCGAGGATGTAGATCACCATTTTAAAGTGATATATGTCACATTTAATACTGCTCATACATCACTTTACTTTTAATTTTATTTAATCTTGAAGCTTCATTTTTAGCACCAAGTAAGGCGGTTTACTGGCGTCTTTTCCTTCATTTAATAAAGGCAGATTGTGAAGCTGATTTGCTACGATATACAAGTAGTTTCGGTGTATGGCAACACCATCGGGCCAAGACAAGTCTTTTTTGGATTGCGCAATGGTTTTCATTCCAGCAGGCGTACTTTCTACAATGGCCGAATTTTCAACATCGGTTACATATACTTTTCCGTTTGCACCCACTTTAAATCCGTCAGATTTTGGTTTGTTGGAATAAAACTCGATGTATTTATTCAGGTCAATATCTTGCTTACTTTCATCTGCTAATACAGCAGACGGAATGCGGTAAATTTTAGTATTACCCATTGCACCATAGTAGATGTAGTTGTTTTCGTCATCAATAGAAATTGGGTTTAAAGGATATCTTGGCTGAATGGTAGTACCGTCATTTCTTTTGTTGGATACTAATCTGCCGTGAATTTTCACTGGTTCATCAGCAGGTAAAAATGAAGCATTCCCTTCCAAAACACGTCTTATATAACCCGTTTCTAAGTTAATCACGACAAAAGCTGGTGCAACTGGCGGATTTAAAGCATCTGTCATATCTGCAATTACAGCAGTGTTGTTTTTCACATCAATCACAAAATCCTGTAAAAAAGGTTTTGTTGATAATACCGTATTTGGAATAGGAAAAACCTTTGTTACATTACCGGTTACCAAATCAAAACCCACCAATTTTGGAACCTGATTTTGTTTTACGTTGCCCATATCCAATACCCAAAGAATTCCGTTGGCATCGGCTTGAATTCCGATAGTTGAATTGATCCCTTTTAAGCTCCCGTTTTCTGGTTTTACGATCCATTCTTTATCACCAAAAGGAATGGCTTCTCCATTAGGCAAAATTTCTTTCACCATATATTTTGAAGCGCTTAAGGCACTCATTGTTACAAATATTCTTCCATCGGTAGAGACTGTAATATTACCAGGTCGAGACTCAGGAAATGTTGCTATGGTTTCCAATTGTGCTTGTGCCAGCATTGTAAAATTCATTACAAATGTCAAGAAGACTGTTTTTATAATTGTTATCGTTTTCATCGTTATTGTTTTTAAAAATTGAATGTGATTTGATTAGTTGCCTAAAAATTTCTTTTGGGTTGAAGGATCTACCCAGATAACATCGCTAGGGTCTCTGGCAATGGCATCAAAAACGAGTACATCTAAGGGGCCTTCTAAAATTTTTCCGTTTCCGTGTGCTGTGCCTTTCCCCCAAAAAAGTAAGTCGCCTTTTCCTGCAACAACAGGCCCTTTGTCAGCCACATAAAATTCTGCTTTGCCATTTAAGATGTAGAGGTAGGCATCAGATTTTGCGTGGTAGTGCATAGGCACTTCGTCATACAACCTGAAGATTCTAACGCCTGCGTGTTCACGGTCTATTAATCTGATGTCTTTGATGATACCATTATGACTTTTAGGTAGTAGCGTTACATATTCATCAATATTGATAATACCGTAGGAGTTACCTATTAACGGTCTCTTATCTTCTTGCGCATAGGTGTTAAAGCCTATGGCAATTACTGTAAATAATAGAAAAAGTGTTCTTGTAGTTTTCATAGTACATTGTATTTAATTGTTCGATACAAAATTCTATGAAAACCAAGATGTGTGCGAGGACATACATCACGGATTTTTTGTGATGTATATCAATCTTGAAAAGTGATTTAGGTCACTTTTAGCTGTTAAAACGACTTAAAGTCTCTCTGGATACGCCTAAATAAGAAGCGATTAATTTTTTAGGAACGCGTTGAATCAATTTTGGAAGTTTGTTTAATAGGTACTCATACCTGCTTTCTGCGGTCATAGTAAGCAATGAAAGGATTCTTTGTTGCAGATTGATATAACCGTGGTTGGATTTAATTCTGAAAAAATTGGCAACCGCAGGTACTTCAAAGCAAATCTTTTCCCTATTCTCTAGGGATAAACAGAAGAACTCAGAATCTTCAAGACAATCCACAAAAATAGTCCCGGGTTCTTGATGTTGAAAAGCACAATGGTCGCTCACCCAATAGTCTTCCATTGCAAATTGAAGAATATGTTCTTTACCTTTATCATCTATAGAGTACGCTTTTACTAAACCTTTGATAATCCAATATTCAAAATCTACAGGTTGGCCAACTTGAATTAAGAATTGGTGTTTTTTAAGGCTTTTGTATTCAAAATGAAGTCGAATAAAATTCCATTCGTCATCAGTTATTGAAGATACTTCCTCAAAATGGCGTCTTAGTAAATGAAACTTCTCTTCCATAAAGTGAATTTACTCTTACTTTCTGGATAAGAAAAAACTTTACATTTTTCTTGTCTTCTGAGCGTTCCGTTTTCATTAATGTTTTCGTTTTTCTCAAATTTAGGGCACCTATTTGTGTCGCTTATGATTAAGGGCGTGATAGGGTTTTGGCTTCAAGCCAACTTAAACTAGTCACTCGGCAAAGCCAAGCGATTGCTATATTCTTAAACTACCTGAATGGAGAATTATTCCTACCCAGCCAATTCATCGCAATAAAAACCTTGGCTGGTCAATATAGTAATAACGGTTTCGGGGGCTACTTCTTCGGTTTCAACCCGTAAGATTTTATCGCAGTCTTCTAGGTCAAAATTCCACTCTTCGCTAGGCAATAAGATATTCAAAAATGAGCCCACCTGCCGCACTTCTTTTTTACTGGCTACGGAAGTTTTAAAGATATGAACCATGGTGATTGTTGTTGTATAGTTTGAGGTATTTCGTTTATTATTCGTTAATCAATTCTTCATAAGTCGATTTGAGTCGCTTGCGAAGAAACTTAACGGCATAATGTTTTCTTGAAAGCAAAGTATTGATGGAAATTCCTGTAACTGCTGAAATTTCTTTTACAGGTACACCTTCCAATTCAGTCAATTCAAAGATTTCGCGTTGTTCAATAGGCAGCTCTGTAAGCGCAAGTTCCAGTTCTTCCCACATCAATGACCGTATATAAACATTCACCGGACTGTCCGCTTCATCTGTTTGGGGAAATAGCGAGGCAATCACACCTTCCGAATCATCGCCATCGTGTTCCATGGAAAGTGACGCTTCTTTCTTTTTCTTGCTTTTATTGACAATCAGGTTTCGGGCAACGCGAAACAGCCAACCAGAAATATTCTCAATAGGATTGTGCGTGGTGTCCATGGTTTTCACGAACTGAAAAAACACATCCTGAGCAATATCTTCAGCATCTTCTGTAGAAGGAACCCTGTTCTTGATAAAAGAGCGGATTCTAGGCTGATGTTCCTTAATCTGCCTTTCTACATTTTCCCTATGTTCAGTTTTGCTCACGGTCAGGACCATCGTTTTCTTTTACGTCCGAATCAGAAAAACAATCATTTTTATGCTCCATCCATTGCGCAAACTTCCTCTTTTTAAACCATTCTTTACGTTCCTCTGAACTCATGGTCTTCCATTCTTCACGACCTTTTAAGTCACTCCATTTGTGTTTATGAGAATGTTTCTTTTTACCCCCAATTCCTGAAAAGAGGATTCTGGAAAGGATGAAGAGTCCTAAGGCCTGCCAAAAACTAATGGTAGTGAGACCAAAGATTTCTGGCATTAACCAGTTCCATAAAAGCATGATTACGGAACCAAATAAAAACAACGCTGCTGCGCCAAATACAGGGAAGAAAATGTATTTGTACTTATATATAAATTCTTTCTTTCTCATTTCGATCATTAATTATGTTCTCTTGTATAGGTAGACAAATGAGAGAGAAGAATATTTTAAGTGGGCAGAATTTTTTTTTAGAATCGGAGCAAAATCGTTCGGTGATGATTAGTGTTTTGAGTTGAGGTCAACTTGGGCTACGGTCTGACCTTCGGTACCAACCAATTACACAGAGGCTATTCGATGGTCGGCACTAACAAGCTAAGTCATGCTGTAAGCATCTTTTTCAGAAGCGCAGATAGGGAAATATCTTGTGAAATGTGAAAAGGCCTCTACGAGGTGACTGTAATAGTAGGCTTAGGTCGATTGAGACTGCTTCGTGCCTCGCAGTGACGGTACTGGGCATTGACTGTTTGAACCGTCATACTGCTCCGAAGCTTCGGAAGGTTTCAGCATCCCTCAAAATTAGGTCACGTCCTGAAATAGGTTGACACAATCAATTGATAATTGTCAACTAAAATCAGGACGAGACATTACCTGAGAAGCAATAACTCCACTCGTTTCAATTATTTTTTCCTATTTACTTAACAAGTATGAAACTAATTATTACTTTTACTTTTGTTAAGTAAACAAATAACTATGTCAGAACATTCGTTGGGTGAGTTTGAGGAACTGGTATTACTGCTGGTAGCCGCCAATAATAAAGAGGCCTATGGCGTACTGATCCTTGAAAACCTTGAAGAAAAATTAGGAAAGAAGGTAAATGTCAGTGCCGTGCATGTGGCCCTCAAACGCATGGAAAACAAGGGTTTTGTAGAATCTAGTTATGGCGGCATCACCAACGAACGTGGAGGCCGCAGAAAAAAATATTATAGTATTACTTCAATAGGGAAAAAGGTACTGGATCAGCAATACGAAGTCAGAACTTCGATTTACCAGCAGATTCCTAAAATTTCATTTGGTCAATGAAAGCCCAGCCGCCAAAAAGAGCACTCCAATTTCTGCGCTGGTTTTGCAGGGAAGATTACCTCGAAGAATTCGAGGGTGATCTGATTGAGCTCTTTGAGAAGCATTTTGAAACATCACCCAAAAAGGCGAAAAGAAAATTCTTTTGGGGCGTAATGCGCTCTTTCAGGCCGGGGTTTATGAAAGCATTTTATAAGGTCAACTATTCAATAACAACAGCTATGTTTAAAAACAACTTGAAGGTGGCGTGGCGCAATGCGCTTCGACAACCTTTCTTCACTTTCCTCAACACATCGGGTCTTGCCATTGGTATGGCAGGCGCCTTGATTATTACTTTGTTTCTCCACGATGAGCTCAGCTTCGACAAAATGTTTGCCGATGCAGATCGCATTTACCGCGTCAATATCGACAACCGAACCGCGGGCGAAACCAATCATTTTGCAGCCGTTTCTAGCCCTTTGGCCAATGTAATGCAAAGTGATTTTCCGCAGGCAGAAATGATCACTCGATTAAAAGTGAGCAACAGCATTTTACTTAAGGAGGTAAATGCCGAACAAAATGTAAAAGAAGATTACGTTGCTGGTGCAGACTCTACTTTTTTCGAAATGTTTGGTTTGAAACTGCTCTATGGAAATGCAAAAAACGCATTGCAAAAGCCAAACTCTATTGTACTCACCAAAACCGCAGCCCTCAAGCATTTTGATTTAGATAAAGCACTTGGCCAAAGCATGGTGCTCAATAATGATGAGATATATGTGGTCACTGGCGTGATGGACGATTTACCTAAAAACTCGTTTTTAAGAAATCATCAGGTCTTTATTTCACTTTCCAGTTTTGATGATGCCAAAAGCTTGGCTTGGAATACTTGGAGCTTTCCCACTTTTGTGAAACTTAGCCCTACGGCAAATGAAGAAAATTTACAGGTTTATTTGAGCACGGTGAAAGATCGTTACTTAATTCCTTGGGCCATGACTTTTATGCCAGGACTCACCGTAGAAAGTGCCAAAGAAATGGAGAAATCCTCTGGTGATTTTATGCGGTTTACGCCCATTGCTCTAACTGATATTCACCTGCATTCACCCAATATTGAAGATGAGTTAAGCACCAATAGCGATATTCAGAATGTATATATACTCGCTGCGGTTGGTCTATTCTTAATCATCCTTGCCTGTGTCAACTTTATGAACCTGTCTACCGCGCGGTCTCTGAAAAGAGCAAAAGAAGTGGGCGTGCGCAAAACGTTAGGCAGCAGTAGGTCAGGGTTGATCAAACAGTTTCTAACGGAATCTACTTTAGTAGCATTCATGGCACTGGTATTGGCCATAGCCATTGCAGCCCTCTGTTTGCCTTACTTTAATCAATTGGCGGGAAAAGCCATTTCAATTCCTTTTGGGAATCCGTTGTTTTGGTTGGTACTCTTGGGGGTTTCGCTTGTTTTGGGTTTTGGTTCGGGGAGCTACCCTGCATTTCTAATGTCGAGATTTGCACCCATTAAGGGAATGAAAGGAGGGGACATTAAAGGAAATGGAGGCAGAACGGTGATCAACAGCCTTGTGGTTGTTCAGTTTGCCATTTCACTATTTCTCATGTTGGGTACTTTTGTAGTTTTTCAGCAACTCAATTTCATTCAGAATAAAGACCTAGGGTATCAAAAAGATCAGGTGCTGATTATTGATGATGTAGATGCTACAGGTAAACAAATCGAAGCTTTTAAAAACCAAGTGAAGACAATTGCTCAGGTAGAAAGTGCTTCATTGAGTAGCTATTTGCCGACTCCTTCACCAAGAAGTGCCACCACACTTTTTCCTGATAAATCGCTTGGGAGCGAAAATGCTTTGATCATTGGCAGTTGGGATATTGATTACGACTACCTCTCCACCTTGGGGCTGGAATTAGTGGCAGGTCGTGATTTTAACAGGGAATTGGCCACGGATTCTAGCGCCATGATTTTGAACGAATCCACAACTGTACTGCTTGGCTTGTCTCCCGAAGAAGCCATAGGAATGCGATTCACGGATGATTTCCATAGAGAGGATAAGGAAAACATGCGCTACTTCACTGTGATTGGAGTAGTCAAAAACTTCCACTTTGAAACCCTGAGAAACAGCATTGATGCCCTTAGCCTGACGCTGGGAGGAAAGCCTAAGAAAATGCTAGTCAAACTGAATGCTGGAGATTTTTCGAAAGGTATTTCGGAATTAGAAACCGTATGGGAAAAGTTCGCGCCAGGTCAGCCTTTCAGTTATTATTTTATGGACGATTCCTTCAATAATACTTATGATACTGAACAGCGTTTGGGCAAAATATTTGTGATTTTCACTTCGCTTTCCATTTTTATTGCCTGCCTTGGCCTGTTTGGTTTGGCGGCTTTCAATGCCGAAAAAAGAGCGAAAGAGATCAGTATCCGAAAAGTGCTGGGCGCCAGCATAGGTCAAATTACTTACAAACTGTCCATTGATTTTCTAAAGCTGGTGGGCTTAGCGACAATAGTGTCACTGCCCTTAGCAGGCTATTTCATGAACCGCTGGCTACAAGATTTCTCTTACAGGATTGAGATCCCTTGGTGGGTGTATGTACTTACGGCTTTTATGGCGGTGGTTATTTCTATCCTCACCGTGAGTTTTCAAAGCACAAAAGCCGCTATGAGTAGTCCGATTAAAGCTTTGAAGCAGGAGTGATTTCTGTTCTTAACCGCTAAGAGCGCTGAGTTTCGCAAAGATTGCAGAATATAGTCCGTTAGCTATTCTATTAAAGCTAGTTTCTGGATAATCGCTAACAAGCTAAGTCATGCTGTAAGCATCTTTTTCAGTAACAAAGTTGGAGGGTGTTTTGTCTTGTAAAGCATGAAAAGATCTCTACGAGATGACTGTAATAGTGGGCGGTTTTCTTAACCGCTAAGGGCGCTGAGTTTCACAAAGGTTTAATCGAAGAGCAATCGCTCGGTTGCACCGAGTGATGGTTAGTGTTTTGAGTTGAGGTCAACTTGGGCTACGGTCTGACCTGCGGTACCGACCGATAACACAGAGGCTATTCGATGGTCGGCACCGAATGACTGTTTTGAGACTGCTTCGATTGATGGCGCTTTGAACAATGCTAGTTATGAGCAGTCACTAACAAGCTAAGTCATGCTGTAAGCATCTTTTTCAGAAGCGCAGATAGGGAAATATCTTGTGAAACGTAAAAAGACCTCTACGAGGTGACTGTAATAGTAGGCTTAGGTCGATTGAGACTGCTTCGTGCCTCGCAGTGACGGTACTGGACATTGACTGTTTGAACAGTCATGCTGCTCCGAAGCTTCGTGGGTGTTTCAACATCCCTCAAAATACTGGAGAACTAATTGGGGTTTTATTGATTTAAAACGGACAGGGTCCTAGCGCTCATATTGGGTCACAGGTTCTGCCAGAGGCAGATAAATCGGAGAACCTGCGACACAGGGAGGTGATTTTAGTCTTTTTTAAAATCTTCTATCAATTTTTTAAATTCTCTCCACTCAGGGTCTTCATAAAAATCTATCTCAATTGGGTATCTTTCATGTTTAGTAAGCGTCTTATTTAGTGAAGCCATAAAATCATCTTGAGAAGCACTGTAATAAACGAGTTCTTTTAAATTATTTCCTGTTCGACTATAGGCGTGTTGATATTTTTTGAACGAGCTCTTTATGTTCTCAATGGCTTCCTCTAGGTCAATCATTTTTTCATTTATCTCATGGGGAGGCATTCCATTGTTAGTTTCACCTTCGTATTTCCAAGAAATAACAGTCAGCACAGGGGATTTTTTTATTATTGAATCATTCGGAATCTCATCAACGAACTTTACTATTACGGGAAACTCATTTTCATAATACCTTCCAATTATTCCCTTTTCTTCAGAAGCGGCCTCTGATTCATTTAGCTTTTTCTTTTTTGCAAATCCGAAAAATGATGCCATTAGATGTTTTTAAGAATGTAATATCACTCACTATTAAAGTTTACAGATAAACAGTACAATGGTAAGTAGCTAAAGTCTAATCAAATTCTAAACTATAAACCCTAAACAATAAACCCTAAACTTCACAAACTCACCCCGCCCATCCATCTCTGTCCAAGCTGCGGTATTGAATGGCTTCGGCCAGGTGCTCAATTTTGATTTCTTCGCTGCCGGCTAAATCGGCAATGGTGCGGCTTACTTTTAGGATTCTGTCATAAGCACGGGCAGAAAGCCCCAACCGCTCCATGGCGGTTTTTAAAAGTACCCTTCCTGCTTCGTTAATCTGGCAAATGTCTTTAACCATTTGCGAAGGCATCATGGCATTGGAATGCAGGCCGTGGTCTTTGAGTCGGGCCGTTTGAATAGCGCGAGCTTTGATTACCCTTTCACGAATGGCGGTACTGTCTTCGGCCTTTCGGTTTTCCGTCATTTGATCGAAGGAAACGGGCGTTACTTCTACGTGTAAATCAATGCGGTCGAGCAATGGGCCGCTGATTTTATTGAGGTAGCGCTGCACTTGTCCCGAACCGCAAACGCAGTCTTTTTCCGGGTGATTATAATAGCCACAAGGGCAAGGGTTCATGCTGGCAATCAGCATAAAGTTGGAAGGAAAATCTACCGAAACCTTAGCACGAGAAATGGTCACTTTACGTTCTTCCAACGGCTGACGCATTACTTCTAAAACCGTGCGTTTAAACTCGGGTAATTCATCCAAAAAAAGTACGCCATTGTGCGCCAATGAAATTTCTCCGGGTTGCGGATTTCCACCGCCCCCGACCAAGGCTACATCGCTTACGGTATGGTGCGGGGAACGGAAAGGTCTTTTCGTAACCAAGTCGCCATTGGCAGTCAGTTTACCAGCTACCGAATGTATTTTGGTGGTTTCCAACGCTTCATACAAACTCAATGGAGGAAGGATTGAAGGAAGCCTTTTCGCTAACATGGTTTTTCCTGCGCCAGGCGGGCCAATCATGATGACGTTATGACCACCCGCTGCTGCAATTTCTAAAGCTCGTTTGATATTTTCTTGTCCCTGAACATTCGAAAAATCCGCTTCATAGTCATTCAAATGGGTAAAGAACTTGTCGCGAGTATCGTATTCTAAAGGCTCGATGTGCCGTTTTCCTTCCAAAAATTCGATGGCCTCAATTAGGTTGCCTACACCAATTACATCAAGGTCGTTGACGATGGCTGCTTCGTTCGCATTTTCGCTCGGAAGAATAAAACCTTTGAAACCATTATTTCTAGCCTCAATGGCAATGGGCAGCACACCTTTAATCGGCCGAAGATTTCCATCCAAGGCCATTTCACCCATAATGAGGTACTTCTCTAATTCTGGTGCATTGATTTGGTTAGAAGCATTCAACACGCCCAAGGCGATGGGCAAATCGTAGGCAGAACCTTCTTTCTTGATGTCGGCTGGCGCCATATTGACCACCACTTTTTGCCGTGGCATGCGGTAATCAAAATGCTTTAGGGCAGATTCTATGCGATGCTCACTTTCCTTCACAGCGCTATCGGGCAAACCACTGAGCCAGAACTTAGTGCCTTGCACAATGTTCACTTCAATGGTGATGATTCTTGCATCTACACCATGTACAGCCGCTCCGTAGCCTTTACTCAGCATCTATGGTTCCTTTTTCTATCAGTTGAATAAGTATGTGAATTACTTTAATGTGAATTTCCTGAACTCGGTCGGCATAGCCCATGTGTGGCACACGGATTTCTACATCGGCCAGTTCTGCCAATTCCCCCCCATTTTTCCCCGTAAGGGCAATTACTTTCATTTTTCGTTGCTTGGCCACTGTGGCTGCGCGAAGAATGTTCTTCGAATTTCCACTGGTGCTAATCGCCAAAACAGCATCGCCTTCGCGTCCTAAACCTTCGATATAGCGAGAGAAAATGGATTCGTAACCGAAATCGTTTGAAACGCAGCTGATATGGCTGGGGTCTGAAATAGCAATGGCAGGCAATGCCCTGCGGTTTTCGCGGTAACGACCAGTCAGTTCCTCGGCAAAATGCATGGCATCGCAGTGCGAACCACCGTTGCCGCAGCTGAAAATTTTACCATCATTATTTATGGTATCTACAAAGGCTTGCGCAGCCTTTTCTATGGCTTCAATGTTTTGTTCGTTGTCCAGAAAGTTTTCTAGCACTTTGGCGGCTTCCTGTAATTCTTGCTTAATCAGACTGTAATTGTCCATGTTGAAGAGGTTTTAATCGAAGAAAGGAAATTATACGAAATATATCAATGCAATCTGAAATAAATCTAAATGGATTGCATGTTGATAAGCTTAGTATAGACCCCGTTTTGTTGCAATAAAGTTTGGTGATTCCCCCGCTCTACGATTTCACCTTTTTGCATTACCAAAATTTCATCGGCATGTTGAATGGTACTCAATCGGTGGGCAATCACAATCGATGTTCTGTTTTTCATTAGGTTGGCCAAAGCTTCCTGCACCAGCTTTTCAGATTCAGAATCGAGTGCCGAAGTGGCTTCATCCAAAATTAATACCGGTGGGTTTTTCATTACTGCGCGGGCAATGCTCAATCGTTGGCGCTGACCACCAGAAAGCTTTCCGCCTCGCTCACCAATATTGGTTTCGAAACCATGTTCCAAATCCATGATGAAGTCGTAGGCATTGGCAATTTTAGCCGCTTGAATTACATCTTCCAGCTTGGCATTGGGCATGGCAAAAGCGATGTTCTTAAATACGGTGTCGTTAAATAAAATAGACTCTTGCGTGACGATACCCATCAGCGCACGTAAAGACTCGGCTGTTACGCTAGTGAGCGGATGTCCGTCAATTAGAATTTCGCCATCTGTTGGGTCGAAATAGCGAGGAATCAAATCTGCCATGGTCGATTTTCCGCCTCCGGAAGAACCCACCAAAGCCACCGTTTTCCCTTTTTCAACCGTAAAGTTGATGTTCTTTAATACCGTTTCTTTGTCGTAAGCAAAGCTCACATTTCGGAACTCAATTTCATTATTGAAACCCTGTAGTACGGTAGCATTAGGTTCATTTTCGATTTTTGGCTGTTCGTCAATCAATTTAAAAATACGATCGGCTGAAACGATACCGCGCTGAATGTTACTCAAGGACTGAGAGATACTTTTTGCTGGATTAATAATTTGGCTGAACACGGCAATGTAAGCCAAAAGCTCACCCGCTTGTAAGCCACCTTGTTCGTTCAAAACGAGTGTTCCACCATAAACCAAAAGGGAAGCCACTACCACAATACCTAAAAACTGAGAAACGGGCGATGCCAGTTCGTTCTTACGTGCCATGGAAATGTTGATCTTTCGGTAGGTCAGGGTTTCCTTTTCGAAAAGGTCGTCTACATAATCCTTGGCATTAAAGCCTTTGATAATGCGCATGCCTGAAAAAACTTCGTCCATCAGGTTCACAATTCTACCCAACGACTCTTGGCTTAGTACCGCCTTTTTCTTCAATTTTTTTACAATCCACGAAATCAGAAAACCCATAACAGGGAAGAAAACCAAAACGAATAAGGTTAGCTGAAGCGAAGTGGCTAAAAGGAAAGCCACATAAATGATGATGGTGGCAGGTTCTCTAAAAAGCACTTTAATAGAGCTGACCAATGTGACTTCAATTTCCTGAATATCGTTCGTCATACGCGACATGATATCGCCTTTTCTTTCGCCAGAAAAGAAGTTTAAGTGCAGATTAGTAGTGTTTTTAAAAACCTTAGTTCGAATACGTTGCACCACGTTGGCCCTTACAATGCCCATAGTCACATTGGAAAGGTAAGTGAAGAGGTTCGAGAGCAGGGCTGAGATGGCAATAATGATACTGACATAAATTAAGCTGCTCGATTTGCCTTGTGTGTCGCGCAGGTAAATCAGTTTTTCGTAAAGAATAGATTTAAGGCGATCTAAAAAACCCATTTGATCACCTACTGCCGCCACAGGGTCAAGTCCTTCTTTTGTGTTTTCGAATATTATACTGAACAAAGGCTCGAGTAAAGCCAAATTGGTCAAACTGAAAATGATGGCCAGCGTAGCAAACAGAAAATACTGCGGGAAGTGTTTATGGTAGGGTTTGGCAAATGCCAGAATTCTCCGAAAAGTCTTCATAATTCAATTTCGGCCAAAGTTAAATATAAATAATGGGGAAAGCCCGATTTCAAAACTCGTGTTGGCGCTTGGCCAAATTCCAACGAAGTGAAGCGCTAATGGTTGTACTGTTTAAGTCGCGAGCTGCCAATTCACTATCGAAGTTCCTTTGTAACAGGCCTAAATCGAAAAACACATTGTGTATAAGCATGTACGAACCTCTTAATTCGATGTACATGTTTTTAGCATTTGCGCCCTGCCCAATTTTATTACCCGAAGTAGACACGCGGTCATCTGTATCGGCCAATACGTTTCCACCATAATTTACGCCATCGCCAAGGTCTTCGCCCAAATCGGAATAGATGATTTTGCCAACTACCGAAAGTCTTTCCAAAGGCTGATACCTGCCTACTAAAACCAATTCTTGAAAATTGGCTCCCAGCGGATGCGCCAGCGGGTTTCTGTAGTTTGAATAACTATTTTTGAATTCGCTTTGGTACAAATACGGACGTGCTAAGTTCACCTCCGCCAGTAAATCGAGATTACTCACACCAAACGCATCAATGCTTTTGCCTCCCAACTGAATACCAAATCGGTTTCGCCAACTGCCATTACCAGCGCGCAAATCGCCAATCACAAACTCATCTAACAGTGCTTGGCCGTAAATTGAGATGCCTTTTTTCACTTTCCAGTTAAAATCCAGTCCGAGCAAAACGTTATCGGGGCTGCCTTCCTGTAATTCTACAGCCCTATAAAATATAATAGGGTTGAAATAAGCCAAAGTGGCTTTTTCGCTCATTACTGACTCAAATAAGCCCAAACTGAATTTCGGAGTAATGTTCAGTCCTAAACGGTGGAAAGCCCAGAATTTTTTAGGGTAGTCGCCATCGCCAGGTACGCCTCTGCCCGTAAAGGCAATGTCTTCGGTAAGTTCGGAAAACATGGTAGTATACTGGAAAGGCCCCACTTGAGTATCTATTTTCAGAAATAAATTAGGGCTAGAGAAGTCAGAAAGAATCATGGAACGATGCCCGTTGCCAATAAAATTTTTGTCGTAACCCGCCTGTACTTTAATGCTTTTGGTAAGCCCAAAGTTGAAATATCCTCTAGCGTGAAGCACATCCCAACCGTTATCACCAAATGCTTTCCAAATGCCCTCGTTGGGAAATGCCTTTTGCGGGCCAGTAATATATCTATTGACATATTCGGGCAAGCGCATTTCAGTGGTGCTTACAAAAGTGTAGAAGCCAATTTTTTTGTCAATCGAACCATGAATTTCTGCACCACGAGTGTTGGTGTACAATGTGCCGTCAGCTTCTGAGCCTTTTCCGCCAGTAAAATCAAAAACCGGGTTAATGTGTATGGTAGAATTTCCACCTTGGTAATAAAGTAAGTCCGACTTCTTAGTGTAGAAGACATCCCACCAACTTTTATCGTTTTCTATGTATTCTGAATTGGTGAACTCCCAGTTGTCGTTCATTAAAAACTCGAAATTGAATTTATCTTGTTCCGAAAAATTTGAATACTCCTCTTTAATCGAATTTAAAAATCCCGCTAAATTTTCTCGGCTTACGGGTTTATAGGTCGTTTGAAACTCTTTGGCCTGCTCAGGAAATTTGGCTACAAAACGATCGATGATATGGTAATAATCTCGATTGTAGGGAATTAGACTGCTTTGAGCCAAGGCAGAAACTGTAAAGAATGAAATGCAGAGTAGTAAAAATAGCTTTTTCATAGGCGTATATAGCTGTCGCAAGATAAGCACTGCTAAGGTACAGATGGTTTAATTTTATCGAAAGCTTAAAAACATCAATAATAAAGCAATTATATTTGTGAAATAGACTGTGGCTCACTACATTTGCAGTCCTTTTTGAGGGAAGTACTAAGAATAGCGTTATGAAAAAAGAAATCCACCCTGAATATAAGCCAGTTGTATTTTACGATACTTCAAGCGAGTTCAAATTTATGACGAAGTCTACAATGACTTCAGGAGAGACCATTGAGTGGGAAGATGGAAACACTTATCCATTGATTAAAGTGGAAGTTTCTTCTGCTTCGCATCCCTTCTACACTGGTAAGAAATTATTTGTTGATACTGCAGGACGTGTTGAGAAGTTCAACAGACGTTACAAGAAGTAATCATCAATTTAGCTTATACAAAAGAGCCCCGACATGTCGGGGCTTTTTTTTGTTGTGCGTTTTTGCATTTCGTTTTGACATAATTAGCCGCATTATTTAGCTTAGGTTTAAAACCAATGTTCTTGAATTAATTGCTGCATAGCAGGTTGCACTTCGTTTCCAGCTATAATTTGTCTTCCGAAAATGTAATCACTTCCACCATTGAAATCGGTCACCATTCCGCCTGCTTCTTTTACAATTAAAGCACCCGCTGCTACATCCCAAGGTTGTAGGTTGTACTCAAAAAAGCCTTCGAAACGACCACAAGCGGTGTAGGCTAAATCTACTGCCGCACTGCCCATTCTGCGCAAACCATGGGTAGATTTCATAAACTCATCTAGAATCACCAAATACTGCGACATCTGCTCAAAGTTGTAATAAGGGAAACCCGTAGCCAGCAATGATTTGTCTAAAGTTTTTATGGGAGAAACCGTAATAGGAAAGTGATTTAAGAATGCTCCTTGCCCTTTTACAGCATGAAAACATTCATCGCGGTTGATTTCATACACAACGCCCAAAGTCAATTCGTTCCGCTTCATTAAGGCAATTGAAACCGCGAAAACAGGAATACCGTGTGCAAAATTGGTGGTGCCATCCAGCGGATCAACAATCCAATTATAGGTATCAGACTTTTTTGTGGAAGTGCCTTCTTCGGCTATAAAGCCAGAACCAGGTAATATTTTACTTAAGCCAGCAACAATTCGCTTTTCAGCCTCTTTGTCTACATAGGAAACAAGGTCGTTTTTACCTTTGTATTCAATTTTCGAATGATCAAATTTTCTTGATTCCTGCCGAATGAATTCTCCCGTTTCTTTGGCAAGCACGATAACATCTTGAAGTAATTGCTGCATGGTTTGTTTTCTTAACCTTACAAATATAGGGGTTTCAAAACGCAGACATTATTAAAAAAGCGAAGACTGTAAAAACGACAGTTTCTGTAGTAATGACCACCAAAAGCAGATCTACCCTCATTCATATATTTGTAAATATTAAACCTTAATTTATAATATTTTTCATTCTTTAATAGTTACTTTAAAGTATGAATAGATTTGAAAATAGAGTTAGACTTGTAATGGTCTTCTCACTAATGAGTTTAATTTTTTCTCAAGAAATCTCCGCTCAAAATTTAGTAAACGGAGCGCAATACTACGCTTGGAATGTAAAAGGGACGGTGGTTTACTCAGACACAAATACCGCGTCAGAAATTTTGGATAGCCTTGCTTTTGGAACCAAGGTTCAAGTAACAGACGCTTCTTACCCTAAAGTCATTAGAAACTTTCAGGTCGAATCAGATAAAGATCAAATTGATTATTCCCTGAAAGGTCATTGGGTAAAAATATCTGCGGAAGACGTTGAAGGCTATGTATTTGACGGTGAACTTTCTAAAAGATTACCATTGGAACTGCCTGAAAACAAGCGACCAGAAAGAGAAGATGATTATTTAGAGCGGACTTTAGGAGAGGGAGTGGTTACGGAAAAAAAGGAGCCTCTAGGGACTGAACCTAACATTTACTATCGTTGGATTAAAGACATTAAATTCGCTGATGGTAGCTATATACATTGGGTAAATATAGAAGGCTGCGATATGGGAGAGTTTTTCATTAGTGGCGCCAATATCAACCAAGTCTATTTTATGTTCACGGCATTTCATTATATGAGAGCAGGCGTCTATTACGTAGATACGGGAAGTATAGTTAGACTAAAAAACATAGCGGGTTCTAGGTTAGAGTTCACCTATTCTGAAGAGTCAAATGGAAATTACATCACCACCAAAGAAGACGGAAAAGTAGTTTTTGGTGGTGGTTTATGTGGTTAAACTATTTTTAGATTTCTAAACTTTTGATCGCTGGTGAAAGGACGCTTTTCACAAAGTCCAATTCCTTATTAAAGAAGAATCTTTGGTTGACTTCGATTTCGATACCTGAGTAACTTTTTACGCCAAACTTCTTGCGTAAACTGGTGGTAAAACCATCATCAGTGCCTTTGTAAGGCTCATTCAGGTCGATGGTAAATAAAGGTGCCAACTCTCTAAGCTTATCGGTTAATTCTAATGCAATTTTGCTTTCCAATCTTCTTTTTGGGTCGAAGAGAATACCGATGTCGGTGGGGCGTTTCTTACCTTCCCAAACTGGTGTAAAGGAATGTATAGAAAAATGAGCTACTTCATTTTTGGCTTCTGTTTCTCTTATAATCCAATCGGTTACGGCATTTCGGTAAGGGCGATAGTATTTATTTAGCAAAAACTGCTTTACCGAAGGCTCCAAGTCAATGGTGAATTCACTAAAGAGATGGGGATGGCTTAAAGACCGGTTTACCTCCACTAAAAGTCGCGAAGTAGGATGTATAAAAACCGGAACGGCCAATTCTGCCCCAAGGTAACTGGCAAGAATAGCAGCACCAGGGTCCCAACCCCGGTGCGACTCCAACGCCTCTTTCCCTCTTTTAAATAAATATTTATAACTCTCAGGCAATTCGTTGCCTGCATGCTCGCAGGTAATTAGAATGCGCCTTCCAAGCATGGATCAAACATTTGGTTGTTTTCCAAACAGTCAGTCAATTCGCGATACACCATTTTTAAATTGCTGTGCTCGTAATTCTCATTAGTGCTGGCTAAAATTCTACTGGCCAAAGTACCCTGATCTAAAATTTTATGAATTTGGTCGTACCAAGGCTCAAGCCTTTCAGGATACATAATGTGCAGATTAATCAGCATCTTTCTCCAGAAATCACCAGCAGTAACTTCCTCATAAGGGTTAAAACCAAAGGCTTTTAGATATTCCTTGTCGTTGATTACCGTGTTTTCACCATGCCTAATTACTCCCTTAAAAATGGCCTGTAAATCGGTGGTTTTAAACTCATGCTGCGCTTCAGTAGTCATGATTTTCTCTTCTGTAAGCATTTGCAAAAAGGCAATAACCAAGTTGGCAATGGCCAAATCTGCAGAAGGGCATTCCTGAATATCAATGATCCTGATTTCAATGGCACCACGATCGAAACGAGCAATTGCACCACGTGAGTTTAACCAAATCGGATCTAAAATTCCATCAGGATCATGCGGAGCAATGTCTTCTTCTATCTGGCTATAAATGTACTTTCTATAAGTCCTTTTCGAGAAAATAGCTTCTGGAATCACCTTCCCCGTAAGGGAAGGAATGATCTTTTGGTTGTTCTGGTAGTAATCTAAACGCTTGTCTAGAAAGTTGGTAAACTTACCTCCAATAATGGGCGAACTGGCCGATAAAGCAGGCAACAATGGCAAGATTAAGCGAATGGCACCATGAAGTTTTGAGAACTCTTCATCGTCATAAAACGGCAAGTTAATGTGCGTGCTTTGCAAGTTGCTCCAGCCATGGCCTTTGCAGTTAAAAATCCTGTCGTAAGCCGCATAGATTTCCCCACTGTCGTGCGTCCAACGGAAAGACTCCGTTTCAGGGTCCATCCAAGGATGTGCAGCCGTTGGCATTAATCGAGCATTGAAAGTGCTCAAAAGCTCGTTCATCTGCTCAATGGCTTCTTGAAAATCCACACCCAATTGCACCAAATCTTTGGTTGGATGCGAGCATTTAAGTTCAAGCACGTGCAAAGCTAGCTCGTTGGACCAAGTTACTGACCCCATATTTATTTCTCCGATATATTCTCCGGTCAAAGATTTAAACACCTCGTCTGCGATTGGCTTCACATTGAGGGTTTCTATATCCACAATCATGTATTCCAGCTCTATTCCAAATGCTTCGAAAAGATGCAGGCGGTTGGTATTACTCATTCTTTTTATTTCATTTTAATCCGCTCCAACATAATTTCCATTATGCGTTCGTAGAGCTTGTTCTTGATAATCTTATCTTCCACACCCGAATCAATGTTCGGGTTGTCGTTTACTTCTATTACATAGAATTTGCCATTCACTTCTTTGATGTCCACTCCGTAAAGTCCGTTACCAATCAGTTTTGTGGCCTTTAAAGCGGTTTGTAATAAGCCCACCGGAGCTTGCTCTACCGCCAAGGTGTCGGCATTACCCTCCACATGCTTGTCGCCTTCTTTCCAGTTTACAATTTGCCAATGGTCGCGGGCCATGTAATAGCGACACACATAAAGCGGTTCGTTATTAATAATTCCTACTCGCCAATCGAAAGGAGTTGGCATAAACTCTTGCGCAATCAGCAATTCCGATCCTTTGAAAAAGCCTTTCAAAAGGGCTTTCAATTCTTCTTCGTTTTTTACCTTTTTCACGCCTCTTGAAAAAGCGCCATCGGGCTCTTTCAGAATAAAAGGGAACTCTAGCTTTTCAGTATCGGGCGTAGCCTTGTCTTTTGAAATGATGGTTGATTTAGGAACAGGGATTTTGTTGCTGGTCATCAATTCATTCAAATACACTTTGTTGGTGCATCTCAAAATCGACATTGGGTCATCAAAAACTACCAAGCCTTCTGCTTCTGCTTTTTTAGCGAAGCGGAAAGTGTGGTTGTTTACGTTCGTGGTTTCCCTTATAAAAAGCGCATCGAACTGGGTAAGCCTGGCATAATCGTTTTTGGTAATTATTTCCGTATTGAAACCCGTTTTTTCGGCTGCCTTCACAAACTTTTGTAATGCCTTAGCGTCCGATGGCGGGTTGTCATCTTCTGGGTTTACCAAAATGGCCAAGTCGAATTTTCTTCTTGGGTTGCTGGTTCTCACCACCATTTTTTTGGTGAGGAAAAGCCCCAGTTGATTACTCAAAGTAGTGCGTTCTTCTTCACTTAAATCATGAATGTTAAGTGGTTTCAATTGTTCCAGCGCCCACTTTTCCTTCTTTACAAAAACCACTTTTAAAATAGGGGTTTGAAAAAGGTTGAAGAGCAACAGCCCCAGTTTAGTGGTGTGTGCACTGCCCGTAAAACCAAAATATATTCTCAGTTCAACTTTAGTTTCTTTACTTCCTTTAAAGGTTTTTTGAATCACTTCATCAAAATCTTGCGCATCGTCCTTGATCATGGCCGGGTAACGGAAGTCTTGAATGGTAGAAGCTTCTGGCAATACTTTATGGCCTCTGGCTTCCGCCAAAAGCGACACATAATATCCCGTGCTTTGGTATTGGTATGATTTGCAGAGGTTAATCACTTTAACCTTGTTCAGGTGTCTTAATCCTTCGTTTGCAAAGTATTCTCTGGCGGAAATAACCTCTACGCCAGGAATATCAAAATTCCATTTCTTTGGGTTCTCTGTAACTATTAGTTTCGACATTACTGGTTTTTATCTCTTGGTTCAATAATTAATAAATTGGCATCGTAGGTTACAATGCCCAACATAATCGCATTGATCAGGCGGTTAATATCCACTTTGTAGTGTTGCTCACCGTTGTTCATCGGGTTGTTCTTCAATGGGTCGGCAATGGATACCATTCCTGTTGCCTCAGAATAACCGTTGAGTACCACAAAGTGACCTACAGGCAGACCTCTCAAGTCATCATATTCGGTTACTGTATCTCCAATTTCACGTTTGCTACCATACAAATAAGTGGCGCTTAAGCCTGTTAAAATTGGTTGCTTCGAGAAGAGGAATTTCTTGATTAATTCTGGACTCAAGTCTTCAAATTTGATTTCTCCTCCCTGTTTTAAAAACTTCATATAAGCCACAGATGCGAACTGAATTCTACGCTGTGGTTTATATCTTTTTTGCAATCCTAGTTTATGAAGTAAATCTGGCTCTTCTGCATCAAACCATGACGGATCGAACAAGTTGAGATTATAGGTGTAGAGCGTTGCTTTGTAACCACGTTTTAAGGCGTGGTTGCCTAAGTTTACCGCTAAGGTTCCTCCGCTTTTCAACTGCTTTACTTCACCAATTATATCAGGCAAAGAGATGTAGTCTCCGTAATATTGATAAACCGCTTGCAAACAAGTGGGCCCACAAGTGGAGTCCGTTGGCTGCGGAAGCATATCAATACCAAACCATGCTTTATCTAAAACGATCATGTATTTTTCTACCTTTAATACTCCTTTGACGAAGCCATAATAAAAAGTCACTTTGCACAGGGAATTTATGAAGAAGAGCCACTGTTATTGACAGAAGCAAACGCAACCTGAACAACTATTTTAGTCCCTTTTTTTTAAGTTAGAACGATATGAAATTTTCGATAGAAGAAACTAATAACCTGCTCCGAAACCGCAGATCAATATATCCCGCCATGTATTCTGATGTGCCCGTGGATGACGCCATCATTAATGACATGCTTGAGAATGCCAATTGGGCACCTACCCATAAACTTACCGAGCCTTGGCGCTTTGTGGTTTTCAAAGGTGAAGGCTTGAAGAAGCTCGCTGCTTTTCAATCTGAACTTTATAAAGAACTTTCCACCAAGGCTGGCAATTTTGATGCATCGAAATTTGAGAAGCTGGCCACCAAACCATTGATGGCATCGCATATTATTGCTCTCGGCATGAAGCGTGACCCAAAAGCACTGGTCCCAGAAATTGAAGAAATCTCGGCAGTGGCCTGTGCGGTGCAAAACATGTATTTAACGGCTACTGCTTATGGAGTTGGCTGTTATTGGGGCTCTGGCGGAATTACTTATAAAGAAGAAGCCAAAAGCTTTTTTCGCTTAGGTGCCGAAGATAAACTACTCGGCTTTCTCTATGTAGGAAACTTAAAAACGGACAAATGGCCGACAGGAAAACGTGGCCCAATTGAAGAAAAAGTGAGTTGGGTGGAAGGTTAAATTTGTCAACCCTCCAAGGGTTTGAAACCCTTGGAGGGTTCGTTCACTTCAAAAACTAAAAAATCAACTGCCACCTAAAAGCCCACATCCAGCGTAGCTTGAAAAACGGAATGTCGGCTTGCTTCATGATTTTTTCTAACTCTGCTTTTTTGAAGGCCCTCCTTACCGAAAGCGGGGCATCGTTTTTTACCATCTCAGATTTGGAGAAAAAGTGAGTCAGCCATTTGATTAAAAACTCGGCCAAACCATGGCGATGTAAATCATTAATTACCGTCCCTTTTTTTGCTTGGGTTTTAAACTGATTGAAAATATTGATGAGTTGTTCATCGGTAAAGTGGTGGGTAAAGAGGGTACAAAGAATGACATCGAATTGCCTTTCTTTAAATGCTTCTGAAAAAATATCAGACACTTCGAAACGGATGTTCGGGTAGGCCTTACAGTTCTCTATGGCGTACTCCACAATGGCGGGATTGGCGTCAAAACCGACCAGATCAACTTCTAGCTTTCTTTGCTTTGCCCACTGCGCAACAAGCTTTAGCATATCACCTCCGCCACAGCCCAAGTCGGCAATTACAAGTTTCTCATTCGTTTGTGACCGAATGAGTTTATCCAAACCATTAATGGTCACAAAGTTTCCACCGAGCCATTTATTGATGGTTTCTAGCTCCTTTAGCGTCTGCGAAATTACCTCACCAGAGACCTCAAGGTCATCCATTAATTCTTCTTCGTATGATCGGCTGCTCAATGTATTATTTTAAAGGTCAATATTTTTCATTCAAAGTAGACAATCCGTTTTACTATCCCCAAAGAGTCGAAATGAATATAAATACCATCTGATGCAAGGTATGGAGGCTGATAATAGAACGAAGGAACATTACTCTCTGAATCATATTCATTTCTCGCATCAGGCTCACCCATTATGCTTTTTACCTGCAATGAGTCCATTCCTATTTCCAGCTTTTCGGAGTTGGTCACATTTTGTTTGCTTTTTCTGGCAACAGCATTCCATTCTGTAAAGTAGAAAAACACTAAAACCAGCAGTGAAACTAAAACACCAATAAATATGAAAACCTTTTTCATTACCTTAAACATCAAGCAATTTCCAATACCATCGACTCCAAGGTAAGGCCGGGGCCAAAGGCTACCGAAAGACAATTTTCGCCTTTTGTAGGCTTTTCTTGCATCAGTTTTTCCAATACAAAGATTAGAGTAGCGGACGACATATTTCCATAATTCTGGAGCACCTCATAGGCATAACGGTTATCGTTTTTGTCAAGATTTAGTTCTTGTTCAATCACTTCTAAAATCCGCTTTCCGCCTGGATGAATGGCATATTGTTGAATAGAACTTCCTCCCATTTTCGTTTTCAATTGGTCAATCATTCCCTCAATACCTGACTCAATTAGTATAGGCACGTAAGAAGAAAGCTTCATTTCGAAGCCAAAATCACCAATGTCCCAAGCCATGTTCTCGCCACCATCATTCAGTATTTGATTATGGAAGGCTACGGGCGATAAGCCTTTATTTCCTTGTTCTGAAGAAGTCATTAAAAGGGCTGCTGCGCCATCGCTGAAAAGTGCGTTGGCCAGTAAATTATCCTCGTCTGTTTTGTTCTGAAAATGAATGGTACATAGCTCCGTTGAAACCACCAAAACTTTAGCTTTGGGATCGGCTTTGCAAAAAGCATCAGCGGTACGAATACCCGTTATGGCTGCATAACAGCCCATAAAATTGATGCAAGTACGCTGAACATTGGGTCTTAATTTTAGTCCATTGACCAAATCAATATCTAAACCAGGGGCATACATACCTGTGCAACTAATGGTGATCAAATGGGTAACTTCGTCCAGTTTTATATTCGATTTTTGAATGCAGTTTCTCACTGCCTGCATGGCCAAATCTGGTGCTGTTTCTTTATATAAAAGTGACCGTTGTTGGGTTGTTGGGAAAGGGCTGAGGTCTTTACTTTTGGGGTAGAATGTCCAGTCTTCCATATTCAGACTACCGTAATCCGGAATTACAGAATGGCGGGTTTGAATTCCACTAGCGCGGTAAAGTGCTTTCAGTCGGGTTTTATCCTTACCTTCAAACCCATGGGCATTTGCCATAAACTCAAGAATTTCCTTCTGAGGAATTTTGTTTTCCGGAACTGCGGTGCCTATGGCCGATATGACTGATCTCACGTTCTATATTATCCTTTTTTCCGCTAAATTGTTCAGTATAACTTCCACATATGTTTAAAAAGTCAACTTGGTTACATTTAAGAATTCCGTTTAGCTACTTTCTTCTCCCTATCTATTTCTTTGGAATTTCTATTAGCCCCAACCTAAGTGAGCCCAATCTGCTCTGGCTTTTTATTATTCTTCATCTTTTTATTTACCCTGCCAGTAATGCGTTTAACAGCTATTTCGACAAGGATGAAAAGAGCATTGGTGGCCTAAAAAACCCACCTCCCGTTGATAGAAATCTGCTTTACATGGCTTGGCTTTTCGATATCATCGGAATTGCACTTTCCATTTGGCAGTTCAAAAACAACTGGACGTTGACGCTTATGCTACTTGTCTATATTCTGGTTTCAAGGGCATACAGCCACCCTTCAATTCGATTAAAAAAATATGCCCTCCTGAGCTGGTTTATCGCTGGGCTTTTTCAAGGCGCTTGGGTAGTTTGGATCATTTACATTGGGCTTAATAATTTCGAGTTCAGTCATATTTTAAAACCTCATGTCCTTATTCCTGGACTTTTGGCCTCTGTTATTTTGTGGGGGGCTTATCCTATGACCCAAATTTATCAACATGAAGAAGATACCAAAAGAGGTGACAAAACCCTCAGTATAAAGTTGGGGATTAAAGGCACTTTTCTATTCACCGCTGTCTTTTTTGTGATGGCAGCAGTGCTTTATTTCTTCTATTTTGACGCCTATCATCAAACTAAATATGGCTGGACGTTTATTATCGCAATGATCCCTATTGTTCTCTTTTTTATAGGCTGGTTTTTAGCGGTGCTTAAAAATGAAGACAAAGCGAATTACAAAAATACCATGTGGCTGAACTTTATTTCGGCTACCTGTTTGGGTGGGTTTTTCCTCTACTTTTTTCTGGATTCTACTAACATTTTATCGGCAGTGGGTCAATACTAAAACGGCTTTTGTAAATAATTTCAATATAATGTTAAACCTGTTTGAATAGGTTTAATCAATAGCTTTCAAGAGTTAACTAAGAAATACCCACCTCTAGAAATTGTCTTTGCTAATTTCTAAAAGATGAAAAATCAGACATGAAACAGATCATAATTATGTATTAATTAGTAACACTCAAGCATCAACGGGAGTCTCGTAATTATATGTTCTAGACTCTATTATCAGTTCAGCTAAAAACACTTATTACTCTCCACTTCTTCACTAAATTAATGTGGTTGATTGCTTTTAATGCAATGATTTGAATACCTTAACACAACACATTAAACTCTAAATAGCAAGAATCTATTTCACACAAATAATTTATGATAAAGTATTATATTACTTATACACATATATTCATACTCTTTTTATTTACCTATCAGTACTCTCAAGGCCAAGCTATTAGCGCTTCATTGTCCGGGCGATCTTTACTTATAAAGGCCGATTCGTTGATTAATATTCAATCTCTGGAGAGTGCCCAAGAAGTATTGAGTCTAGCTTCAGCTCAAGCATTGAGAGAAAAAGACACTCTTAGTTATTTACAAAGTCTAAATAAAAAGGCGTATACTTTTAGTAAACAAGCTCAATATGATAGTTCTCTGATAGTAGCTAGAGCTAGCATTCAATTGATGCATGAACTGCCTTACACTGACCCGATTTTATTAGCTGAACTTTCCAGAAGCATTGGCCTAGTTTATGAATTAAGAGACAATGATCTATCAAAAGCTGCTGAAGAATACCAAAAAGGTTTAAAAGTACTTAATAGTTTGGAGGGTGATAAGCCATATTTGTCAATAGAGCTTAGCAAAGATCTAGTCATTATCCTATTAACTAAAGGACTCATAGATTCTGCTTCAACAGCTTTGGATACCATTATAAATAGTCAAGAAATCTATTTTTCAGAAAAGCATATGGAATTGGCTGATACTTACCGACTAAAAGCTGTTGGTTTAAGTATTTCTAACTACACGATTGAAGCTATAAAATACTACAACAAAGCACTGTCATCTCTAAACAAAGCAAAAAAATCAAAAAGAACACAAAAGGGCAAAGCCGACATATTAGGAAACATTGGAAACTTACACCATTTGTCTGGCTATTACGATTCTGCGTTTATCTACTATAGCAAGCAAAAAAACATTAATGAGATTGTATTAAGCGAGAACGATAAATCATTAGCAAACCTTTACAGAAACCTTAGTTCAATACATCAATTCAAAGGCTATTATGATTCAGCCATTTACTATGCTAGAAAAAGCCTAAACATTACAGAATTAACATTATCAAAAAATCATCCGGATTTAGCTGAGTCATATAGTGCTTTGGCTATTACTCTTCAGCAAGAAGGTAAAATCCAAGAATCACTTGTCTACTATTCCAAATCTTTCGAAATAATTGAGTCCAACTTTGGCCTGAATCACTGGCGTACTTACAATGTTTTATCGCAATTAGGGATAGCACAGAGTGGTTTAGGTGACTACACTAAGTCTAATGAATACTTTAAACAGGCCATCAGTATTGGGCTCAATGGAGATTTCGCAAACATAGAATCAATCGTCAGAAATCATTTATATTTAGCAGACAATTTTATAAAAATTGGAGACTTAGAAAAAGCTAACAAAGCAATTTCCAAAGCCAATGAGTTAACACATAAATTACCTAGTGTTAACCATCAAATTTTTGGTGAAGTGCAAATTCGAAAAGGTGTACTTTATAACCAGCAAAAGAATCCGCTAAAAGCAGAAGAGTCCTTTTTGAATGCTTATAAAAGCTTTATAAATATTTTTGGGGAGCGCCATCCAAGAGTAGGGGAAATACTTATTCAGTTGGCCAAACTGAAAATAGAAAATCAAGAATTGGTTGAGGCCAAAGAGCTTTTATGGAAAGCTATTCTTTCAAATACATACGAGTATGAAGAAGTTAAATTAGGGGTAGTTCCTAGGTCATATAACATAATAAACCCATTACAAACCATTCAATCCCTTGAGCTACTAGCTAAAGTCGAATGGGAAATTTCAGAAACTGAAAACGACTTATCGTTCCTTCAAAAAAGTCGTGAGTTATACGACACTCTACTAAACCTGTTAGCAGAAATCCTATTTGAAACCACCCAAGAAGAAGATCTTGCTCAAATAATCAAGTTATTTCACGCCAACTATTCAAGTGCAATAAACCTTTTATATGAAATGAAGGAAAAAGGCATTCTGGATGAACAAGAGTATCTAGAGAATCATTTCAACTATTCTGAGGCTTCTAAGGGTATTGTAACTTCTTATTCTCTATTCAAACATAAAGCTCTAAAATCATTCAAAGGTAAATCTAATCAAGTGGATAGTCTTAGGTCTATTACTAAAGAAGCTTCCTTTGTAAAAAGTCAAATAACCACGTTTGAGATCGAATATCCCAATAATGAAAATTTAAAATACTACCAAGATTGGCTTTTCAACCTTCTAAATAAAAAAAGACAGATCCTTTCAAAGCTCGAATCAGAGGAAACAACTTTCAAAAATTTCTTGGAAGAAAGCATGATGAAATCTGTTGATATAATTCAGAAAGAAGTTGGTTATACACATACTATAATTGAGTATTTCTTAACGGACGACAAGTTATTTACCTTGCTAATCAAAAAGAATGAAACTAAAGTATCTGCCCAAACTCTAAACGACAATTTCTTACAGCAAATCAGTAACCACCAGAGCCTTAAGAACAATGATATAGAAAATTACGCACGGGGCAGCAGAGCACTTTATGACATACTTATTGCCCCAATAAAAAGCGATTTAAAAGACATAGAGAAACTCCTTATTATTCCTGACAAGACACTATGGAATGTGAATTTCGGGCTACTATTAACTGATGATAAAGAGCATATAGATACAAAAAAACTTCCATACCTTTTAAAGGATTACCAAATAAGCTATGCTTATGCAGTTAAGCTCATGGGTAAAAACCCTCCCAAGCAGGAACAATTGGATAACAAGAAAGTACTGGCTTTAGCTTATGGTGATGATAATGGTACAAAGCCTCAACTTTCATCATTTAGAAACACCCCTCTTGCTAAAATACGGGGGACTGCTTTTGAATTAAAAGCTATTGAAAAATTAGTTGATGGGGATTTCATTTACGGGCAAAAGGCAACTGAAGCATTATTCAAAGAAAAAAGCTCTGAGTACGGAATACTTCACTTAGCTATGCATGGAGTAATGATCGACAGCTCAATTAATGAATCCTATTTGGCGTTTTTTGCTGATAGTTTACAAGAAGAAGATGGAAGGTTATATCCATTCGAGTTGACTGAATTAGACCTCAGTGCGGATCTCGCAGTTTTGAGTGCATGCGAAACTGGGGCTGGAAAGATTGTCAACGGAGAGGGGGTTATGAGTATTGGGAGAGGGTTCTTTAACGCTGGTGTGAAAAGCCTTTTATTGACACAATGGCCCCTTTCTGATGCTGTGGCTCCCGAAATTATGGAGAGCTTTTATCAATATTTAAACAAAGGAATTGATAAAGATGAGGCCTTAAGAAGCGCTCAATTGGATTTTTTAGAAAACGCAAACAACATATCGGCAAATCCGTATTATTGGGGAAGCTTTTTTATACTTGGAGATACTGAGCCTATAGATTTTAGACCTCGCACCCCTCGCTGGTATTATATTGTTGTAGCCTCAATCCTTTTATTTCTTGCAGTTCTTGCATTACGCAAGAAAAAGCGGAGAGGACAAAGAAGCTAATCATTAATAGCGCTTAACAGTTTTTGAGCATTCTTGTATTCAAAGTCCCCTTCTTCTATTAAAAGAAGGGATTCCCGCGCCAATGTTATATCTCCCTTTTGCCAATATGCTAAACCTAAATACCACCTGGTCTGTTGGTAATATTCGTTAGATGGATCTGTTCCAATGCTTAGAAATAAGTTAACTGCCTCTTCAAATTTTTCACTCCCCAGTGCACTCATCGCAAAATAAAACTTCAAAGCCTCATTAAGATTAACATCATTTGACTTATCAAAAAGATCATATGCTTCCTTATATTCTCTATCCGAATATGCCTCTAGCGCCTTAGAAAAATCTGTTTCTCCCAAGTTTCTAAATGTGATTAATTGGTCAAAGTGATCAAAGTAATTATCGAATTTTGGGCCAGAGGAATCTCTCTGAATTAAGAAAAAGCTGACAACTCCTATGAGAATAACGGAGGCAGCCACAGCTATAATTCTGGAGAACGACAGACTACCTCTACCCACTAAATCTCGATGTTTTTCTTTTAATTCAGCTTTCAATCCTTCTGCTTCCAAATGGCTTTGAACGTCAAGATAGTCCTCTATGAATTTACTTAACTCCATAGGATCTAGGGGCTCATTATTAACAGAAAGCACCTCCTCTTTGGTAATTTCGCCAACAATGTATTTTTCTAATAATTCAAGGTTTATTTCCTTACTCATTGCTAAAATCAGTTCTCCGAATCTTATTTTTATTAACATAGGCAATCAACTTCTGTAAGCACCTATACTTTTTATTTTTAGCCACCTTCTCACTGGCCAACTTATATTTCTCAGAGATTTCCCTCATTGAAATACTCCTGTAGTAAAAATCAATCAGTAGCTCCGAGCAGCCCTTATCAATCTTATTCAATACCTCTCGAACGATTATTTGATTTTCGTATATAACCACTTCTTCCTGAAAACCAGAAGTATTATCAATTTCTTCAAAAACAGTTAGCGATGATTTCTTAATTTTTTTTAACCATATATTTCGATTAATACCAAAAAGGTAAGCGCCAATATCTAAATTTAAATTCGGTTCCTTTTTTAGTTTCAAATAGAACACTACCAATGTATCTTGAAAAACATCTGCAGCATCGGCTTCTGTACCACTATTCTTTAAAACATAACTTTGGCAAGTCGCATAATACTTTGCATATAAATACTTAAATGCAGCATTCTTGTTCTTGTCGACCGTTGATAGTAATTGATCAGCTAAACTCTTATTTGTCATCATTCAAAAACCTTCTAGGTTCTAAACCTAAAATAAAACTATTTCTATCTGAACTACTAATAACAATCAATCCCCACAACTTGCTGATTTCAAACTGCTAACAGTAAAATTTAATTAGCTCAAATAAAATTTGAAAAAACATGATGACCTTTTGACTTTAAAAGAGACTAGTAGGTGAATATCAAGAAAGTCTTGATTGTAAACTAAAATTAATTAAAAATGAGAAAATTATTTATCGCTTTACTTGGCGTATTCGCAATGGCCCAAATTACTCAAGCCCAAGACTTGCCTGGGGACCTCTTAATACCAGGCGGATCAGCTACAATGAATTATCAAACTGAATTTCGCCCTTATTTTGCGCTAGGTGTAAGCTCAATGCCAGGTGCTGGTATGATCTTTCCTCTTATAGAGATGAATGCAAACGCCACATTAGAAGATGGAGAGTTCGAACAATTAAATTCCTATAGCTTTTCATTACCTGAGGGTAGCGGAGGAGTTCTTTACACTGGCCATGGAGAAATTAAGATATCCGATAAACAAATGTGGATAGAATCTTCTGATCCAGAAATAATCTCCTGGTTCGTAAAAATTAAATACACTGCCATATCAGGTAATCATGAGTATTTCTTGATCACAGGAAATATTTCATTCAGTGAATTTATTAACAATTCTGGTGGTGGTCCAGGTGGTCCAATTATTATGTATTAAGAATCACATAAAAAGAAGCTGCTATAGACAGCTTCTTTTTATATATTTTAGTTTATATTTTGAATACACACATCTTTATTATAAAAAAATTCTTTCATATTCGCTAAAAACTAAAACGGCTTTCCGTGTGTGTTCTTCATGATTTTTTTCGCCAACCAAGGTGAATTTTTCATTACCGAAAGGGCAGCGTTACTGCTCCATTTTGAACCAAAAAAGGACTGGGTTTTTCTTCCCACCCAAAGCCTTCTTTTAAAAGTCGTATTCCATTTCTCACTGTAAGCACTTTCCACTTTTTGCCTGTCCCAACTCTCTGAAAGGGCATGTTCAGCAATGGTGTCGGAGAGAATTTTAGCAGAGTGAATTGCCATCGCCATTCCATTGCCGCACAAAGGAGTAATGAGGCCAGCAGTATCTCCCGACATCAGAATATGGTTTTCAATTAACTTCTTGGGACGAAAAGAAAATGCATTAATTACCACCGGTTTTTCGTGCACAAATTCAGCATTATCGAAAATGGATTTTAGAAACGGATTGACTTTAAGTACTTGCGCTTCCATGGCCTCTACAGAGCCCGCTGTTTTCAAATCTTCTCTTCTTCCCAAATAGCATAAGTTAAATTGATCGTTTTCAATGGCTACGATACCGCAATAGCCTCCTTCAAAGTTATGTAAAGCCACCAAGTCTCTAGGAAAATCTGTTTTAATGTGGTGTTTTACACCAATAAATGGCGTGTCAAACTTCAAATAATTCCGCTCAAGTTTTTTATCCAGCACCCCGTTTTTGCCATAAGCCCCAATCACTAAATCAGCATAGTAAACTTCATTGGTGCTACTTTCTAGTTTGAATTGATCGTTGCCAAATTCAACATTAATGATGGATGTATTCTCGAGAATTTTTGCCCCAGATGTTCTGGCTTGATTTGCCAAAAAATCATCGAGTAAAAAACGGCTTATACCAAAACCGCCTAAATCCAGTGGCATGGTTAAACACTGACCGTTAAAAGCACTGATTTGAAACTTACTAATTTGCGGGAAGTCGTGGTTTTCAGGCAGAAGATTCTCTACTTTCATGAAGTCTAACACTTCATTTGAAAGGTATTCTCCACATACTTTATGGAAGGGGTACTGCTTTTTTTCAAAAAGCAAAACCTCGAAATTCAAGCGAGAAAGTCGTACAGCAGTCACTAAGCCTGCTAAACCTCCACCAATTATTGCTATTTTTTTCAATTTTACATTCCCCTTTTATAATTCTAAAGTGCCTTTCAAGTAATATAGGCTTAATCGTACAACATAAGCAATTAGCTTAAGCGACAATTATTAAACCACTAAAGGAATGAAAAAGATTAAAACGATTACACAACGGCCATTATTGGTTGCTGTAGCCGTCTTATTTTTGCTCGCAGGGTTCGCAGACAACTCTTTTGGGCAAACTAGGAAGGAAAAAAGAGAAGCGGCTGAAAAAGCTGCCGCAGCTGCAGCTGCTCCAAAGCAAGAAGCAAAACCTAAACTTAAAAAAGGTGAGCCAAAACCTTATAGCGAGGTGATTACAAAAGATGCCGTTTCAGACGATGGCCTTTTCCAAGTTCATAAAATTGATGATAAGTACTTCTTCGAGATTCCGAATGATCTATTAGGAAGAGATATGCTTATGGTTTCCCGAATTGCAAAAACTGCTTCAGGCATTGGTTTTGGTGGTGGAAAAACAAGCACCTTAATGTTGAGATGGGAGCGTTATGAGAATAAGATTCTTCTCAAAATCATTTCAACTCAAGTAACAGCGGATGACAATCTACCAATTAGCGAAGCGGTTAAAAATTCAAACTTAGACCCAATCTTAGCGTCTTTCCAAGTTGAAGCTTTATCTAAAGACGGTAACGGAGTAGTAATTGATGCTTCTTCTTTATTGACTAGCGACATAAAGCCTCTTGGTTTGCCACAGCGTAACAGAACTCAGTATAAAGTTTCTAGAATGGATAACGACCGTTCTTATGTAACTAGAGTAAGCAGCTACCCTGAAAACATTGAGCTTAGACATGTTAAAACTTATTTAGCTGGTGATTCACCATCGTCTAGAGAAGATGGAGCCATTACTATTGAAATGAGCAATTCAATGATTCTTTTGCCAGAAGTGCCAATGCAAAGAAGACTTTATGATGAAAGAGTAGGTTGGTTTGCTAGAGGAACAACCGATTATGGTTTGGATGTTCAGCAGTCTAAAACTGTTAGATATTTAGACAGATGGAGACTTGAAGTAAGAGATGAGGATATGGCTAAATTCCGTAGAGGAGAGTTAGTTGTTCCGAAGAAACAAATCGTTTACTATATCGATAGAGCAACTCCTGAAAAGTGGGTAAAAGCGATTAAAGATGGTATCGAAGATTGGCAGGTAGCGTTTGAAGCCGCTGGTTTTAAAGATGCTATTATTGCTAAAACACCTCCAACTCCAGAAGAAGACCCAGATTGGAGTCCAGAAGATGTTAGATACTCTGTAGTTAGATATTTGGCTTCTCCAATTCCAAACGCAAACGGCCCACACGTGAGTGATCCACGTTCTGGTGAAATCTTAGAAAGTGATATCAACTGGTATCACAACGTAATGACATTATTGAGAAGATGGTTCTTTGTTCAAACTTCTGCCATCAACCCTGACGCTCAAAGCCCAGAGTTTGACGATGAAGTAATGTCTCGTTTGATCCGCTTTGTGTCATCTCATGAAGTAGGCCATACTTTAGGTTTACCACATAACTTCGGCTCAAGTAATGCCTACCCTGTAGATTCTTTGAGATCGGCAGAGTTCACCAAAAAAATGGGTACAGCGCCATCTCTTATGGATTACGCTCGATTCAATTACATAGCTCAACCAGAAGATAAAGGTGTTGCTTTAATGCCAGAAGTAGGAGTTTATGATAAATACTCAATTGCATGGGGTTATAGACCAATATTAGATGCAAAAACTCCTGAAGAAGAACTTCCTACTTTAAGAAGATGGATCGAAGAAAAAAATGGTGATCCACTATATAGATATGGAAGACAGGGTAATGCCAATGATTACACGGCTCAAAGTGAAGATTTAGGTGATGATGCCATGAAGGCAAGTGATTATGGAATTAGAAACCTAAAAATAATCATGAACAACCTAAAGAAATGGACTTATGTGCCAGGTTCTGATTATACTGAATTGGAAGAAATGTATGGAGAAGTTCAGTCTCAGTTTAACCGTTACATGGGTCATGTAGGCCGTTATGTAGGTGGTGTTAAAGAAGATTACAAAACAGTTGATCAGGAAGGTGCAGTTTATACACATGCTCCAAAAGCCAAGCAAAAAGAAGCTGTTAAGTTCTTAAACGATCAATTGTTCAATACTCCAAAATGGATTCTTGACAATGAGATTTTGAACAGACTTCAAGATGACGGTGCGGTAACTGCAATGAAATCTATGCAAGTAAGAACTTTAAACTCTGTTTTAGAGCCAAGAAAACTAGGAAGAGTTATTGAAAACGAAGCCTTAAACGGTAAGGATGCTTACGGAATGCTAGAGTTATTCAGCGATGTAAGAGACGGTATTTGGTCTGAATTGTCTGCTGGTAAAACAATTGACACTTACAGAAGAAACTTGCAAAGTGGATATATCGATAGAATGGAAACTTTAATGAAGGACAATAGTCAGTCTGACATCTCTTCAGTAGCAAGAGCAGAGCTAAAAACTTTGCAGTCTAGAATTAAAGCTGCTATTCCAAGAACTTCTGATAGAATGTCGAAAATACATTTAGAAGATGCATTGGAGAAAGTGAATAACATTCTTGATCCGAAGTAATAGGACCAAAACAAACTAATAAAAATAGGGCTTCCTTTATGGTAGCCCTATTTTTTTATAGTAGTCGCTTATGTTTTAGGTTAAACTGCATGAGTTCACCATTTCTGCGAATAATTAGCTTAAGCCTTTCCCCTGGTGTACGTTTCAAAACAGAAACAACTTCATCCAACTTATAAAAAAATGCAGGGTTGTTGTTCATGGCAATTACTTCATCTCCAATCTCTAAGCCTGCCTTTTCTGCTGGTGAACCAGGAATAATATCATTCACGTAGTACTCATTTAATCGCTCTCCAAAGGCCATTACATTCATACCAATGGTATTGAATTGGAATCGTTCACGAAAGTTATCATTTGGCTTTAAGTACATATAGCCTTCGGAGTAATTGAAAATTACATGGAACTTAGAAAGAATGTCAGAACCAATTGTTCCATATCGGATATTCTCTCGTTTTGTATCATCATCTGGTCTAGACAAACCCCACTCCTCAGGATAGGAAGTCAGTACTTTTTTGAATTTATATTTACCGAGTTTTATTTTCTTTACCCTTCCTATTTTTCCTTTAATCACTCCCGCAAGGCCCCTTCCAATGGTATGATCAAGCGTTCTTTCTGGTAAAATGATGTCTTCATTGGATTCCGCATCAAGAAATAATGCGCTGCTGGCTCCTGTATCAATAAGCAACTTTACGGTAATAGGCTTTTCCCCTTTTTGCTTTACATTCACCTTTACATAAGGTCGGAAATTCTCTATCGAAATTGGAATTTTTTTGTATTTCTTAAGCCGCTTAAAATCTTCTGGGTGCGATAAGTTGATTCTTCTTTCTGAGTAATCAATGTGGACAACAAAACGGTTAAAGATTTCTGAACCCAAAATTCCATGTGCCTCAACACCAAGCACATTTTCTATATCAACAAAATTACTCTGAAGCACCAACATAGACTGATCCTTACCATGCACCCCTGCAAAATTTATTCGAATGTCGTTAGCTACCCAAAGGTCGGTTACCTTATTTCCATCTGCCGCATAAATGGGAATGGTTCTCGCGTTTACCAAGTTATTTTCTCCTATAATCAGTTTGTCAAAGATCATCCCAGATTCAGAGCCTGTATCTAAAATAAAATTGAAGGGTCCTTGGTCGTTTATTTTAATAGGGACAATCATTAGGTTGCTTTCATTCTTGAAAGACAGCGATACCCTATTGGCTCCGTTTTCTAGACCGAAACCAATTGAGTTTTGAGCATGAAGATTTGTGCCATGAACGAGGAACGTGGATAAGAGTATAATTGGCAGATATTTCATATGAGTGGGTGTTTTGCGTTCTGAATGAATCAATTAAATAACACTCTGAAAAAGGTAAACCCTTACCAGTGTAAGTTTTGATATACTTTTCTCATTTTCTAAACCACTTTTTATATATTGGTATTCGATATATAAATTGAAAGTAAATCAAAGGGTATAGTATATAATTCAACAACAGAAATGGTGTTGTGTATTCAATGTCATCGACAATCATGGTCCCCGATTCTAATCGCTCCATTATATGTTTATGCCTCCAACGCTTAAAGAAAGAAGGAAGTTTTTTACCAACATCGATAAATTCAAAGCGTTGTTCGGTTTCGGTTTGGTCTATAATTTCACTTATCCATTCTTGTTTGAAAAGGAAAAAGTTTAGTGTAAGCCCCACAATATCACCCGACTTGCAGCCATCATATCGATTTAACTCAACTTTTGGAAATGGAGGATTTAGGCGAATAAATAACCTTTCGTTAAAGCCTTCCTTTACATTTGACAAGTCTTGTTCTACCTTTGTAGAAATTTTGATTTTCATACCCCAATAACTAACATTTAAAGCGAAAGTTTATCACTTTTAGTTATTTGGAACTGCAGTCTAAACTTCCTATTTTTCATAATATTCACTCGACTCTAAACACTGGAATGTCTCTACTACCGAGATGCTATTCTAACTCTACCCTACTAAGCTGGCTTTTACTAATATTTCTATGTACCCAGCTAAATGCCCAGCAAAGCGATTTTAGCAAAGTAAAAACACCCTTTGAATTTAAAAACACTTGGGTTGATAAACTCAACGAACAGCTTAAAGAAGATCGGCAGAATTCGTATTTATTGAACGCCAACAGTTTAGAGTATATTCAATCGGTGTTGCCGCAAATTGAAGCCGCAAAAGACTACGAGTCGCTGACTTATTTTTTAGAGCGAAATGCGATGATCTTATTCAGCATAAAACGCGATTCGTTAGCCTTGGCTTCAGCAAACAAGTCTGTCGAAACAGCTAAGAAACACCTTCCAAAAAATCACTTTTTACTGTCGAGAGCATACTTTAGAAGAGGGTCCATAGAACACAGCACGAATAACTTCTACAATGCTGGCTCTGATTTAGACTCTGCCCAAACGGTTTATCAGGCTTCAAAAAACTACGATTCGGCCTATTATGAGACCTTGATAGAATATAAATATTATGCCTACAGTTACGGAGAAATGAACCTAGATACCCTTGCAAAGTATTTAGAACAACGGATGGAAACGCGGTTAAGCAAGAAAAATCCTAACCCCGATGAAATCCTCTATGTGATGAACGACTTCGCCAAGGTATATATGCAAAAAGGAGATTACGCTCAAGCATTGGCCTATGCTATTGAAGAAGTGGCTTACTCAAAAGAAAAATACGACTCGGTAAACAAATCAAAATATATAGACTCCCGGTTTAACCTGGGGAACGTTCTCTATAAAATGAAGGACTTGGAGCGTGGCTTAAAAGTATGCAATGAATTAATTAATGAAACCAAAAATATAACTCAGTTTTTCGGCCCACTTTCTCCTAGAGAAAGGGCAAGTGTAGAAAACGGAATTATTGGAATGAAGGCTTTAAAAGCAGCCATTCTACTGGGGTTAAACCGGTATAAAGAGTCCATCAATAGCCTTCAAGAAATTATCATAGCAAATCCTGGTGAGTCACGGTTTGTTATTCAACAAAAAATAAATATTGCCAACGGATTACTCGGTTTAGGTAATTACGAAGGGGCGAGGTCATATATAGAAGATGTTTTAACTGAGTTAAGGCCTGCATTTCCGAATAAGCAGGCCGAATCACTGTTCAATGTAGCAGGGTCGCTTTATCAAGAGCTTGGCAAAGCTGAGCTTTCGTTCTATTACTACGACTCTGCCGTGAGAAACAGTATTCCTGAATACTACAGCGCTGATATTTTAGAGTTTCCAGAAATCAAAAATCAAAAACTTACAATTACTGCCCTTAGCTCATTACGCGACAAAGCCATATCATTAATTAGCTACTATAACCAAAGCCTAAAAGACAGTTTAAGTGTATTGTTATCCGCTAGCAATTATGCTAGTAACACACACAATATTTTAATGAGCAGTAGGCAAGAATTAATGAGAACCGAAGGAAAACTATTCTTGTCAGAAAACTTTAAATCGTTATATGAGGCAGGCATAGAGGCATCTTACTTAATGTTTAAACTTGGCAGTAAAAACCTTGGTTTCGAAAATGCTTCTGAGTTTTTCAGGTTGAGTAAAGCGGTATTGTTTTTAGAGCAATCGGGTGAGTTTGGAAAAATTCAAAACTCCAATGTTCCCCAATATTTAAGAAGTGAGTTTTACCAGTTAAAAACCGAAATAGAAGGTTTAAACTCTACCTTCTATTCAATTTTAGACAAATCATCTCCTACAAGTGATTCTGTAGGAAGAATCAACAACAGGTTATTAAATGCCAGTGAAAAACTGAAGGATTTAAAAGACAGTGTTTCCCTCTTTTTAGATGACCAAGCCAATGACGACTACCTAGTTTTTAAAAACAACACCCAAGATAAAATAGCCCAAAACAAAGCCATAATCGAGTTTTTTGTTGGCGAGAGTCAAATATTCATATTAGGAAAATCGGCCAATAAGCAAGTTTTTGAAAGGATAAGTATTGACGAACGATTCAAAAATTCTTTTAATGACTTAATCTCAGAAGTAGGCAACAGACCACAACTTTCGGATTATGAAAACAAACTTAGCGCATTCAGCGCAAACGCTAATTATATCTATAATCTACTTCTAAAGCCTGTTATCGATCAACTAGATAATAAGATAAACGACCTCACCATTATTCCAGATGAGTATCTATCCCGACTTCCTTTTGAAACGCTAATTACTTCTGAAGTAAAAAACCCAAGATCATTTAAGGACTTGCCCTACCTTATTAACAACTACATCATTAATTATCAGCTTTCTTCAAATCGCGACCTTAACAAAGCCACAACAAAAAGAACCCCAAAGAATTTAATGGGAATTGGCTACAGTCAGGGAGATAATAATTTAGGATTTGCGGGGCTTCCTGGTACGGATAGAGAAATCAAGTTTCTGCAATCGAAAATTGAAGGCGACTATTATTTAGGCAATGAAGGTACCAAGAGCGTGTTTTTAGAAACCGCTAAGGATTATGATATACTTCATCTGGCCATTCATGGGCGAGCTGATAGTACAGGGAAGTACGAGTCTAAATTGATTTTTAATGGGAAAGACAACGTTCTTAAAACCAGCGACCTCTATTTGGCCGGATTACAGGCCAGACTAGCCATACTCAGCGCTTGTGAAAGCGGGGTAGGAGAATTAAACAAAGGTGAAGGAGCATTTAGTATTGCTAGGGGTTTTGCCCTTGTTGGAGTACCTTCAATAGTAATGAGCCTTTGGAGTGTAAATGATAAAGTTACTTCAGAGTTAATGGTGAATACACATAAGCTACTGAATGAGAAAGTGCCGATTAATATGGCCATTGCCCAAACCAAAAGGGACTATCTAAAAAAATCCGACAACTATACTGCTCACCCATATTATTGGGCAGCATTCATATCATTAGGTTCTCCAATTGCCATAGAATCAACAACTCATACATGGGTCAATATTGTATTAATTGGCTCCATAGTAGTTTTAGTACTGCTTTTATTTCTAATCTGGCGGAAGAGAAAATCAAATCAATCTCCTGTATTTTAATTCAAAATAAAGGTTGAAAAAAGAAAAGCCCAAAGCACATATAGCGCTCTGGGCTTCCATTATTTCTATTTGAGAAAGATTAATTTCCTCCGTTTGCTTTCTGCATTGGGTTAGAACCTGTGGCTTGGCCTCTAGCGCCAGCGCCTCCACCTCTAAACATTTCGAAACGAGAAGGTTTGTTTACTCTTGGGAAGTAATTATTGTCCTCATTGGTGTCTGCTGTTTCGCGCTTAGGGTCAATACGAATCTGAACCACTTCCTTGTCTTTCATAAAAGCCTTTGTCACTTTATCTTCGTTCTTTCTCCAGATATAAGCAGGAATTCTTTCAATTTCAGTAGTTCCATCGGCATATGTCCATTCAATAATGATTGGCATTACCAGGCCGCCTTGATTAGAAAAATCTATTTGGTAGAAGTTTTTGTTACTACCTAACATGGCTCGTTCCTCATCACTTAATGAAGCACTGAATCTTCGGTAGGCAGTTTTAGCCTCTTCGGTCACTTTGAATTCATCATAAGAATAATAGAAATCTTGAAGGCCTTTGTCCTTCTCTGCATAATATGTCATGCCTTCTTCTTTATTCTTGTCCTTTCTGATGTCATAATCAGCTGCATCTGCTTCTGCCTTCATTCTTGGGTACTCCACCTCTGGATTTTTAGTATCTAGTTTGTACCATTTTACATCGTCAATCGAAATATCAGTATGATCAATAGTGAAGTACCAACCTCTAATAAACCAGTCAATATCTACTGCTGAAGCATCTTCTAAAGTTCTGAAAAGATCGTCCGGAGTAGGGTGTTTGAAAGCCCAACGTTTTGCATATTCTTTAAACGCAAAATCAAAAAGCTCACGGCCCATAATGGTTTCTCTCAAAATATTTAAACCAGTAGCCGCTTTAGCATAAGCATTATTTCCAAAACCAATAATATTTTCAGAGTTGGTCATAATTGGCTCCAATTGGTCCTTTGGTAAAGCCATATAAGGAGCAATTTTATGTGCTGGTCCTCTTCTTGACGGATAGTTTTCGTCAAACTCTTGTTCGGTTAAGTATTGCATGAAAGTGTTCAAACCTTCATCCATCCATGTCCATTGACGCTCATCAGAATTTACAATCATTGGGAAGAAGTTATGCCCTACTTCGTGAATGATTACACCAATTGCACCCCATTTAGTCGATTCTGGGTAAGTGCCGTCAGGCAATGTTCTTCCATAGTTAAAACAAATCATTGGGTACTCCATTCCGTTAGAAGCCTCTACAGAAATCGCTACTGGATATGGATACGGTATAGTATATTTTGAATACGTTTTAAGCGTATGCGCTACGGCTTTGGTTGAATAACGCGCATAAATTCCATAGGCTTCTTTCGCATAATACGACATGGCCATTGGATTTTCACTACGGCCTTCAATATCTACGGCCATCGCATCCCAAACAAATTTTCTAGAAGACGTCCATGCAAAATCACGAACATTTTCCGCTTTAAAATTCCAAGTTTTCTTACCTGTTGGTTTTCCTTTTTCAGCAGCTTTGGCTTCTTCTAAAGTCACAATTTCAACTGGTTCATCATGCGATTTTTTCGCTTGCTCCCATCTTTTTCTTTGTTCGGCAGTGAGTACAGCGTTAGGATTTTGAAGCACCCCTGTTGAACCAACAATATGATCGTTTGGCACTGTCATTTTCACATCAAAATCTCCAAAAGTCAAAGCAAACTCTCCACGGCCTGTAAACTGCTTGTTGTTCCAGCCTTGGAAATCAGAGTATACGGCCATTCTTGGGTACCAGCCAGTAATGGTATACAAGTAGTTTCCATCTTCAGGAAAATACTCATGACCACCTCTAGCACCAGATTCATCTCTTGGCGTTGTATTGTACCACCACTTAATTCCGAATGTCATTTTATCTCCTGGCTTCAAAGGCGAAGGAAGGTCGATTCGCATCATGGTTTGGTTAATGGTATAGGTCATGTCAGCACCTTTCGCATCTTTCACTTCGGTAATGTGAAAGCCCCAATCATTATCGTGACCATTTAGTGCTTTAATCTGATCATAACTCATTCTGTTTCGAATAGCACTTTCTTCCCACTTATACACTGGATTATCTGGCTGTCTTACGTTCTCATCTAAAGAAATCCACAAATACTGAAGTGCATCAGGGGAGTTGTTGTAATATGTGATTTTTTCAGAACCCGTTAGTCGCTGATTGGTATCGTCCAACTCGGCTTCAATCACATAATCGGCCTTTTGTTGCCAATATTCATGGCCTGGGGCTCCAGACGCGGTACGGTACACACTTGGGTCACGGAGCATGCGCTCCAATTGCTCAAAACGTTTACCGTGGTTGCTATTAATCACTTGGGCCAATGATTGACCAGAAATGAAAACAACCGCTGCTACTACGAAAAGTAATCGTTTCATATTCATTCGTTTGTTAGATTTTTAAAACTTATTGGGTAACCTTTCTCTCAAAAGGCAAATATCTTTCCTCTAAAACCTCGAGAAATAAGGGCTCAATTTATAAAAGCTATTCTAAAATTGATAGATATAGTTTAATCTCTTTGCTATTAAAGCCGAGAGGATATTACCAAAACTTCATCTCTATCATCATGGTAATTGCTATACCAGCTATAGCAGAAGAAACTACCAAATTCCAGTCTCTTCTTGAAACACTAAATAGGCCAGTAAAAACTGCTGAAATAATCATGAAAACCGCGACAATGATTATCTGTCCGAGTTCAAGACCAATATTGAAGGCCAATAATTGGGTAATGATACTCTCGTTTTTTCCTAAAAGGCTTTTTAAATAATTCGAAAAACCTAAACCATGAATCAGACCAAAAAACAGGGCAAAAAAGTAATTGAGGTTGAGTACCGAAGGTTTTAACGAGTTTTGTTTGCGAATAATATTGCTAAAAGCAGTAATGAAAATGGTAACAGGAATTAAAAACTCAATGATATCGGTACGGAAATTGACTAGTTCGAAAGTACTCAAAGCAAGTGTAATGGAATGTCCAATGGTAAAAGCGGTGACCAGAATCAGTACTTTTTTCCAATCTTGGGCTACGTAAATGGCACAAAGCGCGATTACAAAAAGTATGTGGTCGAAACCATAGATGTCGAGGATGTGTTCGTGTCCTAGTTGGAAATAAAGCTTAAACTGATCCATTCTTGTATTTTGGTGACTTGCTGACAGATTTTCACTTAGCTTTGCAATAATAAAACTTAATTTTTGAAGCACATACAAATAGCTTAAACCATGCCCACTAAGCTTTTATATACGGTGATAATTGGCCTTTTTTGGAGCTTACACCCTTTTCATGTGAGTGTTTGCGATATGGAGTACAATCAAGAGGCAAAAGCACTTCAAATTAGCCAACGCATATTTATGGACGATCTCGCCACTGGCCTTCAGAGCTTCCATAAAATGGACTACATAGACACCTACAAACCTAAAGACCCAAAAAAACTCGACAGTTTGATTAATGAATACATTCAAGCCAAGATTTTCATTACCATTGATGGTAAAAATGCCAAACTCGATTATATCGGTAGCGAGTTAGAAGGCGATGCGCGCTGGTGCTATATTGAAGTAAAAAACATAAGTTCCATTTCTGAGTTAGACATTTCGAACGTTGTATTATTCGAGTCGTTTCCGGAGCAAGAAAACATAGTTCACCTTAAAGTGAACGATCAGCTAAAAAGCTATAAACTCAATAAAAAGGAAATTTCACACCTCTTTAAATTTACCCAATGAAACCTTTAGGTTTTTTATCTATACTGCTTTTACTTACCGCTTGTGAGTTTGGAAAAAAGGAAAGTGTAACTACTCCAGAAATAGTTCAGCCTATTCCCAAAGCCACTTTTGTGAGTTACGAACTCAATAAAATTTCAGAAAAAAAAGGGCCATGCGTGGCCGATGGAAAAGGAGAGAAATGTTTGAGTATAGAAATTCAGTACCCAACTCTCGAAGGCGGAGCCTCTGACGCAGTGTTGGATTCAATCAACCGACAAATACAGCATGATATTTTGAACTATGCCTTTATCAGCGAACCTAAAGATGACTTCAAATTGCTGATTGAGGAGATGAGCCAAGAGTATGAAAAAATACTGGATGAAAACTCAGACTATAAGACGGGCTGGCTTTTAGAAATTAGCTCAGATATCATTCATCAAGATTCAAGCTATATCAGTACTGCAACCACCATTTTCACCTTCACGGGTGGCGCGCACCCCAACTCAATGCAGGTGTATCGCAGCTATGATTTAACTACAGGCAAAGTGTTGGAGTTAAGCGATATCCTTGTGGAAGGTTATGAAGAAGAACTGAATAAGTTAGCCGAAATAGAATTTCGCATGGACAAGAAAATTCCGCCTAGCGAACCTTTAGATGAACAAGGTTACTTCTTCGAAAATGGCCAATTTCAGCTCAACAGCAATTTTGCCATTATGAATAAGACTTTGTTGTTTTATTACAATGCATACGAAATTGGCCCCTATTCTATGGGACCCACCGAGTTGGAACTTAAGCTAACCGATTATATAGACTTGATTAAACCTTCGGGAGTGATTGGCGACCTGAAGAATTAATTGTGTTGCACATAGTGCTCCCACTTTTCAATTACCGCTTTAAAGTCTTCGGGCAATTCTGAATTGAATTGCTCAAACTGACCCGTTACGGGATGCACAAAACCCAACGATTTAGCGTGAAGGGCTTGTCTAGGCATAATTTTAAAGCAGTTGTCTACAAAAGATTTGTACTTAGAAAATTGTGTCCCCTTCAAAACTTTATCTCCACCGTAAGTAGCATCATTAAAAAGCGGATGCCCAAGGTGCTTCATATGCGCTCTAATTTGATGCGTGCGGCCTGTTTCTAGGTTACACTGGATTAGAGTTACGTAACGGAGTTTCTTCAAGATTTTATAGTGCGTTACCGCATGGCGGCCACGACTTCCATCTTCAATGGCCACAGTAACCCTGCGGTCTTTCTCGCTACGGCCAAGGTTCACATCAATAGTACCCATTTCTTCATTGGGTTCGCCCCAAACTAAAGCATAATAGGTACGCTCAATAGAGTGATCGAAAAACTGCTTGGCCAAACCAGCCATAGCCTTTTCGCTTTTGGCAATCACCAAAAGCCCAGAAGTATCTTTGTCTATTCGGTGTACAAGGCCAGGTCTGCCCTCATTGTTTTGCATGGTAGGCAGGTTCTGAAAATGGTAGGTGAGCGCATTTACCAACGTACCCGACCAATTGTTATAAGCAGGATGCACCACCATTCCAGCTTCTTTATTTACGATCATCAAGTGATCGTCTTCAAATACAATGTTGAGAGGAATATCTTCCGCAACTACTTCGGTATCGCGCGGAGGCTCTGGTAAAGCCACCACAATTTCATCACCAGGATGTACCTTATAATTAGGCTTTATTGCTTCACCATTAACTAATACAAAACCATCTTTGATGCCTTGTTGTACCTTATTTCGGGTCACGTTGGGCAATCTGTCCATCAAGAATTTGTCGATGCGATAAGGCACTTGGCCTTTATCAGCCACAATTCTATGATGCTCAAAAAGTTCGTCTTGTTCGTCTATGTCTTCCGCGTAATTCTTCATGTATTCCTATCTGGCTACAAACTTCCGCTATTAAGGCTTATAAAGCAAGGGCATGGCCTTTGGCGAAGAAGTTGAACAGGGATCAGAAAATCAGTTGTTTGTCGCTTCTATTATACAAAAGCGCTAATCCCAGTAATGTCTCTGCCCACAATCAATGAATTGACCTCTTTGGTGCCTTCATAAGTATAGAGAGCTTCGGCATCGGCCACAAATCGAGCGATGTTGTGTTCTAATAAAATTCCGTTTCCGCCAAAAATCTCGCGTGCATGACCTACTATTTCTCGGGTGTGTTTTGTACAGGCGACCTTGGCCAATGAAGCTTGCTGGTCGGTCATGGTGCCTTCATCTTGTAATTTTGAAAGGTGAAAAGCCATACTCTGAATGGCGGTTAAATCCGTAAGCATTTGCACCAATAAATCTTGCACCAGCTGGAAACTCGCAATGGGTTTTCCGAATTGGTAACGTTGGGTAGAATATTCTAAAGCACATTCGTAAGCACCTCTGGCACAACCCACCGCCTGCCAAGCCACACCAGCTCGGGTAGCTTTTAACACTTTAGAAGTGTCTTTAAACGAATTACATTCTTGTAATCTATTTTCTTCCGAAATCTCGCAGTTCGTCAGAGTAATTAAGGCATTCTGAACGGTTCGTAAGGCCATTTTGTCTTCTTGTTTTTCAGCCTTAAAACCCTTGGTTCCTTTTTCTACAATAAAACCTTTCACCTGATTATCGTCCAGATCTCTCGCCCAAATAATGGTCAAGTCAGCGAATGTTGCATTGCCGATCCATTTCTTTTGTCCGTTCAAAATCCAGCTATCTCCGTCTCTTTTGCAGGTAGTTTCTAGGCCACCTGCTACAGCCGAACCCACGTTGGGCTCGGTCAAACCAAAGGCACCAATTTTCTCCATTCGCTGCATGGCTGGTAACCATTTCCATTTTTGCTCTTCGCTTCCGCAGAAGTAAATGCTGCCCATGGCCAAGCCACTTTGCACCCCAAAAAAGGTGGAAATTGACGTGTCGACCCTTGCCATTTCCATCGTGATAAAACCTTCAAGCAGATAACTCCCCATAGGGCTATCGTAACCTTCATAAGTTAAGCCAGCAATGTTGAGTTCTGCCATTTTTGGAATCAACTCCATCGGGAATTTAGCCTTATTCCAGCAGTCGTTAGCGATGGGCCTTACATGCTCGTTCATGAACTCACGTACTTTCAACTGAATTTCTCTTTCTTCTGGAGTAAGAAAACGGCTGAGGTGGTAATAATCTCCGTCTATCTCTGGCGGCTGATATACTTTACCCTTAGACTTGATGATTTTCATGATTTGGTAAAGCTCGGTTTGATTGAGTTTACCTAGGGCATCGATGGTTTCGGATACATCGATTTGAGAGAATACTTTACCGAATTTGCGTAGGCTGGAGAAAACAGACATAGTTTATAGTTTAGCATATAAACTTGGTTTGGGAATTAAGGTTTTAGCTCAAGGATTCGCTTTGCGAAAATCTAATCCCCCTAACCCCCTTTTCCAAAAAGGGGGAAGTCACTGCCTGACTCGTCCTAAAAAAAGTTTACAGGTTTAACATTTAGTACTGTAATAGATTTACAGTTGTTTGATTGTCCTGATCTATGTTTACAATATCAGGTTTTTTCTTGTAATAGTTTTTCCATAGGCCTTTTGGATTAAGGTTTTGTTGATGTACTAGTTCTGGAGTCAACATATCTAAACTCATGTGCGGCCTTTCTTCATTGTATAGTTTCACTATTTCTTTGAGCAAAGCTCTGGCTTCTGTGAGGTTGTCTACCTCATAGTCATTCAGATATTCATTTTTTATAATGCCATTGACTCTCTCTGCTATTGCATTTTCGAGGGGATCTCCATGCTCTGTCATGCTTATGTTGATCTGGTTGTCCTGTAATAACTTTACATATTCTTTACAACAATATTGTATTCCTCTGTCTGAGTGATGGATGAGCGACAAAGGGCTGTCTGGCTCTTTCTTTAAGCCAGAGACAGCCATTTTGAGCGCTCTCACTGATTCTACTGCCTCTAGTGTCTCAGCTATTCTATACCCTACAATCTTCTTTGAGTACGCATCTGTTATGAATGATATATAGTAGTTTTTACTTTTTGACTTCCAATAGGTTATGTCGCTCACCCATACTTGGTTCTTTCTGTCAATGCTCTGGTCTTTTATCAAGTTCGGATACTTCCTCAACCAATGAGATGATTGTGTGGTATAAACCCTGCTGCGTCTCTTTTTAACCAATAAGTAGTTTCTGCCTAGTAAGTCGAATAGTGCATCTCTGCCCATCTTAATCTGATGTTCCAGCATGAACGGCTCTAATAACTCATACAGTTTTCTACCGCCCATACGCCTGTGAGTCTTTCTTATCTCATGTACTTGCTGCACTATCAGGTGCTCCTCAATACTTCTTTCTTCTCTTACCCATAAATGCTGATAATAGGCCTGGCGGCTAACACCAAGTAATCGACACAATCTTACCAAGCTTACCGCATGATAGGGATCACTTGGAATCTGACTTTTTTTCAATCTCAATCTTGAACTTCTTCTCCGCTATTGCAATCATACGCTGGTAGGCCTCCAGCTTTAGCTGAGCATCTTCTAGTTCCTTTTTGATTGCCTTGAGTTGGGCAGAATCTGATTTTTCGTTCGCTGACAATTTAATTGGGCTATTAGGCTTTATTCTATCGTCTGCAAGATATCCTAAATCTCGAAGCCAATTAACTATAGCAGACTTTCCGCCAATACCATATCTATATTGTAATTCTACCTTCGATACACCACCTTTCAAATACTCTCGGCATACCTTATGCTTAAAACTTGTCTCATACCTATTATTCATTCTTACACTTATTTGTGTAAACCTATTTCAGGACAAGACAGCCAAAAGTTTACATTCTTGCAAAGAGCATGAAATCTGCAATGATTACCGATTTCTGATCCCTGATCAAACTGATTCCCCGTTTACCGATCAACTCTTAACAAATTTCCCAATCAACTAATAGCTAGCTCGTCTCGTAAAAACTTAGCGGTATAGCCTTTTGTGCTTTTGGCTACTTTTTCGGGTGTGCCTTCGGCTATAATCATTCCGCCTTTGTCTCCGCCTTCTGGACCTAAGTCAATTACATGGTCGGCCACTTTCACTACATCCATATTGTGCTCAATCACCAAAACCGTATTGCCTTTGTCTACCAATCGGTTGAGTACATCTAGTAAATGTTGAATGTCTTGGAAGTGAAGGCCCGTGGTGGGTTCATCCAAAATATAGAGCGTTTTTCCAGTGTCCTTTTTGGAAAGTTCTGTCGCCAGTTTTACGCGCTGCGCCTCACCACCCGAAAGCGTAGTGGCATGCTGACCAAGCGAAATGTAGCCCAAACCAACATCGTTTAGGGTTTGAATTTTACGCAAGATTTTCGGCATGTGCTCGAAGAACTCTACCGCTTGTTCAACCGTCATGTCGAGTACATCAGAAATCGATTTCCCTTTGTAGCGCACCTCCAAAGTTTCGCGGTTATAGCGCTTTCCTTTACAGGTTTCGCAAGGCACATGAACGTTGGGCAGAAAGTCCATTTCAATCAACTTCATTCCAGCACCTTCGCAAGTTTCGCAGCGGCCACCCTTTACATTGAAAGAGAAACGCCCCGGCTTATAGCCTCTAATTTTCGCTTCTGGCAATTCGGTAAACAGCGAACGGATATCGCTAAAAACGCCAGTGTAAGTAGCGGGGTTCGAACGTGGCGTTCTTCCAATTGGCGACTGATCTACTTCAATTACTTTGTCAATATTTTTAATGCCCTCGAAGCTGTCATACTCCATTGGTGTTTTTCTGGAACGGAAGAAATACTGGTTCAGAATTGGAAAAAGTGTTTCGTGAATCAGAGTTGATTTTCCACTTCCAGAAACGCCCGTAATGCAAATCATTTTGCCCAAATCGAGCTTGAGCGTTACGTTTTTGAGGTTGTTTCCCTTCGCACCTTTCAGCACTAACTTTTCTCCGTTACCCTCTCTTCTTTCTTTCGGAACCTCAATTTTCTTAAAGCCTTTTAAATAATCAGCTGTGGTACTGCCTTGCGACAAGAATGAATCGGGTTCTCCTGCAGCCACCACATTTCCCCCATGACGACCCGCGCCCGGCCCAATATCGATAATGTAATCCGAAGCCAACATCATATCCTTATCATGTTCCACCACGATAATCGTGTTGCCGATATCGCGTAAGTCCTGAAGGGCTTTGATCAGTTTCACATTGTCTCTCTGATGCAAGCCAATACTCGGCTCATCCATGATATAAAGTACGCCAACTAGCTGTGTGCCAATTTGGGTCGCTAAACGAATTCGTTGTGCCTCACCACCCGAAAGGGTTCTGAGGGGTCTGTCTAACATCAAGTAATTCAAACCTACATCCAGCAAGAAGCCAATGCGTTTTCTGATTTCTTTGAGTACTTCCGTAGCAATGATTTTCTGCTTATCCGTCAGTCGCTCTTCTAGGTTTTCGAACCAGTCCCAAAGGGTGTCAATGTCCATTTGGGCCAGTTCTGAAATGTTCTTTTCTGCAATTTTAAAATGCAGTGATTCTTTCTTTAGCCTTGCACCATTACATTCAGGGCAGGTTTTTACCGACATAAAGTCTTCAATCCACTTGCGGGTTTTCTCCGTTCCTTCGTCTTTTTGTTTCTCTAGAAAAGAAATTATGCCTTCGAATTTGGTGTTCCATTCCGTGCCCGGATATTTCTTAGAACTTACCGCCACTGCCACATCATCGCCATACAAAAGCGTGTGCATTACTTCTTCGGGAATGTTCTTTATGGGTGTGCTCAGGCTAACTTTATAACGTTTGAGAATGGCCTCAATTTTCTTGAAAATCCAGATGTCGCGGTAATCGCCTAGGGGCGCAATTCCCCCACGGCTAATGCTCAACTTATCGTCTGGAATTACGGCCTCACGACTGATTTCTTCTACTTTCCCTAACCCGTTACAGCTTGGGCAAGCACCGTAAGGCGAATTGAAAGAAAAGGAATTTGGGGCAGGTTCATCATATGATAAGCCGCTTTCCGGATCCATCAAATACTTAGAGAAATGATGGACAGTTCCTTCTTCATCGCGCACCATAATCACTCCCTTTCCATGGGTCATGGCGGTTTTTACGCTTTGCGCAATGCGGTAACGGTCTTCTTTTTTGGCTATAATTCGATCGACCACAATTTCTATATCGTGGGTTTTGTAACGGTCCACTTGCATCTTCGGCTCCATGTCAAGCACCACACCATCAATGCGCACTTTGGTGAAGCCCATTTTGCGAATCTGCACAAAGAGTTCGCGATAGTGCCCTTTTCTACCTTTGACCACTGGCGCCAAAAGAATCAATTTCTTTCCTTCGAAATTTTCAATCAGGTGGTCAATCACTTGATCTTCTGACTGACGAATCATTTTTTTGCCTGTATTGTAAGAATAGGCTTCGCCCGCCCGGGCATAAAAGAGGCGGAGAAAATCGTAAATCTCAGTAAGTGTACCCACCGTAGAACGCGGGTTTTTCGAAGTGGTTTTTTGTTCGATGGAAATTACCGGACTAAGGCCGTTGATTTTATCTACATCGGGCCGTTCCATATCGCCAATAAAAGAACGGGCGTAGGCCGAAAAACTTTCCATGTACCTGCGCTGACCTTCGGCATAAATGGTATCGAAAGCCAAGGATGATTTTCCGGAGCCGGAAATACCAGTAATTACGACCAGTTTATTTCGCGGAATTACCGTGTCAATGTTCTTGAGGTTGTGTTCTCGCGCCCCGAAAATTTCTATGTTTTCATGACCAGAAAGGTCTATTGGAGCGAGATCGATTTTTACGTTTTCCTTGAGTTTTTCCATGGATGTGCTGCCAAAAACAGACAATTGGCAAAGGTCAGGATTTACAGATGGAATTACAACTTAGGGTTGATTATTAATGTTTGGAGTTGGAGGGCTAATTATTAGGTGTATCAACGGCTCACTTTTTTCCAACGTTTGAGATCCACCTTGTTTATATCAACTTCTCGAACCCATTGAAACCAAGGTGTGAAATCAGAGACCATGATAATTCGCCTTTGATGTGAGTCATAGTTCTCCTCAAGAATGATCTTTCTATCCGAATAGTACTTGTGTTCATAAAGAATTCTTTCTCGATCGTTGGAGCCTTCACCGAGAAAAACGAAAATCATGGCCGTGAGCCAAGTGAAGAAGGCAAATCCAACTGCTAGAAAAAAGCTAGCAAACCAATATCTGTCTCTCCAATTTTTGAAATAGTCTATGACAAAAATCGATATTGCTAAAACGGGAATACTAAAGACAATAAACGTCAGAAAATTCTCTTCTAACTCATAGTCTTTAAAAATAATGGGCGAATACTGTCTCAATAATAAATACCCCAACATCAAAGGTATGTAGCACAAACAGAGTTTGAAAACCCTTCTCATTGCCAATTCTCTATCCATCACATCCCCCTCAATTCATAAGTGCCCATAATGGCGAGATGATCTGAAGTAATTTTGACAGAGTCCAAAGAACGACAGCCAATCCCTTTAGAATGGAAGATATAGTCAATCGGGATTTGGGCCAAGTAAGGGTTCCAAGCAGGAAAAGTTGGCGTCAGCTTTTTACGGCTATCTTGCAAGTCGGTAGTCGATTTGAAGTTCTTCAAGCGGTTGTCCCAAGGCACAGTGTTGAAGTCACCTAATACCAGAAACTCGCCTTTCTTTTCACTGATGTATTCCTTAGCTATATTCAAGTGTTCGTTGCGGGTATTCCATTTTAATCGAGTGGTTGGCGAACGGGTATGCAAGGCCAGAAAGTTAATTTCCTCCTCATGCATTTTCACCTTTCCAATAATATTGGTAGTGCCCGCCCATTCCACGATTTCAGTATCGATTAATGGATGTTTGCTGAACACCGCAATGCCTTGGCTGGCATCATCATTACTCACCACTTTAGAAAACGGATAATCAATGGCTAGCCCTTTCTTTAATTCGGTTGCCCATTCCGCACTTACTTCCTGAAAGGAAACAAAATCGGGTGATAGCTGAATCACTCTATCAATGGTGCTTTCATAGGCTTCATTGGTAGCCAACACATTAAATTGAAGCACTGTCATCTGCTCTTTGCCTTGAGTAATTTGATAACCCAGACCAATGGGGCTATTGATCTTAATCAACAGCAACAGATAAATAGAAAAGTTGATGCCCGCCAAACGGTAATGGTGCTTAATAATCCAGAATATACTCAAAAGGCCATAAACCAACATGGCCTGAAATAAGAAGGATTGAAACAGGGTAAGTGTAAAGGTATAGGTTGGGATCAGCAGTAAAAGCGCAGGCAATAATAGCACAGCCGCCAAAGCCCTTTCCTTGTTTTTAGGCTGACGCATAAGGCAGTACATTCTGAGCAAGAAAAGCCCGATCCGGATTAATATTTTGAGTTTTAATTTATGACGCATGGCTAATGATTTCTTTAGATTTGATATTATACCAGTCTACTTTTCTAGATAAATACATGCAGAATCCGAGAACCAACACGAGGCCAAAACTGCCTACTAAAAGGGCAAAATCTTCGAGTTGAAGGATGATGAAAATGAAGGAATAGATAAGGGTGAAGAAGCCGAACATGACCATTGCCAGCTTCGAGCTTTGTAATATTGATTTAGCGTAGAGCGAAACCATACCCACAATAATGGCCGAGGCGATTAGGTAAGCATTATTAAACCCAACTTGCTCCGAAAGGGAAAGCAACAGGGTGTAGAAAACGGTCAAAGCCAACCCAACAAGAATATATTGAATAGGATGAATCCGCTTTTTATTCAGAATTTCAACAAAGAAGAAGGTAATGAAAGTGAGAAACAGAATGAGGATGGCATATTTAGCTGACCGTGTGTTGCGCTGATAATTATCGACTGGCTGATAAAGGTCAACGCCAAAACTAGAATTGCTTATCTGATGTGCCTTACCCTCCCATTGTTGTGGGTAATTTCGATTCAAATCGAAAACCGACCATTCCGCGGTAAAACCATTGTCGGTAATGTTATAACTATCGGGTAAAAACTGACCACCAAAACTTGGGTGCGGCCAAGTAGAAGCCAAACTAATATTCGTGGTTTTGCCAATTGGATTGAAGGAAAGCGACTCGGTTCCGTTGATATTTAAATCGAAGGAAAAGGGAATGGATTTACTCTCCGAATCAATTGCGACTTTACTATTAACACCCGAGCTCAATAAATCTTGAACAGGAATTCCCGAACCCGCACGATAGGTATTCTCTCCAAATTGAATCTGAATATCAGATTGGATGCCCGCCATGTCTGGAATACCGATGGACACAAAAGCTTCTGACCAAAGAATGCTTTCCTCTTCCACTTGAAAATTACTGAAGTCCAAGGCCTCAAATTGACCTTCTGCACTAAGCTCAGAATTGTAAACGATTACTTCGTAAATACCTCGTTTCCGTTTTTCAGGGTTCAGCTTACCTTTTACATCCAGCTGTGAGGGAAGAAAATGAGCATAGTGTTTGGTGGTATAAGGACCCTCAACTCCTTTGTGAGTTCTATTAAACGGAATGGTGAGAATAGGCCCAGTGATCTCCAATGGTGCACCCCATTTTTGAGAAACCTCTTCCACCGCTTCAATCTGATTAATTTTCCTTTCGCTGATCAACGATTTGATCATTGAATTGGGGATTAATAATACGGCAATTAGAAAACCGATGGACAGCAATTTTATACTTACTGAGGTTTTAATGTTGTTGTTAATTTTTTCGAAAATTGACTCTTGTTTTTCTTCCATGATAATTGAGTTTAAAAGTACTTTGTATTTCAAAGTATAGGAATAAAAAAATATTACCCTCTACCTGTCTGTTCTTTAATTAAAGCCTCCAACGCATCAATATGCGCCATAAAGGCCACCTTGCCAGCTTTCGTGGCCACGTATTTCGTATTCGGTTTTCTACCCACAAATGATTTCTGTACTTCTATATATTCCTCTTTTTCCAAGGCCTTTAAATGGCTGGCCAAGTTACCATCCGTTACTTCCAGTATTTCCTTCAGGCGGTTAAAGTCCATCTCTTCGCCTGCAATCAATGCGCTCATGATGCCCAACCTCACCCTGTTTTCAAAGGCCTTATTTAATGTATGTATGTTAACTTTCAACGTTCGTATTTAAAGTACATTACCGCACCGTATACAATGTGCATTACGCCAAAACCCAAGGCCCAAATGAGTAAACCATAACCAGGACTAAGACAAGCCAAAAGCCCAAGACCTGCTTGAATAATGCCCAAATAGCGAATATCTCTAAAGGTATATTTACTGGCGTTAATCAATGCCATACCGTAAAAGATAAGCGTGGCTGGAGCCATAAGCGAAATAAAGCCACGAGTATACAGAATCATCACGAAAAGCCCACCAATTACCAGCGGAATCATCAGGTTTAGAATTACTCTTTTGGCGCTATCGTCCCAAGTTTTAACACCGTGCTTCTTTGCTTTTTTAGTAGTGAAGTACACCCCTGTGCCCACGGCCAAAACAAAAACGGCCACTAAATCTACAATTAGCCAAGTCAAGTTTTCTGACACTTGCCGCTGGTTGAGCATGTCGTGGTAGAGAATGGTACTGCTGTTATAAATCAGCTTATTGGCTATGAATGCACCAATCAACGCATAAATTCCGGCCAAAACCCCCGTTAACCCACTTAAGGAAATAAAGCGTGAGGATTTCTCCATAATGGAGCGAATCTCAGAGATGTCTTTCAAGTAATCCTTATTCATATTAAAAGTACTTTGAGTCACAAAGTAAATGATTTGTTTTGATGATGCAATATTATCTGAAGAAAAAACCTTTGCCTTCTACCAATTCAACATCTCTACTAAATTGAATATTATATGTATAATTGTCCTTTAGGATAGATCGATTCTATGTTAGAAAATGATTATGCAAGTAGTTTAAACGAAGTGAGTCATTCAACTACACTGATGAACACAAGAAAATTATTAGGATTTGTTTTTTTAATACTAGGCTTGGTTAGCCTGCTCACTATTGTTCTAATGCCAAAAAATGAATCGACTGCTGTCTACTTTAAGCTCGCCTACATTATTCCTCCATTTTGCCTCATTGTGAGTTACTTTGCTTTTAAAAGAAAAACCAAGCATTCTTAATTTAAGAATTATGAAAAAGAACTATTACTGGATTGTGGGGCTGATTTTAACAACAATAGCCATTATCTCGAACCTTGTTAATACAGACAATAACTCCTCAAAAATCTTTTCCTATGTGCTTCTTGCCTCTGCTATAATCATCATTGCTCTTGGGCTGAAAAATAGATCAAAACAAAGACACAGTAATGAATAATACCGCATGCAGGATTATAGCCGCTATTCTATTAGTACTTCTAATATTGTTTATCCTGTATTGTTTATCCTGACTTTGGTGTTTGGCCTACACCACAAATACTATTTCTTCGAAGTAATCAGGTCTTATGTCATTGTTGCTGTTGGTGTGGCGTTCTTGATACTGATTTATACTTCATCTAAAAAACAGAAAAGCGACAAATAAAGAACTACGGTAGTTGTTCAAGCTACTCCTTAATAACCAAAAGTCCACTTCTCTTAAGCGCTTAATATTATCGACCCAAAAAAATGTTCTAGTTTTGCAGCAAGAAGTCCAAGCAAGGTTTTGCTGTAGACTTCTGAGGTTCAATCATTCAGGCGCTTATTGAATAAGCATTTTTAACCGAGCATATTTTGACCGATAAAGCATTAATTGACCAAATCAAAAACGGAGACGAAAGTGCTTTCGAAAGCCTATTTCGAGAGTACTTTAAAGTGCTTTCTGTTTTCGCTAAGAAATTTCTGAATGATCTAGATGCTGCGCAAGACATCGTTCAGGAAGTCTTTGTCAAATTTTATGAGCAGAGAGAAAAACTAGAAGTTCATACTTCGCTCAAGGCGCTGCTGTACCAATCGGTGCGCAATCGATGCTTGGACCAAATCCGCAGTACACAAACCCGTAGCGGCCACCACGACAATATTCTAGCGGCTTCTTTCGGAGCCGATATCGATACTTCTGATTTTATGGAGCAGGCGGAATTGGAACAAATGATTTACAATTCTATTGCCCAGTTGCCCGAACAATGTCAGCTCATTTTTAAGATGAGTCGATTAGAAGGAAAGAAGAACCAAGAGATAGCCGATGAGCTCGGAATTTCGAAACGCACGGTAGAAACCCAGATCAGCAATGCGCTCAAACGCCTTCGCCTCGATCTTTTTGAATACCTAAAAGCATTGATAATCATTGCTTTAGAAATTCTTTCATAAAATTTTCAATTGGGTCTACGTGTGTTTTATCACTAGGCCGTCATATTACTGAACTCAATGAAAAACAGAAGCACCATAGACGAACACCTGCTACTTTCCTACTTAAAGGGAGAGGCCACCGAGGCTGAACTTCAGCAAGTGGAAGCTTGGTTGGCGCTGGATGAAGGCAATGCTGCTTTGCTTAACAAATGGAAACAGGCTTGGCGACATGCTGATGCCATGGCTGATTTTACTACGATTGATGTAGACAAAAATTGGTCGCAAGTGCAAGGCAAGATTCAACCTAAACAAGCAAAGCAGGTATTCTTGTTGCCAAAAATATGGCGCGTGGCTGCAGCCATTTTGCTGATTGCTACGGTAGCGTTTTTAGGAAGGGAATTTATGAACAATTCTGCTGGAGAAATGCAAAGCCTAATGGCGGCCAGCTTAAACGGTGAAGCTGCTGTACTCCCAGATGGTTCGCAGGTTTGGCTAAAAGAAGGCTCTTCAATCACTTTTCCAGAAGAATTTTCTTCCAAGGAAAGAGAAGTAATCTTAAAAGGGGAAGGCTTTTTTGAGGTGGCACATAATCCTGAACAACCTTTTATTGTAAAGGCCAAACAGACAGAAACTCGGGTTTTAGGCACCTCTTTCAATTTAAATGCTTCGCAAGAAGGGGAAAGAATTGAACTGGTTTTAATAACAGGAAAAGTAAGATTTTCTACCCAAGAAGAGGTGGTGGTTTTAGCCCCTGGCGATCAGGTAGTGATTGATGAAGGCGGAAAGCTATCTAAAAAGGAAAATTCAAACGGAAATTTCTTGGCTTGGAAAACAGGCACTTTGGTTTTCGAAAACACGCCAATGAAACAAGTAATGGAGGACATTGCGAATGCTTATGGGATTGGCTATGAATTCGAAAATACAGCCTTTATGAATTGCCCACTGACGACAAGATTCGAAAATGAATCCATAGAAAATGTGTTGCAAGCCATTGAAGCCCTATTCGATATAGAAATAGAAGAAAATAACGGAGCATATATTATTAAAGGAAACGGATGTTAATGTAGAATCAATTATCAAAACAACATAAACGCATTGCTTTTCAAGAATTGGTCGTTCGCGGAAGCAAAGTGAAAAGGTCAAAAACTCAAAAAACAATTCAACAACAGTCAAAAACAAAAATTATGAAAACAACAGTTTTAACAATCGCACTTCTATTTATTGGCTTTAGCGCATTTGCCCAAGAGCCCGATCAGGAATTCAGAACCATTTTCAACAACAACGGCATTCGTAGCAATGGCGGTTACGGAGCCGTAACTACTGGCTACTCCAAAATTGCCGATCGACATGCCATTTTAATGGGTGGCCATGGCGCTTGGCTTATCAACCATCAGTTTGGTTTGGGTTTTGGCGGAACCGGCTTTGTTACCGAACGCAAAACCGACACGCAATTGAACGACAGATACTCTGTAGCGGGTGGATATGGAGGTCTTAGAATGGAGTTCATTGCCATGCCAAACAGTCCAATCCACCTTTCGTTTCCGATACTCATTGGCGCTGGCGGGGTTACTTACGTTGAAGCTGGCAGAGACTATGAATTTGCGAGGGAAGAAGACAGCCAAGCCTTTTTTGTAACCGAAGCTGGAGCAGAAATAGAAATAAACGTAATCAAGTTTATGCGACTTTCGTTTGGTGCACATTACCGTTATACTTCTGACATCGACTTAACGTATTTAGATACTGGCGCTCCAATTATGGATAAAGATGCCTTGCGCGGATTAAGCGGAACCATAAGCCTTAAATTCGGTAAGTTTTAAGAAATTGTTAAACCCAACTATTTAAATAAAATCCGACCTTTAGTCCAGTAATTTATACTGGGCTTTTGGTTTTTAAAGCAGAACTATTCAAACCGAAATGTATCTTAAAACACTTTTGCTTTTAACGCTTCTCACTTCTCCGCTCCTTGTTTTAAGTCAAGAAAGGGAAAGTCTGCTTTCAAGAAAAGTGACCTTAAACCTGCATGACACCTCCATTGAAGATATTCTGAAACGCATTGAAACTGAAGATTTTGCTTTCACTTATTCGGCAGAAGTATTTGATGTGAAGAAAAGGGTCTCCCTCAATGTGAAGGACGAAACCATTGGCAATGTTCTAGAAATCTTGTTTCGAGGCCAAGGCATGGAATGCCAGCAGCTGGGGAACAAATTGTTGATTAGGAAGAAAAGGGTTCCGAAAGAAACTGTGCCAAAATCAGACACTACGAAAAGGGAAACCACCTCCACACCGCCTATAAAGACTTCCGTTCAAAAAGTAGTAAGCCCGGTTATTGAAAAAGAGCGCGAAGAAACCTCAGTAACAGAAGCGAAAAAAGAAACGGTAACTTCTGCCATAACTGAACAGAGTAGTAAATCGACCATTGGGAACTCAAGTCCTTCTACAGAAGCATTAGTGTTAGAAAATTCCAGAGCAGAATACTACCAAGAAGAAAGAAAGCAGACTAAGACAGTAGTAGCCGCTTACGAGAACTATACGCTTGCCTCCTTAATTTTTGTGCCCATTTATGAAGTACACCCAAGGGTCATGCTCCCTATCGAATTCAAAGGTGAAATTGTGACGGAAGAAGTACCTCAAAAGGAGAAGGAACCCAAGCCCGAGAAACCAGCAAAGGATAATAAGTTTAGAATGAACTTAGCGCCAACCGTTGGCTATTCTGAAATTGGAGATCGGGACGCTATTGTTCTTGGAGGCCATTTGGTGTATAATCCCACAAAGAATTTTGGTATTGGGGTAGCTGGAAAAGGGTTTCTTACCAGAAATGAACCGGATACGGAATTGGGTGCTGATTATTCTTATTCTGGAGGTTACGGAGGGTTACTTTTAGAAGCTACATTGTTTCCAGACAAAGCATTCCATCTTTCATTTCCGGTAGTCTTTGGCTTAGGAGAGGTAATGTATAATAGTTTACAACCGCTCACCGGCTTAAACACTATTGAAGACCAAAGAACAATTTTTGTTTTTGAACCTGGAGCCTATTTAGAAATGAATGTGATCAAGTATTTGCGTGTGGGATTTGGAGCAACTTACAGAGATGCATCAAGTGCAAACCTAAAATACCAATCTACTGATCAACCGATTTTAGACAAAAATGGCTTAGATGGCTTGAGCATTAATATCATGGTCAAATTCGGCATATTTTAATTTGGGCTGAAAATTTAAATGAACCCTCCAAGAGTTTGAAACCCTTGGAGGGTTAACTATTGCTTTATCATTAACTTAACTTTTCTAGCCAATTCCTCGTGGCTATGGGCTAAATCAAAAACGCCCAACTGTTTCAGCTTTTCACCATGGCCTGGCTGAATGTGACTTCCCCCTAAAAAACCAATAGTGGTTAAACCTGCTGCCAACGCAGCTTGAACACCAGTAAAGCTATCTTCCACTACAATGATTTCTTCTCTCGGAATTTGAATCCTATCAATGGCCAATAGATACACCAAAGGGCTGGGCTTTGCTTGAGCAACCATTTCAGCCGAAAACACCCTGTTTTCAAAATGATGACTTGCCTCTATTTTCTCAAGGGCTTCGGTTACATAATGCGCGGCACTGTTTGATACCACTGATTTTGGAATAGAAACCTGAGTGAGCAAATTTGATATTCCCAAAATAGGTCTGACTTTAGCCTTAATTTGCTCATCAAGCAGAGGCACAATGGCCTCTGTTTTCAAGCTTGCTTTTAAGTGGCCTTCTGCCTTAAGTTGGTTAATAATATTGGTGAAGGTTTTACCAGTATGCTGAATAATAAACTCCTCCACCGAGATGTTCACCTTTTCACTGCTCAACCAATCTACCGTTACTTCAGCCGCTACTATTTCTGTATCAATTAATACTCCATCGCAATCAAAAATGATATGCTTCACTGATTAGAAGTTCGGAGTAAGTAAGTATTTAGAATAGAAGTCGTCAATTACCTTTACCGCTTCTTCTGGTGTATCTACTAAGTTAATAAGATCTAAATCTGGTGAGCTAATATTACCTTCTGTTAGCATTACATCTCTAACCCAGTCGAACAAGCCGGCCCAGAATTTTTTACCTACCAATACAATTGGAAATTTTCCGATTTTATTGGTTTGAATTAGGGTAATGGCTTCAAACATTTCGTCTAGCGTTCCAAAACCACCAGGCATAATTACAAAGCCTTGTGAGTACTTTACAAACATCACTTTTCTTACAAAGAAGTAATCGAAAGAAATGAGTTTATCTGGATCGATATAAACATTGCTGCCTTGCTCATGGGGTAATTCTATGTTTAACCCAACCGACTTACCATTTTCAGATTTTGCCCCTTTATTACCGGCTTCCATAATACCTGGGCCACCCCCAGTGATAACTCCATAACCATGGCGCACCAATTTAGCGGCAATTTCTTCGGCCATTTTGTAGTATGGATGATCTGGCTTAGTACGGGCCGAACCGAACACGGAAACGCAAGGGCCAATTTTGGCCATTTTTTCAAAGCCTTCTACAAATTCGGCCATCACTTTAAAAATTACCCAAGAATCATGGGTTTTAATCTCGTTCCAATCTCTGTCTTGAAACGCCCTTTTAATTTTATCTTCGTCTGTCATTTTCTTTATTTAATTAATGGCAGGCAAATTAAAGGGCTTTTCCTTATTCGCCAGCCTTATTTTATTGAATATAATAATTAGGTCAAATTGAATTTTGAAACAAAAATGGAAGAAGGCTCTTCAACATTTAAAAATGTGACCATTCTACAACTTACTTGTTTTTTGCTAAATCTTCCAAAGCATTTTGCAGCCTTGTGAATTTAAAGTCATAACCAGTTTTATTGATTTTGTAAGCGCTCACTTTATTGCCTCCTGTTACCACCTGTGCCATTTCGCCTAATACTAGGTGCAAAACAAATTTTGGAACAGGAATTGGCAAATAGAGTTTCCCAAATGCTTTTGCCGCCCTTTTCGTAAATTCTTTATTAGTTAAAGGTTCAGGAGCTACTGCATTGTACGGGCCAATCATATTTACATCCTCCACTGATTTACATAATATTCTAACCAAATCACTGATATGTACCCAGCTCATATATTGTTTACCACTGGCCAATGGAGCCGCCACTGGTGGGGCTAGTAGCTTTGGTAAAGCGCCCCCATCATTACTCAGCACCACCCCAATCCTAATTTGAACCACACGAATACCAAGTTCTGTAAATCGGCTAGTTGAATCTTCCCATGCCGTAACAACATCGGCTAAAAAATCGTGCCCTGCTGGTGAATCTTCTCTAAGATTTACATCGCCAGTATCCATGCCATAATAGCCGATAGCCGATGCCGCCACCAAAGTTCTTACCGAATGATTTGTGTTCTTGAGCTTTTCATAAAGCAAATCAGAGGTCTGCGTGCGGCTTTTTAATATTTCCTCTTTTCGTTCTTTTGTCCATCGCTTATCGGCAACCCCAGCCCCCGCTAAATGTACAAGGGTATCTACCCCATCAAAAGCACCTTCTTCTATATAGTTATTCTTGTAATCCCATTGGTAAACAGGAACGCTTTCTCCTTTGCCCTTTGAACGACTTAGCAAACGCACCTGGTGCCCTGCTCCTTTTAGAAGAGTAACCAGCTCGGAACCTACCAACCCTGTTCCTCCAGAAATTAATATTGACTTAGACATAATTATGTGGTTTTAAAAGTTGGTATGAGCTAATACCTATACTAACCCATCAAAAACAGAATGGTTTTAGCCAAACTCGCAGTTTATAAAAATCAACGATCTAGCCTGTATTACGAACAGTTAATCGTTAAAGTTGGCATATTCAATGTATTGACTACTTTACGTTACGCTAATGTTAAGCTAACACTTCTGAATATAACATTAGTCTCATAAACGTTTAATACAGGTGTAACCTACACTTTACCTCAGTACACGTTCTTTGTACCGTGAAATATAGAACAGTACTTATGAGATTATTTTTGTTTTTATTAATGATGAGTTGGTCATGGATGGTGACAGCTCAAGAAGTCGGAATAATAGCCGGAAAGATTACAGACAAAGACGCGAATGATGAGCCACTTCCTTTTGCTACGGTATTAATTCAAGGAACCCAGAAAGGTTCAAACACTGATTTCGATGGCCTTTTCAGAATTGATGGTGTAACTCCAGGTACTTACACGGTAGAGGTAAGGTTTGTTGGTTACGAAACTTTAGAATTAAAAAACATAGTAGTTACTGCAGGAAAAGTAACTGAAATCACTGCTTCAATGAGTGCTGGATCAACTAATCTAGAAGATGTGGTGGTTACAGCTAAAACAGAAAAAGACTCTGATATTGCCATGATTATGCTTCAGAGAGAGTCTTTACAAATGCTACAGTCTATTGGAGCAAAAGAACTTTCAAGAAAAGGAGTGAGCAATGCCGAAGGTGCTGTTACTAAAGTAACTGGTGTAAGTAAGCAACAAGGAGCTAAAAACGTATTTGTTCGTGGTTTAGGCGATAGATACAACAGCACATCATTAAACAACCTTCCGCTTCCGTCTGAAGACCCTGAATACAAAAACATAGCATTAAGCTTTTTTACTTCAGACATCATTAACAGCATTGATGTAAACAAAGCATTTGGTGCAAGCCTTTATGGCGATGTAGCTGGAGCAAACATTAACATTACTTCAAAGGAATTAGGTAACGAAGACATTTTTCAAATCGGAGTTTCTTCTGGTATCAACACACAAACCATTTCTGAAGACTTTTATAGTGCAAGCGGAACTAGCAAATTCGGAACGGTAGATAACCCAACAAGCCCAATTACGGATTTAAATAAATACGATTTTAAAAACTCATTCGAGCCAACTAAAGCTGGTACTCCAATCAACTTTGGTTTATCATTAAATGCCGGAAAGAAATTTCAGCTAGGAGCCAATGCGTTAAGCACCTTCTTGGTGGCTTCTCATAGCTCTGACTTCACTTACCAAAATGGTGTTACAAGAGATATTACCCCTGAAGGTGGAAGAAGTAAAGACCTTACTTTTGATAAATACGAATACCATGTTTCTCAGGTATTAATGGGCAACTTGAAATACGAAATAGGCGAAAACAATTTCGTATCATACAACGGAACTTACATTCATGACAACAACCAAAGCGTAGGTAATTTCAATGGTTTTCATGCAAGTATTTACGATGATGCTAGCAACCCTATTGCTGAAAAATCATTTATCAGAAGACAGCAAGAAAACAATAACAGACTCTATGTAAACCAATTGCTTTCTTACTTTGAGTTGAACAAAAACATTTCGCTTGACTTAGGTGCTTCATACAACTTAGTACAAGGAAATGAGCCTGACAGAAGAACCAATAGCTACGCTTTTGATGGCATTAACTACGAAACCGTTTCTGGTTCTGCAGCAGCCAACCACAGATTCTATTCTGAATTAGAAGAGAAAGATTACGCGGCTCGCGCTTTGTTAACCGTGAAAATGAACTCTGAAGAATCGCTCAACCAATTCCAGTTTGGTGCTAACTACAGAAATACCAAAAGAGACTTCTCTGCAATGCAATTCAACTTCAATTTTGATGCACCTACAGATGTAGATAGAGATAATCCTGATGGATTGTTCAACCAACCGTCTTTAGACAATGGTGTGTTCAACATTCTAACAGCCAACGGAAATGGTGTAGACGCTTTCGTTCCGATAACTTATAACGGTGACAGAAGAATTTATGCTGGTTTAGTCAACTACGCTCGTGAGTTCAATTCAGCTTTACTTTTAAACTTTGGTCTACGTTATGAGCAAATTGAGCAAGATGTAATTTGGGACACCAACCTTGACCGTAACACTTTCAACAATAACATTAACACGGTTTCGGAATCATACGTTCTTCCAAGCGTTAATGTAAAATACGACATCACAGACGATAAAGTAGTGAGACTGGCAGGTAGCAAAACCTATACCTTGCCTCAATTTAAAGAAGTGGCGCCTTTCCTTTATGAGGATGTAAACTTCTCAAGCTTTGGTAACCCATTCTTAAGACCATCGAACAACTACAACCTCGACCTTAAGTATGACTGGTACTTCACCAACACAGAATTAGTTTCTGTTACAGGTTTTTACAAAAGAGTTGAAGATGCATTGAACAGGGTTCAAGTAAACTCAGCGGCCAACGAGCTTTCTTATGTAAACACCGGAAACGCCAATGTTGCGGGTGTTGAATTGGAATTAAAAAAATCGTTGATCCAACAATATGGTGACGACAATAGCATGAAGCTTCTAAACTTTGGTTTGAACGTTTCATACCTCTATTCAAATCAAAAATTGGTTGATGTTCCAACCGATGCTTTAACAGTAAGATTTACAAATGCAGAAGATAAACTTGAAGGTGCTTCTCCTTTATTGATCAATGCAGACCTTACTTACCAGATTGAAAGAGAAGGACTTGATTTTACTACTTCAGTAGTAATGAATTACTTCAGCGATAGAATCTTCTCTTTAGGAACGGCCGGAAGCCAGAATATTATGGAGAAAGGTGTTCCTACTTTGGACTTTATCACAAGAACAAAACTAGGACAGCACTTGGGACTAAACCTGAGCTTAAAAAACTTATTGAACCCAGCGTTTAAACTAACCAAAGAACTTAACAACGGTAGCGATACCATCATTAATAGCTATAAAAGAGGCATGAACGTTTCTTTCGGAATCAATTATACATTTTAAAACAAAACCTAATCAAAAATTCTAATCCATTTTTATGAAAACTCTTAAGAATTACTTTGCAATGGCCGCACTATGTGCCGTTATTTTCGGATGTACTGATGACGATCCTGCTCCAGTTCAAACTAAGGACGGTGTGATTTCATCACAAAGCGATGTTGATCTAGATGCTGCTGACTTAAAAGGAGAAATCACTTCTAGTATTACTTTGTCAAACGCCCAAGAGTGGGTATTAACTGGCCCTTTGAGTGTAGCTAGCGGTGCTAAATTAACAATCGATGCCGGTACTACTATCAAAGCTCAGGCGGGCGGAACTAACGTTTACATTGCTGTTGAGCAAGGCGCTCAAATCTTTGTGAATGGTACTGCTGCTGCTCCTGTAAAAATGACTTCAGGTGCTGCTAACCCTGCTTCAGGCGACTGGGGCGGCCTTTTAATCATGGGTAATGCTCCAATTTCTGGTGGCGGAACTGCTACTACGGAAGTTGTAGATTACACTTATGGTGGAACTAACGCTACTGACGATTCAGGTGACATCACTTATCTAATTGTTGAATACACTGGTGCTCGTATTAACGGTGACAAAGAATTTAACGGTGTAACTTTCTACGGTGTTGGTTCTGGAACAACAGTAAGCAACCTTGCTGTTTTATACGGTGACGATGACGCTGTTGAGTGGTTTGGTGGATCTGTTAGTGTAAGCAACCTTTTGGTAGCTAACGCTAAAGACGACATGTTCGACTGGACACAAGGTTATGTTGGTCAAAACAACACTAACTTTTACGGAATCAGACAAGCTGGCTTTGTGGCTGTAACTTCTGACCCACGTGGTATCGAAGCCGATGGTAACTTAGACGGTAACTCTCCACAAGACGCTGGTCAGTCTAACCCTAAAATTGATGGTATCACTATCATCCACAATGCTGCAGTTGAAATGTCTGACATGGTAAAAATCAGAAGAGGTTCAGGAGCGGTTATCACTAACCTTTATGTGGCTTTAGGTGCTGGCGCTACTGCTGGTGACTTGGTTGATTTAACAGATGGAAAAGGTGTTGCAATTGATGCCACTTCAATTACAGGTACTGCTAATCCTGCTAACGGGTTAGATATTACTGATATTAAAAGAACTACTGATGTAGATAATGTACCTACTACATCAAACGGTACAGTTACTATTACTTCAGGGACAACTTCTGTTGTAAACACTTCAATCTTTGCTTGGACTGGCTTTAGCTTCTAATTCATTAGAAGGTTAGCATATATTTCACAGAGAAGACGCTCAGCAATGGGCGTCTTTTTTGGTTTTGGAGGTATTTGATAATTCGAAACACCATGAACAATCAAATTAAACCATTGATTTATAATGTAATAGATAATTGTAAATCAAGTGTAAAAGTAGTGGGTAAGTTCTGGGGTTTTTACTTGACAAGAGTAAAATTAAGTCAGTACATTTATAGCGGGACGCGATTTAAGGTTTTAACAGACTGAAAATCAGTCCCTTTTTTGTTGCTTATTGCTGAGTGCTACTCAAAAGTATACTTGAAAGGAAATTGAAAACACTTTAAAGCGTAGGCAATGGAATGGATAGTATCAATAGAGATAACAAGTTGGGGTTGGGGTCTGATCATACTTACATTGATTAGTTGGTTTGGAGCAATTACCCTTTCCAAAATCAATAACAAGCACAAATCGGAGCAGCTTGATAAGGTTTTAAAGTATAAAGGGTCAATTCAAATTGAAGAAGGCCATCAAAAAGATTCGTTTAAAATTAATAAGCTCAAGTAAGATGAACTGTTTTAGACATTTTTTCTGGCTCAGGAGGATTTCTGGTTTGATATAACAATTGCTAGCCCTCCTTTCACAGCCCAAAAAAGGCCACAATTCTCATTGCAGCCTTTGATGTTTTTCACTCTGATTTATTCTTGCTTAACCGGTTACTACGATCTTAAACTTATGCAGCTTACCATTGACCATAATGGTAAGAAGATGAACTCCTTGGCTGATTCGGCTTGTCTTAACCTCCAGACGGTTCTCTGTTCTTTCTATTTCTATTTGTACTTCCGTTCCATTCATTTGGTGTAATCGAACCTCACCCAATTCTGCTTCTTGATCAAGGCTTATGTATAAGGTTTGTCCTTTTTGCAGAGGGTTAGGATAAGGCTTTATCTCGATATTAGATTCCTTATAATAAGTAACCATTATAATCTCAGACGCATTTTCAACCCCATTATGATCGATATCTATCAGGCGATAATAGTTCTTCCCATTGAATGGTTTGTTATCGATAAGAGCGTAATTATTGATGTTTTCTGAAGTTCCAGAACCATCCAAATAACCTAATGCTTCAAAATCAATTCCGTTAGCCGATTTCTCTACTCTAAAGAGACTGTTTTCAACCTCACTCACTGTTGTCCATTCCAATACAATTTGGTCGGTCTCAGCAAAAGCTTCAAACGAAAGCAAAGTAATTGGCAAAGCGTATTGTTCACTTGAAGCCAAGGTGAAATAAGCGCCATCAGCTAAATCAACTTGGAAAGTTACAAAACCGTCTAAATCGACTACAAACGACTGTGTAACGATGCTAGCACCTGCTGAAAAATCTCCATCGGCATCTACCAGCATAACAATTTGTGCTTCATCATTGGTACCAAGGTTTTCATCAGGACCGAGCAATCCTGATACATCAAAACGAACAGTAACCGTACCTACAGTACCGGTCTCTTGAACTCTCCATTCTCTATTGAGTCTACTGTTTACTTGAAGTTTATCAAACTCTCTGTTTTCTTGATTATGTAATGGAGCACCATCATGCCCCCAAACCAAAGCCGATAAATCCGCTGAAAATGCGCTGCCATTTTGAACATTACTGCTCTCCAGACCATCAACATCGTCATCTAAGCCCATCGCCACAATAGCATCTGGGTTTACACTTTGCGATTGAAGTTGATTTAAACAGCTTGCGTCATCTCTGGCAATACCTGCTACATTGTTTTGGAAAGCTGTTACTTCAGAAGCATCCCAAAAAATAGTTCCATTAGACGCTAGATAATCTCCTTCTCCTGCTTCAAAAGCAGTGTCATCTCCATCGGTGTCAGATGAAAGCGTAATGCCGTATTTAATGGCCAAATAACTTTCAATTCGCTGACGTGTAGCCACTGGGCTTAACAACTGATTGTAAACAATCACTTCTGAAATTAGGCCATTGAATCTCCTCGTTCCATCGCCTTTTGCTCCAATTTGTAAGTTGTTGGAAGTTTCACCGCCATGGTCTGCGGTAAAACTAATTTCTTTACTCCCATTGATAAACACACTTGACCCATCCACTTCATCTTCATCAAACACAACAGTCGAAAGGGTGGTGCTAAGTGTAGAGTAAAAACCCGTAATGTCATCTTCTGTGCTTGTACCATTACTCACCGCATTGTTTTCATTGGTTCCTCCTCCATCTAACATAAAACGATCGAAGTTACCATTGTCTTCACCCCAAACAGAGCCAGCGTTGTTTTCTGATGGCTGATAGACTACAATAACCGCTAAATCTGCATAAGTATCAGAATTTATACTTAGTGTAGTATTATAAAAATCGGTACCATCGAAGTAATTGGATGGATTAAAGTTGATCAATGAACCACTGTTGGGTGTTCCAAAAGGACTGACCGATACATAGTTATTAGAAACATCTTGCCATGAAGACCCACCATCATTTGCTTTTAACCATAATAAAAAGTTGGTATCAATTCCACCTGGTGAACATAGTTCTTCGTTAGTTTCACGCCAATCCCTTTCGGTCGTTTCATCGGCCGTAGTGATGTCTGGGAATGAATTAGCCGTCTCATTGTTATGAACATTAGTGGTTGAGTTCGGCCCTACAACATTATCAAAATTATCGTTCAATCCATCTTCATCATCATCTTGACCATTTGGAGTAATGTCCGCTTGGTAATCGCCATCTTCATCCCAAGCTTCTATTATATCATTCAAACCATCATTGTCTGAATCAATATCCAAGTAATCATCTGTTAAGTCCCCGTCAGTATCCACCGGATCGGTTGGCACTCCCGTAATACCTCCACAAGGCACACAGTCAACATCGAAAGCATCATCAATACCATCCGCGTCTAGATCAGAGCCCAGTGGAATTACCGGAGTTCCTGTGGTAGCTTGAGATTCTATGAGATCTACAATTCCATCACCATCACTGTCCACATCAATCCTATTTTCCAATTCATCACCATCGGTATCTGGATCAGTTAACGGTGTTCCTGTCGTTTCAATATTGTCATACGTATTCTCCCAACCATTCGCCCCAAATGTTGAACCATCAACTCTTCCATCATTGTTGGAGTCTACACCTCCTGCTTCTACTATATCTGGAATACCATCATTGTCAGAGTCTAAGTCTAGGTGATCAGGAATACCATCATTATCCGTATCATTTCCGGTACATGGAACCGCGAAACTGGCATAACTTACATTATCGACTCGCAAATCGCCCCCTGATCTATTAAAAGTAATCCTAATATGTGTGGCATTAGTAGTTAGCGTATAAGTTTCGTTTTCATAAGTGTTTTGTGAGGCAAAAGAAAATATTTGGGAATTGGAAAAATTGATGCCATCTGTTGACTCAGTTACAGTCATGGTGTTGGCTGCATTGTTATTTGTCCTTAGAGCGCGAATTGTTAAATCGGTACCGGCTGTAATTATACTTCCGCCACGAAGAACCACCTGCATTTGAGCACCATCATCTCTGAATCGAGCATAGCTTGCATTTACTCCATCTACTCCATCCTCGGGGGTTTCAACCCTCGTGACTATTTCAGTAGCAGATGATGCGTTTGCCCCAACTATTGAAACATCCGTACAGCTTTCATCAACGTCCAAGACTCCGTCATTGTCATCATCAATATCATCGACATCGGCTACTCCATCGGCATCAGTATCTAGTACATTGGCTTCTCTCCAGTCTCTTTCAGATGTTTCTCCAGAAGTAGTTACATCTGGAAAATCATTGGCGTCTTGATTATTGTAAACATTAGTGGTGCTATTAGGACCAACAACATCGTCATAAGCATTATCCAAACCATCTCCATCTGTATCTGTTCCCGTTGGAGTCGTATCGGCTATCCAATCGCCATCAGTATCCCAGCCTTCTATAGCATCTGAGAAACTATCTCCATCTGAATTGAAATCTAGATAGTCAGGCTTACCATCTCCATCTTTATCTTCTAGGACGGTAGGCGTGCCTCCATTATCGTCATCAAAGGCATTATCAATACCATCTCCGTCCGTATCTGTTCCTCCAGGAACAACAGGTGAACCAGTTGTGGCTTGGGATTCGATTAAGTCTACTATACCATCTCCATCACTATCAATATCCAAGTTATTGGCAATTCCATCTCCATCGGTATCAGGGTTGGCCAAGGCAGTTCCGCCATTGTCGCTATCGAAAGTGTTGGCCCAACCATCGGTATCGCTGTCAGTTGTTGAGTCTACCACACCATCATCATCTGTGTCTACTCCTCCTGCCTCAATAATGTCTTCGATGCCGTCATTGTCTGAATCAAGGTCTAAACGGTCATCAACACCATCATTATCGGTATCAGGGTCTGCCAAGGGGGTTCCTGTTGTTTCTACATTATCAAAAGTGTCTGCATAACCATTTGAGCCACTTTCAACATAGTTGTCAACTCTACCATCATTATCAGTATCTACACCACCTGCTTCTACAATATCTGGAATACCATCATTGTCAGAGTCCAAATCAAGACTATCGTTGATTCCATCTCCATCTGTATCTTGATCACAAACGGTATAAGCCTGAATAGTGGCTTCAACGATTTCGATTCGGCCCCCGCTTCTTGAAGTCATTTCAATTTGGATGTATCGAGTATCAGCATCCAATGTATAGGTCAAGCTTGTGACACTGCCACCTCCGGCAATGTCAGTATCATCGATAGTGATAGGGTTTGTACCCCCTCCTAAGTCAACAGTATTATTCGGCAACTCAGCAAAACGAAGGGTCTTATTGTTGTCGCTACTTTTCCAAAGTGTAAAGGCTAGATCCACACCTGCTGGAATTACTGAACCTAAATCAACTATAATGTATTCTCCAGCTGCATTTAAAATAACTCCATTATCATTATCAAAATTTCCATCATTGATTAGTGTGAGGCTTCCACCCGCACCAGACTGACTATCCACTGGGCCAGAAGGAGATGCCGCATTGTTTACACAGCCTTCATCAACATCCAGTATACCATCATTATCATCATCAATATCATTGGTGTCAATGATTCCATCGAAGTCGGAATCTGCGGCATTTTCTTCTCTCCAATCTCTTTCAATATTTCCACCAGTTGTTACATCTGGAAAATCATAAGCATCTTGATTATTGTACACATTGGTAGTACTGTTAATTCCCGCCACATCATCATAGGCATCATCCAGTCCATCACCATCTGTATCGGTACCCGTAGGAACAGTATTGGCCACTAGGTTTCCATCCGTATCCCAGCCTTCTAGTGCATCAGAAAAAGTATCTCCATCCGAATTGAAATCTTGAAAATCTGGAATAAGGTCTCCATCGGTATCTTCCCCTGCTCCAGTTGGCACTCCAGTGATAGCGCCACAAGGAGCACAATCGCCATCAAAGGCATCGTCATAACCATCACCATCGGTATCAACTCCAACGGGAACAACGGGAGTGCCTGTTGTAGCTTGAGACTCAATCAAGTCTACAATTCCATCGCCATCGGCATCAATATCTAAGTGATCTGAAATACCATCAGAATCTGTATCAATACCTGTACATGGGATTATAAATGCATCATAACTTACCTCATTTACTCTTAAGTCTCCTCCATTTCTGGAGTATGTAATTCTAATATGAGTAGCATCAGTAGTTAAAGTATATTCTTTGTCTTGGTCTTCTCTACGGACATCAAATTCATATTCGATCGAATTTATGTATGTTACTCCATCTGTTGATTCACTGATTATCATGAAGTTGTCACCATCATTTCTTTTTTGTGCGTTAACTGTCACGACAGTTCCTGCAACCACTATCCCTCCACCTCGGAGTTCCACATCCATGGCTGATTCGTCATCTTTGAATGCGGCAAATGTTCCACCATCGCCATCAATGGCATTACCTGGATTCTGAACTTCGGTCACAAATTCTGTTGCTGACGTACCTGTTCCTCCTGCTACAATTGTATCTACGCAACCTTCATCAGCATCCAAAATACCATCATTGTCATCATCGATATCATCAATATCAGGTACACCATCAGCATCGGTATCCACTGGTGCTGGAATACCATTACTATCTCTAAAATCGTCCTCGCCATCTAAATCACTGTCCTGATGAGCCACATTAGAAGAACAGGCTGTAACACCACTGCTAGCATCTATATACAAGACAGGATTCAATTCTGCTCTACGTTTATTCGAATCGTCAGGGCCAGAGAAAATAATCACGATTGCGTTGCCACTAACCCAGCCCCCTTGTCCAACGATCTCTTCAATAATTGAGGAAATATCAACAGTACGTTGGGCTGCGCCAATTTCTCCATCTATGTTCCAATCTGCTGGAGACCAAGACTCGCTTGCCGTTGTTCCTGGAGTCAATCTATCACTAACGTCATCAGTTGTCGTGGTAAAAGTAGATGGATTGGTACTCAATTCACCTGTTATCGTGATGTTTACAGTCCCCGTTTGAATTCCATCTGCCTGAAATTGAATATAAGCAGAGTTAATGCTTGTGCCTTGCGCCACATTAATATTTGGGAAATAAACACCTACAGTCTGATTTACACCGTCATCCAACAACTCTAAGTCTGAGCTTCCTAAATTTACTGAACCATCAGAGTTGTCTTCTTCTGCGTAATCTGAAGAAACGCTGGAAACTCCTCCGTAACATTCCTGATCGAAAGCATCGTCCAGACCGTTACCATTGGTATCTAAGCCTGTATTAGCCGCATCAGCGATACCGTCTCCGTTAAAGTCATTTCCTTCAATAAAGTCTGAGAGCGAATCATTGTCAGAGTTGGTGTCCACATAATCATCCAGTCCAGCTGCATCGGTATCTACAGGGTCGATTGGCGAATTTCCTGAGTCTACATCCCAGAAATTGAGAATACCATCTCCATCAGAATCGGTGAAGTCTGTAGGGAATTGATAGTCATCTGTACTATACCCTTCTCGCGTATCATCAATGCCATCGGCATCTGAATCTATGTCTATGTAGTTCGGAAGGTTAGGCAGAGCATTGGCATTTTCATAAGCCAAATCGGTATTGGGTAGCACATAAACTGAGCCTTCAACACCATCATCATAACCTGTCCCATTTGCATCTAGGAAGCCATCAATTTCACCATCACCGTTGGCGTCTGTATGATTGGCCTCTATGACATCCAAAATCCCATCATTGTCGGAGTCAAGATCCACTCTATTTTTAACACCATCGTTATCAGAGTCAGGGTCGGTTAAGGCGGTTCCTCCATTGTCGGAATCAAAAGTGTTGGCCCAGCCATCATTATCCGTGTCAGTATCGACATCCACACGCCCATCATTGTCATTGTCAACGCCACCAGCTTCAATGATATCTGGAATTCCATCATTATCTGAATCCAAATCGAGTCTGTCCACGATCCCGTCACCATCGGTATCGCCTGTTTCGTCTACATCAAGAATCCCGTCATTGTCATCATCAATATCGGTGCCGTCTGGAATTCCGTCAAAATCGGCATCAAGTGTATTTTCTTCTCTCCAATCTCTTTCGCTGGTCAAGCCAGAAGTTGAAACATCAGGGAAATCATTTGCATCTTGATCATTATAAGGGTTGTTGGTGCTGTTCGGTCCTACCACATCGTCATAGGCATCGTCTAAACCATCTCCATCACTATCCAAACCTGCAGGAACCGTATTGGCCACTTGGTCATTATCGGTATCCCAACCTTCCAAAGCATCAGAAAAACTATCATTGTCTGAATTGAAATCAATGTAGTCTGGGATGGAATCTCCGTCTGTATCTTCAGGATCGGTAGGGGTTCCACCGTTGTCATCATCGAAGGCATTGTCGATTCCATCATTATCCGTATCTGTTCCTACAGGAATGATTGGAGTACCTGTTGTTGCCTGAGATTCAATGAGGTCTACAATACCATCACCATCGGCATCAATGTCTATATAGTTCTCTAACCCATCACCATCAGTATCTGGGCTAGCCAAGACGGTACCACCGTTGTCGCTATCAAAAGTATTCGCCCAACCATCGTCATCAGAATCTGTTGCGGAATCAACTACTCCGTCATCATTGGCATCAACCCCTCCTGCTTCAATAATATCTTCTATTCCATCATTATCGGAATCCAAATCAATTCGATTTTCAAAACCGTCATTGTCTGAATCTGGGTCCGCTAAAGCGTTTCCTCCATTATCACTATCAAAAGTATTGGCCCAACCATCATTATCGGTGTCGGTATCGTCATCTACTCTTCCGTCATTGTTAGTGTCTACACCACCAGCTTCAATGATATCAGGAATTCCATCATTGTCAGAGTCAAGGTCCAAGCGATCTTCAATTCCGTCTCCATCAGTGTCTCTGCTTATCCCTGAGCCTTCATCAACATCCAATATTCCGTCATTGTCATCATCAATGTCATCAACATCAGGAATACCATCAAAGTCAGAGTCAACCGCATTTGTTTCTCTCCAGTCTCTTTCGCTATCTCCTGCTGTTGTCACATCAGGAAAGGCAAATGCAGTTTGGCTATTAGTAGAGTTCGTTGTGCTATTAGGGCCAACCACATCATCATAAGCATCATCGAGACCGTCATCATCAGAGTCTGTTCCAGATGGCACTGTATTGGCAGTAAGGTCGCCATCAGTATCCCAGCCTTCCTGAGCATCCGAGAATGAATCGTTATCAGAATTCAAATCAAGATAATCTGGAGTTAAATCACCGTCAGTATCTTCTGGGTCACTAGTTGGACTTCCTCCATGATCCGTATCAAAAGCATCATCTAGGCCATCTAGGTCCGTATCTGTGCCAGAAGGAACGGTAGGGCCCACCGTAGTTTCTTGTGATTCAATCAGGTCTACAATTCCGTCTCCATCACTATCAATATCTAGGAAGTTCTTATTGCCATCTGAATCGGTATCAGGGTTAACCAAAGGAGTTCCTGTCTGACCAACACCTACATTATCAAAAGTATCTGCCCAGCCGTCATTGTCCCCATCGGTATCATCGTCTACTCTACCATCATCATCTGTATCGACACCGCCAGCTTCAATGATATCTGGAATACCATCATTATCAGAGTCTAAATCAAGGTTATTGGAAATACCATCATTATCGAAGTCTTCTATTCCCTCATCTACGTCTAGAATACCATCATTATCGTCATCAATATCTTCCGAGTTAATGTACCCGTCACCATCTGAATCAACTTCATTATCCTCTCGCCAATCTCTTTCAGCGGTCATCCCCGAAGTGGTGACATTAGGGAAATCAAGCGCATCTTCATTGTTATAGATATTCGTAGTGCTGTTAGGACCAAATACATTATCGAAAGCATTATCAAGACCATCTAAATCAGAATCAATACCAGTAGGTACTGTATTGGCAATTCCATTTCCATCAGTGTCCCAAGCTTCGAGAATATCGAGGAACCCATCATTGTCTGAATCGGTATCTATATAGTCTGGTGTTCCGTCAGACTCTGTGTCTTCAGGGTCAGTTGATGTGCCACCATTGTCATCATCAAAGGCATCGTCAATTCCATCACCATCGGTATCAGTACCCACAGGAATAATTGGAGTACCTGTAGTGGCTTGTGATTCAATTAAGTCTACTATTCCGTCATTATCACTATCTAAATCGAGGAAGTTCCGGATGCCATCTCCATCGGTATCAGGATTGGCTAAGGCTGTTCCTCCATTATCAGAATCGAATGTATTAGCCCAACCATCACCATCGCCATCGGTATCATCATCTACTCTTCCATCTTCATCAGTATCTACACCACCTGCTTCGATAATATCAAAGATTCCATCATTATCGGAGTCAAGGTCAAGGCTATTGGGAATTCCATCTCCATCTGTATCGGTTGCTTCGCCCTCATCTACATCCTTAATTCCATCATTATCATCATCTATGTCTATAGAATCCGGCACGCCATCTCCATCAGTATCTAATGCTACTCCTTCAAAATCTCTAAAATCAAATTCAGTATCAGCATCTGTATCTGGGAGCGCCACATTTGATGAGCAAACAACTACGGAACCTTCTACATTAATGACCAATAATGGATCTACTTCCGCAATTCTTGTGTTCCCCGATGGACCGGTAAAAATGATGACGATTGAGTTTCCGCTAGACCAACCACCTTGGTTTATTATTTCTTGAATAATTGAAGAGATATCAACCGTCTTTTGCGCTGCCCCAATTTCACCCCCTGAATTCCAGTTGGCAGGGCTCCAAGATTCATCAGCAATTGTGCGATCTCGCGAACTTACATTGTTCACAGCCGTAGTGAAGGTAGTTGCATTGGCGATAAGTTCTCCTTCAATAGTGATTGTGATCGATCCAGTTGACGTTTCATCAGTTTCAAATTGCACGAAGGCAGAGCTTACGGTTGCTCCTTGAGCAACTACAATGTTTGGAAAATAAACCCCTACAGTCTGATTTTCTGTTTCATTCACCAATTCTAAATCACCACTCGACAAATCAACCGTTCCATCTGAATTGTCTTCTTCCGCGTGGTCAGTGGCTATGGAATTGATCTCAGAAGTATTTAGACAGTCACCATCGAAGGCATCGTCCAATCCATTTCCATTGGCATCTAAGCCTGAGTTTGCAACATCGGCAAGACCATTATTGTCGGCATCATTGCCTTCAATAAAATCGGATTCAGGGTCGTTATCTGAGTTAGTGTCCACATAATCTGGATTTCCATCTGAGTCAGTATCAACAGGTATTATTGGGTTGTTGCCATTTGACACATCCCAGAAATCTAGAATTCCGTCTTCATCATCATCTCCAAAAAGTGTTGGAAATCTATACCCAACTGTGCTTAATCCTTCTCTTGTGTCATCTATACCATCAGCGTCTGAATCAATATCAATGTAGTTTGGTCGTTGTGTCTGACCATTGCTATTCTCGTAAAAAAGGTCTGTATTGGTCACAGGCAATGGACTGCTTTCTAGTGCATCTGCATAGCCATTGTTGTTGGCATCCACAATTCCATCGACCTGACCATCGCCATCAGCATCTACTGTAGCCCCTGCTTCGCGAATGTCAAGAATACCGTCATTGTCAGAATCTAAGTCGAGAATGTCTTTAAATCCGTCATTATCTGAATCAGGATTTGTTGCCAACATTACTCCGCTTTCAGCAGAAGTTTCTCTTGTATCTACAATTCCATTCGCTCCTACAGCACCAGATAAGTTACCTTGTGAAGCAACATATTCCGCTGGTCTTATTCCTCCATTGGCCTCGATAGCATCAGGAATACCATCGTCATCTGAGTCCCTGTCTCTATAATTAGGGATTCCATCATCGTCATAATCTTCGGTGCCTTCAACATCATCTCTAATGCCGTCATTATCTGAATCAAGATCACATTTATCCAAAATACCATCTCCATCCGAATCGAGCTCTCCTTCAAAGAAGTCCGTCAAACCATCGCCATCACAATCAGCTCCTGTTCCTAATCCAAAATCATTCCCCGTATCGCTTTCACCAAAATCTACTCCATCAGTGAAGGTCATGGTCTCTACATTATCTGTAGTTAGCGAGTAACCAGCAGGATAAGAGGCTGACTGTGTGGTAGTTAGTAATGTTCCGGTGGTTACATAATAGAAGCTATAATCACCGTTAACGTCTGTTAGAGCACTTTGTATCCTTGTGTCTTCAGGGTCAACTTGCCCATCTCCATTTTGATCTAGATACAGATAGACACGTACATTTTCTAAGCCCGTTTCTCCACCATCTTTTACTCCATCTAGGTCATCATCTTCATAGACGGTTCCTGTTATTTCATTGGCATTGGCCACCAATGCGGCTAGTGATTCCACATCTCCACCACCACCAAAAGCCTTAAAGTTGGTCATGGCTCCAGTAGTCTTATTGATCAAACCTAGGCGGTTATCACCATCGCCTTCAGCACCATAAAGGCCTCCATCATTATTAAAGGCCAAGCCTTCTACATCATCTTCAGCTAGTGTAACAACAAACTCAAATTCACCGGTGGTTTTATTTACTTTGAATAGTATGTCATTTGACCCATTATCATTTGAAACGCCATAGATTTCACCACTAATTGGGTCTACAGCAATATCATCAACATCAACATCAATTCCATCTCCGGTTATTTCTAGATAGTCTATCCCAGATCCAAAAGCACTTGGCACATATCGTCCCGTTGTTAAATTTATTTGAAACAATAAATCAGGAGCTCCATCATTTCGTTCGACAGCCCACATGATCAAGGTTTGACCATCAAGCATCAGTCCATCAACATCATTTAGTGTTTGAGGGCCCGCAGAGCCATTTGCTGTACCACCCCCATCAATTTCACCAATCAGTGTGAAAGCGCCTGTGGTTCTATTCAGCGTGCCAAAATCTCCCCCGTCAGCAGCGTATAAGGTCTTTGAGCCAGGGATAGGGTAATAGGCAATGGCTTCAATATCTGAAACGTTTGTATCTCCAATTAAAGTGACTACACCTGTATTTCTATTAATTGTATATAGGTTATCATCATCATCTGACACAAAGTAAAATGTATCTGAAATTTGAGCATAAACACTTGTTTTTAACCCAAAGCAAAGGAAAATGAAAAGGAGAATCTTAAAACTCACTCTGGAAAGTGACAAATTGAGGGATGAATTTCGGTGGAATGGTGAAAAAATAGAAGCATCAACACTCTTTGTTAAGGTGCTCATTTTGAACCAATAAAATTTAGATTTGAAAAAAGAACAGACAGCACCAGTTAAAGAATCAGGGTCAGGGCGAATTCCCGATCTGTCCGAATGGGTAACCTCATTTATTTTTCCTGACCGTTTCTGGTCATGAACAATAGTTTTCAACTTAGCCCAGTGTTTAGGTGAATACCACTCCAATCGAATAATTCGACTGTATATGTGGTGGCTTTGGGTGAGGCAAATAAAACTCTAAAAAATCTTATTTATGGATCAAAGATAATAAAAGCGTTACGAGGAACAAAAAAACGCATGCTATCCTTCTATTCCTCGCCAAATATGCAGTAATCTAGAGAGAATACTCCTCTCTAATTTCTCACTGAATTTTGGGTAATAATTGCCTTCAAGGCAAGACCTTTTTTATAGATTAATGATTAATAGGAATCTTCTTTAAAAGCTTACCTATAATGTGCTCGGTAGTAATACCATCAGCTTCAGCCTCATAGTTCAGGATAATCCTGTGGTTCAATACATCCATCGCAATCGCTTTGATGTCTTCTGGTAACACGTAATCTCGGCCATTCATAAAGGCATGTGCTTTGGAAGCTAGGTTCAAGTTAATACTTGCCCTTGGCGAAGCCCCAAATTGCATGTAGTAGGCTTCTTCATTCAAGCCGAAATCCTTAGGGTTTCTAGTAGCAAATACCAGCTCGATAATGTACTTCTCAAGTGATTCAGAAATAGAAACTTGGTTTACCTCATTTCTAATACTGAAAATATCTTCTTTGGTCAAAAGCGTTTCAAGCTCAGGCTTAAATGCCATATTGGCCATTCTACGCATTACTTCTAACTCTTCTTCTTTAGTTGGGTAATCTACTTTTACCTTTAGCATAAAACGGTCAATTTGCGCTTCTGGCAAACTGTAAGTTCCTTCTTGGTCTACTGGGTTTTGAGTGGCTAATACCAAGAACGGTCTGTCCAGCTTAAAGCTTGTTTCACCAATGGTTACCGTTTTTTCCTGCATGGCCTCAAGCAATGCCGACTGTACCTTGGCTGGTGCACGGTTAATTTCATCGGCCAAAACTACGTTAGTAAAAATAGGCCCCTTTTTTACTTCAAATTCAGCCTTCTTCTGATTGTAAATCATAGTACCGATCAAATCGGCAGGAAGAAGATCTGGTGTAAACTGAACTCTTTGGAAATCCAAATGAAGTACTTCTGCAAGTGTATTTACAGTGAGCGTTTTCGCAATACCCGGAACACCCTCTAAAAGAATGTGTCCGTTGGTAAATAAGCCAATCATCAGTCGGTTTACCATGTATTCCTGACCTACAACGATTTTACTTACTTCCGATGCTACTCTGCTTATTTTTTCTTGGTGGATTTTAGCCAATTCTGCTGATACCGCTTCCATTGTCAACTTATTTGTTAAAGGGCTCTAAATTAGAAATTTTGATCAATTACTGGGGTCAATACTTGAACGAGATGTTAAAGTTTTCCAGTGTTGGTAGAATAAGGCGAATATCGGTCTTTTCTCACTTTATAAAAGGGATTTCCATTTCCTTTTAACAATAATTAACCTGAGCGAAAAAAAAGTTTTGGTTCAAAACTAATTTCTATCCAAAAACACACTCGTTTTTTAATAGGCCATTGAAATACGGCTTTCTGTAGCTGACATTTCCTCAAACGCTAGTCATCTTTGCATAATTATATTTTATCGAAATTACTAAGACGATCAACAAGTCTAAAACTTGTGTTATTCTAAGTTGCCATAATTTTTAAAAAGTTGCTTTTTGGCAATTATACGCATACTTTAGCCATAGTTAGACTCGATTTCACCTATCACCTTGGACACCAACTATTATGCTGATTACTCACAGTAAAATGTGGTTCATTAGAATAATTATATTATTTACATCCCTTATGGGGCTGTCGAATAGTGTCTTTTCACAGGGGCCAGTTATCTCAAGCGTTACCATTAATAGCTGTGTAGGGGAAATTAGGATTAGCGTTACCAATGGTGTTTTGCCTTACACTTTCGCTTGGGAAGATTCAGGCGGAAACCCCGTAGGTGGAAACTCATTTTTGCTAAACGGTATAGGTGCTGACGACTACCGCGTTACGGTTACCGATGGGAATGGTGACATGACCACCGCAGTTTATACAGTCACAGACCCGCCCGATTTGGTTGGCTCAGTAGTAGTCAACGATGTAAGTTGTAAGGGTGGTGCAGATGCCCAAGTGGTGGTAACTATGGCCAACGGAAACCCAGATTATGCTTGGGTGCTCACCAACAGCGCAAGCAATATTGTAGGCACTGGAAATGTAGGCGGAACCATAATCACCATTGGTGGGCTGGGAGTAGATAATTACCAACTGATAGTGACAGATGAAGACGGTTGTGCGGGAGCTATCAACTTTTCTGTAACAGAACCAGTTGATTTCTTAGGCGCTAATTTAGTTTCTCAAACCGATGCTACTTGCAGCGATTTGGCCAACGGAAGCCTTGAAGTTGTTGGAACCGGTGGTTGGGGAAATTACACTTACCAATGGTATACCGAACCAGGTGGTGCTTTCCTAGGAAACGGAGCCTCAATCAACAGTTTACTTCCTGGAACTTACCGAGTTTACATTACCGATGACAACGGATGTGTAGTCAACAGAACCTACACCATTGGTTCTCCAGATGCCATTGCCATTACTCCTTCAATTACTGATGCCTCTTGTAATTCAGGAAACGATGGCGCTATTGCCATTACAGTAACTGGAGGAAACGGAGGATATTCTTATAGCTGGAGCAATGGAGCCCCTTCAAAAGACATTTCAGGTTTAACCGCAGGTGATTACACCGTCACTATTACCGATAATCTAGGCTGTAATTATACGGAAACCTTTACAGTGGGTGAACCAATCGTCTTGGCCATAAACCCAACCATTACCGATGTTAAATGCTTTGGCGATAACTCAGGTAGAATTCGAACAAACCCTTCAGGCGGAACCGCTCCTTATACATACTTATGGTCTACAGGAAATACAGGGAAAAACCTAAATAACAGGGTTGCCGGTAATTATACGGTAACCGTTACCGATGCCAACGGCTGTACTGTTTCTGGCTCTTATACCATCAATGAGCCAGCAGCTGCGCTTTCAGTTCAGTCTGTTACAAATAATTCTCCTTCATGCTTCGGAGAAAATGACGGAAGTTTAAACATCGCAATGCAAGGCGGAACTGCCCCGTATAGTTACTCTTGGTCCAACGGAGCCAGCACTGCCAACCCGACTGGCTTAACTTCTGGAACTTATACGTTAACCGTAACAGATAATAATGGCTGTACATTCACCAACAGCTACACGGTAACTGACCCACCACAAATTATGGTTACACCTACAGTGCTCACCGAACCCACTTGTAATGGAGGCGCAAACGGAAGCATCACTGTACTCGCTAGCAACGGAACTGGCCCATATACCTACGATTGGGGCGGAGGAAATACCGGGCCCACATTAAGTAATGTACCTGCTGGAACATATACTGTAACGGTTACAGACAATGGCACCACCTGTTCTACAACCCAAAATGTAACCCTAGGCGAACCAGACCTGATTGTTGCGAATGCCATAGTGGAAGACATTAGCTGTAATGGCCAAGTAGATGGAAGCATAACTTTGACTCCAACTGGCGGAACAGGAGCTTATACCTACCTGTGGAACACAGGGGCAACAACCGACAATATTTCAGGACTAACGGTTGGCAGTTATTCGGTAACCATCACCGATGCCAGCTTATGTTCCGTTTTCGAATCTTTCACCATCGTAGAACCCGATCCGCTCACCTCTACCGTGATAAAACAAGATGTTTTGTGCAAAGGCCAATCTACAGGGTCAATTGACCTTAGCCCTGCCGATGGAACAGCACCTTACTCTTTCCTTTGGTCGAATGGGGCTACTTCTGAAGACTTAACAAATGTGCCAGCAGGGAATTATTCTGTCACCATTACCGATGCTTCAGGCTGTTCAATTGTTAAAGCCATTACCATTGCTGAACCAGCCGAAGTTTTGGTTTTAAGCGGAACAGCCACCAATGTAACCTGCAATGGCTCGGCTAATGGAAGCATTGATTTTGAGGTAACTGGTGGGGTTGCTCCATATTCTTACTCTTGGAATACTGGAGCCGTTACTCAAGACTTAAGTAATCTTTCTCCGGGAGTTTATACAGTGCAAGTAACCGATGCCAATGGCTGTATAAAATTCGATTCGTTTACCATCACCCAACCAGCCGCTTTGGCTGTAAATCCATCAAAAACCGACATTACTTGCAATGGCGCCAATGATGGAATTATCAATCTGAATGTTAGCGGAGGAACTGCTCCTTACACTTATTTATGGAATGATGGAGATACTGGTCAAAACAGAACAGGACTTTCAGCCGCAAATTATACAGTAACCGTAACCGATGCCAATGGCTGCCACAACATTCAAAACATTACTATTTCTGAACCACTTGTTTTGAGTGTTACCAACGTAAAGCAAGATGTTTTATGCTTTGGTGATGCTTCAGGAGTAGCCAATATCACCGTTTCTGGCGGAACGTTACCTTATTCTTATTCTTGGTCAAATGGTGATATTACGGAAGACTTGAATGGCGTAGTAGCCGGTAACTACACAGTTACTATTACCGATGCAAAAGGCTGTATTACCACAGAAACTGTTCAAATTAATCAACCTGCTTCAGCCCTTTCCTTTACCCCAACAGTAGGGCAAATTACCTGCAATGGTGCAGCGGATGGTGCCATCAGTCTAAACGTATCAGGCGGAACAGCGCCTTATACTTATTACTGGTCGAACGGAGCTACGAGCCAGAACCTAAGCGGTCTTTCGCCCGGAACCTATAGCGTCATTATCCGAGATGCTAACAACTGCCAAGTAACTGGCTCATACGATATCACCGACCCGCCAATTCTTAATCTTTCTGGTACAGAAACCGATGTCACTTGCTTTGGCGCAAATGATGGCGAGATCGACATTACTGTAAGCGGTGGCGAAGCACCTTATACTTTCGTTTGGTCGAATGGAGATAATACGGAAGATGTTTCAGGTTTGGCTCCTGGAGCTTACACTGTTCAAGTAATAGATAATCGTGGTTGTTCTATTTCTAAAAACTTCAACCTAAGTCAGCCCACTGCTCTTAATATTGCCTATACCAAATCAGATGTAAACTGTTTTGGGGGAAATGACGGCAGCATCGACCTGACCGTTACAGGCGGAACGGCTCCTTATTCCTATAATTGGGATAGCGGCCAGGCGCAGGCAGATATTACTGATTTGGTGGCGGGAAATTATACCGTAACCGTAACCGATGGAAATGGCTGTCAATCCATCGAAAGCATTGTTATTGATGAACCCGCAGCCGCTTTGGCCATCACCAATACAGTTACCGATCTAAGTTGTTTTGGGTCGAATAATGGGTCGATTGCCTTGGTCACTTCTGGCGGAACAGCACCATACACCTATGCTTGGAGCAATGGTAAAACCACCCGCGATATTTTTGGACTTACCCCCGGAGCATATCAAGTTACAGTAACCGATGCCAATGGCTGCTCGCTTCAAGAAACCTTCAACATCACTATGCCAACAGCCCTTGACGTTACGGCCTCCACCTCAAACCTAAGCTGTAACGGAACGATGAACGGAGCAATTGACTTGACCGTAACGGGTGGAACAGCACCTTATACCTACGGCTGGAACAACGGAGAAACCACGGAAGACCTGACCAATATTTCTGGAGGAACTTACCAAGTCTTTATTACCGATGCCAATGGCTGTTCGCTTACCCGAACTTACACCATCACCGAACCGCTCGTTTTAGTGGCCAGCATTACAAAACAAGATGTGACCTGTTTTGGGCAAGGCGATGGAGATATTGATGTAACAATTTCTGGGGGAATTGCCCCATACACTTACTCATGGAGCAATGGCGCCATTACAAAAGATTTGGCTAATATTTCTGGTGGAACTTACACCCTAACTGTTACCGATAATAATGGATGCCAAACAGTAGAAACTGTTGTAATTGATGAGCCGCTTTCTGCTTTAGCGGCCAGCGGAACCTCTACAGATGTTTCTTGTTTTGGGGGAAATGATGGAACGGTAGATTTAACCGTTTCGGGAGGAACAGCGCCCTATACTTACGCTTGGAACAATGGCCGAACCACCGAAGATGTGGCGGGTCTTACTGCTGGAAATTACCAAGTAGTCGTTACCGATGCCAGGGGATGTACCGTAGCTGTTCCATTTACTATTGGCTCTCCAACTTTGTTACAAGCCAATGCTTCCATTTCTAACATTACCTGTAACGGTGCTGACGATGGAGTCATAGATTTGACCGTTTCGGGCGGTACAGCACCTTATACTTTCCTATGGTCGAATGGGGCTACTTCAGAAGACCTTTCAGCACAAACACCTGGCAATTATTCGGTACAAATCACCGATGCTAACGGATGCGTGATTTCTAGAAGTTTCCAAATTACGGAGCCTGCTGCCATGCAGTTGACCTATACTCAAACCAATGTGCTCTGCTTTGGAAATTCTACGGGTGCAATTGACATTACAGTCACAGGTGGCGTTGGCGGTTATACTTATACTTGGAGCAATGGTGCTACTTCAGAAGATCTTTCGAACCTAGCAGCAGGAAATTATTCCGTTACCGTAACAGATGTCAATGGTTGCTCTGTTTCACAGAACATTCAAATCACACAGCCGCTTGCTGCGCTTGCGGTTTCAGAAACTAAAACTAATCTCACTTGCTTTGGAGCAAATGATGGAGCCATGGACTTAACCGTAACGGGGGGAACAGCACCTTACACCTATGCTTGGAGCAATGGAAAAACCACAGAAGATAATTTCAATGCAGCGGCAGGAGTTTATGATGTCACCATTACCGATGCCAACGGTTGTTCAATCCAAAAAAGCTATACCATTACAAGTCCAGATGAACTGACTTTAAGCGGAACCACAACCAACATTAGTTGCTTCGGTGCTGACGATGGTGCCATAAATATTACTGCTACGGGCGGAACCGCTCCTTATACTTTTGTGTGGTCCAATGGCGCTGGAACGGAAGATGTTTCTGACTTAGTACCAGGCAATTATTCGGTACAAATTACCGATGCCAATGGCTGCGCTAAAACTGAAAGCTTTACCATTACTCAGCCAGCTCTATTACAACTCACTTACATCCAAACCGATGTGCTTTGCTTTGGTAATTCTACTGGTGCAATCGACATCACTGTCACTGGGGGAACTGGCGCATACACTTATGCATGGTCGAATGGTGCTACTTCGGAAGACCTTTCGAGCCTAGCCGTTGGAAATTATTCTGTGGTGGTAACGGACGTTAATGGTTGTTCAGTTTCAGAAAGCATTCAAATCACTCAACCGCTTGCTGCGCTTTCTGCTACAGAAACCACAACCAATTTAACCTGCTTTGGAGCAAATGATGGAGCCATCGACTTAACCGTAACGGGGGGAACAGCGCCATACAACTACAGTTGGAGTAATGGTAAAACCACAGAAGATAATTTCAATGTGGCGGCAGGAGTTTATGATGTCACCATCACCGATGCCAACGGTTGTTCTATTCAAAAAAGCTATACCATTACAAGTCCAGATGAACTCACGTTAAGTGGAACGACAACCAATATAAGTTGCTTTGGTGCTGCAGATGGCACTATCAATATTACTGCTACGGGTGGAACCGCACCTTATACTTTCGTGTGGTCAAATGGGGCTGGAACTGAAGATATTTCTGGATTAGCAGCAGGCAATTATTCAGTACAAATTACCGATGCTAATGGCTGCGCTAAAACTGAAAGCTTTACGATTACGGAGCCAACAGTTCTTGCTTTTTCTCACAGTAAAGTTAATGTTTCTTGTTTTGGAGGTAGTGATGCTTCTATCAACATCAGCATTGTGGGGGGTACTGCACCTTACACTTACGCTTGGTCAAATGGAGCTACTTCGGAAGATATTTCGGGATTGAGTGCCGGAGATTATACGGTAGTGGTTACAGATGTTAACGGTTGTCAAATTTCTCAGACCATTAATGTTGTAGAGCCAGTAGCAGCCTTAACCGTAGTAGAATCAATCACCAACCTTACTTGCTTTGGTGCAAATGATGGCTCAATAGAGCTTTTAGTAACGGGCGGAACTGCGCCTTACACCTACAATTGGAATAACGGTTTAAACACCGAAGATATTTACGCACTGGCGGCAGGTGCCTATCAAGTTACTATTACCGATGCCAACGGCTGCTCAATTCAAGGCAATTATAATATCACCACACCGGATCCTCTAACCTCAATCGGCACTTCACAAAACATCAGTTGCTATGGTCTTACTGATGGTTTCATCGATTTAACCGTCACAGGTGGAACTGCGCCTTATGTTTATTCGTGGAGCAACGGACAGACCACCGAAGACCTTTCCAATTTGGCAGTCGGAAGCTATCAAGTGCAGGTAACCGATGCACAAGGATGTAGCATTTCGCGAAGCTTTAACATTACCCAGCCTTTGCCTCTGACACTGAATTATGTTTCTAATAACGTGTCCTGTTTTCAAGCTGGCGATGGTAATATTACCACCCAAGTATCGGGCGGAACAGCACCCTACACTTATGCTTGGAGCAACGGAGCCACTACCAAAGACATTTCAGCCTTAACCGGAGGAAATTATGAGTTAACCGTCACCGATGCCAATGGTTGCCAAACCACCCAAACCATCACCATAACCGAACCATCTTCGGCACTTAATGCCGCGGCTACCATTATCGATGCTGCCTGTAATGGCCTACCAAATGCACGAATTGACTTAACCGTCACGGGAGGCACAGCGCCCTATAATTACCTATGGAGCAATGGTTCGGTACAAAGAGATTTAGTGAATGTTTTTGCCGGAGATTATCAAGTAACAATTACAGACCATAATGGATGTACTTTCTCCGCTTCATATGCTATTGACCAACCCAACGCCATCACGGCTGACTTTGCAGTCACCAATACTACCTGTTTTGGAGACACCGATGGAAGCATCATTGTAAGCCCAAATGGCGGAACAGCTCCTTATACATATATATGGAGCAACGGGGCAACAAGCAAAGACCTAATCAATGTTCCTGGGGGAACCTATAACCTCACCATTACCGATGCCAATAACTGCTCAAGCACTTCTTCAGTAGAAATTGGTGATTCCAGAAACTTGAATGTAAGCATTCAAAAAACAGACGTGTTGTGTAAAGGAGAGTCTACTGGAGCCATTGTGCTCAATGTTACTGGAGGTAGTGGTGCGTACACCTATGTGTGGGACAACGGCTCGGAAGGAAAGGTACTCACCAACCTTTCCGCTGGTGTATATCGTGTGTTAATATCCGATGCCGCAGGTTGTGCCACCACTGCTTCTGTTGTTATTTCTGAACCAGCACTTGCTCTTGGGCTTACTGTAGACCGAACCACTGAGTTTGCTTGTTTTGGTGAAAATTCAGGTTTTGCCAAAGCCATTCCTTCTGGCGGAGTTGCACCATACACTTATTTATGGAGCAATGGCGCTCGTACTCAACAAATCAACAACTTAAGCGCAGGCAATTATACCGTAAGCGTTACCGATGCCAATGGCTGTTTGGTTCAACAAAGCTTCAGCATTCAGCAACCAGCAAAACCTATCAATATCAGCGTTACTGGCGGCCTTCAATTATCATGTGCTGGCGATGGAAACGGTGCCATTGAACTGAATGTAGAAGGAGGCACAGCACCTTATACTTACCTCTGGAGCACAGGAAGTACAGCTTCTAAAATTGAAAATTTAACTGCCGGAGATTACACCGTTCGAGTTTCAGATGCCAAGGGCTGTATTACTGAAAAAGTATTCTCAGTAGAAGAACCAAGTCCCTTAGTAATTGCCGATGCTAGGGTAAACGAAAGTCAGTGCTTTGACGATAGAAATGGGTCTATCAGTCTAGATGTTAGCGGTGGTGCTTTCCCTTATACCTATCAATGGAGCAATGGAGCTACCACCAAAAACCTAGTAGGTATTACGGCCGGAACTTTCACGGTTGAAATCACCGATGCCAATGGCTGCTCTGTACAAGGTGTCTACACCCTCAGTACCCCTGAGCGTTTTATTGCTGCACCTTCTATTTCAGAAATAAGCTGTGTGGGAGCGAATGACGCTTCCATTTCGCTCAATATTGAAGGCGGCATTGATCCAGTTTCCATCCAATGGAACACAGGAGCAAATTCAGAAGTGATTACCGATTTGGCACCTGGTCAATACAATGTGCTCATCACCGATAAGAAAGGCTGCACCATCCAAAAGCTGTTCAACATTATTGAACCATTGCCACTTACTTTAGATGCCTATATTGAAGATGCCACCCGCTGTAACGACCCGAAAAGCGGAAGGATAAATGTGATTGTTTCGGGAGGAAGAGAACCGTACACCTACCGTTGGAACAATGGCGAAATGGGTTCTGAATTGGTAGATGTTTTGCCAGGAACTTACGTGGTAACCGTATCAGATCGATACGGTTGCGAAGTGCAGGGCACTTATATTGTACAGCAGCCCGAACCTTTGCGTATTGGGCTTACCTCTGTGCGCGAAGTGGACTGCGAAAACCGAGTGGCAGGCGTAAGGGTTAAAGCCAATGTAACAGGTGGTTTTGGCAATTACACCTACAACTGGAGTTTAGGCAGCAGCAGCAATAATGAAATTTTCCTTACCCAACCAGGAAGACTGAACCTAGAAATCTTAGACGACCGCGGTTGTATTCAGTCCAAAGCCATAGATATTTCCATTCCTGAATTTGGCGAGGCTGAATTCTCTTACAACGCAGAATCGTTGCGTGAAATGGGTGATTTAGCCGCCAACGACCCTGTGAATTTCTATGATGAATCTGTAGGAAATATTATTGACTGGGACTGGGATTTTGGCGATGGTTTCGACTCAGATGAAATTGACCCAATTCATACTTATGACGCCCCAGGTACCTACACGGTTACGCTAATTACTACAGACGATATTGGTTGTACTTCTTTTAAAACCACTGTTTTGGAAATAACAGAGGGCTACCGAATTATGGCACCAACTGCATTTAGCCCTAACGGAGACGGTAATAATGATTTCTTCCGTCCGCAATTCTTAGGCTTGACCACCATACAGTTTTCGGTTTTCAATACTTGGGGCGAATTGGTTTTCAGTACCAGCGATTTAGAAACCAAAGGTTGGGATGGAGTAGTGAAAGGGCTACCGGCCGAAAATGGAAACTATGTATATAAGATTTCTGGCTTTACCCAAAACGGATTGAAAGTAGAGCGAAACGGAGTTTTCGCGCTGATTAAATAAACACTTTAAACACCAACCTTATGAAAAGACTTCTACCCCTCGTTTTGTGTTTAATTGGCTTCTTATCGACAGAAAAAGTGCAGGCGCAAGACCCACAGTTTTCGCAGTTTTATGCCTCGCCCATGTACCTCAACCCTGCGTTGGTGGGTTCCGCAGACCGTGGCAGGGTAGGTGTGAATTACCGTAATCAATGGCCTTCGCTTGCCCATTCTTTCACCACCATTTCGGCTTATGCCGATTTCTTTTCAAAAGCCATGGAAAGCGGGGTAGGCATTATTGTAAACCAGCACAAGGAGAGTTTTTTAGATTATCAGTCCAACGAAATTGGAATGGCCTATTCCTACAAAATGCGAATTTCAGATGGGCTGGTCATGCGTTCAGGCATTCAACTTTCCTACTTTAGTAAAGACCTCAACTTTGAAAAACTGGTTTTCGGCAATCAAATCGATATTGACAATGGTCAGGTGATTGGACCTTCGGGCGAAACTTTTGATCGTGGCGAAAAAGTAGATTTTATCAGCGCCTCTGCTGGCGGTTTGTTTTATACCAACGCATTATGGATTGGCGCGGCAGTCCATCACATCAACGAACCTAATCAATCGTTCTTAGGAGAAGAAAGCAGGTTGGCTAGAAAATTCTCGTTACATGCAGGGTATAAGCTCAATTTAGGAGATGGAAGAAGACTCCGCACCGTGTCTTATCAGTTTCAAGAAAGGTCAGTCACTTTTGCAGTAAACTATAAAAAACAGGCGGGCTTTAACCAATTAGATGCCGGCATGCAATTCTATTTTCAGCCTTTGGTAATTGGCGGTTGGTACAGAGGAATCCCTGTGCAAACGGTAGACAAAGTGGTTAAAAACGAATCCATCATTGCCCTTTTAGGTTTAGAAATCACCCCAGACATGTCTATCGGGTATAGCTATGATTTTACCGTTTCTAGTCTGGCGGGCTCCACAGGTGGTGCTCATGAATTTTCATTGACCCTCAACTTTGGTCAAATCGTAAAACGCACCCGTAGAGATACGATACTGCCTTGTTTTAAGTATTGATATCCTCCTGCTCGTTTGCAATGAGTGGGAAATGCTAAAGCATTTTAATGCGCTTAATATTTTGCAGTATCTTCGTTACAAAGAATTGAAACAATATTTGGCTTGACGAATTATTAGAATATGAGCGAACCAGAAGAAGAGAAAGCGTTTTCGGATTTGATAAGGGAAAAAATTCGGGAGTGGATGAATCAATATTCTAAATGGCTGAAAATACGTCCTAATCAAAACTTATCTCAGAAATTACTCCACATTTTAACTCGCGTTATTGTAAGCATATTGGTAATTACCCTTTCGCCTATTGTTTTTATTCTTCTATTGATCTCTTTCGTAGCGGCAGGATGAAACGTTTGGCGGTATACTCAAAGCGTTATTGGCTATTTGTGGGCTTGTTCATCCTTCATCAAATTTTACAATACGGGTTCAAATTAAGTGTTCCAATAGTTGATAGTTATTTAGACCCTCTTTTAGCCCCAATTGTATTACTTGGGGCATGGCAGTTTGAGCGTAAATGGCTGTTTGGTAAAAAAATCGCTTTGCTGCTTCACCCAGCAGAAATAATTGCCATGACCATATATGTAGCCTCCGTAGGTGAGTTTCTTTTCCCTCTACTTTCTGCCAAGTTCCATTTCGATCCTTACGACTTTTTTGCCTATGGCTTAGGTGGGCTTCTTTATCAAGTGCTACTCAATACACCCAATAATGCGCAGTAAAAAACACTCATCATCTTCGTTACAAACCAGGGTTAATGGAGCGCCAGTTGGGAAAGAAATCATATATTGAAATGAACATTTACTTAATGGATTAGTAAGCAATGAAGAGTTTTAGCACTTTCCTTTTTTTAATCGTCATTCTATTTCCTTCATGTCAACAGGAAAGAGCAAAAACCAATACTTCTATTGTAGAAGAAAAGCCATTAGCGCCAGAGCCAAAAGTCAATAGTCCAGACGACTTTCTAGGGGAATGGAAATTTAGTGATCCCCACCCTAGCGAGGAACTCAAGGAGCATCATTATATGATTATTGAGAAAACTAACATCGACCTTGTTGGGTGGTATTTTGGTACTACAGATGACTTTGATCAGGCTAGAGAAGGGTATTTTCCTGGTTTTTTTGTGGCAAAAATGGAGAACCTATCCTTTGCTGGTGATACAATAAAATTTAGCCTTAAAGTTCAGGAAGATCAGTTATACGAAAAACCAATTCCATTAAACAAGAGACCTGAGGATGAGATTAACCTTCCCAAGTGGGAATACGGTGTCCCTTATAGCGAAAGAGAGTATGTTGGTATTCTAGGTAAGAAGGGTATAGAGTTCGACATATACTTGAGTTATGAGAGGGTCTTTGTTAAACAATAACAATAGATTAGGCACTGAAGCCTGAAAATTGACGTATGAAAAAGGCCTTTATAAAGTACTTACTACTAATCGTTCTACTGAATGGAGTCGCATTTACAGTCCTTCTTTTTACCGCATGGGACGATGGAAATCCAGAAGGGGTAAATCCTGTTAATAATGGAATGATTTTTATTCTAAAATATGTTCTTGGCGCACCTACTGGTTTCTTCTTTAAAGGTGATTTCGATATGATATTACTGTTGTTAATACCTGTCAATTCAACCCTTCAGTTTTTTGGTTATAGATATTTATTAACGAAAACGCGGAAGTGATTATATGTAGAGTTAGACTCAATCCTTCTCATTTACAACGAGGAGGAACCACGAAAGCATTTTTAATGCGGTTTACACTTTGTAGCACCCCATTGCTGAGTGCCATTTTGTTATGTACTTTTAATGTAGCTTTAGTAAGGAAAAATTAGCCCAAAGTGCATTGCTAATTATTATACCGTTCAGAGTCAAGCTAACTCTATAGTGCTGAAAAGACTTTAAATTAGATTATCATGATTGAGTTATCCCTAATGCATTTCTTAACCGAAATATCAGCCAGTAACGAAAAAAATATGCAGCTCGATATCTTTCGAGACAATGGTGAAGTTCTCTTGCAGATTTTTAAATCAGAGGATGTTAAAAACTGGAACATCGAGTTTGATGTAACAAAAGAGGCGCTCATATTTCAACTTCTTTTCAACAAGAACAAAACTGAAAACAGCGCTAATTTAAGTAGATTCTTAAATTCAAGCCTCTCTAAAAATTTTCAAAGAGTCGAGTTTTATAAGCAAGAAACATACTTTGCAACCTTTCCATATACCATTGGATTGGAAATAATTCAAAGCACTATAAACCAACTTATTTCGGAAGTTTATAATTTAGAAGTAATGACAACTCGTGCTACCTTAAAAGCTTACTAATAGTCTTCAGTACTTATCATTGCAAACTTTCTCCTCCTCGTTATAAACGAAGATGAGTGAAGCGTTGAGGATGAAAAAGTCTACAACATTAATCTCACTTCAACCGCTCATGAATCAGCCTTAAACCCTCAAGCGTAAGGTGGCGGTTTACTTCGTCAAAGCGTTCGTGGAGCGGGGTAAGCACTGAAGAAAGACCTCCCGTAGCGACTACTTTGAAGTTTCTACCCATCTCTTTTTGAATTCGATCAAGCATTCCCTCCACCATACTTACATAACCCCAAAGCACGCCTGCTTGTATGGCATGCACCGTATTTTTTCCAATCACCGAAGTGGGTAATTCCAAAGGTACGTCTGGCAGCTGTGCCGTATTTCCCACCAAAGCTTTAATGGCTGTTTTTAAGCCTGGAGCAATATTTACCCCGTGAATATTACCCGAAGCCTCCACCACTGTAAAGGTGAGAGCAGTGCCAAAATCCACCACAATACAATCGGTTTTATAAAGGCAATGGGCCGCCATAGCATTGGCCATTAAGTCCGTGCCAATGCTGTGGGGGTTGCTGGTGATAATCGGTAATTGATCGTAATATTTCGGCCCAATAAACACATGTTCGCATTCAATTAAATTCGACCAAAACTCAGCCAAAATGCCATTCATTTGTGGCACTACGGATGAAATAATGATGCCGTCAACATCGCTCAATTTGAGATCGTTTTCCATAAAATTGAGACGCAAAAACACCTCATATTCGATCTGATTTTTTATCGGGAGCGTATTAAATCGCCACTCGTGAATCCACGCATTTCCATCATGAACTCCGAAAACAATATTGGTATTCCCTGCATCAATGGCTAAGAGCATTTTCTCAATTTTTAAGCATCAAATTATAAACCCAAAAGACGTCTATTTTTTCACAAACAGAGGCGGGTTCTCTTCATCAAAACCCGTGGCTTCTTGATAAGCCCTGGCCACCGCTAAAATCGTGGCTTCATCATACAAGTTCCCAATAAACGAAATACTCGTTGGACTACCATTTTGGTTATAGCCATTTTTCATGACCACAGCTGGATGCCCCGTGAGGTTGGTTGTCGAAAGCTGATTATTCCCTGAACTCGGGCTAATGATTACATCGTAATCTTTCATCAGTTCATTCACCTTCTGCATCACTTCATAGCGCACGCGATTGGCGTTGATGTAATCTACCGCGGTAATAAAACGCGCTTCGCGGAAGGAGTTGGGCCAAGCGCCTGAGTTCTGTCGGACCAAAAGACTGTCTCGGTTAGAGCGCGTCAGTTCATCAAAAGCGGCAGCAGCCTCGGCCGATAGAATGTTCAACATTCCTCCAAAAGGAAGGTCAGAAACCCATTCTACGGGTTTCAAATCTGCGCCCAACTTTGTCAACTCGTCCAACACCTGCTGATCGTTTTTCTTCTGGGTTTCGTTTCGGGTATTATCGAAATAAGACTTGAGGTAGCCCACTCTTAATTTCGATAAATCTACTTTTCCATTATAGTTGAAAGGGGCGTCTTGTACCGAAAGGTCGATCCCATCAGAACCGCGAATGACTTCAAAAACCAAAGCACAATCGAAGGCATTTCGAGCAATCGGACCAATCTTGTCCATGCTCCAGCTGAGCGCCATCGCACCGGCTTTGCTCACTCGACCAAAAGTAGGTCGAAGGCCAGTCACCCCGTTTCGTGTAGAAGGCGAAACAATAGAGCCCAAGGTTTCTGTGCCCAAAGCAAAAGGCACCAAACCTGCCGAAGTTGCAGAAGCCGAACCGGCTGAAGATCCGCTCGCGCCTTGCTCTAAATTCCATGGGTTTTTGGTAGTTCCGCCATACCAAACATCGCCCATGGCCAAAGCGCCCAAGGTAAGTTTAGCCACTAAAACTGCTCCAGCATCGTCCAATTTTTTGATTACGGTGGCCAATTCATCACCACGGTCTTGGTCTTTATAAGGTCCAGCTCCCCAAGTAGTTTTATAACCTGGAACGGCAAGCAAATCTTTAGCTCCATAAGGAATTCCATGCAGCGGCCCCAAATAAGTGCCTTTCGCCAATAAATCATCCGCCTTTTTGGCCTGCGCTAAAGCGCGGTCTTTGGTAATGGTAATAACGGCCTCTAGCGTTCCCCCATGTTTTTCTAATCTATCGAGAAAGAATTGGGTAAGTTCAACGGAGCTGATTTTCTTGTTTTTAATAAGGGAAGAAAGTTGCGCCACGGTATAAAAAGCCAAGTCATTTTTATCCTTTGGCATTTCTACCTCATTCGGCAAAAACCATTCAATTTTCTTTTGAGCTGGAAAATTCGTTTTCCCAATATTCGGGTTGAACAAAACGGCTGGTGGCGTAGCATTATCTAATGGGTATTCGTGCAGTTCGCGGACATCTGCCAAACCCCTGTTCAGGTTAGGAAGTAGCTGTTCAATTTCAGCATCAGTCAGTTGCAGGTCAATTATTTTTTGAGCCGATTGCACATCGGCCTTTTCGATTTTGATTTCTTGAGCTACTTTGTAGCCCATTACAAAACCAGAAGAAACCAATAGTACCGCCAATAAAGCGGCAATCGGAATTCTGAACTTACGGGGATTTGGCTGTTTCATAGGTTTAATTTAAATGTTTTGCCGTCCTTTGCAGAACAATAACAAAGCTAACAATCTGCTAAAGTTTTAAGTTATGAAAACGATGAAAACACAACAAACGCTATTTCCTAACTGGATGCGCGGATTCTTACTGATCGCCTGCGTTTATAATATGTTTTGGGGCATTTTCATCGCCTGGTTTCCCGAAAGCTTTTACCACTGGGTAACCGAAAGCCAAAATTCGACTCCGGAAATTCTTATTTGGCAAGGTAGAGCAGTGTTAATTTTGGGCTTCGTTTATTTCGCAACAGCACTTCACCCTGGAAGGCTTTGGTACTTAGCACTTGTTGGAGCGCTCACTAAAATCGGGGGTGCCATTTGGTTTTACACGGTGATTTTAGAAGGAAAAGTTGGCGACCAAGGCTTGTTTCACCTGATTATGAATGATGGAATTTGGATTCCTTTCCTCATCGCGATTGCTCTAAAAGGTAAGGCCTACAAGGCCAGTAAATAGCTGAATTTTAATTGTTTCTGTTGTGAGTTTTAAATTTAAAAAACATGAAAGAACGTTTTACCAGACTTTTCGAATACAATATTTGGGCGAATAACCTATTTGCCGATGTGATCAAATCAAACACCTATAAAAACGATAAAATCACGAAGCTTTTCCATCACATTGGAAACGCCCAGCTGATTTGGCTTGACAGAATTACGCACACTGAAGAAAACGTTCCAGAAGTTTGGGCTGAAGGAAGCTCAATTGAGGCCATTGAACTGGTAAAAAAAAGCAGCCAACGATGGTTAGATTTCATCTATTCTCAAGAAGAATATGAAGATGTAATTGAGTACAAAAACTCAAAAGGTGATACTTACGAAACTCGAATTTCTGATATTCTGACCCATGTAGCAAACCATGGAACACACCACAGAGGCCAGTTGGCTACTTTGCTTCGTCAAGAAGATATTACACCGCCAGTAAGTGATTTTATTTTTTACGTAAGAGCTTAAAAGAAAATCCACTTCTTCCTTTTGTAGATCGGAGTGCGCTTGGTGTTGGTCATTGAAGTTCCGCGAGATGGCCCAAAGCAATAAGGTTTTTTGGCGTTTGCTTTAAGCTGGCTGATATTGATGCTGAAGAAGAAACTGCCTGTATTAGGCTCACTGCTCAAAAGTGACCCTAAACTTTGAGTACCGAGTGTAAAAGCCCCATAACGAGCCGCCAAGCCCAAATGAAATGCCCCTTGTTGATTGATGTATAATGGTGCGTAAATGGCTTTCTTTTCCTTTTCCCAACGAGGGGAAATGGTTAGGCTATGTTGGTAATTAAGTCGGTAATCTGCTTTAGAAAAGCTGGTTAGGTCAATTCTGGCAAAAGCGCCCAAATAATAATCGTTTCCAAAATTGTAGTCATAACCAAGATTGAGTGTGGTAGGCAAACTCACGGTGTATTCTCCGTTTAGTGAAGAAGTTTGGGCTACAGTTGCCAAGCTATCGGCAACTCCTCTAAAACTGGCGATTCCGCTAAAAAGCGTGTCTAAATTTTCTGCATTTACATTGCCCAACAAACCTAGGCTTTGGGTTGAAGCGCTTCCATATTGAAACTTCATCATTCCAACATCCGTGATGCTTGCGCTGAGTTTAAACTCATAATCAATATCCCTGTTTCGGTTCGTACCATTCTCATCTTTTGACGCTTCCCAAAATGTTACTCTTTCGTAAACTAGCCCAAAATCAAACCCAAAATGGTTGCCAATTAAGTCAGGCAAGCGATCCAGTTTTTCGGTGCCATCAAATTGCTCAAAGCTGTTGAGATTAGCAGAATAACCAAAGGCCAATTCGGCATTCGTTAAATCAGTAATTCCAGCGTTATCGGTTGAATAGCTAATGTCTTTAATATCCAGAAAAGCACTTCCTCTGGGGTTGATTAGCTTAAAAGTGGCTCCAGCTTTCCAACGATGAAAATCATCATCCTTTAAAATTTTAGCATAGGTAAGACCATATTCTCTCCAAAGCGCAGTCGCAAATTTGCCTGATTGATCAGTCGCTCGAGTATTGAAAAACTGAGACTGTGTGAACCTTCCCATTTGGGTGATAAACTCCGGACTGAAATCAATGGCACTTCCGTGTGCGCGCATCCGATAGGTAAAACCTATCGACTCGTCACCTCGCAAAGTGGCCATCCCTGAGATTCCCCCTAAAGCAATATTCGAGTGCAAAAACCTTTGTCCGTCATTCAAATACCTAACAAACCCCCGACTGGTTTCTGTACTTTTTATGTAGGTGATATTATTGGTGAGGAAGTAATTCGCATTCACCAAACTGATGTCATACTTGTATGGAGAACCCGCCAAGTTTGCTGGCTGAAATTGTGCTCCAATGATCCCAGAAAAATCGGAATGTATGTATCCATTAAAACTTTGACCCATAATAAGTTGGGGCAATAAAAGCGTCAGAAAAGAAAGTACAAATCGCAAAATGGAGCCGAAATATCTTTGAAACACTGAAACTACGCTAATTTCTAAGAATTATTTTAACCATTCTGTGCTTTTCGTAAAAAGCACAGAATCAGTAACATACAAGCATTTATTGAGGTATTTGCCAAATAATCTATTTCGTATTTCTATTTACTCAAAATAATAATGTGTGTCCGTACATTGTAACTGTTTGTGAAATCCATAAAATTGTATTCAAACAACGCCATGAATTGTATGAAAAGCATTTTTCTGTATATTTGTATTCCTTTCAGCAAACACCTAGCGGTGATTCTCCGCTTATTGCATTTCCTAGATTACTGAACCAAACATCAATCGAACTAACGTAAATACGTTTTTCAATCACTCGTATTTACTCATTTCTATACCCTGCCACACAGGGTGTGCTAGGCGTTACACCTATACTCTAGAGGTAATGCCGAAATATTGGAATTAGTAAATCGCTAACAGAGCCACAAGGCCTTAAGCCGATCTTCAATTCGCTGAACATCAAGGTTTACGAATTGAATCCAATCATTCACCCTGATGACCAAAACAGGAATAGAATGATTAGAAATACGGCAATAAAGGTTTTAAAAAGTACATTCACGATCATTATGATGATGGTTTTGAGTCTGTCTGCCTTTGCCAACAACGGTTTCGATCACTCTCTTTCTAAGCAACAAGCCGCACAAGATCTTTCCTTTTACTTCAAACTAATTGACGAGCAACATGGAAATCCATACGCTTACATTTCAAGAGCAGAGTTTAAGCAGCTTGTAGATGCAAACATTAACAGCCTTCCAGAAATCATTAGCTATCAGCACTTCTCTAATTTGGTTATTGAGCTAAATCAGAAGTTAAGATGTGGTCATACTGCGGTATCCATAGACACTCAGATTCTGAAAACGGCTACTGAAAAGAGCGACTTCTTTCCTTATCCGGTTTCGATAATCGACAATGAAGTTTATATCGATTTCGAAGGAGGAACTTTGCCACTAGGCAGTAAAATAGTTTCTATTAATGGAATTCCTTCGCAACAACTGTTGAAAGAACTTACTGCCTTGACCATAACTGATGGGTTTATAGAAACCAAAAAATTCAGAGAAGTAGAACAGAAATTCGGTTACTATTTTTTCCTTAAATACGGTGCTTCGCCTGAATTTAATGTTAATTCTAATTTAAATGGAAAAACAAACACCACCACTATTCAAGGCATTCCTGGTAATCAAATGATGGCGAACAACTACATGCGCCCAGTTTACCAAACAAACGAAAGATACATCCACTTTACACATGTGGATGCAATTGACTCCCTTCAAACCTTAGTTCTTACCCTAAACACTTTCCAAGCCAGTCCGGAATGGTTTTTCCAGAAAATTTATGATCAATACTCTGCTGCCTCTAAAGGTGCGGGCGTCAATAACTTGGTGCTTGACCTTAGAAATAATGAAGGTGGCGACCGTAGACTTTTGAATTTTCTTTACAAAATGATCGCTGGTACTGACTTGGTAGACCCCTCTTCAACTTCTACTAGAAGCCTAAAAATTACGCACGAAGACCAGTTAAGAGGCATCAATGGCGCTGTAGGTTCCGAAGAAGTGGTTGCAAATGCAGAGCAGTATTTAGAAAAACACTTCTCCGCAAATGCCAAAGGAGAGTTTGTAAATGACACCCAAAATTGGCACGAAGAATTCGAATTAGGCTTCGATTTAAAGGATATGAAATTCGAAGGCCAAGTGTATGTACTTACCTCAGGAAAGACCTTTTCTGCCGCTGCCGATTTCGCTAGAATTTTAGGCCAATTAGACAATGTGATTCTTGTTGGTGAAGAAACGGGAGGTGCAAACGCAGGCAGAACAGCCAATATGCTATTGAATTACAGCTTGCCAAATTCAGCCCTAATGGTTCAAGTGCCCGTAATTTCAGAAACCTTCCAAAATAAAGGAGACAAAAACGAAAAAGGACGTGGTGTGTTTCCTGATTTCACGGTTAAGAAAACCTATGCAGACTTAATCAATAAGCAAGATGCGGTTTTCAACTTCACGCTCGACCTAATTGCTCATAAACCTAATTTGGTGGCCAGCACTTCTTTAGGTCAGTAAATTGTTCCACCAGCTTTTTAGCTCATAATTAATCAAAATTCTGTTTCCCTAAGTACTCGGATTACTTACCTTTATTGAATGAGTAAACCCGAAAAAACACTCTTTCTATTGGACGCCATGGCGCTGATTTATCGTGCCCACTTTGCCTTCAGTAAAAACCCAAGAATTAGTTCAAAAGGATTAAACACAGGTGCCGCTTTTGGTTTCACCAATAGCCTTTTCGAAATTATAGATAAGAAAAAGCCCTCGCATATTGCAGTAGCTTTCGATACCCCAGCTCCTACTTTTAGGCATGTAGATTATCCCCTTTACAAAGCCAACCGCGATGCCCAGCCCGAAGATATCCGTATTGCTATTCCTTTGGTAAAAGACATCGTTCGGGCTTTCAATATTCCTGTTTTGGAACTCGATGGTTATGAAGCCGATGATGTAATTGGCACTTTTGCCAAAAAAGCTTCTGCCGAAGGATTTGAAGTTTTTATGATGACCCCAGACAAAGATTATGGTCAATTGGTGGAAGAGCATGTATACCTCTACAAGCCTGCATTTATGGGCAATGGGGTAGATATTATGGGAATTCCAGAAGTGTTGGCCAAATGGGATGTAGAACGAATTGATCAAGTAGTAGATATGCTCGGGCTGCAGGGGGATGCTGTAGATAACATTCCTGGAATACCAGGTGTGGGTCCAAAAACGGCTTCAAAACTATTGAAGGATTATGGCACTGTAGAGGGCATCATTGCACATTCGCATGAACTAAAAGGAAAACTGAAGGAGCGTGTAGAAGAGTTTGGCGCCCAAGGTTTGCAATCGAAAGAATTGGCCAGAATTTGCACTACAGTGCCCATCGATTTTGATTCGTCCACGATGGAATACAAAGGGCCAAATAAAGAAAAGCTGACGGAGATTTTTGAAGAGCTAGAATTCCGCACCACTTTGAAACGGATTTTGGGAGAAGCCGCTGCTACTCCAACGGCATCAAAGCCAAAAGTGGCTGCCAATACTTCACAAATGGGACTTTTTGGCGATGCTACGCCAACCCTTTCCAACGGACCAGATGAACCTATTACTTCGGAAAAAGGTACATTAGCCAACACCGAGCACGATTACCACTTGATTGATACGCCTCAAAAGAGAAAGCGACTGATCAAGTACTTGATGGTGCAGAAAGAGCTTTGCTTCGATACGGAAACTGACAATTTAGAACCGATTGAAGCCAATATGGTTGGGCTGGCTTTTTCATACAAAAAAGGCGAAGCTTATTACGTGCCCACCCCGCAAGATCGCGAAGAAGCCCAAGCCATTATTGAGGAATTCAGACCTGTTTTCGAAAATGAAGCCATTCTGAAAATTGCTCAAAATGCGAAATACGATATTCAGGTATTGAAAAACTATGGTGTTGAAGTCAAAGGGCCAATCTTCGATACCATGATTGCCCATTATTTGATCGATCCAGACACGCGCCATAATATGGATGTGCTGGCTGAAAATTACCTCAATTATACGCCAGTTTCGATTACTGAACTTATCGGTAAAAAAGGAGTAAAACAAGGCAACATGAAAGATGTCGACATTCACAAAGTAGCGGAATACGCAGGTGAAGATGCCGACATCACCTTTCAGCTAAAGCAGGTTTTTGCTCCCATGATGGAAGAAAACAAAGTGACCAAGCTTTTTGATGAGGTAGAAATTCCTTTGGTGAACGTATTGGCCGACATTGAATACAATGGCGTAAAAATCGATACAGATGCCTTAGCCGCTATGTCGAAAGAACTGGAAGAGGAAAGCTTAAAAGCCCAAACTCAAATTTTCGAATTGGCGGGTGTCGAGTTCAATATTGCATCGCCAAAACAGTTGGGTGAAATACTTTTCGATCAGATGAAACTGATTGAAAAGCCGAAGAAAACTAAAACGGGTCAGTATGCTACAGGCGAAGATATTCTTTCGAAACTGGCGGTAGAACATGACATTGCCCGTATCATTTTAGAATTCAGGGAATATCAAAAATTAAAGTCTACTTATGTAGATGCACTTCCAAAAATGATCAGTCCGATTGATGGTTTGGTGCACACCGATTACCGTCAGGCGGTAGCGGCTACGGGGCGTTTGAGTTCCAATAACCCCAACCTCCAAAACATTCCAATCAGAACTGAAAAAGGGCGTGAAATTAGAAAAGCATTTATTCCTCGTTCCGAAGACCACATTCTTTTGGCTGCGGATTACTCGCAAATAGAATTGCGCATTGTGGCCGCTTTTGCCGAAGATGAAAGTATGATGGATGCCTTTAAAAATGGGCGAGATATTCACGCTACCACAGCCTCAAAAGTGTTTGGCGTTCCGTTAGAAGAAGTAGATCGCGACATGCGAAGGAAAGCCAAAGAAGTAAACTTTGGTTTAATCTATGGCATTTCAGCTTTTGGTTTGGCACAAAACATTGGCATTTCCCGCACCGAAGCCCAGCAAATCATTACGGCTTATTTCAATGAGTTTCCTGGTGTGAAAAAATACATGGATGCCCAAGTGAACAAAGCGCGCGAGTTTACTTATGTAGAAACCATTTTAGGCCGAAGAAGGTACTTGCGCGACATTCATTCTAAAAATATGGTAGGCAGAGGCCATGCAGAGCGAAACGCTATTAACGCACCCATTCAGGGTAGCGCTGCCGATATGATTAAAGTGGCCATGATCAGCATTCACGATTGGATGAAGAAAGAAAAGCTTCAATCAAAAATGATTATGCAGGTACATGATGAACTCGTTTTCGATGTGTACAAACCCGAGCTTGAGATAATGAAAGAACGTATTCCCGCTTTAATGAAATCGGCCATTGAGCTTTCCGTTCCTATGGAAGTGGAAGTAGGCGTGGGCGACAACTGGCTGAAAGCGCATTGATAGTTTGTTTATTTTACTCAACCCTCCAAAAGTTCAGATACAGAGGTCAGCTGTTTTTAATAAATTCTGAGCATATCAAAGCATCAACTTTTGGAGGGCTTTTACCATATTTAAAACCACTATGGAACTACCAATCAGTTTAGCACAGCTTCGCGAAGCACACGAACGCATCAAGCCGTTCATTCATCGCACACCGATTCTTACTTCGGAAAGTATCAATACCATTGTGGGTTGCGAGGTGTATTTCAAGTGCGAAAACTTACAGAAGATTGGGGCCTTTAAAGCACGCGGAGGTTTAAACGCTGTGCTTTCGCTTTCTGAGGAACAAAGGGCGAAGGGCGTAGTGACGCACAGTTCGGGAAACCACGCACAGGCCATGGCCATGGCAACCAAAACCTGCGGCATTCCTGCTTACATCGTAATGCCCAACACCGCACCTGAGGTAAAGAAAAAAGCCGTAGCGGGTTATGGCGCAGAAATTACTTTTTGCGAACCCACTCAAGCCGCTCGCGAAGCAGCCGCCAATCTGATTATGGAAGCAACTGGGGCTACTTATGTTTCTCCTTATAACGATTACAAAGTCATCGAAGGGCAGGGCACTGCGGCCATAGAGTTTATGGAAGACCAGCCTGATTTGGAAGTTTTAATGACGCCCGTGGGTGGGGGTGGCCTCTTGGCTGGAACCGCATTGGCGGCTCACTATTTAAAACCAAAAATCAGAGTTTTTGCCGGTGAGCCGAAAGGTGCAATGGATACTTTTCTTTCGATGCAGAAAGGTGAAATTGTGCCGAATACAACCACGAACACTATTGCCGATGGCCTTTTGGTGACCGTGGGTGATAAGAATTTTGCCATTATTCAGAAACTGGTGAAAGAAATTCTGGTAGTAAACGATCAGGAAATAGTTGATGCCATGCGCCTGATTTGGGAGCGAATGAAAATTGTGGTGGAGCCTTCTGGCGCTGTGCCTTTTGCTTCCCTATTAAAATACAAAGCCCAATTTGCTGGTCAAAAAGTAGGCATCATAATTAGCGGTGGTAATGTTGATTTAGGGAAGCTGCCTTTTTAGATGGTTATTTTGATTTTCAATACTAGCATTAGATTCATAACCTCTTTATTCAAAAAGGTAAGAATAGGGTCTTTCATTCTCTTCGCTTTTCTATTGATTCATTCCGCTTATGCTCAAAAAAGTGACTTAAAATTAGCAAAACCTCACTTTCAGTACGATGGTGACTCAGTCCATTTGAAAAAAATACTGGCATCTCTACAATCTGACTCCATTCAACTGATCGCACAAAACAATCAAATATGTGACTTGAAAATTTCTTCTCTTGGGTCAACTCCTACCTTGAACATAAGTATTTACAATATTGAATATGGCCTTGGAGAAAGTTGTCGAGGTGTCTTTCTCACAACTTTCTTTAGGAATGACGTCTTTTTAGGGCATTACAACTCTGACCTTGCATTACCTAAAGAGGTTGACGGAGATAATCTTGTTTGGCAATTCGAAGGTGGACGGCTGATGTTTATGGGATTAAAGACGAAAATTCCGGATGAATATTCCTTTGGAGAGTTTAAAAGAAAATTTATCAGAGCCAAGTTCAAATAAGCTGTTGAAAAAGATAACTATCCACTTTCCCAATAATTGATTCAAGAAATAGCCTCCACCAACAATTGATAGTAAATGGAGCTAATGGGAATTATCTCGCTACCGATACTTAACTGATGCTTTTCTATTTTATTGATAAAGGTCTTATTGACTAAAAACGAGCGGTGGGTTTTTAAAAAGCCCTGTGGCAAGAGTAAATCCTCCGCTTGTTGCATTGTCATTCGGCTGAGGACTTGTTCGCTTTCCGTCACAAACTTTACATAGTTGCCTTCGGCTTTGGCGTATTTGATTTGCGCTATTTCAAGTCGCATATATTCATAACCTGTTTTCAGAAAAAGGTGCTGATCGTTCTTTTGTTCCAATCGTTCGCTGGCCTTGTTTACCGCCTTTAAAAACCTCCCGAAATCGAATGGCTTGAGTAGGTAATCTACGGTTTGAAAATCGTAACTCTCTAGCGCATACTCCTGATAAGCAGTGGTAAAGATCACCAAAGGTGCTTTCGAAAGGCTTTTCAGAAAATCCATTCCAGAGATATCTGGCATTTTTACATCCAAAAACAGCAAGTCAACAGAGTTGGTTTTTAGGAATTCAAGGGCCTGATAGGCATTGGTAAAGCTCGCTTTCAATTCCAAAAACGGAATTTTATTGGCGTGACTCTCGATAATATCCAGCGCAATCGGTTCGTCATCTATGGCAATGGCTCTGATCATATCAAGGTGATTTTAATGTTGGCCTCAAAGCTGTCTTCCGTTTCATAAATTTGAAATAGGTGTTTTTCAGGATAAAGAATGCCCAAACGCTTTCTCACATTCTCCAGTCCTATTCCCGATTTTCCTTTTTCAGGATCTTCCCCATGTTTGTGAACGCTATTTTGCACATTCAAATGCACCTCTTCCGCATTACAAGTTAATTTTATTTTTACCCAAGAGGGTTTCTGAAAACTGACCCCATGCTTAAAAGCATTTTCAACAAAAGGAATAAGTACCATAGGCGTAATTTCTCCTTGGCAACCCTCAGCCACATCTACTTCCAATTGAAAATGATCCTTCTGTGAAATTCGTAAAGTTTGAAGTTCGATGTAATTACGGAGGTAGTCAATTTCCTTCTGCAAAGGAATTTTCTCAGCGTGGTTTTCGTGGAGCATAAAACGCATCATCTCACTCAGCTGCTGCACCGCATGAGCCGTTTTTGGGCTTTCCTCTTTCAGCGCCAAGCCATACACCGTATTTAAAGAGTTAAACAGAAAGTGCGGATTAATTTGAGATTTGAGCAGGGAGAGTTCGGACTCTGAGCTCGCTATTTGTAATTGAGTTCTTACCCCTGCCAAATTGAATTTCCAAACTAGTATGGCTACGGTTCCAGATATAATGGCAAAAACTAAAAGCCGAACAAGTATTGAGGGTACTTGATCTAAGGATGTTAAAAAGGAGGAGTCAAGTCCAAAAGCGATGACCCCTAAAATAAGCACAAAAGAAAAAACTCCAAAAATGGAAACGAAAACAAGAGTTACTCTTTCTGATAAATTGTTAAAAGCCCACTTACCGCTCTCCAGAATAGTGGAAAGAACGAGAGAGCCAATAAAAGTAGCTACTAAAGCAGAAATTAAAAGGTTAAGGATTAAAAAAATAAAGGTTAAGGAAAACACCTGAATTCCAATAGTCGCAAAGTAGGTTACTATTAGTATAAGAAAGTTCAAAAAATAGTTGACTACCCAAAATCTTGATCCAAAGGACTTTAAGCTAGCACCTATAGGTTTAGTGTTTTGAATCGTTAGTAATGAAAAAGTCATTGAAGAAAATAGTGTGCCTAACCCAATGATTGAGTAATAAATGAATGGAGGTAATGCTTTAAAAGTTTGAGAATCATTCAGAGCGCCTCTTAGTAAACTAAACTCATAAAATGGGTTTAAAAACTCATGAACCAAAGCACACATCCCACCATAAAGAATAGCAAATAGCATGAACATTAATGGTAAGAATCGAATCCTAGATTTCTCTATTGATTTTTTCGATATAATGCTTCCAAAGCAAAACAAGGCAACCAGCAGTAACACTGATATACCTTTAGCAATAATTGAGTTAATCAGTATGGACTTGGCTTCCTCTGAATTCTTCCCGGATTGAATAGCTTGGTCAACTATGTAGGAGCCTTGATTAAAAAATATAACAACCCCCACCATAACGGCAAAAAGAAACAGGCCAATGACAATGCTCTTAACTATATATGTGTTTTTCATCTTTTTTTCTTCAATGATACTGGGCAACATCATCTTCAAAAAATAAATGTGACCAAAGCCCAAAACAATGTGACGGAATATAATCTATTCTTGCAAGCCAATAGATAATTAAGCATTTTGCTGTAAATATTAATACTATGAACACTCCTTTTCATTTGGCCTTTCCCGTAAAGGACATCGAATCTACCCGATCATTCTTTGGTGACTTGCTAGGTTGCGAAATTGGCCGCTCTACAGAAAAGTGGATCGACTTTAATTTCTTCGGTCATCAATTGAGTGCACACGTAAAGCCGGAAGAACTGGCCCAAGCGCATGCCAATATTGTAGATGGCAAAAATGTACCTGTTCGCCATTTCGGAGCCATTTTAGAATGGAACCAATGGCACACATTAGCCGACAAGCTAAAAGCCCACGGAACCGAGTTTGTGATTGAACCTTACATTCGCTTCGAAGGCCAAGTTGGCGAACAAGCCACTATGTTCTTTCTCGACCCCAGCGGAAATGCTTTAGAATTCAAAGCCTTTAAAGACACCAGCCAAATTTTTGCTAAATAGTAGAGCATAAATAAGGATTTGAAAAACGAAAATTAATGAAAAAGCTACTTCCTGTATTCTGTATTCTGCTCATGGTGGCCTGTCAGTCACCACAAGAAAACAAACAAGTTGCACAGACAACTAAACAGGTTTTCAAGCCAGAAAATAAACCCAGCAAAGAACTGAACGTAGCTTTTTTGGCCATCAACGGAGTATATAATTCAGAGCTAATGGCGCCTTTCGATATTTTTCAGCATACCATTTTTCATACAGAAAAAGGAATGAAGCCCTTTATTGTCTCTCCCACCAAAGAAGTAATTACGACTTTTGAAGGCATTCGCATTTTACCCGATTACGATTTTGATGACGTACCGAATATTGACATTCTCGTTGTTCCCAGTGCCGAAAACAACATGGGTTCGGACTTGGAAGACGAACGCCTGATCAACTTTGTGAAGGAAAAAGGAGGCAGCGCCATGTACATTATGTCTTTATGCGATGGTGCATTTATTCTGGCCAAAGCAGGCCTCTTAAATGAAGTAAAGTCTACCACCTTCCCCAGCGACATTGGCCAATTCAGACAGACTTTTCCTGATTTAGATATTTATGAAAACGTAAGCTTTGTGCATGACGGCAAAGCCATCACCTCATCGGGTGGCGCCAAGTCTTACGATCCAGCCTTGTACTTAGTAGAATTTTTATACGGAAAAAAAGCAGCCGATGGTGTGGCAGGAGGCTTGGTGATCGATTGGAATGTAGGCGAAATTAAATCCATTACCCCAGAAAAATGAACGAAGCAATTATGGCTCAACAGCGTTTGATGAAGGCCATTCAAAACTATCAAACAGGCGATTTAAATGCTGCCGAAAAAGATTTACGTGAACTGCAAAGCAAGTTTCCAAAGTCAGATCAGATTTTGAGCCTTTTAGGCACGGTGCTTTATGCCAAAAAGAAATACAAAGATGCCTTCCGTTCCTATCAGGAAGCTCTTAAAATCAACCCCAATAATGAAGATGCGCTGATTAATATCGGAACGGTAGAAAAAGCACGAGGCCGAGCCGATAAAGCGATTGAATTGATGAATAACGCCATCAAGCGTCTGCCTAATCGGCCAGATATTCATTTTAATTTGGGCACCATTTATTTAGAACAAAAGGATTTAGCCAAAGCCGAAACTGCTTTTAAAAAGTGCGTTGAGATAGACTCGAGTATTTATCAAGCCGAAATTCAACTTGTAAATATTTACAAAGAACAGAATGAATTGGCGAAAGCCGAAGCGGCCATTAGAAGTATTCTAAGCAAACAGGATTCCCCACAACTTGTAGAGAAACTCAAGGAATTGGTAGCATTACAAGGCCGAGAATATATCGCTCCAGAAGTAAATACTGCGGTAGAAACGCCAGTTGTTCCTCAGGCTTCGACAACAGAAGATAACAATACAGACGAAGTACTAGGGCTTGATAGCAATGACGTTCGAGGGTTAATGAACATGGGTGGCTATTTGCAAGAGCGCTATAAATTTATCGAAGCCGAGAAGTACTTTCTCCGTGTTTTAGAGAAAGAACCCGACCATGCCGAAGCACAAAAAAGCCTACGTAAACTACGGTCGTATAAAATTCCGGGTTGGCATTTCGACATGCTGGAAGACACAGCCAGAAATGATGCTTACCAAGCCGCCATTGAAAAAGCCTTAAAGAAAAAGCCTAATGCACGTGTGCTCGACATTGGAACTGGCTCGGGCCTGTTGGCCATGATGGCCGCACGCGCAGGCGCCTCAGAGGTTATCGCCTGCGAAATGCACAGCGAACTGGCAGGAGTGGCCAAGGAAATCATTAAGGCAAATGGCTATGAGGATAAAATCAAAGTAATCAATAAAAAGTCAACTGACCTTGACAAAGAGGTAGATTATACCGAGAAATTCGACCTGATTGTTTCCGAAATTCTAGATTGTGGTGGTTTGGGTGAAGGGGTTGTTCCTTCCCTTCGTCATGCAAAAAAGAACCTTATGAAAACGGGCGGTATCATGCTCCCGGCAGGAATGTCACTATTTGGGCAGTTGATCGAAATACCAAAGAAGTACTTGGTTAACCCCGTGAAACAAATTTCTGGCTTCGATTTAAGTGCTTTCGATCAGTTTAGACCAGTAGAGGAATATGGCAGAGTGCTATTAGAAAATGAAGAATACACAGCCCTGAGCGAGCCTTTCTTCATCGCAAAATATGACTTTCAGCAACTACCAGAAATGGGAGATACTGAATTTAAAGAAGATGAAAAGGAGGTGAATATTACTGCTAAAGGCTGCATTCAAGCTATCGCGTTTTGGTTTGAACTGAATATGGATGAAGAATCTACCTATTCCTCTGGCCCAAATGGAGAAATGGTGCATTGGGGACAAGCCGTTTACTTCTTTGGAGAACAGAAGGCTGTCGACTCAGGTGATGACCAACACTTAAAAGTGATCACCTCAGACAGTACAATCAAGTTTCAGTTAAAAGATTAAAGCGGCTCTAATCTCATCCTCGTTTATAACGAGGATGTATTCATCAAGCATTTTAAAATGCGTTTTTAAGCCGTAAAGTAATCCTCCAAATCCTTTAAAGTAGTTTCGCTCGTTTGGATATCTTTCTGAACTTTGCCCCTTTCAAGCAAAACAATGCGTTCACAAACTTCCGTTACGTGGTTCAAGTCGTGGCTAGAAATAAGCAAAGTCATATCCTTTTCCTCCTTTAGCTTTTTCAAAATCACCTTCAAACGAATTTGTGTTGTGGGGTCAAGATTAGCAAAAGGTTCGTCCAACAATATGATTTCAGGATTGCCCATTAAGGCCGCCACAATGCCTACTTTCTTTTGGTTTCCCTTCGAAAGGTCGCGGATGTACTTTTTCTTCCCTCTGATTTCATCGTTGAACAAATCATCGAACTGATTTAAAAACTCTTGTAAATCGCCTTTTGAGTAATTGTGCAAAGAAGCGATAAACTCGAAATATTCGTCTGGTGTTAAATAGTCTATAAGGAAAGATTCGTCTAAAAAGGAGCCTGTATAGTATTTCCAATCTTCGTTATTCTGAACGTTTTCGCCCTTAGAAAGCACCTCGCCTGTCGAGGGTCTAATCAGGTCCAAAATCATTCTGAAGAAGGTGGTTTTTCCCGCACCATTATTTCCAACCAAGCCAAAACTTTCGCCTTTGGCAATGTGCATTTCAGGAATATTGACAACCTCAACTCCTTTATAACTTTTCGAAAGTGTTTTTACGTCAATCATCTTAATGGTTTATTGGGATCTAAAACTTGCGGCAAATTTATGTCTTCGGCTAATGAAAAACTGGGTGAGGGCATTCAGCGTTTTATCACGGAATAAGAGGCCAATGAGCCCCGCCAAACCTGTTAGAACCAGCCCTAAATTTTCGTAACCGAGTATTAAAAATGGAGCGTAAAGTATGTAGGGCAAAATCATCATAGGAATCATAATGAGGAATTGCGCTGCGCCCACGCCTTCATAATTAAAAGCGGCTCCTTTATTTAAATCTATCTTTTTTGGGTTGAACATGGCCAGTCGCATTACAGCGAACACGTTCAAGCCAATGTTGAACAAGTAAGCTACCAGGTTAATCAAAACGATCTTCCATCCGAAATAGCCATAGGCCAATGAAACTACGAATGCAATGGTAGATGTAGCCACAAACAGCCAGTATTTTGATTCTATAAACTGCCTAGAAGTAACCCTTCTGGTCAGAATAAAATCGAAATAGCCGCTCTCCCAACTCAACAAAAACTGACCATAATTGATAAAGAAAATACCCGTGATAAATACGCCTGCAAACATGAAGATGAACTGCATCTCTTGGTAGACATCATTAGTATAAAAAATCAGTCCATAGAGTAATAATACCCCGCTCATGATCAAAGTATTTCTTGGGCGTTTGTGGCGCAAAATCAATTTCAGTTCAAGCTGAATCAGCTCACCAATTCTTCCATATTGTTTTAAGAACCCGAAATCTCCTGTTACCTTTTCTTCCTTTTTAATGGCCAATTCCTCTGGGTAAGTATTCTTCACCAAGAAATTGTAGTTGAGCCTGTAAAACACAAAGGCCAATACTACGGGAATGGCACCCAAGGCTGGCTGTTCCAGAATAAAGCCAAAAGCGGCAGAAGATAAATCTGAGAAAGAAACCACATTAAAGTAATCAAGCGCTGCCAGAGCTGCCACAAAAACCAGAAGGCCGATAAATAAATTTGGGATGTCATTCATCTTCTTTTTAAAGAGAATGACCACAAAATGCAGGGTAATTGAAAGGCCAACAATTGAGGCCAACCAGCCTGCAGCACTTACCGCCCCATAATCGGCTCCAACTCGCATGATTGAAAAAGGAAGAAACAGCAAAACAGCCAACAGATTGAAAGCACTGAAAAGGCTCTTTCTAAACATAAAGTGAATGATCTTTCCTTTTCTAATTGGCAGGTGTAAATAAGGCTGAATTTCTAAAACAGGTACATTCTGCATAAAGAACCTGAGCATAAACTCCACCAGAAAATAGTAGAGAATAAAGCCATTCACAAAAACCAGCGGGTCATTATCAGGGAAGAACTCCCTAACAAGTTTGTCCATTGCCACACCAGCAATTAGCACATAGGCCAACATCATTAGGGCCGCAAAACCTAAGAAAACATTAGTAAGAAGGCTCTTTGCCCAAACAGGCGAGCGAAATTCCTTTTTCCAAATGTGCGTTATAAGCTGGCTAATCATAGGCTTAGTTTAAATTTCTATCCAATTCTATAATAGAGTAAAGAACTGCGTGTGCGGCTTTTATATAAAATGCCTGATTTACATTTTCAAATTCATCAGTGGCTTTGTGATAATGCTCGTGGTCTTCTACACCAAAATAAAGGAAGGGAATATTGTTCTTGTGAAAAACCCCATGGTCCGACTGCATCGTCCAATCGTCTTTACCTAAATCTGGAGAATCGTGGCCAAAAAGTAATTTCAATGGCGGCACCTCTACCTTTTCCAAAATAGATTTAAACTTAGGGTAGAAATGGGTTCCTGCTACATAAAGCTCGTTTTTATCATTAATACTGATCATGTCCATATTAACATTCAGAATTACATTCTCGATAGGAAACTCAGGATCATTAAAAATTGCTTTTGCTCCTTGAAGGCCCATTTCCTCACCATCTAGTGCCGCAAAATACAAAGCGTGTCTTGGCTTATTACTTTTAAAATATTCCATCATGGCGAGCATGGCCGCTACTCCAGAAGCGTTATCGTCTGCGCCATTAAATACTTCACCATTTCTCACCCCAACGTGATCGTAATGTGCAGTAATGATAAAAGCAGAATCTGACTCTCCTTGGATATAGCTTATAATATTTTCGCCCTTAATGGTGTCGCCTCGGCTCACAAAAGAGAATGGGTGGCGGTAGCCCTTCACCAAACTTTTTGGATTAACGGCATCCATTTGTTTAATGATAAACTGGCGGGCAGCTTCAGCGCCTTTGGTTCCAGTTTTTCTGCCCTCAGCAGCATCATGTGAAAGTTTTCTTAAATCTTCTAACATGATTTCTGTGTCCAGATCGTTTTGTGAATAAGCGCTAATTGGCGCACCAACAAATAATACAATAAGGGCAAGATGGAGGATATGCTTTTTCATTTTTATTTGGTTAAGTTCGAACGAAAATGAATCGAACATTCAATATTTCGGTTCTTTTCAGGTTAAACTTAGTGAATTGAATAGTAAGTTTTGAAGGTCATAATATATAATTTTCTTTTACTGCTTTTACTCGGCAGCTCACCACTGAACGCTCAGGGAACGAATGCTACGTTGTCTGCCTTACTTCACATGAATGAGGCTTACGATCCTCCACAAGATATTCTAAGTACTAAGTCAATTGTATTAATGGATGTACCAAAGGGTATGTCAGTGGAGGAAAGGTTGAAATTAGCGGATGAGTTGCAAGCCTTTTTTGCCGAGGTGGGTATTGATGCCGCAGCGTATTTCCAAATCAACAGTTTTAGCTCCGTTAGCGGAATGGAAGAGCAAATTCCAGACTTTATTTTAAGAAGAGATTTTAAGAACCTTATTTTTCTTACCGTTCTGAACCCAGAAAATGATTTTCTGTTAGGCATGGGCCCATTCAATGGCAAAAACAGCTTTTATGATAAAGGAGCTATATTTTGGTTAAGAAGAACGAACGATTTAAAAAGTGTTTTCAGTGAATTAACTACAAGGTTAAAGAGTGATGAATTTCCGAAAGAAAACCTTCTTCTAAGTAATTCAGCAGAATTTTTCGAGCCTACTGTTTCTGGTTTTAAACAAGCCTATATTACCTTACCTAAAGAGTTTGAAGGCAAAAAAATTGCTATTCCCCAAATAGAAACAGACCCGTTTGCACAACCCAATCCGCAGGCTTTGGGCATTGAAGCCATCACATCGGCAAATGCATTTAAAAAGGAGCTTTTAAACCGAAAAAACTCCTTCGAAGCCTTAGCTGCCAGTGATTCTACTTTGTTCCAAATTATAAATGTTGAAAACAAAACCGATGCTGATTTAAGACGCGCTAGAGTAGATTATGTACTTCATTATATTGAAGCCAACGCCCAAAATGTCTACACCTTTTTACCCTTCGAAAAACGTGAGGAAAACAAAACAGGTGTATTAGTAAAATTCTTTTTACGCGATACCCGAACCAATATTGCTTTTTTAGGAAGTAGTTGGGATGCCAAAGAAAACTGGAATCAAGCCCTTAATTCATTTATTACTCAAATCAACAATATGAGGGGTAAATAACCCGATTGAACACATTATTGCCCATCGGTATATTTTAGAAAGATTTTAAAAGTACGATTAGCTACCTTCCTCATAAATTAAAACTTAAACAAATGAGGATATCAGCAGTATTAGGGTTTCTATTTTTAGGGCTGCAAGCACTAGCTCAGAACACCCAAGTAGATTACGAATCTATCTACAAAATCAAAGATGAAGGATTCAACAACAGTCAGGTAATGGACATTGCTTGGAACTTAACTGACAGAATTGGACCAAGACTTACAGGTTCTGAAGGTTTGAAAAAAGCCTATGATTGGACCTCTCAAATGTACAAAGATTGGGGTTTAACCAATGTTAAAGTTGAAGCTTGGGGCGATTTTGGTCCAGGATGGGAAGTAGACAAAAACTACCTTGCCATGACTGTTCCTTATTATCAAGCCATGATTGCTATTCCAAAAGCATGGACACCTGGTACTGGTAAAGAAATTACAGCAGAAGTGGTTTATGTTGAGGTTAATACTGAAGAAGACCTAGCCAAATACAAAGGTAACCTTAAAGGCAAAGTAGTTTTAATGCCTACTACAATCAATGCTGAAAACGGTTATGAAGCCGATGCACGGAGATATACCGAAGAAGAATTAGAAGGCCTTACTAAAGTTACTGTAAGAGGTGGCGGAGGTGGTGGTAACTTCAGTGCCAGCAGAATGTCTGAGTTCAGAAGAGCTTCTAACCTAAGAAGAGCCGCCTATACCATGTTAAAAGAAGAAGGCGTTGCAATGATTTTGAATACTAGCCGAGGTGGAGGACAAGGAACATTCTTTACTTCAAACGGATCGAGAAATGATGACAGCGCTCTTCCAGAAATGGAAATGGCTCCTGAGCATTATAACAGAATGGTTCGTTTGCTACAGAAAGGCGAAAAAGTAATGGTTGAAGCAGAAACTAAAACTCGCTTCTTGAAGAATGATACCAAAGGATATAACGTATTAGGAGAAATTCAAGGTTCTGATGCTAAATTGAAAAATGAAGTAGTTATGTTAGGTGCTCACCTCGATTCTTGGTTTGCAGGAACAGGCGCTACAGATAACGCTGCCGGATCAGCTGTAATGATGGAAGCGATGAGAATCTTAAAAGAATCAGGCGTAAAGCTAAGAAGAACAGTAAGAATTGCTCTTTGGAGTGGTGAAGAGCAAGGTATTTTTGGGTCAAGAAATTATGCTCAAAACACATTCATGACAGACAAAAAGCCTAACGCTGCTCACCAGAACTTCTCTGCTTATTATAACATGGACAACGGAACAGGAGCCATTAGAGGAATTTACTTACAAGGTAACGAGGCTACAAAAGGTCTTTTCGAAGAATGGTTCAAGCCTTTCCACGATATAGGAGCAAGCACAATTACAGTAAACAACACAGGCGGTACCGATCACCTTGCGTTTGACGGTATTGGCTTACCTGGCTTCCAATTTATTCAAGATCCAATTGCTTATAGCACAAGAACACACCATACCAATATGGATGTATTTGAAGCTTTAGAAGAAGTGGATTTGAAAAAGAACGCAGTAATCATTGCCGCTTTAGTAATGCAAACTGCTAACATGGATGCTAAAATGCCTAGAAAACCGAAAGAGTTTTAATAAGTAGTATTAGATTTAGAAATAGCGAAAGGCCTTGTCTGTAAAAGATAAGGCCTTTTTCTTTGATAGCTTCGTCAATAAAGCTCTGGGTTGATAAAAGGAATTAGCGCCAATACAATGGCTGGCCTGTAGTATTCCGATCTGTCTATCAAATCATGAGTTAGAATACCCACCGCGCCATTAGACTGTTTAGAGTTAGATCGCTTAAACACCATATCATCTGCCAGACCCAATTCTATTCCTTGATGTATTAGTTCTACAATTTTTGGTGGAAGAGTAAAGGTGGCGGTTCTAGATTCGCCCTTTTGGTCATTAGAAATTATGCTTATCCATGCAAAAGCTAACATTTCGCCTGCTTCTGTTTCAGAAATTCCTCCTTCTATTCCAACCCAATAGTCTGCTTTGGGCTCAGCAGACTGCGCATTCTTTGCTCTGTTTCTTGCTCCTTCGAGCGTCTCCAAATCACTCATTGGTTGGTCTGCCACATTGGAGGGAACATTTATTCCTGAAAAAATAAATGATTCATTTTTGAATACTTCCTGAAAAGCCCTTTCGGTACATTTAATTTTTACCGGGTTTTGAGAGGCTATAACTACCTTAATCATTTTTAATTATCCCTTTCCATTCAGTTCTGCAAGCTTATCTGTCATTTTCAGACGTTCGTAGAAAACCTTGAGTGCGCGGATTGTTCCGGGGTCATCCGGCTTAATTTTTCTACACATTTCCATATAAGGCAATGCCTTTCTCGTCCAGTTATGGCCTACTTCTTCTGTATTTTTCCCACTAATAACGTATTCTTCCTCGCTCATTAAATTAATTCGGTCATATACTCGATTGGCCTGTTCGTTAATCATTACCGCGTAATTGTAATTGGCGGTAAAATCTTTGGGATACTTATCAAGGTAGATTTCATAATCTTCAGAAGCCATCTCGAAATACTTTTCGGAACGCTCTGGCAACCCATTAGCGTAAGCGTCTTTAAAAATGCGATCGAAAAGGTCTGCACGCCTTAATCTCAATTCATAATTATTCGGAATGCGGTTGAGAACGGTATTTAATCGAGATTCAGCCTCTTCAAATTTATTCAACCTAATTAGCGCTCTTACTTCTTCGGCAATGTAAGGCAAGTGATCGGGGTATTCAAAAAGCGCTTCTTCAATCATATCTAGCCTTTCTTCTAACGGAACGTTTAAAGCTTGATTACAAGTAATCAGGCTGTTATAAACTGTTTTGCTTAATCTAGTAAAAGACTTCATCGCCAGATAATACTTAATGGCTTGCTGATAATTTTGAGCGTTTTGTGCACTGAGCCCTGCATATAAATAGGCCGTAGTATCTTGTGGCTTAACGGCCTGTGCCATCTCAAAATACTTTGCGGCTGATTCGAATTTCAGTTCTTGATAATCTTTATACCCCTTATTAATCCCATCGGCCCATAGGATTTCTAATTGATTGTCTGCAAGGCGATAAAGATTGTCTGTCGGCTCGGTAAGTATTTTGGTTTTATTATAGCACAAGGCTACTTCACCAGCAAAATCTTTAAGGTCTGGTTTTAATTTGCGAAACTCAGGAGCATCGCTATTGAGAATTTCATGATAAATGCGGCCTTTGGTATACCAAGCTCTGGCACTTTTATCTCCATCGGGGCTTTCAAAAACCTCATCTATAGTTTCTTTAGCCTCTACATACTTGTTGTCATTCAAAAAAGTACTTGCCACAGTCACCAAGTCCTGAGAATAACTAGGACCGGTAAGCAGCGCAAATAGTATGGTAATAGTTAGCCTCAAATCGGTTAAATGGAACGACACGTGAAAATATGAAATATTGTAATAGTGGGCATTATATTTTCAACAAGTATATAAAATCAAACAATGAATAAATTTACATTCAAGCCACAATAGCTGTTGATGGAATACAGAAATAAGCATTTTATAGCTAAACATCAAAATTCCAGATCAGACTTATTGCATTCCGCTAGCCATAGGGTTCAGTGCTGAACTTGACCAAAAACAGTCAAAGTCCATTTAAAAACAAATGTTATTGGAGAGGGTGTGAGGTAAAGGATCGGTTCTAAAAAAACAGAACAGTCAAATATATGAAATTTAATATTGAGGGACATATTTAATATGTCCCTCATGGTATTTTAGCTATTGTTTTTTCCAGTTGGGGAGTCTACCTGATGTAAGTGGTGCTCCTAGTTGATCCAACTTTCCATCCATTCTAGTAAATTCACTCACCAAAGCTTTCACTTTTGGCAAAATTGGAGCAAACTCATTGGCAGCAATATCATAATTGGTCTTGGCTGTTCCCGTAACATTAGAGGTAGAACCAAAAATATCATACACTGCATTTTGCGCCCGCTGGCTTGTAGCGTACTCACCATCCATATCTAATTGGCCGTAGTCAGAATCTCCATTGAGTTCAATATTTAGGGCTTTTACCTTGTTCTCTAAAACTAGAATTTCCTTCATCAGCTCATTGCTTTCTCTAGCAGAAAAACCCTTGGCAGCTGCTTTATAGCTAGCAATTTTTCCATTCATTTCGCCCAATACGGAACGAGTTGAGTTAACAGCTTGCATTAAAGCCATTGCCTTCTTTTTGAAATTTGCCATAGCAAGCCAATCATCTGCTGGAATGGTCTTATTGTCGATATCTTTCACTATAAAGCTTACCGGCTCAGCCAATTCACTGATTTCACCTTTTATATTTTGCGATAAGCTCACTGTATAGTTACCTGGAACAACATATACATTGGAAGAAGGCAAACTACTAGTGACAGACGCTTGTCGTTCATTCACTGGACCAAAGCCCGCATAAGTCATATCCCATGTAATTTCACTAATGCCCTTTCTCAACGGACTTCTCAATTCACTTACAATATCACCCGTTTGATCTTTTATGGTGAAAATTAAGAAGGAAGGAAGTTCACTTTCTTCTGCTTTGAGTTCTTCTAGAGTGGGGTAAGGAATCGCTTGCCCATTCTTAAAGGCTTCCGCATCTCTTTTCGACCTTTCTGCTTTCAAAGAACTTACGCCCTCTTTCACATAGTAAGTAAAGGTTGCTCCTCTGGTTGGGTTGTCTGCCGCAAAAAACATTTCGCCTTGAAAACCTTTGTCTGAACTACCCAAACTGCCCAGCGGCTGCCAAGTGTTGTACATCAAACCATCCTTAATTTTGAAAATATGACCGTCCTTGGCCAGCAGGTCTTGTGTCATTTCTCGAAGTGGCGCATAATTATCCAACACATAAAAACCTCTTCCGAAAGTAGCCAGTACCAAATCATTTTCTCTTTCTTGAATGGCAATATCGCGTACATTCACAGCCGCAGGTAGCCCAGCGGATAACTTCGTCCAGCTTCCACCTTCATTCATCGAAACAAAAACACCATATTCAGTTCCAGCAAATAGGATATTCGCATTCACGTGGTCTTGTTCTAAAGCATAAACAGCGCCTTTGGGTAAGTTGGAAGAAATACTTGACCACGTTTTTCCCTTATCGTTACTTTTGTACACATAAGGGGTGAAATCGCCACTTTTATGGTTATTAAAAGCTGCGTAAACCGTATTTACATCGTGCTTCGAAGCAATTAAATCATACACATAGGTGTTTTCAGGAACGCCAGCAAAACGAGTGACATATCTCCAAATGTTGCCTCCATCTTCAGTGATGTTGATTCGGCCATCGTCAGTTCCTACATAAAGTAAACCCTCTTGCAAACGTGATTCATCCAGAGAAACCGCAGCACCATATCGTGAAGTAGATCCGTTTTTCGCAACGGCATCCATAGGCCAAATTTTGCCCATAATCGGCAATAAATTTCTGTCAATGTTCTGGTCAAGTTCACCACTTATTACTTCCCAAGAATCACCACGGTCTGTACTTTTGAATAGCTTATTTCCCCCAAAATATACCGTTTTGTGATCGTGTGGGCTGATCATTAATGGAGAATCCCAGTTAAAATTATACTGCCTTTCGTCTTTTCTTGGCTTAGGCTGAATGCTCACCGCTTCGCCACTTTTTCTATCGAAACGAACGATTCCGCCATTTTGCGATTGAGAATATATAATGTTCGGGTCTTCAGGGTCTGGAACCGATTCGAAACCGTCTCCACCTTGAGTTACAATCCAATCGGAACTTACAATGCCATGACGACTTAGCGTCTGTGAAGGGCCGTGCAAGCTGTAGTTATCTTGGGTTCCGCCCATAATATTATAGAAAGGATATTCATTGTCTACTGAAACTTTATAGAACTGAGTAACTGGTAAATTGCTAAAGAACTTCCAGTTTTCGCCCCTGTCAAACGATTCGTAAACACCACCATCAGAGCCTTGCAATAAGTGATTTGTATTGTTTGGGTCAATCCACAGGGCGTGGTTATCCCAGTGCTTACTTTTCTCTCCTAGCCCAGAAAATGTCTTTCCACCGTCTTCTGTAATTTGTGTAAACGTATCCAAAAGGTAAACACGGCCTACATGTACTGGGTCGGCCACAATTTCTTGATAGTAATTTCCGCTAGAAGAAGTACTACTCATTTTCTGCCAAGAGGCTCCTCGGTTGGTACTTCTGAAAAACCCGCCTTGTCCACTTTGCGCTTCAACTACGGCATACAAAACTTCTGGGTCGGCTGGCGAAATGGCCATTCCAATTCGGCCTTTGTCCACGCCTGGCAATCCACGGTTTATTTTTTCCCAAGATTTACCAGCATCCATCGATCTGTAAATACCCGACTCTGGGCCTCCACCTAAATAAGTCCATTGTCTTCTTCGTCTTTGGTGGGCTGTGGCATAGAGTATATCTGGGTTTCTCGGGTCGAAGTGTACCTCATTTACTCCCGTGTGTTCACTAATTTCTAAAACTTTCTCCCAGTTTTCGCCACCATCTGTAGTTTTATAAAGGCCACGATCACCGCCTGCACTCCAAACCGGGCCGTATGCAGCTACATAAACCACATCAGAATTTCGAGGGTCAATGGCGATCATTCCAATGTGTTCTGAATTTTTCAAACCCATGTTTTTCCATGAGCTACCCCCGTCTTCTGATTTATAAACCCCATCGCCATAAGAAACGGAACGCTGGTTGTTGTTTTCTCCAGTACCTACCCAAACTACATTGTGGTTATTCGGGTCGATTTCTACCGTTCCGATAGAATAAGAACCTTGTCCATCAAAAATTGGGGTGAAAGTGGTTCCCGCATTGGTGGTTTTCCAAACACCGCCTGCTGCTGCGCCTACATAAAATTCGCTATGGTTTGAAGGGTTCACGGCTATGTCGGCAATTCTACCAGAAGTAAGCGCTGGCCCAACACTTCTGAATTTAAGTGTACCAAGAGAAATCCCCTTTAAAGGGTCATCAACATCGGTCTTGGTTTGTTCTTTTTTATTGCGTTGTGCAAAACTGTTTGCAGAAATAAGAAGGAAGGCCATAGAAAAGCATAAGGCCTTGAAGAAGTTAAGATGTTTCATTCTAGTGTGTTTTGTGGTGGAAGAAATATAGGTTTTATTTCAAACAGTACATAACGCCCACCCTAAATTGCCACTTCTGAGAGTGCAACAAAAAAGGTCTGACTTTCAAAATGAAAATCAGACCTAAATAAATTCAACTAGTAAAGAAACTATACTTACAGCTTTCTAAGTAAGTTATTGATAGAGGTAACTTCAGTAAGTTTAGACTTTAGCTCCTCTACAGAAATTCTGATTTGACTTAAATCATCTCTATCACGAATTGTAACTGTATTGTCTTCCAAAGTTTGATGATCGACAGTTACACAATATGGTGTTCCAATAGCGTCTTGTCTTCTATAACGTTTACCAATGGCGTCTTTTTCATCGTATTGGCAATTGAAATCAAACTGAAGATCAGCCAAAACTTCTCTCGCTTTTTGTGGAAGTCCTGAATCTTCCTTTTTCAATAATGGCAAAATTGCCACTTGATAAGGGGCCAACGCTGCTGGTATTTTCAATACTGTTCTTTCGCTGCCATCCTCTAATGTTTCTTCGGTATAAGCAGCACTCAATACCGCCAAAAACATTCTGTCTAAACCAATTGAGGTTTCAACTACATAAGGCACAAATGATTCATTATCGACCGTATCGAAAAACTGAAGTTTCTTTCCTGAATATTCTTCGTGTGCTTTTAAATCAAAGTCGGTTCTAGAATGAATTCCTTCCAGCTCTTTAAAGCCCATCGGGAAATTGAACTGAATATCGGCTGCGGCATTAGCGTAGTGCGCTAAGTTAATATGATCGTGGAAACGGTAGTTTTCATCACCCAAGCTAAGGGTTTTGTGCCATTTCATTCGTTTTTCTTTCCAGGTTTCATACCAAGTCAATTCTTCGCCTGGCTTTACAAAAAACTGCATTTCCATTTGTTCGAACTCACGCATTCTGAAAATGAATTGACGCGCAATAATTTCGTTTCTGAATGCTTTTCCAATTTGGGCAATACCAAAAGGCACCTTCATTCTACCAGATTTTTGAACGTTCAAGAAGTTGACGAAAATTCCTTGGGCTGTTTCTGGTCGTAAATAGATTTTGCTTGCGCCTTCGGCCACAGAGCCCATTTCTGTAGAGAACATTAGGTTGAACTGACGAACGTCTGTCCAGTTTTTTGAGCCCGAAACTGGGTCGGCAATTCCTAACTCTTCAATAAGGGCTTTAACATCGGCCAAGTTTTCTGTTTCTAAGCTATTGCCTAAACGCTGGCTGATTTCGTCTATTTTTTCTTGATTTCTGAGTACGTTAGGGTTAGTAGCCATAAACTGCTCCTTATCGAAAGCATCACCAAAACGCTTCTCAGCCTTTTCAACTTCTTTGGTAATTTTTGCTTCAATTTTATCGAGGTATTCCTCTACCAAAACATCCGCACGGTATCTTTTTTTCGAATCCTTGTTATCAATCATCGGATCGTTAAAGGCATCTACATGGCCTGAGGCTTTCCAAGTGGTAGGGTGCATGAAAATCGAGGAGTCAATTCCTACAATGTTTTCATTCATTTGCACCATGGCTTTCCACCAATACTGCTTGATGTTGTTCTTTAGTTCAACCCCGTTTTGACCGTAGTCGTAAGCGGCAGAAAGTCCATCATAGATTTCGCTCGATTGAAAAATAAAACCGTATTCCTTCGCATGCCCAGCGATTTTTTTCAGCTGATTATCGTCATTTTGTGCCATGCGGCAAAGATATAGAAAAGGCTTTCAACATGTGCAATGCATTACCGAAAAAGGAAACTTCCGTTCATCAAGTCTCGGCATAATCCTTGAGGCTTTTTGCGAGTCTTAGAAGTCAGAATCCTTATATTTGTTTGGTATGAAAAGAAAGCTTTCCACAGCAGTACTTATTTTGGCCGTCATTGTTGGTGGTATTGTTGGCGTTCAACAGTATCAGCTTTATCAAACAAAACAGTACAGTCCCGCTGAAATCGCATCATATAGTAATAATGCCATAAATATTGAGGTTACTTACAGTAGGCCATTTAAGAAAGATCGTGAGATCTTTGGCAAGCTTGTTCCCTATGGCAAATGGTGGAGAACTGGTGCTAATGAAGCTACCACTATTCAGCTTTCTAGAGATGTTTCCTTTTCTGGAAAAACCCTAAAGGCAGGTTTATATTCTTTAGTAACTATTCCTGGAGAAACAGAATGGCAAATCATTTTCAATAATCAGATTCATGATTGGGGTACTGTTTATACTCCTGAAGATGATGAGCTAAGGGTAGCAGCAAAAGTAGAAGAGTTGCCCGAAGTGGTTGAACAGTTTACCATTGATTTTTCTGAAGAAAACGGAGGGCCCGTGCTTATTATGGCATGGGATAAGACTAAAGTTTCAACTCCGTTTAAAGTACTTTAAATTCCCCTTAAATTTTATTCCTTCTTTTTACAGGCCTGATAAGTAGAAATAATTACTGCTTCAAGATTGGTCTATTTCTACATTTTTCTGGGCTCATTAAACCTTGCTCTGCCTTTTCCATCAAAGAGTCACAACAAACGAAAAAGGAAATGAGGTCGATAATTAAAATCTTGATGGTAAGCTTAATTGGCATATCAGCAAACCAAATGTTAGCTCAGAACACTAACAAAACTTTGTTGCAAACGGAGCAAATGGCTGCTAAGCTCGGCTTAAATGAGCAACAGAAATTAGCGCTGGATAAGGAACTGAAAGCAGCGCAAACGGAGCGTAAAGCCTCTATGGAAAAAATGAGGGCTTTAAGAGAAGAAATGAAACGCGATGCTTTTGTAGAAAGGCAAGCCAAAGAAGAAAGACTTAAGGAAATTCTAACCGAAGAGCAATACACAAAATTAAAAGAGGCTTCGAAAAATGGTCAAAGAAGCCGAATTCAAGATCAAAGAAACGAAGGAGAAATTAGAGGAAGGGCAAATAGAAATGAGAGTCGCTTTTCACCACAGAATAACAGAAGAAATATAGGCAGGCGTATGATAATTAAAAAACGCGTTGCCGAAATGAAAGAAAGGGCCAAAGAAAAAAACGAGCCTAAAAAAGACGGAGGAAACTAAAGATTTGTATAAGTGTAATATGTGGTTGTTTTGTAAAGAGGGGTCGATCGAAAGGTTGGCTCCTTTTTCATTTTTCGTCTACACTAAATTTTATAACTCTATTTCAGCTGCTTTAATCTGGTATCAATATTTAAGCCTTTAGTAAGCGTTTTGTGTACTGGACATTTATCTGCAATCTGCAAAATTCGCTCACGTTGTTCTTCACTTAAATTCCCTGTTAGTTCTACTTCTCTGTCTATAAACTCCATTTGTGCAGGCGCACCATCTATAGCATCGTCAGCATGGCGCTTATCAAATGTTAGGTGTACTTTCACATCATCGAGCTCCATCTTTTTATGATTGGCGTAGAGCCTTATGGTCATGGCCGTACAAGCGCCCAGTGCAGAAACAAGCAAGTCATAAGGGGTTCCTCCTAAATTGGTACCGCCTACAGCCTTGGGTTCATCGGCAATTAAGTAGTGTTTATTGGCCATTATTTCAGAAAAGAGACCATCTTCCTTCTCATTTCTTACCACCACCTGATGTGTAGTTTCTAGCCCTTCTTCATTCACTTCAAAATCCACGTATCGCTTAGCCCAAGTGGCAATTGTTTCGCCTACATAAAGTGAGTCTGCCTTTTTAGATAGTAAGTGGTCTGCCTGATCCAATGATATATAGCTTTTTGGATGATGCGCAGCAACATAAATCTTTTCTGCATTTGTGATGTCCACCGTTTCATCTTGCGGAGAATGGAAAATAAGTAGAGGCTTTCTTAACTCACTAATGACTGAAGTAAGTTCTGTTTTATCCAGATCCTCTATAAACTGTTGCTTGATCGTAAATGGTCTTCCACCCAATGAAACCACCGCCTTACCATTTTCTTCAATTTCTTCTAACGAACTTTTAAAAAGCTTTTTTAGATGAGGTGTATCTGCCGGTGCACCAATAGTAACTACAGATTTAATGTAGTCCAGCTGGCTGGCGGCCATCAATACCGCTGCACCTCCCAGTGAATGGCCAATTAAAATACTTGGTGCTTCGTAGTTATGGGCCAAATATTCAGCAGCTACAATAAGGTCTTGAACATTCCCAGAAAAGTTAGTGTCCGCAAAATCACCTTCACTTTCGCCCAAACCCGTAAAATCAAATCTTAACACCGCAATTCCTTTCGAGGTTAATGCTCTGCTAATGTTGGTAACAGCAATTAAATTCTTGGAACAGGTAAAGCAATGCGCAAACAAAGCATAGGCCACGGGTTTCCTATCTACAGGCTGTTCGAGTTTTGCAGAAAGCAGAAAACCTTCAGCATTTTTGAATTGAAGTTTAATCGTTTTCATGGCCATTGTAGGTTTGTTTTTTTAAGGTTAATCTGTAAAACGAAAGCAAGAGTATACACCTATAACCAAAAAGTGTTTGATTCGTTAACAAGTTGTGCTCTTAAGAGCCTCTATTTAAAGATTTATTTTTTAGGCATAGGTAAGGGTAAATACCAAAAGCCTTGTTTTCTAATAAATCTACCTATAAAAAAGGTCGCTCAAATAAATTTCTAAAGGAAGAGGAGTCCGATAGAAGAACAAAACAACAAATTTGAACGATATAGATGAGGCACTATCTTAACCGATAGTGCTTTTTTATTTTCTATTGAAAAGATCAATTGGCCTAGCCGCTTAAAACAAATATCTTTGCAAACGGTTTATCAAGGCTAAATTCCTACCATGCAAAAAGAAAAAATTGGTGTATTACTCGTTAATCTAGGCACACCAGATAGTCCTTCCACATCAGACGTTCGCAAATACCTACGCCAGTTTTTAATGGATGGAAGAGTAATTGATATTCCTTTTCTTTCTAGATTTCTCTTGGTTCAGGGCATTATAGCCCCTTTAAGAGCGCCCAAATCGGCAAAAGAATATGACAAGCTTTGGGTTGAAAGAGGAAGCCCTTTGAAATTTTACGGCTACGATGTTCGCGATTCTCTGCAAGAGTTATTAGGGCCTGGCTATAAAGTGGCTTTGGGCATGCGTTACCAAAACCCAAGTATTGAAGAGGCATTAAACGAATTAAAAGCAGCCAGCGTAAGTCGAATTATTGTGATTTCACTGTTTCCTCAGTATGCATCGGCCTCCACAGGCTCTGCTGTGCAAGAGGTGAATGACGTGGTTAATAAATGGCAAGTGATTCCTTCCATGAGTTATATCAACCAGTTTATGGACCACCCTAAGTTTATTCAGGCTTTTGCGGAAAACGGACTTAAGCTAATGGAAACCACTAATTACGATCATGTGGTTTTCAGTTACCACGGCTTACCCGAACGCCAAATCAAAAAAGGTTCAGATGGAAACCAATGCCAACTGGGCAGTTGCTGTAATAAGTTTCATGAAAAGAACCGTTACTGCTACAGAGCACAGTGTTTTTATACTTCGCGCCTTTTGGCTGAAAAACTGGGTTTAAGCGAAGATCAATATACCATTAGCTTTCAATCAAGACTGGGCAAAGATCCTTGGATTAAGCCTTACACTGATGAAATTTTGAAAGACCTTCCCAAAAAAGGCATAAAGAAAGTGTTAGCCTATTCCCCTGCTTTTATTGCCGATTGCCTTGAAACTACTGTTGAAGTAGGCGAACAATTTAAAGAAGATTTTATGGAAGCGGGCGGAGAAGTTTGGGATTTAGTACCAAGCCTTAATAACTCCCCAACTTGGATTGAAGGACTGAAAGAAATGGTAGAAAACGCTTAAGTCTACTAATTCGCAGTGCTGATTTGCTCTATTCGGATAAAAGCTCCGTCCCCTGATAGGTTCGCGCAGTCAGAGAGTTCATCGAGAATTTCTCCTTTAATGAATACCAAAGCTCCATTTTGCTTGTATTGGGCGGGTAAAAATGTGGGAACATAATATCGGCCACCATCGGTTTGGAAAATATATTCGCAGCTCAAACTAACCGTAGCTCCTTCAACAATGGTACCTCTGAGTTCAGAAATATAAATGTCCTCGTCAGAGCAACTGAAAAGAAAAAAAGAAAGCAAGGCCAACAGATATATTGGCCTTGTTGTAGTCTTATGTAATATGGAACGAAATTCGTTCATCAATTCTATGCGTGTACTGGGTTTAGAATCTCAACGAGTTTTTCCACAGTATAGTCTACTTCGTCTGCGGTAGAATACTTACCAAAAGAAAAACGGATACCTTGTCTTTCTGGGTCTGCTTTTATTCCTGTTAGCACATGTGACCCCGTGTTGGCTCCACTAGAGCAGGCGCTTCCACCAGAAGCAGAAATTCCATTAATATCTAAATTGAAAAGCAGCATATCATTGTCTTCGTGGGCAGGAAAACTTGCGTTCAATACTGTGTAAAGGCTATGCCCTTCTCTGATGTCGCCATTAAATTCTATTCCAGAAATATTGTTTTTCAAGCCTTCAATCATTCTGGTTTTTAAACCTTGAATATGCTTTTGGTGGCTTTCCATATCGCGATAAGCAATTTCTAGCGCCTTGGCCAAACCAACAATGCCGTAAACATTTTCTGTTCCGCCTCGGTGGTTTCTTTCTTGGCCTCCGCCTTCTACAAAACGACCAATTTTTTTACTCTTACACACCCTTAAAAAGCCAACACCTTTAGGTCCATTGAATTTGTGCCCTGCACCAACAATAAAGTGACAAGCCAATGCCTGCAAATCATGTTTGAAATGCCCCATGGTTTGCACCGTATCGGAATGGAAAACGGCATCGTACTCTTTACACATCTCGCCAATTCTGGCAATGTCGTTTAATGTTCCAATTTCATTATTGGCGTGCATAATAGACACCATTGAGCGAGAATTGTCCTTAAGTAGGCTATTCAAATGGTCATAATCAATGTGGCCTTGGTGATCGAGATCTACAAAGCTCAACTTCACTTTACCTTGTGCTTCAAGCTTTTCTGCTGTTTGCAAAACCGCCTTGTGCTCAATTTTCGAAGTGATTAAATGCTTTAAATCATAGGCTTCTACACTGCAAGTAATGGCAGTATTATCGGCCTCAGTTCCGCCAGAAGTAAAGAAGATTTCAGAAGGAGTTGTATTTAGCAACTCGGCTACCGTTTTTCTTGCACGTTCAATCTTCGTTCTTACCTCACGGCCATGGGCATGAGTAGACGATGGATTACCATACATTTCAAGCATCATTGGCTTCATGGCCTCAAAAACCTCAGGATCCAATGGTGTTGTAGCAGCGTTGTCTAAATATATCCTTTTCATTCTATCAAGATTTTGACGAAACGATTTCTTTAATATCTGTAATAATTTTATTGGCCAAATATTCGGCAGTTGCTTGAGATTCAGACTCAGAATAAATACGAATAATCGGCTCTGTGTTCGACTTTCGCAAATGTACCCATTCTTTGTCAAACTCTATTTTAACTCCGTCAATGGTGTTTACTGGCTGCTTAGCATAGCGCTTTTGCATGCCTTCTAGCACATTATCTACATCAATCTCTGGCGATAAATCAATTTTATTTTTTGAGATATGGTAGTTAGGGTAGCTGGCCCTCAATTGAGACATTTTCTTTCCACTTTTAGCCAAGTGAGTTAAGAAAAGGGCGATTCCTACTAGGGCATCTCTACCATAATGTAATTCAGGATAAATGATTCCACCATTTCCTTCACCACCAATTACCGCATTCGTTTCTTTCATTTTAGTGACCACGTTCACTTCGCCTACAGCAGCGGCTTCGTAAGTACCTCCTCTTTTTTCGGTTACATCCCTCAATGCTCTGGTTGAAGAAAGATTTGAAACAGTATTACCTTTGGTTTGCGATAGCACATAATCGGCCACCGCTACTAAGGTATATTCTTCGCCAAATGGGTCTCCATTTTCTGACACCATTGCCAAACGGTCTACATCAGGATCGACTACAAAACCAACGTCATAAATGCCTTTCTGCATAATTCTGGTAATGTCTCCTAAATGCTCAGGAAGCGGTTCGGGATTATGAGGAAAATGCCCGTTTGGTTCGCAATAAAGTTCTTCAACTTGCACAACGCCCAGCGCTTTCAATAAGGGAGGAAGTGAAATACCACCTGTTGAGTTTACACAGTCAATGGCCACTTTGAATTTTGCCGCTTTTATCGCCTCAACATCTACCAATGGAAGTTTGAGAATAGCATCAATATGTTTTTGAATATACGTATCGTCTGTTCTATACTTGCCTATAGACTTAACAGGGGCAAATTCGTAGGCATCGTTCTCTGCAATTTCTAATACTTCTTTTCCGTCATCACCGCTAATAAACTCGCCTTTTGCATTCAAAAGTTTTAGCGCATTCCATTGCACAGGGTTATGACTGGCGGTTAGAATAATTCCTCCACAAGCATTTTCAGCTGCAACAGCCATTTCAACGGTTGGTGTTGTAGAAAGTCCGAGGTCAACCACGTTTAGGCCTAAACCCCTCAATGTAGAGGAAACTAAGTTAGAAACCATTTCACCAGAAGGTCTGGCATCTCGACCGATAACAATGGTGTTTTGCTTAGACTTTTGTTTTGCCCAAGTGCCAAAAGCAGCAGAAAATTTAACAACATCAATTGGTGTAAGTGATTCATTTACTTTACCACCAATGGTTCCTCTTATTCCTGAAATAGATTTGATTAAGGTCACGTATATATTTGGTTGATTGTAATTACAAAGCTAGCAAAAACAGAATATGACAGTCGCTTTTAATCGACTTTTGAAACCCTTGAAAAATCGAAGCTTACTTGAACTTAGAGAGCACTTTATCTACCTCATTATCGGGGTTTCCACAGCTTTCTCCTGCTTGTATAGTTTTGCCACAATATCCGCAAGGAGCTCCGGTTTTGTTTAAGAAAGGGTTTTGTGAAGCACAGGTGCCCTTAAACTCTCCATTCTTCAAGAAAATCAAGCGAACAGACATAAACACGAAAAACAATCCTACAAGTCCTAAGGTCAAATATAAAGTTGTCATAGTAGACTAATTTTCTGCAAATTTAAGATAGTTGTGCGTAGAACGCTACCTTTGAACAGTAAGTTTCCCAAAAAGCCTTTATCTAAATGCTTAAATCCGAAAAAGACCTTCGTAGAAAAGAAAAACTAGAAGCCTTCGATCGGCTGCTGACCATTATGGACGAGTTGCGCTTAAACTGCCCTTGGGACAAAAAGCAAACACTGGAAAGCCTCCGCCACTTAACCATCGAAGAAACATATGAGCTTTCAGAAGCCATACTTGAAAACAATTTGGATGAAATCAAAAAGGAAATTGGAGATGTAATGCTCCATTTGGTCTTCTATTCTAAAATAGCCGATGAGCAAAATGCGTTTGACGTAGCTGATAGTATAAACTCCATTTGTGATAAGCTTATCCATCGCCACCCTCATATTTATGGAGATGTAGAAGCCAAAGACGAACAGGCGGTAAAAGAAAATTGGGAGAAAATTAAGCTTAAAGAAAAAGGAAACACTTCCGTTTTAGGCGGTGTTCCGAAAGGCTTGCCAGCCATGGTAAAAGCCATGCGAATTCAAGACAAAGCCAGAGGTGTAGGCTTCGACTGGGAAAAGAAAGAGCAAGTTTGGGAAAAGGTAGAAGAGGAAATGCAGGAGTTCAAAGATGAATTTAACATAGAAGAAACTGCTAAAATTGATAAAGAAAAGGCCTCTGCCGAGTTTGGCGACCTGCTTTTCTCACTCATTAATTACTCACGATTTATAGACATTAATGCTGAAGAAGCCTTGGAGCGAACGAACCTTAAATTCATAAAGCGCTTTCAGTTTTTAGAGTCTGAGTCTAAAAAGGACGGAAAAAACATAGCGGACATGAGCCTACAGGAAATGGATAAATATTGGGAAAGGGCTAAGAAACTTTAGAGATTTGCATTGAAGTACTTATGAAATTCAACAAGACCCTTTCAAAGTTTTTAATCTGGAGAATACGCCACATTAGCACGCGTAACTTCCTTATGATTCTGAGTGGAGTAATAGGGCTTGCAGGAGGAATTGCAGCTGTAATTCTAAAAAGTACCGTTCATTATATTCAGCATACCCTCAGTGATTTTAGGGAAGATGTCGCTCATTACCTCTTTTTAATTTACCCTCTTATCGGTATCGTAATTACTTCAATCGTAGCCGATAAGTTGCTAAAGGAAAAATTGGGCCATGGCATTACGAGTATTCTATACACTATCTCGAAAAAGTCGAGCATTATCAGTCGAATAAAAACCTACAGTAGTATGGTAACTTCTGCCATTACAGTAGGCTTTGGTGGTTCGGTTGGATTAGAGGCACCAATTGTGGTTACAGGCTCTGCCATTGGCTCTAATATAGGCCAATTAATGCACCTTAGTTATAAGCAGCGTACGCTGATGATTGGTTGTGGAGCTGCTGCTGCAATTTCAGGGATTTTCAATTCCCCAGTAGCTGGCGTTATTTTTAGTATCGAAGTTATTTTAACGGATGTTACTATTGCAGCCTTTATCCCCTTATTAATTGCATCGGTAATAGGCTCTCTTGTATCTATGCTCACTTTAGGTTCAGATGTACTATTCTCTTTCAACCTTACAGACCCTTTTTTAGCCTCAGATTTTCCATACTTCTTGGTTTTAGGCGCTTTATGTGGCTTGGTTTCTGTTTATTTTACTCGGCTCACCCAGTTTACAGAATCGGTAGCTGTTAGAATTAAAAATAAAACAGGCCGAGCCATTGTTGGTGGATTAGCATTGGGAATAATCATTTTCGTTTTTCATCCTATTTATGGAGAGGGCTATGATTCAATTACCACCATTTTGAATGGAAACCCTGAAGCACTTTTAAAAGAAAGCTTTTTTCTAAAGAATGAAGACAGCACAATATTTCTCATTCTTTTCTCATTAGGAATTTTACTCATCAAACCAATTGCCACTGGACTTACTTTAGGGGCTGGAGGCAGTGGTGGAATTTTTGCTCCTTCGCTTTTTATTGGAGCGATTACGGGCTACATCTACTCTCAAACCATTAACTTTTTAGGTATAGGCAAAACCCTTTCGATTAGCAATTTTACATTGGTAGGCATGTGCGGGGTAATGAGTGGGGTATTGCATGCTCCTCTTACCGCCATATTTCTTATTGCTGAAATTACCAGTGGTTATACTCTGTTTTTACCTCTCATGTTGGTCTCAGCCATTGGCCTAAGTACCTCACGTTATTTCGAGCAGTATTCGTTTTATACAGGCCGCTTAATTAAAGCTGGTGACCTTATAACCAATGACAAAGACCGGCAGGTATTAAGCCTAATAAAAATTGAAAAGCTGATTGAAACCGATTTACTCACCATTCACCAAGGCAAAACGCTTGGAGATTTAGTGACCCTAGTAAGAAAATCGAAAAGGAATATTTTCCCTGTAGTGAACGACAGGAATGAGCTCCAAGGAATAATAACCTTAGACGACATTCGAGAAATTATGTTTGACCCTGCTTCTCAAAAAAGTGTAATTGTTGCGACCTTAATGCACAAACCCCCTGAAACGGTTTTTCTGAGTGATAAAATGGAGGAGGTAATGACCAAATTTGAAAAAACAGGTGCATGGAACCTCCCTGTGATTGAGGATCATAAATACGTTGGAATTGTATCAAAGTCACGAATTTTCAATGCGTACCGCACTAAACTCAAGCGTCAAAATAAAGAATGATTGCTCTGAAAATAACTAACTGATTTTGGGATATTTTTTTCGCTGAAATTGGGAATACCTCGCCTCAGAATGCTACAGGCTCATTTTTTAAATACTTATCAACAAAAATCAAATTCCACTTGTTTATTATACATATCTACTAATCAGATACTTACGTAGAAAGTCTCAAAAAGTGTGGACAACTTTTCCATTTTGTGGAAAAGATTATTTGATTTTCATCAATCTTTGTTTTGTCTAAATAGTTTACCAATCATCGGTTTTTTAAAGTCTATTTCTGAACCAGAAATGCGCCTCTTCTTACAAATTTCAATTGTATTTTTGTGAGCAGGAGTTGACTCAAACCAAAACACAAATAGACCCGATTATTTTAACCACAATGTTAACCCAATATTATGCCCATATGGCCACATTATCCTTTTGTAGATGGTATCCAAAAAAAGGGAAATGAAAGCGAACAAGGCGCTTTGAGCATATATTGGAATATTTATATTTTCAAATTCGGAATCGAAATACCATTGGGTTAAGTTAAATCAAAGTTTTACGAACAACAGTTTATAAAATATGTTGAATCAAAGAAGGATAATGACGAGCTTCAACGGTTGAAAACAGGATTGCCAATAAATATCAAGTATTATGGTTTATACTAAAGCATTATTAATCTCTTTCCTTTTAATAGTTGGAGGCACAAGCCAGACTCCTCAAGGTGTTAAAATAGGAGATATCGCTCCAGATTTTAATCTTAAAAACGTAGATGGCAAAATCGTTTCACTCAACACCAACAAGAATGCAAAAGGCTACATCATTGTTTTTACCTGCAACACCTGTCCCTACTCAGAAATGTATGAAGATAGAATCATCGCTTTACACAACAAGTACTCAGCTTTGGGCTATCCTGTAATTGCAATTCAGCCCAACAACCCGGAAGTATCTGTAGGAGATTCTTATTCTAAAATGAAAGAAAGGGCTAATGATAAGGAATTTCCATTTGCCTATTTAATAGACACCGATATCCAAGAAACCACAGCCGCTTATGGAGCAACAAACACGCCTCAAGTGTTTGTGTTGAATAAGGAAACCTCTGGCTTTAGGGTTGGCTATATTGGAGCCATCGATAACAACAGCCGCAATCCAGAAGCCGCGACTAAACGTTATGTAGAGAGTGCAGTAGATGCCCTTTTAAATGGGCAAAGCATTGAAACTAACAACACCAAGGCCATTGGCTGTACTATAAAATAAAAGGCTAAACTTGTGTAGAGTGTGTTTCTAGTATCTTCAAAATATCATCTAGATATTCTCGCGTATTCGAAAGTCGTGGTACTTTATTTTGGCCGCCCAACTTACCTCTACTCTTCATCCACTTATAAAAAGTGCCCACTTCGGCTTTATGAACTATAGGGGTGGTCAATGCCATGTCTTTATAACGCTTGGCGTCATAATCTGAATTGATTTCGCGAAGCTTTTCATCCAAAAACCTTGTGAAATCCTCTAGACTAGAGGGCTCTTTTTCAAACTCGACCACCCATTCGTGAGCAGCCTTTTCATCCTGGCTAAAGTATTTAGGAGCCGCAGTAAAATTGTTTATCAAAGCACCCGTTTTTTCTGCAGCTGAGGCAATACCTCTTTCAGCGTTTTCCACGACCAACTCTTCTCCAAATGCATTGATATAATGTTTTGTTCTACCTGAAATTCGAATTCTATAAGGTGAAATAGAGGTAAACTGAACAGTGTCTCCGATTTTATACCTCCATAAACCAGCGTTGGTAGAAATGAGTAAAGCATAATTTTCGCCTACCTCCACCTCTTCCAAACCTATTACCTTGGGAGAATCGCTGTGGATTTCAGCAAAGGGTATAAACTCATAAAAAATCCCATAATCAAGCATAAGTAACATCTCGTCAGAGTCCATTTGGTCTTGTATACCAAAAAAGCCTTCCGATGCATTATAGGTTTCCATGTAGTGCATTTGGCTCGAAGGAATCATTTTCTGAAAGATGTTTTTGTAAGGGCCAAAAGCCACGGCCCCGTGAAAAAAGACCTCCAAGTTGGGCCAAACATCAAGAATATTATCTGTTCCTTTCAGCTCCATTATTTTCTGAAGCAAAATAATTGTCCAAGTAGGTACACCCGAAATACTGGTTACGTTCTCGTCCATGGTGGTTTTTGCCATCAACTCGATCTTCGCTTCCCATTCATCCATTAGGGCAATATCTAACGCAGGGGTACGGACAAATCTAGTCCAGTATGGAAGGTTGGACATGATTACTGCAGAAACATCTCCATAAAACGACTCTTGGCTGGTATCGAATTGGTTTACCTGCTGGCTTCCGCCAATCGTCAGCCCTTTGCCATCAAACATCCGGGTTTCAGGATTGTTATTGCAGTAAATAGAAAGCATATCCTTGCCTCCTTTAAAGTGGCATTCTTCTAAAGCCTCATAAGAAACAGGGATGAATTTACTCCTTGCATTGGTAGTTCCCGATGATTTAGCAAACCACTTTATATCTGATGGCCAAAGCAAATTTTGCTCACCCATCATATTCCTTTCTATGTAGGGGTTGATTTCTTCATAAGAGAAGATGGGAACGTTCTTTCTAAACTGCTCTTGATTTTGAATATCTGCGAAGCCGTGAGTACGACCAAATTCCGTATTTCTAGCCGTGGTAATCAGTTTTTTAAATAACTCATCTTGAACCTCCAAAGGGTATTTCATGAAAAGGCCGATTTGGTACATCCGCTTTTTCATTACCCATGTTAGTATCGAATTAATGATTGCCACTTATATTTTCCGCTTGAGTTCGAAATTTTTACCTAAATACACTTTTCTAACTTGTTCGTCAGCTGCTAATTCTTCTGCCGTACCGGCCTTCAAAAGTTTACCCTCAAACATTAGGTAGGCGCGGTCGGTAATGGATAGGGTTTCATTTACGTTGTGATCTGTAATCAGAATGCCTATGTTTCGTTGCTTCAACTTAAAAACTATAGACTGAATTTCCTCTACAGCAATGGGATCAACACCTGCAAAGGGTTCGTCAAGCAATACAAACTTAGGATCTACAGATAAGGCTCTTGCAATTTCTGTCCTTCTTCTTTCTCCTCCAGAAAGCACCTGTCCTTTGTTTTTTCTTACATGGGTAAGGCTAAATTCTTCCAAAAGAGATTCCATTTTTTCCTTCTGAAGCTTTTTAGGCAGCTTTGTCATTTCAAGTACTGCCATAATATTTTCTTCTACCGTAAGTTTTCTGAAAACACTGGGTTCCTGGGCCAAATATCCAATACCTAATTTGGCTCTTTTAAACATAGGCAGAGGGGTAATATCTTCATCTTCAAGATAGATATTTCCTTCATTTGGCTTAATCAAGCCCACAATCATATAGAATGTAGTGGTTTTTCCGGCTCCATTTGGCCCAAGTAAACCAACGATTTCTCCTTGCTCTACTTGCACGGAAACATTGTTAACTACTTTTCTTTTTTTATATGTCTTGACGAGATTGTCGGCTCTTAACTTCATGATGGAATGGCAAAAATAGAATAATCATTCAAACTTAATATCCTTAATGAAGAGTTGAAGACTTTTATGCCCTCTAAAATCGTTCTCTTCAATGGTATAGGCCATGTGAAATTTCATGCCAGATTTTACCAAATCAAAATATTCGCCCAAACCAAAACCTATGGCGTCAATTGAAGCGTTAGTTCCCTCTTGTTTTACTGTAAACTTAAGGTGTTGTTCTTTCAACACTTTTACATTTTCAGCATGAACGTTTTCAGAAACAAAAACGGGTTGCATATTTTGCGGCCCAAATGGCCCCATCTGCCTAATAGTCTCATAAAATTTAAAATTGATGTCGTCTAAAAAAATGACCAAATCAATTTTGATGGCTGGAACAAGCTGTTCTTCGGAAATCGTACTAGCCACTACCGACTCAAATCTTTCTTGAAAAGCTTCCACATTTTCAATTTCCATAGTGACACCAGCCGCATACATATGTCCACCATATTGATTGAGTAAATCGGCACATTCGGTTATGGCATTGTAAACATCGAAACCCATTACTGAACGAGCCGAACCCGTTACTTTTCCGTTGGACTCTGTCAAAATTACCGTTGGACGATAATGTTTTTCGATACAGCGAGAAGCAACAATACCTATCACTCCCTTATGCCAATCTTCTTTATACAGCACGGTTGATTTTGCATTAAGAAGCACCTCATTCGACTGAATCATTTGTAATGCCTCTTCTGTAATTGTGTTATCGAAATCTCTACGGGCGTCATTCTTATCGTTGATAAGCGAGGCTTTCGCATCTGCATCTACTTCGGTTTTAGCTAAAAGTAGTTTTACCGAAGCTCTTGCGTGATCCATTCGGCCAGCGGCATTTATTCTTGGTCCAATACCAAAAACGATACTCGAAACCGTAAAATCATTTTTATTCTTACAGAGATCTACCAAGGCCTTCAATCCAGGTCTTGGGTCTTGGTTTAGTTTTTTGAGACCGAAATAGGTGAGCACCCTGTTTTCCCCAGTAATTGGAACAATATCAGAAGCAATACTCACTGCCAGCAAATCGAGGTACTGAAAAAGGCCTTCTTGTGAAATTTCTTTCTTTTGGCAATAAGCCTGCAACAGCTTAAAGCCCACACCACAGCCCGAAAGTTCTTTATAAGGATATTCGCAGTCTGTTCGTTTAGGGTCTAATACAGCATAAGCCGCTGGAAGCTCATCGCCTGGGGTATGGTGGTCACAAATGATCACATCAATCCCACCTGCTTGGGCTTGGGCAACTCTGTCGTGGGCTTTAATGCCACAATCTAACGTAACAATAAGTGTAAAGCCGTTTTCAATGGCATACTCGATTCCGGTTTTAGAAACACCGTAGCCTTCTTTGTATCTATCTGGAATATAAAACTCAAGTGTATCGTGTGTCTCGGAAAGAAAACCGTAAAACGTGGCCACAGAAGTGGTTCCGTCTACATCGTAATCGCCATAAACGAGTATTTTCTCACCATTCTCGAGTGCCGAAGACAACCGATCTACAGCACGATCCATGTCTTTCATCAGAAAAGGGTCGTGCAATTGATCTAACTGAGGCCTAAAATAAGCTTTGGCCTCTTCGTAATTTTTGATTCCCTTTTGAGCAAATAAAAAAGCTAGATTTTCTGATAGGCCAAGGTTTTCCTGAAGGGACTGTACCAACTCTGCATCTGCTTCATTATTAAATAGCCACCTCTTTTCCATGTATAAAAATAGTAAATATTGAACCTAAAAAGGATATAAAAAAGCAGTGCTTCAATGAATAAAGCACTGCTAATTTCTTATGTATGAAAAGTTTACTTCGTTTTTTCTGCAGTAGGAAGCACCTCTTTGAGTGGTACTCTTTTGCCATCTCTGTAAGGTACAATCCAAGCATCTTCAACACCCATTTCTCTTAGGTATCTCTTTAGAACATTGGCGTCCTCGTAATTCCTAAAGTTGCCAATAACATATTTGCGTAAATCATCCGCTCCTTCTTCTGCAAAATCTTTAGAAGTATCTGCGTATTTCTTTAAGTCTACTTTTCTAAAAGCACCTACTTGTACCTTGAATACAACACCAATGCTGAAATCTTCGCCATTGATGATGTCGGGGTTATAAGCAGGACGTTTGTCATTTTGAGCCTTCAGGTTCTCTACTTCTTTTTGGGAAGCTTGATAGGCGGCTTGCATTCTAGTTACTTGCTTTTGCAAATCACCAATCTGACCATCCTTAGCGCTCAGCTGTGTTTCAAGCGTTTGAATATCACTCAAAGCTCCAGCATTAGCTGCCTTTAGTTTAAGATGTTCCTCAGAAAGCGCCTTAAAATCTTCTGGAGACATGGCCTTTTTCTTCTTCTTCCAAATCTTCATTTCTTGTTTGAAAGCCTTTTTTTCAGCTTTGGTCATTTCTTGACCAATAGCGGCCGTGGCAATAAACATGCCCAGCAAAAGCGTGAAAAATACTTTAGAAGTTTTCATCTTATCTTTGATTTATTTGAGTGAAACCCATTAAATGACAAATTATAACTTTAATGTCAGCTTTTCAAACTTCCGATCATATCTTCTGGTCTTACCCATTCGTCAAATTCTTCGGCTGTTAGGTATCCTAAATTAACGGCTTCTTGCTTTAAGGTAGTTCCATTTTCATGCGCGGTTTTCGCAATTTTAGCGGCTTTTTCATAACCAATTTTGGTATTTAAGGCCGTAACCAACATTAGCGAATTATTCAAATGTTGTTGAATACTGTTATAGTTTGGTTCAATTCCAACTGCGCAATTCTCTGTGAAAGAAACGCAAGCATCACCAATTAAACGTGCCGACTGCAATACATTGTATGCCATCATTGGTTTGAACACATTCAGTTCATAATGCCCTTGTGCACCCCCAACAGAAACAGCCACATCATTACCCATTACCTGAGCACAAACCATGGTCATGGCCTCACACTGTGTTGGATTTACTTTACCCGGCATAATTGAAGAGCCAGGTTCGTTTGATGGTATAATGATTTCACCAATTCCCGAACGAGGCCCAGAGGCTAACATTCTAATATCATTGGCAATTTTATTCAATGAAACAGCCATTTGCTTCAAAGCTCCGTGGGTTTCTACCAAGGCATCGTGGGCAGCTAGTGCTTCAAATTTATTTTCAGCAGTAATAAAAGGATGGCCTGTGAACTCTGCAATTTTCTGAGCTACCAGTTCCGAATAACCTTCTGGAGTATTAATTCCCGTTCCTACTGCAGTACCCCCCAAAGCCAATTCTGAAAGGTGTTCTAAAGTATTTTTTAAGGCTTTTAAGCCATGATTCAATTGAGAAACGTAGCCCGAAAATTCTTGTCCTAAAGTAAGAGGTGTCGCGTCCATTAAGTGGGTACGGCCAATTTTCACCACCTTCATAAACTCTTTAGATTTGGCCTGAAGCGTATCTCTTAACATTTCCACTCCCGGAATGGTAGTTTCTACAATCATTTTGTAGGCCGCTATGTGCATGCCTGTTGGGTAGGTATCGTTAGACGACTGCGACTTGTTCACATCATCATTTGGGTGAACTTCTGTTTTACCTTCACCTAATTTATGCCCAGCAATTACATGTGCGCGGTTGGCTACTACTTCGTTCACATTCATATTTGATTGTGTACCCGAACCTGTTTGCCAAATTACCAACGGAAATTGGTCATCATGCTTTCCTTCTAAAATCTCATCGCACACTTTTGAAATAAGGTCGCGCTTTTCTACCGACAAAACTCCTAAAGCGTGGTTGGTATGGGCTGCGGCTTTTTTAAGATATGCAAAACCATATACTACCTCAAGTGGCATACTGGCTTCTGGACCAATTTTAAAGTTGTTTCTAGAGCGCTCAGTTTGGGCTCCCCAATACTTGTCTGCAGGAACTTTAACGTCCCCCATGGTATCCTTTTCTATTCTATATTCCATGTGATGAGATTTTATTCAATTCAAAATTAGGCAATGAAGCACTAGTTAGAAAGTAATTCGGAAATGTTATTCACCGATTATTTAAAACTGCCGAATAAGATGGTCGAAAACATTGTGTGTTTACCGAGTTCAGGCGTTCGTTCACCGAATTCCGCCAACAAAGACAGGCTAAAGCCACGTACATTTGAATGTGTTTCAAGCCCAAAGGTCAAAAAACACTGGTCAATTAAACAACAACAATTACTCAAAACAACAACCACAGCAGGCAGAACTTTTTCTGCCTGCATTTAACTAAAAAAATTATGTCACAGTCAGCTAGTAAAAGGTACATAGTCGGAGCGCTATTTCTTGTCATCGGTTCTCTTTGGACTTTAGATAACATTGGTGTCCTTAACATTCGTCTTCCTTGGTACTTTACCGAATGGTATTCAATTCTAATTCTTATCGGTATTTTAATTGCCACAGTAAGAGAAAAAGTAGGTTTGGGCTTAACGTTGGTAGCCATAGGAGCCGCCTTCTTAATAAGAGATGTATACTATCTTGACTTTAGAGACATCTTCGAATTCTGGCCTGTTATCTTCATCATTATCGGTGGGTCGCTTCTTTTCAGAAGGGGGATAGATAAAGACGGTTCTAGTGAAAAAAAAAATACTGAGTCAGAAATAGATGGCGTAGATGAAATCGCGATTTTTTGTGGAGCAGAAAGAAAAGTTACCTCGAAACAGTTTAGAGGAGGAAAGTTGACTACCATTTTTGGTGGAACCGACTTGAACCTTCTAAACGCAGAACTTGCCAGCGGCACGAATATTTTGGATGTATTTGTATTGTTTGGCGGAACTGAAATTAGAGTTCCGTCCGACATGAATGTGAAAGTACAGGTAACTGCAATTTTTGGTGGCTTTTCAGACGAAAGAAAGGTAATCACCGAAAACGAAGCCAACAACGGAAAAGAACTAGTAGTAAAAGGATTGGTGCTTTTTGGTGGAGGCGAAGTAAGGTAAAACGGTAGCTTAAATCTAGAGTATTGAGTTAGAGTTGGTCGCTCTTGATTCAATACTCTTTTTATTTTTTACCAAAGCCTTAAAAGAAATCGCTAATTTTCGTTTCGTTTAGATTTCTATGAATCACCCTTTTATAAAGAACAAAGGCATTATTTTTTATACCGCAGCGTGGTTATTCATTGCCATTCTATTTGGGCTGGCGCTAAGGTATTTTTACGATTTCAGTACAAAAGAGGCAAACATTGATAGCTTCATTTTTAACGGTACTTTCTATTGTTTAGGCCTCGCCTTTTGGTTTGTAGTACGTTATAATTCATTTGATTCTTCCCAAATTCTCAACCTTATTGTAAGTCATTTGGCCGCAGCAGCACTTTCAGTAGCCGCTGGGGTTTTTATTACAATAACAGTTTTAAAAAACATATTACCACAAACTGAGGAATCGTTGATTTATCTGAATAGCTCTATCGTTTGGCGGTCGGGTTTAGGTTTGCTCTATTACGCGGTGCTTATTTTAGTCTATCACCTTATAAAATATTATGATGATTTAAGGGATAGAGGCCAACAGCAAGCCCAGCTTGAAACCATGCTCAAGGAGTCGGAGTTGGAGATGCTGAAGTCACAGATCAATCCGCACTTTATTTTTAATAGCCTTAACTCCATCGCATCGCTGACCATAACTGCTCCAAACCAAGCACGCGAAATGGTGGTAAAGCTTTCTGATTTTCTTCGCTATTCCTTAGGTAAGGAAAACCATCAGCTGAATACTTTGGAAGAAGAAATGGCCAATCTGATGCTCTACCTAGAAATAGAGAAAGTCCGTTTTGGCGATCGACTTCAAGTAGAAACTCAAATTGAAATTGACGCTTTAAACCTCACTTTACCCAACCTGATATTACAGCCGTTAATTGAAAACGCTGTTAAGCATGGCATTTACGAAAGTTTAGAAGATGTGACCATTCGGGTAACAGCAAAAACCGAAAATGGCATTCTTCGCCTTTCCATGACCAACGAGTTCGACCCGAAAGCCGTGAGCAAAAAAGGCAAAGGTATTGGGCTTAAAAATGTGCGCGAACGTTTGCGCGTCATCTACGGTGTACCGAAATTGGTGTTTACCGAAACCAACGAAAATCTATTTACCGTCCGTTTGGACATTCCTCAACCCAGCGAAAAATGATCAAAGCCATAATAGTTGACGATGAAAAATTAGCCCGCGATATTATCAAGGCCTATTTGCAAAACTTTGCTCAAGTGGAAGTGATTGCAGAATGTGGTGATGGTTTTCAGGGTTTAAAGGCCATTCAGGAACACGAACCTGATTTGCTTTTTCTGGACATTCAAATGCCCAAAATCACGGGTTTTGAAATGCTAGAGTTAATTGAAAACCCTCCAGTGGTCATCTTCAGCACCGCTTTCGATCAATATGCAATCAAAGCTTTTGAACTGAATGCCACCGATTATTTACTAAAGCCTTATGCCGAAGAGCGTTTTAAAGGAGCGGTACAAAAGGCAATTGATAAAATTCAAACCAAAACTTCTGCCCAAAAAGAAATTGAATCCTTAACAGAAAAACGTGAAGAGCTTTCGGAAGGTATTGATCGTTTGGTGGTGAAAACTGGCAACAAAATCCATATCCTAGGCTTGGACCAAATTGCACATTTTGAGGCACAAGATGATTACGTAGCCATTCATTCGGACCAAGGTAAATTTTTGAAATTGATGCGAATGAAGCACCTGGAAGATAATCTACCTTCTGGTGATTTTATTCGCGTCCATCGTTCTCACATCGTTTCCATTAAGCACATTGAAAAACTGGAGCTCTACGAAAAGGACTCTTATTTACTCAGCCTAAAAACAGGCGCTCAATTGCCCGTAAGCCGCAGCGGCCACAGTAAGTTGAAAGAGGTGTTGAAGTATTGAGGTGTTTGTGTGTTGAGGTGTAGATGTACCGTTTTAAGCTTTTCAACCTATTTTAGGACAAGAAAGTCCAGCCACTGCCCCCGCCAGCGGGGAATAATTAAATCAGATTCAGTTGATACTTTTGTGTTCCACCTTTTTTGTCAACTCTCATAGCAGTCCCTCCTTGAGGAGGGTTGGGAGGTGAACAATCTGAATATGCCTTTCAAAACCAATTTTTCAAACAAAAAAACCCCTTCCAATTTCTTGAAAGGGGTTCAAATATCTTTTTAAGTGAATTAAGTTTACCAACTTCCGCCAGAACCGCCTCCTCCGAAGCTTCCACCTCCGAAACCGCCAAAGCCGCCTCCGCCACCGAAGCCAGAGCCTCCGCCAAATGAGCCTCCGCCTCCACGGAAATTGTCCCATTTGTCGTTATGGTTTCCTCCACCACTGCCCATCATAAGCCAAGCCCACCATGGAATACCTCGCGAACCATGACTATTACCTCTTCTTTTTCCCACCAAAGCCGGAATGATAAAGAAGAAAAGAATAACCAGCGTGAAGAATGGAAAACCACCACCGCCATCACCAGTTCTTCCGCTCGCTACATCATCAGAAGTATATTCGCCAGAAGCCAGTTTGAAAATAACGGTTGTCGCATCGTCCAAACCTTGATAGAAGTTGCCTTCTCTAAAACGTGGATTCATATAGTCTTCACGAATGGTATAAGTAGCAGCATCGGTAATAGCACCTTCCATACCGTAGCCTGTTACGATGGCCGCTTTTCTATCATTAATGGATACAACTATAAAGATCCCATTATCTTTATTCGCTTGGCCAACACCCCATTTTTCGGCTGTTTGCTGTGCGAAATCTACTACCTCGTATCCACCCAGTGACTCTACAATCAGAATTGACACTTGAGTTGAAGTGGTGTCCTCGTAATTCAAAAGCTTTTGCTCAAGCGCATTGGCCTCAGCGGTCGATAAGGTTGTGCCCGTAAAGTCATTCACTAATCGCTTTTGGCTGGGTTTCTCTGGGATTCCCTGCGCAAAAGCAAGTGCTTGGCTGAAGATTAAGGCTATCGTAAGTAAGTATCGCATATTAGTTTTTTCCGAATGAGATATCATCTGACAGTTCGTTTTTGTCGTCCTTTTGGTAAGGGAAATGCTCTTTAAGCTTTTCTCCCGCACATAGGATTCCTTCCACCAAACCCATAGTAAGATTCCCGTTTTTGAAATGGGCCAACATTTTATCCTTGGTGGCATCCCAAAAATCGTCCCCCACTTTTTGATTAATGCCGGCATCACCAATAATGGCAAAGCGGTGATCTTTCACCGCCATGTAAATCAATACGCCATTTCTAGCATCCGTTTTATGCATTTGCAACTTAGAAAACATTTGGGAGGCTCTATCGAGTACATTTTCCGTTTTGCAATGGTTTTCTAAATGTACTCGAACCTCTCCGCTGGTGTTCAATTCAGCTTCCTGAATTGCCGCTTTGATTCTCTTTTTCTGGTCGCTACTGAATAAATCCTCGGCCATTAGTCAAAAGTTACTTCTGGTGCTACATCAGACCCTGGCTTTGACTCAAAGTATCCTTTCTGCTCAAAGCCAAACATACCCGCAATGATGTTTTTAGGGAAGGTTTTGATGAAAGTATTGTATCCTTGAACCGCTGTGTTGAAATTTCTTCTTTCTACAGCAATTCTATTTTCTGTTCCTTCTAATTGAACTTGAAGCTGGCTAAACTGTGTGCTAGCCTTTAAATCAGGGTAACGTTCTACCGTTACTAAAAGTCTGCTCAAAGCTGAACTCACGCCTTGTTGTGCTTGCTCAAATTGGGCAATGGCATCTGGGCTTAAGTTTTCTGGGTTGATGCTAACCGAAGTAGCTTTGGCCCTCGCTTCAATAACACCTGTTAAAGTTTCTTGCTCAAAATCGGCATAGCCTTTTACAGTGTTTACTAAGTTGGGGATAAGGTCTGACCTTCTTTGATATTGGTTTTCAACTTGCGCCCAAGCACCACTGATGCTTTCTTCGCGTTGAACCATTCCGTTATAAGATCCTTTAAAAGTAGAGTAACCGATGATGACCACAAGAGCAACAACGATTAAAACAATCCATTTCGTTTTCATAATTTTTAGTGCTTTAGATTAAAGTACGTTCTTAGGCCTGCAAGATATATGCTAACTTTGTTTTCGGACAATATGGCGGATAAACGTATTGAAAACAGAGTTGTGATCGCTGTAATAGTTAAAGATTATCCTTTCAATGGTTTTCTTCTTGCCGAACGAATATTGATAAGTTGTATTTGATTCGTTTTCTTAACTAGCCTGTAAGTGAGTATGGTGTATTTATTAATTGGGCCTCGATAAACGTTTTCTTGCTTTTCCGTTTTTTCAAGCATTTCTGGATAGAGTTTAAGCAACTCAAAAAATTCTGTGGATTGTTTAACAAAGCGTTTTACTTCCTTATCAGTAAAGTTCTTCTCTAAATATTTAATGGTATTATCGAAGCCAGCAATTGCGCGCTTTGTCCAAACTATCTCTAACGCCATTTGTCGTATTTAGACATTACCTTATCATGTGGTATTAGCTCTCCTTTGTCAGCCTGCGCCATACCTTCGTTTATTTCAGACTTTTCATCCTCACTAATTTCATCCCACCAATCTATTTCTTTAGATTTTTTAAAAGCCACTAACTCAGAAATAGTATTCGAATCCCTCAAACTAGCCAGCCATTCAATCAACCTTAATTTTTCCGCCTGAATATCCATACATCAAAGTAACGAATTCTATGGAAAATAGTAAATCGAAAGTTTGAAGCCGATTCCATTAAGTATCTTCAGTTATCTTTGGTCACATTCAATATTGAGTAGAAAGCAATAAAATAATGGATAACGATTCTTTTAGAAAACACGCCCACAGCCTTGTGGACTGGATGGCCGATTACCTACAAAATGTAGAGGAATATCCTGTTTTACCCAATGTAAAGCCGGGCGATATAAAAAAACAGTTTCCGAAACTCCCTCCCGAGCAGTCGGAGCAATTTGAGGCCATTTTTGCCGATTTCAAGCAACAAATTGTGCCAGGAATGACCCACTGGGAGAGCCCCAATTTTATGGCTTACTTCCCAGGCAATAAAAGTATGCCTTCCATTTTGGGCGAAATGCTCACTGCTACTTTAGGTGCGCAATGCATGATTTGGCTTACCTCGCCTGCCGCAGCCGAGCTTGAAGAACAAATGATGGAGTGGATGAAAGAAATGCTGGCCTTGCCAAAGCATTTTACTGGTGTAATTCAAGATACGGCTTCTACCGCTACGCTTTGTGCCATTCTTACTGCGCGAGAAAAAGCTTCGGGTTATAAAGTGAATGAAGAAGGCTTCTCTGGAGCGGAGAAATACATAGTGTACGCTTCAAACCAAATTCATTCTTCCATTGATAAGGCAGTAAAAATTGCAGGCATAGGTTCGAATAATCTTCGCAAGGTAAATGTAGATGATGCCTTTGCTTTAGACCCAGCGCATTTAGAAAAATTGATAGAAAAAGATATTGCTGAAGGAAGAAAGCCACTTTGTGTAGTGTCTGCCATAGGCACCACCAGCACAACGGCCATCGACCCAATAATGGCCATTAGCAAAATTTGCCAGAAGTATGATATTTGGCATCATGTAGACGCGGCTTATGCAGGCACCGCTTTGGTATTACCTGAAATGCGTTGGATGGCAGAGGGTGTTGAATTGGCAGATTCCTTCGTTTTCAACCCACATAAATGGATGTTCACCAATTTTGACTGCACGGCTTATTACGTAAAAGACCCTCGTGCCTTAATCAATACCTTCGCTATTTCACCCGATTACTTAAAAACCTCAGTAGACGATGAGGTAAAAAATTACCGTGATTGGGGCGTGCCTTTAGGGAGAAGATTCCGAGCACTCAAACTCTGGTTTGTAATTCGCGAAATGGGTGTTGAAGGCATTCAAGCCAAAATCAGAAAGCATATTGCACTTGGTCAATGGCTGAAAACCGAAATTGAAAAGCACCCTGATTTTGAGCTTTTAGCGCCAGTTCCGCTAAATACGGTATGCTTTAGGTTCGCTCCAAATATTAGCGAGGACAAACTGGATAGTTTGAATGAAGAAATAATGAACAGGGTGAATGCTACTGGAAAGCTCTTTTTTGCCCAAACCAAATTGAACAATAAGTTTTCGTTACGACTGGCCTTTGGAAATACAAACCTTGAAGCCAAACATGTAGAAAACGCTTGGGCTTTAATTCAAGAAAAAGCAAAAGAAGTTTTGGCCAGCAAATACTAGCCAGAAGGTTGTGGTTAAAGGCCAATTTTAAGTTGACCTATGCAATAAAGAAATGGAGAGGAATAGACTTAGTGCTCTCCTTCTTTCTTCTTCTTTCCTTTAAATAGGGCATCATGCTGGCTTAAAGCAGCAACAAATCCGATAAGGACAACAACAATCCAAAGAAAGGTATTTGCTCCAGAAGCAATTGGTGGGTCGAATAACATAGTTTCTTCTTTTATTATGGGGGGCAAAGATAAATCAAAATGCCAATGTTAAGAAACTGTTCACGAATTTTTAACAGGCTTGTAACATTCTGTTCGTTTTAGGAACAAAAATGTAATATAAACTTAACTAATTAAAAGGCCGTTCAAAGGGCTGATCGTTCTAGTTTTACGTGAGAATTGGAATCAAAATGAAAAACACACTCCGCGAAGAGCGCAAGCGAAAAAAAATAACTCAGGAACAATTGGCCAGCCTTGCAGGAGTATCGCGACAAAGCATCAATGCCATTGAGCGCGGTAAATACACGCCATCTACCACTCTGGCCCTTAAAATTTCTGAGATTTTCAATACTACAGTAAACCGATTGTTCGAGCTTGAACCAATGGATTACCAAGCTAAGTAATTAAACCATACTGTCTTGGGCCATTTTTTCAGAGGCTTCGGCCATTCTTAAACGTTCTACAAACTCGCCAATTTCGCCATCCATTACGGTCGGTAAATTGTGTTGAGAATAACCAATTCTGTGATCTGTAACACGGCCCTGAGGATAGTTGTAAGTTCTAATTTTATCGGACCTATCGGCACTGCCTACTAAAGATTTACGTTTTCCTGCCTGTTCGTCTTCCTGCTTTTTCAACTCAATTTCGTACATACGTGAGCGCAAAACGCTCAGTGCCTTATCGAAGTTTTTATGTTGGGAACGCCCATCTTGGCATTCTACCACAATACCCGTAGGTATGTGCGTCAGTCGAACAGCGGATTCCGTTTTGTTTACGTGCTGACCACCCGCACCTGACGAACGATAGGTGTCTTTTCGAACATCTTTCATATCGAGGTGAACATCCACATCTTCCACTTCGGGTAAAACTGCTACTGAAGCAGCTGAAGTATGTACTCGCCCTTGCGACTCGGTTACAGGAACACGTTGCACACGGTGAACGCCCGATTCAAATTTTAACGCTCCGTAAACATCTTCACCAGAAACGCCAAAAGTGATTTCTTTAAAACCACCAGAAGCCGCCTCGTTTACATTGATGAGTTCCTTCTTCCAGCCTTTGCTTTCAATGTACCTGTCATACATTCGGTATAAATCACCAGCAAAAATTGCAGCTTCATCACCACCAGCACCTGCTCTAATTTCCATGATTACATCCTTAGAGTCATCAGGGTCTTTAGGGATAAGCATTACTTTTAGCTCTTCTTCTATTTCCTCTTTTCGCTCAGACAGTTCACTGATTTCCATTTTGGCCATCTCACGAAACTCTTCATCTTTTTCAGTTTTCAGAAGTTCTTTAGAAGACTCAATATTTTCATTCACATTGATATACTCATCATAGACCGTCACAATCTTCTCTAAGTCCTTGTATTCCTTGTTCAGTTTAGAGTAATGCTTCATGTCTGTCATGGCATCAGGCTGTACAAGGAGCTGACCTACTTCTTCGAATCGTGCTTTGAGTGTCTCTAGCTTGTCAATCATATTTATGCGAATTAATCCACAAAATTAACAAACAATTGACAAGGCTGTTAATTTTACACCCAACTGAGTAAATATTTTATTTCATGAAAAAGCTTAGCATCGTAATTCTCGCTCTTTTGGCTTTCAACTGTTCTAACCAAAAGGTAGATACAAAAAAGGCGCTTCAAGACATGAAAAGCCAGGAAATTCAGGTGGTGTCGGATGTGCAAATCATTGAAAAAGCTAAGGATATAGGTGATAGTATTTCCGCTAAACTCAAGGTAAATCTTGAAGAAGAAAAAGTAGTCTGGACAGCAGTCGAATCAGAAAATATTGAAGTAAGAGGTTTTCCTTTCAATGAAGAAAATAGCTTAGAGGGAAAAGGAAAAGCCATTTATGAAGCCTATCAATACAATAGTCAAAACCACATTAAATCGCCTGCAAACGTGCAGTTTATGGAAGACACTCAATTTGTGTTGTATTCATCTGCTATGGTAGCAGAAGGCAAAGAAGTGGGAATGTGGTACATAAAAATTCCGCGTAAAACGATTGTTTTGAGCGTTTCCCAATAAAGGCTATTTTTCGCTTAGCGCCTTGTATCTAAAACAGTCTGTGGTATGATCCATTACCAAGCCGCAGGCCTGCATATAGGCGTACATTATTGTACTGCCAACAAATTTAAAACCTCGCTTTTTCAAATCCTTACTCAGTGCATCCGACTCAGGGGTAGTGGCAGGCACTTGCTTCATGCTTTCCCAAGAATTCACAATGGGCTTTCCGCCTACAAAAGACCATACGTATTTGTCGAAAGAACCGAACTCTTTTTGCACTGCTATAAATTTCTGGGCATTAATCACCGTTCCAGCCACCTTTAGTCGGTTTCGAATAATGGCGGGGTTTTGAAGTATAATTTCTACTTCAGCTGGAGTAAATTCCGCAACGGCCTCCACATTAAAATCAGCAAATAGCTGACGATAGCCGTCTCGCTTTTTAAGAATGGTTGACCAACTTAAACCTGCTTGTGCACCTTCTAAAGTTAAAAACTCGAAATGCGTTTTATCGTCATGCACAGGCACGCCCCATTCCTCATCGTGGTATTTCTCGTATTCTTCAAAGGTGTTTTCGCACCAAGTGCAGCGTTTTTCCATATTATGAAATTAAGGAATATTAATCTGAATTTAAGCTAGTTTTAATAAGAGTGTTTTAGGTTCGAAGAAAATTAAGGTTATGAAAAATCGGTTTACTTTTTTGTTATTCGCTTTACTACTTTCTATTCCAATAGTGGGTCAAGAAATTCCTTCTAAAATGCTTGATTATGCAAAACGCTTTAATGATAAGTCTAAGCATATAGAGGTAACCTACCGTGGAAAGTTTATCAAATCCATTTATGGTGATAGGACTATAGAAAGTTATTTAATTGGTACTGTTTTCCAAAAAGAAAATGGAGACTTATTAAGCCTAACCTTCCCGGCTGAAAATGGGGCAATGATGAAACCTCTTATTGCTTTAAAGGAAACTGTTGAGATTAAAGTAAGTGGAGACCAAGAGTTTTTAGAAAAAGCTCCCTATAAAACCACTTCTACAAGAAAAGCAGAAAAAGAGCTGAGTAAAAAGATTTCAGGAATAGGTTCTTTACTAGAAGTGAGAACGAAAAAAGAAGTTTTTTTAATCGAACGAAACAGTATTGAAGCAAATAAAACAGGTTTAAGAAATAGTCAAACTTTTGAAACAGTGATAGCGGCTAAAGTATTAAGTAGCGCAAAAATTAAAGGACGTGAATATTTACTGTTTTTGGAAAACGGAGATAGTTTGCTCGCCAAAAAGTCTATATCAAACAATGACGATCATATTGAATCAGCTTTTGTAAGCTATGTTCGCCCAGTTAAAAACTATATTGCTGGTTCTGTAGTAAAAACTAAGAACACCCTAGAAATGGCTCATGGAATGATCATTGGCACAAAGTATGGAAGTTCTATAATGCCTTCTTTCGGACAAATTTCTATGTTCTTAGATCATAAAACAGGCATTGCAAATGACCTTGTTCCGAATGAACTTGGGCTAATTTCTTATTTGGAAACGAAATCAGACAGTGAAAAGGTTACTTATAGGTTTAGTGAAAACGATGCAAAAGCAATTGATTCTTTCATTCAGAACCACAAAAACGAAGAGCTTTCACTTTTCTATCGTAACCGCACAAACAATGGCTATTTCCGTAGTGAACACTATAATTTTCTTTATGCCTTATGTACAAATAAGGACACCCTCCGTTTATACGGTTTTGCCCAAGGAAGAGAAAATTACGAAACTGAGTCTGAAGAAGTAAATGGAGTGATAACCAGCATTGACTTGGAGCGAGTAAATAAAGATGATGTATTAAGAGGCGTGGTTTTAGATGACAAGTCTTACATTAAGATTAGTACCCGAATCGCTTCTTCTATTTCAAACCTAATTAAAGAGGGCAAAACGATTAAAATCGAAGGTTGGAAAAGAAAAGGGCTTGAGGGAGAAATTAATAAATTGGGCTACAGTATTTTTATCCCTTCCAAAATCACTGTAGACGGAACAACTTTTAAAGACCAAGTAAACCTTACTCGCTCCCTATGAAAATTCTGTTGATTGAAGACGAAGTTAAGCTGGGTAATTTTTTAGTAAAAGGCTTAGAAGAGGAAGGCTATTCCGTTGCGCATGAAACCAATGGCAGCGAAGCATTAGAAACCGCAGCCACCAACGATTTCGACCTGATTCTTTTAGACATTATGCTGCCTGGGCAAAGTGGTTTTGAAGTATTGAAAAACATGCGTGAGTTTTCCATTCATACGCCCATCATTTTTATGAGTGCTTTGAATGAAAGTGAACACGTAATCAAGGGGCTGGATTTAGGTGCGATTGATTACGTAAAAAAGCCTTTCGATTTTGAAGAGTTAAAGGCCAGGGTAAGAAATGTGCAAAGGAAATTCGGCTCAACACGGGCTTCAATTCTTCAGGTAAAAGACCTTAAAGTAGATTTAATCAAGCGCGAAGTAACCCGAGCCGATCAATTAATCGAGTTAAGTAAGCGAGAGTTCTCTATCTTAGAACTGCTGTTGAGCAACACCAATCGCGTGCTTTCTAAATCAGAGATTACCCAGAAAATCTGGAACATTAATTTCGATCGAGGAAGCAATGTGGTAGAAGTGCATATGCATCAACTCAGAAAAAAAATAGACTTTGATTTTGAGCCCAAGCTGATTGAAACACAAGTAGGTTACGGCTATAAAATTCAAGGTGAACTCGTAAAAAGTTAAGCTTGCCGCAGATTCAATTTTTTAAAAGTATTCGGTTTAAGATTGCTGCGGCCTTCTTCGTTGTCTTTTTCGGCATTTCGCTCGCCTTTAACTATTCCCTTTTTCAATCCATCCGAAACAGCCTCATCAATGCTTTTCAGAATAGTGGAAAAGTTGAAGCTCTAAGTATTTTAAACGGGGTGGATGATGAGCTGACACAAATCCCCGTTACGCAAGAAGACCAGCCCATTCAACTATGGTTTGGCAACATGTTCGAAAGCCAAATGGTGTATGAGCGGCCCGATTTCCCCGAAATATTCTCTTCTGTTTTTATTGAAATAGAACAACCCACCTCAGACGAGCAGGTTTCGCTGATGGAATTCATCAAGATCGATTCGTTCACTTATTGCATTGCTCGAAGACCTTTGGATGAAAGCACTAGTGCGCAAATCAGTTTGGTGCTGGCCAAAAACAATCAAGTTGTCTATGATGAAATTTCAGCCTTAAAGTCCAGGTTGATTTTTGCCAACTTTGGTGCCGCGCTAATTGCATTTATCGCTGCCGTTTTAATTGCTCATTTCACTTTAGCCCCACTACAAAAATTAATTGCCAAGGCTCAAAGTGTAAAGGCCTCGCCTCAAATGGATCGTTTACCCGTTTCTTCTGCCAATGACGAAATCACTCAGCTTTCGGCTACGATGAACGAAATGATTTCAAGAATTGAAACTTCTATTCGTAGCCAGAATCAGTTTTTTGCCATGGCCGCCCACGAACTGCGAACGCCTTTGGCCAATATGCAGTCGGAATTGGAGTACCGAATGGGTTCGTCTGAAAAAGAACTAAGCCAGGATACTCTCAATAGCTTACGCGAAGAAGTGATTAGGCTCAAAAACATTGTCCAAGATTTTCTACTGATGAGTCAGCTCAAATCTGAAACGCTAGTGTTACGCAAATCCAATTTCAGATTAGACGATTTGATTTACGACATGTTGGAAAGAATGCGCCCGACTTTATCCACCAAGAATTTCGACATCAAGCTTTCCATCAATGCCAATCCTGAGGGTCTAACGATAAATGCAGATAGAGAAAAGCTAGAAGGAGTATTGGTCAACCTCTTCGATAACATCCGAAAATATGGAGCAAGTAAACAGCCCGTTTCGGTGGAAATTTCGGAACAAAACGAGGCGCTTACCTTACATATTCAAAATGGAATTGCCGAAAATATCGATTCGCTTCAGAAAGGAATGGGGCTTGGATTACAGATTGCGAAGCAGGTGATAGAAAAGCATAACTACCAGTTTTTACTTTCAAAAAGTAAAATATGCTTTACTATTGAAATAATATTTACTAGTTAATGCACATAACTGGCGGCATTCACATCAATCGTGCAACCCGTTGCATGGTCCATTAATCCGCTGGCCATCAACGTAACCAAGGGTGCCAAATCCTTCGGCTCAGTCAATTGATTCAATGCAATATCGTTCAGGGCAAACCCTTCGCCATATTGATCCATAAAATCTTGCGCCATGTCGGTTCTTACAAAACCAGGCGCAATGGTAAATGCTTTAATTTCATTTTTTCCATAAGCCCGAGCTATCGAACGCGTAAGCGCCACTACTCCACCTTTGGAAGCCGCATAGGCCAAGTAATCCGAAGTATCTCCACGAAAAGCAGCGCGAGATGAAATATTGATAATTCTTCCTCCTCCATTCTCCAAGAAATGCTCAATGCCCTTTTTGCACAGAAGTCCTGTTGCTCTTAGGTTCACGTCCATTGTAAACTGCCAGTCGCTTAGCCAGTCGTCATCCTTTTTTGTTAAATCCGAATAAATGGCTACTCCAGCATTGTTAATCAACACATCTAAACCATTCATTTTTTCAACTACTTGTTTAAACAAGTTTATCGTTTCCGATGCATCAGAAAGGTTGGCTTGAAAAAGCTGACTATCGGAATTCAACTCTTTTAGAATGGATTGTGCCTGTTCTTTATTTGAATTATAGTGAACAGCCACTGCAGCGCCAGAGTCTGAAAGCTGTTTTGAAATGGCGCGGCCAATGCCCCTCGAACCGCCCGTGACCAATATTACTTTGCCTTTTAATGAAACCTCCATGATTCAATCTATTTATTCCTTTCAAATTAATTGAAAAACTAGGCTTCTTTCTTACCGTCAAAATCATTTCTTGGTTTAGAAAAGGCTGAATCATTCTATCTTAAGCAGTTGTTTTCATTTTGATCACAAGCGCAAAACCTTTAATATTCTACTTCGATTAAGCTAAAAACTATCTTAAGCCATGAAAATCAAATTGATTGCCTGCTCCATTGGTCTATTTTTCGGAACCACAATAACCGCTCAAACAATGGACTTTGAGGGTTATAATCCACCATCAACACTCGTTGTTCCTGAACACCCGATCACCCGATCTAAATTTCCTTTTATCGACATCCATAGTCATCAAAGAAGAATGGGTGAACAGGATTTAAATGCACTTGCAGCCGAAATGGATGGAATCAATATGGGGCTTATGGTTAACCTAAGTGGTGGTAGCGGCAAATCAATTGCAGACGCCTCCACAAATATAAAAGCCAATCAACCCAAACGTTTTATTGTTTTCGCCAATGTAAATTTTATTAATGTAGGCGAAGAAGGCTGGGGAGAAAGGGCCGCTGCCCAACTAGAAAGGGATTATAACCAAGGTGCACGGGGACTTAAAATATTCAAAAGCTTAGGCTTCTCCGTAAAAGATATAGACGGTAATCGCGTAGCGGTGGACGACCCAAGGCTTGACCCGATTTGGGCAAAATGTGGCGAGTTGGGCATTCCTGTACTTATCCACACTGCAGATCCAAAACAGTTTTGGGCACCTTTTGACGCTGAAAATGAAAGATGGTTGGAGTTGAAAACACATCCCAATAGAAAAAGAGAAGATGATAATCCCGTGCCTTGGGAAACCCTAATTCAAGAACAACACAACGTTTTCAAAAAGCATAAAAATACGCAATTTATTGCAGCGCACTTAGGTTGGTATGGTAACGACTTAGCCCATTTAGGGAAACTATTGGACGAAATGCCAAACATGAATGTGGAAATTGGAGCGGTAATCGCTGAGTTAGGTCGCCAACCACGTATGGCAAATGCTTTCCTCACCAAATATCAGGACCGCGTGTTGTTTGGAAAAGATGCTTACAACCCTGAGGAGTACGCCACCTATTTTAGAGTGCTGGAAACGAACGATGAATATTTTCCTTATTACAAAAAGTACCACGCCTATTGGAAAATGTACGGCCTCGGCTTGTCTGATGAAGTGCTAAAAAAGATCTATTACAAGAATGCAATTCGCTTAGTACCCGGTATTGACGCTTCTGCTTTTCCGAGATAGAAATTATTTGAAGTGGCACTTTTCCCGATTCAGGGTTTGAATATGCTAGTACAGTCTGGAAACGTTTTTTCTACCGACAATTCAAATTACGTTTGTTGCATGGGTAGTCTGCAACATAACGTTGAGAGAAAGGTGATGCTCTGGATTGGCATTGCGGTGGGTTTGCTGATTATGGTTTCTGAAGCCAAGTCGCAGGAAAAAAACATTTACCTCTACGGAAAAGTGACCACCATTAATGGAGACAAATACCAAGGTGCTTTGCGTTGGGGAGGTGATGAGGTGTATTGGGTCGACCTTTTTAATGCACAAAAAACCTCAAGCGATTTTTTAAAATTCCTTTCAAAAAAAGAAATACAACAGATTTCAGATCAAGAAGGCGGAAGCTCATGGCTAGGCATTGACCTTGGTATACTGAGCATTTGGGACGATAAATATAGTCGCACAGCTCACCAATTCGATACCCGTTTTGGCGACATTAAAAGCATTAAACCTACGGGCAGAAGTCGGGCGCAAGTGGCGTTAAAAAATGGAGTAATTGTCGAAGTAAGTGGTAGTGGTTTCGAAGATGTTAGCGCAAGCGTTAGCGTGTACGATGAAGAATTAGGTATCGTAAAGTTAGATTGGGCAAGAATAGAAAAAGTTGAGTTTTTAGAAAGTGGTAAAAGACCGAAATCGCTCTTTGGTGAAGCCATTTACGGAAAAGTAAAAGCCGGCAGAAGAGGCGTATTTGAAGGAACTATTCAGTGGGACCAAGGCACAAGCAAAAACACTCACAATGAGCGTTTTTTAGAAGACATTCTGAATGGTAAAGACCGTGATGGCGATAAAAACATTCCATTCAGGTCGATTACCAAAATTGTAAAAAACCGAAATGGGGTAGATGTTACCCTAAAATCGGGAAGAGAATTCTTTTTAACTGGCTCGAACGATGTAAATAGCGAAAACTCAGGCGTTTTAATCAACGATAAAGAAATTGGTCAAATCGTGGTTCCTTGGCGCGATTTCGAAGAACTGGAAATTATTGAATCGAACAACCAAGGACCTTCTTATAGTGAATTCCCACCCTCCACTGGATTACGAGGAACGGTAATTAACCGAGATGGTGAAAAAATAAGCGGCCTCATTGCCTATGATTTAGATGAGGCTTGGGAATATGAAACTTTAGATGGGCAAGATGACAGAGTGGTTTACAAAATCCCGTTCAGAAATATCAAAAACATCATTCCTAAGAATTACAGCTATTCAATGGTCATTCTGAGAAATGGCAAAGAGCTATTACTGGGAGAAAGTCGCGATGTGTCAGAAGACAATGATGGAGTGCTTATATTTACTTCGAAAGACGCCAAACCAACTTACATACGTTGGTCACAAATTGACGAAATCATCTTTGATTGAGTAAAACACATTGAAATTTAGTCGCGGTCAAATCATCCAAAACAGTATTGCCATCAGTTTGGTGGTGGGCGTTTTTGTTTTTCTATACGCCACTTCAGCACCCCGAGAACTTTACCTAACAGCAGGACTCATTGTTGCGGTGTTGCTTTTGATTTTGTTGGCCAACCGTGCTTTAACTATTTCCTTAGACCGAAAACTGCCTTGGCTTACCCACGGCAATAAGCGTTTTTACTCCCAATTGGGTATAGGTGTATTGGTCTCTTTAGTCATCATCAACATTAGTTATTTTCTGTTCAAGATTACCCTCACCGAAGACCCTCCTGTTGGAAGTCAAATTGCGACCATCAACGCATTATCAATTTTAATTCTTCTGCCCATCATTTCAATCAATTTTGGAATTCAGTTTTTGAAACGCTGGAAAAACGCTCAATTGGCTTCGGAAGAATTTCAGAAAGAATCAATCAAAGCAGAGCTTAACACTTTAAAAAATCACCTAGATCCGCATTTTCTTTTCAACAACCTCAACATTCTTTCTTCACTCATTTCTAAAGACCAAAAGCAATCACAGGCTTATCTGGAAAAGTTTGCGGAAGTCTATCGTATTATTCTTCAAAGCAATTCCGAAGAATTGGTGGAGTTGAAACAGGAGCTCAGTTTTATAAGTGCATATATGTATTTGTTAGAAATTCGGTTTGAAGACACCATTCAGCTGAGCATGGCCATAGATAAAAAAGACGAAGCTTTATACTTGCCTCCGCTTACCCTGCAAATGCTTATTGAGAATGCCATTAAGCACAATACTATCTCGGAATTACGCCCATTAAAAATTCATGTTGAAAGTCAGAAAGGCTATATCTCAGTAAAAAATAACCTGCAGGAAAAGAAAGTTGAATTGCCGAACAGCGGGCAAACTGGTTTAGAAAACATTAAACGCAGGTATTCCTACTTTACTTCAAAACAAGTTGAAGTGATTAAGAATCCAAACTCATTCATCGTTCGTGTTCCTCTCATCAATATTTCTGAAATTTAACCTTAAAAGCTAAGCGAATGAAAGTACTGATAATCGAAGACGAAAGGCTGGCATCAGAAAGGTTAATTGAACTGCTAAAAGAACTCAAACCTGAACTGGAAATCTTAGGAACCATCAGATCGGTAGAAGCTGGTTTGCTTTGGTTCGAAAATAATGAGCCTCCCAAATTCATTGTCAGCGACATTCAGTTGCTTGACGGAACGAGCTTTGAAATTTTTGAACAACACAAACCAAAATGTAAAGTAATCTTTACAACAGCATACAATCAATATGCGATTAAAGCATTTGAAGTAAATAGTGTGGATTACTTGCTTAAACCCATTCAGCGCGAAAAGCTGGCCACAGCCCTAGAAAAAATTGAAGAGCAATCCGCCATTTCTTCTTCTCCAGCGTTCGATCTTAACCAAATCAAAGCGCTAATTAACGAACAGAACAAAGAATATAAATCACGGTTCCTCACCAAAATTGGTCAGCGAATTCGTGCCATTCCTACAGAAAAAATCGCCTATTTCTATACCCACAATAAGCTTACCTACATCGTCACCTTTGAAAAGCAAAAGTATATTATCGATAACACGCTTGAAGAAGTAGATCAAATGCTCAACCCAAAACAGTTCTTTAGGGTAAACCGTAAATTCTTGGTGCATTTCGATGCCGTGAGCGACATTCACCCTTACTTTAAAGGCCGAGTAAAACTGAGCCTTAGCCCAGAAATTGATGAAGACATTGTGGTGAGTTCGGAAAAGACACCGCTTTTCAAACAGTGGTTAGATAACTAAAAACACCTCTCCAAAAGTTGGTGTCATAATTCCCTAATGGCTATCTTTTTCTCAGAATCTAGAATCAAAGCTTTTGGAGAGTTCAACCATCATTTCCAGTTCAGTAAGTTCTCCTCCCGTTTCGGTTAAAGAATAACTAGATAGAGCCAATCCGCATTTCTTGGCAAGATGTCATTCTACATCTTTGATTCGTCAAAATGAATCAAACTCAAACAACACAACCATGATCAAATCAATTATTTCAAAATCTGCCCTTTTTCTCGGGCTCATTGCAGCCCCATTTCTTACGGCCAATGCACAAGATGAAGGATTCATCTATGGAAAACTTACAACCATTGATGGCAAGAGCTACACAGGTCAAATGCGCTGGGGCGATCGCGGAGAAGGCTATTGGACAGACCATTTTAATGGAAACAAGGAAGAAAACGATAATTATCGTCACCTGACGAGAGAAGAAAAAAACGATTTAAGGGACGAACAAAGAAGAAGAAATAGCAGCTGGGGCAGCTTCACTATTAGTTGGGGAAACAGCAGCTGGGAAACTACGCACGAATTCAGAACGGAATTTGGCAACATTTCCAGAATCGATATTAACAGACGTTCCGAAGTAGAGTTAACGCTTCGCAATGGGGATAGAGTTTTTGTAAAAGATGGCTCAGACGATATGGGAGGAACAATCACAGTTCTTGATCAAGAATTAGGAAGCATGAAATTCAACTGGAGCAGAATTGAAACCATAGAGTTTATCGATACGCCAAGCAAGCTCACTAGCAGAATTGGCGATCCTCTGTACGGAACGGTTGAATATTACGGGGGTTCAATAACCGGGTTTGTTCAATGGGATCACGATGAGCGCTATACCACAAATGTACTCGATGGCGATACCCGCGATGGCGACATGAAAATCGAATTTGGCAATATTAAATCCATCGAAAGAGATCGCTCTGGTAGTAATGTGGTGACTAAATCTGGCAGAGAGCTTTATTTGAGAGGTTCGAATGATGTTGACAATTCGAACGGTGGAATTATCGTTAGTACCGATTTCGGGAGAGTAGATATTCCATGGAAAGAATTTAAGCGTGTTGAATTTACAAATGCACCAAATTCTGGAAAAGCTTATTCGGATTACGAAGTCAAGAAAATCTCAGGAACAGTAGAAACAACCAAAGGAGAAAGCCTTTCTGGCGAGATCATTTTTGATCTAGATGAAGAATACAATTTCGAGATAATTCAAGGAGAGGACGATAACATTGAATACTTTATTCCAATTGCAAACATCAAATCCTTCAGCCCAAGAAATTACGATAACGCAAGAATTGTGTTGAAAAGCGGTAAAGAATTAACCCTTGGTTCGGGCAGAGATGTAAGCGATGAAAATGAAGGCGTTTTGGTTTTCAATTCAAGCGGAAAGCCCACTTACGTGAAATACGAAAACATTAAGCAGATCAACTTTAACTAAGCCCAAAAGTCAGAAACATATACAGGTCATTTGGAAGGCTGCAACTACGTTGTGGCCTTTTTTTTTAAAAACTAAACAGCAAATAGAAGAATAACAGCAGCCAAAGTACATCTACAAAGTGCCAGAAGTCTGTGAGCATTTTGAACCTGATTTTTTGGTAAGGATTGGTGCAGTAGATCAAACTTTGCACAGCATCGAGCGAAACTTTATTACACTTTACCAGCAATCGAACCGCGTAAAGTAAAATAGCCAACACATGTATTACGTGTAAGCCAGTAATTACATAGAGATAAGCGCCAGAGCGTACTCCGCTAAAAAGAATCTGATTTTCTTGTAGTTCGCGCCATCCTAAAAACTGCGAGGTGGCAAAAGCCAAACCCAGTAAAAAAGTAATTCCAAGCCATTTTTTCAGCTCTTCCAGCTCGTCCTTTTCATAAGCCGGAATAATTTTGGACACCGAAAAACTCGAAAGGAGCATCAGTACCGTACTTACCACAAAGAATTTAGGAAATTCAATTTTAAGGAAATCACTATGAATCGGTCTGCTAGCCGTAAAAGCAACCACTAAAAAGAGGAAAAGCACAGAGCTACCAATCAAAGCTACATAGAGCATTATTTGATGCGGATGTATCTGCTCCATTTTATTAAAGGCTTCGCGCCTCAAGCCGATTCTAACTTTTTCTTTTTTCACTACAAATGCTCTAACAATAAAAGCAATTAAAGAGTTGGGTTAAATGTCGGTTAATTTATTGATTGCTTACACTGTTTTGTCACGAATGGCTTCAGAATTATTTACATTTGCCCCCTCTTTTTAGCAAAAACCTTGAAAGTAAAAGACTTCATAAAAATTTATAGGGAAGACCCTATCATTCAAACCATTGCCGAGCGAATCAAGCCCAATGAGGGAAATACCATTCAGCTTAGGGGATTGGTAGGTAGTTTAGATGCCGTTGTGGCGGCTGCCATATATCAACACAATAAGCAAACTTGCCTTTTTGTAATGCACGATAAAGAAGAAGCTGCTTATTTTCATAACGACATGCAGAATTTGGTAGGTGAAAAAGAGGTTTTGCTTTTCCCTACTTCCTACAAAAGGCCTTATCAGTTTGATGAAACCGAGAATGCCAACATTCTCATGCGTGCCGAAATCCTAAACAGGATTAACCATAAGGCTTCCACAGGTGAAATCATCGTTACTTACCCCGAAGCGCTTACAGAAAAGGTGATTAACAAAAAGGCCCTAGCCACCAATACTTTTTCTACCAAAGTGGGGGAAGAAATTGATGTGGAGTTTTTGGCAGAGCTGCTGATGACCTACGATTTCGAAAAAACCGACTTTGTTTATGAAGCAGGCCAGTTTTCGGTGCGAGGTGGTATTGTAGATGTATATTCTTACGCTCACGATTTGCCCTACAGAATCGAGCTTTTTGGCAACGAAGTAGAAAGCATTAGAACTTTCGATCCCGTTTCTCAACTCAGTCAGGAGAGCGTAAAACACATCAACATCATTCCGAATATTCAAACCCGATTGTTGCAAGAAGTGAGGCAATCGTTTTTAGACTTTATTCCGAACAACACCAAAATCTGGTTTAAGGATTACCAACAAACCTTAGACACGATCGAAAAATACTTCGAAAAAGCATCTGCGAATTTTGACGAAGTACTTTCCGTTACCGATGCCCAAGTAGTGCTCAGCCCAGATGCGCTTTTCGAAACTCAAAAATCATTTAAAAAGGGAATCGCTAGTCTTGCTCAAATCGAATTTGGAAATCGCTTTACCAAAAAATCTGGTTTTGAATATCGCTTCGAAGCAGAAGTACAGCAATCCTTCAACAAAAATTTCGACCTCATTGCCGATAACCTTGCCGGTTGGCAAATGAAGAATCATACGCTTTTAATTTCTGCGGAATCTGAAACTCAAATTGGCCGATTAGAAAAAATATTTACGGAGTTGAATCCTATCATCAAGATTCAACCCCTTAATATCGGCCTCAGGCAAGGATTTATCGATAAAACGCTCCAGATGCTCTGCTATACAGATCATCAGCTTTTCGATAGATTTCACAAATACAAAAGCCGAACAAAACACAGTAAATCGAAGGCTTTAACCCTGAAAGAACTGCGCTCTTTGCACCCAGGAGATTACGTTACCCACATTGATTATGGCGTAGGGCGTTTTGCGGGAATGGAAAAAGTGGAAGTGAATGGAAATCAACAAGAATCCATTCGTTTGGTCTATCGCGATGACGATTTGCTTTATGTCAGTCTCCATGCCCTTCATAAAATTTCAAAATATTCTGGCAAAGAAGGCACACCGCCTACGATGAGTAAATTGGGCTCTCCTGAATGGGAAACCAAGAAATCGAAGGTTAAAAAGAAGGTTAAAGACATAGCCAAAGACCTGATTGCACTTTACGCGAAAAGGAAAGGTGCGAGCGGTTTTGCTTTTCAGCCTGACGGTTTTATGCAGGCCGAACTGGAATCCTCTTTTATTTATGAGGACACTCCTGATCAAGCCAAAGCGACCGAAGATGTTAAAGCCGATATGGAATTGCCTCACCCAATGGACCGATTGGTTTGTGGCGATGTAGGTTTTGGTAAAACAGAAGTGGCCATTCGTGCAGCTTTTAAAGCTTGCGCCAACGGAAAACAGGTGGCGGTTTTAGTACCTACCACAATTTTGGCCATGCAGCACTACCGTACTTTTGCTGAAAGACTGGAGAATTTCCCGGTCAATGTGGAATACATCAACCGATTTAAAACCGCCAAAGAAATTAAAGAAACCCTTCAACGGGTAAAAGAAGGAAAAACCGAAATATTGGTCGGTACGCACAGAATCGTAAATAAGGATGTTCAGTTCAAGGATTTAGGCCTTCTAATTATTGATGAAGAGCAGAAATTTGGGGTACGGGTAAAAGATAAACTGAAAGAGTTTAAAGTAGATGTGGATGTGCTTACCCTTACAGCTACGCCAATTCCTAGAACTTTGCATTTCTCTTTAATGGGCGCCAGAGATTTAAGCGTGATTGCTACGCCTCCTCCAAATCGTCAGCCTGTTACTACGGAAATTCACACTTTTGATGAAACCGTTATTCGCGATGCCATCAGTTTTGAGTTAAGGCGTGGAGGTCAGGTTTTCTTTGTGCATAACCGAATTAAAGACATTGTTCAGGTAGGAAATATTATTCTGAAGCTTGTGCCAGATGCCCGAATTGGCGTGGCGCACGGTCAAATGGAAGGAAGTGTTCTTGAAAAGCGCATGGTAAAATTCATTGAGGGCGAATACGATGTACTGATTTCTACCAATATCATTGAATCTGGCCTAGATATTCCGAACGCCAATACGATTATAATTAATCATGCACACATGTTTGGGCTTTCCGACTTACACCAAATGCGTGGACGAGTCGGGCGTTCTAACCGAAAAGCCTTCTGTTACTTATTAACTCCTCCGTCTATCGGGCTTAGTTCCGATTCCAGAAAACGTTTGAGCGCTTTGGAAGAATTTTCTGATTTAGGCGATGGCTTTAAAGTGGCCATGCGCGATTTAGATATTCGCGGAGCAGGTAATTTATTAGGAGCCGAACAAACGGGTTTCATTACCGATTTGGGTTTTGAGATGTACCACAAAATTCTAGACGAAGCCGTTCAAGAATTGAAAGAAACAGAATTCAAGGACCTGTTTTACAAGGATTTGGTGAAAGAAGCGGCTGAAGCAGTGAAGGTAGATACTTCGATTGAAACCGATTTAGAAATTCTAATTCCAGAGACTTACGTTTCGAATATTTCGGAACGACTTGGCCTCTATTCCAAAATCGATAACATTAAAAATGAAGAAGGATTGGCCAAGTTTACGGCCAGCATTAAAGATCGTTTTGGACCTATTCCTGTGCCTGTTTTAGATTTAATCGAAACGGTGAGACTACGTTGGTTGGCTGAAAATCTGGGTTTTGAAAAAGTGGTTATCAAAAACGAATCGATGAAATGCTACTTTTTACCTTCTGACAATGAGCGCTATTTCCAATCGGCTGCCTTCGGAAAAGTAATTGCTTATGTTCAATCGCATCCAAAAAGCTGCCATATGAAGGAGCATAAAACCCGATTGATTCTACGAATTGACGAGGTACTATCTATCGGAAAAGCAATAGAGGTTTTACAAAATATGAGTGCTTAGGTTAAAAAGAAAAACGCTCCAAAATTTACATTTGGAGCGTTTGAATATGATTAGCAGCAAAATCTAGAAACTCATAATATCTTTAAACTTCAGGGTTTGCCTACGCGAAACATCGATTTCTTCGCCCCCTTTCATGTAGATTCTTAAGCTACCGCTAAACCAAGGTTCAATTCTTTCTATCCATTTTAAGTTGATGATTTGTTGACGATTAGCCCTAAAGAAGGTTTTCTCGTCTAGTCTTGATTCTAAATAGTTTAGCGTTCGGGTAATCATCGGTTTCGATTTGTCGAAATACACGGTGGTGTAGTTTCCGCTTACCTCAAAAAGGCGGATATCGGCCAACTGAACAAACCAGCATTTTTCGCCATCTTTTACAAAAACCTGATCGTGGATTGTAAGTTTATCGCTTCCGTTTTCTTTATCTCTTTCCTTTTTCTCTACTTTTTCAATCACCTTAGAAATGGCTCCCGCCAACCGATCTTTCTGAACGGGCTTTACCAAATAATCAAGTGCATTGTATTCGAAAGCTTTTAGCGCATATTCGTCATAGGCAGTTGAAAAAATTACCTCTGGCACAATTTCGAGCTCCTCAAGCAAATCAAAACCTGTTTTGCCTGGCATTTGAATATCCAAGAAAATTAAGTCGGGCTTTAGTTCGGTGATTTTTTCAATTGCTTCATCAACACTTGCCGCTTCTCCAACAACCTGAACATTATCAAACTCTTTGAGCAGTCTTTTTAATTCGTTTCTGGCAAGTCTTGAATCGTCTATTACTAAAGTTTTCATATCGCTTAATTTTGAGGTTTTAATTTAATGGAATTTTGACCGTTGCACAGACCATGTGCTCATTCATATTTTCAATATTTAAAGAAGCTTTATCTCCATATAGCAAGCGTAGTCTTTCTCTCGCGTTTCCAATTCCAATTCCTTTTCGCTTAGTACCATTTGGCCCTTTCAATTGGCCTGTGTTTTTCACAAAAATACTTAGGAAGTTATTTGTCATTTTTGACTCCACTATGATTTCTCCTCCTTCAGGTAAATTATTGATACAATGTTTAATGGCGTTTTCAACCAAGGTTTGAATAATCATTGGCGGAACAACGACATCTTTACTTTCACTATCAATCAAAAACTGGTACCTCAGTCGATCTTCTAACTGAATAGATTCAAGGTTTAAATAATGAGCCACAACTTCCATTTCCTTCTCAAGGCTCACTTTTTCGTAATGATCGAATTGAATGGAAAATCTTAAAAGATCAGAAAGGTGTGTAATTGAATCTCTAGCTTTTTCGGCATCTTCTACTACCAAAGATCTAATATTGTTGAGGCTATTGAATATAAAGTGTGGGTTGATCTGAGACTTTAAAGCACTCAGTTCTGCATCCTTAACTGTAGCTTGAAGTTTCCATTTTTCAATTTCAACCTCTCTATTCTTCTGAAGAAACTGGTACGCAAAATAGATAGACGACCAACTAATAAAATATACCGAATAGCTGCCAATAAAGCTTACCGCCATTATAATTAGGGTGCTGGGCGTAAATATGCCACGATTTACTTCTCTTAATTTTTCAAGGGTGGCTTCATCCACACCTTCCATTTTAGAAAGTCCTGTAAAATGATCCATTAAATTGGGATCTACCTTGATCAATAACATAACAGAACCAATAGCAACCAAAAAGGTAAGAATGGCCAAGAGCGCCCCCTGAATAATACTACTAAAAAATACGCGAGGAATAAGCTTTACGATTTTTAAGTCTTTCCACTTTTTCTTTTTTGCGTAAAGCCTGTACAAATGACTAATAAGAACAGCACAAAGAACACTGACTATGGTAGAAATGACAGAGGCCCAAAAAGGCAGAACAAAAGCAATAGCCAAAAAGCTGGTTATATGGAGCCCGCCCCAACCTCCAATTTGGAGCATCCAATACAGCTGATTCTTTTTCATAACCTAAAGCAAATACATTTATTCAACACCTCTCCGATCATTTTACTGAAAGGTTTAATATTCGGATTAACCATAAAATAAGCCCGATCAGAAATAGAAAGGCTCATTGATTAACCTGTTCGGGTTAAATAATGGTTAATTATACGCTGTCTTTTCATCCATTGTATTATTTTCAATCTTGCATTTTGATGCTGAATTGTAAAATATGTAATTAGAACCAACGTTTAGGCATAACAATGAGTGAATTACACCTTTGTTAAACATAAGGGATAAGTGTATATTAGCCCCCTTAATTCACCTAAAAGGTCTGAATAAAAACACTAACATGAAAAATACAGCTGGGTTTTTGAAGGTTTCAGTATTTATACTACTGTCAACCTCATTATTATCTTCTTGCTTCCTTTTTAATAAAAATAAAGGAGGAGTGAGTTCTACAACTGGTATGGCTTATGGTAACTCAAAAGACACCCTCAGTTTTACCCCATTCGATACAAAAAACTTACCTAACCCTCCAGGAATGGTTTATATTCAAGGAGGTAGAACCGTTTTAGGTTCTTTTGAAGAAGATTTGTTAGGCACCAGAGACAACATAGAAAGAACCGTAACAGTGAATTCTTTCTATATGGACGAAACTGAAGTGACGAACAAGGATTGGAAAGAATATGTTTTTTACCAATTCAACCCTATACCACTAAGCTTAGGCAAGGATATTGAAATAGTGGATGATCCTGCTAACCCATTTCTTCCGCCAACTACTTCGCATAACGGACAAACACTTGAAGACTTAATTCCAAACGATAGCGTTTGGTCTAGTGATTTTTCTTTCAATGATGTGTATAGCGAAAATTATTATAGCAACCCGGGTTACAATAACCACCCAGTTGTTGGAGTTACTTGGAGACAGGCTGTAGACTACTGTAAATGGAGAACGGATTTTGTTAATTACATTACTATCAGCCAGTTACCATTCGAAGATCTTCCCGATGCTTATAAATTACAGTTTTATGACCCGGATGGAACACTACAAATTCTTGGAAGTGCTGGAGGAAATAGCTCTACTGGTGGTGCTCAAATTACACCACAAGAATTAGATGATCTTCAGCAAGATCAAATCGCCTTTATCAATGCGAATAAAAAGTTGTTTATCGAAAGAGGTATTTACCTACCTGAATTTAGGTTACCAAATGAAGCCGAATGGGAATATGCTGCTAAAGCGACTATCGGAACTCAATACCTAGATGAAAACGAAGAATATGGTAGAATTTACCCTTGGGATGGCAGAGGAGTAAGAAATCCATACGGTAAAAGAAGAGGTGAGCTTTTGGCCAACTTTAAAAGAGGCCGAGGCGATTATGCTGGTATTGCCGGAAATATTAATAATGACGGAGATGTAATTCCACGCCCGGTTGGAGGATATGAGCCAAACGATTTCGGTTTATTCAACATGGCGGGTAACGTAAGCGAGTGGGTAAACGATACCTACCGACCACTTTCATTCCAAGCAGTAGACGATCTAAACCCAGTTAGAAAAGATGGAACGGCCGATGGGGAGCAACTTTACGGTTGGGATGGAGATAGAACCGACTTCAGATCATTAATTAACGACAGAGCGAAAGTATACAAGGGCGGTTCTTGGAAAGATGTAGCTTACTGGATGTCGCCAGGAACAAGAAGATTTTTAGATCAAGATAAAGCCACAAATACCATTGGTTTTAGATGTGCTATGATTTCTATTGGTTTCGAACCGAAATCTAGTGGTGGTGGAATTTTTGGAGGTAAAGAATAAATAGAAGAAAAGTTATTAAAAGGCCGTTTCTACAAAGGAATCGGCCTTTTTTGTTTTACACCCGTCAGCGAGTAGCAGCAATTACAGCAAAGCTGAGTTCTTTAATACCTGCTTCGATTAATACATTTCCGCAAGCCAACAAAGTAGCACCCGTAGTAATTACATCGTCCACCAAAAGAACCCGTTTACCATGAAGTTCCGAGGCGTTTACTATTTCAAAAATTGATTTCACATTTTCCAGTCTTTCGACCCTACTCTTTCTCGTTTGCGTTTCACTGGCAGCCACCCTACTAAGCCCAAGACAAACTTCTGCTTTCAATACTTCTGAAAGCCCTTTGGCAAAAGCCTCACTTTGGTTATAGCCCCTTTTTCTTTGCTTAGACGAGTGTAATGGAACTGGAATAATCAGATCGAACTCGTTGGTAAAGCCGGCTAGCAATAAATCGTGACCATACCATCGACCCATCATAAGGCCAACATCCTCTTTATGGTTATATTTTAATTCATGCAAAATATGCTGAACAATTCCCTTTTTCTGGAAATGGAGGTAAGCTAGCATGTGATTAAACCGAATAGAGCCGGCCAATTTTTGATAAATATGCGGAACCTCTTCCTTATAGTTATTTGTTTTCGGCAAATCGTATTGACAAGTCGGACAAATATGATTCATACCATTGGGTAACGACCCTTTACACCCAATACAAATGTTTGGGAAAAAGAGAGCAACAAAGTCGTTCAAGATTAAATTTATCTTGCTAGGCATTCAGAAAACGAAACTATATTTGACGAAATATTAAGGTAATGACTATTGTAGAAGAATTCAATGATTATCGCGCCAAGATGAACGGAAAAATCTTGGAAGAGAACAACACTGTGTTGAAAAGATTATTTAATCTAGACACTAATGCCTTTGCTCCTGGTGCATTGGATGGAAAAGTAAAGGAACTAATCGGGCTTTCTAGCTCTATGGTATTAAGGTGTGACGACTGCATCAAATACCATTTAGGAAAATGCCACGAATTGGGAGTGACCACTAAAGAAGTGTTCGAAGTCTTTTCAATTGCAAACTTGATTGGCGGAACCATTGTAATTCCTCACCTTAGAAGGGCAGTTGAATTTTGGGAGGAGCTCAATAAATAATGTATAAAAAAGATTTAGAACTTCAGAGAAGTTGGGCAAGGTTGCTTACCCATTTAGAGCAGCTTTTGGGCAAAAGGCCCAAAGATCTTAATGGGGTTCTATTTCTTATTGGGGTACAAGAGCTTGGCAACGGCAAACAAAATTTCACTAAGGAAGAAAAGCAAGATTTGATGCACATTGCTATTTGCAAAGTATTAAGTCTTTCAGGGTTTTATGAACTAGAGGGAATTGATGTTGAAGGTTGGCCTCACTGGAAAAAAACAGATGTTTCCCTGCCTCATTTCGACCTAATGGACCAAGAAAAGCTTCTCAAAATGCATGTAATTGAATATTTTGAGACGGAATTAAAAATTGAATTATGAAGATTATCAGCTATAACGTAAACGGAATTAGAGCCGCCATGAAAAAAGACTTTGTGGGCTGGCTAAAAACCGAAAACCCTGATATTCTTTGTTTGCAAGAACTAAAAGCATTACCCGATCAAGTAGATACTTCTGAATTTGAGGCTTTGGGCTACCATTTATATTGGGAGCCTGCACAAAAAAAAGGTTACAGTGGAGTAGCGATCTTCAGTAAAATTGAACCGCTTCACGTGGAACATGGTTGCGGAAACCCTTTATATGATACTGAAGGAAGGGTAATCAGAGCCGATTATGAAAATTTCTCGGTTATGAGCGTTTATATGCCAAGCGGAACAAGCGGAGACATTCGCCAAGACTTCAAATATGAATGGCTCGACTTCTTTTTTGAGTACGCTAATGAATTAAGAAAAACCATTCCTAACTTAATTATCAGCGGAGATTACAATATTGCTCACAAGGCCATTGATATTCATAACCCCGTTTCAAACAAAAACTCATCTGGCTTCTTGCCTGAAGAAAGAGAATGGCTGACAAAATATACAGAAGCGGGTTTTATTGATTCCTTCCGAATTTTTAATCAAAACCCGCACGAATATTCTTGGTGGAGCTACAGAGCAAACTCAAGAGCAAATAACAAGGGCTGGAGAATCGATTATCACATGGCCACAGCTGAAATGCAAGACCGATTAGTGAGTGCATCTATCTTAAACGATGCTATTCATTCAGACCACTGCCCGATACTCCTAGAAATTCGATAATTTAAATCGTATATTTCTCCTTTAGTCAATTGTTATACAATCAAATACGTTTTAATCACGTATGAGTATTTACAAGTTTAAATTCAGGAGATGGGATCTAACCAATTACTAAAGCAGCAACTTCAGGCATATAAAAAAAAGTTCTACACTAACCGGTTGATCAAAGGCTCTATTCTGTTCTTAGCCTTTTTTCTTAGCCTTTTTATTTTAGCCAATGCTTTTGAGTTTTCAGCGCGCCTAAGTGGCGGAGGTAGAGCTATTCTTTTCTTTTCTTTCGTTTTTGGAAGCTTATTAGCTTTCTTCTGGTTTGTTGGTAAAAATTTATATCACTTAAGAAACGCACAAAAACACTTATCGAATGAAGAGGCCTCTAAACAAATTGGAGCCCATTTTCCAGAAATTTCGGACAAGCTTTTAAACATAATTCAGTTAGAAAAGCTCAATACAGTACAAAACGAGTTGCTTCTAGCCAGTATAGAGCAGAAAAGCAAAGAAGTTGGTAAGATTTCATTTGTGAATGCCATAGACTATAAAGGAAATCGAAAATACCTCCGATATGTGATTGGGCCGGGTGCCATTATCGTTATTCTACTACTTTTCATTCCCCAGTTTCTTACAGAAAGTTCTACAAGAATAATCAACTATAATACTGAGTTCCTTCCTGAAGCTCCATTTTCTTTTGCTATTAAAAACACCGATTTTAAAGCCTTTAAGGGTGAAAACTTTACATTAGAAGTAAATACTGAAGGACGTTCTATTCCTCAAAATCTTTATGTATGGACAAATAACCGTAAGGTAAAAGCCAATAAAACAGGCCCAGAAAGCTTTGAGTACACATTCACCAGAGTTCAAGCAGATACCAAGTTTTCGTTAGAAGCGGAAAGTATTACTTCCTCAGAATATAAAATTGAAGTTGTTTCTAGACCTTCACTCTCACTATTCAACCTTGAACTTGAGTTTCCGAAGTATTTAAAACGAGAAAAAGAGCAGTTAGAAAACTCTGGAAACGTTTCTGTACCCGAAGGCACCATTGTTAAATGGAAATTCGATACCGATAATACAGATGAAGTAAAGCTCAATTTTCCAGAGCTTGACATATATGAAAAGGCAAAAAGGAGTTCAAACGGCACTTTCAGCTACGAACAAAAAATCCGTAAATCTAGCCGTTATTCCATCCAACTCAAGAATGAATATAGCCTCAACCGCGACTCGCTTGCTTTCGCAGTTGAAGCAGTAAAAGATCGTTATCCCGAAATCACCTTAGATCAATATCAAGATACCATCTTATTCAAATCTCTAGTTTTAGGTGGAAATATTACTGATGATCATGGCTTTTCTCGTCTTTCTATTTTCTACCAATATCAGAACGACCAAAACTTTGAAGAACTTCCTTTAGAACTGAATAAAGATTTGAATAACCAGAGTTACTACAAAGTTTTCAACTTAGATTCAGCTAAAATCACTGCTGGTGCAGAAATCAAATATTATGTACAAGTTTCTGATAATGATGGAGTTAATGGGTCAAAATCTGTAAAAACAAGTACCTATTCTTTCAAAATACCTTCAAAGGAAGAAATTGAAGAAGAAATTGATCGCACCTCACAAAAGGTTCAGAAAGACATAGATAAAACCTTAAAAGAGGCCAAAGAGCTTAATGAAAAACTAAGTGAGGTAGATGAACGCTTGAAGACTAAAAAAGAATTGGATTGGCAAGACGAAAAATTGATGCAAGATATTCTTAAGCAGAAAGATCAACTAGCAGAGAAGTTGGAGGAGTTAAAGAAAGAAAATCAGCTCAACAACATGAAGAAAGAACAATTCTCTCCTCAAAACGATAAGATTCAAGAAAAAATGAATCAACTACAAGAGTTGATGAACGAAATCCTAGATGATGAAACCAAAAAACTCTATGATGAATTGAAAGAACTTCTTGAAGAACAAGGTGATATTTCTGAGTTCAGAGATAAAATAGAAGAGATGAAAAACAAGGGTGGCGACCTTGAAAAGGAGATAGAAAGAACTTTAGAATTATTCAAAAAACTTCAGTTCGATATGAAATTGGAGCAAAACATAAAGGAATTAGAGCAAGCCATTAAAGACCAAGAACAGCTGATTGAAGAAACTCAAAACGAAAAATCAAGTTCAGATTCTCTCAGCCAAAAACAAGCTCAAGAAAAGAAAGACCTCGAAAAACTTCAAGAGCAAATGGAGAAGCTAAATGAGCTAAACGAAGAAAGAAAAACTCCAGATGACCTACCTAGCGACTTAAAAGAACAATTTGAGGAAATAAAGGAAGAGCAAGAAAAAGCGCAAGAAGAACTTCAACAGGAATCTGAGCAAGAAAATAGCCAAGAGAAATCTGAAGGAGAACAGGAAAAAGGACAAGAAGAGCAAAACGAGAAGAGTGAACAGGAACAACAAAAGGGTAAACCTTCGCAGCAAAGACAAAACGCAACAAAAGCTCAGCAAAAAGCAGCTGAGAAAATGAAGGAAATGAAAAAGAACCTTGAATCAATGCAAGGTGGTATGGAAATGGAACAGCAGCAAGAAAACCTAGAGTTCTTAAAAGAGCTTGTAGATAACCTTGTTACGCTTTCTTTCAATCAGGAAGACCTGATGAATTCTTTCCGTGAAATACGCGAGAGTGACCCTCGATTTGTAGATCTTACTCAAAAGCAACTCAAGCTTAAAGACGACTCTAAAATCGTTCAGGATAGCTTAATTTCCCTTTCTCAACGGGTATTCCAAATCTCGTCATTTGTAATGAGAGAGGTAAGTGAAATGAACCGACAGATGGATGGCGCTTTGGACGAATTGAAAGAAAAAAGAATCAATCAAGCTACTGGAAAACAGCAGTTTACAATGACTTCTATCAACAATTTGGCCTTGTTATTAGATGATATCGTTCAGCAAATGCAAAACCAAATGGCCAGTTCTTCTAACAAAGGCAATAAAAAGAATAAGCCAATGCCTGGTGGTTTAAGTGAACTTCAGAAACAGCTTAGTGAACAAATAAGTGAACTAAAACAAAGCGGAAAATCTGGAAGACAACTTTCTGAAGAATTAGCAAAACTAGCAGCAGAGCAGCAACGTTTGAGAAATACACTTGAAAATTTTGAAACCGGAGTTGATGGAGATAATTTAGGCGAGAAAATTGATAAGCTCATTAACCAGATGGAAAAGAATGAGGAAGACCTTATCAATAAAAACCTGACGGAAGAAACTGTAGAAAGACAACAAGAAATACTTACCCGTTTGTTAGAAGCTGAAAACGCAATGAACGAAAGGGGTGAAGATGAAGAAAGAAAAGGAGAGACGGCAACTGACTATGACATATCAGTACCAGAATCTTTAAACGAATACCTTAAGGCAAAGGAAAAAGAAATTGAATTGTTAAAAACTATTCCTGCTGTTCTTAATCCATATTACAAGCAAGAAACCAATAAGTATTTCAAAAAAATAAAGCAGAAGAATTAATTCTCTACATGAACACTATTAGCATTGAAATTCCTTCTCTAGTTGAGAACATTCGGATTGTCGAAAGTTTTATAGACAACGCCAAAGAAAAGTATCAGTTAGATGATGACCTTTACGGAAACATCATGATTGCCGTCATTGAATCGGTTAACAATGCCATTATTCATGGTAACCAATTAGAGAAAAGCAAGTTCGTGCATCTTTCTATGATTTTAGAAGAAACTTCGGTTACATTTTTAATAAAAGACGAAGGTAAAGGATTCGTTATCAATGACTTACCAGACCCAACAGCACCTGAAAACTTAGCTAAACCAGGTGGAAGAGGTATCTTCTTAATGAAGCATTTGGCTGATGAAGTAGCTTTTAATGATAACGGCCAAGAAGTTAAACTTACCTTTTACCTCAATTAATGGACAACATTAACTTCTTCTCTGAAGACATAGACTTCAGCCTAAAAAAAGAAGATCAAATTGCTATTTGGCTTCAACGCATTGCAGAGGCCGAAAACAGTTCCATAGAAGAGATTAGCTATGTTTTCTGCTCCGATGATTATCTATTAAAAATCAATCAAGAGTATTTAGATCACGATTATTATACAGACATTATCACATTTGATAATCGTGATAACCCTGAAGACCCGATAGAATCTGACATTTTCATCTCGATTGACAGAGTAACAGAAAATGCCTCTGATCAAAATGTATCCTTCGAACTTGAGCTCAAAAGAGTTCTCGCCCATGGCTTGCTTCATCTTATTGGTTATAATGACAAGACAGAAGAAGAGCAACAGCTCATGAGAGAAAAAGAAGAAGCTTATCTATCTTTGCAAATCAATTAATAAATCAACTGTTCCACGTGAAACACTATAAAGCAATCAACTAGCATTGTAGAACTGTTCCACGTGAAACATCAAGAAGAAAATTATATGTTCAATCAATACGATGTCATAGTTGTTGGTGCTGGCCACGCTGGTTGTGAAGCTGCAAATGCTGCTGCAACTATGGGTTCAAAGGTTCTTTTAGTAACCATGAACATGAATACCATAGCTCAAATGTCGTGTAACCCCGCAATGGGCGGAGTGGCAAAAGGGCAAATTGTAAGAGAAATAGATGCACTTGGAGGTATGTCGGGAATCATTACCGATAAATCTATGATTCAATTCCGTATGCTCAACAAGTCCAAAGGTCCGGCAATGTGGAGCCCACGTACTCAAAGTGACCGAATGAGGTTTGCGGAAGAATGGCGACTAGCATTAGAGCGCAATCCTAATATCGATTTTTGGCAAGAAATGGTCACAGGTATTATTGTAGAAAACAATACTGCAGTCGGTATCACCACAGGAATGGGTATTGAGATTAGATCAAAATCCGTTGTGCTTACGAATGGCACTTTTTTAAATGGACTCATTCATATTGGTGAAAAACAATTTGGCGGTGGTAGAACAGGAGAAGGAGCATCTAAAGGAATCACTGAACAACTCGTTCAACTTGGGTTTGAATCAGGAAGAATGAAGACCGGAACACCTCCAAGAGTAGACGGACGATCTTTAGACTATTCCAAAATGGAAGAACAAAAGGGAGATGAGGTACCAGGGAAATTCTCTTTTTCTCCTTCAACCACACCATTGCTTCAACAGAAAAGTTGCTATATCACCTATACCAACCCAGAAGTACACGCAATTTTGGAGACTGGTTTTGACAGATCGCCAATGTTCAATGGTAGAATTCAAGGTTTAGGACCACGCTATTGCCCATCTATTGAAGATAAAATCAATCGTTTTTCCGAAAGAACGAGACATCAAATCTTTGTTGAACCAGAAGGGTGGGACACAGTTGAAATCTATGTCAATGGATTTTCAACATCATTACCAGAAGACGTACAGTTCAAGGCAATACGTAAAATAGCCGGTTTTGAAAATGCCAAAATGTTCAGACCAGGTTACGCTATCGAGTATGACTACTTTCCCCCAACACAGTTAAGTACTACTCTCGAAACCAACCTTATTCAAAACCTGTACTTTGCTGGTCAAATTAACGGAACCACCGGTTACGAAGAAGCAGCTTGCCAAGGATTGATGGCTGGAATTAATGCGCATAATAAAACACACGATAAAGAACCTTTTGTTTTAGGAAGGTCTGAAGCCTATATCGGAGTATTAATTGATGATTTGATTAATAAAGGTACCGATGAACCTTACAGAATGTTCACTTCTAGAGCCGAATACAGAATACTCTTGCGCCAAGATAACGCAGATATTCGCCTTACGGCTAAAGGTCATAAGCTTGGATTAGCCTCAGACGAAAGACTTAAAAATGTTGAAGAGAAAAAGAGGTCTGTTTCGAAACTGCTAAATGATATTCGACAAAAGAAGATCGATCCAGATAAAGCCAACCCAGCTCTCGCTGCGCTTGGTACAGCAATCATAGAACACAGAACCAATTATGCCAAGCTGTTAAAGCGACCACAAATCAATATTTATGATCTACCTTCATTCGATGAAGAGCTTGCAAACTACTTGGCAAAGTATGATCATGAAGTTTTAGAGCAAGTTGATATTCTTATCAAATACGAAGACTATATAGATAAAGAAGAAAAGTTGGCTGATAAAATCAGTAGCTTAGAAAACCATACTATTCAAAACGATTTTGACTTTGATTCCATTAGTGCTTTATCTGCAGAAGCTCGAGAGAAATTCAAGAAAATAAAGCCATCTACAATTGGGCAAGCTTCAAGAATAAGTGGAGTTTCACCAGCAGATATTTCAGTACTTATGGTTTATATGGGTAAATAAAAAATGGAAAGATTAGAGGAATGTCCACTCTGTGGAAATGCCCAGTTTGAAAGCTATTTGAAAATCAATGATCATTTCTTGAGCCATGAAGAGTTTCAACTTCAGAAGTGCTCTTCATGCGATTTAGTCTTTACCAATCCAAGACCTACACAAGCTGAAATAGCCCCGTATTATAAATCCTTAGATTATATTTCGCATTCCAATAAAACCAAAAGTCTTTCTAGTCTTCTATACAAACTAGTAAGATCATATACTCTTGGCAAAAAATATAGACTCATTAAATCGCAGCTCCACCAGACCTCACAAGTCCATCATTTGGATTACGGTTCTGGAACTGGCCACTTTATAGATTATACTTCAAATAAAGGTTGGATATCTAAAGGCTACGAACCAGATCAAAATGCCTTATCGCATAATAATAAATCAATTCAGAAATTGATTTTACATAATTTCGAGTCAATTCAACATAATACTTACGATGTAATCACCTTATTTCATGTTTTGGAACACGTACATGATCTCAATTCTGTATTAGAATTACTAATCAAACAACTCAAACCAAAGGGAATATTATTATTAGCACTTCCTAATCATAAATCATATGATGCTCAACACTACAAACAGCATTGGGCTGGTTATGATGTACCCAGACATCTTTATCATTTCGATAGAAAAAGTGTAAATCAATTAGCTAAACAACATGGCCTAAAAATTGATAAAATCGAACCAATGGTGTTCGATGCTTTTTACGTAAGTATGCTTTCAGAAAAATATGTGGGAAATTCCATGACCTTAGTCCGCGGAATGTTAAATGGATTTAAATCCAATAGCAAAGCAAACAACAGTGGCGAATACAGTAGCTTAATCTATATCCTCAGAAAATGACCAGAATACAGATTCTTTTCACTGCCATACTATTATCACTACTAGGTTGTGCCCGTATATCATCACCAACTGGGGGACCGGAAGATAAAGATCCACCCATACTAATTTCTTCCAACCCAAGTGATGGTCAAACTCAATTCAATCAAAAAACAGTAACACTAGTTTTTAACGAAGCAGTTACTACAAAATCTATTGAGAACAACCTGATCATTACACCTTCAATAGGCGGTAACTTCAAGACAAGAATCAAACGTAATACAGTCCAATTGCTATTCGATAGCGCGTGGAGAGAAAACACTACTTATTCCCTTAACTTCGGAAATACAATAGTAGACCTAAATGAAGGCAATATTCCTAAAAACCTTTATCTCAGTTTTTCAACTGGTGAAACAATTGACTCATTATCCATTTCAGGAAAAATAACCAATTTATATACATCTGAACCAGTAAAACAAGCACTTGTTTCATTGTATCCAGCTTCAGACACATTGAATATAACTTCTGGAGCAGCTCTATACTTAACAAAAACCGACACGGCAGGAAACTATAAATTTCAAAACCTTCCTTCTGGAAATTTCTTAGTGTATGCAGCACTCGATAAAAACAATAATTCTAAAGCCGATACTGATAAAGAGCTTTATGGTTTTCTGATGGACACGGTAAATCTAACAGAGAATATCGCTCAACAATCATTCTCATTACAAAGACTCAATGTTCTTCCTTTGTCTATTAAAACAAATCGCCATTTCGGAAAATACTACGATATCACTTTCAACAAACCAATTACATCTTATGAATTAGAAAGTGATATACCTCTAGCCCATCATTTATATAGTCCGGACAAAATTAGAATTTACAATACGATGGAAACTTATGGTGATTCCACCAACTTGGTCATAAATGCAAATGATTCTATCGACAGTAGATTGAAACAAATTGTCAAACTCTATTTCAACGAATCTAATTTGGAAGGAGATAAACTAACACACAATATATATCCATCAAGCCCCTATATTTCTAATATCTTCAATCTTAAAGTAGCCTTTAACAAACCCATCATAACTTATAATTCTGAGAAAGTAATCCTTCAAAAAGATAGTCTCAATCAATTTTCTATACCTGATTCATTGATGACATGGAACACATCAAAAACAGAAATTTCCTGGATCTTAAATGGAAGCAACTATATCAAACCTGGTGAGCAATTACAAGCCATATTCGAAAAAGGAGCATTTGTAAGTGTTGAAGCAGATACATCATCTCTCATTCAAAAAACATTTCAAGTAGCCAAATCAGAAGACTCCGGGCTAATTCAAGGAACCATAACAACAGATGCGCCTCACTTCATTATACAATTATTAAATAATCAAGGAAACGTAATTCGTGAGCTGTACAACAATAAGAACTACACCTTCAACAACCTTGATGCAGGTAATTATAAAGTGAGAATGATTATCGATACCAACAATAATAAAAGACATGATGTTGGAAATATACTTACAAGAACACCTTCAGAATCCATAATATTCTACACAGATCCCATTTCAAAAAGCAAAACCATTAGCGTTAAAAAGAACTGGGAAATAGGCGATATCAATATTTCTCACACTGTGAATAACAAGGATTAACTGTGAATAAGAACGAGGATAGACCAACCTCAATCCACACTACTCCACATTCTTCAGTACCCACTTAGAGCCAAGTGGATAAATTCGTAACCTTTCAAGTAATTTTCAGAACCCCATCCACATTTTAAAAGTCAGTATTTATTATCCACAAAATCGATCGATATTCACAGAAAAAAATTAACTGATTATTAATCAATAAATTAGAAGTTGATAAGATGTTTATAAACGAAATGCTCTGTACAACTTACCAACAGTTTTAAAGAACTTATGTGGGGAATCAAGTTGTACACATATCCACAGTCTTAATAGAGAATAATTATCTTTAATCAATTAACTATATTTAATTACTAGCGTGTTGAAAATGTTAACAACTATGAGGAAGACAGCTCTTTTGCTATTTATGATACTGATGACTAGTGCCGCATTTTCGCAGGTCGATGCTATTGCACTTGCAAATGAATACTATGAGCAAGGAGAGTTTGAGAAAGCATTAACTGAGTATAAAAAATTAGCCAAGAACAACTCAAACATTCCTAGAATACACGACAACTATTTAAAATTACTTTTAAGCGAAGAAGAATTTAAAGAAGCCGAAAAGTACTTAAAGGGTGTAATTAAAGATAATCCAGAAAACTTCTTCTATCAGGTAGATTTGGGAATGCTCTACAAAAGTCAAAAAGAAGAAGAGAAATCAGAGAAAGTATTTAATGACATAATTGCTGAACAAGCGAAAGATGCCGGAGAAAATCAGAAAACAAATGGCATAAGATTTTTAGCTCAGGTATTCTTTGAAAAAAACCTGAGAGAAAAAGCGCTAGAAACTTATCAAGAAGGAAGAAAAGCAATGAATCGGCCTGATATGTTTTCACTAGAATTGGCCAACGCGTATCAGCTGATGAATCAAAAGCAGGAGATGGTTTTGGAATATCTCATTTTTTCAAAATCGCAGCCCCAAAATCTGAGCTATGTTAAAAATTCATTTCAAAGAGTACTTACAGAACCTGAAGATTTAGATACACTTGAAACAACGCTTTACGATTTCATTCAGAAAGACGCAGGTAACCCTATTTACAACGATCTATTGGTTTGGACCCACCTACAACAGAAAAATTTTGCGGCTGCCTTACGGCAGGCTAGAGCCTTAGATAGAAGGCTTCAGAATAATGCAGAAAATATTATTAACGTGGGTTTGATCGCGTTCAGAAATCAAGAATACAAAACAGCGCAAAAAGCATTTGATTATGTTCTTACGGAGTTTCCTGATAGTCCGAGTAAAAATTTAGCACAGCGTTATGTTTTATTGGCCGATGAAGAAGTGGTAAAGCAAACCTATCCTGTGGATACTACTGCAATTAGGAGTTTAATTGTGAAATATGATGCCTATAAGGAAAACTTAAGAGACGTATTTAATATCATTGATGCCAATAGGAGAGTTGCCCATTTGTATGCTTTTTATTTAAACGAAATACCAAAAGCCATCGAAATTCTTACAGAGAATGTGAACCAACCAGTTGGTAAACATCGGGTAATTGCAGAATCAAAAATGGATTTGGCAGATATCTATTTACTTAATGAAGAACCTTGGGAATCTATTTTACTCTATGCTCAGGTAGAAAGAATGTTTAAAGATGAGCCTTTAGGTTATGAGGCAAAACTGAAGAGTGCCAAGCTTTCTTACTTCAAAGGAGAGTTTGAGCTTGCCCAAAGTCACCTAGATATTCTAAAACTTGCTACATCTCGAGAAATTGCAAATGATGCCTTAAACCTCAGTATTCTAATTAAAAATAATACCGTTTTTGATTCTACAGATGTGGTGATGCAAGAATACGCCAATATTGAATTACAACTCTTTCAGAATCAAAAAAATGAAGCTATTGTTGCCTTAAACCAAATGATTGAAAAATATCCTAAACACTCAATTATTGATGAGGTATATTTTTTAATGGCGAAAACAGAAAGAGAGCTTGGCCATTTTGATAAAGCTTTAGCTGCTTTAGGTGTTATAAATCAGACGCATTATTTCGAAATTTTAGGAGATGACGCTCTTTTTCTAACGGGGGTTATTTTAGAAGATGACTTGAAGGACAATGAAAAAGCAATGGAAGTTTACCTTCAACTGCTGGAAAAATATAAGGGAAGCATATTCGTTTCCGAAGCCAGAAAAAGGCTGCGAGAACTGCGAGGAGACTTTGGTTAATTTTTACTGCTCCCATATTTTATTATCTTGATCAACATTAGTCGATAATTATGAACACTGCTACCCGCCTTTTTGAACTGCTTCCTAAGCAGTTAGAACAGTATAATCTTGATGTTTGCCTTGCCGATAAAAAAAATGGCAAGTGGAGAAAATTTTCTACTCAGGAAGTAATAGATAAATCAACTCAACTTTCGTTTGGCTTGATGAATAAGGGCATCCGACCCGGAGAAAAAGTAGCCATTATAAGTGAGAATAGAACAGAATGGAATTTTGCAGATGTAGCCATTCAGCAAATCGGAGCCATCAGCGTACCGATGTATCCCACCATTTCTGATGACGATTACGCTTTTATTTTTGAACACTCCGAAACAAAGCTGGTCTTCGTTTCTACAGAAGAGATATACCTTAAAGCGAAAAACGGTGCACAAAAGGCAAATCTTGATTTACCGATTTATATTTTTGATGAGTCTAAACTTACAGAGCATTGGTCTTCACTTTTAGCCGATGGTTCTGCAGAACAGAAAAAGGAAATGGCTGAGATACAAGGTCAAATTACCGAACTCGACCTTGTTACTATCATTTATACTTCTGGCACCACTGGTCGTCCTAAAGGAGTAATGCTTAATCATAAAAACATTATTTCTAACGCCACAGCAGTTTCAGAAAGAGCGGAGTATAACAATGGTCATGACAGAGTGCTTAGTTTTTTGCCTTTGTGCCATATTTTTGAGCGAACCGCAATTTACTTCTACTTTCAGCTTGGCTTATCTGTTCATTATGCCGAAAGCTTAGAAACGATTAGTGATAATCTGCAAGAAATTAAGCCGCATGGCTTCAATACAGTTCCTAGGCTCATCGAAAAAATTTACGATAAAATTATCGCCAAGGGTTTCGCACTTTCTGGAATCAAGAAGCAGTTATTCTTTTGGGCTGTAAATTTGGGTCTTAAATATAATCCAGATCAGCAAATGGGATTTGCATATGATTTTAAACTGAAGATAGCACGAAAACTTATTTTCAGTAAATGGAAAGCAGCTTTAGGAGGAAATGTTAGGCATATAATAGTTGGAGCATCTGCAATTCAACCCCGATTAAAAAGAGTGTTTTGGGCGGCAGATATTAAAATTTTAGAAGGTTACGGACTTACCGAAACATCTCCAGGTATTAGTATTGGTATGCCAGACCCGATTCAGGCTAAACTGGATTACGTTGGCCCACTACTTACAGGTGTGCAAGTTAAAATAGCCGATGACGGAGAAATTTTAGTAAAAGGACCTAACGTAATGATGGGTTATTACAAAGACCCAGAAAAAACAGATGAGGTAATTGTAGATGGCTGGTTTCATACGGGCGATATTGGGGAGTTAACAGATGATAATTTTTTAAAAATCACCGACCGAAAAAAGGAAATGTTTAAAACCTCAGGAGGTAAATACATAGCCCCACAGGTAATGGAAAACAAACTGAAAGAGTCCGTTCTTATAGAACAAGTAATGGTTATAGGTGAAAACAGAAAATTTCCAGCAGCACTCATAGTTCCTAATTTAGAAGCAGTTGGAGCTTGGGCAGAACGTCATGGTTTGAACAAAACCGATCCCGAATTATTGAAAAATACTGAGGTCATAAATAAGTTTAAAACAGAAGTAGATGCTACTAATCAGAGTTTTGGCCATTGGGAACAGGTGAAGAAATTTGAAATAATAAACGATCAATGGGGTATAGCATCTGGAGAGCTTACACCAACATTAAAACTCAAAAGGCGCATTATAAAAGAAAAATATGCCGATCTAATACAGAAGATTTACTCAGTGTAATACCTTCGCCCAATGGCAAAATCGTTTAATAATTTAAGAGTAGGGAAAAAATTCACGCTTCTCAATTTTTTAGAGACTTTTGAATTTGAAGTAATAGAGATATTTGAAAATGGAGATTGTCGTTTGAAGGATATAAATACATTAGAATACTATAATCTTTTTAGCTTAATTCAATATGGAAAAGGAGATGATTTCGATATTGATGAATTGAATATATGATTAAATATCTGTTATCAAATGGCTGTACTAATAAAATTGCTTTAGTTACAGATCTTTTTTTGCTAATTTGATGCAGAATATTGCATCTCACATTTGTGAGATACATACCTCAGATACCAAACAGATACCGAACCTTGAAAATAACGAGAACAAAATCTTCGTTTACCTGCCTGTTATTGCTTTTGCTGACCATATGCTCAAATGGATATTCACAGTCTGAACAGCAAGTAAAACAAGAACTTGAAAAACGAGGTATCAATACCCAAGAAGAAATACTTTCCGAACTGAGAAAGCGAGGAATGTCAGAAGATGACGCACGTAGGCAAGCCCGCCTCTATGGTTTAGATTATGATGAGTACATAAGAAAGTATATCTCAAAAAATGAAGAACCAACTTCTTTAGAGTCAATACAGAAAATAGAAAGAGACACTATTGATTACAATAGTGAAAGGCAAGACAATAACAGTCAAAAAGCTGAGACAATTCAGATAGAGCAGAAACAGGAAGGGTTGGATTATTTCGGTTACAATATTTTCAACAATAACCCTTTCGCAAACGAACAAGCATTAGTGGGCAATATTGACCCAGGTTATTTGATCGGGCCTGGAGACGAATTAAGAGTTTACCTTTGGGGAGAAGCGGAATTTCAATTTGAAGGAAAAGTAGATATTAATGGTAATCTATTTATTCCAAATGTAGGGCAGGTATTTGTAGCTGGCACCTCATATGAAGGGCTGAATGTAAGAATGAAAGAATTTCTTTCTAAGTTTTATTCAGGCTTAAAGAAAGATCCCCCAAAAATATTTTTAGATGTTTCGCTAACCAAACTAAGACCCATAAGAATTGTGGTAATGGGGGAATCGAAAAACCCAGGATCACACCTTATCAACTCTTTTGCTACCACCTTAAATTCACTCTATGTTTCTGGAGGAATTCAAACCTCAGGGTCTCTTCGTGATATTAAGGTTTTCAGAAACAACCGTTTTATTTCCAATGTCGATTTATACGATTATTTAGTAAAAGGAGCGCTTCGTGAAGACTTAAGATTAATGAATAATGATGTGATTTTCATTCCTACCAGAATGAATGCCATCAGGCTTAAAGGTGAAGTAAATAAACCTGCGATTTATGAATTAAAAGATAATGAAGGCTTACTCGATTTAATTGGTTTTGCTGGAGGCCTTAAGCCAACTGCTTTTACAAAAACAGTAACAGTAAAGAGAATTCGTGCTACTAATAATCGTTCAAATGGTAGCTCTTTTGATCGAGAAATCGTTTCTGTGAACTATGATAGTCTTTTAAGAAACGGAATAAACTTTAGGTTACAAGATGGAGATGAAGTAACGTTTGGTGAGGTACTTGACAAATATGATAATTTGGTCACAATAGCTGGCTCAGTGTTCAGGCCAGGTGATTATCAATTAAATAATGACTTAAAAATCCGAGAACTCATTAATTCTGCTGGGGGTATTAGGCCAAATACGTATCTCGATAAAATAGATGTGTTTCGAAAAGATCGAAATGGAGAACTTAAGTTTTTGTCTTTCTCCTTATCCGAAATTATGGCAGATGTTAATTCATCACAAAACATTGTTCTTCAGGCAGACGACTCACTAAAAGTATATAATAATGAAGAGCTTAAGTCTTTAGAAACGGTTTCAATAGAAGGGTTTTTATCGGAGCCTAAAACTATTTTATGGAGAAAAGATTTGAGTCTCTATGATCTCATTTTCATGTCGGCCAATGTAGAGGATTTAGAATATAGAAACCGTATTCTAACCAGTAGAGCTGATTTATTGCGATATCAGCAAGGTAAACTTGAATATCAAGTTATTCCTTTTAATCTAGATGAAGTGTTGGATAAGAAGTTCAATGCTGTACTCAAACCAAAGGATAGAGTGATTTTATATAGTAAGGACATTACAGAGACTTTGGATAAATATGTATTTGTCAAAGGAGCAGTTAAGAATGAAGGAAAGTACTTACTCACCGATAGCATGACTGTCGAAGACTTAATAATCCAATCGGGTGGCTTTCTTAAAAAGTCATATCGTGAGAGCGTGACTGTATCACGTGAAAATTTTGATTTTACCGGAAATAAAATTGCCTTCAACACAGATGTTGATTTAGACCTGAATTATCTTTTGGGATCAAGTAAAAAGTCGTCATCAAACTATATTCTTCAAGACAATGATCAAGTTTCAGTAAGCTACATCCCTGGTTCATCAGAACAAAGAGCGGTGCAGCTGACAGGTGAGATTAAGTTTCCGGGAACTTACTATTTAGAGTCAAAAGGGGATATGCTTACGGAAGTTATAGAAAGAGCGGGAGGGGTATCTCCTAATGTGTATTTGGCGGGTGCTCGTTTATACAGAAATGGCCAACAACTGGCATTTGATTTTCAAAAAGCCTTGGGGGAACAAAACGAAAAATTTGATATCATCCTCCAAAATGCAGATAGCATTTACTTTCCTGAGTCTATTTATACTGTTAAGGTGGAAGGAGAAGTTGCCAATCCATCGCTTCAAAAGTATCTTGAAAATAAAACGGTTCGAGCTTACGTGAAGAATGCCGGAGGTAAAACAAAAAATGGTGAAAGTATTTATTTAACTCAACCCAATGGCTTTACCCGAAAGGTTGGCTTCCTTTCTAACCCAAAAGTTTTGGACGGATCAGTTATTACAGTTTCAGCTAAACCCCCTAAAGAACCCCGTGATAACGGTAAGTTTTTGGAAAATTTTGGGACAATTGCCGCAATCGTAAGCTCTACCTTAACCACCATTGTCCTGGTTCAGAGTATAAAATAAGCAAACGTATTCATAATTTAGTAACATACTTTTTTCTAATAAATAGTATGCATGCATAACAAATTTTCTTTAACTTCGTAACCCTTACAGGATTATGAAGAGAGAAGAAACCATAGACCACAACGTAAAAATGCTTTGGCATGCGATTTACCGCATGTATAACCAGCAAGCAGTTAAACACGATATTACCACTTCAATTGGTTTTGTTCTTCTTATTATAAATAGTAAAGAAGGTACACCTGCAACCAAAATTGCACCTCTTATGGGGCTTGAGTCTCGTAGCCTTACTCGTATGTTGAAGAGTATGGAGGAAAAAGGTTTTATCTACAGAGAGAAAGACCCTAATGACGGCAGATCCGTTAGAATATTCTTGACTGACTTAGGAAAGCAAAAGAGAGAGATATCTCGAGCCACGGTTTTGGAGTTTAATACCACTGCCAGTCAGTTAATAGACAAAGAAAAATTAGATACCTTTTTCGAGGTAATAGAACAGATAAATAATCTTATAGATAAAAAATCAATCTTTTAGAACACATGAACAGATCGATTAGAAAAGTCGCGGTATTAGGTTCTGGAGTGATGGGCTCTCGAATAGCTTGCCATTTCGCTAATATCGGAGTAGAAGTATTGTTATTGGATATGGTACCCAGGGATTTACCTGAAGATCAAAAATCCAATAAGGCGGCCAGAAATAAACTGGTAAACGATGCATTAGTAACGGCATTAAAATCAAAGCCATCTCCCATTTATGACTTGAGTTTTTCAAATAGAATTTCTACTGGAAATTTTGAAGACGATATGTCTAAAATTGCTGAAGTGGATTGGATTATTGAAGTGGTGGTAGAAAGACTCGATATTAAGAAGATCATCTTCGATCAAGTTGAAAAACACAGAAAGCCAGGCACGCTCATTACATCGAATACATCGGGTATTCCTATGCATTTGATGTGCGAAGGTAGAAGCGAAGATTTCCAGAAACACTTCTGTGGTTCTCACTTCTTCAACCCCCCAAGGTATTTACGTTTGTTGGAAATTATTCCTGGACCAAAAACAGATCCAGCAATCATTGATTTCTTAATGCATTACGGAGACCTTTTCTTAGGAAAGGAAACCGTGCTTTGTAAAGATACCCCAGCGTTTATTGCCAACAGAATTGGTATTTATGCCATCATGTCGGCAATGCATACCATTGAAGAAATGGGGCTTACAGTGGGCGAAGTTGATAGATTGACTGGACCAATTATCGGTCGTGCAAAATCTGCCACTTTCCGTACTATGGATGTTGTTGGTCTTGACACTACGGTTAATGTTGCCAACAACTTGTATAAAGGCTTGCAGAATGACGAGGCCAGAGAAAAGTTTGTTCTCCCTGGTATTGTTGAAGAAGTACATAAAAGAGGTTGGTTTGGCGATAAGTCTAAACAAGGCTATTTCAAGAAAACGAAAGACGCCAACGGTAAAACAGAAATTCTTGAGCTTGACTTAAAAACTTACGAATACGGTGAAAGAACAAGAGCGAATTTTAAAGCGCTTGAGGCCGTTAAGGAGGAAGAAAATCTAAAAGCAAGAATCAAAACACTCGTTAATTTTGATGACAAAGCGGGCGAATTCTACAGAACAACCTTCTACGATACTTTCAAATACGTTTCGTTTAGAATTCCAGAAATTTCAGACGAACTCTACAGAATAGATCAAGCCGTTTGTGCTGGTTTTGGTTGGGAATTAGGGCCTTATGAAACTTGGGATTTATTGGGTGTTAAAGCTACCGTTGATAAAATGGAAGGCATGGACCTAAAGCCAGCGGCTTGGGTATATGAAATGCTTGAAGCGGGGAATGATTCCTTCTACAAAATCGAAAAAGGAATTAAGCACTATTACGACATTCCTTCAAAATCATACAAAGTTATTCCTGGCTTGGATGAGCTCATCATCTTAGAAAATATCCGTGAAACCAATAAGGTTTGGGGTAATGCGGGTGCATCTGTTTTCGATATCGGAGATGGAGTACTTTGTTTAGAATTCCATACCAAAATGAATTCAATGGGTGCCGAGGTCATTGAAGGAATCCAAACGGCTATTTCTATGGCAGAGAAGGATTATAAAGGTTTGGTAATTGGAAATGAAGGGCCAAACTTCTCGGCAGGTGCAAACTTGGCCATGCTGTTTATGTATGCAGGTGATCAGGATTTTGACGAAATCAACTTAATGATTGCGCAATTTCAGAATACAATGAGGTTGGCTAAATTTTCATCAATACCGGTAGTGGCCGCACCAGCTGGCCTAGCGCTCGGTGGAGGTTGTGAATTGTCATTGCATTGTGATGCCATTCAAGCCCATGCTGAAACCTACATTGGTTTGGTTGAGGTAGGCGTTGGCCTTATCCCTGGTGGTGGAGGAACTAAGGAGCTTGCTTTAAGAGCTGCAGATTCTTACGTAGCTGGCGACCCTGAACTGAACAGACTTCAAGAAGCCTTTATGAATATCGCGACTGCTAAGGTTGCTACTTCAGCTGAAGAAGCCAGAGGAATGAACATTCTTCGACCTACAGATGGCATTACAATGAACAGAAAACGATTGATTTCTGATGCCAAGAAAAAAGTGCTCGAACTTTATGAAGCGGGATATACCCAGCCAGTGGAAAGAACAGACATTAAGGTACAAGGCGTTACAGGTTTAGCATTGTTCGAAGCGGGGATTAATGGAATGCTTTTCGGTAATTATATTTCTGAGCACGATGCTAAAATTGCTAGAAAAGTCGGTTACGTAATGTGTGGAGGAGATTTAACTGTTCCTCAAGAAGTTTCAGAACAATACCTTCTTGATTTAGAGCGTGAAGCTTTCTTGGCACTTACTGCCGAGCCAAAAACCTTAGAGCGAATTCACAGCATTCTATTTAAAGGTAAGCCACTTAGAAACTAAAATCGATCATTAAAAAATTAGTCTGACATCTAATGTCTGACCTCTAAAATCTAAAAATATGGACGCATATATAGTTGCAGGATATAGAACAGCCGTAGGACGTGGCAAGCGCAGTGTACTCAAAAGTGTACGTTCTGACGACATGGCTGCTGAAGTAATTAAACACTTGGTGGGTCAGGTGGCCAACTTCGACCCAACCAGAGTAGATGACCTGATTGTGGGTAACGCTGTGCCAGAAGCAGAGCAAGGTATGCAAATGGGAAGAATGATTTCATTGTTGTCATTACCTATTCCTGTGCCAGGCGTAACGGTTAACCGTTATTGTGGCTCTGGTCTAGAAGCTATTGCATTGGCTTCATCTAGAATTCATGCAGGTACTGCAGATTGTATTATCGCTGGTGGAACGGAATCTATGAGCCAAGTGCCGGTAATGGGTTATAAAACGGCTTTGAATTACAAGCTGGCTACAGAGCATAAAGATTACTACTTGAGTATGGGCTTAACTGCCGAGCAAGTTGGAAAAGAGTTCAACATTACCAGAGAAGAATCTGACCAATTTGCTTTTGAGTCACACCAAAAGGCTGTGAAAGCCCAAGCAGATGGCAAGTTCGATGATGAAATCGTTCCGATTAAAGTGAAGGAAAAATTCGTTGACGCTAATGGTAAGGTGGCTGAAAAGTCTTACACCGTAGATAAAGATGAAGGTCCAAGAGCAGACACTTCAATGGAAGTATTGGCAGGATTAAGACCTGTATTTGCGCAAGGTGGTCAGGTTACGGCTGGTAATTCTTCTCCGGTTTCAGATGGTGCATCTTTCGTGATGGTAATGTCTGAGAAAATGGTAAAAGAACTCGGTTTAGAGCCTATCGCCCGAATGGTTACTTACACTGCGGTGGGAGTTCACCCAAGAATTATGGGAATTGGTCCAGTAGATGCAGTGCCAAAAGCACTAAAGCAAGCCGGTTTGAAACAGTCTGATCTTGATCTAATTGAATTAAACGAAGCCTTTGGTGCTCAATCATTAGCGGTAATCAAAGAGCTGGATTTAGATCGCTCAATTTTGAATGTTAATGGTGGGGCAATTGCTTTAGGTCATCCGCTTGGATGTTCAGGAGCAAAACTTTCAGTTCAACTCTTCAACGAGATGAGAAGAAGGGGCAATGCTAAATACGGAATGGTAACGGCTTGTGTAGGCGGTGGCCAAGGCGTAGCGGGTATCTATGAGTTTTTGAAGTAAGGAGTAATAAAATATAAGAACATGTCAAGCGAAACAATAAAAGCATCAATCAAGGGAGGAGAATTCCTCGTAAGAGAAACCCCAGCTCAGGAGGTTTTTATTCCTGAAGAGTTTAGTGAAGAGCAAAAAATGATGGCGCAAGCCTGTAGCGACTTCATCGAAACCGAAATTACGCCTAATGCCGATCGAATCGATAGCATGAAGGAACCAGATTTGGTTCCAAATATTTTTAAGAAGGCAGGTGAGCTAGGTCTTTTAGGTATTACTGTGCCCGAACAATATGGAGGGCTTGGCATGAGCTTCAACACAAGTATGTTAATTGCTGATGTGATTGGTGCTGCTGGCTCTTTCTCTACCACTTACGGTGCTCATACGGGTATCGGAACCTTACCAATTCTTTATTATGGAACTGAGGCGCAGAAAGAAAAATACTTACCAAAACTCGCTACTGGCGAATGGGCTGCTTGTTATTGCTTGACAGAGCCTGACGCGGGTTCTGATGCGAATTCAGGAAAAACGAAAGCAGTGCTTTCTGCAGATGGAAAGCACTATAATATTACAGGTCAGAAAATGTGGATCTCTAATGCAGGTTTCGCTGACTTGTTTATTGTGTTTGCTAAAATCGAAGATGATAAAAATTTGACTGCATTTATTGTTGAGAAAACCTTCGGTGGAATCACAATGAATGAAGAAGAGAAGAAACTTGGAATCAAAGGTTCATCAACTCGTCAGGTATTCTTTAACGATTGCCCAGTACCAGTTGAAAACATGCTTTCTGAAAGAGGAAATGGTTTCAAAATCGCGGTGAATATCTTGAATATTGGTCGTGTAAAATTAGGAGCAGGAGTTTTGGGTGGTTGCAGAACTGTAATTTCTCATGCTACTCAATACGCCAACGAACGCAAGCAGTTTGGCGTGTCAATTTCAAGCTTTGGTGCCATTAAAAGTAAATTGGCTGAAATGGCCACTAAAACCTATGTAACGGAATCTTTAGATTACAGAGCAGGTCAGAACATCGAAGATAAAATTAACGACCTGATAGCGGGTGGAATGGACGAGGCCAAAGCCAAACTAAAAGGTGTTGAACAGTTTGCCATCGAATGCGCTATTGCTAAAATCCACAGTTCTGAAGTATTGGATTATGTGGTAGATCAGGGCGTTCAAGTATATGGCGGTATGGGTTATTCTGCTGATGCCCCAATGGAACGAGCTTATAGAGATGCTCGAATTGCCAGAATTTACGAAGGTACCAACGAAATCAACCGTATGTTGATGATAGGAATGCTTTTGAAACGCGCAATGAAAGGCGAACTAAACATGTTCGAACCAGCAATGGCTGTTTCTAAAGAACTTGTTTCTGTACCTTCATTCACTACAATAGATAAGTCAGTACTGTTTAATGCTGAAAAAGAAGTAGTGAAAAACTTGAAGAAAGTTTTCCTAATGGTGGGCGGAAAAGCCGCCATGGCACTTCAAGATAAAATTGAAGACGAGCAAGAGGTAATGATGAACCTTGCGGACATCCTGATTGAGATTTACGCTGTTGAATCTTCTATGTTAAGAACAGAGAAATTAGTGAGTCAAAGAGGTGAGGAAGCTTGTAAGGATTATATCGCCATGACGCAGATTTATATGGCTGAAGCAGTTGATAGAGTGAACGCAGCTGCCAAAGAGGCAATAGCATCATTCACCAAAGGCGATGAACAAAAAGTGATGTTGATGGGCTTAAAACGCTTTACGAAAATGGACTTAGTGAACACCAAAGAACTTCGTAGACAAGTAGCCGATACAATGATTGCTAAGGGTAAATTCCCTTATTATTTCGCGTAAGAACAACCAAGTAGACTGATAAAGTAAAAGGGAACCTCATTTGAGGTTCCCTTTTTGTTTGATTTGATGTTTTAAACTTAAGCTGTAATGGCTATTTCTTCGCCAAGCTTATTGTTAATGGTATAAGCCGAAAGACTCAAAGAGCTATCTTTTTCGATCTTCACCCAAGTGCGGTATTTCTTGTACCATTCCCACCTTTTAGAGAAAATTCCTCTAGTGAAATAAGCATGTAAAAAGGGGTGTACAATTAATGTAATGCCTTTTTCATTTTGGGTACCAAGAATGTAATCGATGTTCTTTTCAATCGTATCTGATACAAGTATTGTAGCAGCTACTTTTCCCGTTCCTCCACATGCTGGACAATTTTCACGGGTAGTAATGTTCATTTCTGGCCTCACACGCTGACGTGTAATTTGCATTAAGCCAAATTTGGTAATGGGAAGAACGGTGTTTTTAGCACGGTCCTCATCCATAATCTCACGCATTACTCTGTAAAGCTCTTTTTTATTTTCAGCTTTACGCATATCGATAAAGTCGATCACGATAATTCCGCCCATATCGCGCAGCCTTAATTGGCGAGCTACTTCTCTTGCGGCTTCAATATTTACAGCAAGTGCGGTACTTTCCTGATCTTCTCCTGCATTCGATTTGTTGCCACTATTCACGTCAATAACGTGAAGGGCTTCGGTATGCTCGATAATTAAATAGCCGCCCTTTGGCAAGCTTACTGTTTTACCAAAAAGCGATTTAAACTGCTTTTCGATTCCAAAACTTTCAAAGATTTTCGCTTTACCAGAGTAAAGCTTTACTATCTTTTCCTTGTCTGGAGCAATTTTATGGATGTAGGATTTAATCTCATTATAGATTTCCTTATCATCCGTGGTTACACTGTCAAAAGATTCGTTGAGGATATCTCGAAGTAAGGATGAAGCCCTACTCATTTCTCCGATTACCTTATCTTTTGGCTTAGCTTTATGTAGCTTTTTAATGCCTTGAATCCAAGTTTCTTCAAGGTTTCGGAGGTCTTTATCTAATTCGGCCACATCTTTTCCTTTCGCAACTGTGCGAACGATGACACCAAATTTTTCGGGTTTGATCGATGAAATCAATCTCATCAATCTTTTTCTCTCATCTCCATCAGTGATTTTCTTAGAAATATTGATAGAATCGGAGAAAGGCACTAAAACCATATAGCGCCCAGCTATAGACAACTCGCAAGAGAGTCGTGGCCCTTTTGTTGAAATAGGTTCTTTTACAACCTGAACAAGTATTTGCTGACCACGCGTCAGCACCTGGCCCATTTTGCCAAGCTTGTTGATGTCTGGCTCGCTCTTGAATTTGCTCAAGTTGCCATTAACATCATTGGCCGATTGGGCCATTCGGGTGTATTTATTCAGTGATTTGATCTGCGGACCAAGGTCAAGATAATGCAGAAATGCATCTTTCTCGTACCCAATATCTATAAAAGCCGCGTTTAGTCCTTGGACGATTTTCTTAACCGTTCCCAAGTACATATCACCTACCTTAAACTGGTTGTCATCATGGTCATGATGGAACTCAACCAGGTTTTTATCTTTCAGAAGGGCTATACGACATCCATCTTGAGTCGAATTAATTACTAATTCGTTGCTCAATTTGAAAAAAGTTAAATGTTAATAATTAAACTAGTGATGCGTATAAGCACAAAACTAAGAAGTACTACTTCTTAGTTTTGTGTCTGTTTTTTCTAAGTCTTTTCTTTCTCTTGTGAGTTGAAATCTTATGTCTTTTTCTTTTTTTACCGCAAGGCATAATTCTAATGTTTTAATGAAATAATATTTTACTTAATTCTTTGCAGATACTCGTTAGCAGCTGTTTGTACTGCTGGATCGGTATCCATGTTTTTTACTTTCTGAAATTGGGCTTTCGCTTTATCGTTCTGGCCTGTTTCATAATAGCATACCGCTAAAAGGTAGTTGCCATCTAAACTATTAGGATGGTAACCCACTAATGCTTCGAACCTTTCTACAGCTTTATCAAACTGATTTGACTGCATTGAAAGGCGACCCATGTTCAATAGGGCCTTTTCGTTTTTTTCGTCTGTTTCAAGTATTTCTCTTAACATCATAATTCCCTGCATAGGGTTAGAACTTGCAATATAGGTCATCGCTAAATTGTTTTTAACATCCAGATTATCTGGTGTTTGTTCTAAAACCTTGCTATACATTTCACGGGTTTTGATACCAAGCCTTTCTACTTTTTGAGGTTCTAAAGCGAAAGTAAATGCCTCGAAATAGGCGTCTCCGGCCTTCTGCCAAAGTGTAAGTGTATTAAATTCTTTTGCGAAAGATTCAGCATAATAAGCAGCGCTATCGTATTGGTTAATGGTTTGAAAAACAACCATCAGTGAATCCAATGCTACTTCATCTTTCTTAATTTTTGCGTTAGAAACCAGCTTTTCCTTCCAAAAATCAATTTTAGGTTGAATTTCTTCAGGGATTTCAGAGCTGTGGTCAATTACCTCTCCTCCTGGTTTACTTTCATCAACAAACTGTAAAGCCTCATTTTCTTTATTGTCAACAACAGAGGTGGGTAGCATGTATAGTAATACAACAGCTATAATTCCAACGCTCAGAAGTATGATTTGATTCTTTTTCATAATAGCCAATGAGGCTAAGGCTTATTTGTTCGCAATTTTTACTTTGTCACTCACCTTTACTTGCTCTACAAAAACCTTTGAAGGCTTAAAGCTTGGAACAAAGTGCTCATCAATTACGATGGCAGTGTTTTTAGAGATATTTCTAGCAATTTTTTTTGCTCTTTTCTTATTCACAAAGCTGCCAAATCCTCTCACGTAGATATTTTCACCTTCCGCCATTGAATCTTTTACTACTGTAAAAAGAGTTTCCACCGTAGTAGTAACATCAGATCGATCTATTCCTGTCTTCTCTGCTATTTGGTTAATAACATCTGCTTTCGTCACCGCTGTTAAATTTTAGATTTATAAATATTGTGTAAAAAACTAATTCCCAGTTATTTTGGCCTGCAAAATTACGAGTTCATTTCTAATTTAAAAAACAAACCCTCAAATTTTAACCAATACCTTGCAGGGGTATAAATTTGGCACAAGATAGCACTATGTTAGATAGTAAAGTGTTTGCAAATCAGTTAATTAACTGGTATGAAGAAAATAAAAGAGACTTGCCATGGAGAAAAACCAAAGATCCTTATCGAATATGGCTCTCTGAGATTATCCTTCAGCAGACGAGAGTTGCCCAAGGTTTGCCCTACTACGATCGATTTATCGAGCAGTTTCCTACTATTCACGATTTATCAAATGCTTCCGAAACCGAGGTACTCCGTTTATGGCAGGGCTTAGGCTATTATTCTAGGGCCAGAAATCTTCATGCCTGCGCAAAAATGGTGGTTAACGATTTTGCCGGAGAGTTTCCGTCTGACTTTAACGAATTACTCAAATTAAAAGGAATTGGGCGATATACCGCAGCAGCGATTTCGTCATCGGCTTTTAATAAGCCCAATGCCGTAGTAGATGGCAACGTATATAGAGTGCTCAGCAGGGTATTTGGTATTGAAGATGATATTTCGAGTACGCAGGGTCCAAAAGTTTTTGAAGCTAGGGCGAATGAGCTTTTAGATAAAGAAAGGCCAAATCAATATAATCAGGCCATTATGGAATTTGGTGCCATTCAATGCGCACCAAAATCTCCAGCATGTGGTATTTGCCCCTTTAAAGACTACTGTTTTGCTTTCAACAATAATAAAATTGATAGCCTTCCAGTTAAAACCAAGAAGACCAAAGTTAGAAAAAGATACTTTACTTATTTGGCCTTTCATTCGGAAGAAGCGTTTTTGATGAAGCAAAGAGAGAAGGGCGATGTTTGGCAGGGCTTGTTTGACTTTTATTTGTTGGAAGACAGCAAACCGATTGATGTGGAGGGGGTGATTTCAACACTTCAAAAGTTAGGTTTGACCAAGTCAATTATTGGAGAAGAATCAAAATTATACGAACATGTTTTGACGCATCAACGTATTTTCGCCAACTTCGTGAAAATTGAACTGAAAGCAGGTGATGAAACTAGATTAGTGCGCCTTCAACCAGAATTAAAAAAATACTCTTTAGAACAAATAAACAGCCTTCCAAAGCCAGTTTTGATTATCAAATACTTGGAAGATCAATGTTTTTAATTAATTTGTTCTATAGAACCAAACAATAAATATTATGGCAGGAGTAAACAAAGTAATACTAGTAGGCAACTTGGGTAAAGATCCAGAGGTGCGCCACTTGGAGAGCGGAAGGGCTGTAGCAAATTTTTCTTTGGCAACGAGCGAATCTTATAAGAACAAACAAGGCGAAAGAGTAACCACAACTGAGTGGCATAATATTGTGCTTTGGAGCCCACTTGCAGAAATTGCCGAGAAATTTTTAAAGAAAGGTAATCAGGTGTATATTGAAGGTAAACTGACCACCCGATCTTGGGATGATCAGGACGGAAATAAGAGATATACTACCGAAGTTGTTGGAAATAATTTAACAATGCTAGGTACTAAGTCTGATAACGAAGGTGGGGGAGGTAGCTCTTCTTATTCACCTAGTTCAGAGAAATCTAGTGAAGTTTCGAGCATTCCTGAGGACGACTCAGATGATTTGCCATTTTAATTAGTTAAAAATAGAATATTGGAATCAGCAACTGACGATCCCTATCCTAGTTTGGCCCTTTTGGCCTTAGCTCAAGATGTTTCCACTCCATACCTAGTGGTTAATGGAGTGGTTTTTATTTTTTTGGTTATACTCTCGGCCCTTATTTCAGGTTCCGAAGTGGCATTTTTTTCCTTGAATGATGACCAAATTGATGAATGTAAAAATGACGACTCTCCCGCTAGCCGATTAATTATTCAATTGATGGAAAGGCCGCGCCATTTATTGGCCACTATTCTCATCATGAATAATTTGGTCAACATTGCCATTGTTACCCTTACCACTTTTGTAACCTGGGAAATTATAGGTGAGAAAACCAGTGAAGGAACCATCGTAGTGGCTTTAACTGCAGTGGTTACTTTTGTAATTCTCTTTTTCGGAGAAGTACTTCCTAAAAACTTTGCCACCCAGAACAACCTAAGATTTTCGAGAGCAACGGCTCGAATGCTTTTTTTCTTTGAAGGCATTGTAAAGCCTGTGGCTTACGTGTTGATCAAATTCACTCAACTTATTGAAAAGCGCGTAAAGAAAAAGGGGCACAATATTACGGTAGACGAACTGAATCAGGCCCTTGAAATGACTACGGGTGATGATACAACAGATGAAGAAAAGGGAATACTAAAGGGAATTGTAAACTTTAGTACGCTTACTGTTCGGCAGGTAATGAAATCAAGAATGGACATTACCGCAGTAGATATCGAAGTTGATTTTCACGAGTTGATGGACAAAATCAACAAGAGCGGATTTTCTAGAATTCCTGTTTATAACGAGACAATTGATAAAATTGAAGGGGTTTTGTACATCAAAGATTTGCTTTCTCATGTAGACAAGGAAGAAGATTTTAAATGGCAAGAGTTGATGCGCCCAGGCTTCTTTGTTCCTGAAAATAAAAAGGTAGATAGCCTCTTGAAAAACTTCCAAGACAAACGTGTACACATGGCCATTGTGGTGGATGAGTATGGAGGAACTTCTGGGCTGATTACCATGGAAGACATTATTGAAGAAATTGTAGGTGAAATCAATGATGAGTTTGATGATGACGATATCGCCTTCAACAAATTAGACAATAATACCTACGTTTTTGAAGGCAAAACCTCCTTAAATGATTTCTGTAAAATCATGGAAATCGACCCGTATTACTTTGATCAGGTAAAGGGAGAAAGCGAATCGCTCGGTGGACTCTTACTCGAATTGCACAGCAAGCTGCCGAGAGCCGGAGAAAAAATTAAGTTCGATAAGTTCCTTTTCACAATAGTTGCGGTGGACGTTCGTAGGATTAAGAGGGTTAGAGTTTTGATCAACCGTAAAGTTTCAGTTTGAAAAAGTCGATTCAGAAATTACTACTGCTTTCATTTGTGCTTATGCTTGGCTTTTCGGCTTGTGAGCAAACTTATTTGCCTAAACCAAAAGCTTACAATCGAATCGATTTACCAGAATCAGCTTATCAGGTTTTGCCCGATACTTTCCCGTATCAGTTTTTTTATTCTCAATATGCAGAGCTATCGCGCGATACTTTTCCAAAATCGGGTAGGTATTACATCAATTTGTTTTACCCCGATTACGATGCCGTCATTCAAATCACATATAAAGATTTGAAAAACCCTGATAATAACGTGGAGGAACTGCTTACCGAAGCCTTTGACCTTACCATGAAACATAACCCTAAAGCTTATTCAATTAGGGAAAGTATAATTGCAATGCGCAACAACCAAGTAGCAAGCATAGCCGAGTTGGCAGGAGAAGTGCCTAGCCAGTTTCAGTTTTTTACTACCGATAGCACTACACATTTTTTTAGAGGAGCATTATATTTCAACACCGCCAACAAAAACGATTCACTTCGACCAATAATTGAATTTATTAAGAAGGATGCAATTGAAATGTTGAACACTTTAGAATGGAAATATTAAATTGTTTCCGTGCCGTCATTTTTCGAAACACGCATAGAATTTATTAAGGGGGTTGGCCCGCAAAAAGCAGCGCTGATAGGTGCCGAAATTGGCCTATTCACTTATGGTGATCTTATTCAACATTATCCCTTCCGCTACGAAGACCGCACCAAGTTTTACCCTATTGAAGAAGTACATGGCGATATGCCCTTCGTTCAAATTAAAGGTAAAATCAGAAGAATTGAAACCGTGGGCGAAATGCGGAAAAAACGCCTCGTTGCACATTTTGAGGACGGAACCGGTACGCTAGAACTGGTTTGGTTTAAGGGAATTCAGTTTATCGCTAAGAAAATACAGTTGGGGGTGGAATACGTGGTGTTTGGCAAACCTGCTACTTTTGGTCGAAAAATTAGCATTGCGCACCCTGAGCTTGAAGTGCTAACCACTCAAAACGAAAAAGCTTCATTCCTTCAGCCGGTGTATCATACTTCTGAAAAAATGAAGGCCAAATACTTGGACAGCAAAGCCATTTCTAAAATGGTACGCCAGGTAATGGTTTTGTCTGAACCGCATATCAACGAAACTCTTCCTCAAAGTTTAGTGACCCAGTATGGAATGATTGAAAAGAAGCTCGCGCTTTGGCACATTCATTTTCCGGGCAATGAAGAGTTATTGAAGAAAGCTCAATTCCGCTTAAAATTCGAAGAACTGTTTTTTATTCAGTTGCGCCTGCTAAAGCTAAAACTGACCCGAACTGAAAAGTACCGAGGAGCTGTGTATAGCGACTCCAGTTTACTTACCGATTTCTACAATAACCATTTGCCCTTCGATTTAACAAATGCCCAAAAGCGGGTAATCAAAGAAATTTATTTCGACATGAAGTCGGGCAAACAGATGAACCGTTTGCTGCAAGGAGATGTAGGAAGTGGAAAAACTATTGTAGCTTTTATATGCATGCTTTTGGTGGTAGGTTCTGGTGCGCAAGCCAGTATTATGGCGCCAACTGAAATTCTAGCCGACCAACATTATCAAGGTTTGAAACCCTTTGCCGATGCTTTGGGCATTGGCATTGCAAAACTCACGGGTTCTAGCAAAAAGAGTGAGCGCAAAGTGATTCACGCAGGCTTACTCGATGGCAGCATCAGTATTTTGGTGGGTACACATGCTTTGCTCGAAGATGTGGTTCAGTTCAAGAATTTAGGCTTGGCCATTATTGATGAACAGCACCGCTTTGGTGTAGCGCAAAGGGCGAAGCTTTGGGGCAAAAACGAACGTTTCCATCCGCATGTATTGGTAATGACGGCCACTCCAATTCCGCGTACTTTGGCCATGACGCTGTATGGAGACCTAGAAGTTTCTATTATTGATGAATTGCCTGCGGGCAGAAAGCCCATTAAAACCTTACACGAGTACGATGCCAAACGCCTACAGGTGTTTGGTTTTATGAAGGAAGAAATCAAAAAGGGCCGGCAGATTTATGTGGTTTATCCGCTTATTGAAGAATCTGCCAAGCTGGATTTGAAAGATTTGGACGATGGTTATGAATCCATTCGCAGGGCTTTTCCCGATCAGCACATTAGTATTGTGCATGGCAAAATGAAACCGCAGGACAAAGACTTTGAAATGCAGCGTTTTATTAAGCACGAAACCCAAATTATGGTGGCCACCACGGTAATCGAAGTAGGGGTAAATGTGCCTAACGCTTCGGTGATGGTGATTGAAAATGCCGAACGCTTTGGCTTGGCACAATTGCATCAGTTGAGGGGCCGTGTGGGCCGTGGTGCAGAGCAATCTTATTGTATTCTGATGACAGAGTACAAGCTGAGCAAAGAAGCCCGCACGCGACTGGAAACCATGGTGCGCACCAACAATGGTTTTGAGATTGCCGATGTAGATCTTCAGCTCCGTGGCCCAGGCGATATTACCGGAACCCAACAAAGTGGCGTGCTCGATTTACTGATTGCCGATATCGCCAAAGACGGCCAAATTCTGCAGGCCGCTAGAAATGCCGCTAGCGATATTCTTGAAGCCGACCCCAAGCTAGAAAAAGAAGAAAACCGCAATATCCTACGCCACATCAAGTCGCTTAGAAAAGCCGTAGTGAATTGGGGGAGGATTTCGTAGTGTTTAGAAATCAGTTATCAGTAGATCAGGAAAGATGAAAACATCAGCTTTTCTGCCCTTGTTGATGTTCTTCACCAACAAGCTGATGAGTCTTTTATAACAAAATTACTCTTGTTTTCGATGGCGTACAAAGGTTTATAAATAGAGCGCGCTACCCAAACGGCTATGTGCACAACAAACGGCACTTCTTTGTGCGCGTTCATGAAACATGTAAGCATATATTTGTTTTCTTGTGCATGTTAGTGTTATGCACAAAAAAACGGGTGCAACATTCTTATTGAAAGCTAAACGTTAGAGCTAAAAAAGACCTTAGTGAATTGGGGGAGGGTTTCGTAGAGGGTAGATTTAGTTTAGACGCAAGAATGTTGATAAATGAGTCACTCCATAGTTTCTCAATATAACTCTAAGTCTTTACTCACAAAAGTGACGATTCCTTCTAGGTTTTTCTTTTTTATAAGTCTATCTACTTCATTATGAAAAGCATCGACTAATTTTGCACCCATTGCTATTTTTTTCTCCTCTGAGAATTCATTCTTGGTAGAGTCTACCTTATAATCAATGTATGATTGAAGGGATAAGAGAGTTCTAGGAAAGTCGAAATATGAAAGGGTTCCTTCTTGTTTTTCAACTAAAAGGAGGTCATGAGGCCTTCCTGTTTTCTTTTTGAGCTTAATTTCCTTAAGTCGATAGCCATTTGCCTCTATTTGTAGTTTCATTCTATCAATTTGTTGATCGCTTAACTCCTCTAGGTCGTGTGGTATATAGATGCTAAAGTTAATATTATTGCTGGCTTTCATAAGGAGTTCATTTATTGCAGGCTCTAGGAAGTTGTTCACATAACCATGAGCTAAAGATATAGCGGGTGAAAACTCAAGGGATTCTATTTTTCCTATTTGCCATCTTATGGTTACCTCTTTAATAACTAAAAGAATTCCTATTATAGCTTCCCATTCAATTCTATTAGGATACTTTATCCAAAGGATCATTAAAGCTAGAGTTATAGCAGTCGAAACATTTGCAATTACATTTTTCATGATTGTCTTAATTTGGATGAATTCCGCCACCTTGCCATTTTCCTGTAACAAGCCATATTTCATAGAAAAAGAGCCACAATGAAACCCATGGCACGATGTAGTCTACTATTAACTTTTTTGAATCAAACTCTTTTGCTTTTGGAAAGAATAGACACAGGCTTCCATCTTTATATAAGTGCTCAGCTTTTTTGCCATCCAGTTCAGTCTTTATCATGGGCTCTCTGATAAATATTTTGATCTTTTCCCGATACCAATATTTTATTTCATAAGAGTACCAGCAACTTCGAGAAGTCGGCTTTAATTTGCCCCTAACACGCAAATAGTTTTTATCTAAAAAGAGATCACATTCTTTAATCTTAGTTTTCAAAGCGGCATGCTGAAAGTGAATGGGAATATCTTTAATCTCCATAGAATGTATTGGGCATAACTGGTAAACTCTTTTCAACTGCTCTATCAACCATTACACCGGTTGCTAGAATTCCCAATCCGTTTCCCCTTTTTTGGTTTACCGTTTCAGCTCTTGCTTCCATAGCCTTGATATAAGGGTCATTGCCAAACATTCCCTTCATTAATATGGCTTCTTCTTCGATTCCATGTGCCTTTTTAAGGTCTTGCCACTCATTGTGGAGATTGTTAATGAAGGAAATGAAATGCTTATATAGTTCTGGTTTGTCAACCCAAATATCTGCCAGGTTCTCACTGGGGTTTACAGGGTTTGGAAGTTCAAAAGGTCTATTAGGAAATAGGGTTTCTATGTGGTTCTTGAGTTTCGAAATGATGCCTTCAAAGGTCTCGGAAATTGAAGATTGCCCTTCGTAAAATTGAGCTGCAAGTGTTGTAAGAATTATACTGGTTGGCGCATTTTCTGGGTTTTGATCGAAATAGATATTTCTTCTCATTTTAATCAACTGTACAGCTCTTTGAAGAGGTTTCTTTTTTGCATATTCTTCAATCTCTACTTTATGAGCAGAAAAAGTCATTTCTAGTAGTGTAAGTTCTACTCGATTAGCAATATCCAAAAACCATTTCTGATAACCTTTTGGGCTTGACCTGAGCCATATTTCATTCTTTTGATCTGTTATATCTATAAGTTCGTGATTGTAAATTATCACCATACAACCAGGTACAACATCAAGATGGAAATCGCCTTGATAATTTAGTCTTACACACCTTGACTTAGGCTCACATATCTTACGATAAGTTTCGTTTTCGTTAAGTCTTCGTACCACCTCATTAAAAATGGTCTTAGGATCATAATTGGATGAGAGTAATTTGATGTGGATAACCACATCCAAATCAAATTCAGTTTTTCCATAAGGTTTCGTTGTTGTTCCTATGGATACCGATCCTTGTGGATAAATTTCAATTTCTACACCTCCGAAAAACTCGGGGTCATCACTAAGCCATTTGCTGATGGCTTCATAGGCGGTATTCAATCGACTCCAACGTGTTTTATCCAGTTCGGCAGCTTCTGCCATTTTAGCGAGGGTGTCTTCTAACTGGGTTTTTGCATTTGATGTAATAAGCATATAGTAATTTGTTTTTCTTCCCGTAATTTTTTTTAAAAAGTCATCTCCTTTTCTTGTCTAATAGCATCTCTTTTGGTTCAATAACTTTTTATACTTTCAGGTCCTGAACCATCTCCTATTCTCTCAGTCCTGAACTTTGTTTATATATGACATAAAAATTAATTTAAAAATCATATAATTGTGTTTAAGTAGTTGCGCTCTACTTGAATTACTGAAATAGGTTCCCAACGCTTTTGCGTATACCAAATGAAGAGTTGATGACATACCATCAGAAATCTACTCAGGACTTAATTGACACCTATCAAAACGTGGATCTCCCTAATCGTGAGGAGGCATTTTCTGTACTGGTTTTGAGGTTTAGACAGGACTTACTCAACTTTTGTGAGATGAGGTGTAGAAAGTTTGGTCAATCGCATGAAGTAGCTGAGGAAATTGTTTTTAAGACTTTTGAGTCTTACGCCAAGAAACCTGGCTTTGATTTAAAAGAAGCAAAGGGAAAGACTGATGATGATTCCTTTATTATATATTTAGCTGCAATTGCGAAAAACAACCTTACCGATTTCTATCGAATACAGAAACGTAAGGAAGAGGGTAATTGGTCAGACGGATCAGAGGTTATTATAACGGAATTACCAAAGTTGCCGACTGAGGCATCCTTGGAAAACCAAATAGTTTATAAAGTGTTATGTTCACTACCATACAGTCATAAAGTGATTTACTTAACCTATAAGTCTTATGAAAATGCAGGCTGTAATCTCCCAAGAAAGCTTTTAAAAGAGCTGCGTGAGCATTTGGGCATAGAACAAGGAACAATAAGAACTTATAAAAAGGAAACTCTCGATAAAATTAGCATTGCTCTATTAGGTCTCAGAGCTTTAGAATCTGATTTACATGAAAATGGATAAGATAAGTGCTTTTCTAAATAGTACCGGTTTTGGGTTTCCAGAATCTTCAGATCAGATTGATCAGTTTAGACTGACTTTCAAGAGTTTTGAGTTTAAGGCTGATATTAATAAAATTGATCCTACTGCGATTTTATTAGCCTCTAAGAAATCAACTAAAGAAATAACAGGGATTGATTACCATAAAAGAACTGTCCTTGCTGCAGAGATAGTTTATCAATTACACCATGAATGGTCATTGGGACATGTAAAGTTGCAAAAATTAATGTTCTTATGTCAGAATTCATTGGGTATGGCTATTCATGCGAATTTCTTAAAGCAAGCAATGGGACCATATGATCCTAGTTTGATGAGGTCAATCGATTCCCAGTTTAAGAAAAATGAATGGTTTGAGTTTAGAAGAGGCTCAAATCAAAAATATTGGCCGCTTGCAAAGTCAGGAGGTCATAAAGAATGGTTTGAGAAATATTATAAAGATAAGCTGATTCAAATTAATGATTTGATCGGAATATTTAGGAAAACAAAGACTAGTGAAATTGAATTGATAGCAACAATTTTTGCTTGCTGGAAAGAGATTCTCGAAGAGGGTAATGATTTTAACAGTCAACTACTTCACTCCAAATTTTATAATTGGGCTGATGAAAAGAAGAAGTTTTCGGAGTCGGAGATAAATAGAGCCATGGAGTGGATGCTTGAAAAAGGTATTTATCCAGTTCAGGCTTCTGAATAAATTTACTTTTCAACGCTATTACTACTTCATAAGCTCTTTATACCACACCCCATAACCCCTAACCAATCCCTCTTAACTACACACCCGCCTACCATCTCCACAAATAGCTGGCTTTAAAAAAGAAGCCGCTGGCTTTTTGTAGGTATTGGTCATCGTTTACGTACTGGGCGCCATCCCAGCGGGTTTTTTCATATACGGAGCCCCAGCCAAGGTGAACTACAGTACCAGGAATGTAGGTAAAGGACACCAAGAAATTAGGGCTAAATACTTTAGAAAGGCTATTGTATTGGGCAATACCCCTAAAGAACAGGTACTTATTCATTTGGTAAACTACGCGTCCACGAGCAATGTGAATATCATAGTATTTTACATCCGTGTCTGAATTGTAAAGCGAGTTAAAAGTATGGGTGAACTGCGCGCTAAACTTGTCGGACAACTGAAGGGTAAGGTTGTTGCTAATGCGCTTGCCATACCCTTGGGCCAATTCTCTGTAGTAAGTTCCGTTGTCCCAGTCGTAGCTAGTTTTAAAGAAAATGCGTTTTGTAATCTGAGAACTCGCCTGTAGGCTAATGGTTCCGTCTTTAAATTCTTGGCCTAAGTAAATTTCCGAAGAATGGTCTGCAGAAACAGACAAACGTGTGTTTCGGGGCAGTGTAGCTGCCAATGAAAGGTAAAGCACATGCTCATTAAGTCCGCTGGGTTTGTCTTTGGTGAGGGAGGTATAAAGCTGTGGATCTATGCGCTTGATTAAACCATCTCCTTTTGGAAATATTTTTGGGTTTAAGCTTAGCGTAGCACGACTAATGCCTGTTCGGGTAATATAGCCTACCTCTGACCTAAAGTCTTCACCAATATCTAACAGACTAAAAGAACCATTGAAATTTCGGGTGTTTTTTGAAACACTAATGGAGCTAGAAATACTGTTAGCCAAAGGGCCGTCTTCCGTAAGTTTGGTTCTAGAATTCAAAAAATGACCTGTCACTTGGTTCGACTGATTGAAACGGTATTGGCCATCAAAACCTAATACATCATTCGAAGCCCCATTTCTTCTACGGGTTGTGCCAATTAAGCCTACATAGCTGTCTTGAGAAAGCGAGCGCATATAGCGCATTACACCAACATCGGCAGTTTCATCTTGGGCAAAATCTGGTAAATGTTCATCTGCTCTGTCTACTGCATATATGCTTGAAATAATGTTTTTATCGCCAATCTTACCCGTCAGTTTAGCGGCTCTTTTCGGAGATACAATTGATCTAGAATTGACCACTGAGCTTACAGGAGAGAAACCACCTGTTCCAGCAAAATTGAAGTTCTCATTTCCTTCCAAAAAGAAAGGTCTTCTTTCAGGATAGTTAACAGGAAAGCGCTGGTTTACTTCTACCTGTTGCGCATCAGATTCTACTTGGCTAAAATCTGGGTTGATGGTAGCATCAAAAACCAATTCGGGCGTAATACCAATTTTAGCCGTTAGGCTGGGTTCAAAATTATACTCCTTTTTGTATGCTCCGTTTATATGTTCCTTATTGATGGCGTAAGTAACAGCAGGCAATATCTCCACTAATTTGGGTTTCTTTACCCTATCATACTGTATCGGCATCATTTGGGTAAGAAAAGCAAAGCCCTGTTTTGGGTCGAGTGCCGGAAAAGTGCCCTGAATAGAAAAACGGCTAATCCTTCGTTCGAAAATTACACCCATTTCTACCTGGCCGTCCTTAACAGTATAGCGAATACTTTTAAAAGGAATTTTGGCTTCTACCACGTAGCCATCATCCACTATTTTAGCCGCGCTGTACCAAATCAAATCTAGACCAACATCCTCATTACCTGCGGCAAATCGCGTATCCATTTGAATACCATTTGGGTTTACGTACAAGCCGTAGAGTGATTGGGCACTGTTAAACGAGTCGAGGTTGATGCAAATCCAATCATCGGCCGAAATTTTATCGCGTGCTGCAATAGATGTTTTAATCAATTTGGGGTCGTCAAAACACTTAAAGGCGAAGTATAAGTTTTCATCGTCATGTGCCATATAAGCGATGGTTTGAAAAGGCATGTCCTTTCCAAAATCTGGCACAAAGGTTTTATAGCCAGTTACATTGGGGCTATTTTTCCAAATGTCTTCATTTAAAACCCCATCTATTTTTGGGGGTGTTTCTACATAGACCGACTTAACTTGAGCGTTTGCCTGAAATTTAAAAAGAACAACAAACGCAATGACCGAGTAAAAAAGAGTTTTCAACATAAAATATGGTTGCTTAAACAAAATTACTTCGATTCACTAAAAAAAGGTAACCACTTATATATTTTGAATTGGTTTACTTGATCTTCAGCGTTTTAAACCTCATTTCTTCTTCGTTCTCTTGATTTTTAGCGTAGATGTGAATTCCTTTTTCTGTGGAGAATATTTTCCCACTCATAAGGGATAGATCAATCCCTTGAAGTTCATCGCTCTCTGCTACTTTTTTAAAATTTTTGTCTAAAACCAAAACTTTATAAATTCGAAACTTAGCTTCAATAACTTCCTTTTGGTTCAACTGAGCATAGCTCAACGGTAAATTCACAAAGCGCCAATAAGTGTCCGTGAATTCATCATAAAAAAGAAAGGAGTAACTGTAATTGCCTAGCCATTTTTTTAAAGTCCCGTTACTACCACCATCATCTATTCTGTCTTCCTTGTAATAAAAATCATCAAAGTCATCAAAATCGGATGACTTTGCCATATGTACTTTTATCTCTCCTTCTATGGTTAACTCAAAAATCCGATGATCGAGCGGGTAGCTCACCAGCAAGGATTTGCTTTTTGAATTAGAAGTTGTGGCCAATATTGAAGGTCTGCCTCCACCAATATTATGGCTATAATTTTCAGGGTAATTGAGAAATGTATCCTTTGTCCCATTTTCCTTATTTACCCTCAATATGGTTTTACGGCTATGGTTCGTAAAATTGGTTTTTAAGGAAATACCTCCTGGAATAGGGATGTAGATGTAAGGGCCTTGAAAATATATACTACTGAGGGGTAGCGGCAGTAAACCATCATTAGAGCCTACTGCCTGGGATGATATATTGTAAGTTTTTATAACAAATCCGTTTGCGTCAATTTGATTGATCACTTGTTTGTAAAAGTCTAACGTGAATACACCCATTCCATTACTAAATACTCCAAAGGGCTTCGCGGTGCTCTTTGGCCCTTCTTTCACAATATTAATTGTACTAGCAACTGTTAGAGACTTTTGGTCAAAAAGCTTTAAGCTGGAATTTACGGGGTTGTAAAAAGCAAAATGATCTTTATACCGCACAGGGCCGAATGCCTCAAAGGAGGTTTCGTAATCCAAATTGAAAACAAAGTCGTCTCCGTAAACTACTTGTTTCTCTGTCTGAGCCTGAAGAGAGAAGGAAATGATACAGAAGCCCAGTGAAAAAAATCTAATCCTATTACTTATTCCTAAAAATTTCATAAACCAAAATAGCGATACTTTGGCTGAAAATGAAATGAGTGACTGCTGAACAACCAAATTTCCTCACAAAGTAGACCCTAAATGAGATGATATATTTGAGGAATAGATGTAAAAAAGGAAAGGTCGATTAACTCGCTTATTAACAAATAGTTATGACCTGTGTTGTTGTAAAGTTAGGGCAAATTTCTACAATTCCTGTCGCAAAGTTAGGGCAAATGAGTCTCTCTAATGACCAATGACTAATCAACCAATGACCAAATCATTCCCCATCAAACCAAGTCTTAAAAGCATTTACTTTTTCCCTACTTACGATAATCTCTCGGTCGAAATTTAGGTGAAGGATGATTTTCAGGCGACTGTTCGAATAAACCAGCACATCTTTAATTGCATTGATTTCGATGATATAGCTTCGGTTTACCCGGAAGAACTTTTTGGGGTCGAGCATTTCTTCCAGCGTTTCCAACTTGTAATCAATGATCAGGCGCTTGCCCTCTTCAGTAACGATATAAGCATTTCGCCCTTCGGCATAAAACAGGTGAATGGTATCGGTGGTTACGGAGCGAATGTGCTCTCCAATCTTCACCATAAAACGCGTTTTGTATTCGCGCTTGCTCAGCATTTGTAGGGCCGCTTGTAAATCAATGACCGATTCAGTTTCTACTTTTCCTTGTTCTGAAAGTCGGTTTTTAAGGTTTTTGAATTTATCCAAACTCTCCGAAATGGCATCGAAAGTAACAGGCTTGAGGAGGTAGTCTATGCCGTTGGCCTTAAAGGCTTCGATGGCGTATTCGTTATAAGCCGTGGTGAAAATCACGGGAATGTCAATTTTAACCGACTTGAAAATATCAAAGCTGAGGCCGTCTGTCAACTGAATGTCCATTAACAGCAGGTCTACATCATGATTTTCATCAAGCCAACTTACGGCTTGTTTTACGCTCATGGCCTGACCCAAGATTTCTATGTTTTCATCATAGCGCTTTAAATAGCGTTGAATCTTTTCGGCTGCCGGAATTTCATCTTCTATAATAAATACCTTCATAGTTCTTCTTTCAATTCGAGCAATGGCAGTTTTATAAAGGCGTCACCATAGGCCTTGATTTGGATTACGGGTTTGTCCGAAAAATAAGCAAAGGCCTGATGCAGGTTTTTATGCCTTTTCTTAATCATTGCATCCAAACTCAATTTATCATTTTCTTGGTATTGAAGTACTAGGTAACCTTCTTCATCAAAACTAATTCGAATATTTAAAGGTTGGTAGCCTGAAATGATGGTACTGTTGACCACACAATCGAGCAACATCGGCAATGAATTCGGCACCAATAATTTTCCTTTTTCCCCAGTCCAAGGCGCAATAGTTAAGCTGATTTGCTCAGGATACTTTTCTTTGAAAAGGAGGAATAGGTTTTTGGTGGCCTGAAGCTCATCTTCCACTTTTACCAATTCCTTTTTTCGGTTATCTAAAATGTAACGATAGACCAGCGACAGCCTGTCCACAAAATCTTCGGCAGCGTCTATATTGTGATGCACCAGCGAAATAAGCGTTTCCAGACTTTGGAAAAGTAGGCTCGGGTTGATTTCATTATTGAAGATTTCGAGCTGATGTTCGAGGTTTTGGCGCTTGAGGTCTTCGCGCTTTATTTCAGTTTCGTTTTTTACGGAAAGGAAATAAATGCTCAGGTAGAAAAGTGTGTAAAGCAGGCCGCTAATAGAGTAAATGGAAACAAGTTTTATCAAGTTCGATTTAAAAAGAACGAAATAGGAATTGCCTTCAATTTCAGAAAAGTAATAATACACGGCAGCGAAGATGATCGCTGCTGAAATCAGTAAAGAAGTAAAAAAGAGTAAAGTAATATTGCCCGTTCTCCTTAATTCATGCCCCACTTTTTTCTCGAAGAGCACAATGGTAAGCCGTAGCGATTCAGAAGTAAGAAAAGCCAGCACTACACAAAGCAGTAATTCTTGGGTGAGGACGGTGTCCGTGATTTGAGCAAGGCTGTTGTTGAGCAACAGAATCAGAAAATACATCATCAGCCCATAAATGGGCGGCACGGTAATGCGGAAAAGCGGCTGATCTAGTAGGTTCTTTTTCATGAATCTTTTAGAATCGGCAGTTTCACTTCAAAATAATCTTCGTCTTTTACCTCTACTTCGAGCACGGTAAAAAAGGCATATCGCTTTTTTATATTGTCGAGGCCCACTTTATGTGAGCTGGTTTTGGTAGGCGCTTCGGTTTTGTTGTTCAAAATAATGATGTGATGTTCATCATTTCTAATGTTGATCCTCAGCGGTTCGTCATCAGAAATTACATTGTGCTTTACCGCGTTTTCCACCAAAAGCTGAAGGCTCAAAGGGGGAATAGGGTAAGAGAGCGTAGCATCATCAATTTCAATTTTAAGATCCAGCGCATTTCCGTAGCGGATGCCCAACAAATAGTTAAAATCTCTCAGGGCTTCAATTTCTTCTTTTAGACTGACCAGCTTTACATTTTTGGTATTCAAAACATAGTTGAATGTTTCGGCCAGGTTGCGGATAAAGTTCTCTGCAATTTGAGGATCGCGATAAATGAGCGATGAAATGGTGTTCATGCTATTGAACAAATAATGCGGACTAAGCTGGCTTTTAAGGGCTTCAAACTGAAATTCAAGTTGTTTTCGTTCCGATTTTAACTTCCGGATTTGCCCCACAGAAAATTCGCTGTAGGAATAAGTATTGAATTCTACCAGTGTTACAATAAACAGCAGAATAAAGCTTAGGATAATCACTTTTACTTCAAGCTGACTTTCGGTGAGTGCTGCTTCAAACAAGTGAAAATCAATCATTCCTGAAACACCAGCCAACCAGTTTAAGGTTAAAAGAATAATGGCGAGGGCTAGAAAATCAAAGGCCAGTCCAGCGATAAATCGCTGCATTATGCTTTTGCGCCAAGGTAGTTTTTCGTTGAGCTTTAGGTTGATGCTGCTAATAACCCAGCCAGAGATAATACTGGTAACAATAGTAAATATATATAGCGGAGCCTCTTTATATACATTAGGTAATAAATCGTATTCGCTATAATAGAGGTATTCTAGAAATAGAATTCCTATGACGGTAAAAAGTACAAGCCGGATAAGCTTGGGCATATTTTAGAGTTGGTTGGATAGAAATTTAAGAAAAAGAGAGGGGCAAAATAACGGTCTATCGAAATATATTCAAAAGCCGCATTTGCACTTCCCTCTCTTTTGGACAGAAAATCTTAGTCAATACAGCGGGCTACTTTGCCATAATAGGTATCTGATTTAATGGTTTTAGCTACCGATCTGAACAAGTCTTTTACTTCTGCGTCAGCGCTACTTACTGAACTGCAAGCGCCTTTCAATACTTCGGATTTGTAGTAGTCTGAGCCGATGCTGGACACCGTTTTCAAGATGCTGATCATGTGCGTTTTTTTCAAATTTCTAGCCTTAAGTACATCTTGTAATATGTTTACTTTGTAGTAATCCGAATCAATGTTGGCTACTCTGCTCAACACCTTATCATAGTTTTCATCTGAAAGATCTTGCTCGCGCAATACGCTTTTCAATATTTGGGCAGCGTAATTGTCGGAGTCAACATCATTAACGGTTACCAATAAGTCATTGAAGTATTTTTTAGAAACCTGTTGGTTCTTCATTAAATCATTGATTATCAATGTTCGGTAATGATCAGAATCCATTCGCCCTACTCTTTTTATCACCGCTTCTACTACCCTGTCGGAAGGGTTGTTTTGTCTTAAAAGGCTACGCATGGTTTCGGTTACATAATGATCGGAATCAATGTTCGCCATAGCATCCATTAGGCTTTCAAAAGCTTCATCTGTTAGGTTTGGTCTGTCAAGGGCCTCTCGTAAAATCAAAGTAGAATAATGATCCGAATCAATGTCGGAAGTAGCTTTTACGATTCTATTTACTGCGCTACTCGAAAGCTCTTTTCTATCCATTACTCTTTTGATCACTTCAGTTTTGTAATGGTCAGAATCCATTCTTTCTGCAGCATCTAGTACTTTAGAAATCATGGCATCGCTCAAATCTTCTTTCAAAGCACGCATTAAAATAGTGCTTATATAGTGGTCAGAATCCATTCGACCAATGGCGCTTAAAAAAGCCTCTGTGGTTTCGTTGTTCTTTAAAAAGAGCGTGCTGTAATCCTTAAAAACTTCGGTGATATAATAGTCGGAACTTAAGTTAGCAGGTACATAAGCCGCAATTTTTACCAGTTCCTTGTTGTTCAGGTTTTGTTTGCCGAGCACCGCTTTAAGGTACATTTGGCTTACATGGTCACTTTTGATTTCGTTGGTTTCTTTTAAAACCGCATCAAGACCACCTTTGGCGTAAATTCTTTGGGTTCTGCTTTCGGCACCAATGCCTGTGGCGCGAATGGCTTCGAGCAGCACATCGGCTAACCATTTTTGGGCAGCGGCATCAAAATCGGCCTTTCTTCGGCCTTCGTAAAACTGATAGTCAATGGTTCCATCTGCATTTCCTTCGGCCAATAACTCTCTTCTTTCGCCAAAAGAGGTTTTTCTTATTTTGATATAACCGTCTCGGGAAATGGACTTGATGGCTTTATCATCATCCGTAAATGCGATGTCGCCTTCATATTCTATTTCAATACCATTGCTGCCTTGTTTGCTGCTATAGCGATAGGTGCCATTTTTTTGAGAAATGCTTGTTGAGTTGGAATTTGACCTAGAGGTTGAAATAGTAATCTGTCGGGCGGAAAGATCATTGGCCATGGAAAGCATTGCCCATAGGGCAACGACCATTCCCATAATTATACTTCGAGTTTTTGTGCTTTGGTTTTTCATAGTTTGTTTCGTTTTAGGCAGTTGCCGGCAGGTGACCAAACCTGCCTTTCAACTGTCTTTGTTGTTTTGAGTTCCCGATGACCTATCGGGCTTGACCTCTTGCCGATGCGCCAAATGGCTAATCGACCTTACAATGATGGGAAGATGCCGCGCAAGAAAAAACCGCAATGCAATGAACTGTAATTTGTCTGCACTGAACTGTTGAGAAGATGTAATGCTGTTTTGTAGTGGGTTTACTTCACACCAAAAACTCTGAATTGGATCTCGTCTTCGTTTTGTTGATCTTTTACGCGAAAATGAATGCCCTCATTGCTAGTAAATACATTAGGGCTTTCTGGCACCTTTAGGTCAATTTCATCGATAGGCAGTTCGAAGTAGCTTATCTCATCTGTTTCTGTGTTTACCACAATCAATGTTGCGCCAATTACATCGGGTATATCTCGTTCGAGCACTTCATTATAGAGGGGCTTGGTTCCATGTGAAAGTACACGATAGATGTATTTTCCATCTGGGGAAATACTATTGTCTCCGTAATATGGAGGATGAATAGGTTCCTGAACTTTTGAAACGCTTCCACTTGACCCAGAACGAATGTTTTTGATCTCTCTTAATTTCAAGAAAGTTTCGTAATCAGCGATGTTATAGTTGGGGTTACCTGCATAAATAGACTTTACCCGTTGGTTGTCCTTAAAAAGGAAAATACTATCAGAGATTGGTGTACTGGCAAATAGGAATTCGGAACTTCTTAAAAAATGGACTTTAATGGGGATGAATGTTTTATCCTTACGGTTCAGCATCTCCTTGATTTTTGGATAATCTGCAAAGACCTGATTGGCAGAAATATTCTTTGAAGCAATAGAGTCATTTTTCCAATCTATTACTGCTCTTAGGTATGTTTGCTCTTGATTTTTGCTCTGATTGGAGTTAGTCCACAGGGTATTGATTTTGCCATTTTCGTAATAACTAGCGCCATCGTAAGAAGCATTTCTCATTTCATTTTGAGAGAGCTTTAAACCTTCGACTGCATGTTTATCTATAACTTCTGCTTTATCATTGATTAGATATTGACCTATCAATGGAACTCTAATAAAGATGGAGTCTATAGCGTGGAAGAAAAATTGAAACGTAAAGAATTCTTGTATTCCATTTGGCCCAACTTTTTCCAATTGAATTCTACGAACTGGGGTAGATTGCTTATAATCATACATGTATATGGAGTATGCTTGTCTGTCAAAGAATGATAAGTAATCTACTCCTTCAATTGTATTGAATTTTAGATCAATGAGCCGCTCAAAATTGGTTTCGTCATCCAGAGCGAAAGTCTTGATTCCTTTATCAATAAGCTCAAGTGGCTTTCTTTCGGCTATTATGTTATCGGTTTTCTCACTTTTTTCAGTTCCTCCGCAAGAACTAAGTAGTAATACAGCCAAAAGTATTTTAATAGGATTATATCGCATTATAATTTCTCTATACAAAGATTAAATAAACGTAATATCCATGGAATTAACAAGGCTGGGTAATTCTTGGGCCTGAGTAACAAAAAAAGGCCGCACCTTTCGGCACAGCCCATTCCAATACACAATACAATTCGTTTAACGATAAGCAGGAGGCTTAATTCCTTTCATTCTTAAGTAACTTACCATTTGGCCTCGGTGGTGGGCATTATGGTCTAAGTATGAAATTACTAGAGCCGTAACTGCGTCATTTTGTTCACTCGCAAGAATCAATTTGTGCATGGCATCAAATTGCTCTCTAGCCCATTTGATCAGCTCTGCTTTGCTTTTAATATTTTCATCGCCAGGACTCCATTCGGCTTGCCCTCGGTTTTGGAAAGCCCTACGATAATAATCGATACTATAGGCAATGTGGTAGGCCTGTGCCCCAAATGTGCGTTGTTCATCATTGGGTTTGAAGCTGTAATCTGCCTCTGGCATAGCATTAAACACTTCAATAGTGAAGGCTTTGGTAATTTCTAGCCTTTGTTTGAGGTAATCATAACCGCCATCTGCTGGTTTTAAGTTGGCGCTGACAAGCCCAATGGCCAATACGGAGAGTACTAAGACCAACAGGGGAGTTTGTTTTAGCTTATTTTTCATAAGTGGTAGTATAAAGTAAATAGGGTATATACGTAAGTGATTACGTATTTGGTTGTCGATTATTCGATCTTTTTGAAAATTATCTGCGGTATATATTATTGTTTTTCCACCTTGAACGGATTAATTTCAATTAATTTGCCTTCAATATCAAGGGGAAAATCGCCCGAACTTTTTTTAAAGGATTACAATTATTACATTCATTCTTTTATACAGTATACTTAATGCTTTTCTATCAAATACAAGAAATCGAGTCTGAGATTACAAGTCAGTATTTATATGATGAAAATCAGAAGCGACCTTGGGTTATTGGCTTTAGTGGGGGAAAGGACTCTACTTTACTTTTACAACTTGTTTGGAATGTCTTAAAAAAGATCCCAAGTGAATTAAGAAGCAGAGAGGTTCATATCGTTTGTAATAATACGTTGGTAGAGAACCCAAGAATTTTATCTTTTATTGACCGGACATTAGATAGATTACAAAAGGCTGCTGCCGAGCAAAGTATGCCATTTTATGTTGTGCAAACAACACCTGAATTAAGCGATAGTTTTTGGGTAAATCTTGTGGGAAGAGGGTATCCAGCTCCGATTTCTAATTTTAGATGGTGTACAGATAGGTTAAAAATAAAGCCTACTACGAAATACATCCAAAGTATAATTGAAAAACAAGGAGAGGCTATAATATTGCTTGGAACTCGTTCAGATGAAAGTAGCTCGAGGGCGAAATCAATGAAGAAGCATGAAAAGTATGGACAGGCGCGCCTGAGAAAGCATGTGTTGCCAAATGCGTATGTTTTTGCTCCTATTAAAGATGTAACCACAAATGAAGTTTGGCAATACTTAATGCAAATGTCTCCTCCATGGGGAGGCTCACATAAAGAGCTGGTTACACTCTATAGAAATGCCAATTCTGATGATTGTCCATTGGTAATCGACAAAACTACTCCTTCATGTGGTAGTAGTCGTTTTGGCTGTTGGGTTTGTACAGTCGTTAAGAAGGACAAGTCAATGGAAGGCTTGATTGATAACGGTGAAGAATGGATGTTACCATTGGTAGAGATCAGAAATCTGATTGCAGACGAACGAAGTAATCCGGAGTGGAGAGAGGAGTTTAGGAAGAATGGGCAAGAAGGCCCAGGACCTTACAGGGAATGGGTTAGAGCGATGCTTTTGGAGAAGCTATTAGAAGCACAGTTTGAAATTCAACAGGAGCAACCCGAAATGGAGCTAATAAGACATCAAGAATTAGTGGCCATTCAATTGGCTTGGTACAGAGATAGCTTATTTAAATACAAAGTAGCTGAAATATACAACCGTGTCTATAAAAAAGAAATTGCTATGGGTGAACACGAACAAAAACTGAGAAAGGAAGAAGAACTGCTCAAAAAATCTTGTGGAAAAAACGAAAAGGATTTTGGCTTGATTCAAGAGTTACTAAAGCTTCAAAAAACCAAAACTCTCATGATTAAGAAAAGAGGACTGCAAGATGATATAACCTTGCATATTGAGAAATTCATAAAGGACAATAAATGATTTTCACAGAGGTAGAGTTCAATAATTTCCGGATTTATAAGGGCAATAACCCAATCTATTTAGCCCCATCCGCTGACAAAAACATCACTGTAGTTAGTGGAATGAACGGTTTTGGTAAAACTACTTTTTTAATGGGCTTGGTTTGGTGTCTCTATGGCAGACAAATGGATCAAGTGGATGATTTTTACAAGAAGGAAATCAAGAGTTATGGTGGTTATGATAAGTATATAGGTAACAGTTTAAATAGACTTGCTTTAAAAGAAGGACGTACTGTTTTTTCAGTTTCTATTGTTATCACGGATCTCAATATTCCTGAGATACCTTGTCAGGAAATAAAAATCACGAGAGCATACGATGTAGTTACAAGTGCCTCTGATAAGGTGCAAATACTTATTGATGGCCATGAAAGCGAACTCGTGAAAGGCCTTGGAGATACAAAGCTTACTGCTGAAGAAATCTTTATTCGTGATTTTATCATGCCGATGGAGATTGCCAAGTTCTTTTTCTTTGATGCGGAAAAAATCATTACCCTAGCTGAGGTTGCTGATAAGCAACAGCGAGTAAGTCTAAATAGAGCTTATTCTGAGGTTTTAGGGATAAAGAAGTACGAAGACCTCAAAGCTGAATTAGAGGAGGTTCTTTTAAGAATCCGCCAAGATTCAGCTAGTGCCAATGAAAGAATGGAACTAGAAAAACTTCAAGCTGAGTATAATCAGATTAACATTGAAGTTGAAGTCAAAACAGAACAAATAGATAACAATACAAGTGACATTGAAAAATTGGAATTTGAGGCTACTCAAATTCAAGAAAAATTGATTCGAGAAGGGAATCAAATGACTGCTCAGCAGCTTGAGGAACTTAGAGGAAAAGCGGCTACCCTTGAGTCCAAATTGAAAATTTTACAAGACGAACTAAAGTCCTCTTATGATGTAATACCATTTGCAATTGCTGGAGATAAATTATTGAGCGTACTAAATCAACTGGATATTGAGTCTGAACTCAAAAATGCGCAGTTAAGTGAGGAACAAGTAAAGGATTCAACCGACAAAATAATCAATGATTTAATTGCTCAGCCGAAACCTAAGGATGTAGTAATTGACTATAGAGTTGAGGACTTCTACAAAACTACTATCAAGAGTCTTATTAGAAAACACTTCTTTTCTGGCGTACCAACAGTTGATCCTGAATTTCAATTTATTCATGACTATTCGGATACTGAGAAAAATGAACTAGGGGCTTTAGTGAACAGCCTCAAACTCTCATTTAAAGAGTCATTTCGTAGAATAAATGGTGACTACAATTATAGTAAAAACGAACTTTCTACAATTAGGAGGCAACTAAAGTTGGCCGAGTCTAATGCAGAAGACCCCGTTATTTCAGCACTTAGAACAAAGAAAAAGAAGATTGATAATGATATAGAATCTCTAACTGCAAAAGTTAACTCGTTACACCAAGAAATTGGTGCGGCAAATAACAATAAAGGTCAATTAAAAAGGAGGATAGACAATATCTCTCAAAAGATTGAAGTGTCTAAGTCTTTGAAAGCAAAAGATGAAACTACAAAACGATTAATTGGAGAGCTTCAGACTTTTATTGAGGAGTTTAAAAAGCAGAAAAAAGAGTCTCTAGAAAGAGAAATTCTTTCTGGATTGAATAGCCTGATGCATAAAAAGAGCTTTATCAAGAAAGTGGATGTAGATATTATCGGAGATGAGATAGATATTCAATTGAGAAATGAACGCAATGAAGTCATAAGAAAGGAAGGTCTTTCGAACGGAGAAAAACAAATGTATGCTTCGGCTTTGCTTAAAGGCCTTGTAGAGGAATCGAATATTGAATTCCCTGTTTTTATTGATAGTCCAATGCAGAAGTTTGATGTTAAGCATGCGGAGAACATTGTGCGCTATTTTTATCCAAGTATTAGTGATCAAGTTGTGATTTTCCCACTGGTTAAAAAGGAGATGACTCAAGATGAATATGATATTATCCTACCAAGAGTATCCAATGTCTATTTGATCCATAACTTAGGGAATGACCATTCTGAATTTAAAGAAGTGAAAAATCCAGAAGACCTTTTTCAGGCTTTCGAAGAAATAAGTGCAGATGCAGTTTAATATTAAAACATCAGAGGAGAATAGGCAGGTAGTTACCAGCCTTAGCAATAAGCTTAGTTTGGCATCTGAGAATGTGATTTCCAGAATTGCTTTCAGTTACTCTATTGCCCAAAACATAACACTCAATTTAGATAAGGACTTTACGGATAGCAAGGGTAAAGAATATAAGGATGACGTTTTGTTTGGGAGATATAAGGACTTCTACGTTGCGTTGACATGTCAGCATTATAATCTACACAAATCCGACCCTAACATAGGCAAATACATAAAAATGCACATCGATGATGGTTTGCAACGCATCAATACCATTTTTGAAGAAAACCCTCATTTTACGGCTTTTGATTTTCTTTCAGCCGAGCTTGAAAAAGGTATAGAGGCCTTAGAATCTTCTGATGTTTCTTTTGAGCCGATTATCTATGGTGAGGGTAGCAAACACCTGAAAGTAAAGGATAAGGCTGCCTATCAAGACTTAATCGAAATCATTGTAGGGCAAACGCTAGATGAGGCCGAACCCATCAAGTTTAAAATCAATGATGTCAACATCCACAACAATCAACATATTGCTGTAGCAGGTGCTTCTGGAACAGGCAAAACCCAGTTTGCTCTTGAGTTTTTAAGACAAATGAACGAAGCCTCTAAAGGTCTTGTCAATTTTGTTTATCTGGATTTCAAAGGCTTAAAAGGAGATGATTTAAATTATCTCAAACCATTTTTTGACAGTACAAACACCACCTACATTGACTGTCCGCAAAAGCCGTTTCCTTTAAATCCATTGTCATTTATAGATAAAGACAATGATACCAACAAGAAGATGGGGGTTGGAAAGTTTGTGGATATCATTTCAAGCTTTGCCAACATTGGCAAGAACAAAGAACAGTCTTTAAGAGAGGCCACCTTAGCGGCTTTCGACAGCCATGTGAAAGATGGCAAATACCCTAGCATGAAGGAAATCTTTGATTTTGCTATGGAGATTGAGGGGGATAAGCAAAGCACCCTTCGTAACATACTTTTTACCTTAAGTGATTATACTATTTTTGAAACCGAGGTAGATCCCTTAAATACATTTTTAGATAAAAACTATTACTTCTCTCTTTCCGGAGACTTACCCTCTGAAATACGTTTTACCGCTACATTCCTGATCATCAATTATATATACAACACCTTTATGAACATGGCCAACACGCCTGTTGAAGATGGGAAAGTGGGTATGCGATATGTTTTTTTAATTGATGAGGCACACAATGTTTTCAACAACAAAAAGGCACAAGGTTTACTAGACAAAATCCTTAGAGAAATACGCTCAAAAGGAGTTTCTGTTTTTCTACTTTCTCAAGGTATTGAAGAGTTTAACCAACCCGATATTGACTTCTCAAGCAACTGTGAAACAGCCTTCTTGTTAGATATTAAGGATAAAAGTAATGTTCGCTTGATGAGTAAGTTTTTAGGGGTTGGTGAGAAAGAGCATAATGCTTTGATTAAAAACATGGGTAAGATTCAAAAGGGGGAGTCTCTGTCCAATTTAGCTGAATACAAGAGTCTCAGCAACTTTAAGCTGTCACAATTCTCCGGTCGTGGATAAATTCATAAAAAACATCGATGCAACTCCAGAAAAAAGGTCATTTTTCTCAATAGTAAATGATTACGATTTAAAGTTATCAATATGTGAATTGATAGATAATTCAATCGATCACTGGGATAAAAGTAATTCTTCAAGTTTACTTTGTATCAATATAGAGTTAGATAAACGTCAGCAGACTATTCTATTTACAGATAATGCTGGAGGTGTCACCGCTGAAGGAATGCGGCTATTAGTTTGTCCTGGAGCATCAAGTAATTCTGATCTTGATAATTCGATAGGCATTTTTGGAGTGGGTTCCAAAAGGGCAATAGTAGCATTGTCAGAGAATACAAAAATACTCTCCCATCATATTGATTCACCCGATACTCATTTGGTTGAGATAACTACCGATTGGCTCCAAGAAGATTCTTGGAATCTACCTTTAAGAAAGACTCGTTCGATTTTAGCGGGGAATACGGAACTTTACTTGAGTACTCTTAGAAAGGAGATAGAAGAAAACTCTGAAAGTATTTTAAGAGGTCATCTTGGTCAAGTTTATTCTAAATATCTAACCGAACGACATGTAAGTATTGTTTTGAATAATACTGAAATAAGCCCTTTAGCATTTGATACTGATTGGGCCTACCCAGACAGTAATCCCCCGCAAAGTTTTAATATGCATTTTTTGGTAGAGGAGAATCGGAGCGTGAAAGCTAGAATAACAGGAGGCCTATTGAAAGAAGGATGCGCTGGTGATGGACGACATGGAGTATATTTATATTGCAATAAGCGATTAATAGTAAAGGCGGAAAGAAGTCCAGAAGTAGGGTATGTGAAAAGCAACGCTGGTTCTTCCGATCACTTAAACAGTATGCGCGTGATAGTAGAGCTTGAAGGGCCAGCTAAATATATGCCATGGGATAGTAGTAAAAGTCGCTTTAATTATCATAATGAGAGCTTCAAGTTAATTCAAAAAAAGATCATTGAATTGACAACATATTGGGTGAAGGTATCAAGGAGTTTTGAAAGGAGTGAAGGAGGCTGGAAGGACAATGTGTTTCCTTATAAAAATGGAGAGTTAGTAACGAGCACTATAGATGTAGGCAGAGTGTCAATTAACAAATATTTAATGCCTATAATCACCTCTAAAAAGAAGTTTTCGGATACTCTTAAATCGCTCAACAAAGAAGTTGTTGAAAAAAAGAAATATACCCGTGGCCTGTATGAAACAATAATTACATACAAGGCTATACAAAAACTAGATATTTCTCAAAAAAACAGAGTACTCTTGATAATCCTTGATAGTTCGCTTGAAATAGGCTTTAAAGAGTTTTTGGTTTATGAGGCTCCTGATGCCTACAGCGAGGATCGTTTAAAAAATATTTTTAAAGATCGGAATCAAGTACACTTAGAAATTCAAAAGCATACAAACTTCGATCAGGATTTATGGAATAGTATACGTTGGTACTATAATCATCGCTGTGATTTAATTCATAAAAAGGCTTCAACCACACTAAATGATGACGAAGTAGATGATTTCAGGAAAATCGTTGAGCATGTATTTAACGAGTTGTTTGGCCTCAAATTTAGTTAATAACAGCTCACTTCAATTACAGAAGCGATTAGTATTTCAGTTCTTTAATTTCATTTTGAAGAGCTACAATCCTCTCCTCAATTTTAATGGGAAGTTGTCTCGGAAAAACATAGTTCTTAAACCGATCGATTTCTCCACTGAATTTTCCTAAGTGTGCTAATCTAATTATTTGAAAATGTGTTTTTGCGAAAGCTAATAGACCGTTGCCTTCTAAAGCTGCATCTGTTACATCTGCATCCGTTCTGAAATCATATCTAAGCTCTGGGTCATCAACTAGGCCTGCCTTCTCAATGATTAAATCCTCTAATTTTTGACCGATATATAAAATTTGTTCTAAGAGCTCTTTGTCAGTTTGGTTTAGTGCCACTTTGCGAGTAGTGCCATCTTGAAATTGATATTCTTGCTCTTTGTTTAAAAGGAAAGTTAAAGTTCTAAATTCAGCTGGTTTACCAACCATGAAAATTTTGTAAAACTCTTTACTTGCGTTAAGGTAGGACTGAAAGGGGCCATAGAAATCATTCAGCTTTTTATATATTTCTTGTCTTCTTTCCTCTTTTCTCTTTTCGGTAATTTGCTCCTTATGCGTTTTATAATTGAGGATTAGTGAAACTATACCGACAATAAATGCACCTATTGCACCAATTGCTGCTGCCAGAATTGCAGAATCCGCCCATACTGGACCTGAAGAAGTTGCTCCCTGTGAAATTTCTTGAATAATCATAATGCCAAAATTATTAGGTCAATTATACTAATTTATTTAGTGAATAACAAGTTTTGGATAATTGAGTGACAGTTCTTTGAGCATGTTCTAATATATTTAGTTTTCCTAAGCCAAATCTCAAACAATTAAAGGCTTCTAGTTCCATTAACCCCATCGCATGAAGGACGTGAGAGGACTCTATTAGTGCTGAGGTACAAGCAGAACCATTTGAAACCATAATATTAGGCATTCCCATCATTAAAGCATCCGAGTCTATTCCTTCAAAGTAGATATTGGTGGTATTTGGGAGTCTATGGGTTCTGTTGCCATTTACTTTCGTGCCTGGAATTTTTAAAAGCTCAGTTTCTAAATAGTTTCTCAGTTCGGAAGTGTGCTTGGCATTTTGTGCCATTTCTTGCCTAACTAGTTCGGCAGCTGTCCCCAAGCCCACTATTCCCGGTACATTCAGCGTTCCACTTCGTTTTCTGCCTTGGTGTCCACCTCCATGGATTTGGCTTTCTAGCTTTACACGGTTTGGCCTTCTGCTTCTTACAAATAACCCTCCTGCTCCTTTTGGGCCATATATTTTATGCCCTGAAAAAGCCATCAAGTCAATTCCCATCTTGTCCACATTCAAAGGGATTTTTCCAAAAGCCTGTGTGGCATCTGTAAAAAACAATGCTCCTGCATTGTGTGTAATTTCTGCTATTTCTTGGATAGGCTGAATTACTCCTGTTTCGTTATTGGCAACCATTACTGAAACAAGAATAGTGGTATCCTTGATTGCTGCGTTCAAATTTTCAAGCCTTATAAGGCCATCAGGCTGCACCGGAAGGTAGGTAACTTCAAAACCCTTTGTTTCTAGATATTCACAAACATCCAATACAGCTTTATGCTCAGTTTGTACGGTGATGATGTGGTTGCCTTTTCCTATATAAGATTCTGCTACTCCTTTTATCGCCAAATTAATGGATTCCGTTGCACCGCTGGTGTAGACAATTTCATTTGGTTGGCAGTGAATCAGATCGGCAATTTGGTTGCTGGCCTTTTTAACCGCTTGACTGGCCTCGTGCCCAAATATGTGATTACTGGAGGCGTTGGCATATTGGTTAGTCAAATAAGGCATCATAGCCTCTAAAACACGTGGGTCTAGAGGTGTGGTAGAGTTATGGTCTAAGTATATGATGTCTTCCATAATCGAAAGTTAGGGATTAGTAGCTTCAATTTCTCCTCCTTCTACCTCAAAAAACCTTACTTCATGGCCAATGGCTTCGAATATCTTTTGGCTGCGCTCGGGGCGGGCATCGGTAACGAAAATCTGCCCAAAGGCATCGGAGGCCACCATTTCCATCAGTTTGGTAATGCGGAAATCATCTAGCTTATCGAAAATATCATCGAGCAACAGCATGGGCTTAATCTCTGTTTCGGTAAAAATATAATCGAAGTGCGCCAGCTTAAGTGCAATCAAATAAGACTTCTGCTGCCCTTGCGACCCAAACTTTTTAATCAGTTCGCCTTCCATTTCAAATAGAAACTCATCTTTGTGAATGCCCACATTGGTGCGCTTCAGAATTAAATCCTTTTTCTGATTTTGCTTAAACATGGCAGCAATGTCCTGCCCAAAGTCCGACTCATATTGTAAGTCTACTTGCTCACTTTCTTCTGAAAGCAGGGCATAATGCTTTTGCACCAACGGACGGAAAGCCTGAGTAAAGCCTTTCCTTACTTGGTAAATGCGCTGGCCAATTTCAATGAGTTGATCGGTATATTGTTGAAGCAGAGCCGCATCGAAAAAATCACGGTCGGCAAACTGTTTTAGCAAACTGTTGCGCTGCTTGAGTACGTGGTTATATTGAATAAGGTCGTTGAGGTAACTTTGGCTGGTTTGTGAAATAATTCCATCAAAAAACCGCCTTCGGTCTTCACTACCATTGCGGATTACATCGGTGTCGTTAGGCGCAATAAGTACCACCGGAAACTTACCAATATGCTCGCTCGCTTTCTTGTAAGGCTTCTCATCCAGCTTAATTAATTTCTTTTTTCCCAGTTGCAAACCACAAACAAGGGTGTGAGTTCGCTCGCCCAGAGAAATTTTTCCTCGTAAAGAAAAATAGTCTTGTCCGTGGAGGGCACATTGAACATCTTGTGGGTTAAAGGCGCTTTTGGTGATGCAGAGGTAATAAATGGCATCTAGCAGATTAGTTTTACCGCTTCCATTCTTCCCCACAAGGCAGTTAATTTCCTTCGAAAAGTCGATCTTTAAACTTTCGTAGTTCTTGAAATTATTAAGGCCGATAGATTCGAGATGCATTAATTTCGAAGTTGAACGTTTTTGTCTTATTTTCGCACTCCGATTTAAACTTGTACAAGCAAAGGAAACGGAGATTTCCTTCAAATATATTGACGAATGGCCGCAACTAAAGCAACATCTAAAGCAAAAGCAACAAAGGCGACAAAGTTCTCTAAGGAGACTTATATGTTCTGGTTCGAGAACATGTTGTTACAAAGAAGGTTCGAAGAGAAAGCAGGACAGCTTTACGGACAGCAAAAAATTAAAGGTTTTTGCCATTTATACATTGGCCAAGAAGCCTGTTCAAGTGGTTCGGTTACAGCCTTAGAAAAAGGCGATAAGTGGATTACTGCTTACAGAGACCACGGTCAGCCATTGGCTTTGGGCACTAGCCCTAATGCAATTATGGCCGAGCTGATGGCCAAAGAAACAGGTGTTTCTAAAGGAAAAGGTGGTTCTATGCACATGTTCGACAAAGAAGTTGGATTTATGGGCGGTCATGGTATTGTAGGTGGGCAGGTGCCTTTGGGCGCAGGTATTGCCTTTGCCGAAAAATATAATAAAACAGGTAAGCTTTGTATCTGTATGATGGGTGATGGTGCTGTGCGTCAAGGAGCATTCCACGAAGCGCTCAACATGGCCATGAACTGGAAATTGCCTGTGATTTTCGTAATCGAAAACAATGGTTACGCCATGGGAACTTCGGTACAACGAACTTCTAACGTAACCGACCTTCATACTTTAGGTGAATCATATGATATGCCTTCTGCTGCGGTTGATGCCATGAACCCCGAAAACGTTCACATTGCCGTTGAAGAAGCTGCCGACAGAGCAAGAAGAGGAGATGGCCCAACTTTATTGGAATTCAGAACTTACCGTTATAAAGGGCATTCAATGTCTGATCCTGCGAAATACAGAACTAAAGAGGAATTAAACGAATACAAAGATAGAGACCCAATTGAGCAAGTAAGAGCTAAGATTTTGGAGAACAAATGGGCTACTGAAGCAGAATTGAAAGAGATAGACAAGAAGATCAAAGCTACTGTGGAAGAGTCGGTTAAGTTTGCAGAAGAGTCTGATTATCCAGATCCGTCTGAGGCTTACAAAGACGTTTATGTACAAGAGGATTACCCGTTCATCACCGAATAGGATTTAATCCCTTGTTGTTCAACATTTTCCTTATATTTGCGACCTAATTTTCAAGAGATGGCACAAAAGACTTCAGAAGAAGCACACAACGAGCATAACGATACCAACTCAGCAGTTGGAAAAATGAAGAAAGAGCTAGGACCAGCAGGTTTTGTTGGTATGATAGTGGGCTTGGTAATTATTGTAGTAACCAGCGCTATTTTCCTACTTAATTATAGTAAGTCGAATAAAAACGATAGCGCTCAGGCAGACATGTTTCAGGCGCAGTATTACTTCGAGCAAGACAGCCTTGATTTGGCCTTAAATGGTGACGGTAGAAACCTTGGTTTCTTAAGTATCATCGATATTTACGGTGGAACAGAAGCAGCAAACTTGTCTAACTATTATGTTGGAGCGATTTATTTAAAAGAGCAAAAATTTCAATTGGCTTTAGATCATTTGAAAGACTTTTCTTCTTCTGAAGAATTGATTCAAGCAAGAGCTTATAAGCTAACAGGTGATGCTTACATGGAATTGGGTAATTTCAGTGATGCAGCAAGCCAATACGAAAAAGCAGCAAGTACTGCTGATGACGATGCTTTTTCTCCAGCTTATTTATTGAAAGCTTCTTTGGCTTACGAAAAACAAGGAGACCTTAAAGCGGCTATTAAGCCTTTAGACGATATTATTAAGAATCACTTTGGAACTGCTGAGTACGCTAGCGCACGAAAGCATAAGGCTCGCCTAGAAGGTCTTGCCGGGAGTTAATTCTTGATTCAAAAAAAATTAACAATGAAGGTAAGGTCGTAAGGTCTTACCTTTTTTATTTAGCATAGGGCTAAACTCACTTTTTAAATTAGAAATAAACCTACAGCAATACACGATAAAAATTATGGCATCTAACCTTAAAAACCTTAGCGATTACAGCGATAAAAACCTTACCGATATGGGTAAGAAAAAGTTTGCCATTGTGGTTTCAGAATGGAATGAAGAAGTAACCGAATCGCTTTACCAAGGCGCATATGAAACCCTAATTGCCAACGGAGTAACCAAGGAAAACATTATCAAGAAAATGGTACCAGGTAGTTTCGAGCTTTCAATGGGCGCTCAATGGATGGCCCAAAAAGAAGAAATTGATGCCGTCATTTGCTTGGGCTGTGTTATTCAGGGCGAAACGCGTCATTTCGATTTTATTTGCGATGCCGTAGCGCATGGCATTACCAACGTGTCGTTAAAGTACAATAAGCCTGTGATTTTTGGTGTACTTACCCCAAACACCCAACAACAAGCTTTAGATAGGGCTGGAGGAAAACATGGTAACAAAGGAGATGAAGCCGCAATTACTGCGGTGAAAATGCTCGGCTTCTAATTAATAATTTTCACTATTTACTTTTCCAGATCAATTTATGCAGGTCTTAAAATTCGGAGGAACTTCGGTTGGAAAACCGGAACGAATGCACCAAGTGGCTCAGCTCATTACAAAAGATGAGCACTCAAAAATTGTTGTTTTATCGGCCCTTTCAGGTACTACCAATGCTCTTGTTTCCATTGGTGAGTCATTGGCCAAAAGCGATAAGGAAGAAGCTAAATCTAAGATTGAGTCTCTTAGGGCGCATTATGCTACTTTTATAGAAGCTTTATTTTCTACTTCAGAAAAGACTGAAGAAGCACAAGAAATGATTGATGAGCACTTTGAGTTTTTGCTCATTACGCTCAAAATATCATTCAATGAGGCGCTGAACAGAGATATTTTGGCACAAGGTGAGCTGATGTCCACCAAACTTTTCACGCTTTATTTAGAAGAGATTGGGGTAAGTGCAAAGCTGCTTCCAGCCTTAGAGTTTATGCGTACCAATGAGGAAGAAGAGCCAGATTTAGATCTCATTTCTGAAAAGCTAAAAGCTATTTTGGCAAAGGAAAATGACGCTACAATATTTATCACACAAGGCTATATCTGCAAGAATCATAAAGGTGAAATTGACAATTTGCAGCGTGGAGGAAGTGACTACACGGCTTCTTTAGTAGGCGCAGCCATTAATGCCACCGAAATTCAAATTTGGACCGACATTGACGGAATGCACAACAATGACCCAAGGGTGGTAGATAAAACTTTTCCGATTGCCGAGCTTTCTTTTGACGAAGCTGCTGAGCTTGCCTATTTCGGAGCGAAGATTTTACACCCTGCTTCTATTTGGCCAGCGCAGAAAATGGGAATTACAGTGCGTTTGTTGAATACCATGCAGCCAGAGGCAAAAGGCACAGTGATTAGCACGGCAACTACTTCTGATGATGTGAAGGCCTTGGCTGCAAAAGATGGAATTACCGCCATCAAGATCAAGTCGAGCCGAATGCTATTGGCCTATGGTTTCTTAAGAAAGGTGTTCGAGATTTTTGAGAAGTATAAAACACCAATCGATATGATTACTACCTCTGAGGTAGCGGTTTCAGTAACCATAGATGACGATACTTATTTGAATAAAATTCTTACCGAACTAGAGAAATTTGGAACCGTGGAGGTAGATAAGAATCAAACCATCATTTGTGTAGTGGGTAATTTTGTGGCCGAAAGAAAAGGGGTAGTCAATAATATTTTTGAAGCCCTAACCAGCATTCCAATTCGAATGATTTCCTACGGAGGTAGCCGACATAATATTTCTTTATTGACAGATGAGGGCTCTAAAGAGGAAGCGCTTAAAAAGCTAAATACTCATCTATTCGATTTATAAACCTTATAGACAAATATTAAAAATGTCTCTCAATTAATTCTGAGAGACATTTTTTTATGCTCTAATGTTATACAAGCATTTAAGGCATCCACTTGGCGCCTTCAAAATTTTTGGGCTCAAATATTTCAGGAGAAAGCGATTTAGGTGATTTGATATTGGAATAGGTTTCCAATAACCTCAACTTGTTGTCGGTATAAAACTTTATTTCAGTGGCCACCCAGCCCCCACCAACTTTCACATATTTACCAAAATGGACATCCTGATTTCGTCCGTTTCCAAAGTTCTGCGTCATTCTAACAAACAGAAGCGTTTCTTTATCAATCCAAAATTGGTTCGAACTTTCATCTCCTTCTAGCGCTCCTACCACATATACTTTTTTACCATTATAGTCTCGTTGGTAAGCCTTTTCTAAGTCAAATCCCAAAATAGTAAGAGCCCTAGCTGTTTTTGTAGCCGGCTGATCGTATACAGAAAAGCCTAAAATTAGCAAAGGGTGGTACATTATTCTTGAAGCCGTAACAACTCCTTCTTTCAGTTGATAGATAGAGTCATTTCTGAAAATCATTCCGTTGCCTTTGTCTATTTCATCAAACTTGATGGCCAGCTTGTCGGGCATTTGGATGGCTTCATACCAAATATTTTCACTCACTACATTTCCATCTTCATCGTATCTAATGGTTTGTTGATCGAAAGTGAGATTTTTATACCATTTGCCTTGGTAGCGTTCGTACATTTTTTCCAGTAAGCTTAGGCCAACACCATTTTGCTCAGTAGGAAGGGCAAAAAGTATGAATAAAACAGATAAAGTAAGTTTTTTTAAAATCATTATTTTCCTTCAAACAGCTCCATATAGGCTGCATCAATTGTTCTAGATTGGTTTCCTTTCCATTCAGGAGCACCTGGTATTTCATTCACATCCGACAAAGCTTCCTTTGTCTTTCCTCCGTCAATTCCTTTTTTAACGTACTCTAATGATTTGGCCAAATAGTTACTAAAAGCCTTCAAATCTTCGCGCTTTCCTTGAACATTATAACCATCTCCAGCGTGTCCGTAAACGAAAATCGTATCGTTGTCAAAGGTATTATAAGTTTTTTCAAGAACCACTTGCCAATTGGCCATATTTGCCCCAGCGGATTTATCAATAAAGGGTGGTCTTCTGTTAAAAAGCAGATCGCCCATATGAACGATATTCGCGTTTTCGAAGTGAACCACCGAATCTCCATCTGTATGACCTGCCCCAAAATAATGTAGCGCCATGGTTTCGTCTCCTACTTTTTTACTCCATTTTCCAGACTTATAGGTGGTATCGGGCAAGAGGGTACTTTCCGGATTTCTTGAGGTTCGCTCTAAATTAGATTTCGAGTTTTCATGAGCAACAAACTCTTTAACCAAGCCTTTAAAAGCAATATTGCCCGAAGTGTGATCGCCATGATGATGCGTATTGATCAAAAGGTCGATTTGTCGACTCGTTTTTTTCTTTAACTCTTCAATCAAATGAGCAGCAGAATCTTGATACTGCGTATCTACCACTACAATTCCATTATTAGAAGCCATCCAACCAATCGTTCCGCCTTTTTCAGTAAAAAAGCCCACGTTATTTCTTAATGGATTCATTTTATAACCCCCTTGATCAAACAAAGCGCTTAAAAAGGAGAAGCCCGTTGTGGCGCCAATGCCGGTAATTAAACTTGTCTGTTTTACAAAATTACGTCTGTTCATATAGGCTAGAATTGGTCAATTGAAATTATAAAAGGATACGATTAAAGGCAGTACCGCCTATATAAAAGCGAAATAAAAGCAATTTGAACATAGCAAAACATCTGCTTGTTTTTGGTAATTTCACCGACCCTAAATTGATAATTATGAGACTTTTTTATCTTTTGATGTTGAGCTGTTTTGCCTTTTCAGTAACTGCGCAAGACCTACCAAAAGCATTATTAACCACACCAGAACTTTCAAACTACGAGAAAACCTCTAGCTATGCCGATGTAATGGCATTTATAGATGCCGTGAGTAAAGGAAGCAATAAGATAACCCGTATTTCTATGGGTAAGAGTTTAGAAGGAAAAGACATTCCTGTGTTGGTGTTGGCAAACCCAAAAGTGAGCACGCCAGCCGAGGCAAAAGCAAGTGGCAAGCCCATCATTTATATCCAAGGAAATATTCACTCGGGTGAAGTAGAAGGAAAAGAAGCGGTGCAGGTAATGCTTCGCGAAATCCTTCACGGAGACAAGGGTTATCTTTTGGACAATCAAATCATCCTTTTTGCGCCTATCTACAATACCGATTCTAACGATAAAATGGAAGCTGGCCGTAGACCTTCGCAAGAAGACAGCCCAAAAGAAGTAGGAATTAGAGAAAATAGCCAAGGCTGGGATTTGAACCGTGATGGCATTAAACAAGAAGCCTTAGAAACCAACGGACTTATTCAAAATATCATTGTGCCTTGGGACCCTGCGCTTTTCGTAGACCTACACACCACTAACGGTGTTTGGCATGGCTATTCACTTACTTGGGCACCTAGCTACCATACCGCTGGCGAAAAAGCGCCATATGATTTTACTTGGGATAGAATTCTTCCAGAGGTAACCGAGCAAGTAAAGAAGAAAGATAATGTATACCTCGGCCCATATGGTTACTTCTACCCACAGAGAGAAGGCTGGCCGATTAAGTCTATTAGTACCTATAATCACCACCCACGTTATTTGGTGAACCAGTTTGGTTTAAGAAATAGAATGGCAATTTTGAGTGAAGCCTTTGCTCATGAGCGTTTGTACCAACGTATCAATTCTACCTATGCGTTTATAAGAGAGATTTTGGAATTCACCAATAAGAATGGAAAGGAAATGTTGAAGGTAAATGCCCAAGCCGAAGCCGCAGCCATTCAATTGGTAAAAGAACAAGGTGGCAAAGTAAGCAAAGGAGTAAGGTTTGAAATGACACCTTTGGAAGAAAAAATTCCTGCTTACCGAGCATACAATTACGTTGAGTATGAAGAAACTGAAGGCAATAGACCTGGAAAACGTTACTTGAGAAAGCCAGAAATTGTTGAGTTGCCTGATGTAGTGAATTACAGTGCGTTTACCCCAACAGTTACTGCCATTTTACCAAAGGGCTACATTATTCCGGCCGAGTTTGCCAACATTGCCGAACACCTAATGAAGAACGGGGTGAAGGTGACAAAGCTTGAAAAGAATGTGAGAGCAACAGGTCAGGCATATAAAGCGACAAAATTAGCGCTAGCGCAAAGACCTTTCGAAAAGCACAACATGGCGACTATTGAAGGAGCCTTTGAAAACACCACTAAGAAATTTGGTAAAGGCGATTATTGGGTAGACTTAGCTCAGCCTTTGGCCAATCTTATTTTCTATATGTTAGAACCAGAATCAGATGATGGGTTAGTAACTTGGAATTTCTTTGATGAGTATTTCCAAAAAAATGGCATTGATCAAAAAGCTGTTGAATACCCTGTTTTTAAATATTTTGAATTGAAGTAATATGAAAAAGACACTCCTTTTTTCAGGCTTGTTGCTGTTTATTGGTAGCGCCTGCAGTCCTCTTACTGACAAAGAAAAAACAGACGCTACGGTAAACAAAGAAACCATCAAGGAGCACATTTACTACTTGGCTTCAGATGAAATGAAAGGCCGCGATACTGGCTCACCAGAAATTTTAAAAGCAGCAGATTACATTGCTGATCAGTTGAAAGCTTATGGTGCTAAACCTGTGCCAGGTGCCGATGGTTATTTTCAGGCTGTACCAATTAGAAAGAAAAGCCCAGCGGAGTCTGCTACTTTAGATTTCTCGGGTAAGAATTTTGAACTAGGAACCAACCTTTTAGTATTAGAAGGCCAAAGCGAAAAAGTGGAAGGCGAAATCGTATACCTCAATTATGCATTGGCAGCCGATTATGAAGGAAAGGATGTAGAGGGCAAAATAGTATTCGCAAAAATTGGCGATGGGGAAGCTACTGACACACGTCAAATTCTTCAGTTCAGCCGTCAGAAATACCAATTGGCTTTAGAAAATGGAGCAGCTGGAATCGTAGAATTCTATAACCTTCCTACTTCGTTCGAACAAGTAGGAGCCCGTTTCAGAAGCACTAGCTTGAGTATCGATCCTGATGGTGATGAAGGAAAAATCATTCCTCAGCTTTGGTTGAAGGATGCCGACAATTCTACCCAAAGGTTTATGATGACGCGCAGCATCAAAAGAGCGAATATTGAAATCAAGGGAATGGTGAATGAGCTGACCAAAGACAAAAACGTCTTGGCCATGATTGAGGGTACTGATCCTGAATTGAAAGATGAGTTCATCATGTTTTCTGCACACTACGATCACGTAGGCATTGGAAGACCAGACGAAACAGGAGACTCTATTTACAACGGTACTCGAGATAACGCGATTGGAACAGTAACGGTGCTTTCTGCTGCAGAGAATATTGGTAAGTACCCAATGAGAAGATCTGCGCTTTTTGTGTTGTACACAGGCGAAGAGAAAGGTCTTATCGGAAGTAGATGGATGGCCGATAACCCAATTGTGCCTTTAAATGAAATTGTGTTTTGCTGGAATAGCGACAACGCTGGCTATAACGATACCACCATTTCTACTGTCGTAGGCTTGGAAAGATTTACCGTAGTGCCACAATTGATAAAGGACGCCAACACGGCTTATGGCCTTACTGCCATTGATGATCCTGCGGGTGAGCAAGGCCTATTCGATAGATCGGATAATGTGAGCTTTGCACGAAAGGGAATTCCAGCACCTACTTATAGCTTGGGCTTCCGTGCTTTTGATGGAGATGTAACCAAATACTATCACCAACCAGGAGACAACCCCGAAACAGTAGATTACGACTATCTATTTAAGTTCTTCAGCAGTTACGTATTGGCTTCACGCCTTATCGGAAATGCAGATGAAACTCCGTTCTGGATTGAAAGTGATAAATACTACGAAACAGGAAAAGCGCTTTATGGAAAGGAGTAGAACTCTAACAAATTGAAGATTATAAAAGCCCTTGAAAGAGGGCTTTTTTCGTTTATTAACCGTCACTCTGAGGTTGAGTTTGTAAATCGAAACCGCTAGAGTCTGTCTGTTTAGAGCGGAAATGCTAAACAACTAACAGCTTCACTCGATCTTTAACTTCTTCCCAACTTGAACCAGAGTTTGGGTACTTTTCATGTTCTTCAAGTCTTTCTTCAAGAAGAGCTTTATGTTCTTTACTCAGGGTATAATCTGATTCATCTATACCAGATTGCACGATTGAATACAGCGCTTCAAGTGCTTTGTCATCTGCCTTGTTGATAAAGTCGTGTAATTTCTCCCTGATATCTGCGCTGCTCATACGGGTCTTTTTTGTCAAAAATAACGAAAATCTACTTCTTCAACTTTCCTTTAATCTCATTTAGTTTGAGCAATGCTTCTACTGGCGAAATGGTGTTGATGTCTAGCGTCTCAAGAATTTCCTTGATTTCATTGAAAGTTGGGTCGGCTTCAAAGAGGTTCAGCTGAAAGTTGTTCTTTGGCATATCCTTGATCTTGTCGTCCGTTTGGTTGCGGATTTTGTCCTTTTCCAAATGATGCATTATTTCCGCAGCGCGAATGACAACGGGGTTTGGCATACCCGCCATTTGCGCTACATGAATACCAAAACTGTGTTCGCTGCCGCCTTCTTTGAGCTTGCGCATAAAAATCACCTTGTTGCCCACTTCCTTTACCGAAACGTTGAAGTTCTTAATCGCAGGAAAGTCTTCTTGCAACTGATTCAGCTCATGGTAATGCGTAGCAAAAAGCGTTTTAGGTTTGAATTTGTCGTGGTTATGCAAGTATTCCACAATCGACCAAGCAATGGAAATTCCATCGTAAGTACTTGTTCCTCTACCAATTTCGTCCATTAACACCAAGCTTCGATCGCTCAAATTATTAAGTATGCTTGCCGTTTCGGTCATTTCTACCATGAATGTAGATTCGCCTTTCGACAGGTTATCGCTGGCGCCTACTCTTGTAAATACTTTATCGGTAATGCCTAAAATAGCGGCTTTGGCCGGCACATAGCAACCCATTTGCGCCATCAACACAATCAGGGCCGTTTGGCGCAAGAGCGCAGATTTACCCGCCATATTTGGCCCGGTAATAATTAGAATTTGATGCGTTTGGTCGTCCAAGAAAACATCATTCGGCACATAGCTTTCACCCACAGGCAATTGCTTTTCAATCACAGGATGGCGGCCTTCCTGAATATCAATGATCATTTTGTCATTGATTTGCGGACGGCAATAATGGTTAATCTCGGCTACGGTGGCAAATGAAATGAGGCAATCTAACATGCCCACCACCTTGGCATTTTGCTGTACTTGAGCAGTGTATTCAGCCGCAAATGAAACCAAGTCGAGAAAAATCTGCTGCTCAATGGCTTGAATCTTATCTTCGGCAGTTAAGATTTTGTCCTCGTAGGTTTTTAGCTCTTCGGTAATGTAGCGTTCTGCATTCACCAAGGTTTGCTTTCTGATCCACTCCGCAGGCACTTTGTCTTTATGCGAATTGGTAACCTCTAAGTAATAACCGAATACTTTATTGTAGGCAATTTTTAGCGAAGTAATGCCTGTGCGTTCCGTTTCTCGCTGCTGAATTTGCAGCAAATAATCTTTTCCAGAATGCGATATTTTCCGAAGCTCATCTAGCTCTTCATCTACGCCATCTTGCACAAAATTGCCTTGGTGCACTAGCATAGGAGCCTCTTCTTTTAACTGCTCTTGAATGCGTTCTAATAGTTTGTCGCAAGGGTTTAGTTGGTCTGCCAAAGCTTGCAATGCTTTGTGTGGCGCATTGGCCGCATAACCCTGAATTGGCCGAATATTCTCCAAAGCTTTGCGCAGCTGATTCATTTCGCGAGGGTTAATTCTACCAACAGCTACTTTAGAAATCAATCGCTCCAAATCACCAATTTGCTTAAGGTGGGCAGAAATTTCATCGCGCAGTTCAGTGTTTTCTGCAAAAGCATCTACAATAGAAAGGCGTTCTTCAATTCTGCTTTTTTCCTTTAGCGGAAGCACCATCCAGCGTTTCATTAAACGGCTACCCATTGGAGTATAGGTATGATCTAGAATATTAATTAAGGGTACTCCGCCTTCTTGTTGCGGGTAAACCAATTCTAAGTTTCGGATGGTGAATTTATCGAGCCAAACGTATTTATCTTCTTCAATTCTACTGATTGAGGCAATGTGCTTTACTTCCTTATGCTCTGTTTCTTCCAAATAATGAAGAATAGCGCCCGAAGCAATAATGCCTAAGCCAAGGCTTTCTATACCATAACCTTTAAGGTTAGCGGTTTCAAAATGATTAGTCAGCTTTTCGTAAGCATAATCATAGGCATAAACCCAGTCATCTAAATGGTAGGTATTGTGGGATTCTTTAAAGCGATCGTAGAAAACCTCTCGGTTCGATTTACAAAAAATGAATTCTGAAGGATTTAAACTCTGTACGAGTTTGTCTATATATTCTTTAGAGCCTTGTGCCGTTAAAAACTCACCCGTAGAAAGGTCGAGAAAGGAAATACCCACTTGGTCTTTATCGAAAAAGAGCGAAGCCAAGTAGTTGTTTCGCTTTTTATCGAGCACGTTATCGTTGAAGGAAAGACCAGGAGTCACCAATTCAGTAACCCCGCGCTTTACAATTCCTTTTACCGACTTTGGGTCTTCCAGCTGATCGCAAATGGCAACTCTGTTTCCGGCTCGAACTAATTTAGGCAGGTAGTTATCTAAGGAATGATGCGGAAAACCGGCCAATTCAATATGGCTGGCAGAGCCATTGGCGCGTTTGGTGAGCACAATATCAAGCACCTTGCTGGCTTTAATAGCATCTTCGCCAAAGGTTTCGTAGAAATCGCCTACCCTAAAAAGCAACAGCGCCTCAGGGTGTTTGGCTTTGATGGCATTGTACTGCTTCATCAACGGGGTTTCCTTCACTTCTGCCTTTGCCTTCGCCATAAATTGAATTTGATTTTTGTGCTTCTTCAAAAATAGAAAAATCCACTGCGCTTTCAATTTCCTATTTATAAAAGTCTGGAAATAGAAGGTTTGTTGTATTGCTAGACAAGCACTGGGACAACGAAAAATATAGTTTTTGGTACTCCTTTATCAAAATGACAAAGCTTTTTTCAATGTGAAAAAAATCTTGAGGTTGAATTTTCTGAAAAGTCCAAAATAGGCCAATTAAAGGCCTTTGGCATGAATGGCATCATGTTCGCCTAATGGCCAAGAGTTAAATTCTAAATTAAAACTGAAAGTTATGAAATATCTAAAATCACTAGCCGCTACACTCTTAATCATTCCAACATTAATGTTTACGAGTTGCGATGACGACAATTCAATTGAGCTTGACGGAACAGGAACCGCTAGGCTAGAAGCAACCGATGCTGCAGTGGATGCAGAGAATATCACTGGCGTTTTCTTGTCTGTAGACGAAGCGCAATTTATGGCCAATGGTCAAATTCAGAATTCAATCATGTTTGAATCTCCAAAAGAGTTTAACCTGATGGATTACCAAAATGGTGAAACCTATATTTTGGGTGAAACTGAATTGGAAGCTGGCGCTTACGATGAAATTCGTTTGATCTTGACTTCTTCTAACGAAGCTTATGTGAAGTATCTTAATGGATCGACTGAAGAAGTTGTAGTGCCAAATGGATCAACTTCGGGCTATGCAATTACGGGCGATTTTGAAGTAATGGCCAATAGCATGAATGAACTTGTACTTGATGTAGACTTGAGAAAAGCTCTTGTTAAAAAGGGTAGTGGTGAATTCAATTTAAGACCAACAGCCAGATTGATTACTAAATCTACTGCAGGTATGATTCAAGGAGCCGTAGATGAAGACAATATGGATGATGCTGACAAAGTAGTTGTATATGCATACTTAGAAGGTACTTTTGAAGACTCTGAAATGGACGAGCCGACTGATGGAAATTCAAGATTTGAGAATTCAGTAAATAGTGCTGTAGCAGATGCTAGCGGAAACTTTACCTTGGCCTTTATGCCAGAAGGTGATTATGAGCTAATTGTAGCCTCTTATAAAAGAGATCAACTTTTAGGTGGTGAATTAAAGTTTGAATCAGCCACGCAGGTTGAAGTTTCAATAGATGGTGAAACCACATCAGTTATTGAAGTACAAGCAAAAATAGTAACCAACTTACTAATCAACTTATTTCAATAATTGATTAACGAAAGGCGCCTGCTGAATACTTTCAGTTGGGTGCCTTTCTCTTTTTTGAGTTGAACATATTGTCTACCGGAAGGTTATCTAGCGTATATTGAGAAAGTAATTTTCAATATTTTATTTTTTCAACGTTAGGCGATAGATGGCTCGTTTCAAACTCAATAACCGACTCACTTTAGCATGGATTGTAAATCTGGCTTTGATCGTGCTTACCGTAGTTATTTCGGTGGCAGGCTATAAGGCATACCAAAGATTGAACAACATGGTGAGTGAGCTGCAGCAAAATGCAGAGCAAAACTTTAATCTATTGATTTTGAAGGATGTATCCTTCTATGTTAACGAGATGGAAACTCAAATTGATGCTTATCGAAATAATTCCAAACCCGATTATATCCGAAATTTTAATGCGTCTTTAGACAACAGTCAGTACTTGATTGACTCACTTAAAGCAAATTATACAAAAGATGAAATGATCGCCCTCTGCGATTCCCTTTCCTTTTTGATAAAAGAACGAGCCAAAGTACAGACCAAATTGACGGCTATTAATTCGGATTTGCTTGAAAACACATTGGAAGATTTAACTCAGAAAATAGAGGCGTTGCCAAAGGCAATCTCTGAGGCGGATACACTCAAGGAAACTACAAGAAAAATAGGTTTTGGGACAAAGGTCACGAATTTGTTTAGAAAAAAAGAGAACAGAATAAAAGCAGATACCACCGTAGCGCCAACTCAATCAGAGATTCTCCAAACCGAAATTATGTCAGAACTGGCCAAAGCGAAAGAAGAGAGTAAGGAAAAAGGGTCTGAATTGCGTTATCAGCTTTCTACCTTGGAAAAAGAATCTCAGGTATTTCAGAATAAAATTATAGATGTAATTAATGCGCTTGAATCACACGAACTTGAAGAGGGTAGAGATCATGTAAAAGATATTCAGGGCTTGGCCAATGACACCAACCGCGAAGTGGTTATTTTTTCAGCATTATCAAGCGCGCTTTTGCTTATTACATTAATCAGCCAGTTGAATTATGTAGGTAGAAATAGAAAATACCAAGCAGTGCTTCGCGAAGCCAAAAAGAACGCAGAAGAACTGGCCGATGCTAAAGAGAAATTCTTAGCCAATATGAGTCATGAAATCCGTACACCAATGAATGCCATTTCGGGTTTTACTAATCAGTTATTAAAAACTACAGCCCCTGGAGAACAAAAAGACCAATTAGAAATAATTAAAAGTTCTTCCGATCACCTGTTGCATTTACTGAACGACATTCTTGATTTTTCTAAACTTCACGCCAATAAGGTAAAGCTGAATAAGGAAGCCTTCGACCTTAAATTATTGCTCAACGATACCATGCGCATTTTTGAGGAAATGGCCGATGAAAAGGGTTTGAAATTGAAAACGTCTTTCGATGGCATTCCGAATTATGTAATAGGAGATGAGCACAGGTTACGTCAAATAATACTTAACCTTTTGCATAACGCTATTAAGTTTACCCCAAAAGGCTATGTCGAACTGAGTGCTTCTGTAGTGTCTAAGTCAGCAGAAAATGTGAGTTTACGAATATCGGTGAAGGACAGTGGTGTGGGTATTCCAAAGAACAAACAAGCCAAAATTTTTGAAGAGTTTGAACAAGCCACAGTGGCCGATGAAGCCAAAGGAACCGGACTTGGTTTGGCTATTTCTGCCATGCTGGTAAAACTACATGAGGGTGAGTTTTTAATCGAAAGCGAGCCCGACCAAGGCACAGAAATGATTCTAATTTTGCCTTTTACACTTAGCCAAAGCATAAAAGAAGAGGTAAAATCGAAAGATGAAAACCTAATTCATTTATCAGGAATTGCGGTTTTGGTTGCCGATGACGAGCCCTTCAACCTAAAACTTTTAGAAACCATTTTTAAAACTCACGATATAAAAATGGTACAGACACATAATGGAACCGAAGCTCTTGCAGCACTTGAAACCCAGGTGTTTGATATTGCCATTTTAGACGTTAAAATGCCAGGGCTCAGCGGCTTAGAGGTAGTAAGGAAAGTTCGGGCCGGAAAAGGAAAGAACAGTCAAACCCCAATGATTGCCCTTACCGCTACTGTTTCTGAGCAAGAAATGAAAGAGAGCTTGGCTTCTGGCTTTAATCGAGTATTGAGAAAACCATTTGATGAAAATGCTTTGCTTGAAATGATTCGTGTAGAAACGATGAAAACCAAAATGAAGAGTTCATCAGCCCCTAAAATGGTAAAAGCAGTAGCCAAGTTTGATCTCTCTGGCTTGCGCGAAATGGGCGATGACGATTTTGTAAAAGAAATGGTGTCCATTTTTAAGTCGAGTTCTGCCAGAAGTATAGAGAATTTAAAGAAAGCGATTCAGCTTAAAATTAGAGAGAGCCTTAAAAACGAAGCCCATAAAATGCTTCCTCCAGCGCGTCACCTCAGTGCTACAGATTTAGTAAAAGCGTTAGAAGCATTACAAGCCAAAGCCGATAAAGAAACCTTTGATGAGCTCAGCATTCGTATTGCTGAAATAGAAACAATTTATAATGGAATTAAAGAAGCTTTGAAGGGCTAAATATCTGTTAGCATTTTACCTTCTTCCTGGGCTTTTTTGTCTTTGGCAACACCAATGGCGAGTCCAATGGGAATACCGATTGCCATAAAACCAATATTGCCTAATGCGGTTCCCAATGGTATTCCAAAAATCACCATTCCTAATGACATCCATTGACCTCTATAGAAATGTGGAGGTAGTATTTCGAATTTCTTCTTCAATACACCATGAATATTAGCCTTGAGTGTTCTTAGTTGCCCAAAACGTAAGGGTTCTATTTCCAGAAACTTGTCAAGTCTGTCAATGGGTTCTCCAAGTTCTTCAATCGGAATTTCACGCGTTTTTAATTGCTCAAAAAGATGAATAAACTGCCTAATGATTTTATGACAAGTCAAGTGTTTCTCCTCTTGAAGCTTTTCCTGTAGTCGTGAAATAAGGGAATCGTAGGTGGGCATATTTTAATATCGAGATAAACGGTCTAACTTGAAAACGAACCTTGATTCTCTTTGTACCACTGTCTTGCTGGTTTTTGGAAAAGAAGAACCAAAGCGTACACTTGAACTAGTGTTTGTAAGAGTTCTAAAACACCAGCAATTGGAGCATGGTCAATGTAGAAAGGCACAAAAAAAACTTCTAAAAGAAGGCCAAAGATCATAAAAACGAGTAAAACTACCCTTATCCATGAGATACCTAGCCTAATGGCGTATGCTAAAGCAATAACAACGAGACCACTAAATAGTCCATCATCAGAAAGCCCATTTATATTGACAGATGATTGAGCGAAGAATGTACGGATTATCCAAAGGATTAAAGAAGCGAATATAAGGTTTGAAGCCAGCCGTATCGTTGGATGAAGGTTTTCAGGAGTCTTCCATCTTTGGGCTGAATCAACCTTGGCTTGCTGTTCTTCAGCTATAACGAATTCAGTTTTCGAAGTGTCAATTTTAACCCCTCTACTTTTAATTTCTTCTATTGCTGCGCTTAGAAATTCGGGTTGATAATCTTTCGGGTGGTTGACAATATCTTCCAGCTCTTGGTCAGATTTTCCTTTTACTTTGGCTTCGAACATAAGGTTTAAATTTATAAGGGGATAAACGTAATATTTCTTAACCCGGCAACAGAATATAACCCGTTTCACCGGGTACCATATCAAAGGCTTTGGCCTTCCAGCGTTCTTTGGCGACTTCAAGTGTGGCTTTTTCTGAGGCTACAAAATTCCAATAGATGTGCCTTTCTTCTGGAAAAGGCTGACCCCCGAAAATCAATAAGTGTGTGTTTTCTCCCAGCGTAATTTTGCAAAGATCTTCTTCTTTCGACACCAACATATTGCCTTTGTTTACACGCTCATCGCAAGCCATAATATGCCCTTCCACAATGCAAATTCCTATTTCCCCTGAAAGCTGCCCATCAATATTTAGTAGGGCTTCCGCGGTAGATTTTACTTCTACCATAAACAATTCGGAATGAACGGGCACAGGCGATTGGCGTCCAAAACCTTGCCCCGCTACCAGTTTAAACTGCAAACCTTTTTCTTCCCAGGTTGGTAAATCTTCCTTAGGTGTATAAGAAAACTGCGGCTCCATAAACTCCAATTCCTTCGGAAGGGCGACCCAGATTTGATAACCGTGGGCGGTAAATTCGCTGCCGTCTCGTCTGTTTTGGGGAGTGCGTTCGGTATGTACAATTCCTTTTCCAGCCGTCATCCAACCCACCGAACCCGGAGTGACCAGTTGCTCAGTGCCCAGGGTATCGCGGTGAGTAATTTCGCCTTCCAATAAATAAGTGAGGGTAGAAAGGCCAATGTGCGGATGCTGTCCAACGTCCATATAATGCCCGGGCTTAATCGTGACAGGCCCCATATGGTCAATAAAAATAAACGGACCCACCATGCGCTTTTTCCTAAACGGAATCAGTCTGCCGACTATAAAATCGCCAATATCTCGGCTGCGTTCTTCAATAATTAAACCTTGGTTCGACATGGAATTGCTGTTTTAGGGTTTGAAATAAAATTCCGGTTATTTTTTGGGACAGTCTCGATTGACAGAACCCTCCAAAAGTTCTCGCTTCAACTTTAGATGGAATAATTTACCACGGAAGTTCTAATTATAACAACTTTTGGAGGGTTACTCTGCTTTAACCAGATTCACACTATAAGTTTAATCAATGCCGATTGATATTATCTCACATTCCTTAAAAAATTGTTTGCAATTACCTTTTCTGGGCGTCAATTTCTGCGGCCTCAAAAAGTAAGATTCTCAATTGGTCGAAGTCAATTTCTTTCAAAGACTTGAAAGTTTTGGTGCGGACAAACTTCCTTTTTTCAGCAGCTAAATACCCATTTTCATCGGTGAGCAAATGGCCATAAGTAAAACCGAATTGAACGCCTTCGAAAGTGCCACCCCAAGGCACAGCTCCGGTCCAGATAAAGCAAACGGTTTTGCGTAGGCGAAAAAACGGCACATTGTAAGAAAGCTTCTCTTTTACTTGAGGAATACATTCATAGACCAAATTTCTTAAAGCCTCAACGATCTTGAGTTCATGCTCAGGAAGAAAGGCGAAAAGATCATCTAAATCCTGAAAGTCGACAGGCTGAAACTTATTCATTAACTGTTGGCATCGTAGGCTTTTTGCACCCAAGTGGCCAAAGAAGCATCCACATCTTCCACCGAAGAAAGTTTGATTCTGTGGGTAACCATGCTGTTCCAACTGCCTGCCGCTGCCACTATTCCTTCGGGCTCAACCCCTTTTAAATTGAGACCAATGTCTACCCTAGTTTTGGTGCTGGGCTGTAATAAGCCAAACTGCTTTTTGGGTGTCCGAAGACTGATGTAGGTTTTCTTATACGCAAATTCTACTTCGCCATTTGCATTTTCAAAAAGTGCTTTGGCTTTTTTATACACTTCTGCAATGGCCTCTTTTCCTGCCAGCAAATCTTCATCAGGATTTTCAGCGACTTTGTTTTCGAGCAAGTCAGGCTTAAGGTAAAGCTGTGCAATCAGGTTGGCAAAACCGTGAGTTACCCCATGTTCGCCTTTGAGCAGTTTTATGATTTCACCGTGTTTTTGTAATCCAGAAGTGGCCAGCAAAGCCCTCCATTCGGTGATAGATTTCCCGGTTTTTTCGGGAAGGTTATTGATCATGGTTTGCGCCATTTCTTCAGGAGTAGCCATAGGGTTGGTTTTTAAAAATGTAACTGTTTACATTTTAAACATACAAAAGATTAGGGTTTTGAGGAAGCTTAATTTATAAGACTAGAGATACAGATGAATCTCTCGTCCGACCTGAGGTACTGACGGTAAGCCCATCGGTACCGCAGGTCAGATGGATGGCTTAATGATGCAATGCAGTAGTGCTTTAATCAATGCTAAAGAACCCCTATGGCCTAATTTTATGAGAAGTGGAATCACTTCAAATTAAGAAAATAACGTGTACTCTTTCTTTCGCCTTTTCGAAGAAGGGCACCAAGCTCTACTAGTTTTTGCAAATCTCTGGTGGCCGTAGAGCTGGTTGTTCCAGTTATGCGGATATAGTTTTCAGCACTCAAGCCGCCTTTAAATCCTTCAATACCCTCTCTAAACATGCGATCAATCACTTTGCTTTGTCGCTCATTGAGATCTACATCAAAACGATGATAGAACGTTCCTTTTTGAATCAGAAAATCGATCATCCTTTGCGTATAATCTTGTGCCTCTAATACCATTTTGCAGAAGTATTTAAGCCATTTGTTAATGTCTAGCTTAAAACTGTTGGCGTGTAATGCTTCGTAGTAACTCTTTTTATCAGACTGAATGATTTGAGAAATGGCAATTAGCGTGGTGTGCTCTAAATGTTGAGAAAGTACCTTTTCAGAAAGCGCTCGGCCAATTCTGCCATTACCATCTTCAAAAGGGTGAATGCTCTCAAAATATAAATGTGCAATGCCAGAACGGATAAGTACATTTTCGATTTTAGCGGTGTTGAACCATTCTATAAAGGCATCCATTTCTTGTTTCACTCTATCTGATGGCGGAGCTTCAAAATGAACTTTAGGCTGGTTGATGGAGCCAGAAACAATTTGCATCGGGTCGTCATGAGTACGGTATTGGCCAATGTCTAGTAAATCTCTTCGACCTCTTGTGAGCATTTCATGCCAAGCAAAAAGCTGCTCATGATCCAAAGGTTTTTTGTAGTTGGAATAAAGATCAACCATCATTTCACTAATGCCTTGTTCGGCTGGTAAAATTCTTCTTTGGTCTGTTTTTAAACCAAAATGCTTTCTGATGGAGGATTGTAAGGAGTCTCGGTTGAGAACCTCTCCTTCAATTTCTGAGGTTTTCAAAGCCTCATTCATGATCAGATCGACTTTTAAAATCTCTTGATCATCAACACTAATGTGTTTCATGCTGCCAAGTAGAAGGCCTGCATTATGCAGAAATCGATTCTCATCACTTGAGAATTGTTCTTCGTTATAGACAAAATTAGGCCAGTCTTTTTGTTGCCAGTTCCACTGCATGAGCTATAAAGTACAGGTTTATAGCTCAAGATATAGCTAATTTATGAGCTATAAAAATATTTTTATAGCTCACGTAATGGCGTAAAAGTGAGCTATGAATTTTAGAAATTAGCTAAAATCTATTAGCAATCACTGTAAAGCCTGTTTTATTGATGCAATTAGGAAGCTGAGAGGAATAGTATGTTTCATCTACAATCTCCCGTCCGACCTACGGTACTGACGGTAAGCCCATCGGTATCGAAGGTCAGATGGGGGGCATGAGGCATAAACGGATACAATAGCCATTCTTGACTAAACCGTTAAAAAGGATAACCAATCCCAAAATTGAAGAGTATTTCTGAGAGGTCGAAGCCGGTGCGTTGGCCAACAGGTAAATAGGGTTTGCTGAATGGACTGGACAAATCGAGTCGGATGACAAAGTTTTGGATGTCGACCCTTAGGCCTGCACCGTAGCCAATACCCAGTTCCTTAATAAAATCTTTACTGAATTTTCCGCCCGGCAAGGCAGCATTTTCATTATTGAGCCAAACATTACCGGCATCAATAAAGAGCGCCCCTTTTAAGAAAGAGTAGATAGGGAAACGGTATTCAATATTGGCTTCTAAACGAATATCGCCAGCCCTGTCGAAGAATGCGCCTTGATCTTCTACGGTAGGGTCATAGGAGCCCGGCCCAAGTGATCGGGACCTAAATGCTCTTACGCTCGAAGGACCACCAGAGAAAAACTGTCTTGAGAAGGGGAGCGTTTCGGAGTTACCATAAGGCAAGCCATAACCGCCAAAAATTCGTCCTACTATGGTTTGTTTGCTGCTCAGTCGGTAATTGTATACAAAGTTTAAATCTGCCTTAAAAAACTGTGCATATGCAATTCCGAACAGCGTTTCTTGCCCATCGCCATTGGAATCTTTGCTTACCAAATCCAGCGCATTTCCTGCAAACTCAAAGTTGGTGACTAGCAGAATAGGGTTTCTCTTTTTGCCTTCTGTAAGCTGATTATAAATAAAACTATAAGTGGTTCCAGTAATCAACTGTTGTTCAAAACTACTTTGAAGGAAGCTGTTTCGATCGAGAATTTCTTGAAAGGCTGGAGTAATGTTAGAGGTGTTTACATAATTGATATTTATGGGGTTGAACTCATGGTAAATGGCCTGAGTATTTCGCCAGTTGTAACCAAAACTGGAATTTAGCGCATTGAGATTATAGAGGTCGCTGCGGCTAAATAAATCGTAACCAAGCTTAATGTTGGTTTTCGGCACCGCATAAAGCACAGTATCCTTTACATTAAAAGGAAGGAGTAAGCGGGGAATTACAAGTCCCGTTTCTAAACCAAATTGTGTACTGCTCAAACCTTCTGCTTCTCCTGAACCCAATTGAACTTCATAACCAAAATTTCCAGAAAGGTTAAGTGTTTCTCCGCCTCTAAAAAGGTTACGATTACTGTATACCACCGCCAAGGCAGGACCCGCAAAACCATTCGATTTGGTGACTGCTTTTAGCTCTGCCCGAACAGACCGTTTCTTTAAGGGTGATAAGTAAATATTGGCCTCTAAGCCTAGAGTGTCTTGATCGGTTACTTCGTCAAAAGCGGGTTCGTAGCGGATATTTACAAATTTATACGCGCCAATGGAAGCCAAGCGGCTACTGGTGAGTCGAGAAATTTTTGGATTATAAACTTGGTCTTCTTTAAACAATATGTAGGGAGTCATTCGGTTGGGTTTGAAGAACTCTGGGTCTTGAATAAAGTTAATTCCGTTTACGGCATAGGCGTCTGCCTTCGATGCCTTGTTGTTAAAGGAGTAATCTGGGTTAACGTAAACCTTATTGAGTTTATAAGGCAATAGAGCTTTTTGTGGCACCTCTTTTTTCAACCTTAAAAACAGGTTGAATCGCCTGCTATTGTATTGGTTAGTGTCGGCTTCGAAAATCAGGAAGTCTGCATTGAAGTTATAGTAGCCTCTTTCTTTTAAGTAGGTATCAATTCTTTCACGTTCTTGCTGCATCATGTCTAAGCTAAAGCGGCTACCTTTAATAATCTTGCTTTCTTCTAATGACTGTGCAATGCCCTCGTAAATTGTACCTGCTGCGGAGTCCAGTTCAAACCGCTCCAAAGTATAGGGTTGGCCTAATTCTACGCTGTATTTTACACTGGCCAGTTTCTTTTTTGTAGTGGTTAAAGAGGACACCTTGGCATTGAAAAAACCGTTGTTTTCTAGCCTGTTGGTAATTAAGTCCATGGTACGGCTAGAGTCTACATCAGATAAGTAAACCGGTTCTTCGCCAAACTTTCTGTTTAAGTATTTATTTATGAAGCCGGGGTTTTCTCTTTGAGATTTATAATGGGCATTTAAACCCACGCGCATGCCCAAAAATATAGAATTGGGTTCTGGCCGTAAAAGTCCCTCCAGTTCTTCTTCAACCCCCCCTATATTTTTCACCGAATCAGGAGCGCTAATTGAAACACTAGACGATTTCAATAAGTATTCGTCTGTAGGAATAAACCGCCTTACACTGCAAGAGCTGAACAATACTAGGCTCACGAGCAATGCAAAAATTAATCGAACCGATGACTGACGAAAACTCATTTATTGTTATTCTCTTTTTCCTGTTTCTCTACTTCTTCTTTTACCTGTTTGGCAAAGAGTTCTTTGAATTTATTGAACTCGCGGGTAAACACCAGCGCAATACCCGAAACCGTCAATTGACCATCAATTACGCCTTCGTATTGGTTTCTACTAAAACCTTGGAGGCGCAACCTTTTATCTTCCGTTAGCAGGTATTCTAAACTCACATTGCCAATAATTGGTGCTCCTTCCGAAGCACTTTGGCTACCGGCTACATCTACTTCGCTACCTACTTTTACAATCAGTCGATCATTGAAAAACTCCTTTTTGGCGGTAATGCCAAGTTGAGTTTGTAACTGCCCACCATTATCTGCGTTGCCCGCGGTACTGTTCAGATTAAAGCCCACATCGATACCTGTATTGCCAAAGATTTTTTCGGAGTAATTATTAAGCTGGCCAGAAAGCACATTGTTTACATTATCTAAAGCCATAGAAGTAGGTCCTCCGCTACTGCCGTCACTTCCTGAGCTTGGGAAAAACCGGTTTAAAACCAACAATGAAAACACCTGCTTGTTCAGTTCTTCTTCTTGACTATTCAGTTGTTGAACTTGGCTGTAAACGGTTCCGCTTAAGGAGCCTCTTTCTTCTTCTGGCATGTCTAAATTGAAGGAAATGGTAGGGGTCAACAATTCACCATCTACATTAATGTATACATCAAACGGAAGCCGCTGCTGATAAGAAGCTTCGGCACCAGTAGCTTCGGCAGATGTTCTTATTGCCATCAAAGGTTCAACCGATGTTTTGATGTTGTATATCGCGCTTACGTCAAGTTCGGCATCGTAGGGGTCGCCCGACCACGAAATGCTACTGCCCGGTGCAATTTCGAACCTGCGTTTTACCAAGTTGAAAACATTGGCTTCGTAATGGCCACCACTTAATTCATATTTACCAGAAAGACCAATTCTGCCGTTGGGTTCTATATTTAAGTTGAAATCCCCATCGCCCACTACACGTAAGTTGTCACCTGTAGATTCATCAATAATAATGTTGAATTCAGAATTATCTCCTATCGAAATAATGGTTTCAATGTCATAGCCAGCAATTACGGCAGAGTTTGCGGAGACCTCGCTCTGATCCACTTTAGTTAAAATGTCATCAGGATTTTCTCGGTTGACAAAAAGTACTACTCCTTCACGTTCTTTTAGCTCTAACTGCGATTCGGGCACCGTAAATGTGAGCGTTGAACCATCTATTACTTCTAGATTTCCTCTAATTTTTGGGATGTTTAAGTCGCCAGTAATGGTGAGGTCTGCCCCAACATTTAACTGCCCATAAAAAAGGTTGCTGTCTTCTTTATCTGAATTTATAACCCTAAAATTATTGGCCTGTACTTTAAGGTCGAAGGTTGGGTTTACTGGGTCATCGGTTAAAATTTTTCCTGCCAGTTCAAAGTCATTATTGTTGCCATCGGTTATGGTGAAGCTATCGAGAAATAGCCCCGAGTTATCAACCTTTAACTGTTCATTGGCAATGGCAAAGCGTGCGTTCAATTCATTCACCAAAAAACCAACCTGGCTAAAGTTGAGCGTTCCCGCATATTTTGGCTCATTCACATTTCCTGAAACGTCTACTTTTGCGGAAAGGCTACCCTTCGATTCGGAAAGGCTATTATTTGAAAAAGCCTCTACGGCCGACATTTTTAATTCGTTCAAGTCGAGGTTGAGATTTAAATCGCCACCGGTAGCCGAAGCAGTGTAATTTCCCGTCAGATTTAGGTCTGCATTATCACCTTTCAACGAAAGATCTACCTGATATTTTTCAACGCCTGCTCCCTCTGCTTCTAATTTCAGCTGTCCGAAAGGCACTTCCATAACCGCCAAATCTGAAATATTTAGCCCTGCAATTACTCCAAAACCACTGAAGGGATTTTCCATGATAATATCACCATTGAGTATTCCAGTAGCCAGTGGCTTTTCGGCATTAAAAAGGCTGGTGATTGTGCTTAACTGATAATTACTAAAAACAGCCCCTAGGTGTTTCTGTTCATGACCAGGCAATGTTGTGCTTAATGTTACCTTCTGCGCTCCGTTGGAAAGTTCAAAACCATTGATGTTGATGTAACTACTGGCCAGCGTAACCTGATTGCTCTCTAAAATATTCCATTGTTCACTATTAAATATTAGGGTGTCAGGAATAAAGTGTATCTGAATGGTGTCGCTTGTAAGGTTTACTTCCGAGTTAATGTTGATAAGTGTTTTTTGATTACTGATAATGTTGAAACGAGAAGTAACTGTACCTGCATCTACCTTGCCCTGCAGTTTGGTTTTGTCAATTGTAACTGGGCCAGCACTTACCTGTGACCAACCCAAAAGGAAGTCTAAATAATCGTCTTTTCCATTTATTTTGAATCCCAAGCTGTCAATTTCGGTTCCTTGAAAATTGATGTATGGCGCCATTAGTTCTGCTGAAAGCTTGTTAGTCATCGCATCAAAATCAAATTCGAAAGCAATCGTATCCATGCGTTCTAAGCCTTGCAAAAACACTTCAGAAATTATGGCTGTTGGCCTTGCCACCATCGTCATTTTTAAGGTGGCATCAGTTTTCAGCGAATCTTGGTCTGAAAAATTTCCACCATTTTCGAGGTAGCGGGTAAACTCTTTTTGCAATAGCGGAAGAATTTCCATTAGGCTTTTATTGGCCACAATTTTTGCATCAATGGTTTGGCTGTCGATCATTATACCTAAAGTATCGGCAGCAGATTTAGCCACCAAATTGAAGCTTCCGAAAGTGTAAGCCTCTTGGTTATAAATTGCTATACCATCATTCAGTTTAGTTTTTAAATCGAAACTTGAAGCATTGCCTTCAAAGCTAGCATCTAAAACAAAGGCAGTTTTTATGTTTTGTGGACTCAAACCCAAGGCGTACAAATCGGCTCCTTTCACAGTTAGATTGGTATTGATTTTTGGCGCAACAGAATCAAGCGCTAGCTTAGTTTCCATGGCCATGTCTAGGTTTTCGTCTTTAAAACGCAAATCGATATTGCCACTTCCGTTGGTGATTTTACCCGACAATTCCAGATTAGAAAAATCGTAGTCGTTGTATTTCAGTCGCTCGAAATCTGTTTTTAGCTCTGCAGTTAAATCATTCAGACTGGCTCCGCTTCCTTTTAGGTCCAGAGTAAAACTTAGCGTATCGAGTTGTTCATTCTGAAGCAATCGATTGAGTTGAAGTTCTTTTACAGAAACCAATGCGTCAAACGTGATGGTTTCGTTTTGGCTGAATTGGCCTTTTACCTCAACATTTCCACTTGTGGTTTTGAGTGTGAGGTTGGTTTGTGCATCATTCAGCCCGCCCTTGAAAGATCCGGTTAAGGCCATGTTTTCTGGCAAACCCAAGCCCAAAGCTGTGGTGTCAATGATTTGAGAAATATCGATCCTGGTGGTTTTGGCGCTCAATGTGGGCAGGTCGAACCTCAACTGATAGGGGTCTGTTGGGTTGGTTACTCGGCCAGCAATATTGACAGTGGTCTGCTTCCCCCAATTCACCAAAGCCTCAGAAATTTGTAAGTCGGTTAGGCTGCCATTTACATTCAGCTGCCCAGTGATTTTCCTTTTGGAAAGCGACTGAAGGGATTCATTCTGAGTCAGCTCTGGACTAAAGACTGCTGCTTCGAGCAAGTCGATTCCAAACTTGTCTAAATCGGCAGAAATTGAAGTCGCATCGGGCGAGTTTATCAAGTCCGTCAACGAGGCATATTGCAGACTCAAGTCACCCGACAGCATATTCTTTGGGGTGGCAAAGTCTAGCGATTCAATTGAAAGTGATTCGTCAGTTACATTTAAATCAAAAGCCAGTTTATTAAGTGCAAGCCCGCTTCTTTCGGTAAAGGAAAAGCCATTGACGGACATGCTGGCTTTGCCCGGCTGGTATGCAATGTCATCTGCGTCAAAATTGAAGTTTTCGACTTCTAGCCAATTGGGGTTGAAAACTCCATTTTCGGGTAAACTGTCTGTAGTTTGAAAGGTAATGTCATTCTTACTGAACGAAATTTCGTTGACCTCCACGTTCCAATTCGGCCATTCAAAACTGATGGGTTCTGATGTTGTTGAGTCCTGCGGAACTGCTTGGGTATTATTTGACAGCTGCTTTACAAAAACTTTGGAGTTATCTAAGCTCAATTCATCCAATACAATTCTTTGTTCTGCTAAGTTGGCTGTCGGCAGTTCAACCCGAAAATTTCCAATCTCAAGTTTTGCAGAAGTTCGGTCGGGAATTGCATTATAATCTAGGCTTACATTTTTCAGTACTAATGCACCTAGAGAAAGGGTGGGTAGGACAGAATCTTCAGTTTGGCTGTTATTGGTTTGGGCTGTGTCTACCGCAGTTGCTTTGCTGAGCTCATATTTGATTTGACTATCGGCAATGGAGAGTTCATCAATTTCATAGATCATTTGCTCTAGGTCCAAGGCGTCTACTTCCAAATCGAGCTCACCTAGAAGCGCGGTGGCTTTGATGCCTAAAAGCTCATCGTTATACGATATATTAAAGTTGCTGAGCCTTATTTTTCCAATCACAATCTCAGGGCTGGCCGAGGGAGGAGTGTTGGCTGTTGTGGTAGTATCGGTAGAAGCAAAGGCCTCGATTAAGAAATTGTAGTTAAAATTTTCACTTGAAGCGGGTCGGTGAATATTGGCTTTCAATCCATCCCAGTCAACAGATTTCACATTGATGCGATCGCCTTTGATTAAGGGAAGTAGCGCCACCGACACTTCTAAATCCTTAGAATAAACAAGCGTGTCTTGCTGCTCGTCTTCCAAATAAAGCCCCTCTACATAGAGATTACCCGAGAATGTGAGGTACAGCCTATCGATGCTTACTTGGGTGCCTGTTTTGTCAGCGATAAAGCTTACCGCCTTATTAACAATTATATTCTGGCCCCATGGGCTTCGAATAAAAAGAACCAGCAAACCGAAAAAAATAAGCACACCGATGATGACTCGGGTCAGTATTCTTAAAAAACGATTCTTAATTAATCTCTTCAATGTAAATTTTATCCTGTACAAATAACTCCATAATTCTCCATAGCGGTGATGAAATATGCTTTTTAATTAACCAAGGAAGGAGGTTTTGGTTTATGAAGAATTAAGAATAAATCACTATTCACTTAAAGGGGTTTGGTGTATGCTGATTGACTAAGTAATTTATGAAGTGTGATTTTCCACCCCCTACCCCGTCAGCGGGGGATATAAACCATTCCAGAATAGCCCTTGTCTGCAACTTTAAAACGAGACAAGCTAGCGCATTAGAGTTTGCTCAATTATTTTCCTTCGGTTATTACATCGCCCAATTGTGTCATTTTAAAACGGTCGAGTTCGGCAGAGGTATGTTCCTTGATCATAATTTCCTCCATGCGTTTGATAATGTCAGGATGAAGCGCGGCAATATCGGTTTGCTCGGCTGGGTCGGTTTTAAGGTTATAGAGCTCTATGGCCATATTCCCTTTTTTAATGTCCTTTCTGATCCCTTTCCAATCACCCATTCGTATGGCCTGCTGACCTTGGTATTCAGGAAACTCCCAATACAAATATTCACGGTCTTGTTGGGTTCCTTTGCCCGTTAGGGTAGGAAGAAAGCTGATGCCATCGGTGTCTTTGGGTATTTCAGTATTGGTAAGTTCACCCACGGTAGCCATTACATCCCAAAACACAGAAACATGATTGGTTTTGGCGCCCGCCTCAATCTGACCTGGCCAAGCAGCAATCATTGGTACACGAATTCCACCTTCATAAGTAAAGCCTTTGGTGCGGCCATACTCCGTTTCGAAAGGAGACGCGCTTTCAAAATAGGGCGCATCTACTCCGCCAGTATAGGTGGGTCCATTATCGCTGGTGAACACGATGAGCGTATTTTCATACAGTCCGAGCTCCTTTAATTTGGCTACAATTTCGCCTACCTGATCATCCAAGTAAGTAATCATTCCTGCATAAGCTGCCTTTGGATATCGGTTAGGGAAGTAGCCTTTGTCGCCCACATATGGTTCTTCTTCTCCCCATAATTTCACATAGCGGTCGGTGTATTCTTGCGGTACCTGAATAGGTAAATGTGGGATTGGCGTAGCGTAATACATAAAGAATGGCTGATCCTTATTTTGTTCAATAAAGTTGAGCACTTCGGTTTGCATTAGAGCAGGCGCATAGTCGGGCTGCTTGTTGAACATGTCGTAACTGGCCAAATCCATTGGGTCTAAATTGGCAGCCAACTTCTGACTAGGCTTCACCAAGTCATTGTCTAGCCATACTTTTTCTTCGTTTTTCCAGAGGTGTTTTGGATATAACTGATGGGCTTGACGCTGACAATTGTAGCCGTAAAAGAAATCGAAACCCATGTTGTTGGGAATTGATTCTGACAAGGGAGCACCCAAACCCCATTTACCAACGATGCCCGTTTTATAACCAGTGCTTTGTAATACCTTGCCTAAAGTGACAGTGTTTGTGGGAATAGGTCGTTGACCTTCTAGATTAGGGTCATTCACTGCTTTTTCATAGTTCCAAACCTCCCCTCGTTCTGCCCATTCGTCATTCCCGCGGATATAAGCTTTACCTGGTTGTTTTCCGGTCATCAGCATGTAGCGGGCAGGGGCGCAGACGGGAGCGCCAGAATAATGCTGGGTAAACATCATGCCCGATTTGGCCAGCGCATCGATATTGGGCGTTTGGATTTTGGTTTGGCCATAAATACCCAGTTCACCATAGCCAAGGTCATCGGCTAAAATGTAAATGATATTGGGTTTGGAAGGAGCTTGTTCTGGCTTTTCACAACCAAAACAAATGGCGGAAATAAACAATAAGGCGAGGAGCTGTTTCATGGTCTAAAGTTGATTTATAGTTTAGGCTTCGATAACTAAATATCTTTTACACACCTAAAACCTGTGTGCATTAAGCTGGTTTCGGGAGTCGATTCGCTGGTGCCGGTAATTTGATAACCATGGCAAAAGCTTGGTTCGCAGAGAAAGGACCCTCCCCTTAATATTTTCTGACTGGTTTGGTTCGGTACAAAATTTTCTGGTTTAACTCCGTAAGGAATCAACCAATCGCTGGTCCATTCCCAAACATTGCCCGCCATATCGGTAAGGCCAAGCTTGGTTTTTCCGAAGGCACCTACGGGCGAAGTAAGTGCGAAACCATCTTTGTTGAGGTTGACAAACGGAAAAGAACCCTGCCAAGTATTGGCCATGTATTTTCCTTCTACCACCAGCTGGTCGCCCCAATTGTAAATGGTGTTGATGTCATCCGCATCTTTAGCAGCATGCTGCCATTCGGCTTGAGAGGGAAGCCTTTTGCCAGCCCAGTTGGCATAGGCGAGCGCATCGTTATAAGATACTTGGGTAACGGGATGATCGTCATTGGCTTTTTCAGCATTTGCCCCTTGTGGATATTGCCAGTCGGCACCTTCTTCTAGAAACCAGTTTTGTTCAATGGTAAAGACTCCAGAGTTTCCAAATTTTTCGGCTTCGGTAACGTATTCGGTGGCTTCCACAAAGGCACGAAATTGAGCGACCGTTACAGGCGAGGTATCCATAAAAAACGCAGGAATTGATTTTCCTTTTGGAATGTACTGCATACCTTCTGGAGGCTGAATATACTCAGGGCTTGAGCAGCCCATTATTATTGTTACATAAATGAAATAGCTAGTAAGTAAGGAGTACGTTTTGCTTTTTTTCATCATTCGCCTTTGAGTAAGTATTCAAGATATGAAAAAGAGCTAATTGCTTTCAGAAAATTTCAACCTTAAACACCCAAGCCTCTTTGTTCTTTATAGGTTTTTCCAAAAATTAATACCAATTGACTATTTTAACCAATTGGTATTAGTGTTGTTTTAATCAAAGTAGTTACCAGTTAAATATAACTTGGTTGAATTCAACGCACGCAATGAATAGGCAAACTTTTCCTTTTGCAATGACCCTTCTATTGTTGAAATCAGCACATACTTCTATTGAAACCTTGACCCCATTTTTATCATAACTCCACCCAGCACATGGTTTTGTTTTGAGTAACGTTGCACTACCAACCTGAACTCCATAGATATAGAAATAAGCCCTAATTTTATCTCCTTCTTGTTTCATACAAATCCCTAATGGTCCGTAAGACCAACAGCTTTGCAATTGAAAATCGGCATAGTTATCCGCGTCCAAATTAAATTCTGGAATTTCAGACAAGTATTTAACTTCATCTAATTCCAAATTTTCAACTCTTTTGAAAAAAAACTCTTCTTGTTTCATGACTTTATTGTTTTAATTAAAAATGTTTTTTCAAACTTAAAACCACTTCGATCCAGCTACAATACCCACCTAGCGGCATCTAAGGTTATTTTATAGGTATTTATTATTACCTTATTAGGAAAAAGATAGAGTCAGGACTTATTAAGGAAGGGATACTATAGCCTATAGCAATTTTTTTATACCAATTACCCCCAGATAGGTATTGAAGAGCATCATTTTTAAAGAGAATTTAGCAGTCAACCAAAACCAGTTTTTTATGAAAAATCCTTACAAAACCTCCACCATTTTACTATTAATTGCCTTAATAGGTGTAGTGATTTATTATCAGAATCTTCTCGAAAGGAAAACTAATCTTTATGCGAATCTTATGGATGATATTCCTGAAGAAGAACTAATTGAATTTTTTGATTTCTTAGATGTTGGGAATGATTTTGACGGTGAGTGGCTATTGTCTGATTTAGACTCCATGACTGGGAAACCCCTACCTTATGTTCGTGCAAAAGATAAAAGAGATTCATTTGATACATGGAACAATTGGCCATTAAGGGTTAGAAGAAAAATTAGACCTTATGGGTTTTATTTTGGCAAATATCGAATCAGAGAACTCTTAAATGACATCGACTCTGTTAATGCCAATGGCAACGGGGATGAGATTATTGGCGTAAGGGCTTACCTATCAAGGAGAAAATCGAGAGATTTCAATGATCAATTAACGCATCATCTGGATTTGCAATTTATCCCTGTAAAAAACGGTGGTAAAGACTATTTCGATGAAACTTTTTACAACAGAACTATGGACACTGATTCGATTGATATGCTCCTAAACACCTCCGCCCCATGCCCTAACAATTGTCAAAATTAATATGACCAATTGGGATTACTTTTTTGTTTATAGTTCGGTGTTTTCACCGCTTATACCCCTATTTTTTTTACTGAGAGGAAGGTATAATGCTCCTTTGAGGATCATTATACTTTTTATTTCCCTCTCATTTTTAACTGATTTGGTATCTGTGTTCTTGTTTGGGAATAATTACACAGTGCTTCATCTGTATGGATTTTTAGAAGCGCTGATACTCTTTTGGTTTTTCAATACCGTAATAAAAAACCAAAAATGGATTCCTTTTTTGGCCATAGCTTTCTCAGTATTCTACCTGATTAATTCTATTTGGTTTGAATGGGGTGTATTTAATACTATTGGTAGGTCAGTTGAATGTTTGATAATGATCTTTTTATCCCTCCGGTTGTTTTATCAATTCTTTAAACTGGAAGAAGATATTTTCATTGATCGATCTCCAATATTCTGGATCTCCATTGGGGTTTTAGTGTACTTTTCGGGCGCATTTTTCACTTTTACGCTTAGTAAATATATTTTGACAGATGCACCACTCTGGATTTTACACAATATATCAAATGTTCTAAAAAATGTGTTTTTAGCCATTGGCTTATGGAAAGCGAGCAAGAAATAGCGTACAGGACTTTCGTCTATTTAGGCACATTGGGCATGCTATTATTGGCTAGCGCAGTGGTGCTCTTTATCTATTTATATCAACGTAAACTGCTCAAGAAAAAGATTGCATTTCAGGAGGTTGAAGACCTTTTAAAAGAGCAGGAATTAAAATCAACTTACGCATTAATGCAGGGTCAAGACCTAGAGCGTAAGCGAATTGCCGAAGAGCTTCATGACAATTTGGGCAGCATACTGGTTACACTGAATATGTACACTGATACCGCTCTGTCTACTACCGACATAAAGCGTAAAAATGAACTAATCAACCGCATTAGTGAAATTGCAACGAAGGCCAGTGATGAAACACGTAAGTTATCGCATAGGCTTGACTCTGTTTCTTTAAAGCATTTTGGCCTCAAAACCGCACTCGATGATTTGGTGAGTGCTATCAAAGATACGCGGCATATTAAAGTAAAAAGCAGTATTTTGATAGACAACTCTATCAGTGGAGAAATTTCTTTGAACGTTTACAGAATAACCCAAGAATTAATTAACAACACTTTAAAACATGCTGGAGCAAAACACATTAGTATTGAATTGCATGAGGTTGCTAATGAATATTTAAGCTTTATTTATACAGATGATGGTATTGGCTTTAATCAAAGCCAAACTGTTTCAGGAGCTGGGCTGATAAATATTAAATCAAGGGTACATAAAATGGGAGGAGATATTTCTATTGAGTCAGAGGAGAAAGGAATTAATGTAGTAATCGAAATCCCACTAAAATGAAAATCAAAGTTCTACTTGTAGATGATCATGCCATAGTTATTGAGGGATTAAAAGCCGTGCTTGATGGTCATGAAGAGATTGATATTTGCGGTGAAGCCAATAATGGAGAGGAGGCACTTAGTATCCTACAGGGTCGAAACGACATTAATGTTGTAGTGCTTGATATCAACATGCCTGTAATGGATGGGCTCACCTGCGCAAAACGGATTAAGACTTCTTATCCAGAAATTAAGATTATCATTCTTACCATGTATGCTCAAAAGTCATTTATTGAGGAGATGTTAAAAATTGGAATAGATGGATCTTTATTAAAGAGTAATACTGGCAAAGAACTGAAAGAGGCCATTTTAAGGGTGAGTAGTGGGAAGTCTTACTATGATTTAATCCAGACTTTTAATGAGAACAAAAATCAAATAACCCAATACAAATTGGGAGATAGGGAAATTGAAGTTATCAAATTACTGGCTGAGGGACTTACTAGTCAGCAGATTGCTGAAAAACTGTTTATCTCTGAAAATACGGTTAAAACACATAGAAAGAATATTTTGAGAAAAACAGAGTTGCATAACACATCACAACTTGTGCAGTTTGCTTTGAACAACGCCTTAATATAGGTTTTACTATTTAATTCTTCAGTTTAATCGTTGATTCTATAGTGAAAGTATCGCTTTGCCCTTCCTGAGAATTCTTTCCAACCATAACTCGGAACTTGCCCGCTTCAACTACACGCTCCATTTTCCTGTTCCAAAGGGAGAGATCTTCAGGGTTTAGGTCGAAACTCACGCGCTTGCTTTCTCCAGCATTGAAGTGGATGCGTTGAAAACCTTTGAGTTCTTTTACCGCTGTGGTTACAGAGCTAATCAAGTCGCTTAGATAGAGTTGTACGACTTCTTCACCCGATTGATTTCCGGTGTTGGTCACTGTTACTTCGATGTGAATTTTACCTTCTCCTTGATTCGTAACCTGAAGGTCTTTATAATCGAAAGAGGTATAACTTAAACCGTAGCCAAAAGGGTAGAGTGGTGTAATTTTCTCATCGACATAGCGGTGGTTTCTGGTGGGTTTGGCACTGTAATACATGGGCAATTGGCCTACGCTTCGGGCAACCGTAACAGGTAAACGACCCGCAGGATTATAGTCTCCAAATAGGGTTTGTGCCACCGCCAAGCCTCCTTTTTCTCCAGGAAACCAAGCCTCTAAAATGGCAGGCACTTTCTGATCTAAACTGTTAATGGATAAAGGGCGGCCGTTGAGCACAACGCACACCACGGGAGTTCCAGTAGCAAGAATGGCGTCTACAAATTCCTTCTGAAGGCCATAGAGCTCCAGACTGCTTACGTCTTTATTCTCTTCAACTAGTTCGTTCGATTCACCGACCACCACAATGGCCACATCTGATGATTTTGCCTGCGCGATCGCTTCTGTTAAATCGGGCTTTAGCATGTTCCAGTTGAGATAGGCTTTGGCGCCATAACCACCTTCCCAAACGTCCATTCTGATTTTGTATTCCTTGCCTTTTACAAAATCCATTGGCGTGGTTTCAATGCTTGTCGCTCCCTTTTGCCAATTGTCAATCACCAGTTTGTCGTCTACCCAAAGCCTTACGCCATCGTCTGAACTTACGGCCAACCATCCGCTAAATGATTCATCTGGTTGAAGGTAACCTTCCCATGTGACAGAGAAGTGATCTTCACCGACTCCTTCGCCTGGAGAGCCCGGCCATTCAAACGCTACTTGCTTGTCAATTCTAGTGAGCACAGGTTCGCCCTCTACATTTCTATTGTTGAAGAAACTGGCATTCAATCCGTTTTGCGATTTGTCTTTGGTTTTAAAGTTGGCCATCGGAATGGGTTGACCTTTATAAATAAGGGGAACCCCTTCGGAATACACTACTTCCGTATTCGCTCCGAGCAATTGCTTCACCCCTTCATAAACCGTGATGGCTTTTTTGTTTTTTACAGAATAGCCACCCAAAACGGACTCATTCGCCAATGGCCCAAGCACCGCCACTTTCTTCAGGTTTTTACTGAAGGGTAATAAATCACCTTCATTTTTAAGCAATACCATCGATTTTAAGGCTGCTTCCAATGCCAGGTTTTGGTTTTCCTGATTGTGGTGCCTTTCGTCAATAAGTTTTTGTTCTGTATATGGATTTTCAAATAATCCCAACAAGAATTTCAACCTTAAAACCCCTGATACCGCTCTGTTCACTTTAGAAATATCAAGTGCTCCTTCGTTCACCAGTTCTATAATGGTTTGCTGAAATTGATCATTTGGAAAGTCGTAGAACTGCATGTCGATGCCTGCGGAAATGGCTTGCCGGATAGATTCTTTAGGAGAATCGCTGGATTTGTGGCTGCTCTGCAAAAAGCGAATCGCGCCAAGGTCAGAAACCACGATGCCTTTAAAGCCCCATTCGTTTCGGAGCACTTCCGTCATTAGCCATTCATTCGAGGCATTGGGAATTCCATCAATTTCGGAATACGCGGCCATGGTGCCCAAAGCGCCTCCTTCCATAAATGCTTTTCTAAATACGGGAAGGTAATTCTGTCTTACGGATCTTTCTCCCAACAAAACAGGTCCTGCATTGCCTCCCGATTGTGGAGATCCGTGGGCGGCAAAATGTTTGGGTTCTGCGACCATCGAGCGGTCAGAACTCAAGTCTTTTCCTTGGATGCCTTTGATCAAGGCGGTACCGAGTACAGCAGATAAGTGGGTGTCTTCTCCCAGCGTTTCCGCAATTCTTCCCCAACGAGGTTCTCTGCCCAAATCGAGGTTGGGGCCTAAACCGAAATGTACGCCATGCGCCCGGCCTTCAGTGCCAATGACCTGCCCCACCTTTTCCATTAAGGCTTTGTCCCAAGTAGCGCCAAGGCCAATATTCATGGGGAAAGCAGTGCTGCCCTCACCCATATAACCGTGCAAAAACTCAGACATGAGTAATGCGGGAATTCCCCAACGGTTATTCTTGATGATAAATTCTTGAAGTTGATTGGCTGCTTTGGCGTCTTTCGGATAGTAATCATGTACCGCGCCTGCACCCAATTTCTCTCCGATTAACTTTTTGGCCAACGTGAGTGAAAAGACTTCTCCTTCTTTAAGGTTTGCTCCGTTGTACATGTCCATCTGCCGTACCTTTTCTTCCAAACTCATTCTTGAAAGAAGGTCAGAAACTCTTTCTTCTACCGGAAGCTTAGCGTTTTGGTAAGGGTATTTTTGGGCAAATAGTGATATGCCCACTACTTGGCAAAGTATGATTAAACTGAAAATTCGTTTTTTGAGCATCGGTTTTTTATTCTCTTAATTCAAAAAAATAGCCCTCCACTTTACGCTTTCTTTTGCCATGGACAGGGCTTGTTGAAAGGGTCAATTTACAGAAATGAGTTGGAATGTTTAGTCTATGGTGGAGGGCTTTGACTTTACCTTACTTGCTTCAATTGACTTGATGACGAAAATCTTTATCTTTACTTCATGACGATCGAACAAAAGAAAATATCGCTTATTAACTGGATAACAAACCTTGAAGACGAGGCGATAATTGATCAAATAACAGGGTTTCAAAAGTCTTCTTTGGATGAGCTTCCTAAAGCAATAGTAGAATTACTTAAAATGGCAGAAGCTGAGCCGGAGGAAAATCTCATTAAGCATACAAGTGTTAGGGATATTCTGAATATGCGATGAAAGAAGTTCAGTGGACTGAAACCGCCAAGAAAACCCTTCAAGAAACTTCAGATTTTATTCTCGAACTATGGAATTCCAACGTCAATGATGGTTTTGTTGAACAACTGGAATATCGAATAAACCAGCTTCAAAACAACCCTGAACTTGGCACGGCTTTTCAAAATACTCAAATCAGGAAACTGGTAATACATAAAACGGTTTCTCTGTTTTATACGAATACTCCCAAATATATCAAACTACTTGTGATCTGGGATAATCGGCAAAATTCAGATAAACTACTAGATAAGTTAACTGATGCCAACAAGCGCTAGCAGTGATGCGCATAGGGCCACTTACTGGCTTCTATTTTTCCGAATGTCTTTCCAGCTTATAGCAACTAAAAATTACCCCGATAAATGTATTGGACTTCCTCTGAAATATAGGAGTGACAGATGCGGCTTATCCCTTGTAAATATTCTCTTAAATGTCTTTCTTTATCATAGAAAAACATGCCTCCCGCTTACACCCATCATGCTTTTCTGGAAATTGTAAAAGTGGGCGTTATATAACGTTACCCACATCAAGATACCATTGAAGGTATAGACATATATGAACACAAATTACATGGATGAAATACAAAAGAGAAGGATCTCGCTTCTGAACCAACACCTGGACAATACGAGAGCTTTCCAGTACAAGTATTTTGAACACCTATATTCATCATTAGCTAAGTCAGAAACCGCTATGATGGCAGCTTTTCTGTCATTTTCTTCACTCGGAATTAACTACTCAATAAATCATCGCACCTCATTTGAGATCTGGCTATTTTCAGTAGTAATTTTTATTAACCTTGGATGGCCTCTTATTTCTAATATTTACAAACAAAAGAAGTCCCAACATTTCCTGAATATAATTCGTGATTTAGAAGCACCTGTCCATGAATTTACAGATTCTATGAATCTAAAATCATGGAATGAAATTGAAATTAGCTATTCATCCAGATTCTCTAAATTCTCTCAACAAATTGACGAGGGTAATAGAATGTATAAGTGGATTGATATTTCCTACAACACTTTGCGGATAATTTCTTTTCTGTTATTAACTGCTGGATGGATCAAACTAATACTTCCATATTTTAGTAAATAAAATATTCCTAAACACCGATAGTTTTCCGTAACACTACAACCCAAAAACCCTCTCCAACACCCATTTTTCACCTGGCTTTGCGAAGGGTAAGGCTTGTTGATATTTCTACCTATTGCCTTTTATTTTGATCACCTAAAACTCTCACATTGCAATTGGCAGTTTCGTAAAAGGCTGAGCTATTACTTAAGAAATATATTTAATAGAGGTAGAGCGAATTTAAGGTAAGGCCATGTAAATTGGCTTTTGATTTAACCACCATTAATCTAGTGCAATGCCAAAGCATCACAGCTACAATGTAAAAATAGAATGGACTGGAAATAAAGGAACGGGCACCAGTTCATACCGAGCTTATGAAAGAAGCCATAGTATTCAGGTAGAAGGAAAACCAGAAATTTTAGGTTCGTCCGATCCTGCTTTTAGAGGCGACAACACCAAGCACAATCCAGAAGATATGCTGGTGGCTTCGCTGTCGGCCTGCCATATGCTATTTTATTTGCACTTATGTGCGGACGCTGGAATTACGGTGGTAGATTATGTTGATAATGCTTCGGGTACAATGGAAGAAACGCCCAATGGCGGTGGCCGATTTACCAAAGTAATTCTTAGACCAACCGTTACGATTACAGACAAAAATAGAACTGAAGAAGCAAATCAGTTGCATTATAAAGCTAATGAGCTTTGCTTCATTGCCAATTCCTGTAATTTCCCTGTTCGGCACGAACCGAGTTGCCAAGTGAGGGAATAAACTGCTTTTCTCAATAATTACAAATTAACGGTCGGGACGGTCATCTACATAATTGTGGCCATGCAAGAGACTGTTACACCTATCAGCGCTAATTCATTTTACTTAATTGGTCGACCTCTTTTTCGAAGAAACTTTCAATACGATGAATTCCATAGCGCGGTGCTATATTATCTTGGGCCATCATGGTGAGAAAAAACTCATATGGCCCGTAGGTTTTTTGTGAGGTGAATGCTCTTAAGAACCCAATGAGCATTTTTCTTAAGTAGTTGGGTATATGGGTAATTTTAACAGGGTTTTTCCAAGCTTTAAGGGCTAGTTTTGCTATTTCGTTTTGAGTAAGAATGTCTGGGCCACCGACTTCAATTTCCTTTTGATTAGAATAAGCTGCATCTACTACTACTTTAGCAAGGTCTGCTCCGTGGATAGGGTTAAGCTTAAACTCACCGTTTCCGAATAAGTAGACTCTTCCTTTTCTAGCCATTTCTAAAAAGTCTTTCATGTCAGAAAAAAAGCCATTTGGCCGGATAATACAGTAATCGCCACCCCAGTTTTTTAGGGCATTTACAAACTTTTCTTTAGCAGCCATAATTTTGAGGTGCTGCATTTGTTCGCCATTAATGGCTGAGATATAGATGAACTTTTTTATGCCAGCTTTTTTGGCCTCGATGAGCAGATTCATGTTGGCTTGATAGTCTACATCCATATAGGTAGCACCATCTTTTTGGCGAGTTATACCTACTGTTGAAATGAGTACGTCTGCTCCTTGAAGAACACCATTAAGAGTTGCTGGTTGGGTTACTTCAGCGGTTATAATTTGCTGAGGCTTTAACCCAAAAGCCTGTAGTTTTATTTCGTTTCGAGTGATTGCTTCAAAGTCAGCATTTCTAAACTGTAGCTCTTTAATAATATGTGTTCCCAAGTAGCCGGTCGATCCTGCTACGATAATTCTTCTTGTATTCATTTTGCTAAATTTTCTAATTATTTGCTTTTAGCTTTGTCAGTAGTTCGGCAATAAAGACGATGTGATTTTGTAATAATTCAGTTTGATTAAATGTGCCGCTGAGGTAAGTATCCAATTCTGGGCAGTAGTACATAAACGACCCTGTAAGGCCCGAATGGCCAATAATTGTGAGTTTTGGTAGTTCACTAGAAAGCTCATTGAGCACCCATTTTCGTAAGCCATAACCATAATAAGTACCCTTGCTTTCGGGAATCCACTTTTGCATTTGGCTTAGGGTTATGCCTTTGATTAAATCGCCATTTAATAGCGCTTTTAGAAATGCATTTAAGTCTTTTCCAGTACTTCTTATCGCTCCACCAGCCCAATCGGTACTTAGGCTTTTGAAATGACTTATTTCCGTTGGGCCGACATAGATTTCAGCTAAAGGGAAATCAGGTTGTTGAATGGGTTCTGATCTTAAATTCATACTTGTTAATTCTAGAGAAAGGGGTTTGAACAATGATTCTTCAAAGTATTCGTGCAGCTTTTTTCCAGTGATTTTTTCAATAATCAAACCAAGGAGAACATATCCTGTATCGGTATAATGGTAGCCCGACCCGGGTTTAAATAGTGCTGAAAAATTCTCTTTCGAAAAGGTTAGTAATTCTTGTGGCGTCCAAAAACGATTTGGTTCTACAAAGAGTCCTTGAATCATATTTGGTTGATCACCCTTAGGTCTATCCTCAAAATAATCGGCCAGCCCAGAAGTGTGGTTTAGCAAGTGATGTATTTTTAGCTCATTCGTGTAGTCTTGCTCATTAATTACATGAAGGCCACTAATCAAATCACCTAAATAATCTACAACTCTATCGTTAAAGCCGAGTTTTCCTGCGTCTACAAGTTGAGCTATGGCCGCAGCTGTGAATGTTTTACCAATACTGGCCGTATAGAATGGTGTATTGGAAGTAACCTTATTTCCATTTTTGAAAGCTCCAAAAACGAAGCCTTCATTTATTTCTAATTCGGCTGACTCAATTTGGAAGAAGGCATTATGCACGCCTTCTTCCTGAGTATATGTATGGAATACTTCCTTGATTAGCTTAGTTCTTGTTTGCGCTTCTTGTCCTTTTAAGTGGCTACTGATAAGAAAAACCGCTACGAGAATGCCTAAAATGAGTATTCTAATTTTCATGATTCTTTACTTAAAAATAGATTCGGTACATCAGATTTGGTAGCAAACCGAACTGAGTGGTATAGCCAACTCCTCCTGGCTCACTTGCATCGTAATACTCTCTCAGTTTCCCTTTATTGTCGGTTATGTTTTCTAGGTTGACTAACAGTTCGTGGGTAGTTCTCTTTTTGTCCCATTTAAAGCTTGCGGAAAGTGTAAGGGCATAAAGGTCTTCTAAACTATTTTGGTAGGCTTTGCTATAATCCCAAAACTTATTATTGTCTGGGTCTACGTTTAAGCTGCCTGACTCAGTTCTAAGTAGGGGTAGTATTTTTTGTCCTCCTTGGAAAAAGAGTTTAGCGTTAATGGCAATCGTCTGGTTTTTCTTTTTACCTAAACCTGAAAACTCTCGTCCGCCTAAAATATTGATGCGGTAATCACTATCAAATCGAGTACTACGCTCCACACCGTCTAAAGCCGTATAGTGAGATTCGAAGACAGAGGTATTGGCCATAAAGTAGTAGCCATTGGCAAAGCTTCTGTTTATGGTAAGTTCAATACCGGTATTTGTTCCTTTGCCTTCATTTACTAGGGCTACATAGGTAACATCTAGGTCTTCATTAACGGTAGAAAAAATACTATTTACATTGTTTTCAACGGGTAGATCATAAAGATCTTGATAGTACATTTCTAGGGTGAAATCCCAGTTTTGATTGATTTTGTAGTTGTAACCCAATACTAGATGATGTGCTTTTAAAAGATCAAGATTTAAATTGGGCTGTGTAAGGTTGCCATTCCCATCTCTTATTTGAGCGAAATAATGATTCACTCCTTCCATGGTGCTATGGTTTCCATAACCGAAATTAAGCTTGCTCTTTAGGCTCATTTGCCAGCTTAGGGCTAATCTTGGCTCAAGTGTGTGTTTTTTGTTGAAGAAAACGTTGGTATTATGTACCCCTGCTACAAGGGTAACATCCTGATTGAAACGATGTTTCCAGCTAATATAGCTTCTCATATTGCCCATGTTTTCGTTAAAATCTAACACCGGAGTAGCTTGGTTTTCGCCAAAATCTTGACGGATTTGTTGATTCTTATAATCAAAAAGTGTGTAGATCACTCCCGCCTGAATTTTATTTTTTGCATTCAGTTTATGATGATAGTTTGCCTGCGCTCTATATGCCGATTTTTGTAAATCACTTTTCAAACTATGAATACGTTCTGTATCGCTTTCATTGCGGAACACATCATCTTTTACTCCATCAAAAGTGGCCGAAAGCCCAGTTTCAATAAAGTTATCATCTGTAAAAAAGTAGGTATGGCTAACTCCTGTATTGAGTAGGAAAGACTTTTTGTCAAATTCAGTTTGAAGGTTCGGAATCATTTCGTCTGATCCAGGAATATTCCAGTCGTCTGGTTGAACATCGTCAAAACCAAGGCTGCTTATTCCCCCTAAAGCGTATATTGAAAAGAGCCCAGCTCTCTTTGTAGGCAGGTGAAACTTAACCGCGGCATCTTGAAATTTAGGATTTCCCTCTACATCTAAAGCCCCCAATTGATTTAATACATCCGCAGTTGAGTAACGATAGTTGATTAGGTAAGAACCATTGTACCCTTTTTTTAGAGGCCCTTCTAAAGTAAGGTCTGTACCCAATAAACCAATACCAGCAATAGCTTCTTGCTTTTCGTTATTACCTTTTCTCAATTTGATGTCATAAATACCTCCAATTACGTTTCCGAATTCTGGTGAAAAAGCGCCCGTAAAGAAATCGGAATTGGCTAACAGATTACTGTTCAATATTCCGGTGGTACCATTAATCATTCCTTGATCACCAAAGTGATTGGGAGTGGTCATTGGCATACCTTCTAGTCTCCATTGCACATATTTTGGCGAGTTTCCTCTTACTATAATATCGTTTCCGCCATCTCCTGCGTTCGCAACACCAGCAAAGTTTGACGTGATCATAGCAGGATCGTTAAAACCTGTTGCCATTCGTGTTAGTTCTTCCATAGAAATAGACCGGCCACTGATCAAAACCATTTCATTAGCGGGCACGCCTTCTTCAATTTCTGGAGTAACCACTATGTCATCAAGGTCTATGGCCACTTCTTGCATTTGAAGTTCCAAGACCACTTCCTTGCCTACATTAACAATGATGTTTGATATGATTCTGCTTTCGTAACCTACAAAGCTTAACTGAAGCGAAACACGACCAACCGGTACATTTTCTATCCTAAAGTTTCCGTCTGGGTCTGTGATGGTTCCTTTTAATGGGTTACTGTCTACGATTTTGATATTCACCCCATAAATTCCTGATTTGCTGTCAGCATCTACAATGGTGCCGCGAATGGTTTGGGTAGCGGAGCTATCTTGAGCGTTGACCGCTATGTTGGTGCATAGTAGCACCAACATAATTAATAATAAACGTTTCATTTTTTTGAGTTTTATTGTTTGAGATTGAATTTGATTGTTGTCTGAATCGATTTTCGACAACCATGACCTGTTTTCTAATTAAAATTCGTTGTTGATTAAGGCATCTAATACTTCATTAATCGGCTCCCAGCTATCTTGATTACTGAGCATAATGATCATGCTGTTGGTTTCTGGAAGTAGGGCGATGATTGAAGTGAAACCGTCAATATTTCCCCCATGGTTATAAATGAGCGTACCGTCTACTTTTATGGTGTACCAGCCTAAGCCTGGGGTAAAGAAATTATCTTCTGAATGTGGTTCGGCAAATATTTCTGCTTTCTCTGGTGCGGAAATAAAGCTGTCGCCCATCATTGCATCGGCCCATTTTTCAAGGTCACCAATGGTGCTTATTAAGTCGCCAGCGCTGTATGCAATTTGCATTTGATAAGGAGCTACCTCAACACCGTTTAGGTAGCCTTTTGCAAAGTTTTCACCTTCAATTTCATTTTCTCCTTTTCCTGTGTTTTCCATATCAAGCGGACCGAATACTTTGGATTGTAGGTATTCATGATAGCTCATATCGGAAAGGGCTTCTATCAATAAACCTAAAATGAGGTAGTTTGAATTTGAGTAGGCAAACTGTGAACCTGGCTCGAACAGAAGACCGTCTGTTTCGGCAGACTCTTTTAGTAAATCGTATATGTCATTTGGAGTGAAAAATATGCTCGATTCTTCCACAGCACTTGTATAATCAGGAATACCTGAATAATGAGTGAGCAAGTGCCTTAAAGTAATTTTGTCTCCATTGGGAAACTCATCATCAAAATCGCTTATGGTCTGATCGTAGCTATCAATAAGTCCATCGCGTTTTAGAGCGGCAAGCCCCATGGCTGTGAAAGTTTTGGTTACAGAGCCAATTCGGTAAATTAGGCTAGGATCATTGGTGATGTTTTCTTGCGCATCGGCCATTCCAAATCCTTTTCTTAGAAAGTCGGTGTTTCCTTTTCTAATAAGTATACTTCCTTGAAAACCATTCTCTTCTAATAAGGCTTCAGCGTTTGTATAATCTGGTATTGGCTTATCGTCATCGCTGCATGCCGTAACCAATGCGATGATGACTAAAATGAATAATTGTTTAATTGTTGTTTTCATAGTTTTTGATCTTTAAAAATTTGATGGTTCAAAGTTGGGGAGCCAATCGACCGTAATCGTCCGAGGTTTTATTTCAGGCCTTCAATTATGAGAAGTCGGACTTTTTTATTTTATAAGTTGAATCCTCTTGTGCTTTTGGTGACAATAGGAAACAGAGTATAATTATAGAGACCATACAGGCGGTTTCAATAATGGCAAACAACCAATATTCTGAATTCATAGACTCTAATTTGATGATGACTAACAGCGTGATACCCGCGCCAAGAATGTTGTTTAACTTGTTGATTTTCCCTTTTAAAAGTCTGCAAATGAAGAATGTGGCTACGGAAGCCTCTATGAACAAAACCAAAAAGAGAAGTTCTTTTAATGAAAATTCTTTCCCGCCAACCGTATTTAATATGGCTTGGAGAATCTTGGGAGTTGCATAAGTGATTGCTTCGGCTATTACCATATTCTCAAAGCCGATAAGCCAAATAATGCTAAGTGCTTTTTTAAGTTTCATACCTAAAGGTTAGCGTTGTTGCGATTCAGACTTTTACTTCAGGTTGCCTTGGAAGAATTCCCATAAGAATGCGTTAAAGTCTAGGTCGTGTGTAGTTCGTCCCAAAGGAAAACCCACATTGAAGTCAGAGGCATTAGGCCAGGTATGTCCACCTTCAATAATTTTGAGGAAAACAACTTTTTTCTTTCCACAAAACTCCTCTAGCTCAATTTGTGTGGCGTCTTCTCGAGAATTGTGCTTGGTTACTTTCGCTTTCTGATTGAGGTTGAGTTTGGCCTTCCAAAAATTAATTGTTTCCTCGGCTGAGGAGTATGCACCTTTTTTACCATTAAAAGCTACAATTTGGTCTGCCGTACCGTGGGCAAGTAAAAAACCAGTATTGGTTTGCTCAGGAAACCTTTCAATCACTTTGTCAGAAATAGGAGCGCCAATGCTGGCAATGGCTGTAAAAGCATCTGGTAAATCAGTCGCCAATCGTTGAGCAAAGAAGCCTCCTCTTGATAAGCCAACGGCAAAAACTTCTTGGTCTTTAATATGGTAGTGTTTCTTTATTTTATTGATTAGAGAGTCGATAAATTCAACATCGTTTCCTGAATCATATTCTTGATCAAAACCTACATTCCAGTCGTTGTTTTTGCCCTGCGGATAAGCTACGATAAAGCCTTTTTTATCTGCAGTTTTGTTCATTTCAGTATAAAACATATGTTCTAAGGCTGTCATTCCCGAACCGTGTAAACTGATAACTAAAGCCGTGGGGTCAGTTTTTTCAATGCCTTCAGGAACATAAAGGGTAAATTGTCTTACCTCGTTGCTGAGACGGATGCCTTGTGTTTGCGCGTTAGTTTCATTGCTGGCTAAGCACATTATAATTACTAAAGCCAGTTGTGTGAATAATGGTGTTGTTTTTCTCATTGCCTTTTTTTCTTTCAAATGTCTGGCAAAGGCTTATGCCAATCGTCCGTACTAGCATATACAGTACATTGGAATGAGATTTAGGACTTCTTTTAAAAGGAATTCTACGCCTTGTGAATAGTGCTTTGTATGCGTTGCATGAAAAATAGGGTAGTGAGCATAAAAGAAATTACGATAAGGCCTAGTAACCAATAGCGGCTTAGAGAACCGTCTGCAGTTGTGTAGAGAACCAAGCCAGCAAATGCTGCGGCTAGGGCACTGGCCAATTGTTGTACTGAAGAGTCAAAAGCCATAAAGGCACCTCGGTCTTTAAGTTTTGGCACTTCCATTCCTAGGGCTGTAGAAGATACCATTCGGGCATTGATACCGATAAATAGCAAGGCGTGAATGATTATTATCATTGCAAAAGTAGCTTCTTGCAGGTTAGAGTACATGGCAATCGCCCCGATTGAGAGCACAGTTCCAATAGTAAAAACCTTCAACTTACCGAGTTTGTCAGAAAGCCTACCGAAAATGGGGCCAAATAGTAGAGTAACACCACCAGTAACTACATAAACTAGTGGAATTTTTTCTAAACTTAACTTTAAGTTATTGGCCATGTAAGCAGCGTCAAAAGTGAGTATTAATACATCGCCTATTACAAGAAGGGCGTTATTCAAAAACACATTCCAATGGTTTTTTTTGTGAATAACTTGAAGCACTTTTTGCCAAGGCATTTGATTTTGAACTTGCTTTAAGTGCTCTTTTAGCGGCTGCATAAAATAGAATAAGGCTAGACCTATTCCTAAGCCTAAAAAAGCGATAATCCAATATGGTGCTTGCCAAGTAAATTCATTTGCTGCGTACATGGCCAATGGCAAGCCACCGATTTGACCAGCAGCATACGACATTTGAACAAAGCCCATAACTCGCCCCCTTTGGTTTAGTAGAAAAAGGTCGGCTATAATTGCAAAACAGGTAGAACCTACTATTCCACCAAAAATGCCGGTTACTATTCTGGCTGCTAATAAAACCCAATATGAGGGAGCCAAGGCACAGCAAACGATACCTAGTATAAAACCAAAATAAAAGAAAAGCAGGTAAGATTTTCTATTAAACCGATCGGCAAAACCTGTTGAAATAAAACTGGAGATGGCAGCACTGAAAGCATAGGCGCTAGCCAAGGCCCCAAATTGTTCAGTACTTAAGTTAAGCGCAGGTAAAAGAATGGCGCTAAGGGCAGAAAGTAACATGTAGTCCACCACAATGGTAAACAGGAGTAGGACTATGATTACCGTTATTAGTACCTGATATCTGTTAAGTGGGGCTGCCTTAATGCTTGTATCAGTCATTATATTACTGCTTCATCCAAACTTTTGGAGTGGTGCCCATCTTCTTTTTAAAGAAATCATTAAAAACTGATTTTGAAGAAAATCCGCTTTCATAAGCAAGGCCGAGGATTGAAAAATGGCTGTTGGCGGGGTCTTTAGCTTTGTGTTGAAAAAGTGTTAATCTGTGTTCGTTGATAAACTCGTTAAAGTTCTTACCCATTTGATCGTTCAAAACCCATGATAACTTGTTGGGGTGGAGGTTGATTAACTCTGCCAGTTTTCTTAAAGATAATTCATGATCTGTAACATACTCTTCATGATTCATGGCTTCATTAAGAGCTGTCATTATCTGCTCAATATCGCCCTCTGTTAGCCCATAGTTATTTACCGGAACCAACTGAGAGGTTTGTTGATGAGGTTTGTGCGTTTTTTGGTCGCCAAAATTCATGGCTTTCACCACTTCTTTAAAACCTAGATCTTCACGAATATTATCCCAAATCCAATAATGTTTTAAGGTAACCAGCATGGTAGAGCGAGTTTCAAAGCCTTTCTTTAGAAGTGGAACCGCTTTTTCTGGCATTTTCAGAAGACTATATAACTGAGCCTTATCACAAGGATCTGGCGTGTTTAGGTTTTCAATATCCTCGATTACATTTTCTTTTTCGCCACTGAGAATGCGAATACTAAGGCGGTCTATATTAGCAAGACCTTGACCCTGCATTTTATTTAAGGCCATATTCACATAATCAAAAGCGTTTTCGAAATCACCTAAACAGGCGTAAACTAGGCCAGCCCATCGCATAGACTCGGCAAAATTCTCGTCTAACCGAATGCTTGCTTTAAAGGCCTCCAATGCGGGTTGAAATTGTTGGGCAAAATAGTAGCATAAACCAAGTTGCCAATGGGTTATGGCATGTAGGGGGTCTTTGCTTACCGTTTCTTTTGCTATACTAATGGCCAGTTCATAATCTTTTTGAATGAAGATGTAATAGTAAGAAATGAAGTCATTATCTGAGGCCATTCCATATTTGATGGCCATATTATATGCCGCGATGGACTCATCCCATTTCCAGTCGTAAAAAAGGTCAACATTGGCAATCACTTTATAGGCGCGTGCCTCTTCTTTATTGATTTCAATGGCCTTTTCGGCAGATTTTCGGGCATTTTTAAAACCTTCTTCTGGCGTCAACAAATTAAACCCGCTCAAATGAATGTATGTTTCACCCATGTAAGCGTAGGCTTCTGCATAATTTGGATCGAGCGTAACGGCTTCTTCAAAAAGCTTTAAGGCCAGTTGAATGTCATCAAAATCCTTTCTTTTAAAATGGTAAGTTCCCTTTAAGAAAACTTCGTAGGCTTTAATGTTTTGGGTTGAAGGAGAAACTAAATGCTCATTAATTTCAAGGTGACCGAAAGTCTCTCTGATTTTTTCTGCAATTAGTAAGCTAATTTCATCCTGAAGATCAAAAATATCTGTGAGGTTACGGTCAAAATTTTCTGACCAAATATGGAAGCCGTTATCCGTTCTTATCAGTTGAGAGGTAATTCTAACTCGGTCGCCAGATTTGCGAATACTGCCCTCTAAAACCGTGGAAACGCCTAATTTATTTCCAATGTGCCGAACATCCTCCTTCTTGTTTTTGAATAGAAATGAAGAAGTGCGAGCAGTTACTTGTAAGCCTTCTACTTTGCTTAGCGCATTGATTATTTCTTCCGTCATACCATCCGAAAAATATTCATTCTCAGGATCAGAGCTTAGGTTGTCGAACGGAAGAACAGCTATAGATTTTTGGTTAATCAAGGGGAAATTAATTGATCCTTGACCGAAAATACAAAAGTGTTTTTTTAAACTCTAAATACCTTCTGTATTTTCTCTTTATCCCGTCTGAAGAAAGTGGCGATAAGTAGTTTTTGTGGCTTGAAAAGCAACTTGGTGTTACTGCAAACCCTTTTGTTTATGGTTTTTTGAACAGGTAGTTAAAATCAACTAATGAGTTTAACTACCTGTTTTGTGAATAAATGCACTACTGATATTTGATCAGTTTAACTTTGAATACTTTTACTCGATTGACGAAACCGGAGTTGAGCCCAAGAACGTCACCGTTTCCTATTTTTTCTCCAAAGCCTATACCATCAGTGCTGTTTATAAGCTCTTGGTAACCATCGCCAAAAAGAATCGCATCTGCGCCTCTTTTTTTTGCTTCTTCGATTAGCGCAACCTTAATGTCTTCTGGGTCATTAGCGAATTCTCGACCTTCATTTTGCATAAAACCCATGACCGTATATTCACGCTTTATGTCTTTTGAGTCAAAAAATAATTCAACTTCTGAGGTGGGGTTGTATTGATTACCGATGTAATTGATTTTTGGTGAGCACGCACTGATGAAGATGATAAGCACCACACTTAGTTTGAACGTTGTTTTCATAATGTTTTTGTTTTTGAGTTTGAAATAGCCTTCGGGCTGATTGTGACTCAAAAATGGAATGGATGAAGGGGCTTATCGTCTTGATTTACCTTTTCGTACTTTTTTAGCGTAATTCCGCACCTTATTAGAGTAAAAGGTTAGGCTTAGGAAGGTTTACAGCATAGAGTTCGGTGAGCTCTGATTTACCTCTTAGGTTGAGTGAGGCCAAGGATGTGAACTTGAAGGCTTGATATGAGTTCAGATTTAATTTCAAATCGCCAGAAATTATTAAGTCGTGCTTATATTCATTGCATAAGGACTGAATTCGTGCTGTAGTATTGAGTACATCGCCAGTAAAAACAATCTCCTTCTTTAGTGCACCTACCTCACCTATGGTTACTTCTCCCAAATGAAGGCCTCCCTTAAAACTAGGAACTAAACCAAACTGACTTTGAAATTTATCTTTTAGACTTTGAATACTTTTCTGAATAGCGAAAAAACAGGCGATACAGTTAGCGTTGTTCAGTCCAACCTCTTTTTTCCAAGTAACCACTACCTCATCTCCAATGTATTGATAAACAGTTCCCTCATGGTCGATGATGGGTCGAGCCATTGCTTGGTAGTACATTTTCAGCAGTTCGAAGTACTTTTCATGCCCTAGTTTTTCGGCAATTGAAGTAGATGAACGCATGTCTAAAAACATAAAGATGCGTTGCTCTTTAATGGGCTTATGATATTTTCCTGAAAAGAAGTTGAGTAGAACGTTATGACCTAAGTGGTCGCTGACGGCTGCGTACAATAAGCTTAATATGAGCGAAAAGGATATTTGGACTATGTTGCTTAGAAAGACAATACTCAAAAGATACTTCTTGAATTTAAGCCAAACTTGCTTGTCAAGTGGGCTTAAATTTAGCTCTATACTTGCGGCCAGTGGGTAAAGAATAACTACTACTAGAAATAAGGAAGATAGGTAAAAAGCGAATTTCAGCAGAATTTTAGTAGATAGGCTGTATCGATCAAAGAGTTTGTGAAGGAGCATGACTTCGGCAATTCCCACTAATAGCCCAACTACGGTAATGGTTATACTAGCAAAAACGAATACTTTAGGACTGAGCGTAATTACTTCTTCTGGATTCAAATTCTGGTTTCCAGTTGCAGCAGACTCAATCAAAAGAAAAACCCAACCCGTGATAAGCCAAATTATCCCGAATGGAGCAATTCTTTGAATATTGCGTTTAGTATTTGGTGTTAAAGTCATGATACCAACTCAAAACCTATTATTCCTTTTTTGATGATGTCTTCAATGTGTGGTTTTGCATAAAATCCTTACCTGTTAGCTCAGATACATGAGCGCTGATTTTTTCAATGGGCCAGTTCCACCAAGCCATTTTTAGCAATTCTTTAATGCGTTCATCACTAAACCTCATTTTAATAATGTTTGCCGGATTGCCCCCAACTATACTATAAGCAGGAACATCTTTGGTTACTACAGAATTTGCCCCTACAATGGCTCCGTCTCCTATTGTCACTCCGGGCATAATGGTTACGTCATTACCTAACCAAACATCATTTCCAATATGGGTATCTCCTTTATAGGGATATGCCTTTCCGTCCATAGCGTGTTCCCAGCCTTCGAAAATAGCAAAAGGGAAGGAGCTGATGGCCTCTGATAGGTGGTTTGCTCCGTTCATTATAAACTTCACTCCTGAGGCAATCATGCAGAATTTTCCTATAAACAATTTATCGCCCGTGAAATCGAAATGGTACTTTACGTTTCGCTCAAAGTTTTTTACATCCTCAAAGTCGTGATAGTAGGTAAAGTCGCCTACAATAATATTTGGGTTTCGAATTATGTTTTTTAAGAAGCATAGTTGTTCGTACCCTTTGAGTGGAAATGTTTGATTTGGATCAGGGAATTTTTTTTGATTAATCGTTGATTCTGTCTTTGTTTTTGAATCCTTCATTTTTACAAGTTATCGGTAATAAGTTTTAATGTTTAAGCAAAGGTAGATTGCTTACAAAAAACGGTCGTACTGTAATGTAATTCAGGTCGTAAAAATACCTTTTTATGAAATATGGGACTTTTTGGGTGATACGGTTTAACTGAGGGCAGTTGAAAGTAGAAAATGCACAAGTGTGCTTATCCTTTAAAGAAAGCCCGAAGTAATAAAGGCATTAAGCTGATCATTTGATGTGCCTGATTTAGACTCTATGTTTCTTGCTTTACCGTAAAGTTGGCTTTCCAAAAATTATACTACTTAACTACTTATCGATGAGGCAATTAGTTCTACATTTATCATAACCATTGATTTTGCCTTTGACTTAAAATTGTTCGTCCACCAACTCTTTATTTACCATAGCGCCTGCAAGGTTTCCGCCATATACTGCAGTAGCAACAGAACGCATCATGGCTGAGTTATCACCACAAGCAAATACACCTTCAATAGTGGTTTTTTGTAAGAAGTTGACCTCTATATATCCATTTTCATTGAGCTCACATCCTAATGAAGCCGGAATGTCTGAATGCTGTGTGAATGGGATAGCGGCATAAATACCAGTAAATGGAGCTTTATCGCCATTAGTGAAAATCACATTCTTGACGTAACCATTGTCATGCTCAATTTCGGATATCTCAGCTTCTATGATTTTTATATTATGCTGCTTAAATTTTTCTCTTTGTTCAGAATCAAAACTCGCCTTTTCAGAAGTTAGAATAGTAAGGTCGTCTGTCAAGTTTCTGACCAACGAAGCTAAGTGAAAGGCACGATCTGCGTTGGCTATAATGCCAGTTTTTTGATTACGCAATTCATAACCATGGCAGTATGGGCAGTGGACCATAGAAATCCCCCAAGATTCAGCAAATCCCTTAATTTCGGGTATGGTGTCTTTAATGCCTGTGGCAAAAATCAATTTCTTGGCGGTAAATTCTTTTCCCGATGCTGTGGCAATTTGAAATCCATTGTCAATTTTCTTTCCAGTTACGGCCAGATCGTTATAGAATTTAACAGTACTGTACTTCAGAACTTGAGCCTTCGCTTTTGCGCTTATTTCGGCTGGCGTTGCCCCATCTTGCGTAAGAAAATTATGTGAATGAGGTGTTTGGCGGTTGCAGGGCAAGCCACTATCAATAATTAGAACATTCCGTAAAGAGCGCCCTAATGCCATGGCGGCAGAAAGGCCAGCATAACTGCCTCCGATAATGATTACTTCAAAATGACTATTGTCTTCCATTGTATTGGTATTTCGAATGTTAGTGAGTAAAAAAGGTTGAGTAAGTGCTAATTACTCATGGTTATTGTGTTTTACTACCAACAGTGTTTTCAATTTTTGCTTGTTATTAATGCAACACTGTTGCGTTAATGTGTTTTGCAAATGTATAATCTTTTTACAAAATTGCAACAGTGTTGCAATGAAATAGCTCTGATTTGAAAAGAAGGAATACCATAGCGAAAGAAGCTGTATTGTCCGCTTTGATGAATTCTAGAAAGGCAATGAGTCAAAGTGCGATTGAAAAGAAAATATCAGTGAATGCTGATAGAGCTACCATTTACAGAATATTAAATAGTTTTTGTGAAGATGGAGTAATTCATAAAATCGTAGCAGATGATGGTAAGCAGTATTTTGCATTGTGCGTAAAATGTAAAGAAGAAAATAAACTACCTGATAACCATTTCCATTTTCGCTGCACAGCTTGTGAAACCATCGAATGTCTTCCCGTGATGGTCAATTTTTCACTTCCTAAAGATTATAATGTTGAAAGGCTGAATTGTGTTCTTGTTGGAGTATGCAAGGATTGTTCTTAGTGATTTAGTTTTCTATACCTGAATCCAGAAGTAGGCTAAATAAGAGTTCTATTTCGACCTCCTAGCCCTAATGCTTTGATGTTAGCTTAACTCTAATATAAATCTCAATTTTTAATCACTCTCCATAAGTCAAAAAGGTGTGTCGAAAACAGAATTGACATTTGTTTATGCAACAACGTTGCATTTATTAAAATTACTCCCTAACATTGGCCATGGTTAGAACAACAAAAGGCCCTTCGTTTTTAGATAATTGGGGTATAGCTATATCGCTGGTTTGCTTAATTCATTGCGCGGCCATTCCTTTCCTGTTTATTTCATCAGTAATTATAGGGGCGCAAATGGAGTATTTGGAGAAGATGGAGTCGCCTATGTTTATACTAGCTGCAATTATTGGTTCCGTATCTATTTTTCATACCTACTTCAATTTGAAGAGAAGGCAAGCGGTCATTTTTTTAATGTTGGGTCTCCTGCTGATAATTGCTGGTGGTATGGTTGAAATTTTTTGGCTTGAATCCCTATTGAGGGTTCTTGGTTCCGCAATGGTAATAACGAGTCACATTATTAATAAAAAACTTCAGAAACAATCATCGGTATGAAAACGGTACTCACTTTGGTCCTGGTTTTATTTGTAAATACAGGGCTCAATCAAAAACCAGAAGGTTGGGAAATATTTGATAAGGTGATTTTCAAACCCAAGTACTTCGAGGAAGTGGGTGCATATTTTGAAGTGCCTACTTTTAATAAGGAACTGCTAGCCTTAGAAAATAGTGAGGTGATACTTTCAGGATATTATATTCCTTTAGATTTTGACTCTATGTTTATGCTCTCTGCATTGCCTTTTAGTTCTTGTTTCTTTTGTGGAGGTGCCGGCCCTGAATCGATTGCTGAAATCCAGTTTAAAGAATTCCCAAAGCAGCTTGAACCTGATGAATTTGTAAAGATTAAAGGCCTGCTAAAATTGAATGAATTGGATATCGATCATATGAATTTTATTCTTCAAGAAGCTAAACTCATTAAGTAAAATGCAAAGCAGATTCATTATAGGAATTTTCATTTTCGCGATTTTAAACTCATGCAAATCGGGGAATCAAGAAGATAATCAGTTACTGGAGCGTGCATATCAAAAGCAAAAGGAGGCTATTGAAATGATGGAACACTTGGAGCAGATGTTGGAACAATCAAACCACCAAAAGAAAGATAGCCTTTCTAGGATTGTTGAAGAGCTTGAAGAGGGGCTTTTTGAGATTCCAGGTTATTCACTTGAACTCTCAGGGCATGAGAGGCATGAGGGGCATGATCATGGCCACACTAAAATTGAACTTAGTGAAGAGGAGATTTATAAAGTGCAAGAAGAGTTGGTAAATCAGCTCAACCAAATTCAACTCTTGCTCCAAAATCAATGAAAAGATTCCCCCTTGACCTTACTTTCTAAATTTTTAGGGGCGAGTAATAAATGTGCAAAACTAGAGGGTCTAACCTGGATTGCAATAACACCTATAAAACCTTGCAGATAGGGCTGACTTTAACAGAATAAATTAGCTGACCTGAGTAGATCTATTGATTAGAATGAAAAAAGTATTTTTATCAACCCTCATCTTGCTGGTATTGGTGTCGTGTACCACCACCAAGCGCCTTGGTTACGTTTCAAAAATTAGTGATTGGAATCTTTCTCATCTTACCGAAGCGGAGTTAAAAATGGCTAATGATTTACTTAGCTATGGTTTAGAACATGAGGCTTTATACACTTTAATGGATACTTTAAAACCAATCAGTAGCCTTGGCTTTTCTCTATCCTACCCAATAGCTAAAGCCAGTGAAATGAAAGATGGACAAGCAAATGTAGTTGATTTAAAAGCCGACTCAGTTAAAATGGCTTTAGAAGAGTTGAGCAGTTGGAACAAAGTATTAAAGGCACTTAGCAATGACAATCTAGAGTTTCTTTTGATTCCCTATAAACAGAGTTGGCAAGGCAAGCGAAACCTTCAAATGCTTGTTTGTAGAAAGGACTTATTTGCTAAGGTGATTTCCGAAAAGGCAAATTTCTTTGGACAGTGGGGATTTACAGCCAATTCAGATCCGGCTACAGTTTTAACAACTATAGAATTTGAGAGTAAAAATGATCGCTATAGAGCTTATGGATACCTATTCGGTTACCCAGATTATGCTGTTGATTTTTTTGTGGAAGCTTCTAGCGCTGAAGATGAAAGTGGTGCTTTCGTAAAGCGTGACTTCTTCAGCATTCCTGTTAAGGCAGGTAAGAGTGGTTATTTCACTTATGCAATTCCTAAGGGCTATGTACCCACCCAAACCGATTCCGCAATCTTTTATGCTGCTTCCACTACTTTACAATATTATGAAGTGCAGAAGAGTAATTACGGCAATTCAGAAGATGGGATAAATGCCATTAGGATGATTTCGGACTATTGGGCTCGCAGTTTATCTAACCAATAGAATTAATATTCAGCCACTCTTCAATTCGTACCAAATCATATTTGCAACCTTGTTGCAAATATGTGTAAATAATTCATACTTGCATCGTTGTTGCAAAAATGTAATAAAGGTTTGGTTTACCGCGACAGGTTAAAACTCAATTTCTATCCATGAAGTCCCTCCTAATATTCTTCTTCAGCTGTATAATGCTTTCACCTTCATTATATGCGCAATTGCCAATACTTGAGGGTATGGTTTATTCAAATGATGGGGGAGTTATTCCGGGTGCCCATGTGAGCTTAAACGATAGTCTATTTACTGTCTCAAGTGCTGAGGGCAAATATAGTTTTACTCAGTTACAGCCAGGGGCTTATAGGTTAAGGGCTTCGTTTATAGGTTTTAATGAAGTTCAAAAATCAATTACCATTCAAAAGTCTCAGAAACTGAAAATTGACTTAACGCTTGAGGAGTTGATTACTGAGCTAACTGAAGTTACTGTAACAGGTAAATCAGAAGCTAGTGAATTGAAAGAGAGCGTAGCTGCAGTAGCTTTGTTAGAAGCCAAACTATTGTATTCTCAAAGCAATAATACCAGTGATGTTATTAAGCAGATTTCTGGAGTGAATGTACGCCAAACTGGCGGCTTTGGTAGTGATGCAGAGGTCTATATAAATGGCATGTCTGGCAAACAGGTCAAATTCTTTCTTGACGGAATTCCCTTATCATATTTTGGTTCAGGTATGGGTCTCAACGTGCTTCCTGTAAACCTGATGAAGCAAATTGAGGTGTATAAAGGTGTCGTACCGGTAAACCTTGGTGCTGACGCACTGGGTGGAGCAATTAACATTGTGCCAAGGAAAGAGTACCGCAACTATTTAGATGTGGCCTATTCATACGGCTCTTTCAATAGCCATAAACTTAATCTGAATGGGCAGCTTGTTCAACCAGACAAGGGTTTACTGGTTGGAATTAATTCCTTCTATAATCATTCAGATAATAATTACACTGTTGATATTGAGATTCCGAATGAGTTTGGAAACCCACAGCCCGCTACAGTTGAGCGCTTTCATGATAAGTATTCAAACCACCTAATTAACCTTTATGCAGGAGTTGTTGATAAAAACTGGACGGATAGGCTCATTCTTAGTCTTAGACTTTCTGGCTTAGATGATGATGTACAACATAATGCTGTAATGTCTCAGCCTTATGGTGAGGCAGTGTATAGCGAGGCCACTACTGGCTTCTCTGTAGAATATGAAAAAGAAGAAATTCTCCCAAAAACAGGATTGAAGTGGTATGGAGGAATGAACTTTACCAAAGGTGAATTCACAGATACTACACTCAATGCTTATACCTGGGACGGTGAAATTTATCGAAGGAGAACGGACGGAGGCGAAATTTCAACCTCTCGTAACTTGCTTGAATTAAACTCCAAAAATGCCGTCAGTCGGTTCAACATTGTTTCTGATCCATGGAATAATGGAAAAGTGATTTTTAATGTTTTCTCATCTTGGTTTAGGCGTACAGGAGAAGATCCAATTGCAGCAGAATTCTATGGTCAGGATTTCTACCAGAATCCAACCGTGCTCATTAAAAATGCTACTGGTTTAGCCTATGAACACACTTTCTTAAACGGGATAAGTAGCTACACAGCATTAAAGCATTTTGCCTATCAGGCGGATGGATATGCCATTCAAAATTTAGAGTTTGTTCCCAATAAACAGCGTGTTTCTAATATTGGTTACTCTCAATCGTTTAGAGCTAATCTTCTCTCTAATTTTATTGCTAAAGCCTCCTATGAGTATGCCACTCGTTTACCTGATGAATTTGAGCTTTTTGGGGACTTTACTCTCGTAAGACCCAATCCTTTTCTAAAACCCGAGCAAAGCCACAATGCCAATCTAGGCCTACTTTATACGCAAGGAAAAATAAAGTTGGATATCAACGGCTTTTACCGACACACCGATAACATTATTTGGTTAAGGACATCACAGTTTTTTGCCCAATATCAAAACCTTCTTGAAGCCTCGGTAAAGGGGTTCGATGTTGACTTAAGTTTTCAGGCTTTTCCTTTTCTAAGTGCTAAAGCAAACCTGACTTTTCAGGACATCAGAAATCGCTCTCCAAAAAGTGTGACTGGGTCAATAGATGACAAATATTTCAATGCTCGTTTACCTAACATTCCTTATTTATTCGGCAATGCCGAAGTGAAATTTTCTGAAGACAATTTTTTGGGAACAAAAAGTAAGTTCTCAGCCTGGTGGTCGGGGGCATACGTTAATGAGTTTTACCTTTTCTGGGCTGTAGATGGCAATCGGGATTTAAAAAATGTAATTCCTAATCAGTTTATTCAAAATGCAGGAATATCATATATCTGGCCAGATAACCGCCTTTCCATTACCCTAGAATCAACCAATATTTTCGACACTAAAGCTTACGACAACTTTAGCGTTCAGCGTCCAGGTAGGGCATTCTACCTCACTCTCAGAACTTTTATCAACTAAAAATAATCAAAATCACAAGATGAAAAATTTATCAAAATATTACCTGGCTAGCTTTCTACTGGCAACAGGCTTTCTATTCTCTGGCTGTTCAGATGATAACCCAGAACCAAGCGAAACTAATGAACCGATTGAAACGGGTTATGCAATTTCTACAGTTAGTGGTGCTTGGCCAGACCAGACTACTTATCTCCAATGGGCAAATGAATTAAACTTTAGTAGTATAGATAATGAAAACGCGATAGAGCTAACAGGAAGTGCCTCTACAGTTACTTATAATGGAGCCGTTTTTGCAACTCCGCATGGAGCACCCGCCAACCTAGTTAAGTATATCATCAACAGCGATGGAATACCAGAAGAGGAAGAGCGAATTGTTGTTCCAGGAGCTAATACTTTCTCAACGCTTTACTTTAAAAGTGAAACGGTTGCGTACGGAACAGTGGCGGGCGGAATTTCTAAACTTATCGTTTTTGATCCTTCTTCAATGAGAATTACTAGTGAAATCTCATTATCAACCATAACGAGTCTGATACCAGAAGCGGATAGAACCTATTATTTAGATATGATTGAGAGAGATGGTAAACTTTTTATGGGGGTTCATTATGAGAACAATTTTTCACCTGTAAATGACAATGCTTATATAGCTGTTATTAACCTAAATACGAATGAAGTAGAAAAAGTAATTTCGGATGATAGAACCGGCATGTTGTTCGGTGGACCTTCTGCTAATTCAGGAATGGTAAAAGCAGCTAACGGAGATATTTACGTTCAGGCTTTAGGAACCACAAATGCTGGAGGCGCTGCCCCAAGCGGTGTTTTGCGTATAAAGGCTGGTGAAACAGAGTTTGACACCGATTACTTCTTTAACCTAGAAGAAACGGTTGGTAATATTTGCTACGGAATTTACTACACTTCAGGAGGAAAAGCATTCACCGCAAACGTTCAGAATGAATCTGATTTTTGGGAATACGCTACAGGTGAGCCACAGTTTAAATATGTGGAAATAGATTTAGGAGCAAAAACGAGTAGCGGTCCAGTTGCAGGTTTACCAACTACTTATGCCTCAAGAACCATGTTAATTTATGAGGCAGATGATAACACTTTGTATTTTTCTACTGCTACCAACAATGAGAATGCAGTGTATGAGTATAATGTATCGAACAATAGCTCTTCTAAATTTTTTGGGTCAACAGGAGGCTACCTCACTGGATTTTCAAAACTAGACTAAAGTATGTTAAAGTCTGTAAACCTGACCAAGAAGTATGGCAACTTCACAGCGTTGAATGAGTTGAACCTTTCTGTTAAGGAAGGGGACATATTTTGCCTTTTAGGGGCAAATGGTGCTGGAAAATCTACCACCATCAACTTATTCCTGAATTTTATTTCTCCATCCGCTGGTTCAGCCACCATTAATGGTTTGGATGTATCAAAACATGATAAAGAAACGAAGCAGTTGCTGTCGTACATTCCAGAAAATTTGATGCTCTACCCCAACCTGACTGGCATGGAAAATCTGGATTTTTTCTGTGGCTTAGGAAATAAAAATTACTCCAAACAGGAATTGGAAAACCTTCTTTTACAGTCGGGTTTACAGGCCGATTTTATGAACCGAAGAGTAAGCAGCTACTCAAAAGGAATGCGTCAGAAAGTGGGAATTGCACTAGCACGAGCAAGGGAAGCTAAGGTGTTGTTACTTGACGAACCAACTTCTGGCTTAGATCCAAAGGCGAGCAATGAATTCTCAGAACTACTGTTGGAAATGAAAGGAAATGGAGTGGCTACATTGATGGCCACTCACGACCTTTTCAGGGCCAAAGAAACAGGTACACACATAGGAATAATGAAGCAGGGCGTGCTCATTGAGCACTTCGAATCAGATGAAGTGAGCTTTCAAGACTTGGAGAAAATGTATCTAAAACACATGCACAACTAGACTTATGAGTGCCTTATTGCATATTGCTAAAAAGGAAATCAGAATAGCCTTCCGTGAGCGACTGATCGTTTTTCTGGGTATAATCATTATGGTGCTGCTTGGTATTTCACTTTTTGCTGGTTTTGTATCTTACGAGCAACAAAAAGAGATAATAACGAAAACGGAAAATGATAAACGTCAGGAGTGGCTCAATCAAGGTGATAAGCATCCGCATATAGCTGCCCACTATGGCACCTTTGCATTCAAACCTAAAACAGTACTAAGCCTATTCGATTTTGGGCTAGATGCTTATACTGGTACATCTGTTTATTTGGAAGCACACAATCAGCATGAGTTTATGTTCAGACCTGCACAAGATCATAGTAGCATGATCAGGTTTGGTGAGTTAAGCTCTTCCTTGGTACTACAGGTTTTACTTCCATTGCTAATTATCTTTCTTTCTTTTTCTTCTTATACCAAAGAAAAAGAAAGCGGAACACTCAAGTTATTAATGAGTCAAGGGGTATCGGCTAATGCTATTACTTGGGGAAAAATCTTGGCCTATTGCATCATTCTTTTAATTATGTTGATGCCATTTTTTGTAGGCCTAATTTTAATTGCCAATGCTACAGCTAACAACGATTCCCTGCCCGATGTAGCTAGTAGAACAGCCCTTCTTATTACCATTTATGCTATTTATTTATTCCTGGTAATCACTATTGCAGTATGGATTTCAATGAAATCTCTGACGGGTAGGAATGCACTTTTAACACTACTTACCTTTTGGACTTTCTTTGTTATTCTGATGCCAAAAACAGTGGCCAACTTGAGCGAGAGTTTTTATCCATTGCCTTCCATGAGAGAGTTCAAGGCAGGAATTGAAGAAAGTAAACTGAATGGGTTAGATGGACAAACCCCGCGTTCTGTTCGCATGGCAGAATTAGAAACAGAGTATTTAGAAAAGTATAAGGTGGACTCACTGAGTCAATTGCCTTTCAATTTTGAGGGAGTAAGCATGCAAGCGGGCGAAGATTATGGGAATATGGTTTATGACCATCATTATGAAGGAATTCGGGCTATTTTCAGCAAGCAGAATAGATTAGGAAGCATTGCTAGCATTTTCAACCCTTTCATTGCTACTCAACACCTTTCAATGTCTTTGAGTGGAACGGATTTACACACTTTCAACCATTTTGAGAACGAGGTGGAAGAGTATAGACGAATGCTTGTAAGACGAATGAATAATGATATGGCTGAAAACTCAAAGTATGGTGAGTTTTATGAGTACGCAGCAGGGGAAGAATTGTGGGAAGAGATTGACGGGTTTTATTATACGGCACCTACATTTTTTTTTGCCTTAAGGCCGTATTACTTAGAACTTTTGTCACTGTTGGCTTGGGTGGTTTTTACCATATTCTTATTGAAGAGAAGTAATAAAAAACTAAAACCAATACATGGATAACAGGGTGAAAACACTTATTCGTTACGAATGGAAGTCGTTTATACGCAACAAATTTCAGCTTTTGCTTTTGTGTATCACATTCGGTTTTGGAATTTATGGGATTTACTATGGTAATGCTGAAATCGAAGCCCAGCGAGAGACCATAAGAATAGTTACAGCTTTAGAAGAAAGCGAATTTGCTCAGTACAGGGCCAGCTTTGACAATACAAACTCCTCACCTGACCTAGAACAGATTCATGACATCGCTGCCCAACCTTCCTTTGCCTGGTTTAGGCATGGTTACCATGCCATTATTCACCCTCATGATTACGCCTCTTTGGCTATAGGCCAAAGAGATTTGTTTCGATACTACTATAGACTTACAGGTATGAGTCTACATTATCAGTTATTTGAAAATGAATTGGCTAACCCTGTGAACTTGATGGCGGGCAATTTCGACCTTTCTTTTGTAATTATCTACCTGTTTCCACTCATAATCATAGCCTTTTGTTATGGGTTATTTTCTTCTGAAAAGGAGAACGGAACTTTGCCATTGTTGCAAATACAGACTATGAGCATTCAAAAAATTACTTTGATCAGATTAGGCTTCTATTTTGTAATTATTACGGGCTTGGCCCTGCTTATTTCGTTTTTAGGCCTTCTCTATTCGGGGAACGTACTAGCACAAGGCAATTTGTTAGCCGCCTTGGTATGGCTCCTTGCTGTACTTGTCTATTGCTCTTTTTGGTTTGGGCTATTATTCCTGATTATTGGCCTTAGAAAAAACTCTGCCTTTAATGCCATTAGCGCGGCAGGCTGTTGGATTTTTCTACTTATCATTATTCCTTCGGTACTCAATGTTTTGGTGACTGTAAAATACCCTTTGAATAGCTCCACACTTGCTGGACTTACTAGAAGAACGGGTCTTGAAAATGAAAATGATCAAGAAGAAAGTAGAGAGGTGATTAGAGAGTTTTTAGCTTATCGCCCCGATTTGGAGGGCACGGATAGTCTGATACAGAACAACTTGATGCCGAAAGCTTATGCTGCTTATACTACACTTAAAGGCATGGAGAGTCAGAAAGTTGTAGATGATTATAACGAACAGGTTGAAAGAAGAAGTAAGTGGACTTCGAAGTTTCATTGGCTTAGTCCATCTGTAAGTTTACAAGAGGTTTTCTCTCAGACTACCGAAACGGACTTAGCTACGTTAGTGCGTTTTCAAAATGCTTTAAGTGATTTTCATGGGGAAATAACGGACTTCTACTTTACGAGACTGTTCTGGGATAAACCAATATTGGAGAAAGATTATGACAATTTACCCCAGTTCTCTATGCCTCAAACTGCCGACAAATGGAGGCCAATATTAACTTCGTTGGCAGGAGTTTCACTCTATACAATTTGCTTGTTTTCCGTAGGGCTAATTCAAATGCGTAGAAGAATAGAAGGGGTTAAATAGTGTACCTTTTATATGGAGATTCAGCCACTCTTCAACTTGAGCACATCTATTTATGCAACACTGTTGCATAAATGAATTAAATCATCATATTTGCATCATTGTTGCAAATGGAATAAGATATGCTACACGCTGTTAACCTTACTAAAAAATATCAGGAGAGTTTAGCGCTTGATAACCTGAACCTGTCCATTGAACCTGGAGACATTTATTGTCTTCTAGGTGCCAATGGCGCAGGAAAGTCTACTACTATTAACCTCTTTCTTAATTTCATTGCTCCAACCAGCGGCAAGGCGATTATCAATCAGATTGAGGTATCAAAGGATCCACAAGCAATCAAGAAACTAATTGCCTATATCCCGGAAAACTTGGTTTTATATAATGAACTCAGCGGTTTAGAAAACCTTGAGTACTTCGTTGGTCTGGCGGGTATGAAGTATCATGAAGATGAAATGGTAAATTTTCTTCAAGAAGCAGGATTGCAAGATGAAGCTTTCAAGAAAAGAGTAAAAACCTATTCTAAAGGAATGAGGCAAAAGATTGGAGTAGCAATGGCCATAGCCAAAAAGGCCAGAGTGCTATTGTTAGATGAACCGACTTCGGGTCTGGACCCAAAAGCGAGCAATGAGTTCTCGGAATTGTTGCTTCGTTTAAGCCAACAAAACGTGGCCACGTTAATGGCTACTCACGATTTATTTAGGGCTAAAGAAACAGGTACAGACATTGGAATAATGAAGTCAGGCAAATTGGTTGAACAACTTTCTACAGAACAAATCAACCATAGCGATTTAGAAAAGCTTTATCTCAACCACATGAACAGTTGATCTATGATTTTCCATGTAGCCAAAAAAGAGATTAAAGAGACATTCCGTTCGGGTCAGTTTAAATGGATGTTCGGTATTGTGGCAATCCTTAGCTTAGTGGCCGTTTTTATTAGCCATAAGCACTGGCAAGAGAAAAATCTTCAGCGTGAACAGGCGCAAGAACATGCTAGGGAGTTATGGTTGGCACAAGGCGCTACCAATCCGCATAATGCCGCTCATTATGGTACTTATGCCTTTAAGCCCCAGTTCCCTCTTTCACTAATTGATCCAGGAGTAGAAAAATATACTGGAATTTCGATTTTCTTAGAAGCACATAGCAGAAATGAAGCAGACAATGTAGCCGCTGCGGACCAAACTGGCCTTTCTCGTTTTGGAGATTTGACACCTGATTTTATACTGCTGTTTATCGTTCCTTTAATGATTATTGCCTTGGGCCATCATTCGATAACAAGAGAGAAGGAACAAGGTACTATTAGAATTATTAAGACCCAGGGAATTAGCAATGGACAGTTAGTTTGGGGCAAATGGTTTGGGAACTACATTCCTATTGCGCTGCTAACCACCTTTCTATTTATTCTAGCCGCTGTATTTATTCAAGATTTTAATTGGAAATTTTTGGCAACTATGTGGCTAGTTTATCTAGTCTATTTTGCCATAATTAACGCTATTACCCTTGTAGTCTCCTCATTGACAAGTAACTCGGGTATTTCATTGGTTATGTTGCTAACCATTTGGATTGTAAGCTGTCTGGCGGTCCCAAAGATCGCCAGCAGTTATACCAATGAAAAGTATCCTTACCCCACCCGGCAAGAGTTTGAGTCTGCGGTAGCAGAAGATAAAAAGCAAGGCATAGACGGACATGACCCATGGAGTGAGGCTTCAAAGAAATTGGAACAGGAAACCCTAAAGACTTATCAGGTAAATAGGCTGGAAGATTTGCCCTTTAACTTTGATGCTTTTAGAATGCAAAAAGGAGAAGAACACGATGCTGAAATTTATTTCAAGCACAACGAAAAACTAAGAGAGGTTTACCAAGCACAATCAAAAGTTTATAAGAATCTGGCATTCCTGTCTCCTTTCTTACCTACCCGATTTATGTCCATGTCGCTGGCCAATACAGATTATGCTACACACTGGAATTTTGCAGATTTGGCCGAAAAACACCGAGTAGAAATGCAACGCATTCTGAACGACAACTTTGCCGAAAACTCTAAGCTAGGAGAATGGAACTATAGGGCGGATGCTTCATTATTATCGGAAGTTCCTGACTTTCAATTCGATGCTCCTAAATTCAATGAAGTAATGAGTAGTAACCAAAGCAACCTGCTTATTCTCACGGTTTGGCTACTCTTCTCCTTTGGTCTTTTGTTTTTCGTTTCAACCCGTATTTAAAATGCTTTCTCTCAATATTCTTCACGAAACAAGGCTACTCAGTCGTAATTATTGGTTTATTTCGTTGTCTATGATGCTGTTAGCGCTCTGTTTATATGCAGGCCATAATGGTATGAAACACTTTGAAAGAAGACAGCTAGATTTACAAGCAGCCATTGAGAATCAAGTTGCTAAAGAACAAGTAGTTCAAGAAGTGGCTCTCGCTTTGAGTAAAGGAGAAGAACACCCTAGTTCTTTTAGGCTTTCTCCAACCAACGTGGCAATAGCTACTGGCCGACTGGCCACTATGCCAGCTACTGAAATGAGTAAGTTGGGCATTGGCCAAAGCGACCTCTACGCTCATCAATTAAAAATAACATCCAGAGAAGATTTGGCCACCATGAGTTTCAATGAGCTCACCAATCCGGTGCAATTACTCTTTGGTAACTTCGATCTGGTCTTTGTTATTACCTACCTAGTTCCGCTTATAATTATTGCATTTTCATATAATTTGCGATCACAAGAACTCGAGTCGGGCCGGCTCAAATTGTTAGCTTCAAGCCCAATACGCACCAATTTATGGCTGTTGCAGCGGTTTATTATCAGGTGTTGTTCATTAACAGCAATTCTAACGGTAGCACTTATTGTCACAGCGTTATGGATAGGAGTTGCGTTAAGTAGCCAATTGTTGGTTTTCTTTCTTATTACTTATGCTTATCTGGCTTTTTGGTTTGCAATTTCCTATTTGGTTAATATTCTAGGTTCATCTTCTGCTAGAAACTCTATTTCATTGCTTTCATTTTGGATTGTGATAGTTTTAATCCTTCCGGCAGTTATAAACCAGGCAGCAAATAGTATATACCCTACACCTTCAAGGGTTTCGCTGCTAAATGAAATAAGGGAAACCAAAAAGGAGTTGAGTGAAGCACAAGATCAAGTGCTAGATGAATATTTAAGAAACCATCCTGAATTGATTAGAAATGAAGGTGAAAATGCCTTCGGATACTGGCAGGGCTACTTTGCCAGTCAGGAAATTATGGAGAAGACCCTTGCTCCTCTGGTTGATGCATACGATCAGCAATTGGAGAAGCAACAAAAATGGATAGATGCATGGCGCTATTTAAGCCCAGCTGTTCTATTCCAAGATGGAGCTACACAATTGGCTGGCACTTCTTCTAAAAATTACAATGAGTTTAAAGGTTATGTAAAATCATTCAGTTTAAACTGGAGGGCACATTTCATGCCCTTTGTTTTTGACAACAAAATGCTCGATCTCGATGATCTCGATAATATTCCAGAGTTTGAATACCGCTCTTCGATTGGAGCTTCTGGTATATGGATCAATATATCTGTATTACTCATTTTATCTGTGTTAATGGCCTTGAGAGGGCTTGGGTTGGAAGGAAAGCGACAACTTTTGTAAATGGGCTAAGATGAAAAAGGTTCTACAATTACTCTTTATTTTAACTTGTTTTCAAACTTTGAAAGGTCAAGAAACGGGGGGAAACTTTCCCCCACCTGAAATAAGAAAAGAAGTTAGAGCTGTAAGGAGTACTGGCATAATAAAGATAGATGGCAAGCTAGAAGAAGCCGACTGGCAACGGGCTATTCCTGTTACTGATTTCTTCAGAATGGAACCTCGTCAAGGTGGCGACTATCAGTACAAGACAGAAGTTCGCTTACTTTTTGATGATAAGAACTTATATGTAGGTGCGTTTTGTGCTGATAGTTTAGGAAGGAAAGGAATCCGTGTTCAAGATCTCAGGCGCGATTTCAATTGGGGCGAAAATGATGCTTTTGGAATACAGTTAGATCCTCAAAACTTGAAACAGTATGCTGTTGCTTTTCAAACTACACCCTATGGCAACCAAAGAGACTTACAGAACTTCAATGATCAAAGTACCGACAACGACTGGAATGCCCTTTGGAATGTAAGAACTTCTCAAACCAAAGAGGGCTACTATATAGAATTTGCCATTCCTTTTAAATCACTTCGTTATGATTTGTCTTCAGAAGACGAAGAAACTGCTTGGGGGGTCACTTTTACAAGGCTGGCCAGAAGAGACTATGAACAAACCGTTTTTCCTGCCATTCCGCAATCTTTTAGCCCTTATCGAATGACTTATGCGGCTCAGTTAAAAGGACTGGAGTTGCCAGAACCAAGTGCTAATGTACGAGTTGAGCCATATGCCTTGTTTCAGTATGAAAGTCAAAAGGAGGGTGGAGTTTCTACTTCTACAAATGAATTTAAAGTAGGAGGTGACGCAAAGTGGGCTGTGAACCCAAATACTGTGGTTGACCTTACCTTCAATACAGATTTTGCTCAAGCTGATGTAGATAGAGCAGTTAACAACCTCGAACGGTTTAATATTTTCTTTCCAGAACGAAGACAGTTCTTTCTTGAAAATTCTGGCATTTGGTCTGGTAGCGATCAATCTTCAATTCGACCATTTTTCAGTAGAAAAGTAGGTTTGGCTGGAAACTTCAATGCCCAACCCGCCCCGATAGATATCGGAGCACGATATACCCAGAGGGATGAAAATCAGACACTGGCTGGCATGTATATCCATCAGGCCGAAACCAACATTTCACAGGCGGGTAATTTTGGTGTTTTTAGGTATTCCAGAAATTATGGAAAAGAGAATAATGTAGGATTTATGCTCACCCATCGTTTGGATGAAACCTCAGAGTCTTTAAATGCCGATAGCCAAAACAACTCTACTTTCACTGTGGATGGCCTTATTCGTCCTTCTGATATGTGGACGGTCAATTACCTCGCCTCATTCTCTGCTAATTATGAGCAGAATGATATAGGTTTTGCGGGGCGTGTTTTTGCTGGAAGACAATCCAATAAAGCGTATTTTGGTTGGGTGACAGAGTATATCGATCAGTCCTATAACCCAGCGATGGGTTTTATTAGCCAGAGTGATGTTATGAAACACAATCCCGGTGGGTATTTTATCGTTCGGCCAGAAAAGTTGAAATGGATTAGGAGATGGGACCCCGGTGTATTTGTAAACTACTATCACGATGCTAGCAATCCAGGCAATTTTCAGCAAGCGAGCCTCTATTTTTTTCCGGTTTATGTATTTTTTACGGATGGCAGCTTTATAGAATATGCCGTTACACCAACTTGGCAGAACATTAACTTTAACTTTGCTCCTCTGGGTGTTGATATTTCGCAGGATGATTACTTCTATGTTCGAAACGACATTAACTTCAACACCGACAGGTCTAAGAAATGGTCTTTGAGCGGAAGTTATGAGTGGGGTGACTTTTATAACGGGAAACAGCAAAAGGTTGTCGGTGGAGGAAGGTTAGCACCGTCACCTCATTTTGCGCTGAATTTTGATTACGAATATATCAGACTCCAAAACTTGGGGACGCTTCGACAAGATTTAGAAACACATTTAACCACGCTTGGTGGTAGGGTAGCCGTGAACCCGAGAATTCAGCTTTCATCTTTTTATCAATACAATACATTCGATGATCAAGGCCGCTGGAATGTACGTTTCAGCTGGGAATACCAACCGCTATCATTCCTTTATCTTGTCTTTAATAGTAATTCTATAGATACTACGGAAAGAGACTTTCAACAGCAGCAAACCATTGCTAAGATTACCTTTTTGAAGCAGTTTTAGAGAGTCTCTTACGCTGATTATCCATCCATTGATATCTAGATTCGATCACTCTGTCCTCGTCTTAGGAAAGGGAAAAATCGGCTTTTTGTACTAGGGGCGGCCTCCGAAGCTTCGAAGTGAACCCGCACGACCAGATGCACACAAGATTTTTAAGTCTTGCGTGTATATAAGTTCTATTACTTGGATGGAAAATCAGTTTGGGTAATGGGTTGGATAAAATACAAAAAGCCTCAGATTGCTCCGAGGCTTTTGTACCAGAGGCGGGACTTGAACCCGCACGACCAGATGGTCACAAGATTTTAAGTCTTGCGTGTCTACCAGTTCCACCACTCCGGCATCGACTATCAGATAGTCAAGTTTTTTGGTAGTCTTTAAAACCTATTGGCTCTAAAGTAAAAAAGCGCGATCATGATCACGCTTTGATATTATTGAGTGAAAAGACGATCCCGACACTTCGGGACAAATCTTGCGACTCATTGTAAATGACTTGATTAAATATCCGCGTCTTTACATAATGAGCGGGAGACGGGATTCGAACCCGCGACCCCGACCTTGGCAAGGTCGTGCTCTACCAGCTGAGCTACTCTCGCTTATTTCAGTACTTGTTTATCGCTCTTGTAGCGAATTGGAGTGCAAATTTAACTAAGGCCGTTAAATATGCAATGCGTTTGGCAAAAAAATAAATGTATTTCTTCTTCTGTCTAGTTGTCAGCGGTTTAAGGCTAACAAAATTTTCCATAGTGTGCAACCTAAGTTACTTTTTTGTGTCTGTGGAGTAATGAATTACAAATAAACGAGTCTCATAAGTAACTCAAATCAACAAAACCATGGTCAAGAACATTATCACCACTGCGCTGCGTGTCTTTTGGAAAGAACGCGGCTATTCCCTTTTAAACATTTCGGGGCTTACGGTTGGCATTGCTACAAGCCTAATGCTGTTTCTTTATATTCAAGATGAAAAGTCGGTCAATCTCTTTCATAAAGATGTGGATCGAATTTATCAGGTAATGGAGCATCAGCGCTATTCTGGTGGTTATGTGCTTACTACCACAGCAAATCCAGGTCCTTTGAAAGATGCTTTTAAGGCCGAAATGCCCGAAGTGGAATACATCACTCAGCTAGTTTGGGAGGAGGAGCGTTTATTTATAGTAAATGACCAATCTTATAAGTCTCGTGGCAGGGTCGCCAGTGAAGACTTTTTCCATGTTTTCGACTTTCCCTTTATTGAAGGCAGTCAGCAAAACAGTTTAACTGCACCAGATGTAGTGTACATTTCTGAATCTTTGGCAGAACGCATATTTAAGACCACTGCGGTTTTAGACAAAATGGTTCAGGTAAATGGCTGGGGCGAATATAAAATTGGTGGTGTGTTTAAAGACCCTCCAATAAACTCAACCCTTGATTTTGAATTTGTGTTGCCCATTGAGCCTTGGCTTAGAAACAACGAATGGTTGGAGAATTGGGGAAACAATGGGATAAGAGACTATATCAAACTTCATGAAGGTGTAGATGCTCAGGCCTTCAATGCAAAAATTAAGGATTATGTAAAAACCAAAAACGAAGGCTCGGTAGTTGATCTTTTTATACAAAATATAGGAGAGCAGTACTTGCACGGAAGATACAAAGATGGTGTTCAGGCTGGGGGAAGAATTACCTACGTGAGGCTGTTTGGTTATGTGGCTATTTTTATTTTGGTGATTGCCTGTATCAATTTTATGAATTTGGCTACGGCTCGTTCTTCAAAAAGGGCAAAAGAAGTAGGTGTGAAGAAAGCGGTGGGTTCTACCCGAGGTCAGCTGATTGCTCAGTTTATGGGAGAATCCATAATTATGGCTTTGGCGTCTACCTTGCTGGCTGGCTTGGTGATTATGTACTTGTTGCCCTCTCTGAATGATTTTACGGGTAAGGCCATGACTTTCTCTCTTCTAAACCTCAATAACCTACTTTTACTTGTGGGGATTGCTTTGGTAGTGGGTGTTTTAGCGGGTAGTTATCCTTCCTTATTTCTTTCCTCTTTTTCACCCATAAAAGTATTGAGGGGCAGTTTTCGCTCTTCGGGTTGGTCCAATGGCATTCGAAAAGGCTTGGTAGTTTTTCAGTTTCTGATTTCCATTTTTTTGATCATCAGTACTTTGGCAGTGCATAAGCAGATTTCTTATGTAAAGAACATCAACTTAGGGTATAACAAAGAGAGCATCATTTACCTTCCGTTGGAAGGTGAACTTCAGAATGAAAGTAAGATTGAGCTTTTTAAGGCTAAAATGCTCGAAAACCCTAATATTCTGAATGTATCTACGGCCAGTAATTCCCCGATTAATATTGGAAGTTCTACTTCAGGAGGTTTTTCATGGGAAGGAAAAGACCCTGAAAGTGAAGTGCTATTTACGGTTTTGCAGGTGAGCACAGATTTTATTGAAACTTTGGGTATGGAAATGAAAGAGGGGCGTTCCTTTGACCCTAATCTGGTAAGCGATACCCTCAATGTGATTATTAATGAGCAAACAGCTAAGAATATGAACGTTGACAACCCTCTGAATCAGCCTATCACTTTTTGGGACAGGCAAGGTAAGGTGGTTGGTATTGTAAAGGATTTCCATTTTGCATCGCTGCACAATAAAATTGATCCTTTGGTGATCAGTTTAAGGCCAGAGTCATCGAATGTAATGTTTCTGAAAACAACTACGGCAAATACCAAAACCACTTTAGATTATGTAGAAAAGGTATTTAAAGAAGTGAATGGTCAGTATCCGTTTGAGTACCAATTCTTGGATGAACAATATGAAAACCTCTACCGCAGAGAATCCGATATTGGTACTTTGGCCAATATTTTCACCCTGATTGCTGTGTTTATTTCCCTGTTAGGACTTTTCGGCTTGGCTTCTTTTGCGGCAGAACAACGCATCAAGGAAATTGGTATCCGCAAAGTGTTGGGGGCTGGAATTGGCAATTTGATTATGCTTTTAGCCAAAAATTTTCTGCTGCTGGTGCTTTTGGGTTTTGGAATTGCTGTGCCTTTGTCTTACTTCTTCTTGTCCGATTTCTTGTCGGCTTTCGAATATCAGGCAACCATAGGTGTAGGAGTATATATTATTGCAGGTTTTGCGTCTGTAATTATTGCTTTGCTTACAGTAAGCTACCATTCGTTCCGTGCCGCAGCGGCAAACCCTGTAAAGAGCTTGAAGTATGAGTAAATGGAATTATGAGCTTGTTTGGGTTCTTTAGTCTAAGCAAGCTCAAATTACTTCACAGGTGCATAAGGATTAATTTCTCTTAGCTTTTCTTCTAAAGCGCGAAGGTCTTTAATGCGCAACCAGCTAATGCGCAGTTTGTGTTTTTGAAGTTTGTCGTCTTTGTCTAAAAGATTTAGCCCTATGTGGAGGTGATCGGTTTCGTAATAACTATCAAAGTTGTACTTAGTCACCAAAATAGATTTCTCCTTTTTAGAGAATAGTTTTTTAGTACTGATGGCCACTCCATTTTCAGTTTCAATAGCCGTAACGTATAGCGGCCAATTGACCAAACTAGACAAAAAGCCAAAAACAGGGGCAAAGCCAACCAATAAGATCAGGCTTGGTAAATCGGGCCTGATTATATATTTGTACACAAAAATAAACACCACAAAAAGCAGGTAGAAGTACAGCAAGTACTTAAAACGGTTTACTTTTCCTTTGTTGCTAATTTGCTTCATATGATCAGGCTTTTCGAAAGGTGAATTTAAGCAAAAATGAGTTACCCAAACTTTATTTTACGGGTCAAATCCCATAACACCACACCAATGCTAACCGAAATGTTTAGCGAATGTTTGGTGCCAAATTGAGGGATTTCGAGGCAGCCATCAGCAACTTCGATTACTTCATCTTCTACCCCAAAAACTTCGTTTCCGAAAACAAGTGCATATTTCTGGCCTTCTTCAATTTTAAAGTTCTCTAATGAAGTACTGTTATCGGCTTGTTCTACAGCCAATACTTTGTAGCCCTGTTGCTGTAGGTCTTTGCAAAGTGTTGCCGTGTTTTCTGCATGTTCCCAATCTACGGATTCGGTAGCACCCAAGGCGGTTTTGTTGATTTCCCTATGGGGAGGTTGGGCAGTAATGCCGCAGAGGTAAATTTTTTCTACTGCGAAAGCATCGGAAGTACGAAAGGCCGAACCGACATTGTTCATGCTACGGACATTATCCAGAATAAGCACAAGCGGAAGTTTTTCGGTGGTTTTGAATTCTTCGAGCGTCAGCCTGTCGAGTTCGTCATTTTTTAATTTTCGCATGGTCAAAATTAAAAAACTATAACTGATAAGAACGATAGTTTTTGGGCATAAAAAAAGAGTAGAGTCCTAAGACCCTACCCTACACATATGGCTTTCAAAAGAACCATCAAAAATGAAAGCCGATATAGACTGTTAATGCCGAGTTTTTAGCTTCGCTTGTGGCTTCTCCAGCGAAGGATCCTGATTTACCGATTTCTCGGAAACCGTAGTTATATCTTACTCCCAAAATACCTCCGTCAAAGTCGTAGCCTAAACCTGCTACTCCACCATAGTCTAAAGTGTTGAAGTCGTCTCGGTCTAGTTCCTGGATGCTGTTTATAGAACCATCTCCGTCTACATCTTTGATTTTAACACCAGCCAAAAAGCCTACATAAGGGCCCGCATGTAAGTTAAGCTTGCCCAAATTGGCGCTAAGCATAACCGGCATTTTGATATAATTAAGATTGTATTTGTATGTACCGCTGCCCGAAAGAAAATTATCGTATTGCAGGGCTGCTCCTTTTTGAGCGTATAGGAATTCATGCTGAATGCCTAAGAAGTTTGTGATTTTGATTCGGTTATAAATACCAATGTTTAAACCGACTTTTGCATTTTCGTCATCTACATCATCTACATATAGATTTGAAATGTTAGCGCCTACAGTAAAACCTGTTTGGGCCTTTGCCGCTGATGCCATAAGTAACATCAATAGGGCAATTATGTATAGTTTATTTGTCTTTTTCATGGTTCTCGATTTTTAGTATGGTTGTATTTTTTAGCTTTTAAAGTAAGCTCCGGTTAAGGAGCCTACTTTTCTTGCTGGCTATTGCTCAGTTGAGGAGGGGCATTAGCTTTTTGTTGAAATCACTAAGTATTTAGATACTTGCCAGAATTTCTTAGGGTCAGTAATTTCTAAGTACTTAATGTTTGATTCGTTTTCGTCTTGTACGATTACATAAGAATCGGCAGGGTGTTCGGTAACCAATTCAATTTTATCTGCTTCTATTGGGAGTTTAGAAAACTCACGAATATCAGTTTCAATATACTCATCGCCTAAGGCAGATTCGTTTAAATCAATTGTTCTTCCGAACCATAAAAAACCACCTTCTCTAGAAACTAAACCTCTTTCTTTAAGGTCTTTGAAGCTACCCACAGCATAGTGAACAGTATTCAAATCGTCATTTACAGATGTTAGTAATTCGATTTCTTGATCTTTAGTATTGATTTCTCTTACCTGACTTGTTGATATCACTTGAATGGAGTCATATCTGCTTGCAATCATATTGATTTGCTCATCTTTTCTAAGCACTTCGCTTCGTAAGTCGGCAATCATAACGCTTCGTTGTTCCAAATCCTCAGTCAACTGATTGATTCGTTTTTGAAACCCAGATAACTTCAAATCGGTGTTTCTCAACTTTCCTTTTAGGTTTTCTATCGTTTCGTTCGACTGCGCTACCAAATTATCGATCAAAGTAAGTTCTTTTAGAAGCTTGTCTTTGTTATCGGCATTGTCTCCTGTTTGGGCGTTAGCAATTAGGTTTTCCTTTTCAACAATCGTTGCTACCTGATCTTCTACCTGACTAAGCATATTTAATACTTCGTTAAAGGCGGAATCCCTAGAAGCAATCTCGCTTTTCATTTCTTGAATAGAAACGGTTTGTTCTTCGATTACTTTTTGTTTTTCACCATTACTGCAAGACGCCAGACCTACAGTGGCGAACGCTGCTAGCACTAAAAGCGCTTTGCTTGTTTTTGAATTTTGAATTTTCATGGCTACTGATTTATATGTGTTAATACTAATTTTTCTCTTGTGCTTGGTATTATGCCAAAACAAAGCCACGATGAGAATTAGTTATAAGTAATTGTAAATCAGTATGATGTGGTGGATTAAAATAAAAAACGCTCTACTTTTGAGAGCGTTTTTGTCAAAATGAATAAAGTTTGAAGCGTTTTTGGCTAATTCTTTTCTTCGATTTCTTTGAGCATTCGGTAAATGGTGGACTGACCGATATCTAATTTTTGGGCTACCAGCTTGATGTCATTATCGTAGTTCTTCAAATACAACTGAATGATGCGCTGGTTGTATTCTTTTAAACTCATTTCTTCACCCGACATTTCAGCAATTACATCTTTAGTGCCGAAGGTGATGTCATCAGGTTGGATGGTTTCGCCTTCAGACATTACCACTGCAAGTTCCACCACAGATTTTAGTTCTCTGATATTTCCTGGGTAACCATAACCCAACAGTTTTTTAGAAGCGTCTGACGATAAGATTTTCTTACTCAAACCATTCTCTTTACAAAATTCATCAATAAAGTGTTTGGCCAGAACAATGATGTCTTTTCCGCGTTCGCGCAAAGGAGGAAGGTGGATGGTGAGTCCGAAAAGGCGATAATATAAATCTTCTCTAAAATTGCCAGCCTTAACTTCTTCCAGTAAATCGCGGTGGGTAGCGGCTACAATCCTACAATTGATTTTAACCACCTCTTTTCCTCCCACTCGGGTAATTTCTTTTTCTTGAAGTGCCCTTAGTATTTTGGCCTGAAGAGTTTTGTCCATTTCACCCATTTCATCCAAAAAGAGCGTTCCGCCATTGGCCTGCTCAAACTTTCCAATATGTCGATTGGCTGCCCCCGTGAATGCTCCTTTTTCATGACCAAAGAGTTCGCTTTCTGCTAGTTCTTTCGGAATAGCACTCATGTTTACGGCTACAAATGGGCTTTCTTTCTTTTCCGAATTATAATGAACGGCCTTGGCTACAAGTTCTTTACCAGTACCAGTTTCGCCATTAATGATTACAGAGATATTGGTGATTGTAGCTTTTTTAATTAGCCCAAAGACCTTTTTCAGAGGTTCACTTTGCCCAATAATTGAGTTCTGGAAATCGTATTTCTTCTCAACTTCTGATTGAAGGGTCTCTATTCTTTCTTGTAAGGAAGAATGCTCACGAATGTGTTTAATTACATTGTGTAGCCTATCCTTTATGTCTTTGGTTTTGGTAATGTAATCGTAAGCGCCATTTTTAAGCAGCTCTACGGCAGTATCTATTTCGCTTTGCTCGGAAATGATGATTACCTTGATTTCAGGAGCGATCTCCTTTATCTTTTTCAAAAGATCTTCTCCATTGGTATCTGGCAGGCGATAATCCAGAGTTATTACCTGTGGCTTTTCTTTAAGAGCGTCCAATAAAGATTTTCCGTCTTCAAAAGCTACTACGCGGTAGTCTGGGTTTAACTCAAGGGTATACACCAGAAGTTTTCGGTACCATTCATCATCTTCAACTACGAAAATGGTAAAAGAGGCTTTATTCATGCGACCAATTTACAAAATGAAATTAAGCTTGTGTGTGCAATTTGACTTTTCACAAATAACATGTTTTTAAAACAGATGATTGTCACCAGATGTTTACATATGATTTTTAACTATTCGAATTTAGCATGTTATGTGGTTATTGAATAATGGAGGAGGGCATGTACCAAAAAGAGCCTTCCGAATAGAGCATAAAAAAACCCGAGGTTAACTACTCCTCGGGTTTTAAACAAATAAACTACTAACTTAATGAAGATGATCACACGTTTGTGATCGAATTCTTTGAAACCTGAGGGTTACTACTTCTCATTGATTTCTAATACAAAGATCGTTTTTTTAAGAGAAAGGTTGTGTTTCTTAAATTAATTTAACGTTAATTAACTGGTTGGTTCATATCCTATTTGAGAGGTAACCTGCTTCTTTGAACCAATTCACCCCTTCATTTATGCGTTCACGGGCTCTAATCAATGTTTTTAGGATCGTAGACATTTAGAATACCCAACCGAATTTTTTATGATTTGTTAATTATCAATTGCTGATTGGGAATGGCGGGAGAATAATCAGCCCAAATGTTTTTCAACTTATTATTTAGTTGTAGATTTATTCGATAGGTCAAAACAACAAACAACAAACAATGAACTTCATTAACTTAAAATTTACCCTTCGTTTCTTATGGAGAAATAAGTTCTTCACGCTTCTTAACCTTCTAGGACTTACTCTCGGGCTAACAGCCTCGATTTGGTTAATGCTTTATTTGAAGAATGAGCTTTCTTATGATAAATACCATGAAAATGGAGATCGGGTTTATCGCTTTAGTCACCTCATTAAGGCGCCTGGAGTAGAGTTCAATACTGCATTTTCGGCCCCAGAGTTATCTCCAATGTTGGCAGAAGAATTTCCGGAAATTGAAACCTATGCTAGGTTTAGTCCGGCAAACAGAAGAGAGGTTACCTTAAAAAATGAAACCTTTAGAGAGCGAGATATTTTCTATACGGATTCCGATGTTACTAAAGTTTTCACCTTGAATTTTATAGAGGGAAATTTGGAATCTGCACTATCAGAGCCTCATTCTGTAATTATTTCGGAGAATATTAAAGAAAGACTTTTTGGTAATGATTCGGCAATAAATCAAATCATTGAAATTGACGGAAACAATCTGAAAATTACTGGAGTGTTCGAGAATCAACCTGAAAACACTCATTTTAAATTTCAAGTACTTATCTCTGGAATTGCACAAAGGGAATTTGCTTTTCAGGATGGTGTATTTAATTCTGAGGCGTTATGGAATCCGAGTTGTGCGAATTATATATTGATGAAGCCAGGCTTTGACAAAGCTCGGTTTCTGGAGAAGTTCAAGGCGTTTAATGAGAAGTACTTCATGCCATTCGGTAATAAAATTAATGGAGAGCATCATTTGCGTATTCAAAAATTAGCTGAGATCCATTACGATAAGGATAAAATTGAAGATGATTTTGCGAAGGGAAACCCAAATAACCTTATTGTCTTTAGCATCATTGGGTTTTCGATTCTCTTTTTGGCTTGCATTAACTACATGAATTTGTCAACGGCTCGCGCTGGCCTTCGTGCTAGAGAAATTGGGATTAGAAAAGTATTAGGCTCGGATTCCATAAGCCTTAGAATGGCACTTCTTTTCGAGTCTCTTGTTCAGGTTTCTGTGGCCTTAATCTTGAGTGTAACTATGGCTTGGTTGCTTATCGAATATTCGGGTTTTCAGTCATTGTTGAACGTGAATTTTTCATTCAACTTGTTTGCGCACCCTGATTTGATTGGCCTACTTCTGGTCTTGGTAATCTGCACTGGTTTGATTTCAGGGCTGTATCCAGCATTATATTTAGCCAAAATAAAACCTGTTAAAGCCCTAAAGGGGAATTGGGTTGCAGACAGAAGCGGTAGTTGGATTAGAAGGGGCCTAGTGCTTTTTCAGTTTGTAATTTCAATTGGCGTTTTAACAGGGACTTTGCTTATGAAAGACCAACTGAACTTCTTACAAGACAAGGAATTAGGTTATGATAAAGACCAAATTCTTGTTATCAACAGCCAGGATAGTTTAGCAAGAACCAAGTTTAAGGTATTAAAAGAGGTGTTTGAGCAAAACCCACAAATAGAAGCAGTAAGTTCTTCCAATTTTTTACCCGGTACTGATGTCGGTCAAACTGTTTTTATGGTTGAAAAAGACGGAGAAATGCAGCAGCAGGAATTCAAAACATTGCAGGGCGATGCAAATTACTTGGAGACCTTTGGGATGACATTAAAGGAAGGCACATTCTACCGAGGGGATGAGACCAGAGGCAATGCCTATTTTGTGGTTAATGAAACCGCGGCAAGAATGCTTGGCTGGGAGAACGCAATTGATAAAAAGATGGGCTTTTTTCATCAAGAAGAGTTTGGGAGGGTAATTGGAGTGGTAGGTGATTTCAATTTTTTCTCACTGCACAACCCTATTGAACCTTTAGTGATTGTTTTTAATAACCAGCCCGGTAGCTACTTGATTGTAAGGTTCAGACCAGGAAATGAGGAGAACTTAATAGCGAGCATAAAAAGTACTTGGGAGAAAACTATCCCAAATTATCCGCTCAATTACTCTTTCTTAAACCAAAGTTTACGTGATCAATATGAAGCGGACAAGAATCAAAACACCTTGATCACTTCCATGTCAATACTCTGTATCTTCATCTCTTTAATAGGGCTTTCAGGACTTTCTGCTTTTAATGTGAGTCAACGTAGAAAAGAGATCGGTATACGAAAAGTACTTGGGGCCATGACGCGCCAAATTATACAAATCATTTTTTCTGATACCCTAAAAATCATTGTTCTGGCAGGCATAATTTCTGCCCCTATCTCATATTGGGTCATCAATAAGTGGACAGAAAACTTTGCTTATCAAGCTCCTGTCAGCTTCTTCTCCATGGTGATTTCTGTGATTGTGGCAGTTCTTTTGACACTGAGCATTGTCAGTATTATTGTATGGTTTACCTCGCGAAAAAACCCATCGGAAACCTTAAGGTATGAATAAGGCTAAATGTATGTTTTCAAGTCATTTAATGCGAAGGCGGTACCTGTTGTAAATTCTTTGATTTGCTGCTTTGTGGATTCGTTTACTTTACCTGTTTCTACCTGATGATGTATAGACTTACGGGCTTCGCTTAGAAAGGGAATTCCTAAATAGTCTATACTAGGGCGTATTTTATGCAAAACTTTTCTTACTTCGATCCAGTCTTTTCTGGCTGTTTTTTCTTTCAGTATATTCAGTTCCATTGGGAGGTTTAAGAGAACCACCTCAATCATCTCTTTCAAAAAGCTTTCGTCTTCCTGAACCGTGCGTTTAAGTATACTCAAGTCGACTTTGAACTTGTTTTTCAAGGATAGAACTTGAAGAATGCTCTCTTCTAGAAAAGGCAGATCCACGGGTTTTTGCAATAACTGCCAATTGCTGAAAAGTTCTAAGGAACTGAATTCTTCAACTTCGCTTCCGCTTACAAAAATGAAGGGCACAAAATCGTTTACGCTTCTTCTCTGCTCTATTACTTTAATGCCACTCATGCCCTTGAGTTGGATATCGGAAATAACAATATCGAAAGTGTTATCAGTTAAATTTGAAATCAGCTCTTCGCCAGAAGCTACTACCGTGAGTTGCGCTTTTCGCGACTCTAAAAATGCAGCAATTACCGCACGACTTACGGGGTCGTCTTCCCCAAAAAGAATTTTAAATTCGGCAAGAGAGGGGGTTGGTTTCGAATCTGGTTGCTTCTTTTTTTCTTTCTTGGCTTGTCCTTTATCAAAAGCAAGGTCGAAGCTCATGGTGGTGCCTTTTTGTGGCTTACTAATAATATTGAGGTTTCCCCCAAAAGCTTCAATAAGCTTTAAAGCAATGTTTAGGCCTAAGCCAGTTCCTCCAAAAATTCTGGAGGTGCTTTGGTCGGCTTGAGAATAAGGTTCCAAAACACTTTTAACTTGCTCTGGAGTCATTCCAATTCCCGTGTCGGTCAATTCAAAATGAATATTGACTTGATTGTTTTTCAGTGCAGTTGGCTTTACTGTAAGCGTTACTTTACCTTCTGAAGTAAATTTTAGAGCATTCCCTATCAGGTTATATAATACTTGACTTAAGCGCGTTGGGTCACTTTTGAGAAGAATAGGCTCATTAGGAATGTTGAGCTTTACTTGGGTGTTTTTTCTTTCTGCTTCAAATTCAAAACCAGCAATAATGTTGTTAATGCATTCTGTTAGGTTAAAATCTATTTGCTCAAAACGAAGCTTGCGGGCTTCAATTTTAGAAATATCTAAAATATCGTTGATGATGGAGTTAAGGTGGTCAGAAGTAGCCTTTAGCGATGGTAAATAATCGTTCAGTTTTGATTTGTCGTCTTGAATAAGGCTGACTAAACCTGCAATGCTATTTAATGGAGTTCTTACCTCGTGGCTTACGTTGGCAAAAAATTGATTTTTAAAAACTTGAATTCTCTTCAACTCCTCGTTTTGATACCCAAGAAGCTGGTTTTCCATTTCAGCCACTTTATTCTGAAGTAGTGCTACTTCTTCATTAATAACGCTATTGTTTCTGCTTTGCTGATTTAAAAGAATTCGCGGATAATCACTCGTTTTGTCAAGTATAACTAACTGAATTTGTCCGTTTTCTAGCTTCTCAAAAGTTAGGCTCAATAAACCTTGTCGCTGTTCTTCCCATTCTACTTCAGGAAATTCATGGCTTTCACCACGAGCCATAGTTACGAACACTTCTTGTAGGCTTTGTAGAAAAATGAACTGGTTGAAAATAGGTTCACTACTATTAGTTTTTAGCAATGTGTCGCAGCTCTCGAGTATTTTTCCAGCCTCATCAAAAATTATTACCTGAATTTTTGATGCTACTTGCTGAAGTTTGACTTTATCGAGCTTATTCATTTACAGCATTGCTTTAGCGAGGTCGATAAATGCTTCTTCAACATGTTCCCCTGTTTTGGCACTTGTGGCTTTAAAGGGAAGCGTGATGCTTTCTTTAACACTGTTAAACTCTTCTTCAGAAATCAAGTCTTTTTTGTTTCCTAAAATTTGAATGGGAGCATTGGGTAATAGCGTTTTTAAATATTCTATCTGCCCTTCGAGGTTTTCGTAGGTAGAAGGGCGTGTGAGGTCAAAAACATAGATAATACCATGTGAGCCCAGCTTATAGCTTTTTGATACGCTGTTCTGCTCGGTTTCACCGGCAATGTCCCAAATGAGTAGGGTCATTTGATATCCATCGAACTTAACTAGTTTCTTATCTATTTTTACTCCAATAGTAGTGAGGTATTTTTCGGAAAATTTACTGTATACGAATTGTTGTACTACAGAGGTTTTCCCTACTCCAAAATGGCCAACAAGAATTACCTTTTTATTCATTCTTGTCAAAGTTATCAAAGTATTGCTCAAGACCAGAGGTTATTCTTTCTTGCTTTACTTCTTCATCGGCATCTTTGGCCTTTCTAAGTACTTTTTCGGCAAAATCTAGCAATGTGTCGTCCAGTTTGTCACGGAAAGCCATGCTCATTCCGCCCGAAGTAACCACAGCAATAAAGAATGATTTGAAGTTCTTTATTACGATTTTATAGTTGTCGTAATCAATGCTGTCCAGCTCCTGAGTTTCGCCTTTGAAAGCATCTTCTACAAAGGCTTTAATGGCAGTGAGCATTGCCGCAATCATGTCTTGATCTACCGAATGGTTTTTAGAGAAGCTCCCCATAAGCATGCCGGATTGCTTTTCAACAATAAATATTTCCTCAATTTTAGGCTCAATGAGCTTAGAAATAATCATGTTTTTTTGAGGCGTGCCGGTAAACCAAGCTTTGATTCGAATTTTCCAAGCCTCCCAAGAAAAAGCAAGCTTCATTTGCTCATCTACTTTTTCAGAAAGCTTTTCTATTTCGCTGGTAATGTATTTTTTGATCATTCTACCCAAAATAGGATAGAGTGCTTCTACCACTTCATCTTGCGATTCGCGAATCTGTTTGCTAATGGTTTCGGTAATTTGAGGGCCGAAAAGATCTGGAAAACGATGTCTTAGGCTTTCGCGTTCATCGTCCAAAATAGGCTGAATTTTTTCTTCCAGCCTGTTTCTAGAGTTTAACTGATCATCGAGGTCGCTTAGCTTTTGGGCAAACTCTTCCCTTTCCTCCCAGTCTTTCTCCAGAAGGATTTCTCTAAGTTTATCAAAAGCCAAGCCTTTGCTCATGAATGGTTACTTATTCAGCGATTTGTTTACCCATTTCTTGCAATAGGGCACCGAGTAGCTTTCTGTTTACTTTTCTATTGTCAAGGTCGGTAACAGCTTCATCCATATCAGACCTAAGCTGAGTAACCTTCTTATTCATGTCGGTTCTTAGCTCGTTGATGATGTTGTTGAGCTGATCGCGGGTGTCATTTAATTCGCTTTCAATTTCGTTGCGCGTACGCTTGATTAACGCTTTGATTTCGTTGAACTCAGCATCGTACTGCTGCATGCTTTCACCAAAAATCAATTGTTTAACCGCGTCAATTTTTGGGTCGCCTGAAGAAACAGGTTGTTTCTTTTCTTCTTCTTTTTCCTTAGCCATGATTTATTTAATTAAAGCTTTAAGTGTTTTTTCGTCTACTTCGCCCGAAGGGAAAAGACCATTGTTTTGTTGAAAAGTCTTAAGCCTATTGGCAGTAATTAGGTTAAATATTCCGTCTTGAGGAATGCTGTCTGAATCGGTGTTTAATAACTTTTGAAGTTCCCAAACGGCCGCACCTTTTGCTCCGATTTTTAGATCGAGTAAATGGTAATTTCTTTCAAAGTTAATGTCTTCTCGAGTCAAGCCTTGTTCAAAATACATTCGGACTTCGTAGTCATTATAACCTTTAGATTTTAGTTCGGCAGACAGCTCAAGTTTAGTTTCGAGCATTTTGGCTGTGGCAATCATTTCATTATACACTTCTGTTGCTCTGGTAGATTCAAAATCTTCGTTGTTGATAAATCGAACATCTATTTGATCGTTTCTCCACAATGAACGGGCGTAAGAACCCACTTCTAAAGCAGTTTTATAGTATTCTTTAAGCACAGCGCGATCGTAAAAATCGGTATCGATATTTTGGCTTAGTTCATAATCGTAAGCCGATGGCGGATTGAATCTACGATCTTTTAGATACTGAACTGCGATATAGGCAACTACACCTATGAGTATTACAATAACAAGAAGACGCTTCATGACTGTATGGATTAAAAAATCTCAGCCATAAAAATAGCAGAAATTATTGATCGGATAACATTGTGGCGGGGGATAAAACTGCAAGACTGTTAAACACGATAAGATTTTGATAATAATGCTGTTATGAGAAAGGCATAAAAAATGCCGCTCAAAACCGAGCGGCACAGAATAGAATTTAATATAATGTATTTTGTTATAAGTCGTAATTCACTGAAAATAAGAAATATCGCTTTTGAATAAAGTACTCGTAAGTGCTGATTAAGCTTTCCGAAAATGAATCTCTTCTAATTCCCGTGGTGTTCAGCAGGTTCATGGCGGTGGTTTTAAACTCCCATTTGCTGCCTTCTTTTCTGTAACTCAATTTGGCATTTAGCAGGTCGTAAGTGCTTTTTGTTCCGTTAGAAGTGTTTTTATAAGTGTTATACTCATAGTCGGTATCGAAACGGAAATCTTTTAAGAAATTGATGTACAAACGAGCCGTAGGTTTGTGATTTTCGAACTTACTGCTAGTGCTGCTGGCAGTGTAATTATTGAATGAAACTTCATAACCAAAATTGAACTCTAAAGCTTTTAAAACCGTGGTAGAAAGCCCCGCTTTATAGCCTTGTTGAAAGCTTACATTTTCATTGGTCAGATCGCTAATGCGGTTATTCGTTACCGACCGCGACCAGTTTCCGGAAAGACTAACCCTGTAATGGTCGAACCTTTTGTCGATACTGGCATTCCCCGACATGCTTTCATTGGCAAAATCAATGTTAGTAGGTGTATTTACCCTTTCCAATCCGCTGAAATCTATAATGTTGGTGATGTCGTCATAGCGTTTTTGGTAGTTTACTCCGCCCGAAACGTTAAGGAAATTATACATGTTGAAATTGAAATAGTTGAGGTTTATATTATGATACCAACTATTGTCTAACACTGGGTTTCCAGCAAATAACGAGTTATAACCCCTTACAATTATGCCTTGCGCAGCGTTTTGAATATCTGTAAAACTGGCTGACATTCCATAATTCAGATTCAGTGAATGTGAATTTCTGAAATTGTATTTCGCATTTAACGAAGGAAGTAAAAGTGTTTTATCGAAACCTTCGGTGATGCCGTTTTGCTGATTTTCGATGGAATATTGATGTAGGTTAAGCCCTGGGTTCAATACCAACTTTCCAAACTTCACTTTGTAGTAAAGCCCGAAATAATAATCACTGAAACTATAATCAACCAAGTTATTTAAGTCCGGATCGTTGAACTCATTCGTAGTCCCGATGTCGAGCCTTTCCATAATACTGGAGCTTAAATCCTGACTCGTTTGGTTCACCCCAAGTTTGAAATTGATATGGTTGGTGTTGTTCAGAATTCTATAATAGTTAATGGCGGCTTCGGCTTGCTCGGTACCTATATTTTTGAATTGAAGCAGGTTGTAAGGGCTGTTGCCCGTCATAGGAATGATTGCCGCAAAAGGCCTTTGCGTTGTCGACAAGTCGTATGTTGGGTCTTGTTCTTGATTTTTATAGGTGACTTCGGCCGAAAAAACGTTCTTTTCATCTGGGGCATAGAATGCCCTCAGTTGCTGTTCAATAGAAAATGGCTGTTGAGTGCTTAAGCTGTTAATATCATTCGATGTATTATTGAAAAGCGAATTTTGAAGGTCTGAATTTTCAATATTAGAAAGTCGAGAGAACACATTATAATCCAATTGCAAACTTGTGTTTGGCGAATAGGTAATGCCCAATTTGAACAAACCCGAAGTACTCTGCACATTCGATTCAGTGGTTAGTGTTTCTGTTTCTCCTGATTGTAAAACATACTGGCGTTCCGATATTGAACCCAAAGTGTTGTCTACTTTAGAGCCAATGGCAAAACCTGAAAATCTGATTTTGCTGCTAGGCGTGTAATTGAAATTGAGTGCACCCAGTTGGTTATTCAATTCCTTTGCGCTGTTTCTTTCTGCCATTGGAATACCCAACTGGTCGGAGCTTACGCGGAAGTTTGAACCTGATCGGCTTGCTAAACTCGCTAAGCCACCGCTAAACCTAAAGTAATCACCCATGCTAAAGGCCAAATCGCCTACATTGTTGGCATCACCAATAAAGTTGATGTTGGTTTTCTTATCATAATAGAAAACGTTGGCGTGCGCTTTATACCTTTCTTCAGGGCCGCCAGCAAGTTCCAAATCGCCAAAAACCATGTTCTTCATGTCTTCTTTGAGTTGAATATTCAATGCCAATTGTTCACTGTTATTCACCCCGCTTAAAGGGCCAACGTCATTGAAATTCTGCAATACCTGAACTTTGTCTACTGCTTTAGCAGGTAGGTTTTTCGTGGCCAACTTGGTGTCACCCTCAAAGAATTCTTTGCCATCAACCAATAGCTTGTCCACTTTTTTACCTTGTACCTTGACTTGTCCATCTTCATCTACTTCAAAACCAGGTAAATCTTTGAGCACGTCTTCTAGCTTGCGCTCGTTGCCTTGGGTAAATACATCGGTTTTATAAGTAATGGTATCGCCTTGAATGAGAATGGGCATTTCAGAAACCACTTCTACAGCACCCAAATTTCTTTCGTCATTATTCAACTGAATTGAAACGGGTAGAGCTTGGGTGTCTTTGGCAGTGAAATACTTTTCGAAAGGAACGAAGCCAATAAAACTGACTTTGAGCTGATAGACCTTTTGGTCTTCTAGCAGTAATCTAAACTGGCCTTGTTTATTAGTGACTCCAAACGAAGCAATCGTTTTTTTAGTGGTGTCCATGGCCATTACATTGGCATATTCAAGAGGCAAGCCTAATGAATCTCTTACCTCGCCAAGGTAAACTACTTTTTGTTGGGCATTTGCTTGTTGTATTGCTCCACATAGAAATGCGAGCAGAAAAATAAAGCCTATTCTTTTCATGTTGTGAGTTTTTGACCTTTGGGTTCGAAAAATTAGTTGCCGCCTATTTTTATGGTAAAGCTCTTACCATCTCCGTTGCTACCTTGGCTATACTTTTCCATCATCTCTTTGGTTTTTTCGTCTCGAATAACCTTTAATTCTTCAGGAGTAACTTTTTTACCTTTCGATGGCTTCTTGATTTTCACACCTTCTTCTGGATTCAGAATTACTTTGGTGCAGAGGTAAGTGATTTTGCCGTCAGTAATTTCCATGATTAAACCCGGTAGACCCCAAAAATCATCGGGTCCTTGTGATACTGGAATTTCAGGAGTGAACCAAGCCTCGATATTGATGGTATCGGAGGTTACTGTTGATTCTTTATCGTCATTGTTGAATGAAATAACGGTGCGCTCTACTATTTCAGAAAAAATGGCTTTTTGGGCAGTGTAATTGCCAATTTTCTTGGTTTCGTTGGTCAATTGCCATTCTCGGTTTTTAAGCTCACTCTCAACTAAAAAAGGTTTGCTAAACACTTCGGTTTCGTTTAAAAATAGATTGTCGGCAGTGTTTTTATACTTAGTGCCCGAATTAGAAGATATTCTCATTACTACACCCCCAGCGGCTGCCGCAGGTGCCCCTTCAAGACTTTCCACTTCGGCCCAAGTAGATTCAGTTAAGTTGAATTTCAATTCATATTCTTTTTGCATTTGTTTTTTAAGGCTTTCCTGAATTTGCTTTTCCATTTCTGGCGACATCCCATCTCCTTTAATACTTAACCCGCCCATTTTGCGAGCAGACTGATATGTAGCAATTCCTTGAAAATTCTGGGCATTTAGGGTCAGCGTTCCTGCTGTTATAATGCCCAATACGAGCATAATTGTTTTTTTGAGCTTTTTCATTTTTGATCTGTTTTATGGAATACAAAAAAGCTTGAATTCAATTAAACCGATAGTTAACCAGTGTTAACGAGTGTTAACCTTTGATGCTCAGGCATTACGAATGCGTATATTTGAACCGTGAAAAAACGCAAGTTCAAGGCTATTATCTATCTGATTTCCTTTACGGTATTTATTACTGTGGGCATTCAAGTGTATAGAAATGTTCAGAATTATAACCTGAACAAGCAGCGCTTTATCAACGATGTGCAAGTAGCTTTAGACAACGGAGTTGAAGGCTATTTTTCTTCTTTGGCCAAGAACTTTGTGTTTCTAGATAGAAACGACAGTGGCGCTTTTGATACCAGTGAAATCAAAGCGTTTTTTCAGCATAATATTGAAGGAAAGAAGAGTGATTCTCTAAAAAGGTTTGAGTTTTCGACCAATGCAGCCTTTAACTCAGACACTTCAATTGGTGGACTAACGATTCGGAGCACGGGCAAAGGAGATTCAAGAGTTCGTTTACTTGGTACTGCCAAACTTAATAATCCAGCTGCCATTAAAAGCATTTCGATTACCAAAGACACCATTCCTTCTACCAAATTATATGAGTTAGAAGCTTTTACTACCAAAATTATGATTTCGATGGTGCAAGACTCCATCGACTTTGAAAACCTGACAAAGTATGTTCAGAAAGAATTGGGCCGAAAGAAAATAGACATTGATTTCGCTTTTGCCTCTTTACAAAACAGCGAGGTGGTTGAACGATCTAGGGAATTTAGCGATGATGAGTTTTCGCTTTCCACCCTTTCAAAAGCCAGCTATTTACCCAAAAAGGAGTTGAAAATGTATTTCGATAATGCCTCTTTAATTATTCTGAAAAGAGGTATGGTGGATTTGCTGATTTCTCTACTTATCTCGGTTTCTGTGGTGGGTTCGCTCTTGTACCTCTATAAAATCATCAATCAGCAAAAGCAGTTGGCTGAAATTAAGAACGACTTGATCAGCAACATTACCCACGAATTTAAAACCCCAATAGCTACGGTTACTTCAGCCCTTGAAGGTATTGCAAATTTCAATAAACAAAACGACCCTGAAAAAACGGCCAAGTATTTAGATATGTCGAATGATCAGTTGAAAAAACTTAATCTGATGGTGGAGAAACTACTGGAAACAGCCACGCTCGACAGTGATGAATTGAGTTTGAGGAAAGAGCCTGTGAATTTAACACAGCTACTTTCTACCATGGTTGAAAAGTATAAAATGCTATCGGGCGATAAACTACTTTCATTTGTTGCGCCTGCTGCTGATGTGATTATAGAAGCAGATCCTTTCCATCTTGAAAACGCGCTCTCCAATTTGGTAGACAATGCCATAAAGTATGGAGGAAACGAAATACAGGTGATTTTGACCAAGCTAGGTACACGAGTACAAGTGGCGGTTCAAGACAATGGCGGTTTTATTGAGAGGAGCCAAAAGGAAAGGGTGTTTGACAAATTTTACAGAATACCTACCGGTAATCAACACGATGTGAAAGGTTTTGGGATCGGCCTTTATTATACCCGAAAGATTATTGAGAAACATGGAGGGTCGATAGACTTAGTTTTGAAATCTCAACTGACCAGCTTTGAAGTGGCTTTTTCATGACGGATAAAATCAAAATATTACTGGCCGAAGATGAAACGGCATTGGGCACCATTATTAAGGAAAGCCTAGAAACCCGTGGTTTTGAAGTGCTTTTTTGTACCAACGGGGAACAAGCATTAATTACTTACCGCACAGAAAAACCAGAATTATTGGTGCTAGACGTGATGATGCCTAAGAAGGACGGCTTTACGCTCGTCAAAGAAATTAGGACTGAAAACGATAAAATCCCTGTCATTTTTCTGACCTCTAAATCTAGAACCGAAGATGTAGTGGAGGGTTTTGGTTTGGGCGGAAACGATTATTTGAAAAAGCCTTTTAGTATGGAAGAACTTATCGTTCGGATTCATGCGCTTTTAGACCGAAAGAGAAAACGAGAATCTTCTGAGGAAGTGAATATTGGTAAATATCGTTTCAACCTTTCTAAACAGAAACTGGTTTTAGGAGAGAAGGAACAAACCTTAACCCACCGTGAGGCACAATTGCTTTTTCACTTGAGCGAAAACCGAAATGCAGTTACCGATAGAAGTTTGATTCTTACTCAACTTTGGGGCAATGACGACTTTTTCAATGCCAGAAGCATGGACGTTTTCATCACCAAACTCCGCAAAAAACTAAGCGAAGATGAAACCGTAGAAATTCTGAATATTCGTGGTTACGGGTATAAGTTGGTGTGTTGAAAAACGGCTTGCCCGTAGGTACACAATTATGGCTTGACCGATATTTTACTTATTAGGAAACTGTAAGTTAATTATAACCAACTCTATTTTCTTTGTAGGGCAGTAAACACCATAAAACATTAACAGGCCCCATTGCTCAATCGAGCAGTGGGGCTTTCTCTAAGAATAAAAAGCTTACAACTATTCTAATCTTGATCTGGAAATGGAATTTGTTACTTCTGTCAAATTATTTTGACTGCGATAGACTTATCGTTAATTTCGGGATCTTTAAATCATGTCGAGAACAACTATATATTGGATAATAGTCTTTTCATTTTTATCTCTAAACCTTTTTTCACAACAGGCTAGAATTGATAGTATTAGAAGGCAAATTCCGTTACTTGATGGTAATGAAAAGATCGATGCGATAAATGATCTGACACGGGGTTTGATGTATAATACCCCAGATGAAGCCATGGATTTATCAACTCAGGCAATTCAGTTGTCAGATGAAGTGGGTTATTCAGAAGGTAAAGTAATGGCTTGGATCAATCAAGGTGTGATTTTTAATCTGAGGTCTTCATTTCAAGAAGCAAAGGATGTTCTAAACCAAGCAAAGAAGATTTCACAATCTATTGATTTTCAATATGGATTGGCTTATTCCAATTTAAGCCTAGTGGCTATTAACATAAGGGAGAATAATTATGACAAAGCAATAGAGCTTTCTTTTGATGGAATCAATGCAGCTAGAAAAATCAACAATGTTGATTTAGAAGTATCAAACCTTATCAATATTGCTTCAGTTAAGCAAATGTTAGAAGACTACACTAGTGCAAAAACATTTCTACTAGAGGCAAGAAGTTTAGCAGAGGATAACCCAGAAGTTTCAAAAATCAGGATAGGTCAAATCAATGGTAATTTAGGTATTATCAGTGCATCCAAATTGGATTACGGCAGTGCTTTGGAATATTTTCAAAAGGCCTTAGATACTTTTGAGGCATTGGACTCTAAGGCTCAAGTGGCAAATTTAGTGATGAACATTGGGCATGCCTATGCCAAGTTGAAGGATGTGCCGAATGCAATCAAATACTATGACCGAGCAGAACAGTTATGGACTGAACTTAATAATCAACGTAGCCAGGCTGTTGTTTTAAAGAATAGAGGTGAGTTAATGATTGATGATTCTAATTTTAGATCAGCCATTACTTATTTAAACAGAGGTCTTGAGAAGAAAACATTTTTAGATGATGCACTTTTGAGTGAAATGTATGCTTTGCTATCCAAAGCATACGAGTCCCTTTTAAATTATGATAATGCATTAAAGTACTACAAGCTACATGTCGCTTTGAAAGATTCGATTTCGATTAAAACAAATCAAAGGAATAACGAACGAATGACAAAGGAATTTGAATTCGAGAAAATGAAAAGTGACAAAGAGATAGAATTACAGCAACTTGAAATAGAAAACCTGAAGATATCACAAAGTAGACAGGTGATTTTAGTTGTTTCAGTAATATTACTGGTGGTGGCTTTTTGGGCAATGTGGAATCGAAATAAGCTGAAAACAAAGCTCTTAATAAAGGGAAAAGATCAACTAATTGCTCAACAAGAAATGACCCTGAAGTTACTCGACTATGAATCTGAAAAGGAAAGGTTGGCTAACTATACTGAAGAGTTGCTGTCAAAGAATGAAAGCCTAGAAAAAAGAGCAGGAGAGTTAGAAATCAAAATTGATGAAGAACAGAGTAATGCCCCAGACATTAATAGCCTGATTGAAAAGATGCATAATGCGGTAAGGGGTGATAGAGATTGGACAGCATTTGTTCTCTATTTTGAGGCTGTTTTCCCTCAATTTTTTTCATTGATTGAAACCGATAAACAAGTCAAACTGTCTACCAACGAGCAGAGATTACTGGCACTCCTTAAAATTAATCTGTCTAATAAAGAAATAGCTGCTTTATTGAATATATCAAGCGATAGCGTAATCAGAGCAAAATACAGACTTAAACAAAAACTTGGGTTTCAAGATGCTAAGGAAATGCTGGTTTTCCTTTCAAAATTGGCTTAGTCTGCTATTTGTCTTGTTTTGTAGTCCGCCTATTGTCCGCCCTTGGTGTAGTGTTCTTCCCTTATAACCTATGTTCTTAGCATTTACTCTTTCCAGTCATGGTGATTGGATAGTTTTTAATGCAATTAGACTATGTTCAAAGTTCGTTTCTGTCAATTCTTCCGTAATCTATCAGCGCTTCTTTTCTTATTAATTATAACACAGTTTCAACTCTCTGCACAGCAGTTGGATGCTACATTTAGTGTTGAACCGGGAAACTTAGGGAATTTTCGATTGAAAATGGTTTTGAACCAACCGGCTACTTTTCAGTTTTCGGGAAACTACTCAAATGTTCAGAACGCTTTTAGTGTTATCATTAAAAATGTTTATAATTCTGCTCCATCAGGCGGATTCGCGGGTGCCACTGGGCTTACTTATACCACTTCTGGAGGGAAATCAGGAAGTGCGACATCAATGGGTACTTACGCTGCAACATATGGTCCATTTATCCATACTACTGATGAAGTGATCGCGTTTTCTCTAGCCCCTTCTACTACAATTGCATCTGGAGAAACATTAACTATTCCCGCAGGTACTGTTATTCAAAGTTTGCCAGGCAACTATACTGCTGGCCAAACCTTTAATGCTGGGCCATATACTGCAGTTATTGCTAATAGTGCTTTTAGCGGTGTAGGAGCAACCATGATTCCTACTCCTGTATCCAACACCGCCCCAACCATTGGAGGAGCTTCAGCAGGCCAAACCGTAAATGACAACGCAACCATTTCTCCTTTCTCTGCAATCACAGTGGCTGATGCTGATGGGGATAATCTAACGGCAACAATTACTTTAGATAACAATGCGAAGGGGATAATTACAGGAGCTTCTTCAGGTTCTGGTCCTTATACAATTACTAGTCGTACACCTGCGGCTATGCAAACGGCTTTAAGAGCATTGGTATTTAACCCAACAGACAATAGAACTGCAACTTCAGAAACCACCACCTTTACCGTAGTGGTGAATGATGGAACGGATACAGATACTGACAACACTACAACTGTAATAGCTAGCGCGGTTGCACCAACAGTTACAAGTGTAAGTTCATCTACAGGTAATGGCACTTATAAAGTAGGAGATGCAATTGCAGTAACGGTTACTTTTTCAGAAGCAGTTACGGTAACAGGTTCTCTTCAACTCACTTTAGAGACAGGATCAGTAGACAGGGTGATAAATTATACCTCGGGCACTGGAAGTAGCACGCTAACCTTTAGCTATACAGTTCAAGCTGGAGATAATAACGCAGACTTAGATTATGTAGCAACTAATTCTCTTGGGTTGAATGGAGGAACGATTAAAGATGCTGGAGGAAAGGACGCTATCTTGACCTTGGCTATTCCAGGAGCAGCTAATTCATTAGGGGCAAATAAAGCTTTGGTGATT
>NZ_LQZQ01000003.1 GCF_001593005.1 Roseivirga ehrenbergii
ATTGACTATTGACTATTGACTATTGACTATTGACTATTGACTATTGACTATTGACTAAAATAGTATCTTTGCGACCGAAACGAGGAAAAGCCATGTCAGAAAGTAGAACAGAATTATCTCAACTAGGTGAATTTGGATTGATCAATCGATTATCCGAGGGGATTAGCACCCAAAATCACAGTACTGTGATGGGCATTGGAGACGATGCCGCGGTAATCAATACTGGTGATCAGTATGGATTATTGGCAGCCGATATGCTGGTAGAAGGAGTGCATTTCGATTTATCTTATGTGCCTTTACAGCACCTGGGCTACAAAGCCATTTCGGTAAACGTTTCTGACATTGCCGCCATGAACGGTAAACCAGAACAGGTAACCGTTTCTTTAGGCTTGAGTAATCGTTTTTCGGTTGAAGCCATTGAAGCACTTTACGAAGGGATGAAAGCGGCAGCTAAGGCTTTTCAAGTAGATATTGTGGGCGGAGATACCACCACTTCAAAAAGTGGACTGATCATTTCTATTTCGGTTTTTGGTAAGGTGGAAAAGGAAAAAGTTACTTACCGAAAGGGAGCAAAAGTTGGTGATATCCTTTGCGCTACTGGCGATTTGGGTGGTGCCTTTATGGGGCTTCAAGTAATGGAACGAGAAAAGCAGGCTTTTATGGCCAATCCAAATTTACAGCCGCAATTAGAAAACTACGAGTACATTGTTCAGCGCCAGCTAAAACCCATTGCCAGAATGGATATTATTCATGAGCTCGCTGAATTTGGAGTAGTACCTACTTCTATGATTGATATTTCTGATGGATTGGCTTCGGAATGTCTGCATTTGAGCACTCATTCGGGCGTTGGTATTCAGATTTATGAAGATAAAATTCCGATCGACAGACAGACTTATGAAACTGCAGTGGAGTTTAACCTCGACCCAATTACTTGTGCCCTGAATGGAGGAGAGGATTACGAACTGCTTTTTACAATCAAGCAAGAAGATTACGAAAAGTTAGAAAAACACGAGGACATCCATTTTATTGGTCATACGCAAGAGTTAACTAAGGGGAACAGATTGGTGACTAAAAACAATAATTTGGTGGAATTAAAAGCCCAAGGCTGGAATCATTTAAGCGGCCAAAAGGAAGATAACTAAGGTAAGGCTGAAAAAGCAGCCGATAATGGCAGCATTAAATTTTCGTTCGGGTTTTGTGTTGGGAATAATTCCGAAAATTCCAGCCAGCAACACAAGCCCTGCCATAAAGAATATCATTGAAGGGGTGTTATAGGTGAATTGAAATCGTGTTTCGCTTGCCCTTTTGTATTTGAAGAAACCATAAATGTGGCTCTTTTTCATTTCAAGAATTTCACCCGCATAAATTGAGCTTCCATAAGTTACAGTCTTAAAGTTGCCGGCTGTGGTCGCCACATTCATAAAATAACGACCGCCATTTCTACCACTGTAATCACTCACTTCGGCATATTCAACTTCTATATTGCCTAAATCGCGTTGAACGAAGAAATCAAAGAAGAAGGTTAAACTGAAAACCAGCGCTAATGCACATAATCGCGTGCTTTGTTTAGCATAGATTTTAAAATTGGTGGGAACTGGCTGAGGTTCAGTCTGGTAATATTGCCTTTGGGCGGGTTCTTCAAAATCTTCGAAATTGATAATTATCGTTCCGCTGTCATAATGCAATCGGGCTTCTGAATCGCCTAAAACTTCATAGGCTTCTTTCACTTCTTGAAAAACAGCAATGGCTTCAGGAGAGGGGTTTACATCGGGGTGAAGCTCAAGTGCTTTTTGCCGATACGCCTTTTTAATTTCCTGCTGATCAGCGTCTTCGGAAACCCCCAATATTTGATAGTAGTCTTTAGCCATTTCAGCAAATCGAGCAATTTTTCTTTAATCTATAATTTTTCGAGCTAACGGCTGATACCTCATCAGTTTTTCTGCAATGGTAAGACTCAGTTTTGAAAATTTAGACATATTTGCTCCATAATTTTTCAGCTATGCAAGCGATCCAATTCTTCAACGGCAAATTTGTTCCGAAGGAGTCGATTACCTTTTCAATTGATGATGTAGGTGTATTACGAGGTTTCGGAATTTTCGATTATTTCAAAGTGTACAATGGGGCGCCTGCTTTTATGGAGGCTCATTTAAACCGTTTTGAAAGCTCTGCGCGTTTATTGGGAATGGAAATTCCTTTCTCTCGAAAGGAAATAGAAGCTGCCATTAAAAAGCTGATCGAATATAATAGGTTTCCTCTTTCGGGCGTCAAAGTATTGATGACCGGTGGCGCTTCGTCCGATGGCTTTTCGGCTGGAAAACCCAATTTAGTTATTACCAACACTGCGGTTTCGGAAACGAATCCATTGTTTTATGCAGAGGGGGTGAGTGTAATGACACATCAGTTTACCCGCGAAATGCCCCAAGTGAAAACTACCAATTATGCTACTGCAGTTCGGTTAGAGCCCATCTGGAAGCAGAAAGGACATATTGATGTACTTTATCATGATGGCCATTATATCAGTGAGGTTTCGCGCAGTAATGTGTTTTTAGTAGAAGGAAACAAACTGATTACAAACAAGGATGGCGTTCTACCTGGGGTTACTCGGATGAATGTAGTGAATTTGGCTCCTCAGCTTGGTTTTGAAGTTGAAATAAGGCCAATTGCTTTATCAGAAGTTTTGGCAACTGAAGAAGTTTTTATGACAAGCACGAATAAAAGGGTAATGCCTGTGGTAAAGATTGATGATCAAGAAATTGCTAACGGAAAAGTAGGGGCTAAAACGAAACTATTGATGGAAGGCTACGCTAAGCTATTAGCTGAAGAAACTAAGTAACCGTCATTTCAAAACTGATAACATCCAAAAGCACATCCATAATTTGTGCAGGCAATTGCTTTTTTACTTCCTTATAGCGGTAATTGATGACGTGGCCATCTTCTAGCTGAAAAGCGATTCTTCCTGTTTGCTCATGATTTTCAAAAATCAGGATTTCGAGTACAGTATTGTCAATACCATTGCTATAAGTGTTATTGATTCTCCATGTTAAATCAGTCCTCATGTCTGAAAGCTTGGTCAGCAGACCGCGCACCATGTTTCTTGTTTCTTCCGCAATTTCCCCCATACATCAATTTAATGGAATATATTGAAAAGAGAACGAAGAATTTGAGGATTGGTTATGAAGCGCTATAGCCTATAAACCCTCCAAAAGTTGATATAACAATATTGACGGTGTTAAATCACCTAGTCAAATGCCTAAAAGGAGAACTTTTGGAGGGTTCGAGATTTAATCCTCAGGATAAGGGATAAAAAGGAAGTTGGTGAACTCCTGATCTACAACAAAAAGGCAGCAAAATTCATCAGGATCTTTGTAAGCCTTTTTAAATGCCTCTTCATCCTCTACCAATTTGCGCTGCACAAATTCATCTAAGTAGGTAATAGAGTAGTTCCAAGTAGTATTCATTTCATTCTTTCCTATTAATAATTGCCCAACAGAGATGTCGGTTTTAGAAATAGGGAAGATTGGGAATTCAGAGAAGCCCCTCTTTTTTACTTGGTAAGCCGCTTCTTTCAATGTATCGGCCACCAGCACAAAATCCTTGGTAATGGTACCCAAGTATTTGCCGTTTAATTCTGGATCGTTCTGCATGTTTTAAAATTGGCTTTTGTATTACTTAGTAAATTTTATCTACGTTTTTGTCCTTGATTTTGATCTTCTCCAAAGTCAAGAATTGCTCCCAAAACTGGTCGTTTGGTAAACCCGCACGAATAATCAATGGCTCTTTTTTTATTGGGTGCTCAAAATAAAGTCCTTTGGCATGTAGGTTAATGCTTTTGTCTGGATTTGGTTTAGAAAAACCATAACGCAAATCGCCACGGATAGGACAGCCCAACTCAGAAAGTTGAACCCTAATTTGGTGAGGACGACCAGTGATTGGCTTTACTTCAATCAGGTAGTGATCGTTCAACTTGCCTAAAACCTTAAAATCAAGTTCGGCTTTTTGCGAACCTTCTTCTTGGTAATCGTAAGCAGTGGTGATGTTTTTAGAAGGATCTTTTTTTAACCAACTGATTAATTTTCCTTCGGGTTGTCTCGGTTTTCTTTTCACCACAGCCCAATACGTTTTCTGCACTTTTCGGGTAGCGAAAAGCTTATTCATTCTTTCAAGCGCTTTAGAGGTCCGAGCAAAAACCACAATTCCACTTACAGGCCTGTCTATTCTATGAACCACACCTAAAAACACAGCCCCCGGCTTGTTATATTTTTCCTTTAGGTAGTCTTTGCAATAATCTACCAATGGCTTGTCGCCAGTGTTGTCACCTTGAACCAGTATTCCAGCAGGTTTATTCACAATCAGCAGGTGATTGTCTTCATATATAGGTTGAACTATTTTTTCCATTAGAATTCGCTAGTAAAGTGAAAATCAATTTCAGGGAAATTATCCTGAACCATTTGTAGCCAAGCTCTTGATTCGGCCATAAACACCAACTTACCATCTTTATCTCTGGCAATATGGCGCTGTTTAGAATCAATAAAGGCATCCAGTTTTTTAGGGTCTTTCGAAGAGAACCAACAGGCCTTATGCACCTGAATTGGCACAAAATCGGCAGAAGCTCCATATTCGTTTTTCAATCGGTATTGAATTACTTCAAACTGAAGTTGACCTACAACACCCACTGCTTTTCTAGATCCTAATTCATAACTGAACAACTGCGCAACACCTTCATCCATAAGTTGGTTCAAGCCCTTTTCAAGTTGCTTGGTTTTCATGGCATCGCGGTTAATTACTTCGCGGAAAATCTCTGGAGAGAAGCTAGGAATGCCTTTGTAAGTCCCTTTTTCACCTTCAGAAAGCGTATCCCCAATTTTGAAGTTACCAGTGTCGTACAAACCAATAATGTCACCTGGCCAAGCCTCGTCAATGGTTTCTTTGTCCTGCGCCATAAAAGCGGTGGCTTGCGAAATTCTAAATTTCTTGTCCTGACGGGTGTGATAATAATTGCTGCCTCTTTCAAATTTGCCAGAGCAAATTCTCAAGAAAGCAATTCGGTTTCTATGTTTTGGGTCCATGTTGGCATGTACCTTAAAGATAAAACCTGTAAACTTTTCTTCTGTGGGTTCAACCAGTCTTTCGTCAGTACTTCTGGCTAGTGGTTTGGGTGAAATTTTAAGGAAAGTGTCTAAAAGCTCTTTCACTCCAAAGTTGTTCACGGCAGAGCCAAAGAATACAGGAGCAATATCTCCGTTCAAATAGGCATCTACATCTAAGTCGCCATATAGGTCTTGTAGCAGCTCAACATCTTCGCGAAGCTGATTGGCGTCTTTTTCTCCAACATATTTTTCTAAATCGGGGCTGTTAATGTCCGATAATTTTACGGTTTCCTCGTAAAGTCTTTGCTTGCTAGGCTGAAAAAGTCTTAAGCTTTTATCGTAAAGGCTGTAAACTCCTTTAAAGTTTTTTCCGATGCCGATTGGCCAACTGAGCGGATGAACATTGATGTTCAAGCGGCCTTCAATTTCTTCCAATAAATCGTAAGGGTCTTTACCCTCTCTATCCATTTTATTGATGAAAGAAATCACAGGCGTGTTACGCATACGGCAAACTTCCATCAGTTTTTCCGTCTGAATTTCCACCCCCTTTACACAATCTACCACCATTACTACTGAATCAACAGCCGTAAGCGTTCGGTAAGTATCTTCAGCAAAATCTTGGTGACCAGGTGTATCGAGTAGGTTCACCTTCATGCCTTCATATTCAAAAGCCATTACGGAAGTGGCTACAGAGATACCTCTCTGCTTTTCTATCTCCATCCAATCGGAGCGTGCATGCATATCGATTTTGCTAGATTTTACAGCTCCAGCCTTCTGAATTGCTCCACCAAAAAGAAGTAGTTTTTCAGTCAAAGTAGTCTTTCCTGCATCGGGGTGACTAATAATTCCGAAAGTTCTTCTTTTTGCTATCTCCTCCTTTAAACCCATACGCTTTTTGAATTAAGCTGCAAAGATAAAAGAAAAAGTGCGAGGCACATGCTGTTTACTCAATGTATGGAGGTCAGAATTCTTGACCAACGGCAGGATAGCTTTAAACCTTAATTTCAGCCAATTGATCTTTAACTGTTTTGGCTTCATCTAATTCTTCTGGCTTACGCTTTCTTTTCCAGCGTTTGTGCGTCCAAAGCCAGTATTGAGGATCTTCAATAATTTGTTTTTCTAGGCACTTGGTGTGCGCCTCTGTGATTTCGCCATGCTTACATAAAGTAGGTTCGTCAAAAAGTAATTCAAGCTCGAATTCATAATAGCCGCGCTTTACTTTCTGAATACCGCCATAAACCACAGGGTAGTTTTTTTCTTTGGCGAATTTTTCAACCCCAAACATTACCGGAGTGTCCTGATTCAAAAAGCGAGTCCAATATACCTTCTTGGCTATACTAGGCGATTGATCTGATCCAAAAATCGTTGCGGTGAGTTGATTGTCATTCGCAAAAAAGGATTTTACTTCTGGACGTGAGATAAGCTTCAAACCAAACTTGCATCTCGATTTTAACACTTTATTGTCTATAAACTTGTTCCCCAGTTTGTGGTAGATCGCTACACTCTGATGTTCAATATAGTGGTCGATTCCAACGGCTAACATTTCCCAATTGTTATAATGGCCACCCACAATAATCACACTTCGGTTGGCATCGGCAAACGGTTTTAAAACCTCTGGATTTATTACCTTAAAACGAGCTAATGTTTCTTCTTCTGTAATGCTAAAATTTCTAAAGCTCTCAAAAAGGAAATCTGTAAAATGGCTATAAAACTTCTTCCTAATTTCCTTAATCTCCTTTTCAGGCTTATTTGGAAAAGAGTTCTTTAGGTTGGTAGTCACTACCTTTTTTCGATAGCCAACAACTCGATATATAAAGAAGCAGGAAATATCGGAAATCACATAAGTGAGCCACAATGGTAGTAGCGATATTGGCTTAACAAAGAGGTAATAAAAAATAGCGGCCATGTTTTTCTATCATTTGTCCGGTAAGTTAGGCATTCAAGGCTTAGTCAGGAAAATATGGTCAAAAATGTGAGTTTGTGACAGAGTAGGCTTCGACTAGGTAATAGTTGTCTAGGGGTTAATGGTTGTTGTATTAGTTGGTTTTAGAGATTAATAGTTTTAACTTTTATTCGAAATTGTTTAATCATGTTTATTTTATAATAAAAACCTAATCATAACCTAATGAGCACAGTACAATTGAATTTTGTTAACGAATCCAACGATCAGAATAATTCAGAGGTCGTTATTTTTCAGAAAAATGTAGCCGAAGACTTCGATGAAATCGCAGTAGCATGGAAAGTCATCAAAAATTGTGGTCGAGGAGATTACCACCCTTTTACTTATTCAAGTTTATATCAAGTAGCGATGAGCGATAGTTACGGAAATTATACTCCGCAATTGTCTGCCACACAGGGTCAGGCTTTTGAAATGGTTTTAGCATCTTCTGGTGATTTAATTAAATACTTAGGCCCAGCCACTGCGGCAAATGAAATTATTCTTAAAAATTCTCTGCAAAAAGGAGCCGTGAGTGGTTATGTTTATAGAGATGGGAGTGTGGCTGCTTTGAAGTCTAATATTGCGCCTGCTCAACAAGCCATTTTTGAATTTAAACCAACCATTTTTATTGGAGTAGCTTCTCAAGTCACGCAAGGTCAAATCATGAATTCGGCTATCATTAGTAGCATTAATACAGAGATTTCACTTTTAGGCATTGCCTCTGCCGACATTGTAATGACTGGTGGCGGAGCTGGAGCGAATGCTACTCCTTTTACCTTCTCTTTAGAAAATGTTAAGATGGCTTAAGGCAGTTTTTGACGCTGTAAAATAGAAGTCTAGTCAGTCGACTAGACTTTTTTTGTGTCCATTTCTGTCAATGTGTCACCAAATGTCAGGCAAAATCCTTTGGCACAACCATTGATAAATACGGAATGAGTTTAAATAGCAACAGAAAAGAAATCATTTATACATCATGGGAAAAATTATTGGAATTGACTTAGGAACTACCAACTCGTGCGTTGCCGTAATGGAAGGTAATGAGCCTGTGGTAATCCCTAATAGCGAAGGTAGAAGAACAACCCCGTCTATTGTGGCATTTTTGGACAATGGTAACGGAGAGCGTAAGGTGGGTGATCCTGCGAAAAGACAAGCGATCACTAACCCTAAAAATACTGTAAGCTCTATTAAGAGATTTATGGCAAAGAAATTCTCGAATGTTTCTGAGGAACTAAGAGGTATTTCATACGAAGTAGAAAAGGGAAATAACGACACCGTAAGAGTAAAAATCGGTGATAGAAAGTATACTCCTCAAGAACTTTCTGCAATGATTCTTCAGAAAATGAAGTCTACTGCGGAAGATTATTTAGGAACAGAAGTATCAGAAGCAGTAATTACGGTGCCTGCTTACTTTAACGATGCTGAGCGTCAGGCTACAAAAGAAGCTGGACAAATTGCAGGTTTAGAAGTAAAGAGAATTATCAACGAGCCAACGGCAGCAGCTTTGGCCTACGGACTTGATAAAAAGGATAAAGAACAAAAAATCGCAGTATATGATTTAGGTGGAGGTACTTTCGATATCTCAATCTTAGAGTTAGGTGATGGCGTGTTCGAAGTAAAATCTACCAATGGTGATGTTCACCTAGGTGGTGATGACTTTGACCAAGTAATCATCGACTGGTTGGCAGATGAGTTCAACAAGGACGAAGGAATTGATTTGAGAAAAGACCCAATGGCTCTTCAGAGATTGAAGGAGGCTGCTGAGAAAGCAAAAATCGAATTGTCTTCTTCTAACTCTACTGAAATCAACTTACCATACATTATGCCAGTTGACGGTGTGCCAAAGCACTTGGTAAGAACATTGTCAAGAGCAAAATTTGAGTCTTTAGCAGACAACTTGGTAAAAAGATCAATGGAGCCAGTGAAAAAGGCTTTGTCTGATGCAGGTTACAGCACTGGAGATATTGATGAAGTAATCTTGGTGGGTGGTTCTACAAGAATCCCTAAAATTCAGGAAGTTGTAGAGGCATTCTTTGGTAAAAAACCTTCAAAAGGTGTAAACCCTGATGAGGTAGTAGCGATTGGTGCAGCTATTCAAGGTGGTGTATTAACTGGTGAAGTAAAAGATGTATTGTTACTTGATGTAACGCCTCTTTCACTAGGTATCGAAACTATGGGTGGCGTGTTCACTAAATTGATTGAGTCGAACACTACAATCCCAGCTAAAAAATCAGAGGTTTTCTCTACTGCTGCTGACAATCAGCCTTCTGTTGAAATTCACGTGTTACAAGGTGAAAGACCAATGGCGAAGGACAACAGAACTATTGGTAGATTCCACTTGAGTGATATTCCACCAGCACGAAGAGGTGTACCTCAAATCGAAGTAACATTCGATATCGATGCCAATGGTATCATGAGCGTGTCGGCTAAAGATAAAGGCACAGGCAAAGAGCAGAAAATTAAAATTGAGGCTTCTTCTGGTTTAACTGAAGAGGAAATCAATAAAATGAAGCAAGAGGCCGAAGCCAATGCTGAGTCTGACAAAAAGGAAAAAGAGAAAGTTGAGAAATTGAACACAGCTGATTCATTGATTTTCCAAACAGAAAAGCAATTAGAAGAATATGGTGACAAGCTTTCAGAAGGCAATAAAAAGCCAATCGAAGAAGCGCTTGCTAATTTGAAAACTGCTCATGGAAGTCAAGATATTGCTGGTATTGATGCTGCAATGGAAACTTTGAACAAAGCTTGGGAAGCTGCTTCGCAAGAAATGTACGCTGCAAGCCAGGGAGCTGACGCTGCAGGTGCGCAAGGTGGAGCAGATGCAAATGCTGGAGCAAGTGACGATTCAAAGTCAGGTGATGTATCTGATGTAGAGTACGAAGAAGTTAAGTAGTACTCGATTTAATATAAATGAGAAGCCAACTGTCGAAAGACAGTTGGCTTTTTTGTTTTCAATCTGGCCTGAAAATAACATTCATACCTATACTCATCCAAAAAAGAAAGCCACCCATTGGGCGGCTTTCTTAACTAAAATTGACCTTATTAAACTAAACTGACTGTGACCTTTCGAATAGTGTCTGTGGTTAGAATGCTCTAGCCAAGACTTATTCTGATATTCTGTAATATTTCTGACCTGGTACCTGAATAAGAAAATCTGCTTGATTGACCAATCTTCTCAGTTCTTCATTTTCAGTAGTAATGCCTTGAGCGACCAACTCGTTATTGGCATTAAAAACCTTTACGTAATTAGTTTGTTCAGCCTCAATTTCTGCATAAGCTCTCTCTGTGATTGTTAATCCATCATCAGGAAAGATGCTATCGATTTCAGCTCTTAATTCAGCTTCTTCGATTGATGTTAAGCTTCTGTCAGAAGATTCGTTCGATTTTACAGAACCTGCCTGAAACAATGTGATGACCGCAAGTGCTAGACCTAATAATGCACTTAAATTTTTTTGAGTTTTAACCTTTGAGCTATTCATGACCGTGTTGTTTAAATTGTTGTTTTGTTTTTTTCTATTCGACATGCCATTCTTTATCCAATGCACGTGCCAGTAAAATTAACTTACTGATAATGAGTGAATTGAAATAAAAATGTGTTCGTATTCGTAAAAAATGTGTAACGAAAACGTACACAAAGCGGTCACTTATAGCACAGTATTTTGATGAATTGGGCAGGGTTAGGAAGAGAGAATTCCTATAACAGAGAATTTTTCAAACACCTTTTCGGTATGTGGTGCATCGGGAAGTTCATTAGTTAAATCTTGACCAGCCCAATGTTCATAATGCATGCCGTTTTTCCAGAGGCGTGAAGAAGTTACATCATAGATTCGCCCTTGATAGGCCACCCATATTTCAGGTCGGTCCTGGCCATTTCTTAGTGCCAATTGCGAAGGGGTGTATGATTTAATTTCCATGGCCAACTCTAGCGGATTTCTTTTTATAGAACACAAAAGCAGTTCTAAGTATTCTACTTCGTCATGTAATAGGTGTGATCTCTAAGTAGTGTATACATGAATTTCACCGTAGGCATGTCACTTTGTATGTTATACTTCTCTTTGAGTTTTTCTTCAATGAGCAGCAGAGGTTTTTCTTTGGCTCCATCTCTAAAAACAGATAAAGCATCTTTGATCAAACGGATTTCATGGTCTGTTAACTGTGCAGCCTCAGGGATTTTCGGCACATAGTTTTCATCTACGGTTTCCATTATGATTTTATTTCTGACGTTGGTGGCTGTAATTTTCTTTATTTTCACTACCGTTGTTCCTGCTAAAAGGTCTCCAACACGCTGCCCATTTTTAGTCAAAATAATAAAGACTACCCCAAGTCCTACAATGAAAAAATCTATGGGTTCCATAAGCCACCTGAGAAAATAGGCGCCAAAAGAAGGAACACTTCCATCCAGTTTTACCACTTTTATGCTCAAGGCTTTTTTTCCTACGGTTTGACCATTAAAAAATACTTCTGAAATTAACCGGTATAAATAGGCCACTATACTCAGCATTACATTCATGGCCACGCTCATTGATATACCAGTTGCTGCTAGTGTTACACTGGTGATAAAGAAAAAGCTGAGGATGATTATGGCATCTAAAACAAAAGCCAAAATTCTATCGCCAATACCAGCAAGCGGATACTCTAATTGAATGTTTTGTGAGGTTTGAATGCTTACCGCTTGCATATGAACTTATATTGAATAATTTTTGACTTAAATACGAATCAAAGATGAGGGAATCCGCTTTCGTAAAAGCAAATATAAGTAAATGGGAAGAGTTCGAAAGGCAAATTTCCTCCAAAGCCAGAAAAGACCCAGATAGGCTTGCGAGTTTGTTTATTCAGCTTACAGACGACTTGGCCTATGCCAAAACGCATTATCCTAAAAGCGATATCACTGTTTATTTGAACAACCTTTCCACGAAAGTTCACCAATACATCTATAAGAATAAGAAACAGAGCTCGGGCCGGTTTGTACGGTTTTGGCAGGTGGAATTGCCCGAAATATTCTGGGTTCATCGCAAAGAGTTCGGTTACTCTTTGATTATCTTTTTACTGTCTTCTTTAATAGGCGCATTTTCTGCCGCTCAAGATGATACTTTTGTCAGGCTTATATTGGGAGATAGCTATGTAAATAGAACTTTGGCGAATATTGAGAGCGGAAAACCTCTAGGTATTTATGCTTCTATGGCACAAACAGATATGTTTTTTGCCATTACCTTCAATAACATTCGGGTGTCATTTATGGCCTTTGCTGCGGGTATTGTAGCTTCTGTAGGTACAGGATTTTTGCTTTTTAAGAACGGAGTGATGCTCGGTTCTTTTCAATACTTCTTTTACCAAAAGGGCCTTTTACTTACTTCGGTACTTACCATTTGGATTCACGGCACAATTGAAATTATATCTATAGTAATGGCAGGAGGAGCAGGTCTTATCATGGGCAACTCAATGTTGTTTCCAGGTACTTACTCTAGACTTGAGTCTTTAAAAAAAGGAGCTTTAACGGGAGCTAAAGTGGTTTTAGGCTTGGTGCCTATGTTTATTATTGCTGGCTTTCTGGAATCTTTTGTTACCCGCTTGTTCGGAATGCCGAATGCTTTAAAAGCCGCCATCATTTTAGGATCACTGGCTTTTATGGTTTATTACATAATTATTTACCCTCGAAAACTGTTTAAAAATGGCGTATACACCGCAGATAGAGTTTTATAAAAAACGCCAGTTTGGAGACAAACTGAACATGACCTTTGTTTTTCTTCGCGAAAACGCGTGGCCATACCTCAGAGCTCAATTACTTATATCTGGCCCAATACTGCTCTTATCTAATATTCTGATGAGCCAGCTCTCTTTTGGAATGTTCAATTTTGGAGAACAAGGCTTTTCACCTGACATCATCATAGATATGTTTAGCCTTTATGGTTTGGTGTTGATTTCTGCAGTGGTCACATCTGCAGTTTTACCTGCAGTGGCTTATGGTTATATGAGGGCTTATGAACATAAAGCCCCTATCGAAATTCGATTACCGGATGTAACTGAAAACTTGCTTTCAAGAATGTTCAATTTATTGGTATTTAATGTGTTAACTGCCATTGTAGTAGTTATCGGAATGTTCCTTTTCTTCATTCCTGGTGTTTACTTAATGATTGTGCTGTCATTAGGTTCTGCCATTATAGTTTTTGAAGACAACAACCCTATAGATGCTTTTGGAAGGGCCTTTAAACTGATAAAAGATAAATGGTGGAGCACTTTAGGCTTATTGTTTGTGACAGGAATTATTGGCTATGTAATCAGTGGATTGTTTAGCTTACCTAGAACTCTTCTCGTTTTTGGGGATGCACTTACTTCCGTACAAGAATCAGGCGATTTGAGCAGTTTAGATGAGTCAAATTTTGGGAGTAATCCATTGAGTATTCTCTTTTCTGTTCTAGAAACTTTTGGAGCTATTCTTACCTACTCTATCAGCTTTTTAGCTTTGGCTTTTCAGTATTTTAATTTGGTAGAAAGAAGAGAATCTAGAGGCTTGATGTCTAGAATTGAGCAAATGGACGATGCCGGAACAACAGAGGATGAAGAGACATATTAAGCTGCTTTTCGTAATTCTTAGCCTACAATTTTCGTGGGCGGGTTCATCTGCTATGGCAGCTTTACCTCATCAATCTCCACAAACAGAGATAAGGAGTTTTGACGCCCAAAAGCTAGATGAATACAGGAGCGATAAGCGCTTTCAATACGAAGTGTATAAGGCCAAATCAAAGGGCTTTCTGGAGCGACTTTGGGATAGGATTGTAGGTTGGTTTAATAGCCTCTTTGGTTCTGCGGTAACAAGCGGAATATTAGAAATTCTATTCTATGGTTTGCTCATTGCGGCTTTCGTATTTTTCATTGTCAAACTAGCAGGTATTCAGCCTACAACTCTTTTTAAGAAGACTAAGTCTGAAGCAAAACCTTATCAGGTAGATGAAGAAGCACTACATGAAATTGATTTTGAAACTGAAATTCAACAAGCTATCAACCAAGCGCAGTGGAGGGTTGCGGTGCGCCTCACTTACCTCTATTCCTTGAAAAGAATATCAGATGCTAACCTCATTGCTATTCGAAAGGGGAAAACGAATCGAGAATATCTATACGAATTGTCGGGTCATAACATAGAAAAGGATTTTGCCAGCCTCAGTTTCCTATTTGATTATACCTGGTATGGTCATTTTGAAGCCAACGAAACCATGGTTGCTAAGGCCAAAGCTCATTTAGAGCGTATCGGAACTTTAAAGTCTTCGAAGAAATGAAAGACAAAAAATACCTGATATTCTTTATTGCCATTATTACCATTTATGTGGTGTATGAAATGCAGAAACCGAAACCAGAGGATTGGACGGTCACATATCATTACCGCGACCGTATTCCTTTTGGTACTTTCGCTACACACGATTTACTCAAAGATCTTTTCGAGCAGGGAGATGTACCTTCGAGTTTTAAAACCATTTATGAATTAGTAGAGCAAGAGGAGGTAGACGATAACTTCTTGGCAATTGCTGGCAATTTTATTTTTGATGATAATGACTTCAATTCGCTTTTAAAGCATGTTGAAAAAGGACATACGGTTTTTTTAGCAGCACAAGATTTTTCTACTCGTTTTGAAGATTCTTTGCGCTTTGAAGCCTATTTGGAGCAAAGATTAAATCCTTCTGACTTCACCCAAATAGCAAATGAATTGGCAGAAGAAACTAAAACGAGGGTGCGATTTGCCTTGCCAAATGGAAATGAAGAGACTTTCGTTTTTCCGACTTTAACTACGGCAGCTTATTTTTCTAAAGTAGAAAGCGACAGCATTACCGAAATGGCCTGGCGAGAAGATGGTAAACCTGTTCTGCTTAAATATAATGGTGGTCAAGGTAATTTGTATTTGAGCACCATGCCGTTGGCTTTCACAAATTACTTTGTGTTACATGAAGAAACTTCTGCTTTTGCTTCTTCAATGTTGAGCCTCTTGCCTGAAGATGAGCCTTTAATGCATATAGAATATTACCAGATGGGTAAACTTGAGTCACGTTCAGAAATAAGGGCTTTGTTGAGTTATCCTGCTTTAAAATGGGCTATTTTCATTCTGTTGGCTACGGTATTCATTTTCATTTTATTTGAATCGAAAAGAAGGCAACGCATTATTGCTGTGATTCCTCCAGTGAAAAATGCCACCCTTGAATTTGTGAATACATTGGGGCAGCTTTATCACCAGCAGAAGAACCATAAAAACTTAGCGCAAAAAAGAATTCTGTTCTGGAAGGATTATGTGCGAAGTCATTACACGCTCAGAACAGATAAATTAGATGAGGCTTTCAAACTAGAGCTCACGAGAAAATCTGGCGTTGAAAAGGCAAAGGTTTTTGCTTTGGTAGAATTAGTAGAGCGAATAGAAGCAAATGATATGATCGAAGAAGGCGAACTTTTGATGATGGAAAAATTAATGAACGAATTTTACGGAATAGTATAGTATATGGAAAATCAAGATACATTCGAAAACAGGGTAGACCTGACAAAACTAAAGGCAGGTGTAGAACAAATCCGTGAGGAGATTGGCAAAGTGATAGTGGGCCAGAAAAAAATGGTTGATTTGATTTTAACCGCTATTCTTGCCGATGGTCATATTCTTTTAGAGGGTGTGCCAGGTGTAGCCAAAACATTGGCGTCTAAACTGGTAGCAAAAAGTATTGATGTAGATTTTTCTAGGGTTCAGTTTACGCCCGATCTTATGCCTTCTGATGTACTCGGCACCTCAATCTTCAATGTGAAGACTTCCGAGTTCGAATTTCGAAAAGGGCCTATCTTCTCGAATATTGTGCTTATTGATGAGATTAACCGAGCACCGGCAAAAACCCAAGCCGCACTTTTCGAGGTAATGGAAGAGCGTCAGGTTTCCATTGATGGAACTACGCATAAAATGGAAGAGCCTTACATTGTTTTGGCTACGCAAAACCCGATTGAGCAAGAAGGAACTTACCGATTGCCAGAAGCGCAACTCGATCGTTTTTTATTCAAAATTGAGATCGGTTATCCTTCACTCGATGAAGAAACAGAAATTTTAACCCGCCATGCGGCCAGAAAAGGCAGTCAACTCGAAGGCGTTTCTAAAGTGCTCAACGCGCAGGATATAGCTGCATACCGATCTACCTTAAACGAGATTGTAGTAGACGAAAAACTTCTTAAATACATTGCTGAAATCGTGACTCAAACACGTCACGACCATGCAATATATTTAGGGGCTTCTCCTCGTGCTTCTTTGGCTCTGCTCAATGGCGCAAGGGCTTTCGCAGCCATTCAGGGACGCGACTTTGTAACACCTGAGGATATTAAATTCTTGGCCTCTCCTGTGCTCACCCATAGAATTATTCTTACACCTGAAAAGGAAATGGAAGGCGTTACTGCAGAAGAAGTAATCAATCAGCTGGTAGCTAAAACTGAAGTGCCGCGTTAATGAATTATATCAAGTCTTTCTATCTCACCAATCGTTTTTTTGCCGTAGCAGGGGCTTTGGTGTTTTTGTTTATGGTGGGTTTTGCTGTTCCTGCAGTAGCCGCAATAGCAGAAACGCTCTTCTATCTGGCTTTGGTACTGCTAGTGCTCGATACGCTGCTTTTGTATAAGCAAAAAAGACCATTGGTGGCAGAAAGAATAATGACCGAAAAGTTTTCTAACGGAGATGAAAATTCAATTCAGATTATTCTAGAACATCGGTTTCAACAACAAGTATTTATTCAGGTTTTTGATGAATTACCTGTGCAGTTCCAAATCAGAAATCAGCAATTTAACCTGACTTTAAAGCCTGGAGAGGTCAAGAATATTAATTATTCCCTTCGCCCCGTAAAGCGTGGTGAATATGAATTTGGAATCATTAACGCCTTTGTGTTTACCAAGCTAGGTATTGTGAAACGAAGGTTTCAACTGGGGCAACCCAAAGTAGTTTCGGTATACCCTTCTTTCATTCAAATGCGCAAGTACGAATTGCTCGCCATTTCCAATCAACTGCAGCAGAGCGGTATCAAGAAGATCAGACGGATTGGGAATAACATGGAATTTGAGCAAATCAAAAACTATGTAGCTGGAGACGATTATAGAAAAATCAACTGGAAAGCCTCTGCCCGAAGGTCGGAATTGATGATTAATCAATTCCAAGATGAGCGTTCGCAGCAGGTATATTCTGTTATTGATAAAGGCCGAATGATGCAGATGCCTTTTGAGGGTATGAGCTTACTGGATTATGCGATAAATGCCAGTTTGGTGATTTCTAACATTGCCCTGAAAAAAGGCGATAAGGCTGGTTTGGTTACCTTTCAGCATAAAGTGAATTCAGTTTTGCCTGCTTCTTCTCGAAACATGCAGCTGAATTTAATTTTGGAGCATTTATATAAGCAGAAAACAGCCTATAAAGAAAGTGACTTTTCACAGCTCTATATTTCTTTAAAACGGAAGGTAACGCAGCGAAGCCTTATTCTACTCTACACTAATTTCGTTTCGGTTTCTTCCTTACAAAGGCAATTGCTTTACCTCAGAAAAATCAATCAACAGCATTTATTGGTATGTATTTTCTTTGAGAATACGGAAGTGAAGGAACTCATTGAAACCAAAGCTGATTCTTTGGAAGGAGTGTATACAAAGGGAATTGCAGAACAATTGGCTTATGAAAAGAAGCTGATTATGAAAGAGCTTCAGGCCCACGGAATTCATACCATTTTAACGCCTCCAAAAGAGTTGAGCGTGAACACTATTAACAAGTACCTTGAACTGAAATCTAGAGGATTGATCTGATATGGAAATGCGAAAGTACAGAACTGCGATGATTTTAGTAATTGGCATTTTAGTGGCTATTATGCTATGGCAGTCATTTAGCCAGCCTTCCGTTTCCGACCTCAAGGGTGGTTTTACCGAAGTGGCTTTTTACCGTAACGAAAACAATACAGGGCCAGTCGTTCGAGTGTACATTGTTACCGTAGCCGACCCTGAAAATGCTGAAATGGAAGCCTATGGCAACTATATGCTCCACACCAAATTTGGTAATACTAAAGTGTACTTCTTCCCCGAAGGCAACCCAACACCAACAAATGTAAGTGGAGGCGATGTCAACTTTTCAGCAGAGTTTAACAGCTCCTACATCGCTAAATACGAGAAGAATGCTTCGGGATTGGTGGTGTTTGAAAAGAAAAATTAGCCGTATAGTTAATGTGAAATTGGCTGCGTCCAGGCCATTTCATAATCACCTTCTTGAAATGGATTTTCTTTAATTTTTGAAGAGATAATTCTTGCCCTGACAAAGAGCATTTCTTTGGTCAGTTTAAAAGAGGCTTCGGTGCCATTCACCGTTTCGAATACTTCGCTTTTATCGCTTCCTTTCCTTACTCCAATAAACTCGATGGTATAGCTCACGTCAGCTTCTGCCTTAATTTCCAATTCGATTTCACTTTTACCTTGTTCTAAAGAAGTCAAGGTGACTCCAGTTGAAGCGTAGAAATTTCCCGCCTCCATGGTTTCAATAAGAGATTTAGCATCAAGGGATTTACTGTTTACCATCACCCATCCACGGCCGCTATTACTATACTGCCCACCAAATAAATGGTAATTATGACTGTCGTCCGTGGCAATGCCATACATTAAAGGCTGATTTCTGTTGAGATAAGCAATGTTGATTTGATCCCACATTTCTTCCATGCCCATTCTGGTGGAATCTCCATAATTATGCACTTGAGGGTGACCATTAAAAACTTCGAAAAAACGTTCTCCGCAAAGTGATTTCATGTCTTCCACGGTAACGGCCCAGCCGAAATTGGGATGGTTAATGTGGGGCATAATAGGCTCTCCAGTGGCTTTTCTTTGTTCTAATACCGCATCAATATTGTTCTGCATTGTTTCGGCTACACTGTTTCCATGCCTGGGCTTAATAAGCTCCTGAATATTAGCAGCGTTCATATGCAATGGTTTTCCGCCATAGCCATCTGTAATTTCTTGGGCCGTAATGATGGCAAACTTTCCAGCTTCTTCAAACAATGGTTTGTATTCAGATTCGGTTTTTAGCTTTACGCTAATGCCCGTGCTGTCCTCTTTATATTCCACCCAATCTTCACCGTATTTCTTCAAGTAATCTTCAAAAGCCTGTTGGTAGATCATGCTTTTCGGAAGCTTCTTCCACTTTTCGGTTCGGGCGATAATGTTGTGTTCTGAAAGTGCAATAAACTGGTAGTCGTTGCTTTTATACCAATCCAAAACCATTTCAGGAAATCCATCTCCATCGCTCCAGTAGGTGTGGGTGTGCAAATTTCCTTTGAGCCAATTGGCTTCTTCCTCCTGTTCGCAACTGAGAATACTAAGAAATAAAAATAGAACAATAACAGATCTGATTTTCATGGCTTTAGAGCTTGATTTCTATTGAAAATTAAGCATTTGTGATTTAAGACGCTCAACTTACAATATCATCAAATTGTGAATTCTAAAATATCAGAAGTTGGTATAAGTATTTAAAGCAAGGTGATATATGGCTAAATAGAGTGGTCAGATTTTTAAAAACAAAACGATCAGTTACAAAATAAATATTGAATATTTATAAATATAAGTAGGGTGTTTTGGGCTTCGAGCGTATAAGGTTCAAACAACATTAGTGAAGCGCGCGGTTTCACAATGTAGAAAAATACCATTTTTATTTTAATGACCCAGCAAAAAGCTCTTTCACAGACGGTGCAAAGAGCTTTTTCATGTTGTTCTAACTTTCCAAAAGTTGCTTGATATTTATAATGAACACTTTATGAATTAACTTTTGGAAAGTTTTTACCGAGGATTATATCAACTTGGCTTGTGCCCTAATCCATCTTTCAGGTAGTTCGCCATGTGTAGCATTGGTATAGTCTTTATAGCTACAAGGCAAGTAAGCTTTCTGGCTGTGTTTAGTGCCGAAGGTAACCAACATCCACCATTTATCGGTTGACTTACTTTTATAAAAAACCATTGTGTCGTCAGTACCTTCTTGTGAAACTACATAACGAGTGTACTCGCTCGACTCAAACTTTCCGCTGTCTTTTCTATTGTAGAAACCTTCTACAAAGTACCAAAGCATGGTGGCGATTACGGTAGCAGTCTTACCATGTTGGTCATCTAAATCTGGGCTAAAGCCAGAAATACTGATGGAACTTAATTTCTCATTCATTCCCGCATACCAACAAAGTCGGCAAGCTTCTTCGCCTGTTAGGCCAAAAGGCTGGGCATTGGGGTTGGCAGGCGCATCGGCACTGCGAATAGCGGTGATGTCAAAAGTCATCATATTCGCCATCCGTACCAAGGGTTCTGCTTCTTGGAAATTTTCACGCAACTCGCCCAATCGCATGGCTTCGAAATAGAGTTTGTCTAACACGCTCAAATGGTCTTGGCCCACCAAGTAGCTTTGGTGTGCTAAATGATTGTATGAGAATAGGTAATTTGGTGTGTAGGTCAGTATTTTGTCTAAGAAAGTAGCGTTTTCATCGCCCTTTGGTTCAAGGTCTAAAGTGGCGTCAACATTTAAAAGCGTAATCAGTTCGGGCAAAGATTCATAGGCCTGAAACTGCCCAAAACTAAGGTCATGTGATCCGCCAATAATCAACGGAAGGATTTTATGTCGGAGTAAAAACTCACAGACTTCTCTTAATCTATCGTTGGTGTCTTCAAGGTTTTCTCCGCTTTTCAAATTGCCTAAATCGGCAATTCTATAGTTTCCAGCGCCTTTCTTTAGCTGAAAAAACTTGGCTCTAATTTTATCCACCCCATCACTTTCACCTTCTGCTTCTCCAGCACTTCGGTTGTCAGTTAAGCCCACAAGGGCAATGTCACACTTGGTAATATCAAAATTATCGCTGCCCGAAGATTGAACAGAATGTCCTACACTATTGGCGGGCAATTCTTCAGAAATATCTACGGGGCTAAAAAAGAGTTTGAGGTTCATTTAAAAGTGGCCTAGTTCAGAAAAATAAAGATAGTTGATTTTAGTCTATTCGGGAAAATGGAGTTGAAATGTTAGTGCATAAAAAAAACCGCTCATTAAGCGGTTTTTGCTTTTCGGTCTAGCTTTTTATTTCTGATCTATAGATGGTGAACCATTTAGGTGTCGACAAATAAGGGGAACTCAGTGTGAAATGTTTTAAGTGGATTATTTCTAAAGTCTAATTTTTGGTGATTTCTATATTTAAGGTTCCGCAATCCTTTAGCGAGAACGATTTGTTTTGATTGGAACCACCAATAGTATAGGTGTGACTTCCTTCTGTTAGGCTAATAGTTTTCTGGCCTCCATTGCTGATGTTTCCTCTTAAGGTTCCGTCTACAATTAGGGTAATTGAATTTCCGTAACTGTTGTAGAATACCGCGGTGGCCGAACCACAAGAGGCTAAATCTTCGCAACTGGATAGCGAGATGCTAGCCATAAATAGAATGAATAAGACTTTGATTTTTTTCATCGAGAATCAATTTGAACTGAATTTTTATTTCTCAATAAATAACAAATCAGAACCTGAAACCAATAAAAGTCACCAACTACCCAAAACTATTCATGAGTAACCAGTCTTATTTTGATTCGAACTGAAGTCTTCAACAAAAAAAATGGCCATCCTAAAAGAATGGCCATTGTATATTTTTAATGCTTGGGGTTAATTAACCTCCAAAGTCATCAAATGCTACGTTTTCAGGAGGAACACCCCAATCATCGCACATTTTAATTACCGCTGCGTTCATCATTGGAGGCCCACAGAAGTAAAACTCTATATCTTCTGGAGAATCATGTTTGCTCAAGTATTGGTCAATCACCGCTTGGTGAACAAAACCTAAGAAACCATCACCTTCTTTATCATTTACATCTTTCTTCTCTACCCAATTGTCCTCTGGCATCGGTTCAGAAAGCACAAGATAGAAACGGAAGTTCGGGAATTCCTTTTCGATTTTCTGGAAATCTTCTAGGTAGAAAAGCTCTCTTTTTGAACGTCCACCGTACCAGTAAGATACCTTTCTTCCTGTTTTCAACGTGTGGAAAAGATGGAATAAATGAGATCTCATTGGCGCCATACCTGCACCACCACCAACATAAAGCATTTCTGCATCGGTAGGCTTAATGAAGAATTCACCGTAAGGTCCAGAAATAGTTACTTTATCGCCTGGTTTTCTAGTAAATACATAAGAAGAACAAATACCAGGGTTAACATCCATCCATTTGTTATTTGCTCTGTCCCAAGGTGGAGTAGCAATACGGATGTTCAACATGATGATATTTCCTTCGGCAGGGTGGTTAGCCATTGAATAGGCACGGAAGATTTCTTCTTCATTCACCATTTTTAAATCCCAAAGCTGGAATTTGTCCCAATCTCCTTTGAACTTGTCTGGACCAGCTGGATCGTTTGGATGCGGCTCAATGTTGATCGTTTTGAAATCACAAACTACCGGTGGAACGTCTACTTGAATATAACCACCTGCTTCAAACTCTAAGTGCTCGCCTTCAGGCAATTTCACCACGAATTCTTTAATAAATGAGGCCACGTTGTAGTTTGAAACCACTTCGCATTCCCATTTCTTAATACCGAAGATTTCTTCAGGTATTTGAATACGCATGTCGTTTTTAACCTTTACCTGGCAAGAAAGACGAACGCCTTCTTTTTGTTCGGCACGGTTAAGGTGACCCACTTCGGTTGGAAGTACATCTCCTCCACCTTCGTTTACGGTACATTTACACATGGCACAAGTACCACCACCACCGCAAGCAGACGGAAGGAAAATTTTCTGACTAGAAAGGGTATTTAATAGGGTACTTCCTGCGGAAGTAATAATAGGGTTCGCCTCGTCACCGTTTACGATGATTTTAACGTCTCCCGATTGAACTAACTTGGACTGAGCATAAAGCAAAATCAGTACGAGCAATAAGATTACAGCCGAAAACGCGACTACTGAAGTGATAATTACTGAAGACATTTAACAATCTCTTTTAAATCAACAATTGGTTAGGCCGTAAATCGACCTCCCATAAGGGCTACAAATATATCCACTAAAGATTAAAATGGAGAAGGATTCAGTAAAAAAACCACGCATTTAGAAGATACTCTTTAAACGCTGATTTTTTCTCTCAACTTTTGACCCTTTATCAATTCTAAAATCTCGGTTTCCAGTGCGCTAAGGTCTAATTCTTCCGAAATTTCGGTGTCATTGTCGAACTGAACTACAGAGATTTTAGAGTTATAAACCCATTTAGATTGAAGTAGTTTTGAAAGTTTGATTTTACCGATCACATAACTTCTATCAAAGCAGAAGAATTTTTCGGAAACTGCTTCGAACTCGTTGAGGTCAATATGCTCTGGTTTTTCAAAACTGACATACACTGTTACAGCGTTTTCGCTACTGAAATGTACCTTGCCTTGATTGTAGTGCTTTTTATATTCGTATTTGTAATCATAGCTCAATGCCGAAATATCTGAAAGCACGGCCGCACCAGTAGGTAAACTTCCAGCTCCTTTTCCTATAAATAACTGATCGTCACAGAATTCACCGTTCAATGTAACTGCGTTGAACTCGTTATTTACATTTCTGAGGTTATGGTTCTCCTTTATAAACTGAGGCAAAACGCAGGCAAATACCTCATCGTTTTTTCGCGAAGCTTGAGCAATGAGCTTAATTCTATAACCGTGTTTTCTTGCAAACTCCAAATCGCTTGGCTGCAAATGGTCGATGCCTAAATTGGCGATCTTCTCTGGCGACACGTTAATACCAAAAGCATGCGTCAGCAATATGCTCAGCTTAAATTTCGGGTCGAAGCCTTTTACATCTAAAGTGGGATCGCTTTCAGCAAAACCTTTTTCTTTGGCTTCTTCCAAAGCTTGAGTGTAATCCAAATGCTCATCAAAAATTTTGGTGAGAATGTAATTGGTGGAGCCATTGAAAATCCCTTTGATTTCGTTCAGTGGTTCGTGACCAAAGTACTCTTCCAAAGTTCTGATGATAGGAATACTGCCACAAACCGCACCTTCATACAAAATTCCCTTTCCAGTTTTTTCCTGAAGATCAATCAGGTATTCAAGGTTTTCGGCCACCATCTTTTTATTGGCCGTAACCACCGACTTGCCGTTTTTTAAAGCCGTAGTTACAATTTCAAGCGCAGCTTCCGCATTATCAATCAGCTCTACAATTACGTCAATAGAAGGGTCGTTCAAAATGTCTTCTTTAGTATAAGTAAAAACGGATTCGGGAAGACTTCTTACTTTATGGCGATCTTTCACACAAATCCTTACGATTTCACCTTCAAAGTTTTTTGAATTGTTGATGGTTTGATAAAGGCCTTGCCCTACACAGCCAAAGCCGAAAAGCCCTATTTTAATTGCTCTCATTACTTAAGAATGGTTTTAGTATTTCAGATATTTTTTGAGTTTCGATTAAGAAGCCGTCATGGCCATAATCGGATTGAATGATTTTGAATGTTGAATTCGGCAGGTGCTCTGCTATAATTTGCTGATCTTCTATTGGGAAAAGAATATCACCCTCAATGCCAATGATTAAGGTTTCTGCCTTTATTGTCGCCAATGCTTTTTGAACACTGCCTCTTCCGCGCCCCACATTGTGCGTGTCCATGGCTTTCCCCAAAACATAATAGCTGCGTGCATCAAAACGATGACTAAGCTTTAACCCTTGGTAACGCTGGTAGCTCTCGGCTCTATAATTATCGAGCGCTTCGTTGTCGTCTTTCTGGCTTTGGTTGAAAGTGCTGGGTGTACGATATGAAAGTAAGGCCATGGCTCTAGCCGCTTCCATTCCTTTCTTTCCTCCGTTAACCGAGCTGGAATAAAATGAAGGATCTGCTTCGATGGCCATGCGTTGCGCAGCGCGAATGGCTTTGCCCCAAGGGCTGCTTTGTGCCGAAGTGGCAATTACGAATAGTTTATCGAAAATAGGTTCTTCAATTACCCACTCTAGAATTTGTTGACCACCAGTAGATCCCCCCATGCCCAAATGGATGCGCTCAATTTCTAAGTGCTTCCTGAGCAAAATATGGGCCTTTACCTGATCACGAATGGTGATATTGGGGAAGTTCGATAAATACCTTTCACCAGTATTTGGGTCGAAGTCTCTAGGGCCAGTGGTACCATAACAAGAACCCAGAATATTAGCACAAACAATAAAATGTTCTTCAGGATTAATCAAGTAATTATACCCAATCAAACCTGGCCACCATTGTATTGGGTCTGCATTTGCCGTTAGGGCATGGCAAACCCAAACCACATTACTTTTGTCTTGATTGAGGGTACCAAAGGTTTGGTAGGCAATCTGAACCTCATTAAGAGTCTCGCCAGATTCTAGGCAGAATTCGTCTGAATGACGATAGTAGTGCAACGAATCGCTCACTTTTTTTGGATTTTGAGTAAATGGAATTGATGTAGTCATGACGCAAGAATTTTGAATGTAGAACAGCAGGAAAGGATTCTGAGAAATTCAGAATTAGGCTGTAATCAAACAACAAATTGAGACATGAAGAATTGACCCTGACTTTGAGGGTATGGTATGGAGCGGACGCTTGTCCACAAAGGATAAATAGGTTTGCATAACTGTCAAATTTATATTCTCCCGAAAACCACTCGGCTTTCTTTAGGGATTAGGAATTAGCACCTTTCCTCTGCGGATGGTTGCTAGCGCTTCATAGAGCCTATCTCTCCACGCTTCTGTATAAATCGATTCTTGAAATTTGGCTGATGCCAAAACAAGAATTCTCGACTTGTGGGCACAAACCTACAAGCCGTTTTACGAATTTCAAAATGGATGAAGGGAAAAATAATCTGAAAGTACAATTCCTATTCATGGATTGTGCTTTTTGACTAGAATTGTTTCGCATCATCTTTCTTTCAATCCCGTATATTGCGGCCTATGTTATCCATTTCACACGAAGTTTTTTATACCGTGGCCAGTCACTTAAGCTTTTCTAAAGCCGCGGAAATTCTTTGTATATCACAGCCAGCAGTAAGCAAACAGATAAAAAAATTGGAGGGAGAAATGGAAGTGCCTCTTTTTCAGCGCAAGGGCAATGCTGTGTTTTTAACGCCTCAAGGCGAAAAAATGCTGAGCTATTTGCGTGAAGCCAAGCATATCCAGAAACGCATGGAATCGGATATGGACATTGTCAAAAGTCAGTTGACAGCCAAAGGCGAACTGAGGATAGGTGCTAGTACCACCCTGTCGCTGTATGTGTTGCCCAAAGTGCTTTCTTCGTTCCGAAAAAAATGGCCTTTGGTGAAAATCACTTTGATCAATCGAAATACTGAGAACATTCTTAAGGCGCTGACCAATGAAGAAATTGATTTGGCTGTGGTAGAAGATAAACATGAAGCCAGCGGACTCCATTATGATTTTTTTATGGCGGATAAAATCATTCCGATTTGTTCCACACACAGTCCTTATGCAGGCCGTGAAATTTCTATGAAAGAACTGAAGGAAATTCCTTTAGCCTTACGCGAAGTGGGTTCTGGAACTTTGTCTGCTTGGTCTAGAAAAATGGCGCAGTTGAATATTAAGTCCTCCGACTTGAACATTAAAGTGCGATTGGGCGGTACCGAAGTACTTAAGAATTTTTTGGTGGAAGATACCGCTGTGGGTTTTCTTTCGCCTTTGGCGGTAAAACGCGAAGTGGCATTGGGTTTACTAACCGAGGTAAATATTTCGGGTTTGGCAGTAGAACGAAGTTTCAACTTTGTAACAAGAACGGGTGAAACCATGACCGATGTGACCAAGGCTTTTATTAAGCAGGCAAAACTTAGTTATAACCGATAGTTATAGTGGGTTACTAATAATCATTTGATTGGTTATGATTAGCGATGCAGTTTTGCATCATGAACTTCATCAAAACACAAACATCGCTCGCTAGTCATTTGGAATGCTCCAAATGTAAAAAATCATACTCTCTTCATGAATTGCAGACTTTTGCGACCTGCTGTAACAAGCCATTGGTCGTACAGTATCATGCCACCGATTCCTTTGGTATTTCTGATCTTCAGGGTAGAAAATCCACCATGTGGCGCTATCGAGAAATGTTGCCTGTTTTGGATGACGCCAATATTGTTTCTCTTGGCGAGGGCATGACTCCCATACTGCCGCTCAAACGATTGGTCGCTCAATTGGGGCTAAATGACCTTCAAATGAAAGATGAATCACTGAACCCAACGGGTTCTTTCAAGGCGCGAGGTTTGAGCATGGCGGTTTCAAAAGCCAAAGAATTAGGAGTGGAAAAATGTGTGGTTCCCACTGCGGGAAATGCAGGAGGGGCAATGGCGGCATATTGCGCTTCGGCAGAAATAAAAGCTACGGTAATTATGCCAAGCCATACCCCTAAAATTTTTCAAGAAGAATGTCAGTATTACGGAGCAGAATTGATTTTAGTAAAAGGCCTGATTAATCAATGCGGAGCGTTGGCCGCCAAAATTGAGAAAGAGCAAGACGCTTTCAATATTTCCACCTTAAAGGAACCTTACCGACTTGAGGGTAAGAAAACTATGGGTTATGAGATTGCTGAGCAGATGAATTGGCAGTTGCCTGATGTGATTTTGTACCCCACTGGCGGAGGCACAGGCCTACTCGGGATCTGGAAAGCTTTTCATGAAATGATTAACCTTGGCTGGTTAAAAGCAGATATGAAGTTGCCTCGAATGATTGTAGTGCAAGCGGCTAACTGTTCTCCCGTTGTCGATTCACTGAATGGAATTAGTAAAGATATTTCTGAATACACGGAGTCTTTGGCCAATGGTTTGGCTGTGCCAGTGGCCTTTGGTCAGGATATGATTCACCGTGTGGTAAAGGAATCGGGCGGCACTTCGGTGACAGTTTCTGAACAAGAGATGATTGATGGCGTGAAGGAAATGGCAAAGCAAGAAGGGGTGTTGGTAGCACCAGAAGGAGCTGCACTTTGGAAAGCCATCCCAAAACTTATCGCTAGCGGAGAAATTTCACGCTCGGAAAAAATTCTGATGATCAATACGGGCAGTGGTTACAAGTACTTAGAGAACTTGAATTAAACGTTTCGATTTAAACCTCTAAATCATGTTAATTTTCAAAAGAAGCTTATTTATAGGCCTGGCAGCGCTATGCCTTTTGCCTGCGATCAACGCACCGATTGCCTTAATCTTGGGGCTTATTTTCGGGAGTATAATAGGGGATATTGGTTTTAGGCAAGTACCAAAAATCACAAAATGGCTACTGCAAATTGCCGTGGTGGCATTGGGTTTTTGCATTGCGGTGGATAAAGCCATTGCAGCAGGTTCGGAAGGGTTTACGCTGACAGCGCTTTCTGTTGTTGCTGTGTTAGGTTTGGGCTTATTCCTGACAAAACGATTTCACTTGGATAAGAAAATGTCTTTCTTAATCTCTTCCGGAACGGCCATTTGTGGAGGAAGTGCGATAGCCTCAATGGCATCTGTGATCAATGCTTCGACCAGAGAAATATCTTCTGCTTTGGCGGTGGTTTTTTTATTGAATGCCTTGGCTGTTTTTATTTTTCCTAGCCTTGGGGCTTTTTTGCACATGACGCAACATCAATTTGGTTTATGGTGTGCCATAGCAATTCATGATACCAGTTCGGTAGTGGGAGCTGCTTCAGTATATGGCAAGGAAGCGCTTGAGTTGGCAACGACCGCCAAGCTGGTGAGGGTATTATGGATTATCCCGTTGATGCTTGGAATGGCCGTTTTCACCAATGATAAAAAGCAATTCAAATTCCCTTGGTTCGTGCTCTTCTTTATACTAGCTATGGTTATTTCAACCTTTTTTCCGCTGACAAAAGCACTTACCTTAAGCATGTTTACTTTTTCTAAATCGCTAATGTCTTTGGTGTTGTTCTTAATGGGGGCGAGTTTAACATTCAAAGAATTCAAGGTGGTAGGCTATAAACCTTTGGTGTACGGCATTGTACTTTGGGTGTTTGTGGGCGTAGCTTCAGCTGCTTTGATCTTGGCTTTTTATTAAAAGGAGTTTAACCGCAAAGATCGGTAAGGTGCGCGAAGTGAAATTAGATTAGTTGAATGTGTTTCATCCTGAAATAGGTTTGCACAACACTCCCCTAACCACTATTTGTTAAATCGGTAAGTCGAGAATAATCTCCAATTTAATTGTATGCACACAGCTTTTCATCCTGAGTGGCAGCGAAGGAACTAGAAATAGATTCATGAATAGGAAAGCTTAGATCCTTCGTCCCTCAGGAAAAGAAAGGAGGCAGTTTCGTTTCCATCAATGAAAGCTAAGTTAGCGTGAGCCTAGCCTTTGATTAAACGGGTAAGCCGAGAGTTCATTTTCAATCTAATTGTGTTGGTCACGTCCTGAAATAGGTTGACACAACACTCCCCTAACCCCTCTTAATAGAGGGGAATGGTTTGTCAGAAATTTGATTTTCATTTCTCCGAAACGCGGAAGAGTTATGTAGGAAGGAAAATCATTCACCTTCTCAGTATTCCCTCCTTGAGGAGGGTAGGGTGGTGATTTACCCTAGGATTTAGGTAGCAGTTTCGTTTCAATCAATCATTTGAAGCTAAGTTAGCGTGACGCTCATTCATTAAACTGGGAAGCTCTAAAAATAATCTCCAATCTAATTGTATGCACACAGCTTTTCATCCTGAGTGACAGCGAAGGAACTAGAAATGGAATCATGAATAGGAAAGCTTAGATTGTATCGTCCTGAAATAGGTTGACACAACACTCCCCTAACCCCTCTTAATAGAGGGGAATGGTTTGGCAGTAAGTTTGAGCCCGTTCATTTATTAGACTGATAAACCCAAAACTAATGTCTAATCCAGTTGTGTGCACACTCCTTTTCATCCTGAGGCACGAAGGAACTAGAAGCAGAATAATGGATCGGAAAAATTTAGATCCTTCCCCGAAGCCTCGGATTCAGGGTGAAAAAAGATTAAGGATTAAGAAGTAGAATTAGGTACTTCAAAAAAGCTGCTTCCAAGTGCCTTTGATGCGGTTGTATTTGAGGGTGCTAGGAAGCGCCTTCCACCAATACTTATTTATTTCAACTGCAAAACTAGGCTGCATATAACAGTTGATCGCGCAACCTTCACAAGCATCGTAACGGCCTTCCATAGCAATAGCAGCTTGCACTTTTTCTGATTGATAAAGATTGAACAGGTCGTTTTGAATGGGGATGGTTTCTATTCCCAAATGGTAGCAGGGCATGACCAATTCGTTTTGAGGGGAAATAACAATTGTGGTAGACCCAGCTTTGCAAATGGGCTTGTCGATATGGTTACCGCCATCACGCCTGAGTTCGATAAAACCTTCGTTTAAGTAAACATTCTTACGCTTGGCCCATTTTTCTAGAAGGTCTAAGGTTGAAGAAGAAAGCGAAGGCCCCGTTTCGACTTCGTTATATTCAAAAACTGGGTTTAGAATAAGGACAAGGTTATTAGGAAGCGTAATTTGTTGATAGACCTTTTCGATTTCATCAATGTTTTCTTCAAACACCGTCATCAGAATATCCGGTCTTTCCCCCAAGCTTTTGGCCAGCTGAATGGACTCCATGACGGTATCGAAACAGGCTACGCCACGGGCGGTATCGTGCTTTTCTTTACTGGCGTAATCGAGTGAAAAATGGAGCATATCCACCAAACCTTTAAGCGATTCTGCTCGCTTAGGGTAGAGTAAGCCATTAGTGGTCACGGTGGTAATATGGCCAAAAGATTTTGCGAGTTTTAGAAGTTCGGGCAATTGACGGTGGAGTAGAGGTTCGCCTCCCGTAAAATCGACCACCTTAACGCCTAGTTTTTTAAGGTCGCTAAAATTGCGCTCGGCATCTTCTAGCTTAATGTAAGGCGATGGCTTCTCCCAAATATCACAAAAGCTACAGGTTGCGTTGCAACGATAAGTAACGTAGTAATTGCAAAGTATAGGGTGCTTAATAAGTCTCATAAGGTACTTCAGACTGTTAAGCTAAGTAGTTTCTGCTGTTATTTAAGCCAAAACGTAGACGCCTAACACTATAAGCGTTAATCCACCCAAAATACCCAGCCAAACGGCCTGTACTTTCTTATTAGGCTTCGGGTAAAAACCTTCCACTTTGAGTGTAGCCCAAACCATAATGGCGAGGCCAAGAGATAGAGCGCCAATCTTTAAAAGTATTGAGGTGGCGAGTAGTGTGAACATCAGTATGATGGACAATACTACTCTAACTCCAGTTTTAGAAATTGACAAATTCATAGCGAGGTTGTTAATTCTTCAACATACTCAACAATGTAGTCAATTGTTTTTTCAAATCCCTGCGGTCAACAATGAAATCTAAGAAGCCATGGTCAAGAACAAACTCGGCACTTTGGAAACCTTTTGGTAAATCTTTACCTACAGTATCGCGGATAATTCGTGGGCCGGCAAATCCAATTAATGAACCCGGTTCTGCAATATTAAAGTCACCCAACATGGCGTAAGAAGCGCTTACTCCACCTGTGGTCGGATCTGTCAATAGTGAAATGTATGGAATGCCTGCCTCAGAAAGTCGTGCAAGTTTGGCAGATGTTTTAGCCATCTGCATCAGTGAATAACCGGCTTCCATCATTCGAGCACCGCCTGATTTCGAAATCATCAAGAAAGGCATTTTGTTCTCTAAAGCGAAGTCGATTGCACGAGCAATTTTTTCCCCCACAACAGAACCCATAGAACCACCAATAAAGGCAAAGTCCATGCACGAAACCACAATGTCAATCCCGTTCATTTTGCCATGAGCCGAACGAACAGCGTCTGTCAATTGGGTTTTGGCCTGTGTTTCTACAATCCTTTTTGGATAGGGCTTGCTGTCAACAAACTTAAGCGGATCACCAGAAGTCAATTTGGCGTCCATTTCAGTGAATTTATTATTATCGAAAATGATTTCGAAGTATTCTTTAGAACCGATGCGCACATGAAAACCATCTTCTGGGCTTACGTATGCATTGTTTTTAAGCTCGCGGGTATGAACAATCTTCCCGTTAGGGGTTTTGAACCATAAACCGTCTGGTGCATCTTTCTTCTGTTCTGTAGGGGTAGTAATCCCTTTAACTTTTCTCTCAAACCAAGACATATGCGTTCTTTATTAAGCTTGAACTTTATAAACAAATAGGGAACAAAAATAGGTCAAAACTGTGGTAGCCCAAAGCCTAATCGTGAGAACCTCTCATAAAACATCTATATAACCAACAAAAAGCTAAAAACTGATTGGTTTTTTATTCATTTCTCTTTTCCTTCGTATCACGGAATGAACGTTCATTCCGCATTACAAATGTTTGAAAATAAGCTCGATAAACGTTCCTTGATTTTGGGCACTACTCTGAATTTAATTTCGGAGCAGGGTTTTCATGGTACGCCAATATCTATTATTGCTCAGCGAGCTGGAGTTGGTGCAGGTACTATATACCGTTATTTTCAAAATAAGGAGGAACTGATCAATGAGCTTTTCAAAGAGATAAAGCGAGATATTATTCGGGCCATGCTCAATAATTATAGTGACGAGGGTGATTTTAAAGCACGTTTTATGCACCTATGGAAAAACATGGTTCACTATTTTATGAAGCACCCAAAGGAATTTAATTTTATTGAGCAGCACCGCTACGCGCCTTACATGAGCAACCTTACAAGAGAAGAGTCTTTTATGATTTTATCACCTGTGATGATGTTTTTTATTGAGGCTAAGCGGGCCAAGGCCATGAAGGACCTACCATTGTATACCATCATAGCATTGCTATATGGTCCAATTGTGTCTTTGCTCAAACAACATATTGACAACAATCAAAATCTTTCAGACGACAGGATAGATCAGGCCGCAGAGGCCTGTTGGGATGCCGTGAAACACAATTAACAAAAGTGAATTATGCGCGATTGCAAAGTAATTATTAACGGGGTGGGAAGTTGTATTCCCGAAAGAATAGTTAAAAATGAAGATTTCCTAAATGCTGAATTCTATCAGGAAAACGGAGAGAAATTTACAGCAGATAATGCTGAAATCATTCGAAAATTTGAAGCCATCACAGGAATCAAAGCCAGACGCTATGCCAATGACGATCAAATGGCCTCTGACTTGGCTACCATTGCTGCAAAAAATGCATTGGACAATAGTACTATAGATGCCGAAGAACTAGACTACATAATTGTAGCCCACAATTTCGGAGATATGGAAGTGGGTACGCAACGCACCGACATGATGCCGAGCTTGGCCTCACGCGTAAAGCACAATCTAAATATTCAGAACCCTGCTACTTCATGTTACGATGTGATTTTCGGTTGCCCGGGTTGGTTGCAATCAAGTATTCAGGCTTATCAAATGATTATGATGGGTGATGCTAAAAATGTTTTGGTTGTGGGTACAGAAACCATTAGTCGTGTGGTAGATGTGCACGATCGTGATTCAATGATTTTTGCCGATGGAGCAGGCGCTACTATTTTTCAAGGAGTATCAGCCGATACCAATGGAGGTGTGCTTTCGCAAAGTTCTAGAACCGATGCTACAGTTGAAATGAGTTACCTAGAGATGGGTGCTTCTTTCCACCCAGAAAAGCAAAACGGCAAACGCTTTATAAAAATGAAAGGCCGTAAGATTTACGAATATGCGTTAGTGAATGTAGCCGAAGCTATTAAAACTGCTATGGACAAAGCAGGGGTGGAACTGAAAGGCGTAGATAAAATTTTGATCCACCAAGCGAATGAAAAAATGGATGAAGCCATTTTAAAGAAGCTTTTTAAAATTTGTGGACAAGAAAAACCTATGGCGGAGTTTATGCCTATGACCATCCAAGATTTGGGCAATAGTTCTGTTGCCACAATTCCTACCATGTTGGATTTGATCCAAAGAAATGAACTAGAAGGACATCAAATCAACTCTGGGGACATATTAGTTTTTGCTTCAGTGGGTGCAGGAATGCACATTAATGCAATGGTATATAAAGTGCCTTAAAGGTGCCTCGCTGGTCGTTACGTCTCGCTGCGACCAAAAAGTTAAAGTTTAAGCGACACGCTAAGACTAGAGAGAAATTACTTAAATGGGTTCAGTAATGAACCCATTTTTTATTCATGGAAGAATGCCTTAGACTTGTAGTAGCTATGCTTGGCATTCTAATTATTCTTCTTGCATCCTGGTTAATCCTCTTTCTTTTTGAAAAGAAGAGTCTGTTGGTTTTGGGTTTTACCCTGGTAACAAAAAAACTCAAACAGTTCGGGTTGGGCTTCTTAGTTTCCGCGGCCATTTGCGCTGGTGTTACCCTTGTGCTGGCAGCTTTAAGATCCGAAACTTGGCTTTTGAATAGTCAATTCAATTTTACGCTGTTACTCGATTCGGTTTGGTACGATCTCAAATCCGTATTTACCGAAGAACTGATTTACCGAGGCGCCTTACTTTACATCCTTATTAAAAAACTCGGCAACAAGAAAGGCGTACTGATTTCCGCAATTGCCTTTGGCGTTTATCACTGGTTTTCGTTTGGCGCATTGGGGAATGTGGTGCCCATGATTTATATATTTCTACTGACAGGCTTAATGGGTTTGGTTTGGGCATATGCCTTTGCTAAAACAGAATCTATCATGCTTCCTTTTGGGTTTCACCTTGGGTGGAGCGATCAACAACGGACTGTTGTCTAAAGGCCCTTTGGGCGAAATAGCCTTGGTGGCAACTGGCGGAATTGAACCAGAAGGAGCAATCATGATTTTGGGTCTGGTGATTTCAGTATTTGTGCCGCCTTTGGTTACTTGGCTGTATGTTAAGTATGCGGTTAAAGAATAATTGGAATTGCTATACGCACCATTTCTCTGAGAACCACCACAAAAACTTCCTTATAGCCACCAACATACTAGTGCTATAAGGAAATTTTTATAAATTACATGAGATATATAAGACACAAACGTGGCGTATAGATAACATTAGAGATAATTATCTAAATGGAAAGGATTGAGGATATTAAAAAAAATGCCATACAAACAAACCTCAATAAGACCTTTGAATTCTTAAGAAGATTTAATCGCTCAAAGAAGGGCACAATTATCTCTCAATATCCAACCATTAATGGCATTGACATTTCATTTAAAAGGACTTATCGCAAATTTCTATATGAGACTTCCGAAATACTTTCCAAGGGACCTCCTGTCAAGTTTCAGCACCTGGGATATAGAATGATCAAGCCGTTTAAGATTCAGTCCAACGATGAATTATATGACGTTAAATATGGTGCCTGCCATGTCTCAACTAATATTGGGTCGGGATTTAACTCAAAGGGTGAACTCTGCGAGCTTGACTGGAATTTTGATGAATCCAAGGGGTACTATAGAGCATTATTACCATTAAGTGAGTTTTCTCATCCGCCTGTTAATTACATTCTTGGAAGCGCATTTAAAGTTGGTAGATCGACAAGGTATCATGGGTACATCCCGGTCTCTCTCGGTAGTCATAAACTAGCATTTTACGACTATGATTATAAGAAACAGAGGTATTTGGTAGTAGATTCCTTGACATCTATGGACTATCCTGAATTCGAGAAGGCCGTTGAAGCAATCATATACTCGTTTGGTTTCTTGAGTGGATCATTGACAAGAGACGAGTTAACAATATTTAGTCATTCAGAGTCAAGTTTCAAGAAAGTCTCTGGGTTTCAGTTCAGACAAACCGAAGATACAATAAGAAGCTCCCTTGGCATCATTAACCCAAGAGAACATAAAGAGTATGATAATCTAGATAAAGCTATCTATTTCAGTGAAGAGGATTTCTCAAAATTGGCTACCGTATGTTTTAATGAATTACCTTTCAAAAGAGCAATAAGAATTATAACACAATCTAGAAACCTTCCACAGGAGATTGAAACAGCCTCATTTTTTGTTGCTCTGGAAACGATCAAAAACCTAATAATTACAAGTAATGAGGAAAAGATCAGGTCTTTTAAGAATCAGGAAGATGCCAACAAACTTATCCTTGACTGCAAGGCTCTGGTTAATAAACTAGATGATTCTAAACTCAACTTTAAACAACGAGTGCTAAATAAGATGGACCAGTTAAACGACATAGGAAATAATGAAAGTTTTCTTATCTCATTTGACCTAATGGGACTAAAACTAAATAAGGCTGAGAAACAATGCATCAAAAAGAGAAACAGATTCCTTCACGGTAACATGCCATTTGAGAATGAACCTGAGAGTGTGAAAACCAAAGAACTAAGTGAAATAGCACTTCGAACGCACTATTTAGTTTCCTCATTGATCTTGAAATATGCTGGATGCAGTTGTTACTTGAAGAATACCTTGAAATATTTAGATTTGGCTAATGGTGAAAACAAAGTTGATGAGCCTCTCTTCAAGAAAATTTAAAATATATACTTGCTTTTTAAGACAGTACCTACTACCTAAAAAAATAAACATAAAAAAAGAGGTGGATTAATCCACCTCTTCGTAATCTACATATTCTCCTCCTCTGAAATTATCAGAGGATTTTTCTTTCGTATTCTTAGGTGCGTAGTCAACATTGATTTTCCCTTCGGGACGATGTTGTTGCGTATACTGTTGGCGAGCACCCGCAGTCCTTTGCTGGCCCGTTAGGCCCGCTACAAAAAAGCGGAGCACATTGCGGATAATCCAGCCAATTAGAATTACGAAGAATAAAAATTTAAAAAACATATCGTTTTACCTGCTTAGGTACAAATTCCTTTTAGAGTAGATGTCCAAGAAATAATCATCCATTAGGTCATCTATAAAGTAAATTGCCTCACCAGTAGATTTCATCTCTGGTCCAAGTTCCTTGTTTACATTCGGGAATTTATGGAATGAGAAAACCGGTTCTTTAATGGCGTAGCCTTTCTTAACTGGTTTAAAATCAAAGTCTTTGATCTTTTTCTCACCCAACATCACCATTGTAGCATACTTTACATATGGCTCTTGGTAGGCTTTACCTATAAACGGAACGGTTCTCGATGCCCTTGGGTTCGCTTCAATGATATAAACTTTATCATTTTTTATAGCGAACTGAATATTGATCAGTCCCACAGTGTTCAGCGCAAGTGCAATTTTCTTAGTGTGTGCCTCAATCTGTCTGATGATGAAATCACCAAGACTATAAGGAGGAAGCACCGCATATGAGTCACCAGAGTGAATTCCTGCCGGCTCAATGTGTTCCATAATACCTATGATGTAAACATCTTCTCCATCGCATATGGCATCGGCTTCGGCCTCAATTGCATTTTCTAAGAAGTGATCGAGCAACACTCTATTACCAGGAATATCTTTCAAGATGTTGATGACGTGTTCTTCAAGCTCCTGCTCGTTGATCACAATCTTCATGCTCTGGCCTCCTAAAACGTATGAAGGACGCACTAGCAATGGAAAGCCTAGTTCTTTAGAAAGCTCCAGGGCTTCATCAGCATCTTCTATTACTCCAAACTTAGGGTAAGGAATATCGTTTTCAGCCAGTAGATCAGAGAAACGACCTCTGTCTTCTGCTAAATCAAGGGCATTGTAGCTGGTTCCAATAATTTTGATTCCGTAACGATCAAGCTTCTCTGCCAATTTCAAGGCAGTTTGCCCGCCCAATTGCACAATTACACCTTCTGGTTTTTCATGAAGAATGATGTCGTAAATGTGTTCCCAGAAAACAGGTTCGAAGTAGAGTTTATCGGCCACATCAAAATCTGTAGAAACGGTTTCAGGGTTACAGTTGATCATGATGGTTTCGTAACCGCACTCTTTAGCGGCCAATAAGCCGTGAACGCAAGAATAATCAAATTCAATTCCTTGTCCGATACGGTTAGGTCCCGAACCTAGAATAATTACTTTCTTTTTATCACTGCTAATCGATTCGTTTTCTTCATCGAAAGAAGAGTAGTAATACGGTGTTTGGGCTTCAAATTCTGCTGCGCAAGTATCAACGAGTTTGTACACTCGTTTAATGCCCATTTCATGTCTTTTAGTGAAAACTTCACTTTCAAGACATTTAATCAAATGCGCGATTTGTCTGTCGGCATAACCTTTTTCCTTGGCCGTTCTTAGAAGGCTTTCGGGTAAGGTTTGTAGGTTGTGCTTTTCAATTTCATCTTCCAGCTGGATCATTTCTTCAATTTGCTGAAGGAACCACTTGTCGATTTTAGTTTTCCTTTGGATGGTTTTTAAAGGAATTCCGAGTTTGAAAGCGTCATAAACATGGAAGAGTCTGTCCCAGCTAGGGTTCTCTAGGCTGTAAAGTAGGGCAGCTTGGTCTTTCAATTCCTTGCCATCGGCCCCTAAACCGTTACGCTTAATTTCTAATGATTGACATGCTTTTTGAAGTGCCTCTTGGAAGTTTCGGCCAATTCCCATGGCTTCACCTACCGACTTCATTTGCAAGCCAAGCTTTCTGTCAGAACCTTTGAATTTGTCAAAATTCCAACGCGGTATTTTTACGATTACATAATCCAATGCTGGCTCGAAGAAAGCCGATGTGGTTTTTGTAATCTGGTTTTTCAATTCATCTAAGTTGTAACCAATGGCCAACTTAGCGGCAATTTTCGCAATTGGGTAACCTGTTGCTTTAGAAGCCAGTGCCGAAGACCTCGAAACACGAGGGTTGATTTCGATACCAACAATGGTGTCGTCTTCAGGGTTTACCGAGAACTGTACATTACAGCCTCCAGCAAATTGCCCAATGGCGTTCATCATTTTGATGGCCAAGTCACGCATTTCTTGGTAGGTAGTATCTGGCAAGGTCATGGCAGGCGCCACAGTAATTGAATCGCCAGTATGTACCCCCATCGGATCAAAGTTCTCGATAGAACAGATGATGATGACGTTACCGATGTTATCTCTTAGTAGCTCAAGCTCGTATTCTTTCCAGCCTAAAATACTTTGCTCTACCAATACCTCGTGAATTGGGGAAGCATTTAAGCCGTGGGTTAAAGCTTGATCGAACTCTTCTTGTGTATTAACGAATCCGCCACCGTAGCCTCCAAGGGTATATGAAGGACGAATTACAAGCGGAAAACCAATTTCTTGTGCAATTTCTTTTCCTTTTAAGAAAGAAGTTGCGGTTTCTCCTTTACAAACGTTGACATCAATTTCTTGCATCTTCAACCTGAATTTCTCGCGATCTTCAGTGGTTTCAATGGCATTAATGTCTACGCCAATAATTTTCACATCATACTTTTTCCAGATTCCTGCTTTATCACAGTCAATTGCCAAATTGAGTGCAGTTTGGCCTCCCATAGTTGGTAGAACTGCATCAATTTTATGCTTTTCTAGAATTTCAATGATAGACCTTTTCGTCAAAGGCTTCAAGTAAACGTTATCGGCCGTTACCGGGTCGGTCATGATTGTGGCAGGATTGGAATTGATGAGGGTTACCTCGATTCCTTCTTCCCTTAATGATTTTGAGGCTTGAGTACCAGAATAATCAAATTCACAAGCTTGTCCGATGATGATTGGCCCACTTCCGATGATGAGGACAGATTTTATGCTATTGTCTTTAGGCATTTGTAAGGGGTACGTGCGGTTTTACTAGGGTGTAAATTGGCACAAAGTTATAGCGTAAAACTTATAATCAAAACCAATGGAAAGCTTATTCTTAGATTTGGTATCTAAGGCTGAATTTCTAGAAGTTTTCAGAAAGGCAGAAAGAAAAAAAGCTTAAATTCAGATCAATAATTTATGCTAACAAACAACACTATGAAAAATTTGAAATCACTTTTAACACTTACTTTAAGCTTGCTTCTGGCAGTTTCTATTGTGGGCTGTGCTTCGGGTAAGGCATCGGCAACTGATACTGCCAAGGTTGAGGAAAAAGCCAAAGAAAAAGCTTATGACCCAAGAGGAGTTTGGGATTATACCGTTCAAACCCCGGATACTGATAGCTACGGGATAATGCGAATTACAGGAGATAATGGTCTTTATGCTGCAGTAATGGAAACAGATCAATTCGGGACACTCAATGTAACTGGATTTACAGTGGTAGGTAATGCTTTTTCTGGCTCTATTGATGTTATGGGAGCAACTGCAGGTATTGAAGGCTCTTTTGATGGAGATAGTATGTCTGGATACGTGAATATGGGTGCTGACTCTTTCCCAGTGCAAGCCACGAGGAAATCAAAATAAGCTTAAGTGAATTGATGTATTTTACTTAATATGAAACAAAGAAGTCTGCTATATGGCAGACTTTTTTGTTTATGGGAATAACAGTTTTGTGTATTTGAATCTTAGCATGGGAATTTTATCCCATAGTGGGAGAGGGATGTTTTAAAAACCCGTAATTATGTCCTTGTTGAGCTGTTTTATTAGCTGGCTTAGTGTTTGGTGAATGATAATTGACCAACTCTTAAGATATGTATCAGTACTCAAAATCAGCTATGGTGATAGGCCTATTCCTATCCATATTAATGACTAGCTGCCAAGGAGCAAGGGTTTCAGGAAACGGCTTTTTCGATTCAAGAAATGAAGTTCTTAAAGAGGCTTTGATTGGAAAGTGGGAAGCTTCAGGGGAAGAAAAAATTCTCTTTGAGTTTTCTGAAGTTGAAAAGGGGATTAAGATGTTAGTTGATGACGAAGAGAGGGAAATGTTTGATTTTAATTGTGATGGAGACATTCGCTTTTCATTTGGGTACTTAAACAGTAATAGTGATACAGTTTATGTGGCCGCACAATTCAAGACATACGACATGAAGACTCTCGTGGGTTTACAGTCTCCTCAAAATGAGAGTTCGTCTGAGGTTAGCTTTTTCAATTTAAATAGAAAGTTGAATGTAGAAATAGAGGAGCAACAATAAGAAGTTGAGTTTTAATAAAAGTTGAGTTGAGTTTTTAGGTTAAAAATAGAGAAGGCCGTCATTTGACGGCCTTCTCTTATTTTATGCTATGTAAGTTTTGTCTAGATGTGCAACGCTCTATTGTCAGTCGCTGCTAAACAAGCCTCTTTGAATGCTTCGGTATAGGTTGGATGCGCATGCGACATTCTCGCGATGTCTTCGGCACTTGCCCTGAACTCCATTGCTACCACCGCCTCAGCAATCATATCAGCTGTTCTTGGGCCAATCATATGTACGCCAAGAATTTCATCGGTCTTTTTATCAGCCAATACTTTCACCAAACCATCAGTGTCCATTGAAGCTCTCGCTCTGCCTGAAGCTTTGAAAGGGAAAGAGCCCGTTTTGTATTCAACTCCTTTTTCTTTCAATTGCTCTTCGGTATAACCTACAGCAGCCACTTCCGGCCAAGTATACACCACACCAGGGATTAAGTTGTAATTGATGTGCGGCTTTTGCCCCATAATGGTTTCTGCAACAAAAACGCCTTCTTCTTCAGCCTTATGGGCTAACATGGCGCCTTTGATTACATCACCAATGGCATATACATTACCCACTTTGGTTTTTAAATGCTCGTCAACCTCAATTCGGCCGCGATCATCTGGTGTAATGCCAATGTTCTCTAAGCCCAAACCTTCAGTATAAGGTTTTCTACCTATAGAAACTAAGCAGTAATCTGCGTTCAGTTCAACAGTTTCGCCTTTGCTGTTTTCAGCTTTAACAGTTACGTTTTTCGCTGTGCCTTTTACTTCGGTTACTTTATGACCAAGGTAGAAATTGAAGCCAAGTTTTTTCAACGACTTCTTCAACTCACGCCCCATAGTGCTGTCCATGGTAGGAATAAGTGAATCCATGTATTCTACCACAGATACTTCGGCACCCAAACGGGCATACACCGAACCTAATTCCATACCGATTACACCACCACCAATTACGATCATGTGTTTTGGTACTTCTTTAAGCTCTAAGGCTTCGGTAGAAGTGATAACACGCTTTTTATCGATTTTAATGAAAGGAAGCGAAGAAGGTTTTGAACCCGTAGCAATAATTACTTTATCCGTTTCAAGCTTGGTTTCTTTGCCGTCTTTGTCAGTTACTTTGATGTTGTTTTTATCGATGAACGAGCCAACACCAGTGTGAACATCAATTTTGTTCTTCTTCATTAAGAAGGCAATGCCATTCACGTTATCGGTTACCACACCTGCTTTGCGATCGATCATTTGCTTTAGATTTACCTGAAGGTTATCTAATTCAATGCCGTGCGTTTTAAAGGTGTGCGCTGCGTTATGGTAATGTTCTGAAGAATCGAGTAATGCTTTTGAAGGAATACAACCTACGTTTAAGCAAGTACCACCTAATGTATCGTATTTTTCGATGATGGCCGTTTTCATTCCCAGTTGTGCGCAACGAATTGCCGCTACATAACCACCGGGTCCCGAACCAATCACTGTTACATCATATTTCATATCTACGATTTTGGATGTTTGATTTTAGATTTATACTCCTAATAATAATCTTGTTGGGTCTTCCAGTAATTCTTTCACTCTTACCAAGAAGCTTACCGACTCTCTTCCGTCCACAATTCTGTGATCGTAAGAAAGGGCTAAGTACATAATAGGTAGAATTTCAACCTGACCATTTACAGCCATTGGGCGTTCTACAATGTTGTGCATTCCCAAAATAGCCGACTGCGGAGCATTGATAATTGGTGTTGAAAGCATAGAACCGAAAATACCTCCATTAGTAATGGTAAAGGTTCCTCCAGTCATTTCCTCGATGGTAAGTTTACCATCTCTCGCTTTCATGGCCAACCTCATTACTTCTTTTTCAATTTGGTCGAAGCTCATGCTTTCTGCATTTCTGATTACAGGAACCATCAAACCTTTTGGGGCTGAAACCGCAATAGAAACGTCTACGAAATCATGGTAAACGATTTCGTTACCATCAATTTGAGCGTTTACAGCTGGCCAGTCTTTGGCCGCCATGGTTACCGCTTTGGTAAAGAACGACATAAAGCCTAAGCCAATCTCGTGTTTCTCTTTAAATGATTCCTTGTACTTCTTACGAATGTCCATGATTGGTTTCATGTTCACTTCGTTGAAGGTAGTAAGCATTGCGGTTTCGTTTTTCACTGAAACTAAACGCTTCGCTACTGTTTTTCTTAGGGCCGACATGCGCTCTCTGCTTTCATTACGTCCACCTGGAACACTAATGGCTGGAGCTGAATCTTCTTTTTTGCTTTCTGCTGCCTTCGGTGCTGGTGCCGATTTTTGAGCACTTTCTGCATCTTCTTTGGTAATTCTACCATCAACGCCTGTTCCTTTTACCGATTTAGGATCGATACCTTTTTCAGCTAAAATTTTAGCCGCTGCCGGAGAGGCATGGCCTGTAGCATAAGTTTGATCTTGTGAAGAAGATTGAGAAGCAGGAGCAGCAGATGCTGTTTTTGCTTCAGATTTAGCAGGTGCACCACCTTCGGTTACCTCAATTTTACAAATCGTTGCACCGATTTCGATAGTGTCACCTTCTTCTGCAATAATGGTAAGTATACCCGATGCTTCGGCAGGCAATTCAAAGGTTGCTTTATCCGAATCTACTTCAGCAATAATCTCGTCAAGCTCTACATAATCGCCAGTGTTTTTCAACCAGCTAGAAATGGTCACCTCAGTAATAGATTCGCCTACAGTAGGCACAATCATTTCTTTAGTTTCACCAGTAGATTTTGGGCCAGCGCTTTCTTTGGCTTCAGCTTTTGGAGCTTCTTTTTCTGGAGCAGGGGCACTACTTCCAGCTGCATCTGTGTCAATTTCACAGATGGTTGCGCCAATTTCTAGCGTTTCGCCTTCTTGGGCAATAATGTGCAATTTACCTGCAGCTTCGGCATTTAGTTCAAATGTGGCTTTGTCTGATTCTAGCTCACAAATAACTTCGTCCATTTCTACAGACTCTCCTTCTTTTTTGAACCACTGGGCAATTGTAACCTCGGTTATTGACTCTCCAACGGTAGGTACTTTGATTTCAAGACTCATGATTTCTTAATTTTTTGCGAAAGCTTGATCGACTAATTTTTCTTGTTCGGCAGCGTGTACTTTGGCGTAACCTGTTGCAGGTGAAGCACTCGCTTTACGAGATATTAATGTAAGGACTTTGTCTTTATAGGCTCTTAATATAAACGACCAGTAACCCATGTTTTCAGGCTCTTCTTGTACCCAGAAAACTTCCGCACCTTTATATTGGCTTAGGATTTCGTTCACTTGGTTAGTTGGGAATGGCTGAATTTGCTCAACTCTCACTATAGCAACATCCTTACGCTTGTCTGTTTCTTGGCGCTCAAGCAAATCGTAGTAGATTTTTCCTGAACAAAGAAGAACACGTTTTACAGATTTAGCAGTTGCATAATCATCGCCAATTACCTCTTGGAAACGACCCGAAGTAAAATCCTCTACTGGTGAAACTACCTTAGGATGGCGCAATAAAGATTTAGGCGACATCACCACCAATGGTTTTCTGAATTCCCATGTCAACTGTCTTCTCAATGCGTGGAAGAAGTTGGCTGGAGTGGTGATATTGGCCACTACCATATTGTATTCAGCGCTCAACTGTAAGTAACGCTCAGGTCTTGCATTTGAATGCTCTGGGCCTTGGCCTTCATAACCATGTGGTAAAAGAAGCACCATTCCGTTCATGCGTTGCCATTTTGTTTCAGAACATGAAATGAACTGATCTACCATTACTTGGGCACCGTTGGCAAAATCACCGAACTGGCCTTCCCATAATGTAAGAGCATTTGGGTTTGCCATGGCGTAGCCAAATTCAAAGCCCATTACGCCAAATTCTGAAAGCAGAGAGTTATAAATTTCGAATTTATTATCTGCTCCAAGATGGTTTAAACTATTGTAGGCTTCGTTGGTGTTGGCATCGTGCAATACAGCGTGTCTGTGCGAGAAGGTTCCTCTTTGCACATCCTGACCCGTTAAACGTACTTTTTTGCCATCCAATAGAAGCGATCCATAAGCCAGAAGTTCACCAGCGGCCCAGTTCAAAGACTTCTCTTTAAAGAACATGTCTTTACGCTGTTTCAGCTGCTTTTCTATTTGCTTTAAAGGCTTAAATCCTTTTGGAATAGTAGTTAGGGCGTCCGCTACTTTCTTGAGCGTATCATTTGAAATTCCAGTTTCTGGAGACTGTTCAAAATCTTCTGGTTTAGATCTTCTCAAGTTCCTCCACTCTTCTTCCAATGGTTGGTAGATGTACGGAAGTGGCTTTTGCTTCACCAAATTGAGTCTATCTTGAAGAAGTGCTCTAAATTCTTTGTCTAATTTCTTAGCTAAAGCAGCTTCAATCGCACCTTTTTCAATTAGTTGTTTATTGTAAACCTCACGCGGGTTCGGGTGTTTTGAAATCACATTATATAGTGAAGGTTGCGTGAACTTAGGTTCATCGCTTTCGTTATGGCCGTGTCTACGGTAGCAAACCATGTCCACGAAAATATCCTCGCCAAATTTTTGTCTGTACTCAGCAGCAAACTGAACACAGAAAACTACCGCTTCTGGATCATCACCATTAACATGAAGTACAGGTGCGTCAATAATTTTTGCTACATCGGTACAATAGATACTTGAACGAGCATCGTCAAAGTCTGTAGTAAAACCAACTTGGTTATTAATTACAAAGTGGATAGTTCCGCCTGTATTGTAGCCTTCAAGATTACCCATTTGAGTAACCTCATATACTATGCCTTGTGCGGCAACGGCTGCATCACCATGAATAAGGATTGGTAGTATTTTAGAGCGGTCTCTATTGTATTCTTCATCACCTTTGGCCCTTACAAAGCCTTCAACCACCGGGTTTACTGCTTCGAGGTGGGAAGGGTTAGGCGCTAGTTTAAGCTCAACTTTTTCGCCATTTACCGCAGTAACTTGGCTCGAAAATCCCATGTGATATTTAACGTCACCATCGCCCATGGTAAGGTCAGGTGTAGAATTGCCTTCAAATTCGCTAAAGATTTGCTCGTAGGTTTTGCCCATGATATTGGCCAAAACATTCAAACGACCACGGTGGGCCATTCCAATCATTACTTCTTTAACACCAAGTTCGGCACCTTTATTAATAATAGCATCCAATGCAGCGATTGTAGTTTCTCCACCTTCTAAAGAGAATCTCTTCTGACCCAAATATTTGGTGTGAAGGAAGTTTTCGAAAACTACGGCTTCGTTAAGTTTGCTAAGAATTCTTTCGCGCTGGGCGTGAGATGGCTTAAATGAAAGCGCATCTTTTTCGATTTTTTCTCTGAGCCACTTTAATTTTTCAGGATCACGAACATACATGTATTCGAAACCGACAGTTCCTTCGTAAATGTATTTAAGCGTTTCAATAATCTTTCTTAAAGGCGCTCTGCCAATTCCCAACTCTTCACCAGAGATGAATTGAGTATCTAAGTCTGACTCGCTTAAGTTGAAGTCAGCCAAATCAAGAATTGGTTTTCTATCTTTTCTTTCCCTAACAGGGTTGGTTTTAGACCTTAGGTGCGCTCTCGTTCTGTAAGCGTGGATCAGGTTTCTTACCTGAACCTCTTTGTCAGAAACAGTATTACTACCAGTTGTAGTTTGAGCAGTGCTCGAAGCCTGACCATCTGGTAACATTGAATACTCTGTTTGAGCGAACTCAAAACCTTCGAAAAATTTTTTCCAACCCTCATCAATACTGTTGGGGTCATTTTTAAATTGCTGATAAAGGGCTTCTAAAGCCTTAGGATCTGCATTGCTTAAATAAGAATAATTATCCATGAACAGGTGTTTGCCTCTTATGAGTACCAAAGGTAGATCTTTAGTTTAGTTATTGAAAACCGTTTATGCGGTTATATAAATGTGTCTATTTTTATATATCAGAATGAGGTTTTTGTTCTTAATCGTATTTAGGGGCTTAGGGTTGTGTTTGTGGGGAGAGTAATTTCTTGAGCCAAAGACAATAATAGCGGGTGGGTGTCTCGTCTTGGTCTCTTGAATTGGTGTGTTCTCATTATATTTGAATGCTGAGCTAAGTACTTTATAATTAGTATAGTGTATTAGAATCAAGGTGGTTTGAATTTTAATGAAAGGTATGTGTTTCTATTAAAGAAAAACCCGTACATTTGCAGTCCATTTTTGAGACGTGATCTCAAAGATTAGAGGACGTGATCCTCGCTAAACTTTAAAAGTTAAATGGCAGTAAAAATCAGATTGGCCCGTAGAGGCCGCAAGAAGCAAGCGATTTACGATGTAGTTATCGCAGACGCAAGAGCACCACGTGATGGTCGCTTTATTGAAAAAATTGGTATTTATAACCCAAACACTAACCCAGCTACTATCAATATTGATAATGAGAAGGCGTTTCAGTGGGTTATGAATGGGGCACAGCCTACAGATACTGTAAAGGCAATGCTTTCTTACCGCGGAGTTCTTTTAAGAAAACACCTTCAGATTGGTGTGATCAAAGGAGCAATTACTCAAGAAGAAGCTGATAAAAAATATCAGGCTTGGTTAGACGGTAAAGAATCTCAAATTTCTGGTAAAGTAGAGCAATTAGCAAAAGCAAAAGATGACGCTAAGAAAGCGAAGTTGGAAGCGGAAGCTAAAGTGAATGCTGCAAGAGCTGAGGCGATTGCTGCTAGAAAAGCAGAAGCAGAGGCTGCTAATGCACCGGCTGTTGAGGAAGAAGCTACTGAAGAAGTAGAAGCTTCAGCTGAAGAGGCTCCTGCTGCAGAAGAAGCACCAGCTGCTGAAGAGAAAAAAGAAGATTAATTTATTCGGTCATGACGGTTGAAGATTGTTACCAATTAGGGTATATCGTTAAACCGCACGGCTTAAAAGGTGAGGTTCAAATCTTGTTAGATGTGGACTATCCTGATGAATATAAAACATTGGAATCAGTTTTTGTCCAACAAGGGCAACAACTGGTTCCTTTTTTTATTACCGCTATCTCCTTAAATGGAGATAAAGCCATTGTTAGGTTTGAGGATACGGATTCTCTAGAGTTAGCACAGTCGCTTAAAGGTTGTGCGCTTTACTTGCCTTTATCTACTCTTCCAGAACGAGAGGAAGGAGATTTTTATTTTCATGAACTCGTAGGCTTAGAGTTAATCGATGTCAATACGGATGACGCTGTTGGCATGATAGAGAATGTGTTTGAGGCTGGCCCACAAACATTGCTATCGGTAAAGCATAAAACTTCTAAGGAAGTATTGATTCCGTTGACTGATGAGTTGATAAAGGAAATAGACAAAGAGAATAATCAAATTCACATGTTTGTTCCTGAAGGCTTGGTAGATGTTTATTTAGAAGACTAATCATGAGAATTGACATCATCACCTTATTACCTCGATTACTTGATAGTCCTTTTTCACACTCTATATTAAAAAGAGCGCAGGATAAAGGTTTGGCAGAAGTGGTGGTGCATGATTTGCGTGAATTCTCAACCAGTAAGCAGCGTCAACTTGACGATTATGCTTATGGTGGTGGGGCAGGCATGGTGATGATGATTGAGCCGATTGATTTGTGTATTTCTAAATTAAAGGCTGAGCGTGATTATGATGAAGTCATTTATATGACTCCTGATGGGGAACTGCTTAATCAAGGAATTGCGAATGAGCTTTCCTTGAAAGGGAATCTTATCTTACTGTGCGGTCATTATAAAGGAGTAGACGAAAGAGTAAGAGAGCATTTTATTACCCGAGAAATTAGTATTGGAAATTATGTGCTATCAGGAGGAGAATTGGCAGCCGCTGTGGTGGCGGATGCTATAATTAGATTGCTGCCCGGGGTATTGTCTGACGAAACTTCGGCTCTGACGGACTCTTTTCAAGATGATTTGGTAGCTCCACCAGTCTATACACGGCCAGCGGAGTATAAAGGAATGGTTGTTCCAGAAGTGCTTTTGTCGGGTCATCAGGCCAAGATTGAAGAGTGGAGGTATGAGCAATCTGTAGCGCGAACTAGGGCTAGGCGACCTGGATTGCTAGATGAATAAAAAATTATTGATAGCCTGCTTGTTACAAAAACATTTTCCATATATTTGCAGTCCGATTTTAGACGAGGCTGTTAGAGATAGAAATCATGAGTGATCTTATCAAATTTATAGAGCAAGAAAATAACGAAGTAAGAACTTCGATGCCACAGTTCAATCCAGGTGACACTATCAACGTGCACGTGAAGATTAAAGAAGGTGGTAAAGAGAGAATTCAGCAGTTTCAAGGAACTGTAATTCAGAGAAAAAACCCAGGCACAAACGGTGAGACTTTCACAGTAAGAAAAATTTCTAACGGTGTTGGTGTTGAAAGAGTGTTCCCACTTCTTTCTCCAAATGTCGATAAAATCGAAGTGCTTAGAAAAGGTAAAGTAAGAAGAGCTAAATTATTCTACTTAAGAGGTAGACATGGTAAAGCTGCTAGAATTAAAGAGAAATTGACTAAATAGTCATTCCTTTAGAAAGAACTTAAACCTCCATTTTGGGGGTTTTTTTATGCCTTATACTTTTTCTACGCCAATATGTCACCTTTTTAAATGAGGCGCATTTATTGTTCCTTTGCCCACCAAATAAGAATTTATCAGTGGTGATTCAATTTCATAAATATCAAGGTACAGGCAACGATTTCGTAATGATCGATAATCGTGATTTGAAATTCGATAAATCGGACCTTTTGCTCATCGGAAGATTGTGTGATCGAAGGTTCGGAGTAGGCGCAGATGGTGTCATTCTTATAGAGAATCACCCCGAACTCGACTTCGAAATGATTTACTTTAACCCTGATGGCTCACAGAGTTTGTGTGGTAACGGAAGCCGTTGTGCGGTTATGTTTGCCAAAAGTTTAGGGATTATCGGCAATGAAACCGAGTTTTTAGCCATTGATGGGGTTCACTCAGCTTTTATTGATGAAGATGAAGTGCACTTATTAATGAATGATGTTGCCGAACATGAATTGATCGGTAACGACTTTCTAATTAATACAGGTTCTCCTCATTATATAAAATATGTACCGAATGCACACGATATTGATGTTGTGCAAACAGGTAGGGACATTCGTTATTCTGACCGCTTTAAAGAGGATGGAGTAAATGTGAATTTTATTGAGGAGTGCCCAAACAACTCACTTGTAATTAGGACGTATGAGAGAGGGGTTGAAAACGAGACTTTGTCTTGTGGTACTGGTTGTACTGCAGCAGCATTGTCTTTTGCACTGAAGGGTGCAGAATCGCCCATTAGGCTTAATGCTGTTGGTGGAGAACTTCAAGTCTCTTTTAACCAAGAGGGCGATATTTTTAAGGATATCTATTTGATAGGTCCTGCTGAAAAAGTATTTGAAGGAGTAATCGAGCTGTGAATATAAATCAAGCTTATGTTTCCTTTTTCTATACAAGAAATTAACTTTAGACCATATTAAAAATACAGTATGAGTTTTTTAACAAAGGGGTTGGCAAAGGTTTTCGGATCAAAGTCAGATCGCGATATTAAAGAGGTAAAACCTTACGTTGACAAGATCAATAAGGCGTTTGCCGAAATGAGCAACATCTCTGATGAGGCCTTAAGGGGGAAGACCCAAGAAATTAAAGGAAGGATTAAAGACTACCTTAAAGAAATTGATGGAGAGCTAGAGGCACTTCATAAAAGAATTGATAGCGAAACTGGTCTTGAAATTGCTGAAAAAGAGAGCATCTTTGATCAAATAGATAAACTGGAAGAGAAGCGCGATGAAGAACTTGAGAAAGTACTTATGGATGTGCTTCCCGATGCCTTTGCCGTAGTAAAGGAAACCGCAAGGAGATTAAAAGAAGTAGGTAAACTTGAAGTTCAGGCCACTTTGCACGACAGGCAAATTGCGGCTATTGGCCCTCAGGTAGAAATTGTTGGTGATACAGCGGTTTGGAAGAATAAGTGGTTAGCAGCGGGCACCGAGGTGACTTGGGAAATGCTTCACTACGATGTTCAGCTTATTGGTGGAATTGTTTTACATCAAGGTAAAATTGCTGAAATGGCTACTGGTGAAGGTAAAACGCTTGTGGCTACCTTACCTGCCTATTTAAATGCTTTGGCCGAAAGAGGGGTTCACGTAATTACGGTGAACGACTACTTGGCAAAACGAGATTCAGAATGGATGGCACCATTATTCCAGTTTCATGGCCTTACCATCGACTGTATTGATAAGCACCAACCTAATTCTGAAGAAAGAAGACAAGCTTACCGTGCTGATATTACTTACGGAACTAATAACGAGTTTGGCTTTGATTATCTGCGTGACAACATGGCCAGAGAAGCCAAAGAACTTGTGCAGCGCAAGCATCATTATGCTATGGTCGATGAGGTCGATTCAGTATTGATCGATGAAGCTAGAACTCCATTAATTATTTCGGGGCCAATTCCTAAAGGGGATGAACACGAGTTTCATGAATTGAAGCCACGTGTAACCAAATTAGTAGACGCACAAAGAAAGCTATGTTCTCAGTATTTGAACGATGCCAAACGATTAATTAAAGAAGGAAATGAGGAAGAAGGTGGGTTAGCCTTATTTAGAGCCTTCCGTGGTCTTCCAAAATATAAGCCATTGATTAAATTCCTTAGTGAAACAGGAATGAAGATGGTAATGCAGAAAACGGAAAACTTCTATCTGCAAGACAATCAGAAAAACATGCCTAAGGCAGATGAACCGCTTTACTTTACTATTGATGAAAAGACTAATGCGGTAAACCTTACTGAGAAGGGTACAGACTTGATTACTGGCGAAGGGGAAGATCCAAACTTCTTTATCATGACCGATATTGGAGAAGTAGTTGCCAGACTAGAGAAAGATGATGCTTTATCGGATGAGGAAAAGCTGAAACAAAAGGAAGAAGCAATTCAAGATTACTCCGTAAAAGGCCAGCGCATTCATACCGTGAACCAGCTGCTAAAAGCTTATACCATGTTTGAAAAGGATACAGAATACATCCTTGATGGTGGTAAGGTGAAAATTGTAGATGAGCAAACCGGTAGGGTAATGGACGGCCGTAGATATTCTGACGGACTACACCAGGCCATTGAAGCAAAGGAAAATGTGAAGGTAGAAGACGCTACTCAGACCTATGCTACAATCACATTGCAGAATTACTTCAGAATGTACCACAAATTGGCGGGTATGACAGGTACTGCCGAAACAGAAGCAGGTGAATTCTGGGAAATCTATAAGTTGGATACAGTGGTAATTCCTACCAACAGACCAATTGCAAGAGAAGACAGAGAGGATAAAGTATATAAAACGGTAAGAGAAAAATTTAATGCCGTAGTTGATGAAATCGTTGAGTTAACTGCTGAAGGCAGACCAGTACTTGTGGGTACTACTTCGGTTGAAATCTCAGAGATATTGAGTAGAATGCTTCATCTTAAAAAGATTGAGCACCAAGTATTGAACGCGAAGCAACACGCTAGAGAAGCCGATGTTGTAGCTGCTGCCGGTAGACCAGGAACGGTAACCATTGCTACCAACATGGCGGGTCGTGGAACAGATATTAAGCTAGCGCCAGAATCTAAAGCCGCTGGTGGACTTGCCATTATTGGTACAGAAAGACACGAGTCAAGACGAGTTGACCGTCAGTTGAGAGGTAGAGCAGGCCGTCAGGGAGACGCAGGTTCATCTCAATTCTTTGTTTCGTTAGAAGATAACCTAATGAGGCTTTTTGGCTCAGACAGAGTGGCCAAGTTAATGGATAGAATGGGATTGAAGGAAGGTGAAATGATTCAGCATTCCATGATTTCCAAATCTATTGAAAGAGCACAGCGTAAGGTGGAAGAAAATAACTTCGGTACTAGAAAACGACTTTTGGAGTATGATGACATCATGAACCAACAGCGTTCTGTGATCTACGAACGAAGAAGAAATGCGCTGATGGGTGAGCGTCTACAGTTGGATATTATGAACATGATGTACGACACTTGTGAAGACATCGTGAACAATACAAAACCAACAAACGATTTCGATGGATTCAAACTGAGTTGTATTGGCACTTTAGGTATGGATACCAAAATTAATTTGGATCAATACACGCAATCTGATGTAAACACGCTTATCAATGATCTGTATGAAGAGGTTTATGCAGATTATAACAAGAAGAACAAGAATATAGCGGAAAAAACATTGCCGTTGATGAAGCATATTCAACAAGAAAAAGGTGCTACGGTTGAAAATATTCTCCTTCCATTTGTTGATGGAAAAAGGCAGATTGGAGTGGCTGTTAACCTTAATAAAACTGTTGAAACAGAGAATGCTGAGTTGATCAAGGCGATGGAAAAATCTATTACACTAGCTGTAATTGACCAAACTTGGAAAGAGCATCTTCGCGACATGGATGACTTGAAGCAGTCGGTACAGAATGCGGTTTATGAGCAGAAGGATCCACTTTTGATTTATAAATTCGAAGCTTTCCAATTGTTTAAAGCCTTCCTTTCTAAAGTAAATGAAGAAACCGTTTCTTTCTTAACCAAAGCCGATATTCCTCAACAAGCGCCAGATAGAGTACAAGAGGCGAGAAGTAGAGGAAGTCAGCAGAAATTGAATGAGAGTAAGGAAGAATCTAAATCTGCATTGGCAGGAAGACAGGATACTAGAAACAGACCTCCGGTAGAAAAAACAGCTCCTATTAAGTCTGAAAAGATTTATGGAAGAAACGACCGAGTAAATGTTCAGTATCAAGACGGAACCATTAAAAATGACGTTAAGTTTAAGCAAGTCGAAGAAGATATTCTGAGCAATAAATGCGTAGTTATTAATGATTAAGTCTATTTCAAATACCTTAATGACTCTGGCAGTAGTCCTGCTGGCGGTTGGCTGTACCAATCAGGCTATCCCTAAAAAGGATGTAAAGGGAGATGATGTTGATTTGAGTTATTCTGATGATTTATCGAAATATCGCCCAACTGTTAAAGTACAATCTAAGGAGGACGATACAATCAAAGTAATAAAGAATCAAGCCATCCGCTCAACTTATGAAATATCAGATAAGATGGATGCCGTGATGGATTCCATTGCGGTGAGAAATGACACCTTGGCAACACTTTCTGGTTATACCATAATGGTTTATTCTGGTACCAACGAAGTTGAGGCAGGTAGAATTAGAAACCGTCTTTTTGATATTCTTCCAGCAATGGAGGCTCAAATTCAGTATAAATTACCGACCTATTTCGTGAAGATTGGAGAGTTCTATCAGCAGATAGAAGCCCAACCGCTTTATGAAAAGATAAAGAAATATTACCCAACCGCTACTGTAGTTCCAGAGCAATTCAAGCTTGAGAAATGAGTTTGTTGAATGATGTAAAAAAGCTTGCTGCTCAGTATGCAGAGGATACTGTCAATATTCGTAGGCATATTCATGCAAACCCCGAGCTTTCTTTCAAGGAGTTTGAAACCGCAAAATACGTTGCTGCTGAGTTACGTAAATTAGGAATCGAACCAAAGGAAGGAGTGGCTGGAACTGGCTTAACAGCTTTAATTGAAGGAAGGAATCCAGCATCCAAAACGGTGGCTTTGCGTGCCGATATGGACGCTTTGCCGATTACCGAACAGAATGATGTTGCTTATAAATCGAAGAACATAGGTGTAATGCACGCTTGTGGTCACGATGTCCACACGTCATGTCTTTTAGGAGCTGCTCGTATCTTAGTGCAACTTAAAGATCAGTTTGAAGGAACTATAAAGCTTGTTTTTCAGCCGGGGGAAGAGAAAAACCCAGGGGGTGCGTCTTTAATGATTAAAGATGGAGCTTTGGAAAACCCTAGACCAAATAATATGTTTGGGCAACATGTGATGCCATATATTCCAACGGGTAAAGTTGGCTTTAGAGAAGGGCAATACATGGCCAGTGCGGATGAGATTTACCTTACAGTAAAGGGAAAAGGGGGGCATGCTGCACTGCCTGATAAAGTGATTGACCCTATTCTGATTGCATCGCATATCATTGTGGCGTTACAGCAAGTAGTGAGCAGAAATGCTGATCCTAAAAAACCAACCGTGCTTTCGTTCGGGCAAATTGAAGGAGGCCATGCGCAGAATATCATTCCCGATGAAGTCAAAATCGGAGGAACCTTTCGGGCTTTGGACGAAGAGTGGCGCTTTGAGGCACACAAAAAAATAAGAAACATTGCTGAAGGACTTGCCGAGGCAATGGGAGGGAGTTGTGATGTATTCATTGATGTTGGTTACCCTTACTTAACCAATGATCCTACAACTACGCAATCAGCACGTGCGGCCGCAACAGCTTATCTCGGTGCAGAAAATATTGTGGATTTAGATTTATGGATGGGGGCAGAAGATTTTGCCTACTATTCGCATGTGGTACCTTCTTGCTTCTATCGTTTGGGAACAGGAAATTCAGAAAAGGGAACTACTTTGGGGGTGCATACACCTAAATTCAACATAGACGAAGATGCCATTGAATTGGGGATTGGCCTGATGGCTTGGATTGCCTTGAACCAACTTGCTCCTACCCAATAGGAAATAAAAAAAGCCTCAAAATGAGGCTTTCAATATTCTCTAAAATTTATTCTTCTTAAGCTTTCAATAGTTCAGCCATTGTAGCTCCGATATCTGCAGGAGAGTTAACTACAACAATACCACACTCTGACATAATCTTCATTTTAGCTTCTGCAGTATCTTCTGCTCCACCAATGATTGCACCAGCGTGGCCCATTCTTCTACCTGGAGGCGCTGTTTGACCAGCAATAAATCCAACGACAGGCTTTTTGTTTCCAGTTGATTTAATGTACTCAGCAGCAAGGGCTTCGTAGTTACCACCAATTTCACCAATCATAACGATAGCGTCCGTTTCTGGGTCGTTCATTAAAAGCTCTACTGCTTCTTTAGTAGGAGTTCCAATAATTGGGTCACCACCAATACCAATTGCAGTAGAAATTCCTAAACCAGCTTTCACCAATTGGTCAGCGGCTTCGTAAGTCAAAGTACCCGATTTAGATACTAAACCAATTCTACCTTTTTTGAAAATAAAGCCAGGCATGATACCAACTTTAGCTTCGCCAGGAGTAATTACACCTGGGCAGTTAGGGCCAATCAAAGTAACATTTCTGTTTTTGATATATTCTTTAGCCATTACCATATCCTTTACAGGAATTCCTTCAGTAATAGCGATGATTACAGATATTCCAGCATCAGCCGCTTCCATAATGGCATCAGCCGCAAAAGCAGGTGGAACAAAAATAATGGAAACATCTGCCCCTGTTGAAGTCACTGCGTCTTCAACAGTATTAAAAACAGGTTTGCCTAGGTGTAGCTGACCTCCTTTATTTGGAGTAACACCACCAACTACATTTGTACCATATTCAATCATTTGTTCAGCATGGAAAGTACCTTCGGAACCGGTAAATCCTTGAACTATAATTTTAGAATCTTTATTGACTAAAACACTCATTACAGCGGGTTTAAATTTGTGGCAAAAATAGAACAATAAATGGCTAAGCCAAAGGATTAATTGCTTGAGATGTTCCGTTTGACCGAATTGCAACTGTGCTTTCTGTGAAAGGAAAAAACGTTAACCTTTTTTAACGAAATTTTATTCTCGATACTGAAACAATTTAATTCAATTCTCGGTATACCTACCCATAAGTGTTTTGAAAGAAGAATTGACAAACAATACTTATCAGGTAAGAATATAGATTAAGGTTGATTATACATAGTTAGTTTTTAGTATTTTAAGGTTGATTAAGAAAAAGAGCTCGAGGTTGGGGCTCTTTTCTTTTTTTAGGTCTGTCAGAAAAACAGGAATTTGAATCGCCTACACTTAAGAACACTCTATTAAAATACTATCTTAGTAGGTCATCCAAAATATAAAATGAGCACACCTGATTTCAAAGGCGCAAAAATTTTTGGCCTATTTGCTGGACCCCTAGTATTTTTTCTCATCCTAACCTTTTCTCCCGATTTCTGGATATCTCCTGAAGCATGGAAGGTGGTTGGTATTGCTGCTTGGATGATTACTTGGTGGATTACCGAAGCTGCTCCCATTCCTGTTACTGCTTTACTTCCTATTGTCTTGTTTCAGCTTACCGGTGTCTTCGATGCAAATGCAGCCACCGCACCTTATGCAAACCCCATTATTTTTCTGTTCATGGCGGGCTTTATTTTGGGCTTGGGAATGGAAAAACATAACCTACACAAACGAATTGCACTGAACCTAATCCGTTTAACAGGAACCAACCCTAATGGAATAATATTGGGCTTTATGCTCACCACAGCCTTTCTGTCTATGTGGATTAGCAATACCGCCACAACAGTGATGATGCTCCCGATTGCGCTGTCGATTACCAGTTTGTTAGAGTTGGACAATACAGAAGACAAAGGGAAAAAGAGGTTTTCATTGGTACTTATGCTAGGCATTGCCTATGCCGCCAATATTGGAGGTACCGCAACCATTATAGGAACTCCACCGAATGTGGCTTGGGTGGGCTTTATGAGTGAAATGATGAATTATGAGGTGAGCTTTTCTCAGTATTTGAAAGTGGGTTTACCTACTTGTTTCATCATGCTTACTATCACCTATTTTTTATTGACTAGGGTACTTTTTCCGAGTCGCATCAAGAATCTGGCTGACTCATCTCAAATTATTGATGACCAAATCACATCACTGGGAAAGATTAGCCGAGCAGAAAAATTGGTGGCCATTATATTCGTATTTACCGCAGTTGCCTGGATTCTTAGAGGAAATTTAAATACTTGGTTTAACACCACGTTGCTGAATGATACCTTGATAGGAATGATAGGAGCCATACTTATGTTTGCAACTCCAGTGAGTTTGAAAAAGGGAGAGTTTCTATTGGACTGGCAATACACTAAGAAATTACCTTGGGGTATTCTGTTGCTTTTTGGCGGAGGCCTTACTTTGGCTAAGGCAATGGAAACTACTGAAATTGTTCAGATTGTGGGCGAAGCGATTGCACAACAAGGGAATATCAGTAGACTGTTATTAGTTTTGGGCTTAAGTGCTTTTATGCTGTTTATGACTGAGATTATGAGTAATGTAGCCCTTGCGGTTATCTTTGTGCCAGTGGTTTTGGGCATCTCTTTAAGTTTAAATATTAACCCCATGTACCTTTCCTTGCCAGTTACCTTGGCCGCGAGTTATGCCTTTATGATGCCCATTTCTACTCCACCAAATGCAATAGTGTTCTCTTCTGGAATGATCCCTATGAAGGAAATGATTAGGGCGGGTTTTATTCTTAATATTGTAGCTATTCTTCTTTTGGCTGTTTTATCAGAAACCTTGATTCCCTTAGTGTATGGATAACATCAAAGAAAGTGCGGTAGTATTTAACAAGATTGTGGAAGAAAGAAGGTCAGTGCGGATTTATGACGACCAAGCAGATTTCGACCCAAATGCTGTTCAGCGAAGTTTGGAAAGGGCTATTCTTTCACCCAATAGTAGCAATATGCAACTTTGGGAGTTTTACAGAATCCGTTCCGATAAAGCACGAGAGAAGATCAGCTGGATGTGCATGAATCAGAAAGCTGCAAAAACCGCTAGAGAACTGGTGGTGTTTGTGGCCCGAAAAGACCTTTGGAAAACAAGGCAAAGGGCTTTGGTAAAAGAAATGAAAAGGGTTTATGGCGAACCTAAAACCAAGGCAGCCAAGAGGGCACTTAACTATTATCAAAGCCTAATTCCTAAATATTACTACAACGATCCATTTGGCGTTTGGGGCTTTATTAAGAAATGCATCTTCTTTTTTGTAGGCCTAAATAGGCCAATGGTAAGACATGGGAATGCCACCGATGTGCGTATCAGTGTCCATAAAAGTGTGGCTTTGGCTGCGCAAACTTTTATGCTCAGCATGAAAGCCGAAGGTTATGATACTTGCCCAATGGAAGGAATGGATTCGCTTCGGATTAAGAAATTCCTTAAGCTCCCTAGAAAAGCCGAAGTAACTATGGTGATTGGTTGTGGCCCCGCAGCCGAAGGAGGCATTTATTCAGAACGTTTTAGGATACCTAATAATGAAGTCATTTTCGAAGTTTAGAATTTGATTTTTTACCCTAGTAATTTTTTTTGTTGATGCTGGAATCTGATGTGGGCTAATCGCTTATATTTATTTCAAATTTTAAGCCCATGAAAATCACTAAGAAAATCATCTCGATCGTCTGTATCCTTATCCTCTCGGTTTGTCTTACCTCCTGCATTAGTATTATCGAGAAATTTATGTTTAAAAGAGATGGAAGTGGTACATACTCCATGACTGTTGACATGAGTGAAATGGCTGAAATGATGAATTCATTAGGTGGGGCGGATGAGGAGGTAATTAAGATAATGGACGAAATCGAGGTTAGTTTTGAGGAGAAAAACACTCGAATGGAGGCGATAGCTGGAGTATCAAACTGGAGGAAGGAGTTTGATCAAGAGAAATTGAAATATACGGTTCTATTTGATTTTACTAACGTAGATGCTTTGAATCAGGGAATGAGTGAGTTTTATCGTGATTCAACTGAGGTAGGGCCAACAAAACTGACAACGTTTTTTACTCAAAATGGCAAAACCTTTGAAAGGACTGACTTCAATGGAACAATTGATAATTTCAAAAAGGAACTTGAAATGGAAGAAGACGAAGAGCTTGACTTAGAAATGGCAGCGATAATGTTTGGAGATGCCGCTTATAAACAAATCATAGAGTTTGACACTAAGATCAAGTCAGTTTCAAATGATGAATATGAGTTGTCGGAAGATAACAGAAGTGTCAGTTGGATATTTAGACTTTTCCAGAAGGATGATTTTACTAAAAAACCAAGTGCAAAAATTGTAATCAAGTAAACGCACTTTCATGGCTTACTTGATTACAGCCTGACAATCCTTCTTTTTATTCTTTAAAAGCCAACTTTGCTACTGAACCTCCAGGGCCAGAAGCATAGGCAGCTTTATTATCTTTGGTTACGCTTACAGAATAATATTTACCTTCCATTGGTGCATAACCTTCCATTCCTTCTCTAAAATAATCACAGCTTTCTCTGCCTACGGCCAAAACTAAATCATTGAAAATAGCAACCCCAGATCGGTAACCTTGTGGTTTTAAAGAAGCCATTACTGGAAACCATGATTTACCACGGTCTAAGGTATAAGCGCTATTGATTCGGGTAAGAGAATCTCCACGATAGTCACCACCGACCATCAGACCTTCGTTTTCATTTTTGAATGCAATGGAAAAAATCCCTGCAGTGGATTCGCCCGATTGAAGCGGTGTAATGGTTTTCTCCCAAGTTTCACCTCTATCATAAGAGTAAAAAAGGCTAGCCTCTTCTCCGCCCAAGCCTATATAAACATCTGAATTTCCATTCGTAATTAAGCAAGTACCACTAGCAGCGAAACCACCTTGCCCTTCCTTAGCGATTGGTCTTTGTTCGAAAGGTAATTCTTGCCATGTTTCACCACCATCTTTGGTTTTCAGAATAAGCAATCGGCTATCTATCGCATCGCCAAAAATGATTCCGTTTTGATCGTCCCAAAAGTCCATGGCATCATAAAAAGTGCCTTCTTTCATAGAAAGATATTTTTGCTGCCAGCTTTGACCGCCATCAGTGGTTTTGTAAATCACCGCTGGTAGACCTGCACTTAGCGCAATGGCTGTATTGGCATCAAAACCTTGAATATCTCTAAAGTCGATGGTGTCAGCTTCTGCAATGCTCACATCTTCCCAAGTTTCTCCTCCGTCAATTGTTCTGAGTACTGTGCCTTTGGTACCACTGGCCCAAGCCACATTTTCAGTTACTGCATTAAGCCCTCGTAAACTAGCCTTCGAACCTGAATTTTGGGCTTGCCAATAAGGCGTGAGTACTTTACTTTCTTCTTCCTTTTTTTCTGAGCTTCCGCAGCCCAATAAAAAGAGAACGGGCAATAAGTAAATCAGTCTTTTCATGGATTTTTCATTGCAGCCAAATCTGGCTTTTCTTTTGACTTATAAACAGAAGAAGGTAATTCATCAAATACCATAATGTTGGTTAGTTGGCGTTCGCCTCGGTCTCCTGAAATTAAAATGTTGCCCATTTTTTGGTAATTTCTGAAAGGAACATTGAAGCCTTGGGTAGTGTCAGCCGCATTCCGATAATAAGCCCATTGCTTAACCAAATGGTCTGTTTTATCTACCCATACCCAATAGCGGTTATTTGGGGTGTTTCCTACTTTATCGAATGTCAATTCAAGCTTATCGGCCAATACATCTTCATTGGTTTTTTCTTCCCCCAAATACTTAAGTGTAACGCCCGAGTCTTTCAGTTTAAATGGCATTAACAACCAATAGGAGTCGTTGATCCAAGCACTTTTACCTCTACCAATTAGGTTATTTAAGGTATCAGAATCGGTGATTTCTCTACCATCAATAAATGCTTTTCCAGTATTGTCGTTAATGTTGATCAGGAAAGTAGTATTGCGCATATCAATGCGTACATCACCTGTCCATTTGTCCCAAACTAAATCGCGTGATCCAAAGAAATTCCATGAAATATGCCGGGTATTGTCCCAAGCTTTTCGCCCACCCATGGCTTCCATTACTTGGTCGGCCACTTCAATGGCTTTTGGGTCTGAACCCTCTAGGTTAAAGCCTTCGGCAGGAGGGTTACCATATTCTACTTCTGTGGTTTCTTGAGTGGTTCCCGAACCACAGCTTTGTATTAAACAGACAAAGAAAAGCGAGAGGAAAAATAAGGTCTTGGTTTTCATAAGGTTTTGATTTGTTAGCTAATATAATGGGCTTGTATTGAAAAACCATTACTGATGCCTATGATCAGGATGAATAAGCGGTATAGAATGAAATAAGGGATACATGCACTTGCTTTCTGCGATTCACAACTCATCCGCTTAATTCTACGATTCGGTAAGACTTATTTCAATTCGGAAACGATACGCTGCACATTTGAGCTAACAACGAGCCCACGGGGCTGAACTCAAAAAACAACAACAATGCATCGTTTTATATTCATTCTTTTGGTGCTACTCTTTTCAATGGGAGTCAGTGCGCAAACTATTATTTCAGGAAAAGTAACCGATAGTCAAGGGCAATCAATCCCTTTTGCTAATGTCTATATCAAAGGTTCATTTGATGGTGCTAATTCTAAAAATGATGGTTCCTTTAGCTTCCAAACGAGTAAAATAGGTCAACATACTTTGATGGTCAGCTTTGTGGGTTTTAAGGTCTTCGAGAAAACACTTGAATTGAATGGCCAACCAATTCAGGTGGAAGTCATTTTAGAAGAACAAATCAATAAAGTAGATGGCGTAACCATTACCGCAGGGGCATTTGAAGCCAGCGATATTAAAAAGGTGACTGTTCTAAAACCCCTTGATATCGTAACTACGGCTAGTGCTGCGGGTGATATTATGGGCGCAATAAACACTTTGCCGGGTACCGCCACAGTGGGCGAGTCAGGAAGACTGTTTGTTCGGGGAGGCGAAGGCTACGAAACCAAGGTTTTTATTGATGGACTTGAGGTGAGAAATGCATTTGGTGCTACCGCTCCAAATGTACCTACCCGTGGTCGATTTAGCCCTTTTTTATTTAAAGGTACCATATTTAGTACGGGCGGGTACTCTGCTGAATATGGCCAGGCGCTTTCTTCGGCCTTGGTTTTAAACTCCAACGATATTGCCGAGAAAACTCAAGGTGATATTTCGGTAATGACGGTTGGTGGAGATTTGGCTTACACCAAAAAGTGGGAAAACGCCAGTATTTCTGGCAAGGTTCAATACACCGATTTACGCCCCTATCAGGATTTAATCAAACAAGACTTTGATTGGAAAGAGGCACCTAATGGAAAAGTAGCCGAATTAGTTTTTCGACAAAAAGTGAGTGGAAGTGGTTTGCTGAAGGTGTACACCAACATGGACATTTCGAACCTGAGCATTCGCCAACACAATATTAATAATGATGGAGCAAAAGACACTGTTTCGATTGGTAACGATTACTTCTATTTGAATACGAGCTACAAAGATATTATTGCTGACCGTTGGACGGTTCGGGCTGGGGTTTCTACCACTTTGAATCAAGAGAAAATTGACTTCAATACCGATGAGATTGAGGAGGACGAAAAAGGTGTTCACGCCAAGCTCGCTTTTAACTGGGAAGCAGCAGAAAAGGTGAGCGTGAACATGGGTACAGAGTTCTTTGCTAAGAAATACACCAGCAAATTCAACATAGAAAACGGGCCAAGTGATGCCTTCGACTTTAAAGAAAATATTGCGAGCACTTTTGTTGAAACGGATTATTTCGCTTCGAATAAGTTTGTAGTGCGCACGGGGTTGCGTTTAGTACACTCTTCATTATTGAGCCAAACGTGGGTGAATCCGCGATTGGCAATGTCCTATAAGCTGACGGAAAAAGGGCAGTTCTCATTGGCTTATGGGCAGTATTTGCAATCAGCGCAAAACGACTATGCTTTGGTAAATCAGAATTTAAAACCAGAGAAGGCAACGCATTACATTCTGAACTATCAATACATTCATAATGATCGTGTTTTCAGGGTAGAAACCTATTTGAAAAAATATGACGACTTAGTGAAATTCATTGTCGAGAATGATTTCAACCCTAATAATTACTCAAACGCTGGCTTTGGAGAAGCCAAAGGAGTGGATGTATTTTGGAGAGACAGCAAGAGTTTCGAAAATACGGACTACTGGGTTTCTTACTCCTATGTGGATTCAGAAAGAGATTATCGAGATTTCTCAAGTTTGGCCACGCCCTCCTTCGTTTCTAATCACAACTTCTCTTTTGTGGCCAAACATTTTGTAGTGCCGTTAAGAACTCAATTTGGAGCTACTTATAATTTTGCTTCGAGCAGGCCATTTCACAACCCGAATAAGTCTGGTTTTCAGAATGATAAAACGCCAACTTTTCACGACTTGAGTTTGAATGCTGCTTTCCTTATAAAGCCGAATATCATCCTGTACATGTCTTCTTCCAATATTTTTGGACGTGATAATGTGTTTGGCTACCAATATGCAGATCAAGCAAACGCTCAAGGTATTTACGAGCGACAGGAGGTTGGGCAAGGCGCCAAGCGTTTCGTTTTTCTAGCCCTTTTCATCACCCTGACCAAAGATGGGCAAGAGAATCAGCTGGACAATCTTTAGTAACAAGTAGTTAGTATTTAGACATTAGATAATAGACTAATGCGGCTGTATGAGCTTCTTACTTTTCATCTATTTAATGCGCCTCGAACAGTGGTTTTCTAGTAGACGGTACATCTAAGGTTATGGGGGCAGAAATGATACTGTATCGTCCTGAAAAGGTTTACCGGTTTAACATTTAATATCGGCTTTTATTAGCTGAGAACTTTTGAAATTTGAGTTTTGGCCCTTTGAAATTTCTCACTCTACGGTTCATCCTGAAGATTCTACGGTTCGGTAACACTTTTTTTCTAAGCCAATCATTTCCCTGCACTTTAGTGTCATCATTAGAAAACGAACTCAAAAACTTTAAAAAACATAACATGAAAAAGCTAACAATCTTACTCGCACTTTTTATCACTAGTTTCACCTTAAATGCGCAAAACCAAGAGGCTTATATGAATGCCATGGTAAAGGGCTTGCAGTCGATGGGGGCTGAAAGAAATTTAGAAAACCTACAAGCCTCAGCCGGTCAATTTGAACGTATAACATCTAATGCGAGCGAACAGTGGCACCCTCAATATTACGCTGCCCTTAGTTATATTAATGCTTCATTATTGGCAGAAGGCGTAAAAGCCAAAGACCAACTTTTAGATAAGGCTAAGCCATTTGTTGAAAAAGCGAAAGAGCTTGCGCCTAACAATAGTGAGGTTGTGGCTTTAGAAGGCTTTTATTTTATGGCGCAATTGGCGGCCGATCCAAACTCAAGAGGACAATCATTATCGGGCTTGGCAACACAAACTTTTGGTTATGCCATGAAATTAAACCCTGAAAATCCTAGAGCAATGGCTTTAATGGCTCAAATGCAATTTGGTACAGCACAGTTCTTCGGTTCTTCTACAGCAGGTGCCTGTGGTTTGGCGCAGAAAAGCATTCCTCTCTTTAATGCTGAGGAAAAAGGAAAAAGCTTTGAGCCTACTTGGGGAATTGAAGTAGCAGAACAGTTAATGGCAAGCTGCGGAAATTAAAATAAAGGGTGCTGTCGAAAGTCGGTAGCACCTCATTTTTTCTTGTACCTTAAGAATTCAATCATGGAGAAAGTACTCATCTTATCTCACGTAACTGCAGGGGTTACTACTTTGCTTTCAGGAATTTTGGCTGCCTTTTTTGGTAGAAAAGGAGGTAAGATTCACCGCGCTGCCGGAAAGGTTTTCTTTTGGTCTATGGCTTGGATCTTCATTAGCGCAATTTTAATTGTAAGCTTCGTTAGGTTTAACTTCTTTCTTACCATAATAGCTGTATTCAGTTTTTACATGACATTTGCTGGGCAAAGGGTATTGAAGCTGAAAAAAACATTGAAGCCATTACTTATTGATTGGATTGCCGCGTTTATTGCCATTGCTTTTGGCTTAACTCTTTTTGGGGCGGGAATTAGGTATTTAGTCTTGAGCAATTTTTCCTCAAGCTTTGGTTATCTGTCCATTATTTTCGGGTTTTTCACTGCCAATACTGCGTGGCTCAACATCAAAGGGTTTAGAAATACCAAACCCGATAAAATGTGGTGGTGGTTCGCCCATATGAATTTAATGGGAGGCGCATTTATCGCTAGCATTACAGCTTTTTTAGTTCAAAATGGAGCCCTTTTTCAGGCCTTAGGAAATATGGGTTGGTTACTTTGGGTTTTACCTGCTGCTGTAGGTTCACCATTAATTGCTTATCATGCCAACCGTTACAGAAAACAATTTGGCGTTGGTAAATATGCCAACACATTGAAAGTATAAAATCAGTACTTTAGCCTAAATGGGATATCTTAAAACAATCAATTGGAAACGTGAGCTTAAGGAAATAGCGCTTATCGCATTGATTGGCGGGCCTTCGGTTTATTTCTGGTGTAATACCTGTTTCAATACATGGGGCATAGCTCTTAATGCCATGACGATTTCTGCTTTTCAGTGGGTTTTACTTTGGCAAGGCAATGCACATGTTTCCACCTACCTCACTTACAAAATTCCTTGGTTAGAAAACCCAGGTAAACGATTTCTTTGGGGCGTGATAGGTGTGATTGTGTATACACCTTTAGCTGTATATGGGCTGTATTTAGCGCTGAAATACGGCTTCGATATTGATATGGGAGATATTAAATGGACCTTATTAATCTCTGTCGGAATTACCTTTGTTATTTCTTTTTTTCTGAATTCGGTTGAGTTTCTCAAGAACTGGAAAAAGGCAAGTTTAGATGCCGAACGCCTGAAAAAGGAGCAAATGGAGGCCAAATATGAAACGCTTAAAAATCAGGTCAACCCACACTTTTTGTTCAATAGCTTGAATGCACTTACCAATTTGGTGTATGAAGATCAAGATCAAGCGGCCAAGTTTATTCGTGAGCTTTCAAAAGTGTATCGGTATGTTTTAGATACTCGTGCCCAAGAGGTAGTAAGTCTTAAAACCGAAATGGAATTTGTTAATTCTTACCTCTTCCTACAAAAAATAAGGTTTGACGAAAAGCTTCAGTTGATAATAAATATTGAAGGCTTTGAACAGAAAATGTTGCCACCTATGGCCATTCAAATGCTAATAGAGAATGCCATAAAACACAATGTAATTGCTGAAGAAGAGCCACTTACGATTCGTATTGAAATTGAGAATGGGGAAAAACTGGTGGTCAGAAATAATTTTCAAAAAAAGAAAATTCCAGTAGATGAAAGTTCAGGTATGGGGCTTTCAAACATAAAATCTAGGTATGAATTCTTAAGCCCAATACCCGTGGAGGTCGTTGATGGGCCGAGCGAATTTATTGTGAAACTTCCATTATTAGCCTTTGAGAAATGAAAGTACTGATTGTTGAAGATGAGTCGATGGCGGCCAAGAGGCTGACTAATTTATTGGAGAAGATTAACCCAGAAATTGAAATACTGGCCAAATTCGATTCGGTAAAACGAGCGGTGAATTGGTTAAAAGAAAACCCTCAGCCCGATCTTCTGTTTTTCGATATTCAATTGGCAGATGGACTTAGTTTCGAGATTTTGGAGCAGGTAGAAGTTTCTGCACCCATTATTTTCACCACCGCTTTTGACGAATACGCCATTCAGGCGTTTAAAGTAAATAGTATAGATTATTTGCTCAAACCCATTGATCCATCGGATTTAGAAAGTGCTTTAGAAAAGTATGAAGCCAGATTTAAGCCCAGCGCACCTGAGCAAAAACCAGGCATAGATATGATGCTGATTCAACAAGCGATGCAAATGCTCACAAAGCAATACAAAGAACGCTTTGTCGTCAAAATCGGAGAGCATATTCATACCATTGCAACGGCAGAAACCGCTTACTTTTTTAGTCAAGAAAAGGCCACTTATCTTCAAACTAAAGAGAAGAACCGCTACATCATTGATTACACCATGGAGCAAGTGGAGCAGTTGGTCGATCCGCAGAAGTTCTTCCGTATTAACCGTAAATACTTGGTCTCACTAGAGGCAGTAAAGGATATTATTACCTATTCAAATTCGCGTCTACGGCTGATTTTAATTCATACAGACGAAACCGATGCGATTGTAAGCCGAGACAAAGTGCAAGATTTTAAAAAGTGGCTCGACCAATAATGCCTTTTTACCGTATATTCGGACATGCGTGTTTTATTATTCTCGTTTCTATTTCTTTTTTCAGCTTCTATAAGTGCTCAAAACCTAAAAGGAAATTGGCTTTTGGCTTATATTAAGGCTTCTCCGCCCGAAATGGTAATGGGAGAAGATGGGGCAGTGTTGGAGTACAATGAGGGTGGTTATGACGATGAGCAGAGCTTTATAGAACCGGGGCTCATGCTGCTGTCGGTCTTGTCCAATTCCAAAGCAGAAAGTTATTATGCCGATGTGAAAGAAGAGTGGAAAGTAATTCAAGATGGAAAGCAGGTGCGCTTCGAATCGTTAGAAGACACACTTTATGGAGGGTTTAATACCGAAGGAATGCTTGTGCTAAAATCAACGATTGATGAAAGCCCAACAGACTATTTCTTCGCTGCTTTTTCTCCTGAAGCTGCTGCATTTGATTTGGTAAATAGTTCGTGGAAGACCAATGGAAACTCTGGGTTCTTCGAAAATAAAACCTTTGAATTTAGACCCAAAAATGAACTCTTCATTTGGGAAAATGGCAAGCATGAAAAACGGGAATTCTATATTCATACTTTAGGGGATTTCATGGCCATCGAATTTTCTTCTGAAATACTCACCGCAGGTTTTGGAATTATCTACGTAGAAAAACATAGCGGTACCAAGCTGTCCGGAATCTCATTTTTGAGCTTGGAGGAAGGTGCTCTTCCCGTTAGATCACTGGTAAATTTCTCTAACTTATAGGGTTAATAAGAAAGAGTTTATGCGGTATTTAAACGAATCTGAAATATTGCCATATATCCATGCTGGAAAGGAGATTGAACAATACCTTGGTTCGTATTATCATAATGATTTTAGATGTGTACGATATGTGACATTGGGTAAAGACAAGGTTGGGTACTATGGACTCCTTTTTGAGTTATTTGATGATTCATGTGAGGGAGTAGAGAGTATTTATGATTATTCGAGTGTCGAGCCAGACAATCTAAACGGTATAGAGTTGGGGTCTTTTGAATCATTTAGAATTCTATTGGAGTATATAGGGAATATAGCAGAGCTAGATTCAAATAAATACTTAATATCAGGGCAGCTGGATGAGGAAATTAAAGAGAGAGCCAAATAACTTATAAATGAATTCTTAGCCACTTTATTCATTGAATAATATTCTACACACAATCTTTCGTTGTTGTTACTCTAATTGATTGATTTTTAGAGTTTAAATCACCAAAGTAAATTTTTCGGTAAATGTTAAAGCAACGGTTTTCTCCACTACCTTCGCAGCCCTTATGTCAATCGTCAGAAAAGTAAAATCGGTAGAAAAGATTTTTGCCGCCTTGGATAAAGAAATGAATAGCCTTCGCGATAGAAGTGGTCTTCATTGTATTTCGGGCTGCGGAAAATGTTGCTTTAAAGCCGATATTGAAGCGACTCCTCTAGAGTTTCTTCCTTATGCCCTACACCTTTTTCTGACCAAGCGGATTGATGAAGTTTACCAAGAGCTACTGGTGAATCAAAGTACTATGTGTACGCTATTCAATCCAGTAAAGGATTCTTTAGATAAAGGAGGTTGCTCACAGTATGCGTACCGCGGCTTAATTTGTCGGCTTTTTGGTTATTCAGCCACACGTGATAAAAACGGCAAGGCAAAATTCATTACCTGTAAGCTTATGAAAGCAGGTCAGAGCGATACCATTGCTAAGATTGAAGCCGATATGGAAGCAGGTATTCCTTCACCAATGATGAGTGACTATTACTTTAGACTTCGCAGTATTGATACCGAATTAGGCACCAAGATGATGCCCATTAATCAGGCCATTCGCCAAGCTATGGAAGTAGTGATGAGTTATTACGCCTACCGTAAACCACCAACAGGTTACGGAAAATTGAGTGCTTAGTGGGTTGAAGGTCAATTGAGTTTGTTCTATTTTTAAAATTCCAGAATAAAACCGTTGTCCATTCCAAACTTTTCGTTTCCTTTGTTCCTCATTTCATAATGAAGAACGAAGCGAACATATCACCAGCTATTAACATGTCACTCCCTGTGTCTGAGCTTGCTGTATATACACCTAAGTTTTTTAGGCGCTAGTCGCCTCATATATATAGACTACCTATGCGGTAGTCAAGTCCCCGATATTACCTATAGTCTTTATTAAAATTTAAATCATATTTCCTTTTAGGATTTCTGAAAACATTGAGTCGTTTTCATCATCCAGAATTACAGTGAGAATGGAATCAACAAAATTCATAATTAGGGTAGCTACAGAAGAAGATACCCGCTTTACAGACGATATTATTGAAGAAATTGCCAGTTCTGCTAAAATTAGAGGTACTGGAATTGCGCGAAGAACGCCCGAATATGTATCTCTAAAAATACGTGAGGGCAAGGCCGTAGTGGCGGTAACCGAAGCAGGTGAGTGGGCAGGTTTCTGCTACATAGAAGTATGGAGCCATGAAAAGTTTGTAGCCAACTCTGGGCTCATCGTTTCTCATAAATTCCGTGGTTTAGGCTTGTCAAAACGTATTAAGGCAGCTGTGTTTAGGTTGTCTAGAAAAAAATACCCCACGGCAAAAATCTTCGGATTAACTACTGGCGCGGCTGTGTTAAAAATCAATTCAGAACTAGGTTATAAACCCGTAGTATACTCAGAACTCACCCAAGATGAAGACTTTTGGAAGGGCTGTCAAAGCTGTGTTAACTACGATATATTAAAAGCTAAGAACAGGTCAAACTGCATTTGTACAGCCATGCTGTACAATCCGGAATGGGAGAAAAATGTAAAACCTAAAAGAACACAATGGGTGGAACGCGAGTTGGATAAGGACTTCAACTTGTTTAAGCGTTGGGTGAATTTTAAGAAAAATATTTTGTTGAAGGCAGAAGCCAAAAAGAAAAAAAATGATGAATAAGAAGAAAGTAGTTTTAGCCTATAGCGGGGGGCTCGACACCTCTTATTGTGTAAAATATTTAAGCGAAGAACGTGGTTTAGAAATCCATTCGGTATTGGTAAATACGGGTGGTTTTTCTCAACAAGAACTGGATGAAGTGGAAAAGCGCGCCTACGCAATGGGTGTAACCAGCCATAAAACCATCGAAGAAACTTCCAACTATTATTCAAGCGTAATCAAGTATTTGATTTTTGGTAACATATTGAAAAACAGTACTTACCCGCTTTCTGTAAGTGCCGAAAGGGTAAGTCAAGCCATGGCCATTGCCAAATATGCTAAAACGCTTAACCCAGAATATATAGCACACGGAAGCACTGGTGCGGGAAATGATCAAGTCCGTTTTGATATGATTTTCCAAACCTACTTACCTGACGCGGAAATCATCACACCTATTCGAGACATGAGGCTTTCGAGAGAAGAGGAGATCGCCTATTTGCAATCGAAAGGTGTAGATATGGACTTTTCGAAATCTGCTTATTCTATTAACAAAGGCCTTTGGGGAACATCGGTGGGAGGCAAAGAAACGTTGAGTTCTAAAGGCTATTTACCAGAAGAAGCTTGGCCGACTCAAGTGACCAAAACCGTTGAAGAAGATTTAGAACTTGGCTTTGTAAAAGGTGAGTTAAAGTCGATCAATGGAACGGAGTTTACGCATTCATATGAAGCCATTCAGGCTTTGGAGAAAATAGCGGCTCCTTTTGGTATTGGTCGCGATATCCATGTAGGTGATACGATTATTGGCATCAAAGGAAGGGTTGGTTTTGAGGCTTCAGCTGCCATCCTTACCATCAAAGCACATCAGGCTTTGGAAAAACATATTCTCACCAAATGGCAGATTTACTGGAAAGACCAAGTGGCTGCGTTTTATGGTAATTGGCTGCACGAAGGGCAGTTTATGGATCCTGTAATGCGCGATTTAGAAAGCATGATGGAAAGCAGTCAGAAATTTGTGACAGGGAAAGCATTTTTCAAACTTTTGCCTTACCGTTATCAACTGATTGGAATTGAATCTGAGCATGACCTGATGTCGGCCAAGTTTGGCAATTACGGAGAAATGAACAATGCTTGGACGGGTGATGATGTGAAAGGCTTCGCTAAGATTTTCGGTAATCAAAGTGCCATTTACCACCAAGTAAATCAAGAAAATGATTAGAGCAGGAATAGTTGGGGCAGCAGGCTACACAGGAGGCGAATTGCTGCGTTTACTGATTCATCACCCTGAGGTGGAAGTTAGTTTTGCGCACAGCCGAAGTCAGGTAGGTTTGCCAATTCACAATGTGCATACCGACCTTTTGGGAGACAGCGAATTGAGCTTTACAGATCAGATTCATTTCGATATCGACCTACTTTTCCTTTGCATGGGACATGGTGCTTCTTCAGAATTTATGAAGGAGAATCAAGTGCCAGACACTGTGAAAATTATTGACTTGAGCCATGATTTCAGAATGAGTAACGAGGCCGTTTATGGCTTGCCAGAACTCAATCGTGATGAAATTAAGAATGCCCGTTTCTTGGCTAATCCTGGTTGTTTTGCCACAGCCATTCAGCTGGCTTTGCTGCCTTTGGCCTATAACGGAATGTTAAGAGAGGTCCACCTTTCAGGCATGACGGGCTCAACAGGTGCTGGAGTTCAACCTTCGGCCAGTACTCATTTTAGCTGGCGCGATAGCAATGTTTCGGCTTACAAAGTCTTCACCCACCAACACATGGATGAGACTGGGAAAAGCCTTCAACAGCTTCAGCCCTGGTTCGATAAACCGATCAATTTTGTGCCTTACAGAGGAAACTTCACTAGAGGCATTTTTGTGACGGCTTATCAGCATTGCGAGTGGCCTTTGGAAGAAGCCATTCAGGTGTATAAAGAATATTATGAAGACCATCCCTTTACTTGGGTAAGCGATGTAGCTATTGATGTGAAGCAAGTAGTGAACACTAACAAATGTGTGCTTCATCTTGAAAAACATGGTAGCTATTTGGTCATCCATTCTGTGATTGATAACCTACTAAAGGGAGCTAGCGGTCAGGCCGTACAAAACATGAATTTGATGTTTGGCTTTCCTGAAAAACTAGGTTTGAATCTAAAACCAAGTGCTTTTTAATTAATAACTATGAAATTATTTGATGTTTATCCCCTTTACCCAATTGAGCCAGCGCGTGCGCTTGGAGCCAAACTTTGGGATAAGGAAGGGAAAGAGTATTTGGATTTATACGGGGGGCATGCTGTGATTTCGATAGGGCATACTCATCCGCATTATGTGAAAAGAATCACAGATCAATTGTCGAAAATTGGTTTCTATTCCAATGCGGTTCAAAATTCACTTCAAGAAGAATTGGCCGAAGCCATGGGCCGAATTTCTGGCTACTACGACTACCAATTTTTTATGTGTAGCTCTGGTGCCGAAGCCAATGAAAACGCATTAAAACTGGCTTCATTCCATACAGGGAATCGTAAGATTATTGCGGTGGAAAATGCTTTTCATGGCAGAACTTCTGGAGCCGTAGCCGCAACTGACAACCCGAAAATCGTAGCGCCATTCAATAATGGTCACGAGGTGGTTTTTGTACCGATGAACGATTTGGAGGTTTTGACTTCAGTTTTTGATGATGAGGTTGCAGGTGTAATTATTGAAGGCATTCAAGGAGTTGCTGGCCTTTATACGCCAAGTGATGCTTTTCTAGCGAAAGCTAGAGAGCTGTGCGATAAGTATGAAGCCGTATTAATACTGGACGAAGTACAATCTGGTGCTGGAAGAACAGGTAAGTTCTTCGCCCATCAGCATTCTGTAGTGCGTCCTGATATTATTACCATGGCAAAAGGAATGGGCAATGGCTTTCCTGTGGGTTGTGTTTTGATTTCACCAGAAATTGAGCCTTGGCATGGTATGTTGGGTACCACTTTCGGAGGAAATCATTTGGCTTGTGCTGCTTCACTTGCCGTGTTGGAAGTGATAGAAGAGGAGCATTTGCTCAAGAATGCTGCAAAAATGGGGGCTTATCTAGAAGGTGAATTAAATAAAATTCAAGCGGTGAAAGAGGTTCGAGGAAAGGGCCTTATGATTGGTGCTGAATTTGATTTTGATGTAGCGGCTTTGCGCAAAGCATTGATTTTTGAACATAGTATTTTCACAGGTTCAGCCTCTAATAAGAACACAATTCGGATATTACCACCGCTGAACATTAGCAAGGCTGAATTGGATCAGTTTTTAGCTGCATTAAGTATAGAGTTAAACAAATAAGAGGTCAGAATTACGATCTAAAAATGTAGGAATGATTGAATTCATTTCCGCAACGAATAAAAAAGAATGAAAAATTTCACTTCAGTAAAAGACGTACAAAATATAAATGCATTGGTTGAAAAGGCTTTGTCGTTAAAGGCAAATCCATTTCAGACCAAACTGGCCGAAGGAAAAAGAATCGGTTTAATTTTCTTCAACCCGAGCTTGAGAACACGCTTGAGTTCACAAGTGGCAGCACAAAATTTAGGTGCTCAAGCCATTGTGCTCGACATAGGGAAAGACGGCTGGGCATTGGAGTTTGAAGATGGCGTGGTGATGAATGGCGATAAGGCGGAACACATTAAGGAAGCCGCAGCCGTAATGGGGCGTTATTTCGATGTGTTGGGCGTGCGTACTTTTCCTGAATTGAAATCGAAAGAAGCAGACTATTCTGAAAAACTCTTGAATGCCTTTATCAAATATGCGGGTGTTCCTATTGTGAGTTTAGAAAGCGGTACCAGACATCCATTACAGAGCTTGGCAGATTTGGTGACGATTAAAGAGCAATGGGTAGCAAAGCGCAAACCCAAAGTAGTGCTGACTTGGGCGCCACATGTAAAGGCTTTACCGCAAGCAGTTCCCAATTCTTTTGCGGAATGGATAGGAAAAGCTGATGTTGATTTCAGTATTGCCAATCCAGAGGGCTATGATTTGGCAGAAGAGTTTCGCGAAGGAGTGACAGTTTTCCATGACCAAGCAGAAGCGCTTAAAGATGCCGATTTTGTGTATGTAAAGAACTGGTCGTCCTATGATGACTATGGCCGAATCTTATCTCAAGATGAAAGATGGACTTTCGGTTCGAAGCAATTGGAGCTTACGGAAAATGCAAAAGTGATGCACTGTTTGCCCGTAAGGCGTGGTTTAGTGATTAAAGATGAAATTTTAGATGGCCCAAATGCCATTCATTTAGAGCAGGCTGAAAACCGAGTTTACGCTGCTCAAGCGGTGTTTCACGAATTGTTAATGCCCCAGATTTAGTGAATATGAAAAAGCTTACCATTGTTAAAGTTGGGGGAAAGGTCATTGATGAGGCTTCTGCTTTAAATGCTTTTCTACAATCGTTTTCAACTTTAGAAGGAGAAAAAATTCTGATTCACGGAGGTGGAAAAATTGCTTCCGACTTTGGTAAGAAACTAGGCATTGAAGCCAAAATGGTGGAGGGGCGAAGAATCACCGATAATGAAACCATCGACTTGGTGACCATGGTGTATGGTGGCTTGGTGAGTAAGCGAATCGTCAGTAAACTTCAAGCCTTGAAGGTAAACGCTATTGGCCTCACTGGTGCGGATGCCAATGTAATTCCAGCCACAAAAAGACCCGTTGGAGCAATTGATTATGGCTTTGTGGGCGATGTAAAGCCAGAAAATATCAATACTGAAATTCTTAAAAAACTTATCGATTCGGGACTAATCCCTGTGTTGGCACCTTTGACCCACGATGGCGAAGGTCATATGCTGAATACGAATGCCGATACCATTGCGGCTTCGGTAGCGGCTGCTTTGGCGCAGCAATTTGAAGTGAAATTGATTTATTGCTTCGAGCAACCTGGTGTGCTTTCCGATTTCGAAAACAAGCTTGTAATTTCTGAAATTAAAAGGGCAGAAGTAGCAGAACTAAAAGAGAGCGGAGTGATTAATGAAGGTATGCTTCCCAAAATGGATTGCGCTTTATTGGCCTTAGCTCATGGTGCTAAATCGGTAAGAATCGGTTCTTTCGAAAACTTAAAGGCTTTGGCTATTGGCCAGTCTGGAACTCTAATCAGTAATTAAAATGCAGTTATTTAATGAAGCCCTCGATTTACTAAAGCAGCTTATTTCAATTCCTTCTTTGAGTAAAGAAGAGGATAAAACGGCTGATTTGATTCAATCCTTTTTTCAGAATAAAGGAATTTCAACCCAAAGAAAAGGCAACAATATTTGGGTGAAGAACTTACATTATGATGCAGGAAAACCTACCATTCTACTCAATTCACATCACGACACTGTAAAACCGAATGTGGGCTACACCAAAGCCCCATTTTCTCCGGAAGTAGAAGACGGTAAGCTTTACGGCTTGGGAAGCAATGATGCTGGCGCGAGTTTGGTTTCTCTCATGGCTTGTTTTCTGAATTTCTATAATGAACCCAATCTAAAATACAATTTGATTTTGGCGGCTACGGCTGAGGAAGAAATTTCTGGGAAGAATGGGGTGGAAAATATTCTAGAAGAATTGGGCGAAATAGATTTTGCCATTGTGGGCGAGCCTACTTTGCTTGATTTGGCGATCGCGGAAAAAGGCTTGATGGTATTGGATTGTGTGGCCACCGGAAAATCAGGTCACGCTGCCCGAAACGAAGGCGAGAACGCCATTTACAAAGCCATGAAAGATATTGAATGGTTTCGTACCTATACCTTTGCCGATGTTTCAAAAACCCTAGGGCCAGTGCGAATGTCGGTAACGATGATTAATGCGGGCCAGCAGCATAATGTAGTGCCTGATGAATGCAAGTTTGTGGTGGATGTGCGCAGCACAGATTGCTATTCAAACACTCAAATTCTGGAGATTATCAGAGCGCACGTCAAATCCAAGGTGGAGCCACGATCTACCAGATTGAACCCTTCCTCCATTCCAATTGACCATCCGATTGTTCAGGCGGGAATTGCTTTGGGCAGAAGAACTTACGGTTCTCCAACAATGTCGGATCAAGCGCTCATGCCTTATCCTTCATTAAAACTCGGTGTTGGCGATTCGGCACGATCGCATACAGCCGATGAATTTGTTTTTATTCATGAAATAGAAGAGGGAATTGAATTTTACATCCAGCTTCTGAAACAGGTTTTGTAGTCTAGATTAGTCTTGAAGTTTTGTCGGGTCGCCCCGATGGGGCTTAAGGTTTGTTCGTTAGCGGTTATTCTACAATCAGTTCACCTCTACGAGGTTATTTTCTTAAAGATTATATGGACATTTTAATTTTGGAACTGTGGTATGCTTTAACAGCAATTTTAGCGGGCCGCCTCGATGGGGCTTATGGGTATTAGTGGATTTTGTTACAAACAAGTCACCTCTACGAGGTTGGTTTCTTTAAAATCATAGATGCTTTTAATTGGGGTTATGCATTTTAAATATTTAGCCTTTACTCTTTGGTAGACTTATATTCATAGACTCGAGAATACAAACTACTCTAGTCCCAGCGGGACTTACCGCTTGTAGCTTAGGGTCAAATGAATAGATAATTAAGCTCCGTAGGAGCGACCTGTTTAAGAGAAGATCATTGCTTTGATTTTGGATAATCGTAAAAGAACTGATGACCTTTGGTGCGTTGAATATCTTTCCAACTTTCCATTTCGAACTCAATACCGCATACCGCACAGGTGGGTAGATTGTCTAAATCAAAATTGCTGATTTCATTAATCAAGTAAGTCAACCCAGGATTATGACCAAAAATCATAACTGTATCGTGCTCATCACCCACTCGGCTTAACAGCGTTTTAATGGTTCCGGTAGAAGCATGATAAAGCCTTTCTTCTTCCATAATACCGGAGACAGGGTAACCGATTTTAGCAGAAATCACTTTGGCTGTCGTTAATGCCCTGTTGGCAGGAGAGGATATGATTAGCGATGGTTTGACGCCTTTCATGGCCAGTCGCTGGCCCATATCTGGCCCATCATTTTCACCACGATGATTTAAAGGTCGCTCAAAATCAGATAGATGCGGATTACCCCAACTAGATTTGGCATGACGAACGATATACAGTTTTTTATTGCTGGTTTTATTGGATTTCATAACTAATAGCTACATTTGCCGTAATACAAATAAAATTTTTAATTACTTATTACAATTTACAATGAATACAGGAGTAGTAAAATTCTTCAACAATGATAAAGGCTTCGGCTTTATCGTTGATGACGCATCTGGTGAAGAAATCTTTGTTCACGTTTCTGGTACAATCGATGCTATCGACAAAGACGACAAAGTTGAATTCGAGAAAGCAGAAGGCCGTAAAGGACTTAACGCTGTGAATGTCAAGAAAATATAGTTAAAAATTATAGATTTTTGATTACTGAAACCTCGCTAGTCGGGGTTTTTTTGTAGATCATAAAAACACAAAAGAGGTTACATCTGCAATGGTGTAACCTCTTTTACTTTTAGCCTCCACACGTTTGGTTTTGGAAACTTTCATTCCAACAGAACCAATCGCTACTGTTAAAGCGTGCTTCTGATTTTACTCTACCCACTTTAGTATTGTTGTTGAACAAAATGGAAACATCATAATCTTCATCGGCTTTGCTTACAACCGAAACATCATAGAAGTGCGTGTAAGCATCTTCGTCTGTAGAACCGTATTCAATATAACTTCCTTCTTTGTCCGACTCGGTATCTACAAGGTTATAGGTCAACTTAAACTCAGTGTCATTTTCATTTTCCCAATCAATATTGAGTAATTGTCTTGGTTCGTCAGGGCTTTTAAATAAAGTCCATTCGCCACTTGTATTGTCTAAACGTGAAGTACCGCTGAACCACAGAAAGTTTTCAAATTCACCTTCTGAAGAAAGGTACATTTTCCAAGAGGCGCTTGCACCTACTTTTTCTGCATATAAAGTAGCAGTTATGTTTTGGTCTCCCACCGTTACCGAATACTCAGACTTCCATCGGTCTTCGTCATTGAGGTATTCAAAACTATGGTTGAAAGCTTCTTTATATGCTGCAACGGGTATTGCCAAATCCACCGTGAGTAGCGATTGCCAGAAAATGACATTTAATACAGCGAAGCCAAAGTTGGATTGGTCTTGTCCTTCCAAGTTTGCGGCACCATTTTCTTGATTTGAGGAGAAATTCCCCATATCTGGAGCAATTGATGACTGCGGAGGTAAGGTTGGAGCACCTGGGTTTGTGTCAGAATCCTTTGAACAGCTTACAAAAAGCACCAATAAAGCCATTATAAGGCATAAACTAAGTGTTTTAAGGTTTTTCATGGTCTTATAATATTTGATTTCAGCTTATATAAATCCAAACACTGTACCATCAATAAAATCTCTACAAGCTTCTAGCACACGAGATTTAAAAATTAAAAAGGTAAAACTGAAATAAGGGTTTTATATTAGGCTGCGTTCCTGGTCGTAGCGAGACGCTTCAACCAGTTGGTGAGACACTACGGTCAGTGAGTGGAAAACGGAAGAACTCCTTAGAAATTTAGATTAGATGTTGGCATTTCTACAAATTAAAAATTCATCGAACCCACAAATTATCGGGACTACTAATGGGGTTTATCAGGTCGAGGTTGACCAGAGCGCGCTGCTGGAGCACGAAAATTATAATGAAATAGATAGGGTGTTTTTTTTCTCCTTTTAAAGATGTAGTTCAGTTCAATAATTTGGCTCTAAAAGTGCATTCAAGCACGACTATCAAAAAAAGCAGTTATAACGGATTTGATGGGTTTTTCCCCTTATTTCCTTGGTTGTTCATTTATAATTAGCCAAAAATTTCTTGAATGTCTTCGCGAATTTGGGGTAAACGATGATCAATTCAATGTTCTTCCAATTAATATTCGAGGGGCTGATATTTCGATGTATATTTTATATGTTTCTATGATTCCCCTTGAGCTGATAGATTTTAGAGAGTCACTTCTGATTGATGCTTCCAACCCATACAGTAAAGGAGTGGCAACAATAGAATCTTACCAGGAGTTTAGGAATGGTCAAGAGTCAGGAGTATTTTTTGAATTTCAAAAAATTTGTATCCCTGAAAAATTTCAAAGGGAAAGCATTTTAAACCTTCAAGCTGAAAGTAATTTATTTTTCTCAGAAGAGCTCGTTCGCTTTTTGCTAACCAAGGATATAAGCGGTTTTGAAATATTAAAGAGACAAACTGAACTAATATTTAATTAAATAATGGAATGGTAATGTGTCAAACTCCATTGACCTTAGCTTCACCCAGTGTTTTTCAATTCCACGTTACGGTAAAAAAGAAATGAAATAAAACAAAAAACCAGCCTTGTTTCCAAAGCTGGTTCTTGAGAATTTAAATATTTGCTAGGCGAGACTAGTTATTCCAAAGCCCTTCTGCGGTGTAACTTCCACCTTCTCGTTCCCAAAACTTACCATTCAGGAATCGGTATCCTTTATCAAGCTTGTTGAGTTTGGCCATATCTTCCTTACTCAACTCAATTTTAGCCGACTTCAAATTCTTCTTCAATCTTTCTGGGTTTACCGATTTTGGAATTACGGCAGTGCCTCTGGCTTCGGCCCATTTGATTAGAATTTGAGCAGGGTGAACTCCGTGTGCTTCAGCGATTTTCTTCACCACTTCATTTTCAAACATATCTGGTTCGTTATCACCTTTCATTCCTGTACTTCTATCTTTAGACCCTAATGGAGAATAAGCGGTGTAATGAATGTTGTTCTCAATGCAGAACTGCAATAAATCATTCTGAGCCAAATAAGGATGCGATTCCACTTGGTTCATTTCTGGTTGAATAATGGCAGTTTCCATTAGTTTTTGCAACTTAGGAATATTGAAGTTTGAAACACCAATGTGTTTTACCAAGCCTTTTTCAACACAAATTTCCATGGCTTTCCAAGTGTCAGCAATGGGCATTTCGTCAATCGGAATAAAGTCGTCTGCAGTTTTTGGGTTGATGGCTTCTTTTTTATGCGCTATCGGCCAGTGAATTAAATATAAATCCAGATAATCGAGCTGCAATGCGTTTAGCGATTCTTTTAAAGCTGGCATTACATCTTCTGGAGCATGGAATGAATTCCAAAGTTTAGAAGTCACAAAAAGGTCTTCGCGCTTTACATCACCTTCTGCAAAGGCATCGGCAAAAGCATTGCCTATTTCATCTTCGTTTTGGTAAATCCAGGCGCAGTCAATATGGCGATAACCTAGTTTAATGGCTGTTCTAACCGCTTGGTAAACTTCGCCTGGTTCAGACTTCCAAGTGCCCAGTCCAATAGCGTCTAGTTTATCTCCGTTTTTAAATATCAGTTGGTTCATCATGCTTCTAAAGAAATTTCTCCTTCTAAACTAATGAACTGTGCTGTCAGTTCATTGGTTTTTGCATTTCTAAAGAATTATTTTTTTCGAAAACACAATCTTAAGCTATTCATTTCTTAAGTTATGAACAGGGTTTGTTCTCATAATTTTCTGTGTTTGCCATAGAATGGCTAGCACCCCAATACTAACCGTAGCCATTGTGCTAAAGAGTATTTCTACAAAGCCGACACCTCCGCTGAATTTATTATAAATACTGACCAATACCGAATCATAGAATAGATAGGCAGAGGGTACTGCAATGACTAAGGCAATGGCCCACATTTTGAAAAATATATTGGAAAGGGATTTTAAAAGGCTGAAACCATTGGCACCTAATATCTTTCTAATGGCTACTTCTTTGGTTCTATTTTCAGTAGAATAAATTACCATACCAAGCAACCCAAGACTAGAAATGGTGACCGCTAGAAGGGCTAGAAATCCGAAAATTTTGATACCAGCCTTAAAGAAATCATATGCTCTTTTGATTTCGGTATCTAAAAAAGTGGCTTTGAAAGGTTGATTTGGATAGAGTTGATCCCATCCATTTTCTAGATTGGCCAATGTTTTAGGTAAATTTTGCGAGGTTATAGAGACCAAGGCATAGTTTAGGCCAGAGTCGCTGATACGCATTACCATTGGCTCTATTCGTTCATTAAGTGGTTCGTGATTATAATCTTTAATCACCCCAACAATCTGAACGCTCTGGTCCTTTTGAAATTGACTTAAGAGGCTATCATTTGCTGAAGAATTGAGGTTATTGAGTTTGTCCATCAGGCTTTGATTCACAAGAATTTGCTCAAGGTGGTCTTTCCTAAGTTCGCCCGATCCCCAAACCATTTCAATTTCCATATGGTCAATAAATTGATCATCTATGAAAACTTCTCTCGCTCTAACAGAGTCTAGTTTGTCATCGCTAAAAAAGTAAACAGAGCGAGAAAGTGGAGTGCCGGGAATGCTTGATGAGAAACTGAAGTCTTTTACTTCTGGATTAGAAAGAAAAGAATTCTTCAGAAGTTCGGATTGGCTGGATTCGATAGGAATCACCAAAACATTCTCTTTATGAAAGCCCAAGTTATAGGTGAGGGAGTGCTGATATTGCCGTATCAATACGCCAATTCCTATCATTAAAACGAGTGAAACCACAAACTGAAAGATCATCAGGCCTTTTCTGATCCCTGAAATAGATACCTTGTTATTTCCTATCGTGTTTCTTAAAGCCGCAATTGGGCTTGTTTTGGCGTAGAAAAACGCTGGAACTAAACCGGTGAGAATTCCCGTACAAATAGCGAAAAGAATAAATACCAAGACTAGTTTAAGGTTAAGGGCAAAAGTGAGTGCTGATGCTCCTGCCAGCATGGCCACAAATTCATCTCTAATGAAGTAAAAGAAGATTGAGCTTATGCCTAGAGCAATCAAACAAATGAGAATGGTTTCGAGCAAAAATTGGTGAACGATTTGTTCTGATTGGCCACCCATTACTTTTCTAATTCCAATTTCCTTCGATCTTTTAAGGGCGCTTGCTATGGCCATGTTTACATAATTAATACAAGAGGGAAGCAAGATTAGAAGGGCCGTACCAATGAAAATGAGTATAGTAGGTTTGTCAAACACCAAGCCCACTTCATCATCCAAGTCTGGTCCTGGGTTAATGTCAAGAATAGGCTGCAAGCGATACTTTGCTTCAATGTTCTGAGCCTTAAAAAAGGGTAGCCCTGCGTTGCCAAGTTGATTAATTTCTTTTTCTAAAGAGGCAATGGGCTCACTTGATTTGAAGTAATAGAAATTTCCGTTGAAGTCAGTCCATTGTTGGTTGTTCGATAATTTGCTGGGAATTGCTGCCAAAAGATCGAATGTAAAATGCGTGTTTTTTGGAAATGGAGCAAGTATACCTGCTACCTCCAAATTGCCCCAATTTTCGGTTTTGAGTAATTGGTTCATAGCGGGTTTCTGCCCAAAAAGTTTTTCGGCTAATTCTGAGGTAATGATCACTTTCCCAGGCATGCTAAGGGCACTTTTATTTCCTTCGATTAGGGGGAAAGAAAACATATCTAGAAATGAAGGCTCTGTCAAATAACCTGATAGCCTCAATGGGTCTCCGATTGTTTGTACTGAAGGAAAGAACATATCGTTGATGTGAACCTTTTCCGTAATTGAGGGTAGGCTGTTGTCGCAGAGGTAGGTCAGCGCAGTTGGGGCAGATGCAAATCGGTTTGTTTTTTCTGGATAGGCAATCTCTGTAGTAACACGGTATATTTTGTCTGAATCCTTATGGAACTTATCAAACTGCTGAAGTTCCATAATCATGGTTAAGGCCAAAAGAGCAATGGACATTCCTAAAGCCAAGCCAAACACACTTAAAAAAGTGAAGCTCTTTTGTTTAATGATGTTGCGAACTGAGATTTTAAAATAACTTTTTAACATTGTAATGAAGTTGTTGTTTTGTGGTAGAGAGTTTTTGTGTTGGTTTTTTCTTTTGGTAATGGCATATGAAAAGGACAGCCTTAGCATCTGAAACCAATAGAAAGATTTAGCATAGCCTTTTCCGTGTTTTGCAGAATTGATCTGATAGAGCTCTTCTAAATCTCCCAGTAAATCTTCAATGGCTGCCTGACCGCATAATGCCGTGAAAATTTTTTCTGCTAATTGTGGAGGTCTATTCATTTAAGCGAGAGATTGATTTTAGACACAGACCAAAGTTCATCTCTTAATGATTTCATGTCGTTGAGCGAGACAATGGCTTTCGGTTTAAGTTCAAAGTGGCGTTTTCGTCTACCACCACGTGTGGCGGTAGGCTCGCCCAAGTAGGAAGAAATTAGCCCTTTTTCCTCTAACCGAGTAAGTGTAGAATGTAATGCCCCAAGACTAAGTGACCTGTTCGCCCTAGCCGTTATACTTTCAAGTATAGCTATTCCGTAGGCTTCATCACCAAGATGTGCAATGGTTAGCAGAACAAGCTCTTCGAATTCGCCTAAATAGCCTTTCATATTCCTATTAGTTTCTATTTTTAATATTAAATAAAAGTACGCTCGTTTTTTATATATGTTTCTGTTTTTAATAAAAAATAATTTTGTGGTGGATTTTACTTGCTGGAAACAGCAAATGCCTCACTTAACCTAGTGAGGCATTCGTTTAGGAGTTTGATGCCTTAATACCTTCTAAGATAGTTTTTCTACTATATATACTTATTATTTTAACTCCAAAAAAACCACATTCTCCACGTGATGGTTTTATTTGACTAAACATAAGCCTGAGATAAATTTATTGGATGAGTTTTAACCATTGAGTTATGGTTTAGACAAAGAACCGATCAAAGTGCGTTAGTATTTCATAGAATGTGGAAATGAATATTATTAGGGAACATAAGGCTAATAACTATTTGAAGTCCTAAGTTTTCCAAACTGCTTTTGAAACGCGATAACTTCCGGGTTTTCTTCATCTCCTTCTCCTGGGTAAATGCCACCGAAGTCAAGCTTGTTGTTTTTAAATGTAGCATGTTCATAAGTCCAATCTTTAAATTTATGGATCTTTGAAGGTGGAAGAAAAATCTGGACAGCTGCGGTTTGAACAATTAAATCTGTCCATCGGTATTTGTAACCTCCTCCGACCCTGTCTAGAAAGTGTAGAAAAGATTGAACTTCCATTTGATGCCAGAATCCGATTCGAGTAATGAAGAAATTGTTATAATAACCCCAGCGATTCCATTCCATGGAAACAGGCCAGTTATTAAGATCATGATTGATTTTATCAGCGACAGTATCAATTACTTTCGTAAGTTTTCGTTTTATCTTACCTTTCATACCAAAGGCTTCATTATTCAGTTTTGAAGATTCTCCAAAATTATCAAGGAATGTGTGTGGTTTAATACGTTCAGCCTTTAAATAGGCCAGAACCATTTCAGAAAAACCGAAGCAAGTTCTTTGTGCATCTTTAACATCCACACGGTATCCGTAGTCATATCCGTTTTGGTTCATATATTCAAAGAGATTATAATTGATCCTTGAGTGAATAAATGAATCGTCATCTAAGCGAAAAAACCAATCATAACCCATGTCATTCAAGATATCGAACAGTTGTAGTGCATAAAACCGGATCATATGACGATTGCCAATTCCGAATATACCATCCCATTTTTCAGGGATTTCATTCCTATTTAGGAACGAGGGGATTTCAAATTGAACCTCGTGGAACTCTATCTCCTCTCTGCCTTTCTTTATATCCTCTTGATCTTGATTTTTAAAATCACCTTCATGAAATATCAAAACCTTATGTCTGAACTGGTTATTGTAGTTCTTAAATAGTAGGTCGAGACTCTTTTCAAGCATCGACCTTGAATCACGCCCATGGTGTGGGTCTCGATCTGTATTCTGAGTCAAATAAATTATGCAGGGATTCATAAGGGCATGTCCAAGTTTGGGTTTAAGATTCAGCTTAATCAGTTAAAATTACTTTATCTTCGGCTTTCTTAATTCAATGAGGTCAAATTATGTTTCGTAAACATTATAGAGAAATTCAGACTAAGTAATAAATATTTATTTTTGTTCTGAAAGTGTCAGTATAGGTTACTAGACTTTTTTAAAGGCCAATTGTAATTAGGTTCTTTTGTATGACTATACTAGTAAAAGTAAATACTTATCATTTAAGCATTGGACAACCGAAAACAACCTGTTTTATCTTTTATTATTTGTTCCAAGAACGATGATTACATGGGTAATCCGATGTGGCGACTAGCAACGACTATCAATTATCTGTCTGAGAAGGTTTTTGCCTTGGGTAGAGAACAAGAAGTTGAGATAGTAGTAGCCGATTGGGGGAGCTTTACTCCTATAGCGGAAGTACTTGAACTGACCGCCAAAGGTGCAACCATATCACGCTTTTTACATATACCATGGGATTTAGCAGAAGAACTTCAAGACGATAGTCCGTTTGCAGAAGTATACGCTTTGAATGCTGCCGCAAGAGTTAGTAAAGGCCTATACGTTGGAAGAATTGATCAGGACACTTTGGTTACAGAAGATTTTCTATTTAGGTTTTTCAATACTTATGAGGGTAAATCAAAGTCTAGATTTGATCTACATAGGTCCTATATGTTTGCTGCCCGAAAGCAATTACCATATGCCTTTGTGAAAAGGGAACCCACTTTGATTGAGATTGACAAATGTATAAGGAGATTTCGAAATTGGATTTTCAATGAAGAACTTAAGTTTTGTCATTGGGCTTCTCCTGTAGGCATACTCATGATGCATCGAGATATGTGGGAAGATCTTGGTGGTTATGATGAAAGACTGATCTATTATTGGTTTATGGATGTGGACCTAGGAACACGATTAATCAAGAAGTATCCTATTGTTAATATTGGGAAAGTATTTGGTTATGACTTCTTTCATCTGGAACATATCCGTAGCGGGTTTAGGTTCAGGCATAGTCATAGGAAGCTAAATCCTGATTGGTCAAAATCATTTGACAAGCCTATACTCAATCCAAATGGAGAAAACTGGGGCTTAAAGCAGTACAACTTGCAAATTACGAGATCGGCTGTTGAACCAATAAAACATGATTCGAATACGGAAAAAGTTTATGCAAATCAAGTGGCACTACTCTCGAAAATTGTTTGGGGTAGCCTAAGAAGGTGGGCTTGGTATCAGGTAAAGCACCTGTGGTACTTAAGTAAAAAAATCAGAAAAAAACCTTACTTGTAATTGATATCTAAAATTGGAAAAAAAGATAAGCTATAAAGACACAGGGTATAGGTTCATGCGGTTTACCCTTTTATGGAAGGCCAGACCTATTCTGTCGCACTTGATTAGACGGGATGTACTCATTACTTATAAGCAGACCATACTGGGCGTTTTCTGGACGGTACTAAAGCCGATCATGATGGCTGCCATTATTGTTTTCGTTTTTGAAGGTATAGGCAATTTTCCTGACTTTGGATTCCCCTACGTACTGATTGCTTTAAGTGCTTTGTCTGTTTGGGAATTCTTTTCCAGTGCTATAAGCAGGGGGAGTGTCTGTTTGATTGACGATCGGGATTTGATTACTAGGGTCAATTTCCCACGGATGATTTTGCTCATAAATGCGTCATTGAAAAACTCCATAGGCCTCTTTATTAATCTCGTAGTAACTTTTGCATTCATGCTCTACTATAACATTCCTTTTACCGTAAATCTACTCTGGATTCCAGTCATTTACTTTTTTACAATTATTCTGAACCTTTCATTGGGACTTTGGCTAGGTACCATCAATGTTTTCTTTCGCGATGTCAATACGATTGTGCCTTTCTTGCTTAGGTTGGGGTTGTTCATTAGTCCTGTTGGGTTTACGTTTAACAGTGTACCTGAGGTATGGCAAAAACTATATTGTATCAATCCCATGGTTGGGATTATAAGAGCCATGCGCTTTAGTATCTTAGGAGAGACGTTCAGGCCAGACCTGAGTTGTATATTGATTGGGTGTTTGTCATTACTCTTAGTATTGTTATCAGGCTTGTACATTTTTGGTAGGTATGAGCGAAAATTCGCAGATTTAATCTAGAGTCAATGGAAAATCCAATCATAGAAACTTTCGGTCTGGGAAAAAAATACCACATAAGTAATTTGGTCAATAAAAACACTGAGGAAAAAGGCCTTCTTGGTGGCATAAAATCCATAATCACTCAACCGCGACATCAACCAAAATGGGCTTTGCGAAACATCGATATAAAAGTGGAGCAGGGAGATATAGTGGCAGTATTAGGAGGTAACGGCTCAGGTAAGTCAACACTCTTTCGCTTATTAAGTGAAATTACCGACCCTTCAGAAGGAGAGATTATTTTGCGTGGTTCTGTATCCTGTATTCTGGAAGCCGGTGTTGGCTTTCATCATGAACTTACAGGCAAGGAGAATATCTATTTGAACGGAACGTTGCTGGGAATGTCCACAGAAGAAATAAATGCTCAGTTTGACCAGATAGTTGCGTTCTCAGAACTGGAACAATACCTGAATGTACCCATTAAAAAGTACTCGAGTGGCATGTACATAAGGTTGGCTTTTGCCGTGGCTTCTTTTTTACGAACGGATATTTTGCTGGTAGATGAAGTGTTGTCTATGGGGGATGAATCCTTCAGGCAAAAGTCGATCAAAAGAATGAAACAAATGGCTGATGAGGGTTGTACCATTATGATGGTAAGCCATGACGCCAAGATTTTGAGAGATATTTGTTGTAGTGCAATTCATATTGAGCAAGGCCAATTGATAGGTCAAGGCAGTATGGGTGAATTGTTTAAGAGTTACTCTGAAAAATAACTTGATCACTCATGTTAACTATTGAAACGAGAGTTTTAAACGAATTATGAAACTGACAAAAAGAGAAAAGAAGGTCTTGGGTTGGCTAGCGTATGGTCTGTTTTTATTGACCATCTGTGAAATTGCTTTGAGGGTTTATTTAGTTCAGTTTGCCGATCCTTCAAGGTTCTTACAATATGCCTCTCGAAGCATGCTCAAAAGTAGATTGTCAGAGCCAATGAATGTACCTCACTTCTATCTGGGGTATCATAACAATCCGGAATATGAGAATGAGACCGATTTTCACAATAGCCATGGCTTTAGAGGAAAAGAAATTTCCCTAAAAAAATCAGAAGATATTTTTAGGATAGTCTGTATTGGAGGTTCTACTACTTATGGTTCTGGAGTTGATGATTACAGACAATCCTATCCCTATTTACTCCAACAAAAGCTAAATTCCCTTGGGGCTCAGGTTGAGGTAATCAATGCAGGCGTACAGGGTTATAACACATTACAGTCTTACCTCAATTATATATTAAAGATTGAAGACTTAGAGGCAGATATGTTGATTGTCTATCATGCCTTCAATGATGTGTTTACGCGTATGGTATGGCCTGCAACAGCCTATAAGGCAGGTCAGTCAGGGCAAATCACCATCAGTCACCCAGGTAATGATGGTATTCTGAGAAAATTGAGTATTTTCAGGGTCCCTCTGGTGTTTTCAGGGGCCATATCTCCTATAGGGAGTTGGAATGAGATTGAAGTCGAGGTAGATACTTATCATGGTACTGAATTCGTACGTCAGTTGATAAACGAAAAATATCCTTCGGGGATTTTTGAGTCAGTACCGATTGACTCAATTCTACAAACAAACAGGCCTTTTTTCTTTAAGAGAAATCTTAATAAATTAATCAGGGAGGCCAAGGGAAATGGAACTCAGGTTGTGTTAGCTTCTGTTATCTATTCAGATCAAGAACCTGAATTTATGCATGTTTTGAAATCTAGCGCATATCAAAAAGCTATTTCAGAACATAATGCCATTACTCGCGATCTCGCCATTGAGCATGATTTAATATTATTAGATTTTGAAAAAGATATACCAGCTCAAAACGAGTGGTTTACAGACGGTATGCACTTCAATTTTTTAGGCAACCAAAAAAGAGCCGAGAAAATTAGTGAGTTACTATTACCGTTGATTGACAAGTAAAACTCACTAGGCTTAGAGTATAGGTGGAGTCATGAACCGAGTTTTTGATTAAGGTCTTTTGTTTTTTCGTTAGATACCGGAAGTGTTTCACCACTACCATCAATATCATTCCAATTTTCAAATCTAAAAGCGTTGTCATCTATATATACTTCTGCCCAGGGCTTGCCAAAGAAAATCTCATCATAAACCACTTCATGCCTGTCTAACCAATCCAGCGTTTGTAAACCAATCCTGGCATTAACTTTACCCACGTTGCCATCACAGGTCTTCATGTGACGGGCTGTGAAAATAATGATATAATGCCCGTTTTCTTTTAGACTTTTTAGTTTCTCTATGGCACCGTCAACAGGTGCTACATCGGCATAAGTTTGTCCCTCTTTTTTGAACTGAGCAATTACTCCGTCTAGGTCGATACAGATTCTCATATTAAATTGTTTTGGGTATTCGTTTTAATTGGTGTTAACGGTCATTCGATGCTTTCAACTTAGTAAGTCTGATGCCTTGTATAATTAAATTCTGACCTTCTTCTACATAGGTTTTAATATTCAATTTAGCCATGTCCAACGAGGTATCTAATGTGAAATTATCAGAGATTTTACCTAGCTCACCTTGTGTTCCTAAGATTTCTCCCTTTTTCAGATTTACTTCATGTTCATTTCCTGCCATGACTGAGATCTCCCATGTACCAACTGCAGTATTCTCTAGTAGCGAACTTTTATATTGGATTTCAAAAACATATACTCCGTGACGCAAGTACTGGAAGGGGCCTGAGGTAACTAACTTTTTTGAGTCATTCAAATTTGCTTTTAGAGTGTTTTGAGTGCTTGGAGGAAGTAACTTGTCTAAACCCCAGTAGCTTGAGGTAAAACCTTTAGACTTAATCCCATTCAAACTGTAATAGGTGAATTCGTCTTCAAACTCATGGAGTCGTTTATAAATACCATAGTCCTCTTCAAAAATTTGCTCATATTCTTGTGGTGATAGAAAGTCTCCGGCATATTTTGGGTCGTTAGGGTCAATAGGTACTTCGTGGGTTAATAGGTAAAGAATATCTTTAAATCTGCTGGCCGATAATATTTTACCTGATATTACATTCTTAAGTCTATCATAATAAGCGGCTAATGCAGGATTTACTATTTGATTTGTTCCTGTTATCAGTGATTCAGGATACCCTCTTGGGATAGGTCTATAGTTATGACCAGGGGCATAGTATGGCTGAGTCGATTTTATTCTAGCCATCAATGGGTCAGCTAGTCCATTCTTATCGACTAGATGAACATTTGATCCGATTTCCAATACGGTTCCAGCTTCGGAAACCATACTCACTATAAGCGTAGACATCTCTGGCCTCTCTAATTTCTCTTTATGCTTACCATTTAGTATTCTAAGCTCCGAACTTGCGACCTGAATATCAGCAAACATATTTAAGTCGCTGTTATATTTTAAAACGGGTTGTGTGCCCTTTTGGCGCATGAGTTTGATTTTATTGATAGGCAGGTAAGTTGAATGAAAAGCAACGGTTAAAGCAATGATCGAGGCAATGGCTATAGGAATTAAAACCTTAATTTCACTCATTTTGACTTTTTGATGCAGGAGAGGTGCAAAAAAATCGATAACCAGCAAAAGACCGAAGAACAAAGGTACTCCCCAAAGTCGAGGGTTGAACTGATCAAATCCAACCCAAAAAATATAGAATAGGGTTAGAGAGTATGAGGTAAGCCCTAGTAAAGCTTTGTATTTGTCATTTTTAAGAAGCTTACTCTGAAAGATGAGGAAGAGTAAAAATGGAGCAAGAATTAAGATTACCTCTAGAGGACTATGAGCAATAATAGGGAGCGTATACTTAGCAAATGTGGTGATACGCTCACTCATTGTAATACTAATACTGGTGATTTTAGCATAGTAGGCATTTGGAAAAATGCTGCCGTAGTAAATAAAAGAAAATAGCAGGTGCAGATAAAATGGCCAGCCGAACTTGATGAAGTTGATAACATTTTCCCTCAACGAGAATTTACAGATAAACCAAAACGCCAATGGTACGATATACAAAGCTGCATCAAGTCTATTGACAAGAAGTAAGGCAGAAATAAAAATAAACAGCTTCACATTCTCTTTTGAAAATGCATAGATGAGTACAGTCATCAGCGCATAAGCCAATGGGTTATCCAGTCCGCTCCCCCAAAAACTAAACAGTCCGTTTGATAAGAACAATACCAGCAAGAAGAAAAAGCTATGGCGATAGTATTTAAATCTAAACCATAGAATCACACAGATTAATGGAATAGAAGAGCTAAGCAATATAATATGGGAATAGTCAGAGGTAAATACTCTGAAAAAAAATAGATAATATACCCAAAGTGGACTTGAGTGGACTTGGAACCGGTCTCCCTGAGTGTAAACAGGACCAAATCCTTGATAGAGATTTTCTACTACCTGAAAGATTATCCTTGAATCATCGACCCAAAAGAAACCTTGGGTATACATTAATACGATCAGAAGTGCCAGAGTGTAATACAAAAAATCAAGTAACCTCTTATATCCATTGCCAAGAATAGTTTTAGTCATGTTTGTGACTGTTTGATTATTGTTTTGATCCTCTTTGTGCTTTTAAGATAGCTTTTAAACAAATAGAATTTAGATACTATACCATGATTCCAACTTGATTCACCAAGTTTCCGAGGTTGTTCAAAAATAGGAAAAAACTGCTTCTTACCGCTAGCAATATAAAGCATAAGGTCAAATGAGAAATTATTAGGGAAATCATTAATTGGTAAAGTAAGAGAAGCAGCATCGATGAGCTTAGGTTGTCCGTTGAAATCATTTAGTTTTGTGCCTAATTTTACTGACAGTGTACACCTGAGTATGGCAGTAAAGAGGGCAGCAATTAGTGGTCTTCCCTTTCTTAAGGGGAATATGGAACAACCTTCACTTAATTTAAATGAGTCATCAGAAATTGCCGAAAAAAATTGGAAGGCATCAAACTGCTGATCAGCATGATTTGTAATTATCAGATCGGATTTACTAAGTTCGAACCCTTTCTTAAAGCCATTTCCATACCCGATATTCTCTTTGATGTTGATTATCTTGATTTTAACATACTTTTGCTCCAGCCATTTGAGCTCTTCAAAAGTCCTGTCTTTTGAGCCATTATTAATATAGATGTAGTTTTTAATATTGAATATGTTTTCCAGTCTTACTACATTTTCATGGGCGTTGATGATGTTTCCTGATTCATTATAGAAGGGAATGATTACATCGACTGTCTTAGATGAAATGACAGATCTTGTATCATGGGTATGATGCTTTGGAATAAGCGTTTTGGGATTAGAGTTATTCAAAATCAATGTTTTTGGATTTTAAACCTTGAGTCAAAATGAGTTTTTGTGCTGTTCGTACTCTTGTGGGGTACCCAGTATTATTGTACCTGCCATTTTAGTATTAACAATGATCTCTTTTTTGTCTATGAGCATTAATTCATATAAGTGACTTATGTAATATTCCCCATCTATTTTGATCTTTCTAAAATAATGCTCGTATTCATTTAGGTCTTTGAAGACATACAATCCTGTCGTGGCTTTGCTCGAAATGACCTCCTTTTCCTTGATGTGCGTTACGATATTATTATCATCGGTTTTGACGTAACTATAATTGTCAGTATTTGCAGTAAATACATCTATGTATCCACGATATGTATCCAGTAGTTTATCTATTTGATGCATATCTCTGTCATACAAAACGGTGTCGATATTATGAATTACGATTTTCTTGCTTCTGCATTGCTTTTTCTTCAATTTATTTATCCCTATGAGTGCAGTTTCTGCTTGCCCCTTGGTGTCTTCAATAAATAGAAGCTCAAATTCGTATATGCCACTTGCTTTGATAGCTAATTTGATTTCGGTTATGTGTTGGTAGTCGTTTTTATTGGCAACAATAATAATGTTTTCAAAGCTGTAATCAGAAACCAGCTGTTCCATAATTTCCTGAAAAATGGTCTTGCCATTTCCAAGGGGGAGTAAAAACTTAGGCAGTGAATAACCCGCATTTCTAAAGCGAATGTATTTGCCTGCCATTGGAATTATTAAATTCATCGAATTGAATAAATGTTTAGAACCTGTAAACTAAATATTTTTAGTGCCTCAGTAATCTTCTGGCCCAGGAATATCTCACCGATAAATTTCTTCCAACCCACGAGGCCATCACCTTACGAATGGTACGATCCCTTAGTTTATAGATTATTAAGATCGATTTCCTTTTATTTCCAATATTTAATTGGGAAAAGGCACTTTCCAATTGCCCATATTGTTTCCTGATAAAGTCGCTTTCAATAGCGAAATCTGTGATATGGTCATGGCGACAGAACCACAATGCCAATTCACCTACAGCGGCTGCTCCTTTAATTATATGATTACATTGAGAAAGGAGCAGTATATCGATCAATACATCTTCTCCTTTCCTATAGCCACTAAACTCATTGAATTTAAGCGGAGCAATATGGTTATTTGATCTTACTGAGTCCCATGACAATACCCTCTCTCCATGGTGTTCTTTGAAAATTTCAAGATATTGTTGCTGGTCAGTCGCTACAAAAATTTGATAATCACTGGTATCCATTTTTATCAACAACTGATCAATCCTTTGTAGGTAAGATTTGATTGAGGTTGGTTTGGCATAATGAAAATCCGTCCCTCTTATATGGATGCCAATGATAAAGCCGGTATTAAAATATTCGTTTACAAAGACTTCTACTTTGTTTTGAATACTAGCTTTCGGTTTTACATATTCCTCTATATAGCTTCTTCCCAGAGTCCTCTTATCTTTCATCCAACCTTCCGGGTTCTTTGGCCTCTGCCATGCCCAAAAGGTAGCTAATCGGTCGGGGTCATTTTGATGCTCTTCAGCCGCTTTTTCTGAGTCAATATAGAGTACTTGACTCTCATCAATTTCACCTGTTTTCAGCCATTGAAATATTTCAGACGGCTTAAATGGGGAAACATTTTCAAAGAAATAGGTCCATACAGATTCCCCTTTTGATGAATCATAGAAATATAGGGTGTTGTCACGATTAAAGTCAATGATTGGGATTGCATTCATGGCCTTTGCTTTTCGGATACCATTAAGAGCATAAATGATCAGTGCACAAAATCCAGCACCATGAAAATCGTGATTATGGATGATCAATACCTTTTCATAAGATTTTCCTTTCCATATGAGTGGTCTTTTCTTCTTTGAAGTGTTTTCCAGTTTATTCATTTTCTAATACTTACTCTTGATACAATAGAGTATTTAGATATTAAACTCAGGTTAATTTATGGAGGAGTGATTGTTGGCTTAATGGAGGTTATAATATAGGTGTCATCTAAGGACTCTTAAAGTGTTTAAGAAGGGTTTGTTACAATATTTTTAGGGTCATATTTTCCCAATGGGCTGTATTAATCTCTCCTCCAATTGTTGCTTATCGTTCAGAACCATCTCTCGTATCATTTCTTCAAAACTAATTTTGGGCTTCCAGCCCAACTCCCTTTTTGCTTTTGACGCATCTCCGATTAGTGAGTCTACTTCCGAGGGTCTTAGGTATTTTTTATCTATTCTCACTACTATCCTACCTGAGTTTTTCAAAACTCCCACTTCCTTCAGACCGCTTCCATGCCATTCGATGGACTCGTCTAATACACTAAATGCCATTTCTATCAGTGTTCTGACACTGTACTGTTTCCCTGTGGCCAGTACATAATCATCAGGTGTTTTCTGTTGAAGCATTAACCACATACCTCTTGCATAATCAACTGCATGCCCCCAATCTCTTTCAGCATTCAAGTTTCCGACATAAATACAATCTCTAATGCCTAAATGAATTTCAGCTACTCCTCTGGTGACTTTTCTGGAAACAAATGTTTTTCCTCGTCTCGGGCTCTCATGATTAAAAAGTATCCCGCTACAAGTATACATTTTGTATGCTTCTCTATAGTTTATTGTAATCCAATGTGCGTAAAGCTTGGCTACACCATAGGGGCTTCTGGGGTGAAAAGGCGTTTGTTCATTTTGAGGCACTTGCTGCACTTTACCGAAGATTTCAGAAGTAGAAGCCTGGTAAAATCTGGCCTTATCGGTCATCTTTAAAATCCGGATAGCCTCTAACATTCTAAGGGTTCCCAAAGCATCACTATTGGCGGTATATTCTGGTGTTTCAAAACTAACATTTACGTGGCTCTGAGCTCCTAGATTGTATATTTCATCAGGCTCTACTTCTTGAACGATTCTAATAATATTTGTAGCATCTGTTAAATCGCCATAATGCATCGTAAATTTTGGGTCAGGAAACTGTGGTTCATGATAAAGGTGATCTACCCTTTCTGTGTTAAATGATGAAGACCTGCGTTTGATACCATGGACAATGTACCCTTTCTGTAAAAGTAATTCCGCCAGATAGGACCCATCCTGTCCAGTAATCCCTGAGATAAGTGCTGTTTTCATAAAGTTTTGTAAGCTGATTCTTCCTTTTGGAATTAACACTATATATGCTAATCAGACCAGATTGCTAATATAGGACTCTTGCTGATATGTACTTTGGTGCGAGAATAAATAAGTGACTAATTTAGTGTACCATTATCTCGATGTGCAAAAAGTCTGTATAATTGTTTAGATATTTAACAAGTCTGATAAATGGGGAAAATATTGGTGTGTGGAGCTGCAGGCTTCGTTGGCAATCATTTGGTGAAATTCTTGAAGTCAAAAGGAAATCAAGTGACGGCAAGCGACATTAGAAAGCCTTTTTTTTCTGAAAGTCAGGCAGACGATTTTAAAATAGGCGATTTAAGAGACATTACTTTTGTTAAAGAATTGATAAATGAACCCTTTGATGAGGTGTATCAAATGGCGGCAGATATGGGAGGAGCTGGCTATATGTTCACAGGAGAAAAAGATGCCGATATTGTATATAATGCTTCGCTAATAAACCTCAATGTGCTCAAGAGATCTGTAGATGAAGGAGTGAAGAAAATTTTCTATCCGTCATCGGCTTGTATTTATCCTGAAACTAATAGTCTGAACCCTGATTCAGGTAATTTTAAAGAAAGTGACGCTTATCCGGCTAACCCCGGAAGTGAGTATGGTTGGGAAAAACTATTCAGTGAACGACTATATGGTTCATTCATGCGTAATTATGGGATTACCGCTAAGATTGCGCGATTTCACACCATTTTCGGCCCTGAAACGGCATATGACGGAGGGAAAGAAAAGGCACCTGCAGCCCTTGCTAGAAAAGTGCTACAAGCAGAGAATTATTCTGAAGTAGAAGTTTGGGGAGATGGGAAGCAGACCCGCTCCTTTCTCTACATTGATGAATGCTTAGAGGGTATACAAAGGTTAATGGAGAGTGGTGATTTTCATGGCCCAGTAAACATTGGCTCTGAAGAAGAAATATCCATCAATGAATTAGTACAAACGTACATTGAATTCTCAGGAAAAAGCTTGAAATTAAAGCATATCGAAGGGCCTCAAGGGACAAGAAGTAGGAATTCAGACAACACATTAATACTAAACGAACTTGGTTGGAAACCTTCTGGAACTACCAGAGATGGTTTAAGGAAACTCTTTGATTGGATTAATACGCAACTTCAATAGAGTATTGCCTTTTCATATGTTGCATTTCAAATGTCTTTCACGCAGTACATAGCAAATGTTCATTGCCTAATTTCTGGTAGAATAATTCTGACTAAATATGTAATATTCTTTCAGAACCTAAGGTTTTGGCTAATCAAGTAGCTCATTCATATGGCCCCCCAGTCTTAAAGCAAGTTGGATAATGGTATAGGTAGGATTGGACACACCAGCACTCGCAAAAACACTACTGCCTGCAATGAAGAAGTTATCTAACCCGAAAACCTTACAGTCTTGATCTACCACTCCTGTCCTCTCATCTTTGCTCATTCTTGTCGTGCACATATGATGATTCATAAAGCCTATGGGAATTTCCACGCTTCTATCTAAAATGAAAGGAGCTACCTTCATACGGCCGATGTCATGTCTGGCCAGCGTATTTGCTACCTCAATTGCCGCAGTACGGATCGTATGATGATCCAATGCTGTCTGCCGCCAGTTCAGTGCTAGACGCTTCAGACCGAACTCATCTTTTTTATCAGTCAGGGTGACACGGCTTTCAGGATTACATGCCTGCTGAATGATAAGAGATATCTCTGACTGTAGCTCTGGCTCGGAGGCTCCGAATATAGAATCATACAGACGCTGAAGAAAGGAAGAATTTTCATCGGAGCCAGTGGCACTAAACTCTACTAAAAAGCTAAGACATTTTTTCGAACGCATTAAAACATCTGTGCAGATATTGAAACCGGTCGATTCATGAGATTCTTTCATCACGGCACTTCCTATCGTTGTTTCAATATGTTCACAAAAGTGCCGTCCTACCATATCATGACGATTTCCTATCCCATTAGACATTTGTTTGTTGGCCAACAAAAGCGCACGGGGATTCTCCAGTCCACCACAGGATAGCACAAAATATCGAGCCTTTATTGCGAAAGCCTGGGATTCAGGGTCATAACGAAAAACAAACTCAGAAACTTCATCATGGTCATTATTAAGTGAAATATCAACCAGATTAGCATTCAGATGAAGATGAATGTTTGGAGACTCGGAAATTTCTTCGCCATACTTAATCCCAAAGCGTGTCACAGGCTTTGAATAACGGTAGGCTGGAGTCATTAATGGGAGGTTAGAAGCCTTATTGTCAAAAACATCATCTTTTAAATCAGGTTGATCAAGGTCCAATATTTTGCTAACCTCAGCAGTATAAACATCAAGGTCTTGCTTAGCTATTGGCCATTCGTTATATGGATGATAAGCTAATGGTTGAAAATCCCGCTCATCAAGAGGTCTAGTTTCGCCTCCCCAATGATTTGAAGTTCCTCCAAAGTAACGCAGTCGTGAGGCTGCAACAGGATACGGAGTGCCCAGTGAATCTCCTCTGTAAAGTTGTTGAGAATCAGAACTCAGACTTCTGTCTCCTCCCTCCATTAGAGCAACTTGCCTTCCCTTCTCAGCCAGCTTGCGTGCGAGTGTGATACCAGCCGGACCTGCTCCACAAATACAGACATCATAGACTTTATTGCTGAGCTGATTCGCAATATTATCTCTTGTATTTATTATCATCTCAGGTTGTATTTGATCAAGTTAAATCTCATGTATTATGACAGCAATTTATGCCCCAAGTTCTTTATATTGAGCATTTTCAAATCACCTTCAAGTAAAAACCAATTATCTACGACCACTATAGCACGGCTTGACTCAGATGATGTATTTTTATTCTTGCGAGTGATGAACGTGGCAAATATTAGTGTCAAACTGAGAAATTTTCTACGACTTATGTTCGGCATACTGGCAAATTAGAAATTTTCTTCGAATGACGAATTCCTGCTGCTGAAACTCTCAACAAACCAATTGTTAGGCATTATTAAATTTCAGTGTTTATTCACTAATACAGTATAATGTGTTTTGCTTTTATTTGATTACTTTAACTCAAGAATAGTTTTTGAAATTAAATACAAGACTACAACTTTGCCCGATTGAAACTTCTCTAAGAACAAATGGAGAAGTCAGGTGACTTTGTTTTCAAAATATGTCCGAACCCGAATTCATTTCATCCTATTAAATTATGCAGCGTTTTTTTATAATCTGTGAGCGTGACGCAGGTTTATTTTCTTTAATCCAGCAGGTAATTGCTAACTTGCCCCGAGCGCTCAACACTAAATCCATCCCAATCGTCTTTTTTGGCAAAAACTGCTGTTATTGGGTGCCCTCAGGCTATAAGGGGAGCGAAAATGTTTGGGAGTATTACTTCGAGCCTTTGTTACCGGAATATGCAAGTGACCTGCTTCCGGATGAAGTAAAACTTTTTGCGGAGAGTGCATTTGGTGACGGCTCGGACATTGGGGGTTCCTACAACCCCGACTATTACCTGAGCAACAATTTTGGTGATCATTCTTTACTACGGCATGACTGTCTCATTATTCCTTTTGAATGGAAAGACCCCGATGATTGGCTGAGATGTACTTCAGCTCGACTGATGGATACCTTTATACGGCCCAGAAAGTACTTAACAGACAGGGCGAATAGTTTCGCGGATTTACATTTTGGAGCTAACCAGGTGATAGGTGTTCATATAAGAGGTACAGACGCACTCAGCGAGGCCGAACCACGTCTTTTTCGTAAGAATTCACTGGTGATTGAGCGCTACCTCAATCGACTTCAAACAGAAAAAAAACGTCTCCCTAAAGCCAAGATATTTGTTGCTACTGATTCAAGGTCTTCATTAGAGGCCATTAGGGAAGTATATGGTGCAGATGTGTTGAGCAGTGCTACTATTTTGCATTCAGATGGTGTCGCAGCAGGGAAAGGGCCAACAGGTGCTCTGATGCCCGCCTATATTGCTTCAGATGCAGCTCTTGCTGCAGAAAATGGTGCTGAGGCAGTAGTGGACTATCTGCTTCTGAAAAAGTGCCAAAAGCTTATTCACAATGGTGCGAGTCTTGCCCGAACAGTATTGCTCAGCGACCCGAATATGCCCCATATTAATACTCATAGAAAAAATCTAAGTGCTCGATTTAAATCTATTTCCTTAACACCAAGGTCAGTATTAATAAGGCTTCAGAAATGGGATGAGCGAGTTAAACGCAACAGGAAAATTAACTTTGAAACCTGGACTGATTTTATTAGTCGTGCCAAACACCCTAATCCAATACCGAATACCAAATACATATTAAATAAAAATCAATGAACCCTACTTTCGTATACCTGGCACAAAACACCAGTAAAGATATCCAATGGGGGCGTGATTCACGCAGCATGCTTGAAGTTAGCCTTGATAAACTCTATCAAAATTATAATGACAAATTTCATCAGTCTATCATCATTTTTCATGAGGGTGATTTCAATGAGTCTGACCAGAGAAATGTAATAAAGGGACGTCCCGAGATTTCATTTCAAGAAGTTGAATTTAAAATTCCGGAATTTCTAGATAAATCTCTGGTGCCTGATATGTGGGTTTCATCAGCTGGTAGTGCTTATGGCGAGTGGGGTTTAGGGCATAGGCATATGTGCAGATTCTATACTCTCCAGTTATTTGACATTGTAAATGATTTGGGCTTTGATTGGGTTTGCAGGTTTGATGATGATTCCATACTCCATTCCCCTATTGATTATGATATTTTTGAATATATGGAACATAATAATTATGAATACGGATATCGTGTGGATTCCCAAGAGCCTTATCGGTTGACTGAAGGATTTAGCGATGCCCTTCACAATTATATCCGTGAGAATAAAGTTGTTCCTACTTTTTTTGAAGACCATTTATGGAACCCTGGCTTGAGTGATAAACTCCGAAACTTGATGTATCAGCTATTGTCAATTCGATTTCCATTGATGAAGAATGATCTGAAAATTAAAGGAGTATATGACAACTGGGGCTATTTCAATAATTTTTTTATTTCAAAACTGTCTTTCTGGAAAAGTGAGCCCGTTCAACATTTTTTACATCACTTCGACCAAATGGGCGCCAGCCACATATACCGGTGGAATGATTTGGTAATGCAATCTGCTGCCGTCCAGATTTTCATGGAGAAAGAGAGGGTTCATAAGTTTGAAGACTGGACTTATGAGCATGCGACTATTCGCAAAGGCATTCTTGAATACGGTGGTATCTGGTTAGGTACTGAAGATAAAGAAGCAAAGGATGTTAAAGCCTTTATAAAACGCCATGGGAAAGCAGTTTTTGATTTGGAAAAAACATTTTAGAGCCATTCAAAATGTAGAACAGTCACGAATCAAGGCCTTATCTACTGCCTACTATTGGACTTTAAAAAAGCCCTCAAAATCCTCTATGCTATGTGGATAGAAAATATCAATCACGGGTATGTCTGGATTGAAGTAGACTGCCACCTCACCTACATTAGACATACATTTAATAAGAAAGTCGCTCTTAGACAAAAGAAGTGAATCAATAAGTACCTCAACACCTTTGTTATATCCTCCGCCAGAGCGGTCAAAGACTGCCTTTTCGGTACTTGAGCGAGTGGCTCTTGTGTGTGTCACCCGATCACCATATCGTTCAGCTATAGTAGTGATAAACTGACTTTGATCTGAAGCTGCAAAAAGTTTCCCTTCAGGGTGTTGATCAAAGAACTTATCTATAAATGGGAAGTACTCTTCTGGCGGAACGATACGTGTGAATAACTCTGGTCCTTCAAAAGGTTTGCCATCAAATCGAGTGGACTTATCAGTGCCTCTCAAATGAATACCTAACACGGTGTGACCTTGTAAATGTTTCAGATAAAAATCATCCACCTTACTCAGGATCTCCGGGCGAATCCTTATGTACTGCTGGGTAAGCCTTGCGCCAATTTTTCGTTGATCTTTCCACCATTCTTTAGTCGAATTGTCATAAGTAACAGGAGGTTCGTCACCTTTGCCTAAAAAGAGGTGTCTTTGCTCTTGCCTACTCAAAAAAGTAATGGTTTTGGGGTCAACTCTATCTAACTCGGAGGACGACATGCCTGTCACAGGGTAGAAAAAGTTCTCCCAGACATTTACCTGGCTGCCTTTATCTTGATAATAATTGTAAGAGTGATCAAGGTTGACGACAGGGATTAAATGATTTATTTCTGCAAAGCGTATTTGCTGAAGTACGTATAAAAACTGCGCAAAGAAAGCTGCTTGAGGATCTCCATCCGTTCGGATTTCTAAATACTTTTTACCCTTTGCATTTCTGGAAGAATAATATCCTGCACCTTTACGCTTGATAGCATGTGCTGCCATTTGTTTCACTTGCTGTAATGGTATCTCTTCTTTATGGCGAACTAAAGAGATATATTTTTTCAGGAAGTACAGAGAACGCCAGAACCCCATGTGTGAAAACTGTGTCGACTCTAACCAATCTGAAAATTTGCGTAATCGCGGATAATCAGTCAGTATAAACCAAAAAAGAGCAGAGCTACTCTTTGAGGGGTTTCTGAATATCCTAACGGCATCTCTCATAAAAGTATAGGGTTCTATTATGAAGAGTGTTTTCATCTTACGAGAAAAGTTTGGGCGCCCATAGAGTTCGTTCAGGTCTAAACTACTTAAAGCAGGGTTAAAATATAGAGCATATTCACCAACGGCTGAGGTGCATTTCAGAAGTCGGCTACAGCGAGAAAGAATTAGGCAATCAAGTAGAACCTCCTTACCCTTTTGATAATTATTTCCTTCTTCTTTTTGAAAGACATTTACTTGTGAGTCCGAGAGAATCGTTGACTGAGTGAGGACACGACCTGGGTATTTTGCTCGGACCTGTTTTACAAACTGAGCCTGATCTGTAGCTAGAAATATTTTTGCTTCTGGTTGCTCCTGAATGAACTCATCGATATGAGGAAAGTATTTAGCAGGAGGAATAATCTTAGACAAATGTTGTGCTTCAGTTGCACAACCCTTATCCGTACCTCTTATATGTACTCCCAGTACCTTGTTGTTCGCAAAGTGATTTTCAATAAAAGTATTTGTTTCCGTCAACAGCTCTTTTTTGACGTGCACATATTTCTCTATCAGTGCATGGGCCTTTTTTCTTTGACGCGCATACCAGTGATCAGCATCTTCTTCCAAATCTGTGTAATAACCGTAAGGATAATTGTAAATGCTGTTAGGGTTACCACCATGTACATATGACATCACATCATCTTCTAGGTAAATGAGGTTCTCCTCGGTAATTGGATGGTCGGGATTCGCAATAAAAGCCTGAATGTCACTGTAAGTATAGCCTGCAACTGGTTCAAAGTAATAGTCCCACATGTTGTTGCCTACAATTGGGTCATGATATGCATTGGGGCCATCTATTGACCATGGTCCAAAGTATACAACAGGGACTAGATCGTACTCTTCACAGTACAGAATTTGATTAAGTACAAAAGTAAGATATGCGAAAAAACCAGCGTTTGAATGATTTATCCGGATTACTAATATTTTGCTCTCACCATTTAGCTCTTGCAATTGCATATAAATTTAGTGTCGTAATTGGATAAAAGTACAGTAAAGAATTGTTTGCAAGTTCTGCATAACGCTTAAAATTACCGAAGCGGATTAAAATCAATTACTGGTATAGATTGCTGCAATGTTATATTGCTTATTTTCATATGTTATATGATATGTTTTATTTAGCTTATTCAAACTCAATTTTTACTATCGGGAATAATAGCAATGGTTTACCATTTTTATAAAAAATGAAAAAAGCCCTCTAATACAAAAATTATGAATACACATTCTGGTATACCAGAAGAGTTTAAGGGTGTTTACATTCTTAAAATGAACCTTAATGGTGCAGGTTTTGGGGCTGTCGTACTCCAGACCCTAAATCAAATTCGGTATTGTGAACGAAACAGTCTTCTACCGGTTGTAAATTATGATCAGAGTTGTGAAGGCCATTTTTTCGATAAAAGTTATGGTGAAAATACATGGACGCAGTATTTCGAAGCATTAGTGCCTCCATATGACTTTCCAACTATCATGCGCTATTGTAATGGTCAAGAGTACTCAATATCCGTTGCAGAACTTCAAAGCTTGGAAGACAAGGAGGTGATACAAATGTGTGAGCATCATGAGGATAGCATATACACATTTACTTTTGCCGATTGGAGACTTAATCCTCCTGAAGATTTAAATGCTTGGTATAATAAACAGCGCGAGAAGGGGCGAGAGACGTTTTCCAAATACATCCGAGTCAAGCCTTCAATATTATCTCGAATAAATGAATTCTGGGATGTGCACTTGGCTGGTCATCAGGTTTTGGGTGTGCATGTTCGTGGTACGGATTTAATGTATGCCCCTCCTGTAAGTCCGGCCGAGTATTTTGAACATATTGATCAATGGATAAAATCACGTAAACATCCAAAATTATTTGTCGCTACAGACCAGACGCAGTACTTGTCAACTTTTCAATCTCGATATGGTGATCTCGTTGTTGCTTATGATAGTAGTCGATCTGTTGATGAAGTTGTTCCTTTTAACCTTGAAGGTATAACGCCTTATAAGAAGGGAGAGGACGTTTTGTTTGATATGTGCCTTCTATCGAAGACGGACTTTTTAATTAAGGGCACATCTGCAGTGAGTGAACTCGCCTTGTATATGAACCCCAAACTAGAATGCCTAGATTTGAGTATTAGTAAAAGATTCGCTTTTGGACAAGATTATGGCAAGGGTTGGAATGGGGGGTTATTAAAAGATACTAAGCCTGCTTGGTTACTACTTAAGAATACCGATTTATCGAGTATAGAAGGTAGTGCTAGGACCCAAACACCTTGGCAAGAGTTTTTGTATAAGTTCAGGCCTCTTTATAGCCCACCAATTATATTTTTTAAACGTGTAAAAAATGCAGTCCTTAGACGACTTGGTTTGAAAAAAACAGTCAGCATTAATAACTAACTCTTCAACACTAGAACTCTTCATGAGATATTTAAGTCAATCTTGAAAGGATGTATTTTTCTAAATCTTATAAAAAAGACAACAGGTGAGCTACCACAGTATTAAAAAATGCCGGGTTTGCGGAAATAAGAATTTGGTTGATGTTGTCAACCTGGGTAGTCTGGCTTTGGCGGGTGTATTTCCCGAATCAAAAAGCGTATTTGTACCTCAAGCACCTCTTGTCCTAACTAAATGCCATGGTGATGAGTCTTGCTGTCACCTTTTACAGTTGGTACACACCTATGATTTAGATCAAATGTATGGTGAGAACTATGGCTACCGGTCCGGTTTGAATGAGCACATGATTAAACATCTAAAGGGCAAAGTCCAATATATTCTAGATATGCTTGACCTTTCAGAGGATGACTTAGTACTTGATATAGGAAGTAATGATGGTAGCACATTAGGTTTTTATCCTAAGCATATTAAGACACTTGTGGGTATTGACCCAACTGCGAAAAAATTCGCCTCCTTTTATTCGGACAACGTTAAGTTGCTAATGGACTTCTTCTCAAAAGCGATGTACGAAAAAAGTTTTGGTGGTAGAAAAGCGAAAGTAATCACTTCGTTTTCTATGTTCTATGATTTACCTGATCCTGTTCATTTTGCACAAGAGGTATCCGAAATACTGGACAAACAAGGTATTTGGGTACTGGAGCAAAGCTATATGCCTACTATGCTCGATAAGGCTTCTTATGATACCATTTGCCATGAACATCTTGAATATTATGGGTTAAGGCAGATTAAATGGATTATGGATAAAGCCAACCTGAATATAGTTGATGTTAGCTTTAATGAAATCAATGGAGGGAGTTTTTCTGTTACGGTTGCCCATAAAGAATATTCAGGGAAGAAGTTTACTTCAAAGGTTTCGGATGTACTGAAAAGTGAGTCAGTTTATTCTGAATTGAAACCATTTCGAACATTTGCAGAGCAAATAGAGACTGTGAAATACGAACTCTTGGAGAAGCTCAAACAATTGAAAAATGAAGGCAAAAAGGTTGCTGCTATCGGAGCATCTACTAAAGGGAATGTCATACTACAGTATTGTGGATTAGATACTTCTTTGCTGGAGGTTGTCGGAGAGGTTAATGACGATAAATTCGGCAAGTTTACGCCTGGAACTTATATACCTATTCAATCTGAAGATACAGTGCTTGCGTCTTCTCCTGATTTCTTATTGGTACTTCCTTGGCATCTGCATTCATTTTTTGATAGTTCAGAAAAATTCAAAGAATACAACCTGATTTACCCAATCAACACTTTTGACTCTTGACATGAGATTTGGATTCAAAAAATAACCTGTTTTTTTAGATGGTGTGCCAATCTGTTTCTTCATTCAAACTGCCCCTCTACTTAGATTTCTATCTCAGATAGAATTAAGTGAAGATGGATTTAGATTTGTTCTGAAATGTATTGAAGATGTTCCAAAAGGCTTTGTGTCAACGAAATTCATGTGTTACTTAGACATCTCAATTCAACCTTATAAGAACTTTATTAAAAAATAATTATGAAAACCGCGTTAGTGGCAGGGGCAGGAGGTTTCATCGGTAGCCATTTGGTTAAGTACCTCAAAAAGGAAGGATACTATGTGAGTGGGGTAGACCTAAAGGAACCTGAATTTTCAGAAACTTTGGCGGATGACTTTGTCTTAGGTGATTTAAGAGATCCACTAATGGTCGAAAGCCTTTTTGATAAGCCTTTCGATGAGGTCTACCAACTTGCTGCAGATATGGGGGGAGCGGGTTACTTGTTTACTGGAGATAATGATGCGGATGTTATGCATAATTCAGTACTCATCAACCTGAATATGTTAAAGTCATCGGTAAAAGCAGGGGTGAATAAAATATTTTATTCCTCATCAGCTTGTGTCTATCCTGAGTTTAATCAGATGGATTCTGAAAACCCAAATTGTGTTGAATCCTCGGTTTATCCAGCACAACCGGATAGTGAGTATGGATGGGAAAAATTGTTTAGCGAGCGTCTTTATTTTTCCTTTATGCGCAATTATAATATCGATGTGAAAGTTGCTAGATTTCACAATGTTTTTGGCCCTGAAGGTACTTTTGATGGAGGCAAGGAAAAGGTACCTGCAGCAATGGCTCGTAAAGTAGCTGAGGCTGATGATTTTGGTCGGATAGAAGTATGGGGAGATGGTAATCAAACTCGCTCTTTCCTCTATATTGATGATTGTATTGAAGCGGTGTATAAATTAGTTCAATCCGACTTTAATGGTCCGGTGAATATTGGCTCAGATCAATTGATTTCGATCAATGACTTAGCAAAAAGTTATTTTGATATCTCTGGTAAAAAACTTAAAATCAAACACATAGAAGGTCCTCAAGGTGTGCGTGGACGCAATTCTGATAATAATTTGATTTTTGAAAAATTAAAATGGCAACCACAAGTTTCCTTGGAACGAGGTTTAACAAAAACTTACGAATGGATCAATGAGCAGGTACGTGGGTCTTCTAGTGAAAAAAAACGATAACTCCAATGCATGAAGGTTTCTCTGATTACCGTTTGCCTCAACAGTGAATCCACTATTTTGGGTACACTTGAAAGCGTAATTGCTCAAGATCATGTGGATCGTGAGCATATTATATTTGATGGTGGTTCTACAGATCAGACATTGTCAATTGTGAAATCCTTTGGTGATGAAGTACGGTTAATTGAGGGGAAAGATTCTGGTATTTTCGATGCCATGAATCAGGCCATTGGGTATGCGACTGGTGAGGTTATCGCTATTATCAATTCAGACGATTTTTACGCTCATCATCAAGTACTCTCAGATGTTGTACATCAGTTTGAGAGTACTGGTTCGGATACTGTTTATGGAGATCTGCAGTATGTAGAGCGCCACAGCCCAGATAAAATTTATCGTAACTGGAAGTCTGGTGAATTTGAGCGTTCCAAATTCAAATTTGGATGGAGCATCCCACATCCTAGCTTCTTCGTGAAAAGAGAGGTTTATGATCGATACGGTCTCTTTGATGAACAATTTAAAATTTCTGGAGATTATGAATTGATTCTTCGCTTCCTATACATACATAAACAATCTGCCTCGTATTTACCCGAAGTCCTAGTGAAAATGAGAACTGGTGGAAATAGTGATGGAGGTATAAAAAGGCGGTTTGAATCCTTGAAAGAGGACTATCAGGCTTGGACGGAAAACGGGATTAGGCCAGCCTTTTATACTGTCCCCTTAAAACCAATGAGAAAGTTCAGACAGTTTTTCACCTAATTCTATTAGGAAGATGATTTTACAATTATTTTAGTTCTTCACCAACAGCACCACATTCTCCACATGGTGTGTTTGTGGAAACATATCTACTGGCTGCACTTTTTTGACACTATATTTTGCATCGAGCAAAGCCAAGTCGCGGGCTTGTGTGGCGGGGTTACAGCTTACATAGACAATCTTTTGAGCTTCAATTTTGAGCAGCATTCCAATTACATCTTCATGCATTCCTGCACGTGGAGGATCGGTAATGATCACATCTGGCCTGTCATGGTTGGACATAAAGTCGTCATTGAGCAGTTCTCTCATGTCGCCAGCGTAGAACTCGGTGTTCGTTACGCCATTGATTTCTGAGTTCAATTTGGCGTCTTCAATGGCCGCTTCTACATATTCTAAACCAATTACTTTTTTAGCGTCTTTGGCAATAAAGTTGGCAATGGTGCCTGTGCCTGTATATAAATCATATACCACTTCGTCACCCTTTAAATCAGCATAGTCTCTGGCGATTTTGTAGAGTTCATAAGCCTGAGCCGCATTGGTTTGGTAAAACGATTTTGGCCCAACCCTAAACCTTACATCTTCCATGGCTTCGGTAATGTGCGCTTCACCATAATAAAGCATTACTTCCAAATCATGGAAAGTTTCGTTGCCCTTGTCGTTAATTACGTATTGTAAGGAATGAATATGAGGGAAGGCGGTTTTGATGTGCTCCATCAGCCCCATGTTCTTTTCGTGCTCCATGGCAAACTGAACGATGACCATCCACTGATCCAGCGATGAATTTCTGATGATCAGGTTTCTGACATTTCCTGTTCTTCGCTTTAAGTCGAAGAAGGGGACATCGTTTTCCAAACAGTATTTTCTTACTGAAAGCCTAATTTCGTTAGAAGGATCGGGTTGGTGATAACAAGTTTCAATGTCCAATATTTTATCAAAGCTACCCGGAACATGGAAGCCCAAACCCCTTCGGTCGAGTTCTTCGCCTGTGGCAATTTCATCTTGCGTTAGCCATTTCCAGTTCGAAAAGGTGTATTCCAGCTTATTTCGATAATATTTGATTTTAGAAGAACCTAAAATCGGACTGATTTCGGGCAAAGGAATTTTACCAATGCGCTCCAAATTATCAATCACCTGCTGGTGCTTGTATTTTAGCTGAATGTCATACGGAATGTGTTGCCATTTACAACCGCCACAAACTCCAAAATGCTGGCAGAAAGGCTCTATTCTATCTTTTGAGTATTCATGAAAAGTAAGGGGCTTGCCTTCCATAAAGTTCTTTTTCTTTCTGGTTACGAGCACATCCACCACATCACCAGGCGCCACGCCTTCCACAAAAAGCACTTCATCGTTTACACGGGCAATGCACTTTCCTTCTGCTGCAATGCCTTCGATTCTAACTTGCTCTAGTACTTTTCTTTTTCCCCTAAACTTTGCCATGCGCGAAGATAATTTCATTCTGTGAAACTTAGCTTACTCTACAGAAATTTTGCGGTCTAGGGATTTTATGGTTTAGGCAAGATTAAGGTACATCACCGCCCTTTCGGTAACAATTTATAGGTAAGTCTTTCTGTCTTAATGAAATGCCCTACCTTTGCAGCCCGATTAGAAAACTGAATATGAATTTTAGAGAAGCATTCTCAATTGTTGACAAAAACAGAATCAGCGCCAAAAGTGATATTTTTTCAGGCTTAACAGTGGCTTTGGCGCTTGTGCCAGAGGCCGTTGCCTTTGCCTTTGTAGCTGGAATTTCCCCAATTGTAGGGCTTTATGGTGCCTTTATGATGGGCTTGATTACTTCCATTTTTGGTGGAAGGCCAGGAATGATTTCTGGTGCTACGGGAGCCTTGGCAGTAGTAATGGTTTCGCTGGTAGCCGAAGGTGAGTTAATGGGCGAAGGCCAAGGTTTACAGTTCTTGTTTGCCACCTTAATTCTAACTGGTATTATTCAAATGTCGGCTGGTTTTCTAAAGCTAGGCAAGTTCATCAGAATGGTACCTCATTCGGTAATGATGGGCTTTGTAAACGGTTTGGCCATTGTGATTTTTATGTCGCAGTTGGGCATGTTTAAAGTAGGTGGCGAATGGCTTACTGGTCAGTCACTTTTTATCATGCTAGGTTTAACGCTGTTGACCATGGCCATTATGGTTTTCCTTCCCAAAATCAATAAAAATATTCCAGGTGCACTAGTGGCCATTGTGGTGGTTTCACTCATTGTAATTTTTGGTGGAGTGGAAACCGAAACGGTAAAAAGTTTTATTCAAGCGGGTGGAGGCGATGGAATTAAAGCCGGACTTCCTTCTTTCAACGTACCAGTAATCGACCTGAACTGGGACACGCTAGCCTTTATTTTTCCTTACGCTGTAATTTTGGCGGCTATTGGTTTGATTGAGTCTTTAATGACACTTAACCTTTTGGATGAATTAACCGAAACTCGCGGAAGCGGAAACCGTGAATCTGTTGCGCAGGGTCTGGCCAATATGGTCAATGGATTCTTTGGTGGAATGGGCGGTTGCGCTATGATCGGTCAAAGTATTATCAATGTAAAATCTGGTGGTAGGGGGCGTCTTTCGGGCGTTGTAGCTGCATTGGCTTTGTTGGGCTTTATTCTTTTTGCTTCAGAATACATCGAAATGGTGCCTATCGCAGCATTGGTAGGCGTAATGTTTATGGTGGTGATTGGTACATTTGCTTGGTCTACTTTTAAGGTATGGAATAAAGTACCGAAGGCCGATGTCATCGTGATTCTATTGGTGACCGTACTCACTGTTATTTTCGATTTGGCCATTGCCGTTTTTGCTGGGGTAATCATCTCAGCCTTGGTATTTGCATGGCAAAATGCACTGCGCATTCGAGCTAGAAAATCAATTGACGAACACGGTATTAAGCATTATGAAATTTACGGACCATTGTTCTTTGGTTCGGTTAGTCTTTTCAATAGCAAATTCGATATCAAAGAAGACCCAAATGAAGTGGTTATTGACTTTGCTGAATCAAGAATTGTGGATCAATCTGCTATTGAAGCGATTAATAAACTGGCAGAAAGGTACCAGAAAGAAGGAAAAACCATTCACTTGCGCCACTTGAGCAGTGATTGCTTAAAGCTGATCAAACGTGCCGAAGAAATTTGCGATGTGAATGTACTTGAAGATCCAGATTACTTTGTTGCCATTGATAATTACAATAAATACAAGGCAAAGCTCGCCAATTAATGACGGTATAATTGATCGGTATTTTTTAACTTTCGATTCATGAAAAACAAAGTTGTCATCATCACAGGAGCTTCTTCGGGTATAGGAAAAGCATTGGCCATTGAGTTTGCTAAACTGGGCGCACATATTGTTATTACTGGTAGAAATGAAGCACGCCTCAATGAAGTGGCCGAAATTCTGGATGGCATGAAAACCCGAAACCTTTGTCTGCAACTGGATGTAGCCAAAGAAAAGGACAATGAAATTCTCGTTAACGAAACGGTAAAAACCTTCGGTAAAATTGATATCCTGATCAATAATGCGGGTATTTCTATGCGAGCGCTTTTCGAAGAAATCGAAATGGATGTTTTCAAAAAGGTGATGGACATTAACTTTTACGGAACACTATACGCTACTAAATACTGCCTTCCAGAAATACTAAAAACGAAAGGCTCCATTGTGGGCGTGTCGTCAATCAACGGTTACCGAGGTACTCCAGCCCGAACAGCTTACACCGCCTCAAAATATGCGATGAATGGTTTTATGGAGTCGTTGCGTACGGAAGTAATGCACAGAGGTGTTCACGTACTCGTGGCTTGTCCTGGCTTTACAGGAACGAATATTCGCAATGCAGCGCTTACGGCTGACGGTACTTCACAAGGTGAATCACCTCGTGATGAAGGAAAGATGATGACGGCAGAAGAAGTAGCACAAGGCATTATCAAGGCCATTCAAAAAAGAAAGCGCGACATTGTATTTACCAGCCAAGGTAAACTGGCCGTCTTCCTCAATAAATGGATGCCGGGCCGAATGGACAAAATCGTTTTCAACGTTTTCGCGAAAGAACCAGATTCGCCTTTTTCTGCGAAAAAGTAGTTATGAGTGTATAGGTTATTAGGGAGGAGTGATCAGTAGGTCAGTAAATCAGAAAACAGGAAAAAGAATAGTGAAGTTGGGAACTCAAATTGCTGAAAAAAGCTCAGCCTTAACTCCCCCTCTTAACCAATAACCCTTAACTAATCGACACCCATTACCTATCTTCTTTCACTTTGTAGATGAAATTACCTGCACCAACTCTACCATATACATCGACTCCCTCTATACTGATTTGCATGCTATTTGGCCTGTCGGCATTGTAGAATTCTATAGTTACCTTTCCTTCTTCGTCTGTTTGTACAGAAGCTTGCCAAAAAATAGTTTCGCGCAAGTCGGGCACTGGGCTTTTCGTTTTTTCTGGGGTATCATAAATAGGAGAGTAAAACTCTCGATCGTAATTAGTGTAGAGCGTTAGAAATCTGTGTTTTCTAAAAACAGGCTTATAAATAATTTTATCGTCTTTGGTATTGATCCTGACGATGGGCATGTCACCTCTTGGGTGGCTTTCTCTAACCGATATGGACTCGAGATTGGAAAAATCTATAGTCTCAAATGTTTTTTTGATTTGAAGATCCATTGGGCTTGGTCTTGCCTTTTTGATATATGGAATCTCATAACAATTTAAAAATACTCTAAACGGAGAAAAAACACCTAAAGGCTTAAATGTTGATAACAGTGCATCCTCACCCAGAGTTGTATAAGAACGCTTCCCTTGAAACATAACATCTCCATACCCTTTTACTTTATCACTTACCTGCATTATCCATCCCGATATTTCGCCCGTGGTCATATCAATTTCATCAGCCATTTTAGTGACCCAGGGTTCTTGAAAATGATAGTCTCTGAGCTCACATTCAGAGTCTTGTTGCCTGTTGCCAATAACTACTACAGAGTTGAGCATAAGTATGCTGTTGAACCTGTCTTTTGGAAGCTTATACTCTTTAAGAAAAAGCTCAATATTTCCATATGGGTGCTGCCAGGCAAATTTATCTGCTGTATTTTTAAATAGCGTCATAGCAGTCTTCGAGGCTGATTCGTCTAACATAACGCTGAATCTATCCTTCGGGCCTTCTGTGGGTGCGGTAATCAAAAAAGAATCTCCCTTATTTTTCAAGTAGAGAGAGGGTACTTGGAAAAGGCCTTCTTCATTTGTAGCTATTTTTAGTGGAGTGTAACCCTTGAATGCAATAATCGACATTGGCTTGCCTATAGCCATTTTTCTCTTGCTATTATTATTGAGCACCGTGCCACTTATTCCTTCGGGGTCATTCAAAATAGTGGGCACAAATCTTCTCCATCCGTGGGTGAGTGTCACAAGGTCTAGCGCTTTTTCGGCCCTAGGGTCATCGGTAAAGTAAAAGTTAGGCGTGGGCACGGTTCCCCGAAGTTCAGAAGTCAACAAGATATTGGCCATCAAGTTAGGCTGTCCATCCATTGTACCAAACGTTCGGTCCTTGTCGATAACAGCAATAGAGAAACTGGCCTTAACTGGCGTTCCGTCCTTGTCGCTTGCCACAATTGTTGCCTTCACCTTTTCCCTTGCAGAATAATCTTGTTGGTCAGTTTCTACCTTAAAGTTCAAATCTACTCTGCTACCAGTAAATACCAGTCTCTCTGCCAATGGCTCACCTTGGTCAGAATAAATGGTAACCCTCGCTAGCCCCGGAGAAAGGGACTCGGTTGGTAGTTCGAAAAACTGCCTTGCCAAAAGCACTACCTTTTTACTCGCAGATACATTGTCAAACTGGCTTAGTTCAACACTGACTGAGGAACCCACCATAGCCGGAGAGGGAAGAATTTTAAGCATATGACCAATGCCTTCCTTTCTGGAAAGTGATATAGCAATTCCTTCAGGTTTAGGCATGGGTAAAGTATATAGCGTATCAGGCAACCCAATCACTTTTACTGCATAATCTTGAAGGCTGGGGGTAATAGTAAAACTGCCCATGCCCTGATAAAAAGAAGCAATGGAATCCATAAATCTACCTTCGCCATCGAGCAAAAGCCCTTTGAAACTAAAGGCTGAGCCATCAGAAGTACTTGCTTTAAAGGCTACCTTATTGTCTTGGCCTAGAATCATTTCTCCCCCTTCGGGAAAGAATTGCAAGTCTACTTTAGGTTGCTCTGCCTCAATGGGTAAGGTGTACTGAATATCCCGATCACCACTGCCTTCATTACTTTTTATATGCAGGTAAAGCTCTTTCCCCCAATCAAAATTCTTAATCGAAACACTTGATTTGCCATTTTCATCAGTTTTTTCTCTGCCTCGTTCTACCCGTTCTTTATCTGACCATAGTTCATAGGTAAAGTTGGTTTTGGGTAAGCGTTTTTCTCCAGAAGTAGTGTAAACATCAAAGGAAAATGCTTCGCCTCTTTTCTGTGGAATAATATTTTGATAAGCCCTGAGCTCAAATTCGTCTACCAGTGCCTCACGAACTAAAATCTCTTTGGAGAAAACCTGGTCGTTTGGACTGCCAATCATTTTTCCGCTGATGGCCAAAATATTGTATTTACCTTCTAGCTTTGGAGCGACAAAAAATCCTGAAGAAGTACCATCAAAAACAGGGATTGATCTGTCAATTATTTTTTCGCCAGCAGTAGAAAGCATAAAGAGCTTAAGTGAAATGCTTTGGTCAGAAGGCATATTGGAAGCATCAAAAACATAAGCCTTAAACCAAACAGTATCTTCAGGAGCATAAATAGATCTGTCAGTGGTCAGGTGAGTTTTTTCAATCACTTGGGCATTGGCGATAGGCACCAGTACAAACAAAAAAAACAAAATCCTGAGTAAGTATGACATCTAAGCAGATTAAGCAGGATAAAGTTAATAATTTTAATGATTTGGCTTTTTCACTTTGTAAGCGCTGATTTCTTCCTTACCCAGGGTGGGTAGTTGTTAGGGAGGAGTGATCAGTGGGTCAGTAAAATAGTTGATCAGGGAATCAGGAAATTAGTTAGGGTTATAAGTAACTTTCCTTATAAAATTCGAGTTCTATATTTCCACAAATATTGAAGAACAAAAGTTAAGAAAACTGGTACAGGCTGGGAATCATTCAAACTCCTGACCCCTGATTCCCCGATTAACTGATTTCCTCTTTCCCAATAACTCTTTACCTCTTAACTAATCACCCCTTAACCAATAACTCCTAACCCTTAACTTTTATCGATAGATAAGAAAGTACATTCCCAAAATGATCAAGCTGCTCAAGTGTGTCGTCTAGAATTTCTTTTCCGTTCATTCTGGCAATCAGTAGACCCAAAATACCATTAAGGCAAGCTTGAATGGGGTCGTTAATTAAGCCATTGGACTCAACAATAGAAGCACGAATAGCAGGGCGGGCACGATTGAAAATTGCACGATAGTTTTCGTCATTTACCTGGAGCTGTAAACTAAGGTCGGAAAGGCGTTTTACTTCCTCCTGAACAAAACTCAGGTGGCCTTCGCGTTCCAGCGCTTCCTCCTTCATTTGAGCAATTATGACCGAGTACCACTCGGTCAATTCCGCTTTTCCTTCCGCATTTAAGCTTTCTTCGGGGATATTCTTTACCACATGGTTCTCAATCTTTTGAATATCGAACTCAAAATTTCGAACCAACATTTCGGTTTGGTACATGTAAACGATGTATTCCGATAGGTTCTGTCTCTTTTTCTTGTCTGCCAATAACATAGTGCAAAATTAATGGTTATCCCCACAAAGCAAATGCATCATAATTTTCTATTTTTGCACTTCTTTTAAAAACTATGGAGAGAATCAGGAATTTCTGTATTATCGCACACATCGACCACGGTAAGAGTACTTTGGCCGATCGTCTACTTCAGTTCACTGGAACGGTTGGCGATCGCGACATGCAGAATCAGTTGTTGGACAACATGGACTTGGAACGTGAACGTGGTATTACTATCAAGAGTCACGCTATCCAAATGAAATATATGCATAAGGGCGAGGAATATACCCTCAACCTTATCGACACCCCCGGACACGTGGATTTTTCATATGAAGTATCTCGATCAATTGCTGCCTGCGAAGGCGCATTGCTAATTGTAGATGCTTCTCAGGGTGTGGAGGCGCAAACCATTTCTAACCTTTATTTGGCTTTGAATCACGACCTGGAAATTATTCCAGTGCTCAATAAAATAGATTTGCCGGGCGCTATGCCGGAAGAAATGACGGATCAGGTGGTAGAACTAATCGGCTGCGACCCTGAAGACGTTATTAGAGCCAGTGGAAAAGAAGGGTTGGGTATTGAAGATATTCTAACGGCCATTTGTGAGAAAATTCCAGCGCCAAAAGGTGATCCTACAGCACCTTTGAGAGCGATGATCTTCGATTCAGTGTTCAACTCTTTTAGGGGTATCGAAGTAATTTTCCGTGTGTTTGATGGTACCATCAAAAAGGGAGATAAGATTAAATTCGTAAATACGGATAGGGTTTATAATGCTGATGAAATTGGTATTCTGAAGCTGAAACAACAACCCGAAAAAGAAATTAGCGCAGGAAATGTGGGTTACCTCATTTCAGGAATTAAAGTGGCCAAAGAGGTGAAAGTGGGTGATACCATTACACACCCAGATCGACCAACCACCAATATCATTAAAGGTTTTGAAGATGTAAAGCCAATGGTTTTTGCAGGTATTTATCCTGTAGAAACTTCTGAATTCGAAGAGTTGAGGGCTTCTATGGAGAAACTTCAATTGAATGATGCTTCATTAGTTTGGGAACCTGAAACTTCTGCCGCTTTGGGCTTTGGCTTCCGTTGTGGTTTCTTGGGAATGCTCCATTTAGAGATTATTCAAGAAAGATTGGAGCGTGAATTTGACATGACGGTAATTACTACCGTTCCTTCGGTTCAGTTTCACGCAGTAAGAACAGATGGGTCTATTCTTAAAATTAATGCTCCGTCTGAAATGCCTGACCCTTCTTCTATTTCGCATTTAGAAGAGCCGTTTATTCGCGCTCAAATTATTTCTAAGTCGGAGTATGTAGGCGGAATTATTGGCCTGTGTATGGATAAGCGTGGAATCATCAAAAACCAAGTTTACCTCACAAGCGACAGAGTAGAACTAACTTTCGAAATGCCTTTGGCTGAAATCGTTTTCGATTTCTTTGATAAGCTAAAGACCATTTCTCGTGGTTATGCATCGCTCGATTATGAGTTGATTGGCTTCCGTCAGTCTACCATGGTGAAATTAGATATTCAATTGAATGGTGAAAAAGTAGATGCACTTTCGGCCATCGTTCACCGTGATAAAGCCTACGAATGGGGAAAGAGGCTGTGCGAGAAATTGCAGGAGCTTATTCCACGTCAAATGTTTGAAATCGCTATTCAGGCATCAATCGGTACTAAAATTATTGCCAGAGAAACCGTGAAAGCTTTGCGTAAAAACGTTTTGGCGAAATGTTATGGTGGTGATATTTCGAGAAAAAGAAAATTACTCGAAAAGCAGAAAAAAGGTAAGAAAAGAATGCGTCAGGTAGGTAATGTGGAAATTCCACAAGAGGCCTTTATGGCGGTTCTTAAGTTAGACTAGTAGTTTATAGTTTATAGTGCTCGGTGCTCAGTTATGGGGAATGAGAACAGACAATATTATGATTTAGATGTTTGGAAAGAAGCTCGAAAGCTTGTTTCTGTTATCTATGATTTGTCTAGGCTATTTCCTGATGAAGAAAAGTATGCACTGACTTCGCAAATAAGAAGAGCGGCAATATCCGTTCCTTCTAATATAGCCGAAGGGATTGGAAGACAACATACAACCGAGCGAATTCAATATATGTATATTTCTCGTGGCTCATTATATGAGATAGAAACACAGTTGTTTCTGGCACTAGATCAAAATTATATTGTTCAACAAGATTTGGATACATTGATAACTCAAATCACAAGTTGTAAGAAGCTTATACAAGGCTACATTAATTATTTGAAGAAGTAAACCGTGCACTGAGCACAAAAAACCATTTACCAGATGCAATTATTGGATGGAAAAGGCACAGCTCAATCCATAAAAGATGAGTTGAAAAATAAAGTAGCACAGATAAAAGCTGAAGGAGGGAAAACCCCTCATTTGGCTGCTGTTTTGGTGGGTAATGATGGCGCAAGCCAAACTTACGTGAACGCCAAAGTAAAAGCCTGCGAGCAAATTGGCTTTGGCTCTACTTTGATTCATCTACCTGAAGAAACTTCTGAAGTTGAGGTGTTGGCCACTGTTCAGAAATTGAATGAAGACCCTGAAATTGATGGCTTTATCGTTCAAGTGCCACTTCCAAAACAAATTGATGAGCAAAAAGTAGTGGAGGCTATTCTTCCAAATAAAGATGTGGATGGATTCCACCCGGTGAATTTGGGTAAAATGCTTTTGGGTTTACCAACACTTTTGCCTGCCACACCAAAAGGAATGATGCTTTTGCTAGAACGCAACGGCATTGAAACTTCTGGTAAACATTGCGTTGTCATTGGCCGAAGCAATACTGTGGGTACGCCTATCAGCGTATTGATGTCTAGAAACGGCAACCCGGGAAATGCAACAGTAACCCTCTGCCACAGCCGAACCAAAAACTTAGCTGAAATCACTAAGCAAGCCGATATTCTTATCGTTGCTATTGGTAAGGAAGGTTTTGTTTCTGCCGATATGGTAAAAGAAGGAGCAACCGTAATTGATGTTGGAATTCATAGAGTTCCGTCTGATCAAACCAAGTCGGGCTTTAAATTAAAGGGTGATGTAAAGTTTGATGAAGTAGCACCAAAGTGTGAGTTCATTACACCAGTACCAGGTGGTGTTGGTCCAATGACCATCGCGTCATTACTTTGGAACACTTACCTTACTTCACAAAAATTAGTTTAACCGCTTTAAGTCATCCTGTCCCGAGTGTTCGGGTTCAGGATCTGTCAAATAGGCTCGCAGTTTCAACACCCTGCTTTAAAAAATTGAGATGTCAAAAACGATGAAAACCACACAGTTTCCTGTAATGGAAGCTTTTTATACCATTCAAGGAGAAGGTCATTTCTCTGGTAATTCAGCATATTTTATTCGATTGGGCGGCTGCGATGTCGGTTGCGTTTGGTGCGATGTGAAAGACTCTTGGGATGCCAGCCAATGGCCAAAAGAATCGGTCGAGGAAATTGTTGCTAAAGCTTCGGTTCATCCGGGGCGTTTGGCCGTGGTGACAGGCGGTGAGCCTTTGATGTACGATATGACCGACCTAACGAATCAACTTCACGCAGCAGGGTTTCAAACGAATATTGAAACTTCTGGTGCACATCCGCTTTCAGGCAATTGGGATTGGTTGTGTTTTTCGCCCAAGAAATTTAAAGCTCCAAAAGAAGAGTTTTATGCTGCTGCTGATGAGCTCAAAGTCATTATTTACAATAAAAGCGACTTTAAATGGGCCGAAGCACATGCTGCAAAAATGAGTGAAAATAGTTTGCTATACATGCAGCCAGAATGGGATCAGTCGGAAAAAATGCTGCCCGAAATCATTGAGTATGTAAAAAATAACCCCAAGTGGAAAATATCCTTACAAACTCATAAGTTTATGAATATACCGTAGTTTAGCTATTTGAGGTTTTTCATTACCATATCCCTACTGTTTTGTGTTCTTCTGGCCAACGGCCAAGAAGTAGATAAACTTCATACCCGAAACAAAAAAGCCATTGAGCTGTACAAAGAGGCACAATCGCTAGATCACGTTGGCAATTACTATAAATCTTATAATCTCTTACTCGATGCCTTAAAGCGTGATGATAGTTTTGACGAAGCCATTTTGCTGACACATCAGATTTTGATTAAGAGGGGAGAGCTTGAGAAAGCGCTTCAACTTTACGATGAATATGTGGAAGAGGTGGATCAACAGTTCAAAAACAGAATGTTGGCCGATGCCGCTTATGCCTTATTTTCTGAAGGAAAATATGAGCAAGCCAAAAACCTGAAAGATCAAATCGAAGGGCGTGTTGTGGGCTTAGATGCTGCTTTGTTTGAAATCGTCACTTCCTCCATTGATTATGCCCTTGAAGGAAGCGCCAACCCGCGAAATATTGATTTTGAAAAGCTTCCAGCCCCACTCAATAATCGACCACAACAGTATTTCCCTTCCATTACGGCTTCGGGTCTTTTGGTTTACACCGTTCGTTATAATCAGGGTAGAGGCGATGAAAACCTTTTCTTTAGCCAGAAGGATGGAGAGACTTGGAGCCAACCGCTAGAGATTTCTGAAAAAATTAATACCGATAGAAACGAAGGAACAGCCTCAATTTCGGCTGACGGAAACACTTTGGTGTACACAGGTTGTAATGCGCCAGACGGCCTTGGAAGTTGCGATTTGTACATCAGTTATAGAGAAGGAAGTGATTGGTCGAAACCCAGAAATTTAGGAAAGGCAGTGAACACAATTCATTGGGAATCTCAGCCTTCGCTTTCTCAAGATGGCCGTGAGCTTTACTTTGTCAGTGCCCGGCCTAATGGTGAAGGCGGACAAGACATTTATAAATCAACAAAACAGAATGGGAAATGGATGGAGGCTGTGAATTTAGGCCCCAGTATCAACACCCGTTTCGATGATTGTTCGCCTTATATACATCCCAATGGAGTTAATTTATTCTTTGCCTCACGCGGCAGATTGGGCTTTGGAGGCTATGATTTATACGAAACAGAACAACTTGGCCAAGGCGAATGGTCGGAACCAAAGAATTTGGGCTACCCGATCAACAACCACAGAAATCAGGTGGGCTACACCATCAGCATTGACGGCTGGGCCTATTACAGCGACAACCATTTCGATGGCTCTTCGAGCTTGTATCGGTTTAAATTGCCTGACGATTTAATCCCGAAACAGTTAGTTGATTATAAGCAAGGGTTGGTGCTCAGTGCTGCCGACAGCACTCCACTTTTCTCTGAAATTTATGTAGCCGATATCGCCAAAGACTCCATTCGCTCACGCACTTATTCCGACTTTGAGGGTGGTCGTTTTAACTTGGTGCTGCCCAAAGTAGAAGATGCCAACCTGTATGTAAAAAAGCGAGGTTACTTGCTGTATAAAGAAGAAGTTGATGTTTTGTGGGAAAACGGGAATGAAGCCACCATTTACCTTCAGCCCATTAAGAAAGGCGAAAAGTTGATTTTAAATGATATTCTATTCGAACTGAATAGTGCCGAACTCAGCAAAAAGGCCACTAAGGAACTGGATATTGTGGTTGATTTTCTCAAAGACAATCCCGAGCTACTCATTGAGATTGGCGGCCATACCGACACTTCTGGAGAGGAAGCCTATAATTTGAATCTCTCTACCGAAAGGGCAAAGTCAGTGCTCAATTACTTTGTCAACAAAGGCTTGCCAAAAGAGACTTTTGTTTATAAAGGCTATGGAGAAACTATGCCCATTGAAGAAGGCATTTCTCCCAAAAACAGAAGAATCGAAGTGTCTATTCTAGACATTAAGTAGTTCAGGCTGAGTAAGTGACTTTTCGTAAAATAAGTCCGCCATTTACTATTTTGAACCTTCAGCTTATTATTAACTTTGAACATGCAAGAATTGAAAATCGGAATCATTAAAGAAGGTAAAGTGCCAGTAGACAGGCGCGTACCGGTTACTCCAACTCAAGTTGAAACGCTGTTAAATACTTATGATAATGTGACTGTACATTGTCAGCGAAGCGATATTCGTTGTTTCGAAGATTCGGAATATCAACAAGCGGGAGCCATTTTGGTGGATGATGTTTCTGATTGCGATATTATTTTGGGTGTAAAAGAAGTGCCCATTAATATGTTGGCCGATGGAAAAACCCATTTCTTTTTCTCGCATACCATAAAAAAACAAGAGTATAATCGAGGCTTGCTTCAAACCATTCTTGAAAAACAAATCCGACTGATTGACTGGGAATGCCTGACCAACCTGCAACATCAAAGGTTAATCGCTTTTGGTCGTTATGCGGGTATTGTTGGGGCTTATAACGGAATTCTGACTTTCGGAAAACGCTATAACCTTTTCCACTTGCGTCCGGCCAACGAATGCTTCGATATGGAAGACATGCAGAAGGAATACAGCAAGGTAAAACTGCCAGCCATTAAAATTGCGCTTACTGGTGGTGGACGTGTTTCTAAAGGTGCTATGGAAGTGCTTACTGGTATGAAAATCAGAAAAGTGAGTCCTGTTGAATTCTTGACCGAATACTTCAACGAGCCTGTATATACCCAACTCAATACCAGGGATTATAACCAGCGCATTGGTGGCGGTTCTTTTAGCCGAGATGAGTTTTATCAGAACCCAGCAAATTATGAATCTAGTTTTGGGCAGTATGCTAAAAAGGCTGATATACTGATTGCTGGTGCTTTTTGGGATCCCAAAGCACCTGTACTTTTTACCAAGGAAGATGCCAACAGAAGCGAATTTAAGATTCGTGTAATTGCAGATATAACCTGTGATATTGAAGGTTCAATTCCTTCTACCATTCGCCCAAGTACAATTGCGGACCCTGTTTACGATTATAACCCAAGCGATAATAAGGAAGAATCTGCCTTTGCTGATGAGGGAAATATTACCGTGATGGCAGTGGATAATTTGCCTTGCGAATTGCCTAGAAATGCTTCTGAAGATTTCGGGAAGGAATTTCTCAAACACATTTTGCCAAACCTTGTGGGCGAAGACAAAGATCAGATTATTGAAAGGGCTACTATTTGCCAGAATGGTAAACTGATGCCTGATTATGCTTACCTCCAAGATTTTGTAGATGGACATTAATCATTACCTAGAGCACACTAACCTTAAGCCAACCATTACCGCAAACGACATTGATCGGTTGGTGGCTGAGGCTAAAGCGCATCAGTTGTTTGGGGTTTGTGTTCCTCCGTTTTGGGTGAAGAAAGCTGCTAGAGAAATTGGTACTGCCGACATTCAGTTGGTGACGGTGATTGGTTTTCCTTTAGGTTACCAAATGACAGAAGCCAAAGTAACCGAAATTGAAAAAGCCATTGAAGATGGTGCCAATGAGCTGGATATCGTAATGAACATTTCGGCCTTCAAAACAGGTTTGCCTTGGACGAAAATAGAACTGGCCAGGTGTGCTAAAATCATTCATGAGGCCGATTGCCTGATGAAGGTGATCATTGAAACGTCTTACTTGACCGATGAAGAAATTGTATTGGCCTCTAAACTTTGTGCCGATGCTGGAACCGACTTTGTGAAAACCTCTACGGGTTTTTCAGGCGCAGGCGCAAAAGTAGAACACATTGAACTGATGCGTAAAAGTTTGCCCTCAAACGTAGGGTTAAAAGCTTCTGGTGGGATTAAAACCTTGGCAGACGCTCAAGCCCTTATTAATGCCGGAGCCGATAGACTAGGCGTTTCCTCAGCAGTTTCCATTATGGAAGAATACTATGCAAGCCAAAAGAATTAAGGTAAGGGGGAAAGTTCAAGGTGTCTATTTTCGAGCGTCAACTCAAGAACAAGCAAGGCGGCTTGGCATCAAAGGTTGGTGTAAGAATGAGCCAGACGGATCTGTTTTAATTATAGCCGAGGGTTCTGAAGAAAACTTGAATGCTTTGGTGAACTGGTGCCATCATGGACCATCCAATGCCAGCGTTGAAAAAGTACTTGTGGAGAGTATTGAAGCGAGTGGATTTGAGGGCTTTGAAATAAAGCGATAAACTTCCTCCACTCACTGGTCGTGGCGTCTCGCTGCGACTCTTTGATAAATTCTGGTTTTTACTTTTTAAGTTCATCTATGTTCAGGTTGTCAGGAGTTTTTTCTATTAATGTTCCGTTGAATCTTACGACAAAATCTCTTGATATGTCGGACGGATAAGGCTCGACCAAAAAGAGATGCTTGTTTTTAAAATCAAAGCATTTTTCAATAAGACGATTGATTTCTATGTCTCCGCAACCGTACCCAATAATAATTAGTTCTTCAGAGTTCTTTAGATTTCCCTCAAAGTGCGTAAAAACCTTGTCGTAGTACCATGGTTCTCTATATCGAAGTATTTTTGAGGTAGTTCCTGAAAGGAAGTCTGGATGGTAATTAATCCAATCATTAATGTATTTTAATTTTCCTTCTTCTTTAATTTCTTTAAACAGGTCGCTTGTGCCAATTCCTAGTTTTACTTTGACATATGTATCAATTCCTTCATTTTGGATATGAAAAGGAAATTGGTCAACGCTTCCGTGCAACTTGTAAAGTCTAAACTTCTTGTCAAAATGATTGGTAAATCTAGGCAATCTTACTTTGTAATTTTCTTTGAAATCCCCGTAGTAAGAAGAACCGATTTCTTCAAAACCATCTGATAGTTCTCCTTGAACCCAATCTGACGACTTAAAGGTCTCAAAAAATAAGTCATGGTTTAAGGTGTGAATGTGTACTATTGAATTTTCACCCCAATGTTCGAGACAATTTAAAAAACCACTATAACCTGGGTAAATTGGTTTGCAATGATGAACAGGGCTGTAAAACTTATTTCCGTCTCGATCGACAAGAAAAATTGAGATAAGCTGATTCAAGATGTTGTTTGTTCTTGAAATCAAATTGGTGTTATTGGTTTCAAGTTTAAATTCAGTCCTAAACGAATTACACAATCCTTCAAATTCTGGACTTTCCCTTTCACCTCTATAAATTTCATTATAGAAGTCATAAAACTCTTCGTAATTAAAACTTCCATTTTCAAGGTCTCGGTAAAGCTGAATAAGTTTTATTACAAAATGCTTGTGTCTTGCGTCATCAGAATACCAACAAGGGTCATCTTCATCCTTATTCTTTCTAACCACAGTCCCTGCCGTATGTACCCAGAAATCTTCAGCGTCAAGGTTGACTAAAATCTCGTTCAGTTGATTTGCAGTCGGATAACCTCTGTTAACGGAAAAACCTGCACCTAAAAGTATTGATGTTTGTGTCATTTTTAGCTTGTGCTATACGCAGCTTTAAAACAAGTTATAAGTTTAGCGAAATTAACATTAGAACAGTAACATTCGTTGGTGATTTAGTATTTAACAACTAAGAAAGCTCAAGCGAGTAAGCTAGCCAATCGGAGCGTCATTGCGAGAAATAAGTGTTGCGCTAGCAAGGCTTATGACGAAGCAATCTTGAGTGTCGGTTAATTGAGCGGTGAGATTGCTTCACGTCAGTATCATCACTTTTAAAGACTTCAGCAGGTTCGCAATGGCGGGAAAATAAGGCTTTCACAGCAATTTTTAGTATTTGGGCACTAGTCGTGGCGTCTTGCTGTGATCTCTCGTTTAAAGTTTTCGATAGCTCACTTTATTCTATTTGAACTTGATAGAAACTAACACTGGATTTTCGGAAGACTCAATTTCTTCTAGTGTAGTACCTTCGGTAAAGGAATATTGTTCAGGATCAAGCTGTTCTAAAAGGTGGGTAAGATGGCTCGATCTTAAAGAAATTAGAAATTCATCCCCGTACCAGTCGATTGTGTAAAAATCTAACTTCTTATTAGGCGAAATTCTCCAATCAATGCTTGTACTTCGCTTGGTCTCTCTATCAATAAGGAAATCATAGTCCATCTGGGGACCTAAGGTGGTGTATAAGTAAATGTGGCTCTCACCTATATTGTTAAGCACAAACCAAACTTGTTCCTTTCTATTTGATTTTTCATAAAACCTAGATTCTACCTCAACATCTGGTTTGAAGTACCAATCCTCCTGAAAGTCATAGTGAATGAATGGCACAGCTGAATCAGCGGTTATTCTATAGACAGTATCACTCATACTATGTAGGTAAAACAAATCATCATCTAAAGTGAAAAATGAATTAAGGAATTGAGGATTTCGAAAACCTGGGTACTTCTCAAATGGTAAAAGAGTCTTGTCGAGTTTCATCTCATTATCCACCGTAACAAGAGAATATTTAAGTGAATCCTGGGTGTATACTAAATGCATATCTAGTGCATAGCCTGATTTGTATGGGTACACATATTCAGCTCGTTCGTTCAGTCGATCTCGACAAATGAAATTGCCTTCTAAATCATATCGATTGATGGATTTACCATAGATATAAATGCCTATTAAACCGTTCTCAAGCCAAGCATTAGTCCACCTTGAGTATTCCTCTGGACCCTCCCCTTTTCGGTTAAATTTATTTAAAAACTCACCTGTTTTTGAATAGATGTAAATGGTTCCGTCATTACTAGGGCTAAGGATTATCATCTTATCCTCATGAAATTCGACTTGACCAACAGCCTTCAGCAGAGATTCTTCCGTTTCTTCTAACCGAGTAATTTTTATGGATTGAATTAGATCGGTAACTGGTATTTTATCTTCCCTGATATCCAATTTATAGGATTGAAGTCCGCCTGTAGGAACGGATTCGGTTTCTTTTACTTCTGTTTTGCTACCACAACCTAGGCAACACACCACTAAGATTAAGAGGGTGTAATAGGGGATTTGCGTTCTGACCTTGTTCATGACTTTTTGTTTTGACCAATTTCAATCTACATACAAATGTGATAATGAACCAAGCGACTAACTGAGGAATAGATGATTTTCCTCCACTGGCTGCAGTATTGTGGAAATGGTAATGTATTAAATCAGCCAAACAAAGCGTTAAGGTTACGCGCTTTTGCTCTCGTATTTCTGAATGCCTTTGTATTTGTAGATTTTAAGACCAAAGTGTTCGTAGATACAAACCTTCATTCGGTTTTGGGCCAGTTCTAACCTTCGCTCTGGCGAATGAAAAACCGTTAGTTCTAAGCCTGCTAAAATAAAGTTCTTCTTTTGGCATAGCTCAGTCAAATAAGCCTGAAAGCCCGCTTTCCAGTCATCCAAATATTTGTCGTAATGGCTTCTTCCGTCAAACAATAACTCTAACTGATTTCCTTCTACCTGGTAGCGGTAAATGCCAGCTAAGTTGGCGTATAATTCATCAAAAAAGGAAAGGTCAGTAGGTTCAAAATTTTCTACTTTTTCAGAGAGGTCGTCTATCAGCCTTAGGGGATTAAACAATTTGAAATAGCCTTGTTTAATTTGAACCACAAGTTCCACCTGAAGGCTATGCTTCATGTCTTCCTGTACTTGCTTAAGGATGTAGTTTTTGTCGAGAAGAAAAAGTCTCTGGTTCAAAGGGAATGATTTTGACAAAAATAATACTTTTTCTAAAATGATTGTCGGAAAACTTGAATAAGGTGGCTTTCTTGAGGCCACCTTATTCAAGCCGTAAACTAAGGTTATTTACTTTGCTGCAGATGAGTTTACGATTCTACCAAAGAAAATAGCGTTCATCATCAGCTTGTTTGTTCCATACCAAAATGCTCTAAAATTAGGGTCGTCTACCAAAGAAACGATTCGTCCTTGCCCAAATGCGCTTACTCTTATGGTGGAAGTGCCTTTTAGAGCCTCAAGGTTTGGCTTGTTAATCCAGCCACTGCGTAGTGGGTCTTCGGTGTATAGCCCAGGGTTCGAGAATTTATTTTCCGAAGCTTCAATCATCAAGTTGCCTCTTCGCATGGTGGGGAGTTCCTTATTGTAATAACCATAAGCCATTGGGTGCGACAATTCGAGTTCGCTCATATAAACCCCACCAGGAATAGACTGCCCTCTTTGGTAGTTGGAGATTTGATCGTAGGTGATTTTTTCACCAGTGTATTGTTCCACATCTACAAATTTGAGCTGTGTCAGTTTGTTTCTGGCTGCCCATGCCGTGGCACTACTGTTACTGGCTACTAATGTGCCTCCATTTCTGATCCATTGTTTGAGGTTTTCCATACCAGACTCTGATAGATCAACACCTCCTGTAATCACAATAGTATTGTAACGGCTAATGGCCGAAGAGCCAAGCCTGTCGGCTGGTAATTTGGTGACACGCATATTCATTCGGGTGTCTAGCAAATGCCAAACTTCACCGGCATCGGCACTGCTTCCCGATTCCACTACCAAAGCCACCTCAGGCTTATCGATAGTTATAAAAGCATTACTACCCAATGAAACGCCCTCTGTGAGTCCAGTATTCATGGCGTAAACGTCAATGCCGTCCGTATTGGCAATGGTTTGCATTTCCATATATAGCTCACGGGCCGAAAGTTTCTGATTGCTTACGGGCACTAAAATGGTTCCGTAGTCAAAGGTTAAATCTTTGCCATCACCAAATTTACTGGTGGCTACTTTAATCCTAATTCCTTTTTCCAGTAAACGATTGGCCGCTCGCGGAGCATAATAGCCATGCCATTCAAAAGCATAGGCGTAAGTGCTTTGTCCGCCAATAACGCTTCCTTTAGGGAACTGAGGCTTCATTACTTTGTCGCCCAATTGGTTTCGGCCATAATCTCGGCTGCTCAGCTCGCTATATTCAAGGTCAAAAGCGAGCGGGTACGTCCAACCAGAAATATCGTAGAAGAGGCTATCCTGAAAAGTGGTTCTTTTTTCAAACATGCCTTTAATCAGCTTGTAGTTACGCTGCTTTAAAGGAATGATGTAACTGTTTTCTGGTGTGTATTCTTCATTATTGAATTTTAGTTTTCTAGAAGGGCGATAAAAGTCAATTTCCTGTTGGTCTAAAATGTCAGCCAAATGATACGATCTGGCAGGGTCTTTTTCTGCCTTGAAAATGTAGGCTTTAACATCATCGCTATCCGCATCTCTCAATACACGTTTGTAAAAGTCTCTTTGATACTCGAGTAACTCTACTCGCATGTCTACAGTGGCTTTCCAAGTAGAGAGGGCCGTAGTGAACTGGTTTTTTATGGTGAAAGGAAATTCTAAAATGCCATTGTCACTTTCTTGAGCATGGCCTCTAGAGCTTGCCTGCTCAAACAAAATACCTATTCCTCCATTGATGTCAGGAAAAGTTGAGCCCTTTCCGTAGTAGAAGTCATCATAGCCTTCTTTGGTGAAATAGAGGGAACCAATATTGTCTAAGGCCTCTGCATGAAACTGGCCAATTTTTTCAGTCAATTCTTGATTTCCTTTTGGAGTAAGCGGATGTGTTCTGGCGGGAACACCCGGCTGGAAAAAGAATGTAGAATTGGTACCCATTTCGTGATGATCCGTAAAAACGTTGGGCTTCCATAAATGGTATTTAGCAACTCTGTTTTGCGACTCTGGTTGTTGCACAGGAAGCCAGTCGCGGTTCAGATCAAACCAATAGTGGTTGGTTCTGGCGCCCGGCCAAACCTCATTGTATTCCCTATCATTTGGGTCGGGGTTTATGTTTTTTGATTTATGAATGTTTGCCCAAGTAGAAAAGCGGTTTAGTCCATCGGGGTTAAGCGAAGGATCAAGCAGAACTACGGTGTTTCTAAGGGCATCTTCAATTTCTGGGCCTTGCGCTGCTGCCATATAATAAGCCACTAGCATAGCCGCATTAGAACCGGAAGACTCATTTCCATGAATGCTGAAGCCCATAGAAATAACAGCGGGCATTTTTTTAATGTCGAATTTGTCCGATTCGTTTGGGTAAGTAAGCCAAACATGGTCTGTCCTTATTTTTTCTATCCCTGCCTGGTTATTAGGATGAGTTATAGTAAGCATTACCTGCGGCCGACCCTCATGTGTGAGGCCAATATCTTCAATAGTAATTCGGTCCGAAGCTTCAGCGAGGGTACGCATGTATAACACCAGCTTATCATGAGTTATATGCCATTCACCAACCTCATGCCTAATGACCGATTTAGGCGTAGGAATGTTCGGGTTATAAATAACATTGGCAGGTAAATAATAACTTAAATCCTTTTGCGCATTAGCAGAAAAAGAAAGGCTCATTAAGGCCAACAGGGAAAATAGAGGAGCAAAAACCTTCATAATTCACTTTGTAGTGTCATTTTAATCGAATATAGCGATCGGATTGGGGAAGAAAAAATAGACTAATCTTTTTTACTTTCCCTCTGCTAGAACGCTTCATTTTTTTGAACGGTTGTAAATAATTATGAAAGGAAAATTTACTTTACATTTTTTAACATTTAACTTTGTATCGCAAAACAATAAAGTATGGTTTCAGATTCTAATTTATCAAATGCAGATTTTGGTGTTTTGTATAGAACAAATGGTTGGTGTAAAAGCTTTTAGCCTTATTTTGTTTGGTGAAACTGCTAAAAGGTAGAATCTAAAAATGAATATTAAGTTAACGTTAAGTATGGTTGTCATTCATAGCGAAACGTTAACATTTGTTAAAAAGCCTCAGCGTTTCTAATATGTTACTTTTGCCTTGAAAAACAAGTACGATTTCTAATATCTAATCTAATCTATATTTAAAATTTCGTTTATGAGACAATTTTTACTAAGTGTGGTGCTTATACTGGCATCTCAAGCAGCATTCGCTCAGATAACCGGAAAGGTTATTGACGCGGAATCAAAAGACCCATTACAGGGTGCTACAATAGTTATTAAAGGGACTCAAACAGGAACTATTTCTGGTTTTGATGGCTCTTTCAAATTACAAGGTGCTAGTGCAGGAGAAACTTTGCAGATATCATTTATTGGCTTTGAGACCATGGAAATGGTAGCAAAAGAAGGAATGATAGTAGCGCTTGTTCCAAAAGCTAACCTTTTAGGTGAAATTGTTATTACGTCTAACGTGATTGACGTTGCGAAAGAGAGAGAAACTCCTGTAGCAATTACAACTATTGCTCCTTCTGAAATTACTTTAAAGGTAGGTAACATGGAGTTTCCTGAGATTATGAACAGAACTCCTGGTGTTTATACCACAAAAGAAGGTGGAGGATACGGTGACTCAAGATTGTCTTTGAGAGGTTTTACCCAAAGCAATACTTCTTTCTTGATCAACGGACAACCAGTGAACGACATGGAGAACGGTTGGGTTTATTGGAGTAACTGGCAAGGAATGACTGACGTTGCTTCTGGTATCCAAATCCAAAGAGGTCTTGGTGCTTCAAGATTAGCTGTTCCATCTGTAGGAGGAACTGTTTCTATCTTTACTAAAGCTGCGGAAGTTGAAGAAGGAGGAACGCTTACTCAAGGTATTGGTAACGATGGTTATGTAAAAACTTCAGCGTCTTACAACACTGGTAAAAATGATAGAGGATGGGCAAGCTCATTCTTATTGAGCAGATGGTCTGGTAACGGTTATGTGAACGGAACTTCTGGTGAAGGTTGGAATTACTTTGCGGCAGTTGGTTATGCTCCAGAAGGATCAAGCCATGCCCTTAACCTTTCAGTTTTAGGAGCTGGTCAGTGGCACCACCAAAGAAGTAGCTGGGTATCTATCCGTGACTACATTAATTTTGGTGAGTCAGGTGTTGACAGAAAGTGGAATACGGATGCTGGTGAGCTAGGTGGTGAAGAATTCAACATGAGAAGAAACTTCTATAACAAGCCTTTAGCAACTTTTAACTGGGATTGGGATATTTCTAATGATGTAACATTAGCAACATCACTTTACGGTTCTGCCGGTAGAGGAGGAGGAACTGGACCAAGAGGAAATAACTTCCGTAACTCAGATATCGACCTATACCCTTTCAATATTGATTTAACTCAACACTTACTAGAAGATGGCAAAGGTGCTGCTTCAAGAAACCCTGACGGTTCTATCGACTTTGATAATGTAATTGCAGTAAACAGAGGTACTACATCTCCTTATACAGGTTCAATTTCTGGTTTCCAAGGTCAGTTAATTGGTTCTAATGGTTTTAGAAATGATGGAGTAAATAGAGCTGTACTAGTAAGAAGAGCTTCAATGAACTCACACAACTGGGTAGGCGGTATTTCTACTTTAGATATTACAAAAGACAACTGGAGATATTCTGTAGGTGTTGATTTAAGAAGCTACACTGGTTTCCACTACAGATCTCTTGAGAATTTAATGGGTCTTGATGGATATTACTCAACTGGTAACGCTAACTCTGCTGGTCAAATCCAAAACGTAACTATTTCTGCTTCTCCATTCAGAAACACTGGTTTAGAAAGAGAAAAAATCGACTACTTCAACACTGGTAAAGTGGGATGGCAAGGTTTTAACGGTTTGATTGAATATAATAATCAGTCTTCTGTTACTGCTGTATTACAAGCTGGATATTCTAACCAATCATTCAGAAGAGAAGATTTCTTTGATCAACCAGCAAACCCAATTTCTGAAAAGAAAAACATTGGTGGTGGATATGTTAAAGGTGGTGCGAACTATAACCTTGATGAAAGATCTAACTTTTTCTTCAATGCGGGTTACATCTCTAGACAACCATTGTTCGATGCAGTATTCCCTGGCTTTGCTAATGACGTAAATACTGATCTTCAAAATGAAGAGATCACTTCTCTTGAGTTGGGTTATGGTTTTGTGAACAATAACTTGAAAATCAATGTGAATGCTTACTCTACTAACTGGGGTAACAGATTTATTTCACAAGGAGTATCACTTCCAGGTGGTATTGACGGAACTGCTCAATTCAAAGATGTTGACGTTCGTCACATGGGTCTTGAGCTTGAGGCAGAGTACAGATATAACAGCCAATTGAAATTCAAAGGTATGGTGTCTGCAGGTGATTGGAAATACACAAAGGACTTTAACGCCACAGTATTCAACGATCAAAATCAGTCAGTTGGTAACGCTACGCTTTATGTAAAAGATGCTAAAGTTGGTGATGCCGCTCAGTTTACTTCATACTTTGAGGCTGAATACAAAATTGGAAAATTGAACTTTGATTTAGCTTACCGCTTTGTTGATGGTCTTTATGCTGACTACTCAATTAACAATACTGACTTCTTACAACCAAATAACAAAGGAGCACTTAAGTTGCCTTCTTACGGATTAGTAGACTTAGGTAGTACAGTAAGATTTGATTTGTTAGGTAACTCATCTTCTTTCAGAGTGAACGTTAACAACTTATTCAACACACTTTACATCTCTGAATCAAATACTAACATCCACAGAGCTGATGAATCTGCTCCTGCATGGAAAGGAATCGACTATGGAAACTCAGTATGGTTTGGTTTTGGAACAACATGGAATGCTACTTTGAGAATTAACTTCTAAGAGTAAATTTCTAAGAATAATAAAGAGGCCATCTCGGGGTAACCTGAGATGGCTTTTTTGTTTAATCGGAAGGGGATTGTTTGCTCACTTCTTCGATAAAAGTAACTGATCTAAGATGCTTTAAACTGGTAGTTTTAGGTTTGAACCTTTAAGTTTTTCAAACGGTTAAACAAAAATTAAACCTTTAGGTTAGTTTTGCCTCTAATTGCGAAGCCTTGCTATATTATAAAACATATCGAAATAATCAATCTGATGAATGGGTAGCTTTTATCCATGGTGCCGGGGGGAGTTCTTCCATTTGGTTTCGTCAGATAAAAAGCTTTAAAAGCGAGTTTAATGTGCTCTTGATCGATTTAAGAGGGCATGGTAAATCTCAAGAAGCTTTTCAGCGTTACTTTACCAACGACCATAACTTTGAGAATATCAGTAAAGATATTATCGAAGTATTAGATCATCTCAAAATCAAAAGCGCCCACTTCGTTGGTATATCACTGGGTACAATAATTATTCGAACACTTTGTGAAATTGCCCCCGAAAGGGTGAAGTCTCTTGTTTTGGGAGGAGCTGTAACGCGTTTAAATGTTAGGTCTAAATTTTTAGTGGGCGTGGGTAACGCTTTAAAAAGATTTGTGCCTTTTATTTGGCTCTACAAACTTTTTGCTTGGATTATTATGCCAAGAAAGCGAAATGCCGAATCCAGAGATCTATTTATTGGACAGGCCAAAAGGCTGTGTCAGCATGAGTTTATGAAATGGTTTAAGTTGACAAATAACATTAATCCATTACTAAAATATTTTAACGAGAAGGAAACAACAGCTCCAACCCTTTATTTAATGGGTGATGAAGACTATATGTTCCTTCCACAAGTGCTCAAGTTAGTTTCACATCATAAAAATGCGTGGTTAAATATATTGAATAACTGCGGGCATGTATGCAACGTTGAGCAACCCGATGAATTTAATAAGCTTTCAATAGCATTTATAAGAACACATTCCTTATCCTAACTATTTATTACAATGAGTAAAACATCAAGAATAATTCTAGTCTTGATAATCATTTTGGCGGTTGCAGCATGGGCGGTTTACCCTCGATTTGATGAAATTACTGGCAGTAGCGCAAATACCGAAGCCTCAGCGCAAAATACGTCAAGGGCTAAATCGGCACTTCCGGTGAGTGGTGTAGTGGTTACACCAAAACTTTTAGAAAATAAAATTAAGGTTACAGGTTCAATTTTGCCTAACGAATCTATTGAACTTAAAAGTGAAGTTTCTGGCTTGGTCACCAAGGTTCATTTTAAGGAAGGCCAAAAGGTAAAAAAGGGCACCTTATTGGTGAGTCTGAAAGACGATGAACTTCAGGCGCAATTGGAAAAACTGCGTTTCAGTAAAAAGCTGGCTGTAGATAGTGAAAACAGACAAAAACTATTGTTGGACAAAGAAGCCATTAGCCAAGAGGAATACGATATTTCATTAACCAATCTAAATACGCTCGAAGCTGACATTAAGGTGATAGAAGCACAATTAGCGAAAACTTCCATCATAGCTCCTTTTGACGGTATTCTAGGCTTAAGAGAAATCAGTGAAGGAGCCTATATTACAAACAGTACAAACATCACGAGTTTTTACAGTATAGACCCTGTTAAGATTGACTTTGCCATACCAGGTAAATATGCTTCTATCGTAAGTGTAGGCGATGTAATCCAATTTGAAACCGAAACATCAACAGAGATTTTTAAAGGAACAGTTTACGCTTTCGAACCACAAATCGATCAGAACACCCGAACCCTAAGAATGAGGGCTATTTCGAGTAATGAAGATGGAAAGCTTTTGCCAGGGCAATTTGCTAAAATTGAATTGATCATGTCGTCTGTAAATGACGCCTTAATGGTTCCTGCTATTTCTGTAATTCCTGAATTGAATGGCCATATGTTATTTGTAGCTAAGGGAGGAAAAGCGCAGTCGGTGCCAGTGAAAATTGGTCTTAGAACTGAAAGTTCTGTTCAGATTTTAGAAGGACTAAGTCCACAGGATACAGTAATCACCTCTGGATTATTAGAGATAAGACAAGGTTCTGCTATTTCTATTTCATCTTTAACTCAATAAAGCATGTCTAGTTTATCAACCATCAGTATCAAGCGCCCCGTACTTGCCATGGTGATGAATATCATCATCGTGATTTTTGGGGTAATTGGTTTTAGCTATTTGGGAGTACGTGAGTTTCCTAGTGTGGATCCTCCTGTAATTTCCGTTTCTACGAGTTATGCTGGCGCCAATGCTCAAATTATTGAAGCTCAAATTACCGAGCCAATTGAAGAAGCGCTCAACAGTATTGCGGGTATTAAAACCCTAACTTCAACAAGCCGTGATGGTGGAAGTTCAATTTCTGCTGAATTCGACTTAGGCGTTGATTTGGAAGCTGCAACTAACGATGTAAGGGATAAAGTAGCTGGAGTAGTAAGGCGGTTGCCTCCCGATGTAGAGCCGCCAACGGTACGAAAGGCCGATGCAGATGCCAGCCCAATTATCTTTTTGAATATATCGAGTAAAGAGAGAAATCTGCTCGACCTTACACTTCTGGCAGAAAACATTTTTAAAGAACGAGTTCAGACCATTCAGGGTATTAGCTCAGTTCAGGTTTGGGGCTCAAAGCGTTATTCAATGCGCTTATGGATGGATCCAGATAAATTGGCCGCCTACCAACTTACCCCATTAGATGTTCAAAATGCCGTAGGCCGTGATAACGTTGAGTTACCCTCAGGCGCGGTGGAAGGAAATAGTACCGAAATCGCAGTTCGTACCATCGGTAGAATTAACTCTCCTGAGGAGTTTAACAACCTAATTGTAAAAGAAGAAGGCGGAACCATTGTTCGTTTTAGAGATATTGGCCGGGCTGAACTTGCCCCAGAAAATGATAGAACAATTCTGAAAAGAAATGGTGTGCCAATGGTGGGTATTGCAGTAGTAACCCAGCCGGGCTCTAATAGTATCGAGATTGCAGACAATTTTTATGAAAGAATAGAACTGATAAAGAAAGACCTTCCTGCAGATATTGAACTAGGGATAGGTTTTGACAATACCGAATATATTCGAGAATCAATTAGTGAAGTACAGCAAACCATTATTGTTGCCTTTGCACTGGTAGTGGTTATTATCTTCCTCTTTTTACGAGATTGGAGAACAACCCTGATTCCTGTATTGACCATCCCAATTTCATTGATTGGAGCCTTTTTCGTAATGTACATTTTTGGGTTCTCCATTAACGTTCTTACCCTTTTAGGAATCGTTTTGGCCATTGGATTGGTGGTAGATGATACCATTGTGGTGCTTGAAAATATCTACTCCAAAATTGAAGGAGGAATGGAGCCTGAAGAGGCTGGTATTAAAGGAACGAACGAGATTTTCTTTGCTGTAATTTCTACTACAGTAGCCTTGGTAGCGGTGTTTATGCCTGTGATTTTCCTTCAGGGCCTTACCGGTCGACTCTTTAGAGAATTTGGGCTGGTAGTGGCAGGGGCAGTGGTAATTTCGTCATTTGTGGCACTTACGCTTACTCCAATGATGAGTTCTAAACTTCTGAGGAAATCAGAGAAAAAGAACTGGTTCTACCGTAAAACCGAGCCATTCTTTGTAAGTCTCAACCGAGCTTACAATAATTCACTGGATGGCTTTATGAATATGAGGTGGATGGCATTCGTAATTATTTTGCTATCTGCAGGAATGATTGTTTTCTTTTTGTCTGGAAATAGAATACCAGAAGAGATTGCACCTTTAGAAGATAGAAGCTCGTTAAGTGCCAATGCAACAGGTCCAGAAGGAGCCACTTTTGAGTACATGGATAGATATGTTGACAGCATTATCAGTGCTGTAGACAAACATATTCCGGAAAAGGAGGCCTTGATTACGATTACCTCGCCTGGTTTTGGAAACAGTTCTATGAACTCCGCTAGAATTACGATTATGCTGAAAGATCCTTCGGAACGAGAAAGGAGTCAACAGCAAATTATGGATGACTTTACTCCAATTTTAGCACAATATACCGAGGCCAGAACCTCACTTTCTCAGCCAGCGACTATTGGTGGTAGAAGAAGTAGCGGATTCCCTGTACAGTACGTAATACAAGCTCCAAATTTGGAAAAGCTGAAGGAAGTGCTGCCAGAATTTATGGCCAAAGCGCAAGATTCTCCAGAGTTTACTTTTGTGAACTTGAATTTGAAATTTACTAAACCGGAAATCACTATCGAAATTGATAGAGAAAAGGCTCGAACGCTAGGGATTTCGGTAAGAGATGTGGCTCAAACTTTACAGTTAGGTTTAGCGGGTCAAAGGTTTGGTTTCTTTATTTTAGACGGAAAGCAATATCAAATTATTGGGCAAGTAGATAGAGACAACCGAAATGATCCTTTGGATTTAAAGGCATTGTACGTTAGGTCATCTGATGGACGATTGATTCAGTTGGATAACCTTGTGAGTCTTGAAGAGAATAGTTCGCCACCGCAACTGTATCGTTTCAATAGATTTGCTGCAGCAACAATCTCGGCCAGTTTGGCGCCAAAGGTAACCACAGGGCAAGGAATTGACGTAATGGATGCCATTGCTAAAGAGGTATTAGATGAATCTTTTACTACGGATTTGGCAGGAACATCTCGTGAATTTAGAGATAGCGCAGACAGCCTTTACTTTGCATTCGGATTTGCCTTGATTTTGATCTACTTGGTATTATCTGCTCAGTTCGAAAGCTTTGTGGATCCTCTGATCATCATGTTTACGGTGCCTCTCGCCTTAGCTGGAGCCTTGCTTGTAATCTGGAGGTACGAAGAGTCACTAAACATCTTTAGCCAAATTGGTATCATTATGTTGGTGGGGCTCGTGTCTAAAAACGGAATCTTAATTGTAGAATTTGCCAATCAAAGAAAAGCCGATGGATTAAGTGTTCGCGATGCTGTTTTAGATGCCGCAAAATCACGTTTCCGACCTATTTTGATGACCTCTCTTTCTACCATTTTAGGAATTTTACCAATAGCCTTAGCGCTTGGCGCTGGTGCCGAAAGTAGGGTTTCTATGGGTGTGGCCATTGTTGGTGGGTTGATTTTCTCTACAATATTAACTCTCTATGTGATTCCAGCGATCTATACTTATTTCACCAGTAAAAAAAGTAGACTTTCAAGAACGACTGCCTAATTATGAAAATGAAAATAGCATTAGTACTCTTCTTTTTCGCTTTAGTAAAAGTAAGTGCACAAGAACCGCTAACCATTACCGAGGCCGTACAGTTGGGTCTTGAACATAACTTGTCGATTAAAATTTCAAAGAAATCAGCAGAAACAAGTGCCAACAACTCTGATATGAGCTATGGTGCATTGTTGCCTACTTTCGGAATTTCTGCGAATAAATCGTACAGTAATACAGATGTAACCCAGCAATTGGCGAACAGTAACGAAACCAGAGAGATTAAGGATGCCAAGACCAATAACTTGAATATTTCTCCGACCCTAAACTGGACAGTTTTTGATGGTTTGGGAATGTTTCATACCCGCGATCGACTGAAAGCACAAGCCCAATTGGGGGAAGATGATTTACAAATTCAGATAGAAAATAACATTGCACTTATCTCTAACGCCTATTACAGAGTGGTGTTGGAGCAAGAAAGAGCTCGAGTATTTCAAGATGCCTTAGATTTAAGTAAGCAGCGTTTAGAGTTGGCTTATACCCGATACGAAGTGGGTAAGGCTTCAAAATTAGTTTACCTTCAGGCACAAGTAGATTATAACTCCGACTCATCTAGCTTTCTGATTCAGCAAGAATTAATTAATAATGTGAAATTAGAACTCAACAGGTTATTGGGACAAGACTTAGAAAGCGAGTTTGAAATCACTTCTGGCTTTTCTTTTGACAGCTCAATTCAGTTAGAAGATGTACTGGCTGAGGCCAACCTTAATAGCCCTGCTGTGGTAAGAGCACAGAGAAGTCGTGAGGTAAATTATTTACAGATTAAAGAATTGAATGCTGAGAAATACCCTACGGTTAGCGTCAATTTTGGCTATACTTATAACGATAGAAACTCTGATGCGGGAGCTGTTTTAAGTAACCTTTCCACGGGTTTTAACTATGGTGCTGGCATTAACTTCAATATATTTAATGGCTTTGATTTAAAGCGTAGAGAACAGAATGCCAAGATTCAATTAGAGGTGGCTGAACTTCAAATCCGTGATCTAACGCAGTCATTAGAGTCCGATGTGCGTAAAGTTTATGGAAATTACAGAAACAACATCCGCTTATATCAGCTTGAGGAACTGAACTTAGAAGTCGCCAAAGAGAACTATGATATTGCCCTTGAAAGATTCAAAGTAGGAAACTCAACTGCAATTGAATTACGCGAAGCGCAGATTAATTTGGTTCAGGCAGAAATCAGAAAAATTACCACTCAATACAACGTTAAGCTATCAGAAATTGAGCTTAAAAGGCTTTCTGGCGGAAATGTAAATAGACAATAAGGTTCAGCTTATTTTGATCTGTCCGATTTGTTGACTATTTTATCTTATTGAATTTGAACGATTTGCCCCTTTGGCTGGTTTAAGTTCTTGCTCACCATCAGGAGAGAATATGATAAAAAGAAAGTCGTTAGTGATTTTTATAGCCCTGTTTTCAGGGCTCCTTCTATTTTCATCGTGTCGAAAAAGTGCTACTACAAGCAATGGTCAACAGGCTATGCCCGAGTTGCGCGCTGAACCAGTCAACCTTGGATTTAACGATATTAAGGAACGCGGTACGCTCACAGCGGTAGTCGACAATAGCTCTACCGGATATTTTATTTACAGAGGTCAGCCTATGGGCTATGAATATGACCTTTTGTCGCGAATGGCCTCAGATTTAGGACTTTCTCTTAAAATTAAGCTTACATCGGATATTGAAGAAGCATTTTTTATGCTCAATACAGGAGCAGCCGATGTAATGGCCTACCATTTAACAGTAACCAAGGAACGTACGGAACGGGTAGCGTTTACAGAGAGTCATACCGAGGTAAGGCAAGTGTTGGTACAGCGTAAACCCGAGGGCTGGAGAAATATGAAGCTTCATGACATTGAAGAAAGCATGATCAGAAACCCACTTGATTTGGGTGGGAAAGAGGTGCATACGCGAAAGGGTTCTTCTTTCTCTGAAAGACTCAAAAACTTATCGAATGAAATTGGTGAAGACATAATAATCCTTGAAGATATTGGTGTAATGGATACCGAAGCGTTGATTAAAAAGGTGGCAGAAGGAGAAATTCAATATACCATTGCCGATGAAGATATCGCGATGATTAATGCTACTTACTATCCAGATTTGGATGTGGAAACAGCCATTAGTTTTCCTCAGAAAATTGCTTGGGCAGTGCGTAAAAATGCGCCTATTTTAAAAGATACAATAGATTATTGGTTGGGGGAGGTGAAAGCAACACCCGATTTTAACATGATCTACGACCGCTATTTTAAATATAGAAAGTCGCAGAATCTAAGGGCACAAAGTGACTTTAGCTCAGTAGGAGGTTCGATGATTTCGCCTTTCGATGATTTGTTTAAATCGGCTGCCAAAAACCTTTCTGTAGACTGGGTGATGTTGGCTTCTTTAGCCTATCAAGAATCAAAGTTTGATCCGGAGGTAGAGTCATGGGCTGGGGCAAAAGGGCTATTACAACTTACGGATATTTCCATTGAGCAGTTCAACGTAAAAAATCCTTTCGACCCAGAGGAAAGTATAGAGGCTGGAACTGAGTTTTTAGAATGGCTGGAAGATTATTGGGCTGATAAAGTGTCAGATCCTAAGGAGCGATTGAAGTTCGTTCTAGGTTCATATAATGTAGGACAAGGCCATGTGATGGATGCCGTAAAGTTGACCAAAAAGTATGGGGGTGACCCCGAAGTTTGGGACGGTAATGTAGCGGATTATTTGATTGCTAAATCAACCGAAAAATATTACACCGACCCGGTAGTTCAATTTGGCTATTGTCGAGGCGATGAACCCGTAAACTACGTCAAGAAAATTTTTGAGCGATACGACCAATACAAAACCTTGTTTGCCAAGAACCTAGAAGAACAGTCAGACTCTACTTTGGTTACCTCGCGTTAACTACTCAAAATTATCGGCTACAATTTTGGCGGATAATAGGCATAACGGAATTCCTCCGCCAGGATGAACACTTCCGCCACAGAAATACAAGCCCTTTATTCTGCTCGAGAAATTAGGGTGCCTTAAAAAAGCAGCATACTTGTTATTTGAGCTATTTCCATAAAGTGCACCTTGAGTAGATGAGGTCCTAACCTCAATTTTTATAGGGTCTAAAATGTCTTCTACCTCAATCAACGGCTCAATATCTTCGCCTAACTGGGTAGAGAGTTTTTTCAGTATGTTTTTTCTAGCTTCTTTAATTACCTCATCCCAGTCTTGCCCTTGGTTATTAGGTACATTAATCATCGTAAACCAGTTTTGGCAACCTTCTGGGGCATCGTCTGGTTTTTGAGTAGAAGTAATGTTGATATAAACCGTTGGGTCTTCGTAAACGCTTCCTTTGTTGAAGATGTGCTCAAATTCTTTTTCATAATCATTAGAAAAGAAAATGTTATGAAGATCGAGTTGTTGAAAATCTTTCTTGATTCCCCAATAAAAAATAAGGGCAGAACTTGATTTCGGTTGATTAATGAGCTTAGTGGGCTTCCGTTCACCTTTCAGTAGCCTTTCATAAGTTCCAACAATATCCATGTTGCTAACTATTCTATCTGTTTTATGAAAGCCGTATTTGGTTACTATCCCTTTGGCTTTGCCTTCGTGTAAAGTGATTTTGCTCACTGAGGTATTGAAGTGAAACTTAACACCTACTTTCAACGCAAGCTGATACAAGCTTTGGGTGATGTCATGCATTCCCTTGGTAGGGAAATAGGCGCCTATTCCAAACTCTAAATGTGGAATGATATTCATTGTACCCGGTGCTTGATATGGGTTTGAGCCGTTATAGGTAGCGTACCGGTCAAAAAGTTGCACAACTTTTTCGTTCTCAAATCGTGCTTGATTGACCTGATGCATGCTGCGATTGAAATTGAACTTGGATAATTTTCCGTACGATCGGAAGGCATTTTTACTCACCCATGTACTTAACTTATGCAGTGATTTGTGCATAAATAATGGTGCGAGAAATTCATAAAGGAAGGAGCTTTTTCTTAAAGCCTTTTCAATATTCTTTTTTGGTTCTCCTGTTTTTTGATGGACTTCTTCTTTAAACGCTTCTATATCAGCTGCCGCATTAATTTCAGTGCCATCGGGGTAAAAGTATTTACAGGTAGAATGAAGTTTTTTGTAATCAAAATAAGCCTTTGCATCTAAACCATGTAACTCATAAAGTGCTTCAACCTCTTCTGGTAAAGTAAATAATGAGGGCCCAGCATCAAAGCGGTAATCGCCCAACTTAATTTCTGTTAGTTTTCCTCCAGGATAGGAATTTGCTTCAAAAACAGTTACAATGTGCCCTTTCTTCGCCAAGCGAATAGCACAAGCCAAACCAGCCACACCCGAACCAATAATTGCTACGGTTTTTCCCATAGGTTTCTCTTTAAATACGGAGTACTATGATGGCTATTAAATGTTTTGAGGAGGTGATTTGTTGTACTTAAGTAAATACGAAGTGAAACAATAGACTTTTCATCATAATTCCAAATACATTCCCTTGAAAGGCTATTTTTTAGTTGTATATTCTTATTTCATCAAATGTTTGAAAGGAAAACTTTTTTTAGGCAAAGCGCTCAACTTCCAGAAGATGAGAAACAATAGTTGGTTTATTACCCAAAATTTCCTCAGAAAGCATATGTCCTGTGATTGGGCCTAAAGTGAAGCCCAGCATGGCATGGCCGGTGCCTACGAGTAGGTTTTTATACTTTTTTGTTCGTCCAATATAAGGCAGTCCATCGGGGGTGCACGGACGCAAACCTGCCCAAGTTTCAATTTGAGAGAAATCTTGTGCTTCAAACTGAGGCATAAACTCTTTTACGGATTTAATGATGCCTTGCACCCTGCGCTCATTAATGTTCAAACCAGTACCTGCAATTTCCATGGTGCCCGCAATTCTAAGTCCGTGCATCATTGGGGTGGTGGCTACTCTTCCTTCCACCAAAATTGAGGGAAGTTTTGGCATAGCAACAGGGCTAGGAAGCGTGAAGCTATAGCCTTTTCCAGCTTGTAATGGAATGTCTACTTTCAGTTGCTTCATCAATATTGGCGACCATGAGCCAGCTGCTAATACATATTCATCAGCAGAAAATTCTCCTTTTGAAGTGATAATTTTATCAATCTTTCCTGCTTTATGAATGATTCGGTCGAGTTGTGTATTGTACTGAAACTTGACCCCAATTTGCTCTAACTTCTGTTTGAATTCACGCATAAAAACGTTGGGTGTCATCCAGGCATCGCAACCAAAATACACCGAACCTGCCATATTGTATTGCACATTTGGCTCCATGGTTTCGGTTTCAGTACGACTCAAAACCTCGGCTTCAAGCCCAAAAGATTTAGCCAGTTCCACCAATTCAATTTCGTGGTGAAGGGCAGTTTCGGTTTTGCAGATCATTAAAAGCCCCGGCTTTTTATAACCAGCTTCAATACCCTCTTCCCCCATGATTTTTTCATAAAGGTTCTGGCTTTGAACGGTCATATCGTAAAGCACTTTTGCTGCGGCATCTACTTTGCTAGGTGTAGCCGATTTCTTAAAAAGAAGTCCCCATTTTATCAGGTCGCGATTGAGGCGTGGTTTAATATAAAACGGACTCTCAGAGTTGAGCATCCATTTAAGGCCTTGACTAATAATGCCGGGTGAAGCAAGCGGAATGAGGTGACTGGGAGAAACGTATCCAGCATTTCCGGTTGAGCAGTTGCTATTACCATCGGTATTGTCAATTACGGTGACTTCCACCCCTTGTTTACGAAGGAAATAGGCAGTGCTTAGGCCCACAATGCCTGCACCAATCACAATTACTTTTTTTGTTTCCATCTACTAAATCACCTGAAAACCATAGGCGTATGGATCTTCGTCATCAATTACTATTGTATTGTATCCCGTAATTCTGGCCCAGCCTTCAATGCTCGGAGTAATACCCAAATACGCGCCTAATTTAACTACATCTTCGACTTTTCCAGTAAACTGACTGCCAATAATACTTTCGTGAACGAATTGATCGCCTTTCTGAAGTTTTCCTTTGGCCGCCCATTGCGCCATTCGTGCTGAAGTGCCTGTGCCACAAGGGGATCGGTCTATGGCTTTGTCTCCGTAAAATACTGCATTTCTTGCCGTAGAATTAGGTTGAACAGGAGCGCCTGTCCAAAGTACATGGCTTAAACCACCAATGGTGTCGTTTTCGGGGTGACTGAAGCTGTGCTCTGCATTAATGCGTTCTCTGATCTTCAAACTCCAACCAATCAGTTGCATGGCTGTGTAATCGGCCATGTCTCTATAATTTTCCTGAGGGTCGACAATGGCGTAATAGTTTCCGCCATAGGCCACATCCACTTTAAGCATTCCTAAATCAGGACATTCAACTTCGATATTCTCTTTCGCCAAATAAGCGGGCACGTTGGTTAGCTTTACCGAAGTGACTCTTTTCCCTTCCTGCTGATATTCAATTTTCACCAAACCCGCTGGAGTTTCTAACCTCAAGTGCCCAGGTTTTTTAGGTTGAACCAAACCTTCCTCAATCATAATCGTCACCGTACCAATAGTACCATGACCACACATGGGCAGGCAACCACTGGTTTCGATAAACAGTACCCCAATGTCGTTTGCAGGATCAGAGGGCGGATAAAGAATACTCCCGGACATCATATCGTGTCCGCGTGGTTCGAACATCAATCCCTTTCGAATCCAGTCGAATTCTCGAAGGAAATGCTGTCGCTTTTCACTCATATTAGCACCTTCTAGAATAGGGCCGCCCCCAGCTACCAGTCTTACTGGATTGCCGCAAGTATGGGCATCGATGCAGAAAAAACGCTTACTCATACTAATGAATTAATGAAAGAAGGGGATAATGAAATAATGGGTTCATGAGATAATGAATAAATGGATTAGTGAGTTAATGATTCAATGTTTTAACGGTTGGTGTTTTTTCTGGCTTTAGAGACCACTTTGACTATTTCTAATGCCTCGCTTTTGAATGGCGCTATTTGTTCTGGTTGTGCTAAATCTGCTTCCTCCATTACTTCCAACCAAAAGAGCGTTTCATCGGCTTCTTCGTTTACAATTGACATTTTAGCGAAAAACTCAGCTTGAGAGCGAGCAATACAGGCGGCTCTATAATTTGCTGCGGTCGATGTCACTGAACGTACAAGCTGTTTTCCAACAATGTATGTAGCGTCTGTCTTTTTTAACTTACCGTAAAACTTGATTATTCCTACTGCTAGTTTTTTAGTTCTTACTTTAAATGCTTCAATAAATTCTACCTTTTCCATAACCTTTTTTTAATGAATTAAGGGAATAATGAAGTAATGAGGAAATAAACGAAGGAATAAATAAGTTAATTATCCATTGTTTTCTGATCATAATAAGTAGTGGTTTTGTGTCTTAACTACATTCCTTGATTCATTATTCTACTATCTCATTAATCCCTTATCTCATTAATTCCCTATTTCATTCTTTCCTTAATTCCCTAACTCATTAATCCCTTACCTCCTTAACTCATTGTCTACCTTTCTCCAAATACCCATCGGGTTTTCAGCTTTCAATTCTATTGGTAACATTTGATCAGGCCAATTTTGGAAGCAGATGGAACGGGTGAAACGATAGATAGCATCCGTACCCACAGAAGTATATTTTCCATTCGTGCTGGCAGGGAATGGGCCTCCGTGGTGCATGGCTGGACAAACTTCAACCCCAGTTGGCATTCCGTTAAAAAGAATTCTACCTACTTTTTGAGCAAGTGCGTCTACTGTCTCAATGTTTTGAGTCATATCACTTTCGGTGGCCAGTAAAGTGCCTGTCAATTGCCCTTGAAGTGATTCAGCTACTTTCTTCATTTCACTTTCATTTTCGCAGATCACCAATAATGTAAATGGCCCGAAAATCTCTTCGTGAAGTTTTGTGTTTTTTAGAAATTCAGAAGCAGGAACAGTTGCGGTTAAGCCTTGCCCACGGTTGCCTTCAGTTTCTGTCGTGTTTCCATTTAAGGTTACTCCTTTTTGTTCTAACAGCGCTTTTCTGTTGGCGTAATAGCTTTCAGCGATACCTTTATTCAGCATTGTGGATGGTTCAGTTTCGGCCATTGCTTGTGAAAGCGCAGCAGAAAAAACCTCCAATTCTGGCGATTGAATCCCCACCAATAAACCAGGATTGGTACAGAACTGACCTACCCCCATGCTGACCGATGCGGCTACGGTCTTTCCCAAATCGGCTGGGTTTTCTTTTAGCTTGTTAGGGAAAATAAATGTTGGGTTGATGCTCCCCATTTCTGCATATACTGGAATAGGCTCGTCTCTTTGGTTGGCCAAATCGAAAAGGGCTTTTCCTCCTCTAAATGAGCCCGTAAAACCTACCGCCTTGATTTGAGGATGCTTGACCAGTTGCTGACCCACAGGGATTCCGCCATTCACCATGGAGAAAACGCCTTCAGGCATTCCCGTTTTTTGTGCAGCTTTCAGAATCGCTTGCGACACCATTTCATTCGTGCCCAAATGTGATTCGTGTCCCTTTACTATTACCGGGTTTCCAGCGGCCAAAGCCGAAGCAGTATCGCCACCGGCCGTTGAAAATGCCAACGGAAAATTACTCGCACCAAAAATGGCAACAGGCCCAATGGCGATTTCCATTTTGCGCAAATCAGGCTTTGGCACTGGTGCTCTGTCTGGAATTGCGGTGTCGATGGTGGCATTTACCCATGAGCCTTCGCGCACCAAATTGGCAAACATCTTCAACTGATTACAGGTACGACCTCTTTCTCCTTGAATTCTACCCTCAGGCAAACCCGATTCTCCACAAGCTCTTGCTATCAAGGCATCACCCAAAGCCATGATCTCATCCGCTATTGCATCTAAGAAGTCTGCTTTTTTTGCAGGTGCTATGCTTTTGTAGATTTGAAAAGCTTGCGTTGCTTTGGTTACTGCTTCATCAATTTCAGAAGTGGTAGCCACCGAAAACGATTCAGGGAAGGCCTCGCCATTGGCAGGGTTGTATGCAAAGAGTTGTGCTGTGTCTTCTTTCGAAGGGGTTGATCCTATAAAGTTTGTTCCTTTAATCATGTTGTGTTTTTTGCTGCGCGAATAATTGACTTCAATTTACAAATTCAAATAGTCTGGCAATTCAGGTCGGGTTTTAATTCCTGTTTCGATAATCTGAAGTACGTGCTTTCTTTCTGCACCTGAAAGTGCCAGCCTTGGTGCACGAACATTTTCGGTACCAATGCCAGTGGCTACTTCTGCCAGTTTAATATTTTGAACCAGTTTAGGGTTAATATCAAGCTCCAATAGCGGCAAGAACCAACGGTAGATTTTCAAAGCTTCCTCGTGTCTTCCAGCTTTCTGAAGTCTGTAAATAGCAACGGTTTCTTTTGGGAAAGCGCACACCAAACCAGCTACCCAGCCATTGGCACCCATGAATAAACTTTCTAAGGCGAGGGTGTCAACGCCAGAAAGAATTTTGAAACGATCGCCAAAACGATTGATCATTCGGGTGATGTTTGAAATATCGCGGGTAGATTCTTTTACCGACTGGATGTTATCGCATTCGGCCAGTTGCTCGAACATGTCTAAAGTCACCTCTATTTTATAATCTACTGGGTTGTTATACACCATGATGGGCAAATCGGTAGAGTTAGCCACCGCTTTATAATAAGTTACTGTCTCATGATCGTCAGCTTTATAGCGCATCGGAGGCAGCATCATTAAACCACTGGCTCCGTTCTTTTTGGCTTTTTCCGCAGCAATAATGGCGGCTTTCGTGGTTTGTTCCGCAATGTTCATAATCACAGGAACTTTGCCTGCTACCATATCAACAGTGGCGCTCACTAAGGTGTCTTTTTCATCTTCCAATAGTGCACTGGCTTCACCTAAAGTGCCACCTAAAATAATGCCGTCAACACCAGCGGCCAATTGCGCTTGAATGTTGGTTTCGAACATTTTTAAATCAAGCTTATCGTCATTTGTAAACTTTGTGGTTACCGCTGGGTAAACGCCTTGCCATGCTACTTTCATCGTGTTGTTTTTTTTGGCTAAGGTAGGAGAGTCTTTGCTGCACAACTTTGCGAAAATTCACCAATACTAATATGATATTTGCTAATTGGGTAACTTTGGTTTATTTTTAGGCTTAAATAATACAGGTGAAAGTACTTCCCTTTAAAATCCCTAAAACTGAAGCTTCATCGCTTTACTTGCAAACTGATGACGAACAGTATTTCTATGACATGCTGCATCAGCATTCTGAAATACAAATTACGTGGATTATTTCAGGGGAAGGAACGCTGATTCATGGCGATCATTTAGGGAGTTTTAAACCGGACCAAATCTTTGTGATGGGCTCCAACGTTCCTCACGTTTTTCGTTGCGACAAAAAATATTACGAACAGGAAATGCGGGTCTTGTCGAAGTCTATTTTCTTTCGTGCCGAACATTTAAGAGAAACTTCAAAGCTGTTTCCTGAAATAAGAGAACTGCTCCAGTTTATTCAGAATGCGGAAAGAGGTATTCGGGTGAAGGATGATTTTTCAACCCAAATGCTCAATGCTTTTGAAAAGGTATTTGAAACTAATGGCTTAAAACGGTTGAATGCATTTTTTGAATTACTCCATTTGTTCGGGCACGAGGAAAGCATCGCTTACCTGAACGAGTTGCCCCAAAAATCTGTGAAAGAAGCAGAGGGAAGGCGACTAGATGATATCTTCCGCTTCACCCTAGAAAACTTTGGCAGACGCATTACTCTGGAAGAAGTAGCTGAAGTGGCCAATATGAACAAGGCCTCTTTTTGCCGCTATTTCAAGCAACACACCCGCAAAACCTATATTGACTTTCTAAACGATTACCGCATAGGACAAGCCTGCAAACTCCTACTCAATAAGGACAATACCATTTCCCAAGTCTGTTACGAATCTGGCTTTAGCAACCTCTCCAACTTCAACCGAAAATTTAAAGAAGTAACAGGCAAAACCCCGAGGGAATATAGAAGTTAGAAGTTTTGAAAATGCCTGTTCTACCGCCATTCTGAGTTTGCTTTTGGGCAAACGAAAGAATCTGTTTGCTATTCCTTAATTAGGCTTTAGTTAATTACAACCTCCCCACAATCTCATCAAAATCTAAACCTTCCCAATTCTCCTCAATATTCGGTTGGGCTAGCACTTGGTCCATAATGGCTTGTTGTTTTTTGCCTAGGGCATGGGCTTCGGAATAGCGGAAATCGCTAAAAGTAACCATGGTGTAGAGCGGCACCCATTTTTTGGGAAAAAGTTCGTTGAGGCGTTTTTCAATCTTCTTTTGCAGCACAAACATTGGGTCGGCTACTTTGTCGCGCATTTCTATAAAGTTATAGAGCGCCAAATCAGCAATAGCGTTTCCGTCAGGAATTCGCAAGGCCTCATATTCTGCAAGTAGGGCAGGATTGATTGCTCCGTGCTTTTCCAGCAATTCATTAAAAACAAAACAATCTTCAAAACCAGCATTCATGCCTTGGCCATAAAACGGCACTAGTGCATGGGCGGCATCGCCAATCAATGCCGTATTCCCTTTTACCCAAGGTTTGCACCTTACGGTAATCAGGCTCGAAGTAGGGTTTTCGAAAAACTCGGTTTTCAATTCAGGAAGAAAAGGCAGTGCATCTTTGAATTTGCTTTCGAAGAATTGCTGAACATCATCTTCTGTCTTAATTGCTTCAAAAGATATTTTCCCTTCAAAAGGAAAGAAAAGGGTACAGGTGAAACTCTTGTCTAAATTGGGCAAGGCAATGAGCATATATTCGCCTCTTGGCCAAATGTGAAGTGCATTGGGGTCTAAAGCAAAATCGCCATTGGCCGTGGGGGGCATGGTCAGTTCTTTGTAGCCAGCCGAAATATATTCTTGCGTGTAATTAAATCGATCCGTTTTTTGCATGGCCGAACGTAAAGCGGAAAATGCACCGTCTGCCCCAAAGAGAAAATCGGCACTTACCTTTTCACCATTTTCAAAATGAGCGGTGGCGGTATCAAAATCTACTTCTTCACATTTATGATTAAAGCGAATTTCAACGCCATGCGCTTCGGCTTCGCTCATCAATAACTCATTCAGGCCACCTCGTGAAACTGAATTAATAAATTGGCCTTCTTTTCCATAAGGTTGAAAGCTTAGATTTCCTTCCAAATCATGAATCATTCGGCCAGGCATCGGAATGCAGCTTTCCTGTACTTTTTCTTTAAGCCCAACGGCTTCCAGAGCTTTCAATCCACGCCTGCTTAAGGCGAGGTTAATAGAGCGCCCGCCTATGGCACCCGCTTTACGCATGTCGCTTCTACGTTCAAAAATGGTGACAGAATAGCCCTTCTTCGCTAAGAAAATTGAAAGTAAAGAGCCTACAAGACCCGCCCCCAAAATTGATATTCTTTGCTTCTGGCTATCCATGATTATTTCATTTAGAGGTTTTTCTTTAGAAGATGAGCAAACTGATATACGTCTTCGAAACAGTTGTAAAGCGGAACTGGCGCAATACGGATTACATTGGGTTCGCGCCAATCTGCTATCACTCCTGCAGCAGCCAGTGCATCAAAAAGTCTGCGGCCATCTTTATGGAAGAAAATGGAGAGCTGACATCCGCGTTGCTCAGGATCTGAAGGCGTGATGATTTCGAAAATACCAGAATCACCCGCAATGTCTTTGATCAAAAACTCAAGATAGCCCGTGAGTTTCAGGCTTTTCTTCCTTAGTTTTTCGATACCAACTTCATCAAACAATTCCAAAGCGGCCAAATGAGACGCGGTAGAAATTACGTTTACATTGCTCAGTTGCCAACCGTCTGCACCGGGCATGGGCTGGAAACCCTTTTTCATTTTAAACCTTTCCTTTTCATCGTGACCCCACCAGCCCGCAAATCGGTCGAGTGAACTGTCGTTGGCATATCGTTCATGAACAAAAATTCCTGAAACGTTTCCTGGGCCAGAGTTTAAGTATTTGTACGAACACCAAGTAGCGAAATCCACATTCCAGTCGTGCAATTGCAAAGGCACATTGCCAAAGGCATGCGCCAAGTCAAACCCAACTTTAGCTCCCACTTTTTGACCTGCTTCAGTAATCGCTTTCATATCGAATAACTGACCTGTATAGTACTGAACGCCACCAATAAGTACCAAAGCCAATTCATCACCGACTTCAGCTATTTTGCTTAAAATGTCTTCATTGCGCACCGTATGCTCACCCGTTCTCGGTTTGAGCTCAATCAGCGCTTCACCAGGGTTGAGTGCATGAAATTTAAGCTGCGTTTCGAACATGTATTGATCGGAAGGAAAGGCACCAGCTTCGCAAATGATTTTGTAGCGCGTTTTGGTAGGCTTGAAAAACGATACCATCAACAAATGAAGGTTCACCGAAAGGTTGTTCATAGAAACCACTTCGATTGGTTTTGCCCCAACAATTCTGGCCAAAGCGTCCTTGCTGAATTTATGGTATTCCATCCAAGGCCTTTTGCTCGATGCAAAATGTCCTTCTACGCCCAAGGTTTCCCAACCTTTCATTTCTTCTTCAATATAAGTTCTGGCGGTTTTGGGTTGAAGGCCAAGTGAGTTTCCAGTAAAGTAATAGCTGTCTTTGCCATTCACTTTTGGAATATGAAAACGATCACGGTAATCTCTTAACGGATCGTTTTTGTCTAAATACTGTGCGTATGCTAAAGTGTTCTCGTAAGTCATTAAAATAAACTGGTTTGTGCCATTCCAGGCATGCTCTTTTCGTGTTTTAATAGCCAAGCTTTTTTGTCGAGCCCACCTGCATAGCCCGTCAAACTTCCATCCGACCCAATGATTCTGTGGCAAGGGATAATGATGGCAATTGGGTTTTTACCATTGGCGGTTCCAACGGCTCTAATCTTTTTAATGTCACCCAATTTAACAGCTTGCTTTGCATAAGTGCTGGTTACTCCAAAAGGAATGTCTTGCAAATTTTGCCAAACTTGTTGTTGAAAATCGGTGCCTTCTGGCGCTACAGGAATGTTGAATTGCTTGCGCTGCCCAACGAAATATTCATGAAGCTGTTTTTTGCATTTACGCACTACCAACGGAATAATCCCTTCGTTCTCTTCTCCTATTTCATCCACAAAAACCACCATCTTAATGGCGTTTGCGTCTCCCACTATTTTGATGGCGCCCAAGGGCGAATCCATGTACGTGATTGCTGTATTTTTCAATGCTTAGTTTAAAAATTGTTCTTTAGATAAGTTTAACCACTCCAAAGTGGCATTGCAGAATATATCTTCCACCACTTCGTTCGATAAGCCCATTTTCTCAATAAAGGCCCCAATTTCAAGGTCGCCTAAAGGGAAAGGATAATCAGAACCAAGGGTGATTCTTTTAGAGCCCTGCATCTCTAAAATGTATTTCATCATTAATGGGTCGTGGGTGATAGAATCTACCCAAAACTTCCCAATGTATTCTCGTGGGTTTACGGTATTGTCAATGGCCACTAAATCTGGGCGGCAGTTAAAACCGTGCTCAATTCGGCCAATGGTGGGTAAGAATGAACCTCCCGCATGAGAGAAATTAAACCTTAGGTTCGGAAGTCGCTCCAAAACACCTCCAAAAATAAGTGAGCAAGCGGCCCTTGAGGTTTCAGCAGGCATGCCCACCAGCCAAGGCAGCCAGTAACGTTCAATGCTATGGAAGCCCATCATGTTCCAGGGGTGAATCATCACAGCCATGTCCAATTCTTCGCAAGCTTTAAAGATTTGGAAGAAGCGTTCGCTGCTTAAGTTTTTGTCATTTATGTTCGAGCCAATCTGAATGCCCGGCAGGTTCAATTCATGTTTACAACGGTGTAATTCCTGAATGGCCAAGTCTTCATCCTGCATGGGAATAGTGGCTAGTCCGATGTAATTCTTAGGGTAGTCTCGACAGATGTCGGCAATATGGTCGTTCAAAAACCGACTGATTTCCAGACCGTCATGTGGCTGAGCATCATAAGAAAACATAACTGGAATTGTAGAAATAACCTGCACTTGTGTTCCAAACTGCGCATATTCCTCCATTCTGATTTTTGGATTCCAACAATTGGATTGGATTTCACGGAAGAATTTACTGCCTTTCATCATCATGGCGGCCCCCTCTTTGTGGTGGTGCAAATGAATGAAATCACCATAACCAAACTTCTCTGTCCATTTGGGCAGATGTTCCGGAATGATGTGGGTGTGCATGTCTATCTTCAACATAAAGTGTATTGGTTATTAGTAATTAGTTATCAGGGACCTGATCACTCTTAACTCATTTTCTCTTAACTATTTACGAATCTTGGATCCGTTTCCATCACATGTCCGCAACTATTACAAGTTCTAAGTTCTTCTGAACCGTAGAATTCGTGGAAGCGCGGAAGAAAGTCTTTTTCAATATTGGTAAGTTTAAAATAGGTGTCGTAGAGTTTGTTGTTGCAGTTATCGCAAAACCACATCAGTCCATCGGTATGCTCTGGTTTTCTAACCCGCTCGATGACCAAACCAATTGAACCTTCTGAACGCATAGGAGAGTGGGGGACTTTGGCTGGGTGTAAATACATGTCACCCGCTTTTAGAGGGATATCTACTGCTTTTCCATCTTCCTGAATTCTTACCGTTATTTCACCTTCCAGCTGATAAAAAAGCTCTTCGGTTTCGTTGTAATGGTAATCTTTTCGGGCATTTGGCCCGCCTACAATCATCACAATATAGTCGGTGCCTTCGGGGTAAAGGTTTTTATTTCCAACGGGTGGCTTTAGCAAGTCACGGTTTTCATCAATCCATTTTTGCAAGTTGAAAGGTCGTTTTACTCCCATGGTCTGTTCAATTTAGTTCTTGGCGAATTTAACGAAATTCGGGAAAGGCTAATTCCAATTTTGTAACTTTACTCAATACACAATTGCTATGAATTTAAATTTAAAAGGAAAACGAGCATTGGTTTGCGGAAGCACCCAAGGAATTGGTAAAGCTGTGGCCGAAGAATTGGCCAATTTGGGCGTTAATGTAACCTTGTTGGCTAGAAATACTGAAAAACTTAACGAGGTAAAAGATTCCCTTTTTTCTTCTGGTGGACAAAATCATCAAATCCTTACTGCGGATTTCACCAAAGTTGACGAACTGAAGAACATTATTGATGCCCATATTGCGGAAGGGAATGTGTATCATATTCTGATTAATAACACGGGTGGTCCTGCTGGTGGCCCTGCTTTAAATGCAGATGTAGATGAATTTAGAAATGCATTTGAGCAGCATTTGGTGTGTAATCACATACTAACCCAAGCTTTGGTGGACGGAATGAAACACCAGACTTACGGCCGAATTATCAATATCATTTCAACCTCCGTAAAGATGCCCATTCCTGGCTTAGGAGTGTCGAATACTATTCGCGGAGCTGTTGCCAATTGGTCTAAAACTTTGGCGGGTGAGTTGGGTAAATATGGCATTACCGTAAATAATGTGTTGCCGGGTGCAACCGCTACGCAAAGACTTTCTTCAATTATTGAGAATAAAGCAAAGAAATTAGGCAAGAGCGCGGAGGAAGTGGAAGAAGAAATGAAACGAGAAATTCCTGCCCATCGTTTTGCAGAAGCTTCCGAAATAGCGGCAGCGGTAGCCTTTTTAGCCACCCCAGCAGCAGGCTATATCAATGGAATCAATGTGCCAGTAGATGGCGGAAGAACGGGCTGCCTTTAAGTAGAAGCAATGGAAAGAATTCTGAATTATATCAATGGCCAATTAGTTGAGCCGGTCTCTAAAAGCTATTTAGAAAACATCGACCCTTCACGGGGGAAGGTGTATGGTGAAATTCCGGACTCCGATGAGCGCGATGTGCAATTGGCGACTCAAGCGGCTAAGGATGCCTTTCCAACATGGTCTGCAACTCCGCGAGAAGAGCGCTCGCGTTTGATGCTCAAAGTGGCAGACCTGATTGATGCTAATTTAGAAAAGCTGGCCAAGGCAGAATCAAAAGATAATGGGAAGCCAGTGAAATTGGCCACGAGGGTAGATATTCCACGGGCATCATCCAATTTTAGATTTTTCGCTACAGCTATTCTTCATGAAAACACGGAGGCCCATCAAACCGATGGACTGGCTTTTAATTATACTGAAAGGTCACCTGTTGGGGTTGCGGGCTGTGTTTCGCCTTGGAATTTGCCTTTGTATTTGTTCACTTGGAAAATTGCTCCAGCATTGGCTGCTGGTAATACGGTGGTGGCAAAGCCTTCAGAAATTACGCCTATGACGGCCTTTTTGCTTTCAGAATTATGCATTGAAGCGGGTTTGCCTAAAGGCGTTTTAAATATCGTTCATGGTTTAGGGCCAAAAGTAGGGCAAGCCATTTCAGAACATCCCGATATTCCTTTGATTTCATTTACAGGAGGAACAGCCACAGGAAAACAAATTGCCGCTACAGCAGCTCCTATGTTTAAAAAGCTATCGCTGGAATTAGGAGGGAAAAATCCTAATATCATATTTGCAGATTGCAACTTTGAAGAAGCGCTTAAAACTACGGTTCATTCAAGCTTTGCCAACCAAGGCCAAATTTGCCTTTGCGGTTCTCGAGTTTTTATTGAACGACCTATTTATGAGAAATTTAAGCAGGCATTAGTCAAAAAAACGAATGAATTGAAAGTAGGTGATCCCGCTGATGAGTTTATTAACCTAGGAGCGGTAGTTTCAGAAGGGCATATGAAGAAAGTGCTTTCTTATATTGATTTGGCCAAGTCGGAAGGAGGAACAGTTTTAGCAGGAGGCAAACAAGTAAAACTTGATGGTGAACTTTCAGAAGGCTATTATATTCAACCCACTATTATCGAAGGGTTAAGTTTTGATTGTAGAACCAATCAAGAAGAAATCTTTGGCCCAGTAATCACCCTTACTGCTTTCGATACAGAAGAAGAAGTTTTAGCCATGGCCAATAGCACACAGTATGGTTTGGCGGCTACCGTGTGGACGAGTAATTTGAACCGAGCACATTCGGTATCTTCTCAACTCAATTCTGGTATCGTTTGGGTTAATTGTTGGCTGCTCCGTGACCTCAGAACCCCCTTCGGAGGAGTCAAAAATAGTGGTGTTGGAAGAGAGGGCGGATGGGATGCATTGCAATTCTTCTCGCAAAAGAAAAATGTATGTATTAAACTTCCATAATAATGTATAGTGCAAAAGCTTGTATTTGAACAGCATTACTCGATTGTTGATAAAATGTGCATAAGTTTTTGCCTTTATGCATAAGTTAAATTTTAATTAACAAAAAATCCTATTATGTTTGTTTAACTGTTGAGCAATTATAAGTGCTCAAAGTTTTGGTCGAGGAGAGGTTCAATCTTCTGTGGGTCTAGTAAAATTCAAGAAGATTTTAATAAGAAATAATGTTTACCGAAAGGTAGATTAAAGATAAGTCTGGGTATAGGAATCGTGAGATTCGCTATGAGTAGTTAGTTACCCAGGTGTTTAGGTGAAAGGGAGTCGCTCCAACGGGGGTGACTCTTTTTTTTTGTCTATTCCAATAGACAAGCTAGAGTAAATACTTTTCTGTGGTTTGGGTTGTATTATCAAAGATCAATAGACCTTCATTTACCTCATTCAGCTCACATATCATTTCTCCTTCTTTGTTCCACGCAGCGGTTTTACCTGCACACTCTTCACCATCCGACATCCCAATGCAATTTGCCATTAAAATATTCATGGAATAGCGTTTGGCAATATTGGCCAATTCTGTTCTAGCTTTGTTAATTCCGCTCTTGAATTTGGCTACGCTGGCTATGTAAAGTCTGGCCCCATTTTGAAAAGCCTTTTCAGAATGCTCAGGAATTGAAATTTCATAGCAAATGGCCAATGCGATCTTTTGGCTATTAAGCTGTAGTATCAATGAGTTATTGCCAGAAATGAAATAAGGTAATTCATCAGCATGTAAATGGCCTTTAGAGTAAACTTGAATAGATTGATTCGGTTGGAATAGAATCATACTAATAGCGATGCCTTGGCTAGTTTTAATCGGTGCGCCAACTCCAATGGTAATGTTTTTTTCGCTGCTGGCTTCTTGAAAGACGGTCAGTCGAGCATCGTCTTTTGAAATTGCTAGAGTATTGGCTAGGGTGGGTTCGTAACCTGTAAGTGAAAGCTCTGGAAATATGATAAGTTCTACGCCTTGTTCAATTGCCAGGCTGACCAGTTTTAGGTGCTGGATAATATTCTTTTCTATAGTGCCCGTAAAGGGTTTTGTTTGGGCAACGCAAATTTTCATTGTTCGGAACCGGGAGCCGGGAGTTGTGAAACCTGATTCAATATAGTGTTTCAGATCATTCTTTCAGTGCTTTGCTAGGGAACAAATCTTCAGAAAGAGGGGTTTTGAACATGACAAAAGAAGCGATATTATGAAAGGGGAATTTGAAAGTCTAGTATCACAAGATACTCCTGTATTGGTAGATTTTTATGCAGATTGGTGTGGGCCTTGTCAGGCCATGGCGCCAGTTTTAAAAGAGGTAGCAAAGGAACACGAAGGGAAAGTTAAAATCATAAAAATTGATGTAGACAAAAACCAACCTTTGGCCCAAAAATTTGGTGTTAGAAGTATACCTACTTTTATTCTTTTTAAAAATGGAGAACTGATCTGGCGAAAAGGGGGTATGATGACAAGTAGAGAGTTGTCTAGTCTTATTTTGAAGGAAGCTTAAACCTGAATTTTTTGTCAATTTCGGCTTTGAAAACAGCAAAATGAATTTGCTTAATTTTAAATATAATCTAGTTTGTACGGGATTATTTTAGCTTTAAATGGATGTATCATTTTTAAGTGTATTTAATTTGAACGGAATCTAACATTAGTGACTGAGCCATTTTCTGGTTTTTAATATGGTAAATGTATTTTAATGTCTGCTATATGGTATTCGACAGCTAAAAAATTCGTAGCTTAGGCGATAACCGTTGCTTCGGGGACTTAACTAAACTATATGTCCGACAACTCTCCGGTCTAGCCTAGAGATTAAATTAGCCTATGAATCCAAATGCCTCAGAGCACAATACTGCCCCTCCTAAAAAAAAGTTTCAGAAAGTAATCTTCGATAAATTAACCCAAGAGGGTTTTCAAAAGGATGTTAGTGATCGAGTAGATAATTATTTTTCCACGAATGAGATATCTAAAAATGCGAATAGCGAAATGGTTTTTAAAACCATTTGGATTTTAGCAGGCTGGATAGCTACCTATGCTTTGGTAGTCTCGGGCTTAGTGAGTCCTATTGGCATGCTCCTTTTGGCTTTAGCGCATGGTTTCTTTTCTGCCATGATCGGTTTAAACATTGCTCATGATGCGATTCATGGATCTTATACAAGTAACCAAAAATTGAATGAACGTTTAGGTTTAACATTCAATTTCATTGGTGCTAATGATTATGTTTGGAAGATCAGTCATAATATTGTGCATCATACTTACACGAACATTCCTGAACATGATGGAGATATTGAGCAACCCCCAATTTTAAGACTTCAACCTAATCAAGACTTATGGTGGGTACATCGCTTTCAACACATTTATGCCTATTTCTTATATAGTTTGGCTACGGTGTCTTGGTTTTTCGTGAAAGATTATAAGAAGTTTTTTCAGCACCAGATCGGGGGACATTACCGAAAGACTTTTCCTAAAAAGGAGATTTTCAGATTGTTTTTTTATAAGGCATTATACTATACTGTGTTTCTTGTGATTCCAATTATAGTAATTGATTTGCCTTGGTACTGGGTTGTTTTCGGTTTTATTGCCGGACGTTTATTAGAAGGCTTTACAGTGGCGGTAATCTTTATGCTGGCGCATATTATTGAAGGAACTTCTTTTCCTGAGCCTAAGAAGGATGGGAAAATTGGAATGTCATGGGCTGATTTACAAATGCATACGACAGCAAATTTTGCCATTAAAAATAGGGTGGTAAACTACCTTTTCGGAGGATTGAACTTCCAAATTGAACATCACCTCTTCCCGAAAGTCTGTCATGTACATTACCCTAAAATCGCTGAAATCGTAAAACAAACAGCAAAGGAGCATAACCTTCCTTATGTAGAGCATGAAACTTTCTTCGGTGCTGTAGCTTCTCATACCCGTTTTTTAAAGCAATTTGGTACCACCCCAAAGGGTGTTTTAGTACCTAGAGTGATGAATGCCTAAGCTTTAGATTAAAGAATTTTTGAACCTCGTTAGTCATTTTGGTTATCGGGGTTTTTTGTTTTCAATCAATGATTGTTGATTCATTGAAAATTGATTTTGCTGCTCTACATTTGCATATAATTAAACCTCCTTAGCTCATTTAATTGTGCCCGAAGAATCCTCCAATCCATGCCAAGAAATCATTGATATTTCTGATGCCCCTGAGTTATTTTTTGAAATGCTTCCTGACGATTGGAAGTTAGAATTAAAATCGAACTGGGAAGAATTTAGGCCAGCAGTGAAGATATATGACATTAAGCAGGGTGAAGAGCTAATTGGTGGGGGCTTGGTTTTTTCTGCTCATACCTCAGAAACAGACAACTACCCTCCAATAGCTGAATACTATTTCGATAATGGATATTTATACATTGGATACCTTTGGGTAGCTGAGAAATTTAGGGGGCGAAGCCTCGGTGATTTTTGGCTGAAATCTATTTTTGAAATGTATCCTAACAATCCATTTTGGCTTTCCATAGAAGACGCTGGGCTGGCTAGATTCTATTTAAAAAACGGATTCACGCTTGAAAGAGAAGTGATCTACTCAGGAGGAAAGGATTGGATATATGTCAGGAAATCGGATTCTGAAGTGATATAATATCTTGCCCAAAAGCAGGAGTCTCCTGCCTTTGTTGGGGTTGTCCCTAATAAGCCGGATACGCTTAAAAACATCCTTTTCTTACTTAAAGAAGCTCAGTGGCTAGTACTGAAAGTCCAAAGTTGGAGTGTCTATCTGGTTTCAAACGGAATCAACAACCCGTCTTTTGTGAGGGTTTTCATAATCTTTCTAGCCGTGGTTGTTTTGCCATAACCATCCTTTAGTCCGCCTATTGTTATACCGTTACCCGAAGATAATTTCATTGTACTAGTCCAAATCGTGCTCATAGTTCGGTAATCTGTAAGTGTCAACTCTAGCTCTAGTTTTGTTTGACTTGCACTTATTGTTCCGCCTACCCACATTGAGCCGTTATAGGTTGGTGGAGAGCTAAAAGAAGGAGTATCATATGCGCGAGTTTGTCTAATCTCCAAAAGCCAATCTGTATCAAAATTTTTGTTCAAGTACTTGAGCATTGAAGTGTCTCTTTTAGCCGGAGATGGAAACGAAAACTTAGATTTGAGGTGAATGTTTCTTAATCCGAACTCCTTATATAGTTCTTCCGATAGTCCTTCTGAGAATGCCTTAAAAGGAACCTCTGATTCGATGATGAGTAATATTCTATTTATCTCACCTGTATAATTATTTATGATAGTACTTTTTGTGTTGGTGCCGACACAACTTAGAGTTAGTAGACAAGAGAAGAGCAGGAGAAAAAAATGAAATTTGGGTTTATTGTGTAACATATTTTTTTTAAAGGATATTGAAATAGGGGTTGCTCCTATGACTGCGTCACTTTTCAAAAGTAAGTATATTATACTAATAGATTCTATTTTGTGTTATAATAGTTCTCTATAAATGTATTATACGGGTATGACTGTTGAATTCATATCATTAACGTATCTTAATCTATCTATTTATGCCCATGTTGGGGTTGTCTCCAGCAAGGAGGATGGGGTCAAAACAGCCTTTTATTACCAATAGAAAGCTCTTTGCCCAGTACTGAAAGTCCAAAGCCCTAGGCGGTTTGTGGCTGATAACACCCACAAAGGCAGAGGGTAGCTCATCGAAAAGGGAGCTAAAATTAACCTTCTCCCTTAAAAAGATTTACCGTTACCGTAGCTAAATCGGAATTCGGGAATTTCCTGAATTTTGAAGGGTCTTGGTATAAACCAGCCTCGGCTAATATTTTAACAAACACATCAACCTCAACGATGTATTGGTCTGAAAAACCGTGTGTGGCATCATAGGCCGTGGCAGAAGTCCTACCTAAGTTCTTAGCTACTAAATCCGGAGCAACAGTGTGTAATTCGATTAATAACAGACCAAATTTTTCTACGTAAGGTGTCCATTTGGTGAAGTGCTCTAATAGTGAGTCTTCCACCAAATTATTGTTGATGCGTTTTCCTTCAAAAGCAAAAGCTCCTGTCGAGTTGCTGACCCTATTTTTGTTAATGTGGGTTGGCATTTCCCAAATTCTGTTGTGGTCTAAGAATGTTCTCATATTCAAAAGTTCGCCAAGATCAACCCCGTAATTTTCTTTTAGGTCTTTGGCCAGTAATGCCGGTTGACCAATATCTCCCCAAATTACTTTTGCCCAAATATCCGCTTGAATTAGATTGGCCTTCGTAATTTTTAATGCCGCTTCATTATAATCTACCCCAACCAGAATGAGTGGGTGTTCATCGAGCATTTTACCCCTTAGGGTTTGTTGCTCAATTACATCAAATAAGTGCTGAAGGAAGGCGCCATTTCCACAGCCCATATCTAGAATACCTTTCGGCTGCTGCTCAATAGGTTTGTTGAATAGCTCAACAATAATTTCGTCAACCACTTTGAAATAACCCGAATGCGCACCACCACTGCCCCAAACATTCATGGCGCGGTCTACATGGTTTTCAGGCTCGCCTGGTTTAGTTTCCTTGAGCACTTTTGGGTTCCCGAAAATCAAGTCTTCCAATTTCCTGAAAGTAGGAATGTAGGATACTGTAACACCATAGGCACTTGCCCTTTTGGCATAGAAGAGGCCCGTTTCGGTGAATTCGTAATTACCATTGACTTCTGTAAACCAGCCTAAATAGGTAAAGATATCGAGGAGCTTCTTGAAGTTTTTAGTGTCTTTATGGAATTCCTCAGGTCTAAATTTCGCCTCCATAAAGTACTTATGGAACATGCCGTTCATACTCATATGCACAATGCTTGGCCCGATCAAAATACCTTCAATATGAGCTAGAATCTGCTCTTGAACAGCTTTTTCTATTGGGTACTCAGAAAATCTGATGTCGTAATTTTGCTTAAAATTCTCAAAAATCTTCTCCAGCAATCGGAACGGTTCCACCTCAAATTTTCTAGGGTGAAAGTTCTCTGAAAACTTCAAAAGCTCAACTACTTCTTTGTAGAGGTCGATATAAGGAAATGCCAGAACTCCTTTATCGGTAATAGCATAAGTGATTTTATCTTTTGCGTTATCCACCGTTTGGGTTAACCAGCCTTGCGAAGCCAGAAGCCGAAGCCCAACATTCAAATAACCTTCGTTTGCCTTAAACCTTTGGGTAAGTTTTTCCAGCGATGCTTCTTTATGCTCTAGAAAGTATTGAAGCACTCCTTTCTCTTTTAACACATAGGCGGTTGGGGCTGTGCCGATACCATCTAAATGTTGAAATAATCTGCTGCGTAATTGATTTTGAGATTCTTTAGAGAGCATAGTTGAAGCTTTTTCTTTTGTTCACGAAGATACATTTCTATCTGTATTTGGCGTGTTTTGAGGTTGTTTTATTTCCCCTTCTTCTTGGTAGTTTCACCAAAACAACGAGATACTTCATTTCAACAAATGATGGACTAACAGCTAATAGTAAGAGAAAGTGTAAAGAAGTTTCAATGGCTAATCTCATCATAGTAGGCTATCATCTTAATCAAGTCAGCTTTCTTTCTGAAGCTTAGCAGATTGCTTTTAATGTACTTTTTTAATTCATCCTTTTTATCCGAATGTATCTCATAGAAGGTCCCTTTAGTCAAAGGGACGATATTACCTTCATAGTCAATCATCAAGAAGAAGCTGGTTTTTCTTGATGATCGTTTTTGCATTGGGTCTTCTACTGATACAAAGGAGTCACTATTTAAATTTGGCTTGTATTTAACTTTTGTTTGAATAGGAATGTCATATCCGGTCAAAGTTGGAGGGCCTACTCCCATGGGAACCATAGGGCTAACGTTATAGCTAGTGCCCTCAGTTATGGCTTTATGTCTTATGAACAAGCTGTAGTGGTTGTTACTTTGGTAAAGTAACTCAGCAAGAATAACCTTTACACCAGTATGTTGAGATTTAATAGCTACTAGCCTGAAATCATGTTCAAGTTGGCCTTTTTTCAAAAGCATACTCTGAATTTTATTTTCTAAAAAGGTTTCAACCTTGTCTCCTACTTTTACCTGAATCACTCCATAACGAGTATTGTAGTTTGCTGTTCCTACAATTTCTCGCCCATCAAGAAACTTGACCTTGGCATCATACCATACGTTTTCTTCCTGTCCATTGACTTTGAATATAAAACAGAGAATAATAATTAAAGTTAGCGCGCTTCTTTCCATAAGGGTATTAATTTTTCGTAAAATATTGTTTCCTAATGAAGGGTTCAACAGAATTGATCACTTATTCACCATATGCTGTGCAGCGCATATGTATTTACAGAAAGCGTCTGATCTGTTGAGTAATCAACTTATTTTCAGTGCAAGGATAGCGGTCGTATGTCCTTTTAATTAACGAGAGTATTTGATAGGGTCTAGGCCTTCTTTATACTTCATGATTTAATAATGATCGTACTATGAAAAGTTGATTTGAAAAATGTTGTCCGAAATATTTATTCAGTATATATTTAGCGAAATTATATTATACATGAAAAAAAATCAACTTTTCGTATTGTTAAATTTGCTTGTTACGATCACGGCATTTTCTTTTCTCTTTTTTAATGGCAATGATCAATTGGTATATGTGGATTCTAATAAACTGCTTTCAGAATACCAAGGAATGGTTGACGCTCAAAATGATTATAAAAAGCTCTCTTTAGAATGGCAAGCAAGAATTGATACGCTAACAATGGACGTTCAGAATGAACTGAAAAGACACGAAAAAGAAGTTTCTAAAATGACAACAAAGGAAAAGGGTTTGTCGGAGCAGCTAATTAGATCAAAACAACAACAATTGATTACATATCAAAAGGCCATTCAAGAAAAGGCTGCGCAAGAGGATTCTCAGCGCACCCAGGCGGTAATAGAAGAAGTAAATGCCTATATAGAAGAATTTGGAAAAAAAAGATCCTATAAAATCATTCTAGGGGCAACTAGTATGGGTAATATATTATATGCTCAAGAAGGAATTGATATTACAGATGAGGTGGTAGAGGGGCTTAATCGCAGGTATCGTGGTGAATAGCATCAGATTACTTTTAGTATTTGTGTTGTTGAATATGGTTTCGTCATGCAAACCTCAATCTTATGACGCTGCTGGTTTGAAATCGTTTGTGTTAAAAGAGGATCATGGACTGATGAGGCAGCATGAAAGGAAGGGTTATAAACTAATGCTGTATAACAGGCCCACTGATTTATGGGTAGCCCAAGAGTTAAGAGATGACCTACCTACTGATTCTTTAATAACTGTTTTGAGAAAGAAGTATGACAACTACTTATATTTTATGTTGAATATTTCAATGGAGGGAAAAGAAGCTCTTTATGCCTCGGAGAACTTCGGCACTTTTAGTAATGTACTTCAGAATTTATCCTTTCGAATGGGAGGCTTTACAGAAATGGTGACTTCTCAGAAAGATACTATTCCTGTTGCCGATTCGCATTATGATAGGCTCTATGGGCAATCTGGAAACACTTCTGTAATGATTGCCTTTCATAAAGACCAAATAAAAGACACGGATTGGGTGCAGATTAATATTAAAGATATAGGCTTAGGAACTGGTAGAACTACCTACCGTTTTCAGACCAAGAATTTACTTTCAGTGCCTCAGATAGATTTTTTAAGAAATAGTATAACGCAATAAATTATGCTTCACATTTCCCGAATTAAAAGAACCATTGCCATATTTTTATTATTCAATATGGTGTTCTATATTTTTTCACCTTTAGTGGCCTATGCCTCATTAACCGCAGGCCCTACGGCTCCTGAATACACAAGTTTTGAGCCAGTAGATACCACCGACATGGTGAATCTGGCTACAGGAGATTTTACTTACAATATTCCATTATTGGAAGTGCCTGGGCCTGAAGGGGGTTATTCTATGTCGTTATCATATCATGCTGGCCCTCAGCCAGGTCAAGAAGCTTCTTGGGTTGGGTTGGGTTGGACGCTCAATCCAGGTGCTATTAACAGGTATGTAGACGGTTACCCTGACGACTACTTAAGAAAAAGCAAGTTCACGAGACAGTATATTGATGGAGGAACTACAACCTCATATGATTTTGGTATTTCAGCTGGTATTGGTGACGCAGCCTCTGTTAGATTTGGATTGAGTGTCGATGCTAAAGAAAATGGAGGGTTTGGTGGAGCAAATTTTTACGGTGGAGCCTCTCTTGGGTTTGCTAAAGTTAATTTTAGCCAAGGAAAGACTAATGTTGGTTTAGATCTACAGCAAGGACTATCAACTTTAACAATGAGTAAATCATCTTCAGAATCTAATAAAGTGAAAAAGGATGGGGGAATGCCTGAAGGATTGAAAAGCCAATCATCCAAAGTAAGTGCTCGTGTTAAAATGTCTGAGTTTAATTCTTCAGTTTCTATATCAGGCGTTTGGCATGTTTCTGAGGAGTCTCAGGGTATAAGTCTTGGTCTTGGTGGAAAAAACAATGGAATCACGTTTAATTTTGCTAAGTCTAAAAGGCATAGTTACTTTGATGAAATTGATAGGACAGACATTATTGGCCCGTTACACTTTGATGATATACAGACTTCGGAAGCAACTTCATCCTCATTTACATCTCTGGATTCTGGTCCAATAAACAGTTCATATGGAGTTGCTAATGATGTGCATGCTAACAGAATGCAGATTGGTTCTGTTCCTAATAAGGATTTATTTCAAGTGAGTGCACAAGGTCTTAATGGCAATATGTCGATTCAAAATTATTCTAATGGAAGTCTTTTTCGCAAGGGTGTCTCTCCTCAGCCCAATACAAGCGTTTATGGTTTCGACTATAAGTACAAATATTCTCATGGGACATCCAGCTTTCGTTTTGATAGTGAGTTCTCCAATAAATACTCTATTGATGATAATGCTAAGATTGAAGACGTTTCAGGGAGTTTTGACTTTAATCGTGTTGATTATTCGGTTGATGTGAACACGGATTATTTTAAAGATAATATGTTGGCAGGGTCGAGACATGTGGAATGGTATTCTAACTCTCAACTATCAGCAAATCAACCTGCGTCTTACGGATTTCTAAAAGTTGAAGGTTTTGATTACGATGCCCCCATTTCGAGCATTACGGGCTATGATCTTTCTGACCAAATTGGAGGGTTTATGATCACCAATAAGGATGGTTATACTTATCATTATGCCCTCCCTGTCTACATACTTAATGAGTATAGTAAAGTGGGGAAAATAGATGAACCATTGGACTCTTTTCAAGAACATTTGAACCTGAACCCTTATGCTTATACATGGCTACTTACGGCTGTTACAGGTCCTGATTTTGTGGATAGAGGTGGAGCTAGTGGTGCCGCGAATGGCGTTTTGGATGATAGTGACTGGGGATATTGGGTCAAATTCGATTATGGGAAGTGGAATGATGACTATAAATGGCGTAATCCTGTCCAAGGAAAACATATAGATACTGATGCAGGGACTGAAGTTTTTTCCTATGGTGAAAAACAGCAGTATTATCTGGATTTTTTAAGGACTAGAACTCATACTGCGCTCTTCTTTAAAGAGCTAAGAAGAGATGGGAAAGGGGTTGCCGACTTTGAAACTGGAGAAATGGGTTTTCGAATTAACTCTAAGAGGAATGTTAATACCTCACTTTATTCTTGGAGTGATGTTAGCGAAGAGGATTATTCGGAATTTTCATTAAGATTGAACGAGGTCTACGTGGTGCAGAACAAAGATATCTCACCTACAGAAACATTTGATTGGTGGCGGACTAGGAATCTTGACCCTATAAATGAGGTGATTGATGAGTATATTAACTACCCATTTGTTCAATATGAAGGTACTGAGCTCGCAGAAATAACAGCAAATAGCCCTGGTGCAATACCATATGGTGGATATGGTTATTTTAATAAGGTTTTAGATGTTTATGACCAGATTAAGACCGATGTAAAGGCGAGGTCAATTCGTGGAGTTAAATTCTCTTATGAGAACAACTTAGGTCAAGATGTAAAAAATTCCTTTTTAGTATCTAGAAACCTTGATAATAGTTATACGTATGGGGCTGGTTATTTAAGTCGTAAACTTAGCCTTAAATCTGTAGAACATTTAGGGATTGAAGGAGCAAATGTATTTCCCTCAATAGATTTTGACTATTATAATAAAGCTTCAAATTTTGCAGATGTAGAGTTCGATTTTGTAGATAATTGGGGGGATTTTAAATTGGATTATGACCCTTCAAAGGATCAATACTTTAGAGCAATAACCACACCTATTTCCGCCCAAGATGTTAAGGCTTGGTCTTTAAAGAAGATTGGCACCCCCTTAGGAAGTACTATAGAAATTGAGTACGAATCCGATGATTATTCAAGAGCGGCATTTCATAAACTAAGGCCAATACCTGTTAAAGAAGGTGAGTTTCTTTCGGATAGATTCAGATTGAGTTTTGTTGATTTGGAAAGTTCATTTCCCTTAAACCAATTAACCGAGGGGAGTATAGTTTCAATTAAGAGTATATTTGAAATAACAACTGTAGAGCCTGACCCAAACTCAGGAGATCCAAATGACTATATATTTGAAAAATCGCTAGGTATAGATTCTCACTTTAATTGTCAAGTTAAGGAGGTAGGTAACGATTACATCGATCTTGAACTCAATGCCTATTTCAACGAATTTGAGGCTTTTGATTTATCTTCACTAGGAGAATTTGAAACACTTCCTCATGGCTTTATAGTTGATAAGAACCTTGATTGGGGTGTTATTTTTATCGAGGATAATGAAGTAAATATCCCTGGGGGAGGTCTGAGAGTAAAATCTATTCTTAACTCTTCCGACACTGGAGATGGGACAAAAATAGCGTATGAATACACCCATCCAAATTCAAATATCTCGTCAGGAGTTACTTCTTATGAACCCTTTAATTTCTATGCTGAAATTCCATTTTTATCTTCCTTGAAAAAGGCTTTTACTAAACAGATTAGGGAAGAGTATTATACCCCCATAGGTTTAAGAGAGTTTCTTCCTGCTCCTAGTGTAAATTATGAATATGTTACTGTAAAAAGCTTTGAAAATAAGCCTGATGGCAGTTATGAGACACCAGGAAAAGTGGTTTACCATTTCAAACCGCTGCAAAATGATATGATTCAAACAATTATCCCTGTTGAAACCACTGTTAATAGTAAAAAAAGATGGTCGCCATTTGTGTTGAAAGACTTTACCTCAAGTGCTGGTAATTTGATGTCCGTTTCAGAGTATGGTGCTAATAACGAATTAATTTCGAGTCGTACCAGTACTTATCTAAGTGATATTGTAGGCTGGGAGGACTATTCAGCTGAACTAAATAACTTGTATAAAGGTCAAGGAATATTTCAAGAAATGTATAATGAAAGTCGTAAGGGATTTCAGCTTGATGTGGATGGGCGACATTTAGATGAGAATAATTTAGAATATATAAAAACACTTTTTAAAACTGAGGTGTATCCCTCCATTTTGGTGTCTGAGACTTCATTTAGCTCTAAAACAAACATAACTGTTGAGAAAAGAAATGTTGAATATGATTTTATTTCCGGAAATAGCATAAAAGAGATGTCTACTGATGGTTATGGAAATAAATATATGCGGGTGACGATACCAGCATATCATCGCTATAGCGGTATGGGGCTTAAAATAGAAAATAGGACAAATAAAAATATGCTTAACGCAGTGACTGGTGCTTATATACTGAGAGTAGAGCAAGACAATACCGACAAATATATTTATAAAGGATTGGCTTCTGCTACAGTGCAAGACTGGAGTAATAGTTTTGTGCCTTTAGGGCAAGTTTCTGCCCAAAACTCAGTCTTTAGACCTTCCACCACCAGAGTTTGGGTTGGTCAACCTACCGATATTCTTGACGCCCATGGCTTATTTCCTGTAGAGAGCTTTGTAAACGCTTTTGAAGACTATTTCTATGAAGATGATCCAAATAATCCAAGTAATACGTATGCAGAGGTTGGTGATTGGCAAACAGTTTCAGAAATCACTTTATATGATGTTTATTCGCATGCCAGAGAGGTAAAGGATATTAACGAACAATATGCAGCTACCTTGATGGATAAGGAGTATAAAAGAGTTACTGCCACCGCTGCATTGTCCAAACATACCGAGCTTTATTATACGGGTGTAGAAGAGGCAACAACTGAAGGGTTCTGGGATGCAGGAAAAATTGAAATAGTTGATGGTACAATAGACAATACAGTGTTTCATACTGGGGTTAATTCTATTTATGCCGCTTCACGTTACTCACACCCATATGTAATTCCGGCAACGGCACTAAGGTTGGAGTTAAATAATTCAGAGTTTGTTGCGGGTAAATCTTATCGAGCCAGCATTTGGATGAAGCCTTCTCCAGGGGCTCAGTTAAGTGATGCTCAGCTTAATTACTTTATTGATGGAAGCTTTGTGGCAACAGCAACACCAAACATTAATAAAAAGGCTGGAGATTGGTATTTAGTGAATTTGGATGTTACTGTACCATCGAATGCAACTTCGTTAAAAATTGAAGCTATAATAGATGGCGTGGGGGCTTCGTCCGCTTACTTTGACGACTTCCGATTCCATCCATTAGAGAGTGCAATGACCTCCTATGTATATAATCAATGGGGTGAGTTGAGCCATATACTAGATGCCAATAATTTATTTACTGAATATGAATATGATGCTGCAGGTAGATTGAAGGCAGTGTATAGAGAACGATTGGGGCCAGGGCGAATAAAGCTTACAGAGCAGGAAATGATCTATCAAAAGTCAACCAATTAATCGCCAAGCCTGAGAAACTATGAAAGGTATATTCAACTTGATCAATCGAACGGTATTTGTTTTCACTTTGGCTTTGGTGGCGTTTGTAACACATGCCCAGCAAAACTCAACAAAGAGTACGGCTTATGTATACGATGCCAGTGGCAACTTAAAGCTTGATGGAAATGGTCAGCCAATTACAATTGAATCAGTAAGCTATTTTGACCAACGGGGTAAATTACTGCAATCTCAATCTAGGGTTAATAGCGTGGGAACTGGTGGAACAATACTGGCCACGCAGCCTATTTACGATCGTTTTGGAAGAGCAGTGCTGAATACACTGGCGGCTCCAATTGCGGATGGCTCTACTGGCTTTGGTTATAATCCGAATTTTGTTCTCTTTGACAATACAACACCTTATTCATATGCTCATTTCGATGCAGCACCTAGTGGAACTAATGCAGCTGGAGAGGCTTTTAATCCAGAGGAAGTAGGTGGGCAGAGTATCTCCAATACATTAGGCTGGTATTATGGAGACGCTAGTCCAGAAAGGATGGCGGTAACCAAATATCCTTATACAAGAATAGCTTATGCCGATGATGGCTCTAATGAAGTACGTTATTCAACCATGCCGGGCGAGAGCCATCGTTTAGGGCAAGACCATGAAATAGTTACTGAAGTTCGACAGCTCACCGATCAACTCGATGAATATATGGAGTTACGCCAGCTATTTGTTCCTATGGACGAGTTGATTAAGGCCAAGGCTATTCAAGATAACCATATCTCAGATGCACAAACTAGATCAGATGTTATTACGGCAGATGAAGTGGTACATATTGCCCCTACTGGCTCGCTTACTTTGGAGCCAGGCTTCGATACAAACGGATTTAGTTTTGAAATAAATTATAAAAACGTTGCCTACTATGTAAGCTTACGAGAGCAAGGTTCTTACGATTATGTGCGTGACCCAAATGGCAAAGAAAGCCATAGCTTTAAAGACTTAAGTGGAAATGTGGTGGCTTCTGCTTATTCTTCAGTAACCGACCCAACACTAAAAGGTTGGGCTTACAATATCTACAATGACCGTCAACAATTGATTGCTTCAATTTCACCCAATGGAGTGGAGCAATGGCGTAATGAAGTAGATATATCAGAAATTGACAAAACTACTTACAATTATAATTTTAGGGGATGGTTATTGAGCATGACCGAAACCGATGCAGGCACAACTACTTATAAATACCGTAAGGATGGCACGCTAAGATTCTCTCAAAATGCACAACAAAAACTTGATGGCACCTTCTCTTATACCAACTATGACAATGCTGGCCGACCGATAGAATCAGGAGAATATACTGGAATTTTAGATTACGATAATGACTTAAATGCCCTATTGGAAGTAAAAGGATATGACGGAGGGCTTAGTTTAGATGTAATAAGTAATACCAATCGCAAGGATTGGCTCAGAACCTATTATGATATCACTGCTCAGAATATTGAAGCCGAAACCGCATTGAGCAGTACTTATACACAAGATTTTTTAATGGGGGCGGTGTCATATTCCGAAAATGAGCATATGACAACTTGGTACAGCTATGATGATGCAGGTCAAGTTACATGGGTTTTACAAAAACCTAAGGTACTTGATAAGGCCTTTGCCAATGAATATACCTATGATTATAACGGTAATGTGCTGCAAACGGCATTCAAAGAGTATGATGTGATTAGTAACGCTGCCACATTAGTAAATACCTTTGAACATCAGTACAATTATGATGATGACCTACGGCTGAAGAAGGTGAAAACTAGGCTCAATCAGGCTGCAACTTGGGAGCCTCAGGTAAAATACGAATATTATACCCACGGGCCATTGAAGAGGGTGAATTTGACCGAAAATTTACAAGGTATTGACTACACCTATACTGCTCAAGGTTGGCTCAAGTCCATCAATCATCCCGATGTAGATCCAGGTGGGGATAACGGAGATGGGACTACTTCAACACCTTATAAAGATGCTTTCGGAATGACCTTGGAGTATTTTGATGGAGACTATTCCCGTAACTTTTCTACCAACGAAAGTATTGATTTAGGAAGCGCACCTCCTCAACTTTTTGACGGCAACATCAGGGCAATCTCATGGAAAGGCCCTATGAATAAGTTTGTGACCGGAAGCAATACTGATGTATATGCTTTTCTCTATGACGATAAATATCAATTAAAGAAAGCGAGGTCTGGCTATTTTAACGCTATTACTCAAATATTTGTCCTTAACGGAAACGCACTTCAAGTATCAGGGATCAACTACGACTCCAATGGAAATATTTTAAATCTAGACAGATATAGTGCGGCAAGTACACTAGTAGATGATTTTGATTACAGCTATGCCGCCAATCAAAACAAGCTAAACAGTGTTAGCAACTATGCTACCTATCAATACAATGCCATAGGGCAAATGACCAGTGAAGCAAAGACTGGAGCAAGTGATGAGCAAAACCTGACTTACGATGTAGCTGGTAAAGTCACCGAAGTACGTGATGAGAGCAACAAGCTTAAGGTCAGTTTTGATTATGATGACCGAGGTTTTAGACTGACCAAAACGGTATATGATGAGAACGAAGCCCCTGAGTTTATCACTTGGTATATCCGTGATGCTTCCGGAAACCTACAGGCCACTTACGATAATAAAACTGATGACACTTTTGAGAGCGAGGTTACACTCAAAGAACTCCCAATATACGGATCAGGGAAAGTAGGTATGCTTTACCCTGAAAAGGAAGAAAGTCTATATGAGCTTACCGACCATTTGGGGAATGTGCGCGCCACTGTGGCCAAGCCCAAAGATGTTATCTATGGCCCTGCCACCTTCGAAGATGGCGCATGGGACCCTTCTGAGCTCAAGGATTTTGATTTTGCCACCCATGTACGTGATATAATTCCAAATAGTGTTGGGGATAATAAAGTAGCCCGTGTTGGGGCGGGCGCCAATGGTTTAATGGGGCCTTCAAAAATGCTGATGGTAATGCCCGGTGACGCCATAGACATTACGGTACAAGGTGCCATTACAAGCGGCAGTAACGATATAAGCTATGGGGCTGTTCAAGATGTATTGGCTTCTATTTTAGGAACACTTACTACACCGAGTATGGCAGAAGCATTTGGTCTTAGTATCCAGAGTGCCAGCCCTTCTGGAAGTGCAGTAGCTGCTTTTCAGAGTTCCCCTCCTGCTTTGGCGTCCTATGTTAATTATCTTTATTTTGATGCTGATTTTAACTATAAAAGTGGCGACTATACCCCAGTGCCCACGGGTACTATAGATGCCCTTAGCCCCTTAACGCTTAATGTTACGGATGCTGTAATTGACGAGCCTGGCTTTGTATTTATATACCTTACCAATGAAAGTACCCAAGCTTCTGAGGCCTACTTTGATGATTTTAAAATTATCCATAAGCAGGGTATAGTAAGAAGTACAGCCGACTATTACCCTTTTGGTTCTGAAATTACCGAACGATCTTTCTCCAATATTAGCCCCAACGATTACCGTTTTGGCTACCAAGGCCAATTTGCCGAAAAAGACAAAGAAACAGGCTGGAATGCTTTTGAAGCAAGAATGTGGGACTCAAATATTGGGCGCTGGGCTGCAGTTGATCCCAGCAGGCAATTTTGGTCAGGGTATTTGGGGTTAGGAAACAATCCGATTAATGGCATTGACCCCGATGGGAGGTTTAAGAGGAAATGGCAAGCCTATACTGCTTGGGCTCTTACTGGGTTTAGAGGGTGGATTGATTTTGCCGAAGGAGGGGATCGTGCTGGAGAGTGGTATATCGGAGAGAATTTTAATGTTGATGGAGGGGTAGGAACACGAAGAACCTTTGATTACGGAAATGGAAATAAGAGCTTTGGTGAGTATGTATGGAATACTCCATTAGCCCGTTACTACTTTCCTGACTTTGTAAATGCTGGTGTGGGATTCAACGGAATTCTGGGCCTTGGTGGGTATACCAATTTTGATCTACAGTGGGTAACCAGAGGCCCTGAAGCATCACTTTATCCTGCAGTCACCGTTACACAGGCTGTAGGTATTGGTTTTTCTGTGGATGCTACATTAAATGTTGGAGGCACCAATTATCTAGGTAGCGTTCAGGATATTAGAAGAAATATGATGCAAACAAGTATAGCTGATGGGCAGGTCACTTATTGGGGGTCTGCTGGGTTGACTGCTGGTGGTAAACTTGGGATTGAAGGTTCATACACTCCTACCAAAACAGGTTATGGTTTAGTTGGTAGACAATTAATTATTGGTGGTGGGCTTCCGTTGGGTCCCTTGCCTTTTAATGCAGCAGGAGGAGTAAGTAACACATTCATCATTCACGATTTTCACCATGGACGATAAATTTTTGGTTGGATGGAGTAAATTTGGCAAGATGGCTTTTGGTATTTTTATAGCTGTTTTGGTTATAGGGGCAGTATTCCAATCTACTTATGTGAAGAAGAAAGGGAAAAGAGAATTTGGTTATTTTTATAAGACAGCTATTGTAGGTACTATTTCATGTGGCCCGAGTGGAAGTTCCGCTGGAACGTATTTTTGTGTTGATGATAAGCGTTTCAATTTTAACCCCTATACTTCTAATATTAACAAATATAAGATTTTCAGCTATTTAGCTGAATTGGGCGATTCCATTTACAAACCTGCTTATTCAGATACGTTGACACTGATAAAGGAAGGCGAGAAGTATCGCTATACTTTTTTAAAAATCGAATAAATTCCCGCCCTTGTTGGAGTTATCTCCAACAAGCAGATGAGGCTAAAAACAGCTTTTCTTACCAACAAATAGTGTTCTGGCTAGTGCTAAACGTTCACTGTCCTAGGTGGTTTGTGGGTGATAACACCCGCAAAGGCAGAAGCCCCATCTATTCCGAAGCTTCGGAATAGGGATGCTCAAGAGTCAATGCCAAATATCCCGCCCTTGTTGGAGTTTTCGCCCTTGTTGGTGTTCTTGAGGCTGACCGAGAATTTTCCGCCTATGTAGGTGTTCTTCCCTTTTGCCCTTGTTGGAGTTGTCTCCAACAAGCAGATGAAGCTTAGAACATCCTTTTCTTACCAACAAATAGTGTCCTGGCCAGTGCTAAAAGTGCAATGTCCTAGGTGGTTTGCGGGTGCTAACACCCGCAAAGGCAAGTAGGCCATTTGAATTTTATAGGAAATCCTCGTGCTTTGAAGAGAGGAGATGTTTTAGGGAGGACTTATTCCGTTTCTGGAGATGCAGTATTTGGGCTAGGTTTCGCCCTTGTTGGAGTTGTCTCCAACAAGCAGATGAAGCCTAGAACATCCTTTTCTTACCAACAAATAGTGTTCTGGCTAGTGCTAAACGTTCACTGTCCTAGGTGGTTTGTGGGTGACAATATCCACAAAGGCAAGCAGCTTAGATGGTTCCTGATTTTCATTAAATTGAATTATGGAAAATCATCATGTTCAGTTTTTCACGGCAACAATCCTTAAATGGATTCCAATCCTAAAAAATGATGAGTTAAAGCAAATAATAGTGAACTCAATGGCTTTTTTGGTAGAAGACAAACGCTGCGATATTTATGGGTTCGTAATAATGCCCAATCATATTCATATGATCTGGAAAATAGGAGATGGACATTTGCTTTCGAATGTCCAAAGAGATTTTTTAAAATTCACCAGTCAGCAAATCAGGTTTTATCTACGAGACAACTTTCCTGAATCCTTAACCAAGTTTGAAGTAAACCTGAAGGATAGAAAGTATCAGATTTGGCAGCGTAATGCATTGTCCGTTGATTTGTTCAGTCGTAAAGTAATAGAGCAAAAGCTGGATTATATTCACGCTAACCTAGTAGCAGGTAAGTGGCAGCTTGCCGAAGACTTTGTGAGTTATAAATATTCATCAGCCTCATTTTATGAGGATGGGAAAAGTCATTTTACTTTCTTAAAGCACTATATGGAATATTTTGGTGCTTGAGATTTATAGACAAATTTGGGGTTGACAACACCCACCAAGGCAAAAAGAAACAAGGTATATGCTTACTTTTGATATAATGGCCAAAAATAGTTGGTAATTCAGTGACTGATCGACTGTATTGTATTGAATAATGAATAACAGATAGTTGCATGTTGTTTTAAAATGGCTTATTGAAACGCGTTTCAATAAGCCATTTTTGTATCTATGAATAGTTCAAAAAAAGCGTTGCTGGGCCTGTGGTTTTCTGGCCAGTATAAAATGGGGTTACCAGGCAGGCAAACAACGTTATAAATGCAATAACTGTGGCATTCTTTTTACTTCAAGTAATAAGGCGGTTAGCAATTCCAACAGGTTTGTTTGGTTTGAAAAATGGGTTTTAGAGCGTAGGACAATCGAGGAACTATCGTTGTCTAGCGGTTATTCGGCTCGCACATTAAGGCGTTATTTCTATGAATATCTATCCAAACCACCTGTTTTGAGTGTTTATCCTTCCCGACAAGTAAACCTATTGATAGATGGCACTTACTTTAAAGATGGTCTTTGCTTGATACTTTATCGGGACAATACAATTAAGTACACCCAGCTTTATCGGTTGACTGATGGTGAGTGGTTTGAAGAGTTAGCCGAAGATCTTTCTAACTTATTAAAGTTGGGTGTACAGGTTGAAAGTATCACCAGTGATGGCCATAAAGCTTTACTCAAGGCAATCAAACTGGTTTGTCCTAAAGTACCTACCCAAAGGTGCGTGGTTCATATACAGCGCATGTGTCGGATATGGTTATCCAATAAACCAAAGAGCGATGCTGGTAAAAAATTGAGGCTTATAGTGTCTAAAATTCATCTGATCACATCGCCTCAAGAAAGAGACTATTGGCTTGTTGAGCTAGTTCAATGGTATGAGGTATATAAAGACTTTGTGAATCAAAAGACCATCAATCCTGATACTGGCAGATACTGGTTTACTCACAAAATGGTAAGACGATCATTCATGGTGATCAGGAATGCTTTGCCTGATATGTTCCACTATTTGTACAACCCAAGAATACCTAAATCAACAAATGGGTTGGAGTCATTCTTTGGTCATCTAAAAGGACACCTCAATGTGCATAGAGGGCTTTCCTATCAACACAAAAGGCAGTTCATCCAATGGTATTTGTACTTCAAAAATCAGCGCTCAGGTTTTCTTTAGCCATATGACAAGATGAATAAAAAAACCTCCCAAAATAGGGAGGCTATTCTACTTGGTAAACCCTATTGCTGGCAAGTTGCTCCTCAGCAGAGCTCGCTTCCTCTTTAGGCTTACGATGTCAATATAATGCAAATTTCAACGCAAAGTCACCAACTATTTTTGGCCACATTACCTTACTTTTTAAGTGGAGGTATCAGTCCGTCTTCTTCTAATCTTTTAATAATTTTTCGGACTGTTTGTTTATGCCCCATTCCATCTTTCAAATCCCCAAATGTACCCGCATTCCGCCCTTGTTGGAGTTGTCTCCAACAAGCAGATGAGGCTTAATAACAGCCTTTTCTTACCAACATATAGCGTCCTGGTCGGTACTAAAGACCGAACTCCCTAGGTGGTTTGTGGGTGACAATACCCACAAAAGCAAGTTGGGTGATAGCACACAAAGGCAGAGAAGTCATAGTAAAAAGAAACAAGGTAGATGCTTACTTTTTAAGCAGAGGTATAAGTCCGTCTTCTTCTAATCTTTTAATAATCTTTCGGGCTGTTTGTTTATGCCCCATACCATCTTTCAAATCCCCAAACGCACCGGCATTAGATTTTGCTTCTAGTCCCCCTATCCATATGGTAGTTGGTTTTTTGATTTCTTTAATAAGTATATCAAGCTCTAAGCTTACCTTATGTATGTAGTTGCCCCCCGTCCATCCATTTGGAGTATAAAAGGAGGGGGTGTATCCACTATAATTAGATTGCCCTGCTTGAGTAATCACAAAAAGCAGTTCTGGTTTAATGGAGAGGCTGTCTTGCTCCTTCATCCGCTTGCTTGTTCTTCCGTCATTTGGAGTTTGTTCTTTGAACTCATAGTCTGAAGCTATTCCTCTTGCAGCAAGGGCTATGCGTAATTCATTTACTACGCTGCCTACGAAGTGCTGAAAATCACGCTCTGTATGAATGCTAAAACGGATATTGTTGAAATCTCCATCATAGTCTCTAACTGTTGATCTTTTAACCTTTGTGCTTGTACAGCCCTGAAATAAAAGTATGATTACTAAAAGTGAAAGTGCTTTTTTGTTGATCATGTTTTTAATAACTGTTTTTGGAAAAGAAAATTAATAACCTTGAGTGGCAAGTACCCTTACTCTAGCCCCGGGTTTGCCTTCCAGTAGCGCACCAATGCCTTGGATGTCGATTTTTTCAACTACGTCCAAACCTCCGCTAATAACTTTTAATCCAGAGCTTAACTCTGGGTCAGAATTGATAATAAAAACCTTATTCGCTCCAATATGAGAATTGATTTCAACATTATGATCCTTGATGTACACATTGGTAATATTACAAGGAATTACAGAAAGCGGTGCTCCACCTTCGGTAGCAGACCAAATGCTTGGGTCATTCCAGTTGCCTGAAGCTATGGCCCAAAGCTCTGTGACACAAGAGGCCGCAGAAACCACATTTATATTAGCAATGGCCTCGGTAGTATTTCCAGATTGGTCAATTACGGTAATAATAACTTGATTCATCCCAAGATCACTTGTCGTAAAATCTGTCTTGGACATACTTGTGTCTGTTATCTCAACATTGTCATAGGTGCAGCCCACGCCATCAAAGGAATAAGCTGGAGGACTAAAGAAAGGTGTAGATCCATCAGGTTCCCAACCCCAACCCCCTCCCCAATCACCAGGGTCTGGAATAGTCACATTTTCGCAAGGGTTCATTAGCTCGTCATAAGTGAGTGTATAATTTCCGGACTCATCCAAAACAATTTGTTTTGAAAGAGGAAATACAACAGGAGAGATGGAGTCCACAACATTGATGTTAATAATATCAGTATCCATTTTTGAATTACTGTCCTCGATGATATACGTGATACTGTTCTGTCCAAGATCATTTTTATCAAAAACACTTTTATTTAGTGAGCTCACAAAGTCACTACCAGAACAGCCCGCAGTCGATCCGTTATCCACCCACATAGGATTTACTTGTGCAATGCCATCTTTGTCTAAATACACAGTGATATTCTTAGCTTTTGCAACAGGTTCGGTGTCGTCTATAACATATACCAATGCAATACCTGTGGTTTCATTTCCGCTTGTATCCCAGATGGTTACCGTAACTTCGTTCGTGCCGACATCAGTACAGTTAAAACTGGATTTACTTATAGAGGCTCCACCTAATTTAACATTATCTTTAGTGTAAGCGCTCCTATATTCAAAAACCTCAATACCATCTCCAGGTACTGGGTTTGGTGCTGGAACAGAAGTACCTCCTGGTGAATAATATTTTATTAGATCATCAGGAGAAACATAGTTCGAGTGTGTGCCTGAATTATATCTTACTATATTTTTAGTAACCAATGTTGGGGGGATTGTGTCTACCAAATTTACTATGGCAGTACCGTAATATATTGAGTCATTGTCGTCTATTCCCTGTATGGTTACATAATTTTTACCAATATCAAACTCGGAAGAGCCTAGCGCTGGAAAAAAGACGGTTGTTGTGCAATTGCCAGTGGGACAAGGCCAAGAAGAACAACTACTATCTATGAGGGAGTCTATTTCAACATTCAACTGACCGTCAATTCCAACATACTCTGTATATGTATCAATACATGCAGAGTCTATATAGTTCTGAAACCTCAAAGTGAAAATGTTAGTGTAGGTAGGGATGTCAACATTTAAATAGTATGTAACACCTGCTTGCAAATTATCAATGAATAGTTCTTTGGGAGTAGTTGTGTTAGCTGCGTTTACCCAGTGCTTACTGCCCATCTCTCCCCCAAGACTGTCGGTCACCACAGCCTGTATCAAATCACCATATTGACCTGAGCTTGATAATTCGATTGAAATACTCAAAGTATCGGAGGTAGGGGCAACGAACTTGAACCATATGTTTTTTTCTGGGGTATAGAGCCAGTTGCTATATTTTATTCCGTCACCAGAAGCACCCGAAACAGTAAATCCATTTATGTCCGAGAAATAATGCCCCGTACCGTCAAGGGTAATCTCGTATGCAGTACTTAAAGAATCATTGGGGTGGTTTTGAAAGGATAAAGCTATATTAGGAAATAAATAGAGTAAAATCAGAATAATTAGACCACTTCTTTTAAAAATCAATGAACGTACCATTACTTTTATATTATCAATATGTGTGTATAATTAATGTTTTTTGTATTTAAGCTATATTTTATCAAAAATAGCTATAATCTTGTTAGATAGTAAAGTAGTGGTATTGATTTTTGAAAGAAATTTATGGTTATTTCACAGTATGATTATTTTTTACTTTATTTGACGGTGCAGGCTTATGATTCAAACATACCCTTTGTATAATTTTGCTGATTCTATTAATGCCATTTAAACATATGCTGAAAATGGGCCGTTTGTTTTTTTGTGTTTGGCTATGCTTATTTTACACAATACCAGTGTTATCTCAGAATACTAATAGACCAGAGCTTTCTAAAAGAGAAATTAGAAAGTTGAATAAGAATCTTGATAAGCTTAGCAAGAGCCTTGATAAGCACACTTCTAAACTCAAGGTTTTATTAAAATTAAAACAAGAGAATCTTACATTTCAGGTGGATGTACTTCAGGATGCAGATAAGGATGTTGTTCTTGAAATTGACTCCATTAAGAGAGGTGTTGACAAAAAGTTAGAAGGTTTTCAATCTGAAATTTTCGATGTTGATTCCATAACTATTCCACAAGGGCTTCGCGATGAAATAGCTCGTTTGAAAAAGGAGCTAAAAGTTGGAATGCAGTTATCCAAAAGTGATCCTAAATTGACCAACCAGCTTCAAGATTCTTTTATTAAACTTTCTGGAGCTGAATATGATTTGAAAGAAGCAGAAGATTTATTTCCGGATTTAAATAAATTGAAAATAAACCAAGAGACAATAAATGAATATATAGAGCCCATTTCTTCAGATTTTGCCTTATTGAGAGATCAAATTCAGTCTTTTCAGTCTTCAATTGACAGATATAAAGCTGAATTAACCGATTGGGATAAAACGCTCGAAAGTCAGATCATGAAGTTAGAGGATGTAAACGGTCTCAGTCAGTTTAGAAATAATTCTCTTGACCCTTCGTCTGAAACCTCAAGAATGCAGAATGAATTGGAGGGATATCAGAGTAAGTCCTTTGTCCAAAAGCAGATGGAAGAGAGGTTTTCTAAAATGTTAGAGGAAGATGGGCAAGATGCTTTAGTGAAGAGGCTAACGGAGGGGCGTGAAAAAATTGCCGAGGCTAAGGAGAAATATACAAAGGTTCAAGACTTAAATAACCCAGATCAGAAACGAAATAATCCATTAAAGGGTAAGTCGTTTATAGAAAGATTGTCTTTTGGTGGAAATCTACAAGTCAATCGTGTGGAGCCTATATCTTTAGATGTAGGCGGAGAGTTGGCATATCAAATATCCCCTAAGTCTGAGCTAGGTGCTGGGTCGGCTTATCGATTAAGACTTCAGAAAAAGATACTAGCTGGAGTCTCATCGGATAACTTTAATGTTCGTGGATTTTATAATCATGTTATTTGGAGAAACATAAGACTTCAGGGTAATTATGAGCTTGACTATCTTGTTCTCAATAACCCGCAGGCAGATAGTGAAATAAAAGATTGGGTTCAGTCCGGTCTTATTGGGTTCAAACAGGAGCAGCCCTTCTTTAAAAAAATTAAAGGGTATATGACTGTTCAGTATGATTTTTTACATAGTGCAGAAAGTGCTAACTCTCGTTGGGTTGTAAGGTTTGGATTTAGGTTTAAATAGAGCTTAAGATTTTCACCTATTAATCATATGCTGAGCTGCGCCATACACATATTCCCAGAAGGCATCTTTTTCGGGTTCGGGGAAGGTGGCTTTTTCTAGTGCCGCATGCATGTGCTTGAGCCAGTGCGTTGCTTCTTGGGTTCCAATTTTCCACTGAAAATGTCTCCGCCTCAGTATCGGATGTCCACGCTCATCAGTATAGGTTTGTCTGCCACCCAGCGCTTGAATAAAGAACAACTTGAGTCGATTTTTAGCAGGTAGCAGATCTTCAGGATACATCTTTCTGATCAGCTCGTCCTGCTCCAATTCAGCATAGAAATCATCCACCAGTTTCAGAATGTTTTCTTCGCCAATGCGTTCGTACAGCGTTTGACCTTTTTCTGTCATTATACTTTTTCAAAAGCTTGTGCGAAATCTTTTAAAAGGTCGTCTGGGTTTTCTATCCCTGTCGAAATTCTAACCATGCTTGGCGTAATGCCCACGGCTTCACGATCGGCTAAAGTCATATTAGAACTGCTCATGGTAAAAGGATGAGAGGTTAGTGTTTCTGTGCTGCCCAAACTCACGGCCAGCTTGGCCAATTTTACCGCATTTAAAAAACGGAAAGCTTCGGCTTCACCACCGACTACATCGAAGGCCAACATCGCACCGCCAGAAGTCATTTGTCTTTTGGCCAGCTCATACTGTTTGTGTCCTTCGGCAATGTTCCCAACATAATATACCTTGGCCACCTTCGGGTGATCGCGTAAGAAATCCGCCAACTTTGCTGCGTTCGAAGCTTGTTTTTCCATACGTAAGGAAATGGTTTCCAAGCTTCGGCTGATCAGCCAAGAGGTCCAGGGAGAAGCCATACAGCCCAAGCCGCTGCGTACTTTCTTAATACGTGAAACCAAGGCACTGCTTCCAGAAATGGCGCCAGCAATCAAGTCGCTATGGCCACCAATATATTTTGTAGCCGAGTACATGATTAGATCGGCTCCATGATTGATGGGTTTTTGCCAAAGCGGTCCCATATAGGTGTTGTCTACAGCTACAATGGTTTTCTTGTCTTGATTTGAAAAACGAGCCGCAATGCGCACTGTCATTTCAATGTCAATTAAGGTATTGGTGGGGTTGGCTGGTGTTTCTACATAAATACAAGCCAGTCGATTTTTTCTTGGGTGCGCCTCAATTAAGCTTACGATTTCTTCTTCCGTCATACCTGGGTCAAAAGCCAACGACTGGATATCGAATTTTGGAAGGAAGTTTTTGATAAAAGCATCGGTGCCACCATAAATAGGGAAGGACATCAGCACCAAATCACCAGCTTTACAAATTTCTAAAAGCGAGGTAGTAATAGCGGCCATTCCACTTTCAAAAAATGCCGATTCTTCTGCTTCATCCAATAAAGAAAGTCGCTTCTCAGCGGTGACTAAATTAGGGTGATTCAGTCGGGTGTAGATCAAACTTTTGCTCGATTCGTCTGCACCGGCTCCGCCATACACTTTTTCGAAATAGGCTTTTCCTTCTTCGGCAGTAGCAAACTCAAAAGTTGAGGTTTGAAATATTGGGTTTTTGATTGAATTTCTAACCAATGAAGGTTCATGTCCGAAGCTCATCATTAAACTTTCGGGACTAAATTCAGCGTGATTGTCGCTCATACTTTTTTCGATCTAACTTTTAAGGAGGTTCCTTCTTGGCTAATTACCGTTATTTTTTCGCCCTTTTCAACATATTCTCCACGAGTGTAGGCATCATATATTTCACCATTGATTTCTACCCTACCGCTGGGTCTTAAGGTGGAGAAAACAATTCCTTCTTTTCCCATTAAATCCGCAGTGTAGAAGGAAGAAGTGTAGCCATCTGATTTGCGCTGCTCACCCATCAAGGCCACTTTGCTAAACATTTTGGATTCGGTAAATCGGTAGCCGAGACTGAATATAAGCACCATGGCGCCCAGCATTCCAGCAAAAACCACCACTGCTGCGGTGCCTAGTTCACCAGAAGGCACATAGTCAAAATTAAAGAAGTCGTTATCAATCATCACGAAAATGAGCGCCATGACTACACAGGAGATACCAGCGATACCCGCCACACCAAAACCGGGAATCACAAAGACTTCAAGTGCGATGAGGACAATCCCGATAAACAACACTGCAATTTCCCAATTGGCGGCAAGTCCATTGAGGTAGTAAGGGGTAAGGTAGAAGACTAAAGCGATGCCCGCTGCTGCCAATGGAAAGCCCACCCCCGGTGTTTGAAGCTCAAAATACAGTCCGCCTACAATCACCAAAATCAATATGCCACTCACAAAAGGGTTGAGGAAAAAGGCAATAATCTTTTCCGAAGCAGCCAATTCGTAATTGATAAGCTCATAATTATCAATGTTGTTTTTGGCAAGTATGTCTTCAATGCTGGTGACCTGCATTTCGCAAAAACCATTTTTAATGGCTTCGGAAGTAGTAAACGTAATGGTTTTTCCTGCTTCGGTAACGCCTTCAATTTCGATTCGGTCGTCCACCATGCCTTCTGCAATATTAGGGTCACGATTCGTTTGCTCGGCTGTAGAGCGCATAATCGATCGCATGTAAGACTGATATTTGTCTGGCGCTTGACTTCCATCTTCCCCATTGACCACCGTAGCTGCACCAATGTTAGCGCCCGGCACCATGTAAATACTGTCGCAGGCAATTGAAATCAGTGCACCAGCCGAGGCTGCATCGTTATTGATAAATACCCAAACCGGCTTTTCGTACTCTAAAATTCGGGTACGAATATCGTTAGCATCGTTTACCGCACCGCCATAGGTGTCCATATCGATAATCACGATATCGGCATTTTCTTCAGTGGCTTGGTCGAGTGCCAAATCCACATAACGGTTCATCCGTGGGTCAATATCATTACGGATTTCCATCACGAAAATCCTTTTTTTGGCGGGATCTTGGAAAGGATTCCATTCCGCAAAAAGCCCCGCGCAAAACAAAATGGCGAGGAAAATCAACCCTATTCTTCTTACAAATTTCAACATCGCTTTGATAGGCTATTTTTTATAAAGATAGATAAACATGGAGTTCAGAGAAAAGAAAAAATTAATAACAAAATGATATGTTTTATGCTCTTTAATTAATTATTGAAATGTATATTTAAGCATCAGTTGATATCTGTAGTCATGTTGAACCATTGATAAATTCTAATGAGGGGTTATTTTTTTAGTGTTACTTTTATTTTTTTATTTTTTTATTCATTCAATTTATTTTCTCAGGTACCTGCTAATGATGATAAAGTAAATGCGCTTGAGCTTACTTTAGACACTATAGGTGGTTTTCTCAGCAGCGGAGCACCTTATAGTAACTACAATGCTACGGTAGATGGTGTAAGGCCTACTAACTGGCAAGTAGGACCGAATAAGAACATATGGTTTAAGTTTAAGCCAGGCCCTAGCGGTATTGGAAATATTACTGTGAGAAGAGGTACTATTAAAGGTGCTATGTTGGCCCTTTATGACAGCAGTATGAACGAGGTGGGTAGCAAAGGTAAAGAACCTAACTTATGGACCAATAACGGTCTTGTAGTAGAAGGACTTGATACTGCGCAGTATTATTACCTAACTATAGACAGTTATCAAGGCGGTACATTTGATTTATTTATTCGGGGTTCAATAGACAATGATTACAAGGAGGGTGCTTTAGAGCTTACCTTAGATGCTAACGGAGACTTTTACAGTAGTGGAGCCCCTTATAGTAACTATAGTGCGACAGCCGATGGAGATAGACCTTCAAATTGGCAGAGCGGCCCCAGCAAGAACATATGGTTTAAGTTCAAGCCAGGCCCCAGCGGCATCGCGAACATTACTGTAAGGAGAGGTAATATTAAAGGCTCCATGTTGGCACTTTATGACAGTAATATGAACGAGGTAGGCAGTAAAGGCAGCGACCCTAACTATTGGACGAACAACGGTTTGGTTTTGAAAGAGCTTGATTCTGCTCAGTATTATTACCTAGCGGTCGACAGTTATGTTTATTCAAGTTATCAAGGCGGTACATTTGATCTATATATTCGGGGTTCAATAGACAACGATTACAAGGAGGGTGCTTTAGAGCTTACCTTAGATGCTAACGGAGACTTTTACAGTAGTGGAGCGCCATATAACAACTATAGTGCGACAGCCGATGGAGATAGACCTTCAAATTGGCAGAGCGGCCCCAGCAAGAACATATGGTTTAAGTTCAAGCCAGGCCCCAGCGGCATCGCTAACATTATTGTAAGGAGAGGAGGTTTGCAAGGTGCAATGTTGGCACTTTATGACAGTAGTATGAACGAGGTGGGCAGTAAAGGCAGCGACCCTAACTATTGGACGAACAACGGTTTGGTTTTGAAAGAGCTTGATTCTGCCCAGTATTATTACCTATCGGTCGACAGTTATGTCTACTCAAGTTATCAAGGCGGCACATTTGATCTATATATTCAGGGTTCAATAGACAACGATTACAAGGAGGGTGCTTTAGAACTTACCTTAGATGCTAACGGAGACTTTTATAGTAGCGGAGCCCCTTATAACAACTATAATGCGACAGCCGATGGGGATAGGCCTTCAAATTGGCAGGGTGGCCCGAGTAAGAACATATGGTTTAAGTTCAAGCCTGGGACTAGTGGTATTGCGAATATTACTGTTAAAAGGGGAGGAGTATATGGTGCAATGTTGGCGCTTTATGACAGCAATATGAACGAGGTGGGTAGCAAAGGCAATGAGTCCAATCTATGGAACAACAATGGTCTTGTAGTAGAAGGGCTTGATTCTACCCAATATTATTACCTATCGGTTGACAGTTATGTTTATTCAAGTTATCAAGGCGGTACATTTGATCTATATATTCAGGGTTCAATAGACAACGATTACAAGGAGGGTGCTTTAGAACTTACCTTAGATGCAAACGGAGACTTTTACAGTAGCGGAGCCCCTTATAACAACTCTAGCGCGACAGCCGATGGGGATAGGCCTTCAAATTGGCAAGAAGGTCCGAACAAGAACATATGGTTTAAAGTATGGATTCCAGAAGACGGTAGTATGGACTTTGAGATTAACCGAGGGAGCATTAAACGTATAATGTATGCTTTGTACGATAGTCAAGATAGCTTGATTGCAAGTGATGGTTATATAGGAAATTTCGATTCTAGAAACTTTAATGTTCAGTCTCTAAAAGGTAACCAGTTTTATTACTTGACTGTTGATAGTTATCTCTACTCTGGTTGGTTTGGTGGTTCTTTCGGTATTTCTGTCAGCTTTCAAAAACAGGTCAATTGCACGAATGAACTCTGGGCCATTTCTTCAGGCGCTTGGGATGACCCCAACACTTGGTCAGACACAGAAGGAGGACAGCCGGTTTCGGCAATACCCTGTGAAGAAACTGTGGTTTATATAAAGGGGTTTGATGTGTCTTTTAATACAACCGAAACAGTAGTAGCTAAAAGGTTGGAGTTGATTGGTACAAGTAGCTCGGTAATGACAAGGTTGAATGTTCAGACAGGTGAGCTTAATGTAGTCGAAAAAATAGTAACCAGTGGAGCGGGAGCTAAATTACAGAGTTCCACCAATTCGACAATAAAAGTTATTGGTGCAGGTGGAGGTTAGTTGTCATTGAATGACTGGCCAAATCAAATTTCAACATCGCTTTGATAGGCCTTTTTTAAATATAAACAGACAAATAGCTATATGGAAAAGAAGATACAATATCAAAATAATGTGTTCATTGCTCTTTTATTGACTGTTCAACTGTATATTTAGAGTCAGTTTATGTGTGTGGACATGTTAAGTCATTAATAAGTGCTAAATGAGGATTTGTTTTTTAAGCATTGCTTCTATTTTTTTATTTCTTTCTTCGTTTAGCTTGTTCTCCCAAGTACCCGCTAATGACGATAGAATTAATGCAGAGGAGTTGGTGTTAGATGCTCAAGGCAACTTTGAGACAGCGAATAATGCCTATTCACTGGTTGGTGCGACAGCCGATGGTGCTACCCCGCCAAACTGGTACTATGGGGTCAATCATAATGTTTGGTTCAAGTTCAGGCCCACGGTGCCATTGGTCAATTTTGTTTTGAAGGGGACTGTTAATAAAATGGCGGCCTTATATGATAGTGCAGGCAATGTCCTTCAGAGCAAGATGGGGCCATATGATGGTTATCTAGGTATGATCTTCGAGGAACTGGACACGCTTCAAGAGTATTATCTAAATATAGATGGCAGAACCGCTTCTGGTTTTGGCATCAAAATGAGTTCTGAAATAGGATTTGATTACAAGAGCCATGCAGAGGAGTTGGTGTTAGATGCTCAAGGCAACTTTGAGACAGCGAATAATGCCTATTCACTGGTTGGTGCGACAGCCGATGGCGCTACCCCGCCAAACTGGTACTATGGGGTCAATCATAATGTTTGGTTCAAGTTCAGGCCCACGGTTCCGCTGGTCAACTTTGTTTTGAAGGGGACTGTTAATAAAATGGCGGCCTTATATGATAGTGCAGGCAATGTCCTTCAGAGCAAGACGGGGCCATATGATGGGTACTTGGAAATGATCTTTGAAGGGCTCGACCCCCTCCAAGAGTACTATCTGAATATAGACGGTAGGACTGCTTCGAGTTTTGGTATAGAGGTTAAACCTGGTTTGTACTGTAAAAATGAACTTTGGGCCATTTCTTCAGGGGCTTGGAATGACCCAAGCACATGGTCTGACACAGAAGGAGGGCAGCCTGTTTCGGCAATACCCTGTGAAGAAACTGTGGTTTATATAAAGGGGTTTGATGTGTCCTTTAATTCAACTGGGACAGTAGTGGCTAAAAGATTGGAGCTGATTGGTACAAGTAGCTCTGTAATGACAAGGTTGAATGTTCAGACAGGTGAGCTTAATGTAGTCGAAAAAATAATAACCAGTGGGGCAGGGGTCAAATTACAGAGTTCAACCAGTTCAACAATAAAAGTTATTGGTGCTGGGGGAGGTTAGTTGTCATTGAATGACTGGCGAAATCAAATTTCAACATCGCTTTGATAGGCCTTTGAATAGGCTATTTTTGTGTCAAAATACAAAGAAACGCATTGCCAAAGCAACTTCACTTACAGTTTTCGGAAGTATTCCCTACAGATATTTGGGAAACCGCCCTTTCCAGCGATCGGTTGCTGATTAGTTGCCGAAATGGAGATGCTATGGAAGCTACTTTTTCACTCTTCAACCTAAATAACCACCAGTTTGAATGGAAGGCTTTGGGTTTTGATGAAAATTGGTGGGTAACGGTCTATGCTTTTGTGGGTGAGATTATCGTTTTTCAGATTTTTAATGACTCCCAAAATATAGATGAACGTTCTGTTTTTGGCTTTGATATCAATACTCAAGAGGCCCTGTGGTCGGTAGATGATATTAATGTTCGGGGTTTGAATGGCTTTGCGCTTTCTTTAAAAACCAAAGATAAAGAAGCTGAAGTTTTTACGATTGATATTCGCTCAGGTAACGAGATTTTAGAAACGGAAGAAGATTTTTCTGTCAAATCTATGTCGGGAAACCTAATTCTTCCGTTCCATTACACGGGCGACAGTAACTACTTTGCTACAGTAGTTCGTTTTTTAAAGGAATTTGCAGCGGTAGATTTGGTGGGGGCTTGCGATTATTTAGAGTACGAAGGCCTGATTTTTATTTCGGCACACGAAAAGCTGGAACAGAATTTGACCAATAGGCTTTATGTTTTTAATGCAAATGGCGAACTTGTTTTGACGGAAGTTTTAGCGCAACATAGTAAAGGACTGGCCTCAGATACTTTTTATATCGTTAATGAACAGCTTATATTTGTCAAAGAAAAGCGTGAGGTCAAATGCTATTTAATCAAGGATTTATGAGAAAGTTTTTGTTGAGTTTGATGGTGTTAGTATTGGCGGCAACGTCAAGCTTTAGTCAGGCAGACTCGCTAGGAATAAAAAAAGAAGGTGATAAATACTTTGTAATCCATAAAGTGATGTCTGGCCAAACACTTTATTCATTGGCACGCAGGTATGGAACCACCGTAACTGAAATAAAGGCAAAGAATGCCGAACTGGTGAATGATTTGAAAGTAGGGCAAACCATTAATATTCCTTATGGAAAACCTATGGGGCAAGCAGAAATCCCAATCAAAACTTCTGTTCAAGCAAGTAAAACGCATACGGTTGCAGCTGGTGAAACCCTTTTTGCGATTTCACAGAAATACGGTGTAGATGTAAACGAAATTAAAAAACTGAATGGCCTAACTTCCAATGCCTTGGCGGTAGGTCAAACGCTTAAAATTTCTGTAGCTGCCAAAACTACCCAAGAAGTAACACTGCCAACGACCACTCCCACGGAAAAGTCAGTTACAAAGCCAATTGAGAAACCAAAAGTGGTGGATACCACTCAGAAAGTTACTAACCCTGTAAATACTGGGGCGGAAGAAATAACCAATGAATCGTACAATGGGAGTCCTTTCAATGAAATTATTGAAGAAGGTCAGGCTGAGCTTATTATTGAAGATGAATCGTCTACTAAGTTTTTAGCCTTGCATAAAACGGCTAAAGTAGGCACGGTGATTAAGGTAAAAAACCGCATGAATAACCTTACGGTGTATGTGCGTGTGGTGGGTGAAATTCCTGATACTGCGGACAATCAAAATATTTTGATTAAACTCAATAAGCGAGCTTACGATCAGCTAAAGGCTTTGGATAATCGTTTTCTAGTAGAACTGAGTTATTTTCAATAGTATATGAGGGAATTCTATGCCAAACTGATCTTTATCTTTTTGGCTTTTCTTATCCTGAAAAGTCAGGTTTTTGCTTTTCAAATTCCTGCAAACGATACCCGTCAAACTGCTTTTCAACTTCCTTTAGGCCCCAACGGAAATTTCTTTTCTAAAGAAGGTCAGTTTAATGCCAATGGCGCATCGGGTGACGGAACTTACTATAGCCGCTGGGGAAGTAGGGCCAGCAGAAGCGTTTGGTTTAAGTTTAAAGCGCCCGCTTCCGATAAAATTGTTGTTACCGTTGAAGGACAAGAATCCTACATTCAGTTGGCTTTGGTGAACTCGAACGATGAAGAGTTGGCGAGTTCAGCTTCTGGCTACCCTGTAAAGTCAGAGCAATTACTGTACACAGGTTTGCGAGAAGGAGAGGAGTATTTCCTTGTGGTCGACAATCCTATTGAAGGAAAGTCGATGGGGCAATTCACTCTCAAGTTTCAGAATTATTTAATGACAACTTGCACGCAGCCTTATGTTTTGGCACTGGATGCTAATGGAAAAGGCAGTGTAAAAATGAGTGATTTATTAAGTGAGGACTGTTATTGGCCTTGTGCTGGAGTTGAATGCTCACGAGAATTGACAAAATCAAACTTCAATTGTAATGACTTAGGTGAAAATTATGTAACCATTAAAGGAACTGGGGCAAACGGAAACACTTATTATGGAACCACCTTGGTGAAGGTAGTAGATAACATACCTCCGACCATCGCAGTCCGAAATATTCGGGCAAATATTACAAATGGGGAATTTGTTAAAGTTGATCCCAAAAACGTAATTCTTTGGCGGTGTGGAAAGATTGACTCTAGCCCAAGCCCAAGTCCAGTGCCTGGAGCAGGTGAATCTCTGTTTTTTCAAGAGCAACCTTGTGCAAAAGATAATTGTGGAATCGCACTTTTCGAATTAAGCAAAACCACATTTACCTGCGATGACTTGGGTGAAAATGAGGTGACTGCGCGTGTGGTTGATAAAAGCGGCAACGAGGCAACTACAAAAGTAATCATCACGATTTATGATTTGACAGTTCCAGTAGCGAAAGCAAAAAATGCTACGGTGTATTTAGCGGAAAATGGTTTGGTAAAGGCTGACGCTTACCTGATGGATGATGGCTCGACAGCTGGCTGTTCTAGCTATGACGTATCTCTCAATAAGTCTATTTTTGATTATAATGATTTGGGCGAAAACAAAGTGGCCTTTATTGTGAAAGATGACCGTGGTAATTTAGCTTCTACAATGGTGAACATCACGGTTGAAGATACTTTAAAGCCAGTAATTGTAAGTCAGCCAGCTAAAATGTATTTAGATAAAAATGACAAGTTAGAAGTTCGCGATGCTAAGGCACTGGCCAAACTTTGTAGCGATGCAGTGATTGTTGTGAGAGAAAATTGGTTGGGTTTTGAACCAGACGGTAGCCGTGAAGATGAGTTTTTCCAGATGTTCTCAAAACAAGAAGGCTGCACGAAGGATAATGCTCAAATTAGCGAGTTTTGGACAGAGCCGAGGGAGTTTACTTCTGCAAATTTGGGTGAAAATGAAGTAGACCTTTTTGTGTCAGATATGTCTGGGAATTATACTTCTACCAAAGCCAAACTGACGATTCTTCCATTTGACACATCTTGTAAAAAAGAGCTTTGGGCGGTTAAATCAGGCGATTGGAACGACCCAAATATTTGGTCGAACAAGGAAAATGGAGATGCAATTGGTGTGGTGCCTTGCGAAAGTTCTACCGTGAATATTAAAGGGCAAAAAGTGAATTTTGTGATTGAAGGGGAGGTTGCCGTAAAAACTGTTAACCTTTTAGAAGGTAGCGACCCCACAGAATTATACATTCAAGTGGGTAGTTTGAAAGTGAAAGAAGCGATAAGCGAAAAAGGAAAAGTGACCCTGAAGCAAAGTGAAATAGGAAAACTGGAAGTGATAAAGAAGTAGTTTTAAACCACCAGACCCAATACTCAGTTGATTTCCGATAAACTCAAAGATTTTTTAGACGCTAAAGTTGAGCAGTTCAATCAATCCAATTTTATTGAGAACGACCCAATTGTAATTCCTCACCAGTTTTCGAAAAAGGAAGACATAGAAATTACTGGTTTTTGGGCCTCTATATTGGCTTGGGGGCAACGCATTACAATTATTAATAAATGCAATGAGCTATTTGGCTTGATGGACAATGCTCCACATGATTTTATAATCAATCATAAGGAGTCTGATTTAAAGCATTTGTTGAATTTCAAACATCGTACTTTTAACACCACCGACACACTTTATTTTATCGAATTCTTTAAGGATTTCTACAGCCAACATGATTCACTTGAACAAGCTTTTTTGGCAGGAATAAAACCGGGAGATACCGATATGTCCAATAGCCTTATCCAGTTTCATAATTCCTTTTTTGCTTTGCCCGATGCCCCTGAACGCACTCGAAAACACATTGCTACTCCTGCCAGAAAATCAGCTTGTAAAAGGCTGAATATGTACCTGAGGTGGATGGTGCGACAAGACGATAAAGGAGTCGATTTTGGGATATGGAAGAATATTTCACCAAGCCAATTGGTATGTCCTTGCGATGTTCATGTGGATAGAATCGCTAGAAAATTAGGGCTAATCACCAGAAAGCAAACTGATTGGCGAACCGCCATTGAACTTACCGAAAACCTTAAAGAGCTTGACCCGAATGATCCTGTGAAATATGATTTCGCACTTTTTGGTTTGGGGGTAATCGAAGGTTTTGAGCATGAGGTGATGTCGTTTTAAGTCGATTTTGGATTTATGTGAGCTTAGTTTTGAACTTAGCTAAGTTTCTTATTGCGCCCTAATTTTAGGATACCGCAATTAATATTTACTATTTTTGCACCATGTCTGAAGAAGCTGTGAACAAAGAAAATCAGGGGACGCAAAGACAGAAATACAGCGAGAAAGAAGCCGCTCGTGTTTTTGATCAGGAATTCATGCCACATGTTAATTCCATGTACAATTTTGCGTATCGACTTACATTCGATGAGGATGATGCTAAAGACCTAGTACAAGATACTTATTTAAAGGCTTTTAGGTTTATCAACTCATTCGAGCAAGGAACTAATGCCAAAGCGTGGTTGTTCCGCATTTTGAAAAACAGCTTTATTAACGAGTTCCGTAAAAAGAGCAAGCAGCCCGCTAAGGTTGATTATAATGAAGTTGAGTCATACTACAATTCTGATGATGTAGATGAAAGCATCACCACCGATTTAAGGGTTGAAACTGTTCAACACATGATTGGTGATGAAATCACACTGGCAATGAACAGCATTCCAGTAGATTTTAGAACAGTGATTATTCTAAGCGATTTAGAAGGGTTTACCTACGAGGAGATGTCTAAGATTTTGGATATTCCAATTGGAACCGTTCGTTCTAGGTTGCATAGGGCAAGAAACATGCTGAAGGAAAAACTTTCTTCGTACGCAAAAGAAATGGGATATAACAAATAAAATGATAGCCATGAGTGAGTTCTCAGACTGGTTCAAAAATAGTTTCAAAGAGTGTTATTGTGACAGGGGTAACTTGGTGGATGAAAAGAGATTTTCTGAAATTATTCAGTTAGTGCTAGATAACGAGGCAGACGAAGAGTCGCGCGCCATCTTTGAAGAAAAAATTAGAACCTGTGTTAAATCAAACGGTAATTACGAAAGGGAAAAATGTGTGCAAGAAACCATAAAGCAAAAGCTTTGTGAACACAAGCAGGAAATCCCTGAAGACCTTGCCAATACCATAAAAAAGAGCATCGGGCTGTAACATGGGCAAAGGAAAAGCATTCATCTTCACCGCACCTTCTGGGTCGGGTAAAACTACCATTGTAAAGCACCTACTTGCAACTAACCCACAACTAGGTTTCTCAATATCGGCCAGTACACGCGATAAACGCGGCCGTTCCGAAGAAAACGGAAAGGACTATTACTTCCTCAGCAAAGAAGAATTTCGCCAGAAGATTGAAGACGATGCTTTTGTGGAATGGGAAGAAGTGTATACCGGCAACTATTACGGCACTTTAAAATCAGAAGTAGAGCGCATTTGGGCCGAAGGTCGTCATGTGGTTTTTGATGTTGAAGTGAAAGGAGCCTTAAAACTGAAGCAATATTTTGGCGATGACGCCCTAGCCGTTTTTGTTAAAGTGCCTTCTATGGAAGAACTTAAAAGACGATTAACAGGCAGAGGTACTGAATCGGCCGAAAGTCTTTCGCAGCGGTTTTATCGTGCGGAATTCGAAATGACATTTGAAAACAAATTTGATGTTACTTTAGTCAATGAAAACTTAGAAGAATCTTTTGCAAACGCAGAGATTTTAGTTTCTGACTTCCTAAACAAATAAGATTTTGCGCATCGGTCTCTTTTTTGGTTCATTCAACCCTATTCATATTGGTCATTTGGTAATTGCCGATGTTATGGCTGACCAGACCGATTTGGGTCAGGTGTGGTTTGTGGTAAGTCCGCAAAACCCTTTCAAAAGCTCCAAAACCCTGCTCCACGAATTCGATCGATTAAAAATGGTAGAATTGGCCGTGGCCGATAATTACAAATTCAGGGCTTCCGATGTGGAGTTTCACATGCCCAAACCTAGTTATACAGCCGATACTCTCGCTTATCTTTCCGACAAACACCCCGAACACGAGTTTGTGTTAATTATTGGTGAAGACAACTTAGTGCATTTTCACAAGTGGAAAAACTATCAGGCCATTTTAGACAATTACGGCCTTTATGTGTATCCACGTCCGCAAGTAGATCGCTCTAAAATTAAAGTAGCGCACGAAAATATTAAGTATGTGGAATCGCCAATGCTAGACATTTCCGCTACATTTATTCGCGATGCCATTCGCAACGAACACTCCGTTCAATACCTTCTGCCAGAAAACGTAGCCGACTACATTCGCTTCAAAAAATTCTATCAATAAGGATTAGGGAAATGGGTTTAAGATTTTTTTTCAAACCCAGACGCCAAACTTGTTGTTCTTCACGTCTATTAACAAAGTAGATAATGTACCTAAGAAAAAGAGGTACTTTATTTGTAGGTCAACACAAAACTCAAACCATGTTAAAACAACAATTTTTTGTAGCCTTACTGCTGCTATTTTCATTCCCGGCAATGGCGCAAGGCATTAAAGGAACTATTAAAGACGATAACGGAGAAGCACTTCCCTTTGCTTCCATTTATGTGAAAGAAGCCGGTTCAGGCACCTCAGCTAACCTCGATGGCTTCTATGAATACCGACTTCAGCCAGGAAATTATCAAGTTACCTATCAGTTCATGGGTTATGCTACCGTAATCAAGAATATAAAGGTCGGTTCTGGTTTCGAGCCGGTCGATATCGTTATGAAACCACAGGTCATCAACTTGGCATCGGTTACCGTGGAGGCTAAAGCAGAAGATCCTTCTTACACGATTATGCGCAAGGCCATTGCCAAAGCGGAATATCATTTATTGCAAAACGACAGTTATTCGGCAGAGGTGTATATGAAGGGAACAGGCCAAATCACCAAAGTGCCCTGGCTTTTGAGAAAGACTTTTGAGAAAGAAGGAATTGATACCTCGCAAGTTTACACGTCCGAATCGGTTAGCGAAATCTATTTCGAAAGGCCTAATACATTTAAGGAAAAGGTAATATCAGTAAGAACGACTGGTCAAGAAAGTGATAACGCTAATCCAAACGCCTACATCAACAGCAGTTTTTATTTGCCAGATGTAGTGAATGCAGTTTCACCTTTAAGTCCACGTGCTTTTTCCTATTACAAGTTTAAATATGAAGGCAGCTTTAGAGAACGCGGCTATGAAATTAATAAGATTAGAGTAACGCCACGTTCCAAAGGCGATGACTTGTTCGAAGGAGTAATTTACATAAGAGAAGACTTTTGGAACATTCATTCCCTCGATTTAACCACCAGCTTAATGGGCTTTCAAATTCGAATTGAGCAAATTTTCGCGCCCATAAAAGGCGAAATATGGATGCCTGTTACACAGAAGTTTGAATTTTCGGGTTCTATTTTTGGCTTGGCCGGAAGTTATAACTACTTGGCTTCGGTAAGTGATTATACCGTAACCGAAAATGAAGATTTAGACCCTTCGGTAATTCTTATCGATGAGAAAATAGAGGCTGCTCCAGAAGAAATCAAAGCCATTAAATCGGGTAATGTAGAAGAGGGCGTAAATCAGGTATTCAAAGAAGATCAAGAAGTTTCGCGCAAGCAGTTTAAAAAACTGATGAAGGAATACGACAAGGAAGAGCGCAAAGAAGCCGGTGAGGTAGATGTAGTTTCTGATTACTACTTCAACATCGACTCTTTAGCCACCAAAAAAGATTCGTTGTATTGGGTAACCAGAAGGCCAGTGCCCTTAACGAAAAAAGAAATTGTGGGCTATCAGCGCGAAGACAGCACCTATTTTGCAGACAAAGCTAAAGCAGAAGCGGATACACTCCGATTGAAAAACGGAGCTAAATTTCAAGCCAAGGACATCTTATTTGGCAGCTATTACAAATTGGGCGATCGATTGAGGTTTGATTTTGCGGGTTTTGTACCAAGACTTCGCTTTAATACCGTGGAGGGATTGAACCTAGATTTCACAGGTACATTTTCATGGCGACAAGATACAACAGCCCGTTTGAGAATCTCGCCTTTTGTACGCTATGGTTTTTCTGGAGAACAGCTTTATACCAAGGTAGAAAGCGTTTTTGGAATTGGTAAAAATGAACAGCGTGGTACTTTCAGAGTGCAAGGTGGAAATTACATTGAGCAGTTTAACCCTACTGCCATTGATGATTTGAGTAATTCGCTCTATAGCCTTTTGGCTGAAAAGAACTTTGCCAAATACTACGAGAAAACTTACGCAAATGTCAGTTTTGCCAAGCGTTTCCGTTTCCGTTATACGGTTGGCGCTAAGTTAGAATGGGCCAGTAGAAGCGAACTTTTCAATACCACCGATTACAGCATTTTTGATGTAGAAAACCGCGAATATAAAACCAATCAGCCTGCCAATAATGAAACCTTTGTGGGCGGTTTTGTAGACAGTAAAGCCCTGATCTCTAGTTTTGCATTTACCGTAAAACCTTGGTTGAAATTCAGAAAATATAATGGCCGATTGATTCCTTTAGAGGATTCTTCACCAACCTTTAGGCTTTCGTACAAAAAAGCATTTAACGATGTTTTGGGTAGCAACACACAGTTCGATCAGGTAGAATTTGGCTTAAAAACCACCTTCGATTTAGGGGTAAGAGCAAAAATTGACATCGAAGGAGAGGCGGGTAAATTCTTCAATACCTCTCAAATGATTTTTACAGATTTTAAGCATTTTCAAGGCAACAGGCTTCCTTTTAGCCCTATGAGTGTTACTGGAGGCTATCGACTGCTCGATTATTATAAATACAGCACTTCAGATGATTACGCTTCTATTTTTACACACATCAGATTTAGAAAATTTGTGTTTACGCAGTTGCCAATGCTCAGGTTAAGTGGGCTGAAAGAGAACTTGTTTGTAAACTATTTAGCCACGCCAACTTCTGATAATTACACCGAACTGGGTTATACCATCGATAATATTTTCAGGGTATTGCGGGTTGAGTTCGTTCAGTCATTTCAGGGTTGGAAGGCCAAAGACTTTGGTGTGCGCATAGGAGTAGCGGCAATTATCGGAAACAATAATGACTAGTGGACGATTTCACTGGAACCCTCCAAAAGCTTTTTCGTCATTAAATTAATCAGGGAATGGCTGATTTAGGTAAATCAACTTTTGGAGGGTTTTTCTATTATAGAATTGTTTGAAAGCAAAAATGAAAAGGGCATTATCTATGTAAAAAACCTTTTTCTAACCCCCTAAACTTCGTAGTTTCGGCACCATAATAAAAAATCATGAAAGGACTATTAATAGCATTATTGTTGACAGTAGGAGTAGGATCGGCTTTTGGTCAGTATCAGGAAAAAGTACATTACACAGTGGTATCTGAAACCGCTACCGCTGCCCCAACAGTAACCGAGTTTTTCTCAATGTATTGCGGTCACTGTTTTCAGTTTGAACCTATGATGCCCCAACTGAAAGCGGGTTTGAAAATGGGTACAAAATTCGAAAAATCGCATGTTGATTACATCCCACATGATAACCCAACAATGCAAGCAGGAATTGTTCAGGCATTTGTAATTATGGAGAATATGGGTGCCAAGGGCGCAGAATTACTTCAGTATTTTTTTGATCAAATTCATGTTAAAATGAGAACGGTTGACGACATGAGCACCCTTAAAAAGATGTTTGAAGAAAAGGGCGTGAGCAAGGCTGAAGTGGATAAATACTTTGCCGATAAAACCTTACAAGCCAAAGCCAAAAAAATGGCTAGAGAATGGGAAGCCAAAGGTATTGGCAGCGTACCATCTTTAGTAGTAAATGGAAAATACTTGGTGAATATGGGGAGCGTAAAAAGCCTTCCAGAATTACTGGCCCTTGTAAACTACTTGGTAGATAAAAAATAATTAGTAAGTCGTTAAGGTTTACTTGATAAGATTAGCATCGGGTCTCTTTTAAAAAAAGGAGACCCGATCTTTGTTCATAGTCCACCCACAAAAATACACTTGCACAATTCCTCAGCATGTTTCATCTTTCTTCAAACCTTACAACCATGAAGAAACTCCTTTTTCTATTATTCATTTCATTCCTTTATTCCTGTCAGTCCAAGGCTACTGATGAGGTAAGTCAGTGGGAAGCTCAGGCAGAGAATGTCACCATTATTCGTGACGATTTTGGTGTGCCACATATTTACGGTAAAACCGATGCAGATGCTGTTTTTGGTTTGCTATACGCCCAATGCGAAGATGATTTTGCGCGTGTAGAACGTAACTACGTTTGGGCCACTGGCCGTTTGGCCGAAATGGAAGGCGAAGACGCGCTTTACAGCGACTTACGCGCCAGACTGTACATGACAGTGGAAGAGGCCAAAGCAGCTTATGACGCTTCTCCAAAATGGCTTCAGGAACTTTGCGATGCTTATGCAGACGGAATCAATTATTACTTACATACGCACCCAGAAGTGCAGCCTAAAGTGCTTACGCGTTTCGAACCGTGGTTTCCGATGTTCTTTAGCGAAGGTTCTATTGGTGGCGATATCGAAAGTATTTCTACCCGCAGGGTGAAATCGTTTTACGAAAATGACCAGTCTTTGGCACTTACCGAATTTGGCGATGGCCTTACACACCCCGATCCTTATGAAGAACCAAAAGGATCGAATGGTTTTGCGATTGCTGGCGAACATACCGCTTCGGGCGATGCCATGCTATTGATCAATCCGCACACTTCTTTTTACTTCCGTCCCGAAGTACATGTGGTGAGCGAAGAAGGCTTGAATGCTTATGGGGCAGTAACCTGGGGGCAGTTTTTTGTGTACCAAGGTTTCAATGAAAGAATGGGTTGGATGCATACTTCCACCGCGGTTGATTTTATTGATGAATTTGTAGAAGAGGTTTCTGAAGTAGATGGCAAGCTGAAGTACAAATACGGGGAAGAAATGCGCGATGTAGAGGTTTCTGAAGTAACCTTGAAATACAAAGAAGGTAACGAAATGAAGGAAAGAACTTTCCCGATGTACCGAACCCATCATGGGCCAGTTACCCATAAGCTAGACGACAAATGGGTAGTGACCAAAATCAATTGGGATCCTGTGAACGCACTTACACAGAGTTATACCCGCACCAAATTGAAAACCAATGAGGAGTTCAGAAAAATGATGGACATCAGAACTAACTCTTCCAACAATACAGTCTATGCCGATGCCGATGGAAACATTGCTTATTATCACGGCAACTTTATTCCAAAAAGAGACCCTCAATTTGATTATTCTAAACCGGTAGACGGAAGTAACCCAGCTACCGACTGGCAAGGAAAACATACTGTTGACGAGGTAATTACAATTTTCAATCCTGCTAATGGTTGGATTCAGAATTGTAATTCTACACCTTTTACTGCTGCACTAGAGTTCAGCCCTAAAAAGGAAGATTACCCAGTGTATATGGCACCAGACGAGGAAAATTTTAGAGGGGTGCATGCCGTAAAAGTATTGAAGGAAGCGAAAAATCTAACCTTAGATGGCTTAATCGAATTGGCTTACGATCCTTACTTACCAGCTTTTGAAAAACTGATTCCGGGTTTGGTAGAAGCTTATGATAAGAGCGCAAATAAGAACCCAGACTTAAAACCTGCCATTGAGGTGTTGAGAAACTGGGATTTAAGAACTTCAAAGGAATCTGTGGCCATGTCTATGGCCTATTACTATGGTTCGCTTTACAGCAGAATGGGCAAAAACCCTGAGCGTTTAAGCGGAAATGAGCGCGTGGATTATTACGGAACGGGTTCACCATATAGCGAAAGGCTTGAGATTTTTGAAGCTTCTATCAAAGAGTTGGAGGCAGATTTCGGAACATGGAATACACCTTGGGGCGAAATCAACAGGTTCCAGCGCTTAAATGGCGACATCGACTTGAAGTACGATGATAACAAAGAAAGCATTGCCATTGGTATGGCTTCCGCCCGATGGGGAGCGTTGGCTTCTTTTGGGGCAAGCAAAAAGGCGGGTACGAATCGTATCTATGGTTCTTCGGGCAATAGCTTTGTGGCCGTGGTAGAATTTGGCGACAAAGTAAAAGCCAAGAGCATATTGGCAGGTGGTCAAAGTGGCGATCCAGCATCTCCGCATTTCTACGATCAAGCCCAGCGCTATGCCGATGCCGAGTTTAAAGATGTAGCCTATTACAAAGAAGATGTAGAAGCCCGCGCAGCAGAAACCTACAAGCCAGGCAAAAGAAAATAGATTTGAATTTAGATGGATGAGATGAAAAGGAGCTGAAGCAATTCAGCTCTTTTTTTGTGGGTGAAGAGCACGAACAGAGGCGGAGCTAACCGGTTAGAAACCGACCTATCAATTCTCCTCGATACAATCGAGGAGAAGTTGGGCAAAAGTGCAGCTTTGGTGGGAAGCAAACCCAGGTGCTTCTACAGCACCATTAGTCCATTGTGTTTAAGGTTAATCGTAGTTGATTAATTTATTCAGAAATTTAACGTATTTGTTAATCCCATCAACAGAGTCTTCCACAGTATAGAATCTTATGATGATCTCAGAGCTTGATCTTTTTATCCATCCAAAATTTGAATATTGGTTTACATTTAAATCGATGAGTTTATCTAATTGCTCCTTAGAATTTCCGTAGTAGATAAAACCTTTAGTGACCGCAGTTTTTTTATAGCCATTAAAGAGTCTAAACAGAACTCTTACCCAGTTCCGAGACCTCACCTTAAACTGCCTTTGCAATTTCATGCAGGGCTTGTCAATCTTGATAGTAGTAGAATAAGTATATGTATCGTTCATCAGATTTCCTGCATTTACATCAGTTAGTCTTTTCAAAGTTTCAAATGATACTTCATAAGACTTCAATGAAATGTTAGATTCTAATTGAATCCCATAAGCGCTTAACTTTCCTGTTACGTTGCCACCATGTTTCTGTGTAAATAGCTCCCAAGCGCTACCTATTTTGATGAAACTTTGAACCCATTCTGTATCAAATGGAGTCTCAGGTGCCACTTCGATGAATTTTAAATTGTGTTTATCCAATTTCTGATTGAGTGAGATTTGTATGGTCTTGTCATTACAACAACAGTTAATATATGAAAAATAGGCTGTTTTTAGCCCTTGTTGGTTTGTCTCCAACAAGCTGATACAGCTTAAAATGGCCTTTTTTATACACTAAGGGAAATGAAAAGTCAGATTATAGCCTGACAAAATTAAGTTGAAAGTAAGGATATAGCCTGACTTTGTTAAGGATTTATTCAGATGCTAGCTCGCCAAAATATAGAAAGCGATTTTTAATTTTTATCATTGGGCTTGAAAGGCCTGTCGGTGAAGAGTACCAAATAGGGATGGTAGTTATTTGCAGTTTTTATCAATTAGATTATTGACATCTTCAAACCCTAGATTACTTGCTAAGTGCCAATCCTTGCAAGCAGATTCTACGTTTCCAATTTCATAATAACACAAGCCTCTGAAAGCATATATTGATGATAGGAAAAGTTCACGATTAACTAGCTTACTGGAATTATCAATGATAACTGAAAAATCCCTTATTGCCCCATTGTAGTCTTCTCGGGCATTGTATAGAAATTCCCCTCGTGAAAAATAGGTTCTTAAATATTCTGGATTTATAAATATGGCCTTGTCAAAATCAGCCATAGCTAAATCAATTTCGTTAATTTGAAGGTATGTTTTTGCCCTACCTTCAAAAGCAATCTCCGCATTCTCTGCATTTAATATGGATAGATTATGATAGAATAAAGAAGAGTCTATCATGCCTAAATCGTAAAGAATTTCTGCCTTCATTAGATATTCCAAATTAATTGAGTTTGTGTACTTTATAGCTGTATTAATTGATTCGAGAGCCTGCTCAAATTTATTGGTTTCCTGAAGGAGCGTTGATTTTTTGTAGTGTAGTCTGCTGTTGTGGGGCGTAATTTCAATTGCATTCTCAAGGTATGATAGAGCTTCATCAGGTTTAAATTCATCTGCTGCTTCATCAGCAAGAGCTTCCCAAGTTCTAGCTCTTCGAGCTGAACAAGAACATATACTAAATACTAATACCAGTACTAATAATTTATTTAGAGTCATGGTTGTTTTATTCTTGACAAAAAAATGAGCTGATGTTTATTATTGAGCCTCTGAGGTCTGTTGGTGAAGAACTCCAACTGGGGAGGGAATATGTTTGTTCGCTTGTTTCTGTCATTATGATTTACCATTCATTATTTGCTCAACATATTTTCTGTGATTTTTAAATCCATTTGTCTCTGGTTTTTCCAAGTCAACCATTCCGTCAATTCCAGAGTCATAAATTTGCCAATTATGTTTTTTAGCTAATTCAATAAGGGCATAAATTCCATTTTCTCCATACAGCGATAGCATAAAGTTACTCGAATGCATATCGTCTGTAAAAAAGTTAATTGTAAAGTCAGTTCCGACTATCTCTCTATGATTGTCTTTTTTGTTCACTCGCTCAAAAGAAGATTCTAAAATTTCGCTAAAATCAGTTGATTCCAATTGAATCTCGTCTAGTTCTGCAACAGAGATAATCTTTTGTTTTGAATTAAAAAGTATAATATCCCAACTCATTTTTTCGGTTTTCTTATATGGTGTACAACGTCTTGGCTATTCTCAGTCTCCCAAAGGCCATTGCGTATAGGTTTTGTGTTTGCCTTAAATAGTAAATGTAGTTAATAGAGTGAAAAAGTTTGACTTCAGAGGCCTGATGGTGAAGACTATCGACAGTGGCGGGAGGATTAGCCCTTTTTCTTTTTACCCCAAGTTATTGAACCGCATCCGAAAAACAGTTCTTCGTAGTGGCTTTCTAGTCCTTCGTTAAGCAACATTGAATGAAAACTTTTTGAGTTACCGAATTTTGAAGTGTAAGTGCCCAGCATTTTGTAGTCTTGCGAGTTTCCTTGAAACAGATAGCCTACAACTGGAATGATCTTCGTCAAATAAAACATATAGAAGAACTTAAGAAAGCTACTATTCGGAACAGAGATTTCAACAAAAGAATACGATCCTTCAGGCTTCAGAAGCCTATTCAATTCATGGGCAAGTTCAGTGAGTTGCTTTGTATTAAATGTTTTCAGACCAAATGATGAAACAACATGATCAGCCGAGTTTGACTCAATGTCATTTTTAAGAATATCCTGTTCTAGAATGTTTATTTGGCCACTGACACTCTTTTTATTCTTACGGGCAATGCTGTTCATATTTGGAGAGATATCAACAGCATTTATTTCATGAACATTGAGCTTCGAATGTTTTATTGAAGGCCATAGCTCTCCCATTCCACTCATTAAGTCATAAATAACCACAGGCTTTTCTGTAGGTTTAATTTTATTGATACAAGCTTTCCTCCAACGTTCTGTAAACCCAAAAGACGATATGTAGTTGGTTAGTCCGTATGTCGAAGACATAGAGTCAAAAAGTTTACTTACGAATTCGGGGTTGTAAATTGATTCCTTCTGCATTTCAACGATTATCACCAACGCGCTGGCTAATATAGAAAAGCTTATTTCATTATTAGTTTTTAGCAGCCTTTTCGTGAAAACAGCTTAGCGCATAAACCAAATAACCACCATGTTCTACAAACCAACCCTGCCTGTTTTCCTTACTTGAGGTTACACTAGCATTGGCAGAGTATTACAAGTGAGTTTCAGAGCCCCGTTGTTGAAGAACATCAACAGGGGCTCTCACCTTTTTTTGCAGCGTACTTCTTGGCCTGCTCTATGACTTCCTTGTTTAGTGTAAGTGTTAAATTGGTTTTCATGGAACAGGTTGTTATTTATTTCTGGGTCTTATGAGGCTATTAGTGAAGAATAATTAGAGGGGCGAAGTATGAGTTCTGGGCTTTACTTTATTACTTATCAACTAATTTTTTGCAGTATTCAATTTGTCCTTTGAAATCCTTTTCAATGTGTTGAATTATTGTTTCGCAAACTTCCAAATAATCTTCGTCATTAATTGGGGATTGCTCGCTTCTCCAACCTCCATGTGACAAATCATTTATCAGGGTGTAAGATTTGGTTTCATTCGGAATATTCTTCCTTATATATTGAGCAACCCCATCTTTTGAAATATCAATATTTTGAAATTTAGTTAGAGTTTCAATTATATGTCTAATAGAATTTGCAGTGGTGTGATTTGCGATATCCCCCTTTCTAGCAATACAGTAAACATCAACCAAATGGTTTATGTACGGTACTGTTAAGTTATTATTGAAATCCTTGAGTTCTCCCTTCTTGAGAAGTAATTTCTTATCAACAATGTTATTCGAAGAAAGAACTCTCATAAAATCATTGTTATGTGTGAAAATGAAAATTCTCTCTCTCTTTAATTTATCAATGATTTTGGCGATATCTCTGATTACGCCACAGAGAGTATAAACATGAGAAAAGTCCATACTTGAAATTGGGTCATCAATAATGAAGAATAGCTTCTCATAATCTTCCTCACTTTTAACTTTTAAATGTGTGTCTCCAATGAAGTATGCGAATGCTACTATGTTTTTTTCTCCTTCACTCAATACGTCTTTGGCTTGATTCTTCTCAAGGGTATTTTGATAAAAGATAAGTCTAAAACTCTCTTCATCTAGAGTGTACTTGTCGGAAAAAAAGTAGTTGAGAACAGACTTAATTGTTGAGGCTACTTTTGCTCTTTTACTGACCCTTTGTTGCTCCTTCTTTTTCTTGATTTCATCATTTAGTGTTTTCCACTGCTTGCGCAAAGTGAGTACTGACTGAATATTTGTCTTATGTTGATCTATTAAATCGTTATAAGTGCATTTACAAATTTCTTTTCGAGTTGCCTTATTTTCTTCACCTAATCTATTTTTTTTAGAATTGATGATCTCAATTTTTTGATTGTTGCTATCTATCGTTTTGTTTACGAGAGCTTGTTGTTTCTCAATGTTTTCAAGCAACGTTAACTCAATTATAACTGATTGACTTATATCCTTAAGTTTAGTGTCAATTTTGTCAATAATTGATTGAATAGCCTTTTCAAGAGGGTCAATATTTAGTTTACCTAACTCTACACCTGCGCTCGATGGTATATATTTAGTCTTGTATTCGTTAAAAAGGTTGACTCTCTTAGAATTTACATTTTCAACTGTTTTAAGATTGGTAATGTGATTTTCTAAAACCTCAGAATACTCTTTAAAAAGCTTGATGGTTTTGGCCTCAGTATCTGTTAAATACCTTGTGTAATCATCAATTAGATGTATAGCTTTTGCTTCAAGTTGTTGTTCACAGAACGGACAAGCGGTGCTTTCAGAAGCTTGCAATAATTGCATGCCTGTCTCAACGAATATTTGTTTACTCTTAATTTTCCTTTTAAAGTCTTCTGCCAATGAACTTAACGAGTATTCTTTTTCAGAATTTTCTTCAATCTCTTTTAATAAGTTAAAATCAATATTAACTCGATTAACAGGTTTTATATCATCTAAATTTTCTGGGACTGATTTAATCTTGTTGTAATCTTCAATTAGTTTATGAAAAGATTTGGATACTCCGAACCTTTTGTTATCCACGCCCTGGAATATACTTGAAGGAGTGAGTAAACTATACTCAGTTAGTCTTTTTATATTCTGAATGTTGCTGATGTTTTCCTTCACATATGCGTTAATTTCAGTTTCAACTTGCTCAGCTAGTTCCTTTCCTTCTTTCTCAACTTTCGCAAGTTCATCTTCATCATCTTTTAAATCGATATTTACTTTCCCTAAAATAAAACCTTCAATTTCACTATCCTTTTCGTAGCTCAATGCACGAATGTTCTGTTCTACATAGTCTTGGTTAAAAGTGTGATACAAATAATTAGTTCTTGGGATTGTTGGAATTTGACCCTTCGTTAGAGAGATGCTAAAGTCATCTTTAACATTCCCATCTTTATCCGTGATATTCAATGAAAAGCTCCCAGAAGTTTCCCCTAATGTTAAAAGTTTATCTGTTGGGCTTTTTCCTTCTTCGTCCAGTTCTAATTCCTCTTGAGTTTCTGTTAGTCTGAAAAGCCGACTAATAAATGTTTTCCCACTTCCATTATTGGCAAAGACACCAATTTTAAGTGAACTTGATTTAATCTCCTTTGACAAGTTCTCAATTGGTGCAATGTTCTGGCACTTAATTACCGTTTTTATTTTATCATCTGCCATTGTTGTGATTGTCGGGTTTACAGAATTTGTACATTACACTATGTATACACCGCAATCGTGGCGCATATATCTAATATTATTCACTAAAACCTCCTTATGGCAGCCGAATAATGATTGCTATAAGGAAGTTTCTGTCTATCGGAAATCAATATAGAGAATTACAATTTAAGTATCATATAATCCTGAAGTGGCTTGGCTAAAAATTAATCTACTAAATAATTAGTTGTAAATAAGAAAGTGCTTACGTAAATTGGCTTTTGGTTTAAAATCTCAAAATATGAAAGCATTCATTTCACTTAGTTTTATAGGCATATTGTTGATGGCTTCTCCCAAAGAAATCGTGATGCGGCATGATGTAGACGATTCAGAATACGTGGCCCTAGGCATAAAGTATGGCGGTTCGACCGTGCGTTTAAATGCAGGTTGCGGCACATTTATTCAACCCAATTGGATACTTACCGCAGGTCATGTTTTGGAAAGCCCAAGGGTAGGGGAAGATGTTACTGTAAACGGAGTAAAATACGCCATCAAAAGAAAAATCATTCATCCTGATTATAACCTCAGGGGAGCGGTAAATCATGACATTGCGCTGATAGAGCTGGAAGAAAAAGTACCCAATGTAGAATTGGCCATGCTTTATGAAAAGTCGGATGAAGTAGGCAAGGAAATCATTTTTGCAGGCACGGGTTGGGCAGGCACAGGCGATAAAGGCATGGTAGACGGAGCCATAAACAAAGACCGAAAACTCAGGGCAGCCCAAAACTTAATTGATGGCACCAAACCTAGCTATATCCGCTTCACTTTTGATGCGCCAGATTCAGGAAATGCACTGCCACTAGAAGGCATCAGCGGCCCAGGCGATAGCGGAGGCCCTGCCCTTTGGTTCGATGGCGATCAGACCTATATCATGGGCGTAAGTTCCCATCAAGACGGTCGTAATACAGGAAAACCCGAAGGGGTGTATGGCGTGTATGAGTATTACACCCGAGTAAGCGAATACCTACCGTGGATCAACGAGGTAATGGGGAATTGATTTAAGTTTTCTATATGCCTCGTCCTGAAATAGGTTGACAGGTTTAACATTTATTTCTGTTTCTGGTCAATCCCCCTCCAACCTCCCCCAGGGGAGGACAGGATACCGCCTGCTTGACCACTAATGTACAAACACCCAACACTCATTACTTCTAAGCCACTCCCCTTAACTCTTAACCCTTAACTCCTAACTAATAACTAATCCCTCTTAACTAATCATTTTGCTTAACAACCCATAAAACCCTAATTTCCACACGTTAAATTCAACGAATCCTAAGCCCCAAGCCCAATGCATATCAATTCAAAATTACCCAATGTAGGTACTACCATTTTCGCTACCATGTCTAAAATGGCGAAGGACTATAATGCTTTGAATCTGTCGCAGGGTTTTCCCGATTTCCCAGTGTCGCCCGAATTGATTGAGGGCGTTTATCATTATATGAAGGCAGGCTTTAACCAATACCCACCCATGACGGGCATGCCGCAGCTGCGCGAAAGAATCGCTGAGAAAATCGAAAAGTCATATGGAGCCAAGGTCAATGTGGAAACAGAAATCACTTTGACCGCTGGCGCCATAGAAGCAATAAATGCTACCATTACCTCTTTAGTGAATAAGAGTGATGAAGTGATTATTATGGATCCGGCTTATGATGCTTACGAGCCAATAATTGCCCTGAATGGTGGTGTCACAATTCCTGTTTCGTTAATGCAACCCAACTTTGCCATTGACTGGGAAACCGTAAAGGAGAAGGTGAATGCTAAAACAAGGATGATTATTATCAATTCTCCTCATAACCCCACTGGCGCTATGATTGAGGCGAATGATTTGGCCATTTTAGCCGAGATTACGCGAGACACCAATATTATCGTGCTGTCAGATGAAGTCTATGAGCATATTGTATTTGATGGGAGAGCACACGAATCGGTTTTAAAGCATGAAGAACTGAGGCAGCGGTCTGTAGCTACTTTTTCTTTCGGAAAAACCTTCCATGCTACAGGCTGGCGTATTGGCTATATGGTGGCGCCCGATTGGATTTCTGCCGAGGTAAGAAAAGTACATCAGTACATGGCTTTTACGGTGCACACCCCCAGCCAATTGGCCATTGCCGATTATTTGGAAAACGCTGATCATTACAATAACCTTGGCGCTTTTTATCAGCAAAAACGCGACTTGTTTTTAGATTTGATCAAAGATTCTCGCTTTGAATCGCTGCCCTCAAATGGCACCTATTTTCAGTTGTTGAGTTATAAAAACATTTCAGAGAAGCCAGATTTAGAAATGGCCGAATGGCTGACCAAAGAAAAAGGCATCGCCTCCATTCCAATTTCAGTTTTTTACGACACTAAAGAAGACAATAAAATGCTCAGGTTCTGCTTTGCGAAAAGCGAGGAAACCTTGACAAAAGCGGCAGAAATACTCTGTGCTATTTAGTATAGGATTCTTACTCGGGTTGTGAAAGTTGTGTACTTGATTGATAACGGCCGAATTTTCTGCTTCGGAGAAAGTGTCTATGCCCCTGAAACTTCGGGGCTTTCTTTCCCTGAGGTTACGAAGGGTCTAGAGTTTAATTATAGTTCCTTCGCTGTGTTTAGGATAGAAAACTATGAAGCAGTTTTCAGTTGATCAATGTGTGATTAACACAATTAAAGTGCTTTAAATTTTGGATTATTAATCGGTTCTATTAACTAAACTCCCCTTAACTTAGCCCCATGCAAGATCTACGAATTTCCCTTGTTCAAAGCGATGTCCACTGGCACGAAATAGGCGCCAACTTAGCGATGTACGAAGAGAAAATCTGGAGCCTAAAAGGCAAAACTGATTTGGTTTTACTTCCAGAAATGTTCCAGACGGGTTTTTCAATGCAAAACACTGAGCTAGCAGAACCCATGAATTTCACCACCTTTAAATGGATGAAGCAAATGGCATTGCAGATTGATGCGGTTATTGCGGGTTCCTTTATGGTGAGGGAAGAGGGCGGAGTGTTCAATCGTTTGATATGGATGCAGCCCAATGGTGAGTGGCAAAAATACGACAAACGCCATTTGTTCCGAATGGCCGATGAACACGATCATTTTGATTTTGGTACTGAACGCCTTATCGTAGAATGGCGGGGCTGGAAGATTTGCCCGATGGTTTGTTATGATTTGCGTTTTCCGGTTTGGTCCAGAAACAGAAATTTAGAATACGATTTACTCCTCTATGTAGCCAATTGGCCTGCGGTTCGCGTCAATGCTTGGGATGCTTTGCTGAAAGCCAGAGCGATAGAAAACGTAAGCTATACTGCTGGGCTCAATCGAGTAGGAACAGATGGAAAAGGAATCGAATACAACGGTCATTCAGGTGTTTATTCACCTAAAGGCGAAACCTTGGCTTTCTCTGACTCGGAAGAAGAGATTGTAACCCTGAGCTTAAGTCGAGAAGACTTGGATCATTTCCGAACCAAATTCCCCGCACACCTAGATGCCGATGATTTCGAAATCAAGAAAACAGGGGAGTAGAAAAGGGAATGTATCTATGAAACACTTCTTTCCCTGAGTTCGCGAAGGATCTAGAATTAATTCATAGTTCCTTCTCCCGAAGCTTCGGGATCAGGATAGAAAGCAATCAAACAGTCCTTATCTGTTAATCTATTGTTTAAGAATAGGAAGTCCATATCTGTGGTACATTAGAGGACTGTTTTAATTAAGAAACCGACTAATTTGAACTAACGATTCCTCCACACTTTCATACCTAAAAACCTCTTTTTTCATCATTTTCGCCATTTTCTCAAACATTACATTCTGCCCCTGGATCAGAATAAAAGGGGCAATGGCTTTGTCCCGAAGCACTTTTTCAATCAAGGGAGCACAAGCACCAAGCTTCTCGTTTTCATCGGAATCTAAGAATAAAACGACCTTTTCAGCTTCTTTCAGAAATGAAACTCCTTGGCTGATAACAAAAGGTTCGGAGTGCGAATCGGCTTCGAAAATCAGCGCATCGGGAAATTCCGTTTTCATGATTCCCACCCATTCGTTGCTGAATTGAATTTGCTCAATGGGCTTTATTTGAAGGTGAATGAATAGGGTCATTTCTGAATTAAAATGCGTTGCACTGTTGGTTTATTGGTTCCATTTGAAACCCGAATAAGGTAAACACCAGCGGCCAATGGTTCCGTGTTGATTTCTTTTGAAAGCCCCGCTGAGATGGGCAGGTTAGAGAAAATCATTTCGCCTTTAATGCTGTACATTTCGGCCAGTGCATTGGTGTCTGTTCTAATATAAAAGCTGCTTGTTGTTGGGTTCGGAAAGAGTGTAAGCCGAATCGCATTGCTTTCCGATCCGTTCTCGGCAATACTTTCATTTTTCAATACAGAAATTCCCCCTCGGTTATTTCCAATAAATAAAGTGGGCTTCCCGTCACCAAAAAGGTCGGCTGTAGTCATCCACGAAATTTGGCCAATGGCAGTAGTTGTTTTGTCATTCAGCAGGTCGTTGCTCAATATGTTTTTTGTGACTGAACTGGGAATAAAATCGGTATTGATTGTTCCTGAAAGAATACTGATTTGACCCGAAACATCAGTTTTGATCAATTCTGTTTCGCCATTATTATCGAGGTCGGTGATGATTATATTGGGGTATAAAGCTTCAAAATTTGCGGCAATGCCAGCGTAGTTTTGAATTACATCATCAAAAATGAAATTGCCCTTATTTATGTAGAGATTTAAAGCGCCAAAACGCGTGCCCAGCAGTAAATCTAAATTTCCATTCTTGTTGATATCATAAAAATAAGCGTTGTCATTTTCACCAATTGAAATCGAAATATCTACGGCACTGGCAAAGGAGAAATTACCTTCGTTCAATCGGTACTGAAGTTTGGCTTCGTTACTCGCGGTGGTCGATTGATAAATAAGATCCTGTGTTCCGTTTCCATCAATATCTGCAAACTGAATTTTGATGTTTCTGAGGTTCTGAGCTTTCAAGCCAAGAAAGTCATCGTCTATCAATTCAAAAGCAGGAGCAAATTTTCCCCCTACATTTTCAAATAAGGAAATTGAAGCGATAAAACCATTTGGAGTCACTTGGCCTCTGTTGCTGATAAAGAGATCGTAGTCACCATCGCCATCATAATCTGCAAAAGCAGGGTAGGTGTTTTCGCCCAAATCGAGCATTTCGTTTTGCAAGAACGGCACTGAATTTCCAGAAAAATTGGGCTGCAGGTTTGTACCTAAATTGGAATAGACTTTAGAAGTATTGCTGAAATCTACACTGTTCAGTACGTTGCCATCCGCATTGCTCGAAATCAACAAATCTTTATTTCCATCAAAGTCAATATCCTCTAGAAATGCATTGGGGAAGATTTGAAAGCCAGCAGGATTGGGAGCCGGGTAGCTGCTGAAGGAAGTCATTAAGGCATTTTGGGCATCGCCAACATTCTCCATATAATAGAGTGTTTGGCAGAACTCGTCAGAGGTGATCAGGTCTAAGTCGCCATCTCCTTCTGCATCGAATAGTAGAATGGTTTTTCCACCTGCATGTTCCAATTCTGCAGGACTATTGATGTTATAACTCGTATTGGCTGCTCCACCAAAATTGCATGGAGCGCCAGAAAAGGCAAAATTATTACACGTGCATTCTGCGAATTCGCCCCATCTTCTGGTTTCCCTTGTGAAAGTAAGCTCATCGCAATTATTATTGATTTCCATACTCGTGTTTTTATAGAAATCAATAGTGCTGGCCGTGGTAAAGCGGTAAGAAAGAATGTCAAGATCACCATCACCATCTACATCGGCTATGCCCGGAATATCGGAAGCGTTTACTTGAATGTTGATGCCAGCATCGAAGCGAAGAAAGTCCACTGCCTGTTCCCATTCTGGAAGATTTCCTGAACTAATATTTTTGAAAACGGTGATTCCCTGAGGCACAGAAGTGAAAATATCCATTTTGCCATCGCAATTATAATCGGCCAAAATAAGCCAATGACTAATTTCGGTAGGGAAGAGGCTTTTGTATTCTGGAGCCCAAACAAATTCGTTGTTCTTGGCCAAGTAGGTTGTCAGTTCGCCCGACATTCTGTGGTAAACAATGAGGTCTTCAATGCCGTCACCATCCAAATCCATTTTTTGAAACTGAGCAGAATTAATTCCTCCTTCCCAAGCGCGGTCTAATGTTTCTCCATTTATGGTTAAAGGAATGTCATTTTCATAGCGAAATGAAAACTGCGCAAACAGATTTAAGCTGAAGAATAATAAAATTGCTGAAAAGAGAAATTTCATATCAAGGGTACTGCAAAGTTAAAGATTTCAACGATTGCTAGTGTAGGAACGGCATAGCTCGTCAATCTGTATTATCTTGTCGTGCAATTTGACTGACAAAGATTTCAAAACCTATGAACATCGCTTCACTTTACGAAAAATTTAAGACCTCCAATGGCATCTGTACCGATACAAGGAAAATTGGAAAGGGTAATCTCTTTTTTGCGCTGAAAGGCCCCAACTTCAACGCAAATAAATTGGCTGAGCAAGCGCTAGAGCTAGGAGCGTCTGCTGCTGTAATTGACGATGCTGAATATAATACAGACTCCCGCTGTGTGTTGGTAGACGATGCTTTGGAAGCGCTTCAGGCCTTGGCCAATTATCATAGGAAGCAGCTGAATATTCCTATTATCGCCATTACGGGTTCTAACGGAAAAACGACCACTAAAGAGCTTACAAGAAACGTGTTGGCCACCAAATATAGTGTTTCGGCCACAATCGGAAACCTGAATAACCACATTGGTGTGCCGCTTACTTTACTGGGTATTGGGCCTGACATTGAGGTTGCTATTGTTGAAATGGGTGCGAATCATGTGGGTGAAATTGCGGCCTTGTGCAAAATAGCCGAACCCACTCACGGTTTAATTACTAATATTGGGAAGGCGCATTTAGAGGGTTTCGGAGGTTTTGAAGGAGTGATTCGCGGGAAGACTGAAATGTATCATTGGCTGATTGAAAATGGCGGAACCATCTTTGTGAATTCTCAGAATGAAATTCTTTCGAACATTGCGCAACGAAGGATTAAATCGCCTATCTATTACCCTGCTAAAGGTGATTATTTAGAGTTGAGTTTAATCGAAGCCAAACCAAATATTGTTTTTGAAGATGCCAAAGGTGAGCGAACTACCACAACATTAAGTGGTGCGTATAACTTTGAAAATATTGCTACTGCGCTTTGTGTGGGAAAATTCTTTGAAGTAGATATGACCAAAGCCACAAACGCAGTAGCCAATTATACCCCAGATAATAATCGGTCTCAAATTTTAGAAAAGGGAAGCAATACCATTATTATGGATGCTTACAATGCCAATCCTACCTCTATGAAAGCCGCACTAGAAAATTTGAGTTTATTGGGTGCTGATAACAAAATGGCCATTTTGGGTGATATGCTAGAGCTAGGTGAAACTAGTGAAGCAGAACATTTTGCTATAGGAACCTTATCTGCTCAATTGGAAATACAAGAAGTGGTTTTTTGCGGCCCACACATGAAAGCTGCTAAGAGAGCAAATCCAAAGGCTATGTATTTCGAAACAAAGGCTGCATTAAATGACTATCTGATGGCCAATACAATTGAAAACAGAACTATTCTTTTGAAAGGGTCTAGAGGAATGGGGCTGGAATCCTTGTTAGATTTTATTGAGTAAAAAAATAGAGGAACGGCACCACCCGTTCCTCAACCTCAACCTAAGAAACTAGTGGCATATAGCTTAACCATCTAATAGTGCCACTTGTTAACATTCAGCGTTTAAACACTAAGGTGTCTGAACGCCTCCACTCATTATCTTTACTTTCTTCTCTTCAATTTTGAAGTTGAGTCCCATTGGGCTACAAACTAATTGAAGCGCTTCAGTTAAATTTTTATTGTTGAAATAGCCTGTATAAGGCCTGTCTTGAATATCGTTTAAGTCAAATTCAAGATTTACATCATATTGTCTTTCTAATTCTTCAAAAACCTCCGATAGCATTACACTTTCAAAGTCGAAGTCGCCCGTTCTCCAATTATCTATATAAGAAAGAGAAATAGGTGCAACATTCTTAATTTCACCGCTTTTGGTGGTCAGAATTTGACCTGGGGTAAGTATTCGAGATTCTCCGCTAGGCTTGATAGTCACCTTTACTTTACCTGTTTTACAAGCTACCTCAAGAATATCTTTCCTTTCTCTAATATTAAAGCTGGTTCCTAAAACCACTACATCGCCAAGGCTAGTTTCAACGGTAAATTCACTTCCTTTTTTCACTTCGAAAAAGGCTTCCCCACTTAACTCTAAAGTTCGTTCCTCCTGCCATTGCCTTTCCGAGAATGAAATTTTTGAGCCCGCGTTCAAGTAAACGATTGAACTGTCGGGCAAGTAAACGGTTTGCACCTCAGCAAGTGAGGTTGCTATAATTGTTTGATTGGTACTTGTTGATGATTGTTTGAAAATGAAAAATGCGCCAATGGCTAAGATTAATGAAGCGGCAATTCCCATCCAGTACGATCTGTAAAGAGGAACTACTTTTTGAGATTTTTCTTCTGAAATCTTTTTTTCAAGTTCAGCCCAAGCGTCATGCTTGGTCTTTTTACTAGGTGCATCAAAACCACTCGTTTTACTCAAAGCTTTGAGTAAAACCGAATCTGAGTCAATTGAATGTGCTTTCTGAAGAAATTCCTCTGAAGAAATTTCACCATTAAGCCACGCTGACTCGTGTTGATTAGTGTTTTGGTTTTGGTGCATTTGGGGATAATACACGTGTATAAACACATACCCTACCTTAAGGTCTAGAAAAAATTAAAAATAAAGGTTGAGGAATATCGATGGGGTAAAATCAAGTAATACGATATCCCTATAAAGCTCACTTGGTTCTTCTCCGTTGTTAATTGCGCGTTCTATAGCACTAACATTTAACCTTCGGTTCTGAATGTTTTTATGGTTGTAGGCATTGAGTATTGAAATACCGAAGTCGCCTCTAACGTCTTCATTTTCAAACTTCAAGGCCGCTGAAATATCTAGCCTATGGTAAGTTGGTAGTCGTTCTACTGTTTTATTCAGGTTTAGTATTTCGTAATTAATTACTGTGCCCCCGTTGTCTCGAATAAAGTTGAGTTCAGGTTTGAAAAAAGGCCTTCCGCTACCATATAGAAAAGTAGCAGACACATTGAATTTCTGAAACTCCAACACGTGAACAAATTTTGCCTCGTTACGCTGGTCTAACCTAGATGGAATACTTTGCCCATCATTAATCTGAGGATAAATACTGCTCGATTTACTACGCGTATAGGATAACCAGCCGTGGTATGGCCCAATTTTTTTCTGGATCAGTACATCAAGGCCTCTGATTTTTTCTTCACCAACAGATTCTGTCACTAAGGGTTGAGTATCATTTGGCGTGCTTTGGTCAAGCATGTGTGAAACCGTAAACTCCACCAAGCCAGAAACATTTTTTTGATAATACTCCATGTCCACCATAAAACCATTCTTCGAATAGTTTACTCCTCCAATCAAGTGTTCAGAGTTTAAGGCGCCAAATGCAGTGTTGCATGCTAAATTCCATCCATCCTGAAGGTTAGAGCGAGGGTCGTCATAGAGTACTTGTCTGGCCAATTGATAATACTGACCATTAGAAAATTTTAGCTTTATTGAAGGAGTAAGCTGATAGGTTAAGCCTAGTCGTCTGCCAAAATAGTTCTTGTCAGTCAGGTTTGTTGCTGTATATCTGAAGCCCGCATTAAGTCTCGTTTTTTTGTTAATCCGCAATTCATCGGAGGCGTAAAGTGCGAAAATGCCACCAGATTGCTCACGTTCACCCAAAGGGAGCTGTATTTGTTCATCAATGGTTACATCATTAATGGTGGTTATAGTCGACACGTTAAGGCCAAAATCGAGCTGATGTCTTTCTTTGTACTTAAGTTCATTTTTATAATTGATTTGAAAATCAGATACATCATTGAGTCGTGTGGCACTATAAGTATTTGTAACCTGACTGTTTTCATTTCGCTCTTCGCTTTCAAAAAGATAATCGAAATTATGTCCTGAGTATGCCACCTGAAAACTTGAGTAATAATTTTTGCTCCAATTTCTAGACCAAATACCGCCAATACCAAGGTTTCCCCATTCTGCGATTTCGTCTGTGTTTTCCGTTATCATGCTCGTTCCTGAACCTGTAATTTGATCGAAGTCGGTATAGAGTTCATCTCTGCCCCAATACAACGAAAAACTGGCAATATCTCTTTTTGAGACGTTGTAGGTAGTTTTCAGGTTGACATCATAAAAATGAAAATTCGGTCTAAGAGAATTGTCATTTCCTTGGTCATCTACTTGGTTTGAGTTTTCTCGGTAGTTTTTGTAAAGCTTCTTAAAAAGGCTACTTCTAATCACATCAGTATAGGCTCTTCTTGTGCTAAAGTGTATGGCACCTTTGCCTTGATTTAAAGGAGCGTTTATGCTCATTCTCGCACTTAAAAGGTTAATTCCGAAAGAATATTCTGGTTTATTAAAGTTTCCAGATTTGCCTGTGATGTCTACCACTCCAGAAATTCGGCCGCCATACTTTGATCCAAATCCACCTTTGTATACTTGGATGTCACGTACGGCATCAGGGTTAATGGCGCTAAATACCCCAAAAAAATGATCGAGTCGATAAATAGTAAATCCGTCTAATAACACAAGATTTTGGCTTGAAGGGCTATTTCGAATGCTAAGTTCAGATGAAGTTTCATCTGTGCCACTAATTCCTGGCAACAGTTGCAATGATCTGAAAATATCTAGTTCACCTAAACTCGGTAGCGATGAGAGACTGTTTGGATCTATAGAGATTTGACTGGTTTCTTCTCCATACTGAATTGTGTTGTCAGACCTAAGGTCAACCACCGTAAACTCAGCTAAATCTACAGTGTTTTCGGCCATAGAAATACGGAGTGTCTGTTTGGATTTATTAGGGTCTAGTTTTACCGTATTTTTTTTGTAGCCCAAGTAAGTCACCTCTATTGTCGAGGTGTCGGTAGGTACCTGACTCAAAGAGAAAAAACCATCTTTGTTCGATATTGTCCCTCTGTTTTCTCCCGCTACTCTAATTAAGGCATTAGGCAACATCTCACCAGTTTGAGCATCTTGAATCATTCCAAAAACGGTCAGGTCGAATAGGCTTGGTGTTTGAAGGTCAATATTAATTTGACCAGGTGTGAGAATTATTTTACCATTAAGTACTTGATAGTTTATTCCTTTTGAAGGAAGGATTTCATCAAGGAAAGCAGATAATGATTTGTTGGTGAACTGGCCATCTATCGTAATTCCAGTAACAAGAGCGTCATCATATGCAATTTTAACATCGTACTTATTTTTTAAAATGCGAATAACCTTGGATAATGAAGTCTGTTTGAATGTTTCATTAATAGAAATATCTGGTAGGGCTTGCGAGTAAAGCAGGCTATTTGCAAATAGAAATAGAAGGAGGTAGATTATTTTTCGCACTACTTATTGTACAGTTACCTCTTTGTTGTTAATCTCGAAATCTAAACCCATTGGTACAAAAACCAACTGAAGGGCTTCTTTTAAGTTTGTTCGACTAAAGAATCCGCTATAATATCTTTCCTCAATATTTGTTTTCACTCTTATTTTTATGTCAAACTGCCTCTCCATTTCTTCAATAACTTTTTTAAGAGGAGTAGTGTCGAAATAAAAATCACCTGATCTCCAAGTAGCAATTTTGTCAATATTGAATTCGCTTCTGATTAGCTTTTTATCTTTCAGGGTTACTTTTTGACCAGGCATTAGCTCAACTTGCTGGCCATTTGAAGTGACTAAAACCATACCCGTAGAGCACTCTACACTAAAATCCTGACCTCTGGAAAATACATTGAAACTAGTCCCTAGTACTTGAACAGTGCCATTACTGGTCTCTACTAAAAATTCAGATCCTTCCGTAACCTCGAAAAAGGCTTCCCCTTCGAGCTTTACAACTCGTTTGTCGTACCAAGTTTGAGGATCGTAAGTAGAGGATGAGGAGGAATTTAATGTTAAGCTCGATCCAATAGGTAGAATGAATTTTTCCACTGTCCCTAGTTCTGCTTTGTTGCGAACCATTTGGTCTTCACCCAATGGATTATAAAATGTGAGATAGCCAGCAATCAACATGGCGGCAACACCGGTTAACCATGCAACCCACTGACTTACTTTTTCCCTTTGCGGAATTAGAATGCGTTCCTTATTTTCCTTTTGTTCTTCAATGTTGCCTAATAACTGATCCCAAGCTTGATCTTTTGACTTCCCAATAGGCACAGCAAGATTTGAGGAAAAAGCCATCGCTTTTTCCAATTCTTCTCGTTCTTGGTCAGATGTTTTGGTGTAAAACCAATCCTCTATCGGGTCGTTGTGCTTCACTTATTCAATATAGTTAAATTTTGTGATTCACTTTATCTCGAAGAAAAGATAGTGCGCCATGCATTCGTTTTTCAACGGCTTTCACGCTTAGCTCTAATCTTTCGGCAATTTCTTTGTAGGTCAATTCATCAATGCGGTTCATTAAAAAAACATTCCTTTGTTTTTCGGGCATGGCCGCAATGGTTTGTTCGAGCTGTTGTTTAAACTCTTTTTCTTCTAACGCATATTGGGGTGATTGTTCATTAAAGCGGTCCTTGTTCTTTTCAGCGAAAGTATATACCACTTTGTCATGACGAAACTTGTTGAGCAGCATATTGCTCGCAATGGTATAGAGATAGCTTTTTACGGTTTCCTGATTGATCTCTTCGCGCTTGTCCCAAAGCTTCATAAAGACATCCTGAGTAAGGTCTTCAGCCAAATCAACATCTCCCGACTTGTAGTACAGGAAATTCTTGATCGGGGTGTAATAGAGATCGAATATTTGTTTGAACTCTACAAGCGTCATGTTTTGGTGCGTTCTAGTTAAGACCCGTGCGAAGTTAATTAAAATATGTGTTTTAAGGTGTTTAAGCCAGTTTTTTGATAGAATGAAAAATATTTCAATTTTATTTTGCGCTAGTGTTTGCAATAATGAAAACCCGTATTACCTTTGCATTCCCAATTAGGAAGGGCGCTTAGCTCAGTTGGTTCAGAGCACCTCGTTTACACCGAGGGGGTCGGGGGTTCGAATCCCTCAGCGCCCACCAAAAGACAGTCAGAAATGGCTGTCTTTTTTTGTTTTTATGCACTGTGTTTATATTCTATATTCCCCTTCGGTAAACCGCTACTATGTTGGCGAAACTGCTTTTGTATCAGGTCGTTTGGAGCAGCATAACTCTGATTTTTACAAAAATTCAAGCACTAAGTCTGCCTCGG
>NZ_LQZQ01000004.1 GCF_001593005.1 Roseivirga ehrenbergii
TCGGTTATCGGTTATCGGTTAAAGCGAATTCTTTTCAGAGAATTGAGTTCCCTGACTCCCAGTTTTCTGATCAACTCTTTTCTCCTTTCTTCCCTCTTCGGGCTTCCCACTCTTTTCATTCATTCCTTAAAATATCTACTGGGTTAATCAATGATGCTTTTACCGACTGATACCCCACTGTGATGAGCACAATCAACAATGAAGCGCCAATGCCTATCGCGAAAATGGCTGAGCTTATTTCAATATGGTTGACGAAATCGTTCATCCATAAATTCATCAAATAATAGGCTGTTGGTATCGCTATTAAAGAGGCAAGCACAATCAGCCCTAAATAGCTTCGTAAAAAGCTTAGGATTAAGGCAAAAACCGAGGCACCTAAAACCTTTCTGATTCCAATTTCTTTGTATCTCTGAATGATGGTAAAAGCGCTTAGGCTGAAAAGGCCCAAACCTGCAATAAGCATGGCTACCCAAGTGAACACCTGAATTACAGTTCCGAATTTCTTCTCCTTCTCATAGTTGGCTTCAATTTCATCTGCCATCACGGAATAGACAAAAGGACTGCTAGGCGATAACTCATCCCATGCTTCAGAAAGCAATGGAATGGTTTCCGCTTTAACTCCTTCACTGAGTTTAATATTAATCGAAGAAAGTCTTTTGTCTGCTTGCATGATTACCGCAGGAGTTGATTCTTGCTTCAGGTTAAACGCAAGGTTTTCTGTGATTCCAATAATGGTATAATCTGTTATTCTATAATTTGGAGAGAGCAGTTTAATCTTTTGACCAAGCGGCTCTTTAAAACCCAACAAGCCCACCATGGCTTGGTTAATAATGACCGAACCGTTTTCATCCTCTACACTTCCGTTTATAAAATCACGACCCCTAATAAGCTGTATATCAAGTACGCCCAGCGCATTCTCAGCCACTTCTTGATAAGGAACAGCATCCGTTTTTTGCTCATTTTCAAGTGTCCACTGCAAAGGCATTTTAACCGTTCCATTCAATGGAAAAGGAGAAGCAGTTACAGCCTCAACGCCTGGTATTTTCTCAAAAGCAGCTTTCATTACATCATAAGTGCTTCCTCGCGCTTTATAAGTCGTAATAATTGAAGAAGGATCCATTCCTATATCTCCTTCCACAAAAAAATCAACCTGTTTCTTTATCACTTGTGTTCCGAAAAGTAAAACCAGTGTAATAGTCAGCTGAAAAGCCACCAAGTACTTTCTGAACAATCCTTTACCTCCAATGGCTTCCCCTTTCATTAATCGCAGGGTTTTAAAGCGGCTAGTGAAGATTGCGGGATATACACCTGCCAATAATGTGATTCCGGGAATTAATAAGATCAAAAAGATGAGTGTAAAACCATCAGAGAAATAGTTGAGCTTCAAGCTTTTTCCAGATAGGGAATTCAGCGTAGGCAAAAAATATTCAGCCAAAGCAGCTGCTATAAAAACTGCAACAGCCACCAAAATGGCCGTTTCAATCAAAAACTGAAAACGAATTTGAGTTTTAGTCGCCCCAATCACTTTACGAATTCCTACCTGTTTTAAAGAGGAAAGTGATTTGGCTGTTGAAGAGTTGATGTAATTTATAACAGCGAGCAAAATCAGGAATAAGCCAACCGCAGAGAAAATAAAAATGAACTCTTTATTCCCTTTTACGCCAGAAGCCGTTTGAGAAAATTCGCTCTCAAGGTGTAGATCGCCATAATTTTCAACTTTAAATTTTAAGTTGAATTTGTTATCGAAGCCGTTCTGAGCAGTCAAGTCCATCAACTTGCTTTCTAATCCTGCTTCATCCACTGGCTCTTTCAATAAAGCATATAATTCTCCTTGTCCACCATACCGATAACCTCCGTTACTCACCTTACGAATAGGTACAATGATATTGAATTGGAATCGAGAGTTCTGAGGGATATCATTTAAAACCCCCGTTACAATGCCAATTCTGTTATTGTCGGCCATCTCGAATTTTCGGCCAATCACATCTTCTTCTCCAAAATATTTAAGTGCCATATAACGTGAAAGAACCACGCTGTTTTCACCTTCCAGAGCATTTGATTCATTCGCGTACTTTAAAGAGAAACCGAAAATTTTGAAAAAATTCGGATCAGCTCCATAAGTTTCCTTTTCAAAAACCTTAGCTCCTTCATAGTCCATTAAAGTTTCACCCAATACTTGTATCCTTGTCATGGCCTCTACTTCCGGCATAGTTAAGTTTACAATCTCAATTAACTCGGTAGGAAAAGGTTGGGGATTCCCGTCCTTGTTGATCATCATCGCACGATAAATTCTATCCTGGTTTTTATGGAAACGATCAAAGGTCAGTTCATCACGAACAAATACTGTAATCAAGATAAATGCAGCTATACCCACCGACAAACCAATAACATTCACCACAGTGAAAACTGGGTGTTTTCTAAGCGACCTTAGTGTAGTAATGAAGTAACTTTTTAGCATAGCGTTATCAGTTATCAGTTATCAGTTATCAGTTATCAGTTATCAGTTATCAGTTATCAGTTATCAGTTATCAGTTAAAGCGAATTCTTTTCAGAAAATTGAGTTCCCAACTATCATAGTTTTTTCTGCTTTCCGTATCCTTTTTTCCTGCTTTCTTCCCGATACTTCGGGACTGATCAACTATTTCCCCTACTCACTTCTCAACGAATCCACAGGGTTAGCTTGCGCTGCTCTCAATGATCGGAAACCCGTTGTAAGGCCTGCCACCAAAAGCGTAAACCCAACTGCAATCACAAACACCCATACATTCATGTTAATGCGGTATTCAAAATCAGAAAGCCAATAATCCATAATGTAATAGGCCACAGGCGCAGCGATTAAAAAGGCAATCACTATCAGCACCAAAAGTTCTCTAGAGAAGATGTTCAGAATTTGCCCCACTGAAGCACCCAAAACCTTTCTTATTCCAATTTCCTTAGTTTTCTGACCTGCCAAAAAGGCTACCAAACCATACAGCCCTAAACAACCGATTAGAATAGCAATGCCTGAGAAAATTTGGAAGAGGTTCATCATATTGGCCTCCTCCTCATAGTTCTCCATTATACTTTCAGAAAATAGAGAGTAATCAAAAAGCACATTAGGATATTGCTTCGTCCATGCAGCTTCAAGGGCTGAAATCACATTTCCCATTTGTTTATCGGTTCCTTCAAAGCGAATAGCACCTTCGTAAAAATAGCCCTGATAAGTGACTAAAATAGTAGGTTCTATTTTCTCTTTTAGTGATTGTGTATGGAAGTCATTTATTACCCCAATAACTGCTTTATCTCCTGCAAAACCACTTTGTATCTGTTTCCCAATGGCATCTTCAGGGTTTTCAATTCCCATTAATTCCATAACCGATTTAGAAATAATCGCAACATCCAGCGTATCAGTGGCATTAAAGTTTCTACCAGCTAGAATCTCGATGCCGTACAAATCCAAGTAATTTTCGTCCGCAACTTTATAGGCAGCATCGTAAGAACCTTCCATTTCGAGCGGGGCATAACCGAAACTCGAACCTATATTACTATCGGATAATGGAGACGAAAAATTGAAACTTACCTTTTCTATTCCTGCAAATGCTGAAAGCTCATTTCTCAGCGGATTGAGTTTCTCGCTTGCATTTGTTGGTAGTGGAAAAGTAACTATAGATGTTTTTCTAAAGCCCAAGTCTTTCTTCTCAAAGAATTCCATCTGGGCTATTACCACAAGCGTACACACCACCAATAATTGTGAAATGACGAACTGAAAAACCACCAAGCCCCTGCGGGTATTCACATTACCAGAAAGTGCCGATTGGCCTTTGTTTTTCAATGCCAGTACAGGTGCTAGCCTAGCTAGAATTAAGGAAGGATACAGCCCAGCTACTAAAGTAACCCCAACTGTGATTCCCAGTAAAATCATAATCAACTGGGGGTCTTGAAACAAATTGAGTGATAAGTTGTAACCTACAAACTGCTCCATATTTTTCATTATCAGCTCTGCCACCCCTAGTGAAATCAGTACTGAAATAATGGTAATGAAAAAAGTTTCACCCAAAAACTGCTGTATCAACTGTTCTTTTCTTCCACCCAAAACCTTGCGTATGCCAACTTCCTTGGATCGCTTGATAGCCAAAGCAGTGGACAAATTCACAAAATTGATACAGGCTGTTAAGATTAAGAAAATTCCGATGGCTATTGGTATAGTTAGAAAATCAGACGAAACTCCTGCATCGTTATAAGTATTATACTGCGGCTGAAAATGAATATCGGCCATTGCCTGAAGGCCATACACCGTATTTTCGGTATCTTCTAGTATGTATTTTTTTACAATTTCTGTCAGAGCCGCTTCTATTTGGCTATCCTCCACCCCTTTCGCCTTCAGAAAAAAGACATTTGCATTTGACGAAGTTGAGTTCCATGAATCTGGCTGATAGAAATCGAAAATCGACTTTACCGCTTCATATTCTATTATAAAGCTAAAAGGCACTGAACTATTCACTGGCGGGTCTTTTACCACAGCCGTTATAAAAACGTCAACCTTATCATTGAGCCTAACCTCTTTACCCATTACTCTATCGTAACCACCATCAGTAATGCCGAAGAGTTTTTCAACCAAAGAAACTGAAATAACAGCGGAATTTGGCTTCTCCAAAGCCGTTTCAGGATTACCCAATTCAAACTCATAATCAAAAAGTTTGAAGTAATCTTTGTCGGCAAAAGCAATTCCATCCCTTTGCGCAAAGTGCTGTAAATCACCAATGGAATTGGTAATGCTCAATTGACTTTCCCCTATTCCAAAAGTCCGAACAGGCAAACCATAATCAGGATAGTCGGTTTTAAAGGCAAGTGTAAACGGATTCTGAATTCCTGCATCAAACTCTACCTGATTTGGGCTTTCAGTGCGTTTGGTAAACCTATAGAGGTTATCAAAATTGCTTTGGTACTGATCGAAACTCTTTTCGAACAATACTATTTTGAAAAGAACAATGGCTGCGCTAATTCCAAGTGCTAGCCCAAACACATTAATAATGGTGTAAGTCTTGTTTCTGGTAAGATTTCTAAAAGCTGTTGTGATGTAGTTTTTGAGCATAATTCGACCTATTATATTGAGCAGACCTACCAATAGCAGTGCCAAACATATATTCAATTGATTTACTGAACGTTACACAGAACATAAAAAATAAATAAACAATATATCGTTTGTTTTCAATACATTTAACTGTTTGGTTTTGATACAGTATCTCCATGAGTAAGACAGAAGCAAAAATTTTAGTGGTTGACGATGATATTGATGTGCTTAACACTGCACGGATGTATTTAAAACAGCAGTTCACCTTGGTTCAAATTGAAAATGACCCTGAGCAAATTCCTGATCACCTAGAGCGTGAAGCCTTCGATGTAGTGTTGCTTGACATGAATTTTAAGAAGGGCGATAATGAAGGAGAAGAAGGTTTGAAGTGGCTCAACCGAATTCTAACCATCGACCCAAATGCGATAGTGATTCTGATTACCGCCTATGGGGAGTTTGACTTGGCCGTAAAAGCTGTAAAGTCTGGTGCTACCGACTTTCTGCCAAAACCATGGAAAAACGAAAAGCTCTTCGGCACCATTCAATCTGCACTACAATTAAGGCAAAGCAAGCTAGAAGTAGATCGACTCAAGAGTACTCAAAAAACACTTTCAAGTGAAATAGATCAAAAATTCGAGAATTTCATTGGAGAATCCCTCCCCATTAAAAAGGTGTTCTCATTGATTGAAAAAGTTGGGCCTACTGATGCCAATGTTTTGATTTTGGGTGAAAATGGAACGGGGAAGGAATTAGCCGCTCGTGCCTTACACCGTCAGTCAGAGCGAAAAGACAAGGTTTTCATCAATGTAGATTTGGGCTCTATCAGCGAAAACCTTTTTGAAAGCGAGCTCTTTGGTCATGTTCGAGGTGCTTTTACTGATGCCAAAGAAGATAAGCCCGGCAGGTTTGAACTGGCCTCTGGCGGCACACTTTTTTTGGATGAAATTGGCAACCTCTCTCTTCCTTTACAAGCCAAACTTCTCACTGTTTTGCAGCAGAGAAAAGTAAGTCGGGTAGGTTCAGGCAAAGAAATTCCTGTAGATATTCGTTTAGTGTGCGCCACCAATATGCCTTTATACGAAATGGTAAAAGAGGGCACTTTCCGCCAAGATTTGCTTTACAGAATTAACACCGTAGAATTGAGAATGCCTGCTTTGGCCGAAAGAACTGAGGATATTACTTTACTCGTACGACATTTTATTCAACTCTATGGCAAGAAATACCAAAAGCCAAAAATGCGAATTGACCATAACACCATTGCCAAACTAAAGAAATATCATTGGCCTGGAAATATTCGCGAACTGCAACATGCGATAGAGCGCGCCATCATTTTAGCCGATGATCATAAACTTACCGCTGACGATTTTGTACTTCAACCCAACCGCAGTAACAAACGTTTGGAGGAGGATATTTTGGACCTTTCAGAAATGGAAAAACGCCTCATTTTAAAAGCGCTAGATAAGAACAACGGAAACGTAACCCGTGCCGCCAAAGACCTGGGCATTGATCGGTTGGCTTTATATAGAAGACTTCAGAAGTATGGACTGTAGTTTCGTTAAGAGCTATTAGGCAGAAGTTATCAGTTATCAGTTATCAGTTATCAGTTATCAGAAAATAGAAATCAGGAATTGAAATATCAAATAAACAATAACCTCTTAACTCTTAACCAATACACTATTAACTAAAAAATATGGTTTCAAAGCGATTCAGCCTTCTTGTAATAATTCGGATAACGTTACTCATGCTAACGCTAACGGGCTTGGCTTTTATTTTCGCTAAAACTGAATTGTTCTTCAACCAAATTATTCTCCTTTCTATCGTAATTATTCAGGTGGCTGAGTTGATACGCTTTATCACCTTCACCAATAGAGAACTGGCAAAACTTCTCTTGGCCATTCGCTATTCTGATTTTTCAATTTCATTCAAAGGAAAAAAACACGGCAAATCCTTTCAGGAATTACAGGATGCTTTTGTGGAAATCATTGAGGCTTTTAAAAAGGTTTCAGTTGAAAAGGAAGCCCAGTTCAGGTTTCTAAAAGTGATTGTAGACAATGTGAACGTGGGAATCATTGCCATAAAGGAGGAGCATCAAATAGAACTGATGAACAAAACGGCCCAAACTCTTTTAGGGGTTGGTGTACCGAATTACTGGAAGCAACTGCAGCAGCTTTCCCCTCAATTTTCTCGTGAGTTCTCCGAAATGGACGACAACGAAAGAAAGTTAATTGAACTGAACGTTAAAGGTGATAAACTTCAAATTTCCGCCCATGTTACCCGACTGAAAATTTTAAACTTCAGGTACTCGATCATTACTTTTCAGAACATTAAGTCGGAGATTGAACAGAAAGAAATTGAGGCTTGGCATAAGCTTATCCGAATTCTTACGCACGAAATCATGAATTCCGTCACCCCGATTACTTCACTTACTGAAACCATGCAGATGATGCTTCACAAAGGCGAAAATCTTGAAAAATCCATTGATGAAATTTCTGAAGAGGACTTAACCGATATTCGCTTTTCCCTAGAAACCATTCAAAGACGAAGTGAGGGCCTTCTCCATTTTGTGGACGATTACCGCAAACTCACCCGCGTGAAAAACTTGGACAAAGAGCACACAGATGCCATTCAATTATTAGAAAACATGGCGCAACTCATGAAGCCAGAGCTTCAGAAAGAGCATATCACATTGGAGCTTCATCTTAAAAGTGCCTTCGAGCTTTCCATCGATAGAAAGCTAATCGAACAGGTATTGATCAACCTGATTACGAATGCTAAGCATGCATTAAAGGAGACTGAAAACCCTCGGATCACTTTAAGGACTTACTTCCGAGAGTCTGAAAAAGTGATTGAAGTAACCGACAATGGAATGGGAATTGACGAAAGCAAGATTGATCAAATTTTCATTCCTTTCTTCTCTACCAAAGAACAGGGCTCTGGAATTGGGTTGAGCCTTTCTAAGCAAATCATGAAAAAGCATAAAGGGGACCTCACCGTCAAATCAGAATCAGGCCAAGGCGCCAGTTTCTTTTTGGTGTTTAAGTATTGAGTTTAACAGTTTCATAGTTTATAGAATTACCTGACCAAGCATCTTTTTATCTAACAAACTTCAAAGATATATCATGCTGTAAGCATCTTTTTCAGCAACACAAGAGAACAAGTTGCGAACAACAGACAACTGCGTTACGGGAAAAGATCCCTACGGGATGACTGAGTAGCTAATAGCTTTACTGCATTCGCGAAATCATTAGTGCAAACTTCAAAGCTAAGTCATGCTGCAAGAGCATCCTTTTATCTAACAAACTTCAAAGCTAAGTCATGTTGTAAGCATCTTTTTCAGAATAGAAAGAAACTCATTCCCCACTCCAAATCATTCTGGAACACTTTGTGTAATTTAGAAGGGTATCTACTATGGAAAAACCATCAAAAACTTGGCTTAGAATATTTAAGATTACGGGAATCACTGTATTGACAGTGGTTTTCCTGCTGTCAATCTTCGTTTCATTCTTCTTAAAAGGCATCATAAACAACCGCTTAAAAAAGGAAATCAATGATACCTTTGGGGATTTTTATACCCTATCGTTTGAAAACAGCTACACCTCCTTATCATGGAATGGCTTCAATATAGAGTTTGAAAAAGTAGAATTTGAAACAGACACAGCGAACAAATTCATGATGATGAGATACCCAGCTGTTTTCTTCAAAACCAACTCATTTAAGATAGACAACATCAACATAAGTAACCTATTCTTCGACTCTGTGATTGACCTAAAAAAAGTAGCTATCGACAAACCTGAGCTCCTTTTCTTTATACCAGAAAAAGAGAGTTTGACAGAAAACAATAGTGAAAATTCTGAAGAGAGCGCAATTAAAAATATTCAAGTAGCAAACTTCGAGCTCAGCGATGGAAGCGCCTCCTTCGTTTTCAATAGAAATTTAGCCGACACACTCTATGCTGGAAAGAATGTTAACGTAAAAATGGAGGACTTAAAAATTGATCTTAACTCTACTGAAAACATCGTTAAAACATCAAAAGTTGAACAGGTAGCTTTTTCGTTAGATGAAATTTTATTGAGCCCAAAAGACTCTGATTACGACTACAGGATTGAAGGTATCAATTTTAACTACCGTGACGAATTACTTCAGTGTTTCGGTGTCGAAATAACTGCAAAAAGGGATCCTTATAAAATGACCTTAGAGAGTCAGTTTCGAAAAACCATTTTCAATATATCCTTAGACACCCTCAATTATCAGTCGGGAAATTTCAAGGAATTGAAAGATCTTTCTTCCATCAAGGGTAGTGCCTTGCATTTGGTTAACCTGAACTTGGATCTTGTGAGAAACAAGAGTATTCCATTGGATGAAACGCAGTACAAGGAATTATTTCATAAGTCATTATTAAATCTTTCCATTCCTGTTGAAATAGACAGTGTGTATTTAAAGAACGGCAGTATTGATTATAAAATACATAGTGATAAGGAGCTGGAACCAGGGAATTTAATGCTCACCCAATTGAATGCCACCATCGTGAACTTATACACAGAAAAGAATAAAAGAGATGTAGTCACAGCTAGTTTTAAAGGTGTATTCATGGAGGATGCCCCATTTACCTTTCAGGCGAAGCTACCTTTAAACGACCCTAATAACCACACTTACAATGGACATATAGGAGCAATGAAACTCACTAGCCTTAATCCCCTAATTGCCAACCTTACAAGAGTAAAGTTAGCAGAGGGCCGAATCAATAGACTTGATTTTGAAGGGAGAGGCAACCAATTAAAAAACTGGGGAACCATGCGATCAGATTTCGAGGGGTTAAAATTAAAAGTTACAGACAGTCAAAATAATGAACGCTGGTTACAGTCTGGCTTAGGTAATCTTATTGCAAGAAAAAATAATAGAGGAAGCAATGATAATTTAACAGACTCAGTTGAATACGTGTTTGAACGACCACCGTACAAAGACCACCTTACTCTGTACGCAGGTGGTTTAATAGAAGGTTTCGCCTTAAGTATTCTTCCTAAGTCGGTTTATAATCTAATAATGTCACAATAATCGTTTCGATAATTCCACTTCTTTATCACACAATTCGATTAAAGGTTTTATTTTGCCATTGTAGACAAAACATAAATCAAGTCAATGAGCATATTCACCGTTATTACCATTCTCACAGTTCTTTCGGCTGCTTTTGCCTTTATCAATACAAAGTTTCTAAAACTGCCCTTCACTATTGGCTTAATGATTATTGCCATTTGTTTTACATTGGTGATTACCATTGCTGGCAATTTCAACCCATTCATTTTAGAAGAAGCCAATTTAATTATTGACTCCATAGATTTTGAAACCGCTTTGCTGGATATTATGCTAAGCTTTTTGCTTTTCGCGGGAGCACTACATACCAAAATTGATGGTCTAAAGAAGCAAAGAATGCCAATTGCATTATTTGCCACCATGGGTGTGTTGATTTCAACTTTCATTGTCGGTACGCTCATGTATTACATTGTGCAGGCTTTAGGGCATCAAATCGACTACATCTACTGCCTACTTTTTGGTGCACTTATCTCCCCTACCGACCCTATTGCAGTTTTAGGAATTCTGAAAGACGCCAATGCGCCAAAGAAATTAGAGACTAAAATTGTTGGCGAATCACTGTTTAATGATGGAGTTGGTGTGGTCATCTTTTTGGTAATATTTAAAATTGCACAGCAGGGAGTAGGTGCTATTGAAGCCAGTGAAGTAGGCTTGCTTTTCTTTGAAGAAGTAGTAGGCGGAATTGCCCTCGGCTTGTTAGCTGGTTGGTTGGTTTTTCAACTAATGAGAGTGATTGACCATTACGAAACCGAAGTAATGATTACCCTGGCCCTTGTGATGGGACTTTCTTCATTGGCACATTTAATCCACGTTTCAGGACCTTTAGCAGTCGTAGTGGCTGGTATTTTTATTGGAAATAAGTCGCCTAAAATTGCTTGGTCAGAAACTACTCAAAACTATGTAGATAAGTTTTGGGAACTGCTCGATGTTTTGCTCAACGCAATCCTATTTGTACTAATTGGCCTAGAGTTATTGATCATTACCATCAATGGCGAATACATTACCTTCGGCTTAATCGCTATTCCTGTTACATTACTTGCTAGGTATTTGGCCTTGGCGGGTCCGGTGGCACTATTTAAAAAGAAACTAGATTTCATTCCAAAAACCAATCTGATTATGACTTGGGGTGGAATTCGTGGCGGGATTTCAATTGCTTTGGCACTTTCATTGGAACCTAACATGGAACGCGAGCTTTTTCTTACGGTTACCTATATCATTGTGGTCTTCTCTATTATTGGTCAAGGTTTAACCTTAGGGCCATTGGTAAGAAGGGTACTGAAGAAAGGGTGAACTTGCCCACCTGAGTTACCTTAGCGCATGGAATAATAATGGTTAGTTTCTACTCATAATACACCACCACTTTAGTCTGCTCTGGTAAAGCTCTATAAATGGCTGTCAATGCTTTGTCGTTGGCTTCTAAAATTATCGAAGGTTGATATTCATAGGGTTGAAATTTAACCATAGCCGTAAAAAAGGACTTCGCTCTTTCCATTCTTCTATCCGACCAAAAACTACGGTTGGCCTTTTTATCTACTGAAGTCAGGTTCTCATTTTGTGTAATAAGAAAATGAATTCCGTTATCGGTAATTAACCTGATGAAAACAGGTTGGTGCACCAAAGTGTCGGGCGAAGTAACAGAGGCCGTTAGTTCTTCTGGAGTTTTAGGCGCTACTTTTTCTATAATAGGCTCTTTTACAATACTAGCTTCAGACACGGCTACAGACAGCGGTTTCGAAAACGTTTGTATATACATACTCTGAGGTAATTTTCTGAGCATTGGGTCTAGCTTCATTCGGGTCATTTTCACATTGTAAATTAATACACCATTGATAAACAAGCCCAGAGTGCTATCAGGCACATTAACGATTAAATGAATAGAATCCTTTTTAGGAAGACTTAACAAGGCATTTCTAAAAGTAATCAAGCGTTGAATTGAGTCCAGTTTGGCGTCATCATAAACCGCTATTGTTTCTTGAGTTTGTTTCCACTCTGCCAGTTTGTGTACTGGAGCCATGGCGTATTTTACCAGCCCAAAAATTATGACGATTAGTATCATCGCTAAAGCGAAGTATAACAAAATTGGCTTCCTCCCTTTGTTCAGGCCTTTTTCTTGTTCTTCCATTGAATTAGAAAATAAAAACCTTTGACCCTATGGGCAGCGACTTGTACACCAACTCTAGGTTGGCGTCATCTAAACGAATACAGCCATGCGTTACCGGCAATCCCAAAAATCGCTGATACAATGTGCCATGAATCAAATATCCATCGCCAATGCTCAGTGAATAATCTCCCAAAACCCCATATTCAAAACGGGACGAATGATTTGGAGAGGGAACAGGTAAACCCTCTTCAACAAAAGCCCAATCGGGTTTTTTCCATACTGGATCCTTGGTCTTATTTAGTATTTTAAATTCACCTTTTGGCGTTTTAAACATCCATTGCTTTTTATTATCGTTGCCTTTTAAGAGAATGTAACTTCCTGTTGAGCAGATATCGCTCTTGATCAAGTTCGTTCCCTTGTACAAGTAGAATTCATTGACCGTACTGTTCACTACTAAATAGTTGTTTCTAGGGATATTGGCCGATAGTTTTTTATCCAAAACCGCCAATTGGTTTTGCATATCGGTCAGCAAAGTGGCTTCGGTTTCCTTATCTACTTTTGTCACATTTTCTTGGGTGGAAATACTCACCATGATGGTCTGTATTTTGGCCAGTACAAAAAACAGAAGCACAGCTGTACTCCCTAGTATTATCCATTTTCTTAGGTTCCTTTTCTTTTCCATTATTTTGTCGGAAGCGGTTTGAGCGATCCCACTATAATTACTTGTGTATTTTCAGAGGCTAAAGCAAAAAGCTTGTCCATATCGTTATTATTCAGTGCAACACAGCCATCGGTCCAGTCCAATCCTTTTCCACCATCGCCATGAATTTCGATTAAGTTGCCAATGGAAGCATTTTTGGGAATAATGCCCTTGGCTTTGTTCTCTTTAAAGCGCTTCTGGTCATCAGCGTTCGGGTAGTTTAGCAGTAAGGCTTTGTAATATTTGGTCTGCCCATTCCCTTTTTTCTTCACCACTTTATATACGCCTTCAGGTGTAGTTTTATCTCCAGAAAGCATCTTATCGCCCATCCAGTTGGCGCCAAGCTCCATATTGAAAGTATGTGTCAGCTTGCCCTTTGCGTATACATAGCAAAGCCTCTCCATCTTGTCGATAATGAATACGGTTTCATTACTCTTTTTTGACCTTTCAATTCCAGCGGCCGCCCACTGTTTCCATAGCGGATAATCTTTAAAAAAATCTGCCATAGTAGTTTCAGCATGACTAATAAGTTGTGTCAAATTTTCTTCTAGTGTGCTGAGGTTTTCTTTAAGATATACGGCATTTTCCTTTTCGTACGCAGCAGATACTTCATGATAAAGCAAGCGAGTTTGCGCAAGCTGTTTCACCGAAACTTCGTTCAGTGGAATATTTTTATACTTTAGATCGAAGCGTTCAAACTGATCATCGATTAAATCGAGTCGTTTGCTATAATTCGACCATACTTTTTTGCTCACATTTTGAGCGGTACTTTTGGCTAAAATTGCCGTTTCCGATGCTTTAGAAGCAAGTTGTTTTGTGGATGAAAAATCCTTCATAAAGAAAATACGATCATTTTCATTGGCCCAAGCCACCATGGCAGAATCGTAAAGAGACATTGCCTTTTTATATAAATCTGGGGCATATTCAGACGCCTGATTTTTCTCCGCTTCCGATAATCTTTCTCTTGCCTCAGTCAATTCAGACAAAGGAGGCTGAGGAAAAACAAAAGAAGGAAATAGTAATACTATGAGAGTTATTACGGTAAGCAGCGCAATGGCCAGCCATTTAAATTTCATATCTATTCAGAAAATGAAAATCCCCTTCAGGCTTTGGTACCGTCAGGGGATTTTGCCTTTATCGTTCTACTAAAATTATTTTCTTCTTGGAGCAGCCTTGTATTTGCTGATCACCTCAGTTAATTCAGTATTGATTGAGCTCGCTTTTTCTTTAGCAACTTTAACTTTTTCTAATGACGGTTTCAACTCACCATTCTGAAACATTGTGTTTGACTCAGTAATAGAAGCTTCAACAACGTCTAATTCAGTTTTAATAGCCTCTAAAGCAGTTGTTCCTTCTTTGCCTTTAGGCGCTTCAGTAATCAACTGTCTACCTTGAGCAACCAAAGTCTGAACCTCTTCCATTGAAGCTAAAATTTCTGTTTTCACAGCTTCTTTAGTGGCTTCAGTGTTAGCAGAAACTTCGTTCGCCATAGCAGTTACTTGAGTCAGTTTCTCAACTGTTTTAGTATACTTTTTGAAAAACTTAGATTTTTGCTCTTCCAAGCTCGCCATAGCTACGGCCATAGAGTCATTCAAAGCATTGTATTGTTCGGTAACATATACCTCTGCTCCAGCAGCTTTAGCAGTTTCGATAGCAGCAGTAGCAGCATCAATTTCAGTTTGAGGCACATCTGCACAAGAAGTCACAGCCACCATACCAATGATTAACGCACCGATTAATTTGTTTGTAATTTTCATAATTGTTTATTCTCTCTTTTTAATTGTTGATTGTTGCCCGAAGGCATACATGGTTTTAGTTTTGATCATGAGACGCAACATTTTCAAAAAGTAACATGGCCATTGAAAAAATATTTTCAGTGAAACCATAAAGAGTGAGATTGGCTCAAATCTTTAAAAAACGCGCAATAAAAACAGAGCTGACTCAAAGTAATATCAACTCTAAGTACGATGCGCTTAAACCCTTTTCTCCCATATTACTTAAGAAGTAAACCTTATATTCCTTACATTTATATATTTAATTAGCACAGGGAATTTATTTTCCTTACATTCATATAAATAATGTCTCATAACCATGAAAGGTACTTTTTTAGGCGAATTTGAAGAAGTGGTATTATTAGCCACCTGTGTGCTAAACGAAAATGCTTATGCAAATTTGGTGAAAGACGAAGTAGAAAAACACACAGAGCGCAACATCAACCTAAGCGCTATTCACTCTTCATTATATAGGCTGGAAAAAAAAGGGTTTCTATCGTCCGAGCTGGGCGAAGCAAGTCAAAAAAGAGGCGGAAAACGCAAACGTATATTCAAACCTACTCCTTATGGGCTTCAGGCTGTACAACAAATCAAAGAAATCCGGGAGTCGCTTTGGAACAATATGCCTCAAACGCTGTTTCAAAATTCTTGAGCCATGCAGCAGCCACCAAAACTACCATTGAAAATCCTTCGGTTCTTTTGTGCCGAACATAGACTGGAAGAAATTGAAGGTGATTTATTTGAGGAATTCCAGGATCAAGTTCAATCGTATGGCTACAGTAAAGCTCGAAGACTATACTATTGGACGGTCATCCGTTCATTTCGAAGCTACCTTTTTGATTACCAAAGCAATTCCACTCATCCTTTAAGCTTTATTACCATGATTCGACATTATTTAAAAACAGCATTTAGGGGTATGTATAAGCATAAGAGCTTTACTGCTATTAATATTTTGGGCTTGAGTCTTGGTCTCTCCTGCTTTATCCTACTCTCACTATTTCTCACAGACGTAATTCTGAAAGACAATTTCATTCCGAACCGAGCCAATATTTATAGGTTAGAAGTATTAAACCCACTTGATTTCACGGATAAATATGAAGCCAGAAGCCACCCTGATTTTGGAGTCATTTTAAATAGAAACTATCCTCAAGTAGAAAATTACCTTAGAATTAACGCGCTTAATGAAAACATGACTATTTCTGTGAGAAACGGTGATAAAAAGGAGTTTTACAAACAACGAGGAATAGAAGCTGATACATCATTTTTCAGTTTCTTTCCTTTCGAGTTAAGTACTGGAAATCAGAAAACAGCTCTCTTAGAAAAGCATAGTATTATCATTAGCGAAAGTATGGCCACCATGTTATTTGGAGATGAGGATCCAATCGGCAAGATGGTCTATTTACCCATTCGGGAAGGAGCCGCTTATACTGTAAGCGGAATATTAAAGGATATAAAACAAAATTCAAGCCTTCAATTTGACTACATAGTCCCTAATTACATTCCATTTGATATCGCATCTGGTGCTTACTCGCTTTTCGCCAACTATTTAATGTTTTCTCCAGAAACAGACATTAAGCAAATAACAACAGGTTTTAACAACACTATTAAGGAAGCTGGAGCAGCAAAACGTTTACAAAACTTAAAATACAGGCTCACTGAATTTGAGGAAGTGAAATTCGACATACAATCTACGGACAATGTTGTTCAGACAATAAACAAAGGTACTGTAGCACTCATTGCCATAGTGGCTTTACTTATTCTAATTTTAGCAGTATTTAATTACATCAATCTTACTGCTGCTCGTGCTCTTCAAAAAGGACAAGAAGCTGGAATACGAAAAATAATTGGAGCAGGCAGAGGTAGTTTCGTTTTTCAGTTTTTCACGGAGTCACTCATCTTCTGTATAATATCAATGTTGATTTCTCTCTTAGTTTTAGAAATTTCACTACCGTATTTCGAATCTATCCTTGGCCCCCCTCTCCATTACGACTATAAATCCAGCTTTCTATTCTTTCTTATTTACTTTGGATTAATTATTCTATTGGCTTTGCTTTCAGCACTCTATCCTGCTTTGCTGGTATCGAGATTTAGGTTTAGCGAATTCCTCAAAGGAAAGGCCATGTCATCAACAAAAGGCAACATGCTGAAAAAAGGGCTTGTGGTTTTCCAATTCAGTATCTCAATAATTTTGACACTAGGTGCGGTTATGGTTCAAAAACAGCTAAGATATATTCAAAACGAAACTTTACGCTACAACCCTGAAGAAATTCTTATTGTAGAGCGTGCGGTTTCTTCCAATCTAGATGACTTTAAAAAATCATTAATTGATATACCAGAAGTTTCTCTATCGAGCCTAACGTCTAGCCCTCCAGGAGGTGAAAATCTATACGCTTCTGGCCCAATAGCTGAACTGGATATTCGAGGCTATTACCATCAGATTGATGAAGACTATATTGACATGCTGAAACTTAAAATCACAGAAGGCGCAAACTTCGATAGCAAACTAACATCGGATATAGACCAAGGAGTGATTATCAATGAAACATTGGCCAATATCATCAGGTCGAAAAACCCGATGAATCTTGAAAACCCACTTTCTGGGCAATATTCTTTCCTAGGTATCCCGACTAAAATCCGAGGAGTAATAAAGGATTTTCATATAGGCTCGTTCCATAATGAAATACAACCTATAGCGCTAATATATCATGACTTTACAGGCTATTCTGGAGCAAGGGTTATGATTAAAGTGAATACAACCAATATCTCTGAAACGCTCGCCAAAATCGAAACCAAATGGAATGAGTTTATACCGAACTCTAAGTTTGGAGTTGAGTTTATGGATTCGAAGTTCGATCAGCTTTATACGGCTGAAACCCGATTGGCCAATATTTTCAAGCTCTTCACTGTAATAGCTCTGTTTATTTCTTCCTTAGGTCTACTAGGGCTAATTGGCTTTATTACAGAGTCAAAAATCAAAGAAGTAGGCATTAGAAAGGTTATGGGTGCTTCAGTAGGTCAAATTCTGTTTTTGTTCACAGGGCAAGTATACAAACTGATACTAGCGGCTTGTCTTGTGGGCGTTCCGGTGGCATATTGGCTTATCAATCGCTGGCTTGATAATTTCGCTTACAAAACTAGCTTCTCATTCGACATTGTGTTCATAGTAGTATTATTTATGTTTATTTTAACCAGCCTCACGATTATTTTTAAATCAGCTAAAGCTGCTAGACATAATCCAGTGGACGCATTAAGAAGTGAATAAGGACTTGCTAGACTTTAAAACAGAAAACCAGTCACTCATTTGAATGACTGGTTTTTTTAAGTGGGACATACTGCTCCTAAACTTCGGGGCGAACCAGTGACATTTATATTAGTCACATTTAAGTGGGACATACTGGATTCGAACCAGTGACCTCTGCCCTGTCAAGGCAGCGCTCTAAACCAACTGAGCTAATACCCCAAGAAGCTGCAATATTAATAAAAAGATTTATTTAATAAGAGATTGCAGCCATTAGAAAATAGTAGTCAATCTTGCTTAGAGATTCTAAACCCTCATTCGTATTTCACAGGTCTTTGATATCAACTCAATTAAAAAACATGATCCCGTGTAGGACATACTGCCCCGAAGCTTCGAGGCGAACTAGTGACCTTCCCTAAGAAAGTTCGGGACGCTCTAAACCAAAGAGCTAATACCATAAGGGTGTGCAATATTAATAAAAAGATTCATTTAACCGGAGATTGCAGGCTTAAGAAGACGAGAATGATTAAGCAATTGATTTCAGTATACACTTTCAATAATGAACTAAATCGTTCAATCCACCTTAAGGTGACGCGTGGTTCCTTTGTACAAAAATCAGTAAACGTTATGACATTTCGACACAATAAAAAAATACTCGATTGAAGTTTCTAAAACCTAAAGGTTTTAACGCCAAAAGGCTTAAATTCAAGAAGCCAAAATATGAAAAAGATACTACTAGTTGAGGATAATGCCATAATTCTAGACAATGTCAGTGAGATACTAGAGTTGGAGGGTTATCAAACGATAACAGCCAAAGATGGCATCGAGGGGCTTTCTCTTGCAAAATCAGAAAAACCAGACCTTATTTTAAGTGATATTGATATGCCATTAATGAATGGCTATGAAATGCTAAATGAAATAAGGAATGATGAAGCAATTCAAAAAACCCCCATCATATTCCTTTCGGTTAAAAACCATGGTCAGGAGTTAGTTCATGGACTTCAATTCGGAGCTGACGCATATATATGTAAGCCCTTTGACCTGACAGAATTATTAGAAACTGTCGAGACACACTTAAACAAATAGGCCGTAGCACACCTATAAAAACAGAAAGCCCATCTATGATGGGCTTTCTTAGTTCTATATGAGTAATAGGAATTAACCTATAGCAACTCTTTTGAAAGCAGATACAGTTAAACCTTTGTTTACTGAATTTAAGTACTCCTGAACATTCACCTTTGGATCTTTAACAAAAGCTTGGCTCAACAAAGTGTTTTCTTTGAAGAATTTGTTCAATTTACCTTCAGCAATCTTATCAAGCATCGCCTCTGGCTTACCTTCTTGTCTTGCTACATCCTTACCAATCTCAATTTCCTTCTCAATAACAGATGAATCAACACCATCCTTATCAACAGCAACTGGATTCATAGCTGCGATTTGCATTCCAACGTCTTTACCAGCTTCTGCAACATCAGCACTACCAACACCAGTTAAGGCCACTAAAACACCTAATTTACCTGTTGAGTGGATGTATGAAACCACTTGGTCAGCAGAAAGCTTTTCGTAAACTGAAACTTCAAGCTTCTCACCTATTTTACCCAAAAGCTCAGTTACTTTATCTTGAACAGTTAAGTTACCTAAGCTAAGTGCTCTTAAAGCCTCAAGGTCGGCTGGTTTGTTGGCCATTGCAGCATCAGCAATCTCATTTCCTAAAGCTTGGAAATCAGCATTTTTTGCCACAAAGTCAGTCTCACATGTAAAAGCAATAAGGATAGCTTCAGAGCCATCTTCGCTAGATCTTACATATACAGAACCTTCAGAAGTTTCTCTGTCTGCTCTTTTTTCAGATAATTTTTGACCCTTCTTACGAAGAATTTCAATTGCTTTATCGAAATCTCCTTCAGATTCAACTAATGCCTTTTTACAATCCATCATGCCGGCACCGGTCATTTGTCTTAATTGGTTAACCTCTTTTGCTGTGATAGCCATTTGTATATATTTTAAATATTATTCCTAAAATCAGTTAGCACCTTAAAATCTGAGTTATTTAAGCTACTCAAACTTATCGGTTTAAAACAAAAATTGAACACCGAAAAAGCTTCAATGTTCAATTTTTTATATGAGTTAATCTTAATCGATTTAAGCTTCTTCTTTTTTAGTCTCTGCCTTGTCAGCAGCTATTTTCTCTTGCTCTGCTTTCTCTCTATCTCTCTCCTCTTTCTCAGTCTTACGCTCTTGCAATCCTTCTTCGATAGCTCTACCAATAGCCTTAGTGATAGTTTCTACAGACTTGTAGGCATCATCATTACCAGGGATTGGGAAATCTACTTTATTAGGATCAGAGTTAGTATCAACCAAAGCAAATACAGGGATATTAAGCTTTTTAGCTTCGTTTACTGCAATGTGCTCTCTTTTGATATCAACGATGAATAAGGCAGCAGGAAGTCTAGTAAGATCGGTGATACCGCCCAATACTCTTTCTAACTTTTCTTTTTCACGAGTCTTCATCAACCTTTCTCTTTTCGCAAGGTTTTTATAAGACTCTTCTTTCATCATTTTGTCGATACCCTGAAGTTTCTTCAACGACTTTCTAATCGTTGCGAAGTTGGTCAACATACCACCTAACCATCTTTCGGTTACGTAAGGCATATTCAATCTTGCGGCTTCTTCAGCAACAATCCCTTGGGCTTGTTTCTTAGTAGCTACAAACATTACCTTTCTTCCTGAGCGGACAATGTTCTTAATTGCAGATGATGCTTCTTCGAGGCAATTAAGAGTTTTATTAAGATCGATAATATGGATACCATTCCTCTCCATGAAGATGTATGGCGCCATACGCGGATCCCACTTTCTCGTTAAGTGACCAAAGTGGACACCAGCATCAAGTAAGTCTTTGTACTCTAATTTGTTAGACATATATAAGTTTGTATAATAATTCTTATTAACGCTTGCTGAACTGGAATGCTCTTCTCGCTTTTCTTCTTCCTGGCTTCTTACGTTCAACCATTCTTGGGTCTCTAGTAAGGAAACCTTCTTTCTTTAAAGGAGGTCTGTTTTCAGCATCAATTTCACAAAGCGCTCTAGAAATGGCAAGTCTAATTGCTTCAGCCTGACCTTTTGGTCCGCCACCATTAACGTTTACTTTGAAATCGAAATTCCCATTTTGCTCCACGAGCATCAAAGGCTGCTTTACAATAATCTGAAGAACATCAGAAGGAAAATAACTCTCCAATGATTTTCCGTTGATATTGAATTCACCTTTTCCAGACTCCATGTACAATCTTGCAACAGAGGTCTTTCTTCTTCCAATTTTGTTAACTATTTCCATTAACTAGCTTATTGATAATTTAACTTCCTGTGGCTTTTGAGCCTCATGTAAATGCTCAGCACCTTCATAAACATATAGGTTGTTGAAAAGGGCTCTTCCCAATCTTGTCTTTGGCAACATGCCGCGAACTGCTCTTTCCACTAACAATCTAGATGACTTGGCCTTTAGTTGTCTTGGAGTTGTTTCTCTTTGACCACCTGGGTAACCAGTATATCGTAGATACACTCTGTCATCCCATTTTTTACCTGTCAACTTTACATTGTCGGCATTGATTACAATCACGTTATCACCGCAATCTACATTTGGGGTATAACCAGGCTTGTGTTTTCCCCTGATCATTTTTGCAACTTCACTTGATAATCTACCTAGCGACTTTTGGCTCGCATCCACGATTACCCAATTCTTCTCTACAGTAGCTTTATTAGCCGAAACCGTCTTATAACTTAGTGTATCCACTTCGGTATATTTAATTGACTTTTAATACTTTACCTCTTCCTTAGCTTGAAAAGGGACACAAAGATAGAAGTTTGCTTTTTTAATTCCAACGTTGCCCTGTAAATAAATTAGCAGTTTTAGCCCCATATTTCTTTTCACTCCAAGATTCAGCCCTGAATTGGGGGCTAGAATGGACTATTGAAACATTTTTGATTGAAATAAAAAAAGAGACTTAACTACCTCTTATTTATCCGGGCGCAAATTTAATAGAAAAGTCGAGAAATCTTTGAAGTCATTTTTTGAAACATCTTAGCGAAGATTTATATCTTGCAGCGATGGAAAATTTTGTTGTCTCCGCACGTAAGTATAGACCTGTTGGCTTTGAAGAAGTAGTTGGCCAAGGGCACATTACTACTACACTTAAAAATGCGATCGATAATAATCAGTTAGCACAAGCTCTGCTTTTTTGCGGGCCAAGAGGAGTTGGTAAAACTACTTGTGCTCGAATTGTTGCCCGAATGATCAATGACCAGAACATTGATAACCCTTTAGAAGGCAACGACACCTTTAATATATATGAACTTGATGCGGCATCGAACAACTCGGTAGATGACATTAGAAATCTAATCGATCAGGTGCGCTACCCTCCGCAACAAGGAAAATTCAAGGTATATATTATAGATGAGGTTCACATGCTTTCCAATCAAGCATTCAACGCTTTTTTGAAAACTTTGGAGGAACCACCATCTTATGCCATTTTCATTTTGGCTACTACGGAAAAACATAAGGTAATCCCTACAATTCTTTCTCGTTGTCAGATTTTCGATTTTAATAGAATTGAAGTCAGTGATATTTCTACCCAGCTAAAAATGATTGCTGACAAGGAGAAAATTGATACTGAAGACGAGGCTTTGCACCTGATTGCTCAAAAGGCAGATGGTGCCATGCGTGACGCCCTTTCGCTTTTCGATTTGATCGTTACTTTCTCGCATGGGCAGAAGGTTACTTATCAAAACACGATCTCCAATCTGCACATTCTGGATTACGATTATTACTTCAGAATGACAGACTACTTATTCAAGGAAGACACTTCTAATGTATTACTGACTTTTGATGAGATTCTGAAAAATGGGTTTGATGGCCATCACTTTATTGTGGGACTAGCTAGCCATTTAAGAGATTTGATGGTTTGTAAAGACAATGCCACCATTCAATTACTTCAGGTTTCTGACAATATAAAGCAGCGTTACAAAGCCCAAGCCGATGCTACACCGCTTTCATTCTTACTCACGGCACTCAACATTGCAAACCAATGCGATTTGAGTTATAAAGGCAGTAAAAACCAGCGACTTCATGTTGAATTGGCACTAGTTAAAATGGCTCATCTGACATCTGCTATTCGTTTGGCCCATGTAAGCCCAGAGGATGCTTCAAAAAAAAAATCCTAACTGAAGAGGTTGCTGATAAAAAAGGTGACTCTACTCCAAAACAAGTAGACAGCATATCAACTCCTGTTGCAAAAACACCAGTAGTCGAACCTATAAACAAGGATGTTCGAGCAGAAACACCTGCTGTTCAAACCAATTCGGAGCAACCTCCCGTAGCCCCCGCTCCAAAAAGGACGCCTTCAAAAACCATTAGCATCCCATCTCTTTCCGATTTAAAAAATCAACTTAATAAAAAAGAAGAGCCATCAGCAGGTGAAACTCCTACAGAACCTGTTTCGAACCGAAATAATAGCTTTACTCTTGATGATTTAGATAAAGTTTGGAATGCTTTCAAAGCTAAAAGAGAGGCAGAAGATAACAAGTTGGAGTTATTACTTTTGCAAGAACCCTATGAACTGGAAGGCAACATTGTTACCATTAAAATATCAAATGGAGCTTCAGAGGCCAGTTTTGAAAAGTTTAGAGGGGACTTATTAATGGCTTTGAGAGATGGACTAGAAAACGACAGTGTTCTTCTCAAATCAGAAATTGTGGATGTGGCAAGAGAAAAAATGCTTTACACCGATAAAGAGAAGTTTGAACACCTTAAAAAGAAGTACCCTGCTTTAAAAGACTTGCAAGAAAGACTGGGTTTAGATCCTGAATTTTAGCTAGAAACCCAGCGTAACTCCTACGTTGATTACATTCTTTATCTGAATATCGCGTCCTTTGGTGCCATCATTTCTCGTAAGCGTAATGTCGTCATCGTAAATCAACTGAGAACTAATATTGGTTGAAAGGTAATTGTTCACTTTTAGCTTAAACGAAGCCTCTAGATTCACTACCGTATTCGGGAACTTCTCATAATTAGAAAAGAGGTTGAAGTTTCCTAAAAACGACACATTTTCAACTACATCCTTTTTATAAGTGCCTGTTAAACTGATACCTGCTTCTGGCCTAATTTGGTCTCCTGGGTTAATACCAAAAGCTCCTGCGTTAGACAGAGAATCATTCAGTACAAAAGTAAAACGACCAGTAAATGGTGCTAGTGTGGCAGTTATCGTCTGCTCATCTCTATATGAGAGCCCCAAAGAAGCTTGTAAATAACCAGGCGCCATAAAGTTGGATATCAAGGTCCTCTCAATCTGGTCTGTACCTGCTATTTTTTTATTCTTGTAACCTTCATCCATCTGGGTTTGAAAATTGATGGAGGTAGTCAAAAGCACTTTTTCAGTAAATTTCTGGCTGTACTTAGAGTTTAGAATGACTTGATCATCGGTTTTTACAAAACGATTTTTTGAGTCACCATTTCTAATTAAACCGTAGCTAATTTTAAATCTGTTTTGCCATACCGCTCCTTCCTTCTCGTAATTGGCAAAAGTCTCGAACTTTGTACCAATTGCGATAGAAGACTCACCACCAGCAGCCCAGTTGGTTAAGGCTACTTGCTGTAAATTAAAATTGAAAGTCCCACCATTTTTCCAGTAATTGATGGTATCAGCTGGCGGTGGTTCAGAATCAGGAGGCAACAAAAACTCGATCTCGTCTTGCCCATTAACAATCGAAATAGAGGTAAGTAAAATAAATATAACTAGTAGGTAACGATTCATTCTTCTCTTCATCTCCAAAATCCGCCCAAAACTATTCAATGATTTTAAGTAGTCCTTAGTTGTCTTGTAGAATTTTCAGACGCTCACCCAAATCAAGGTTATTGTCTGTTTTATTATTCCATTTAAGAATATTCTCAATGGTTACTCCATATTTTCTTGATATTCCCCAAAGGGTCTCTCCTTTTTCAACCTCATGGTAAATTTCTCTTACAGTTGCGGTTGGTTTTAAATCAGTCTTTTTCAAAAAATAAGCTTTAGGTACTACAAGTCTAAGCTCCTGATTTATCTGAAGTCCGTCCATCACGTTGAGTCCATTCCAGTCGATGATGTCATCCAATTCAATGCCATACTTTTGAGAAATAGCAAAAAAGGATTCCTTTGGCTGAACTACATGAGTAATTATAGTATCAGATGAAGTAGCAATTAGGGCCTTCTTTGTAATCGCCATTTCAATTTCCTCCACCGATTCTTCCTCTTCTACTTTCACTTTTTTCTCAGGAATAATTTGAGTCTGCTTTTTAATCGGTTGCTCTGGCGGACTCACCTCTTTGATCATTTTATCCTCAGGAGTAGGGTCGTCTTTAGGAAGAATCACATCTGTATACTCTATTGGAATATTGGCAGGACGAATGAATCTCAGCCAAAGTACTCTGCCCACTTTAAGCTGTTCGGCCTCTCTCATTCTGTTTTTCTGAAGGAGCTTTTTATACTTTATGCCGTAATCTTGAGAAATACTCCATAGGGTTTCGCCTGGCTGTACAATATGGTAATGTACTTTACCTCTGTTTTTCTTATTCTTAACGTAATAATAAGCTCCGCTTTTTAGCCTGCTGTTATCGCCTAGGTCGTTGTATTTTCTTATTTTCGATTCACTCTTCCCTACTCTATTAGCCAGTGTTTTTACATTATCGTTTGATCGTGCACGAATAGCATCAATCCCATTCATTTCAATTTGATCGGGTTCATATGCGCTTGCTATATTTCCTGTTATACGAGGAAAAATACCGATATTTCCTTCAACTGGTCGAACACCAGAATATGTACTTCGATTACTATTACTCTCTTTAGTGGGTTGTTTTGTTACACCTGCTTGGGAAGATTGAGTGGTCTTCTTCACCTCTTCACGTTTAGGCTCTTCTGTATTTTGGGCTATCGGGCGGCTACCTGACTTAACAGGATAGATTACCTTGTACGATTTCTCATCTGGAATTCTTGAACCCACCAACCATTTGTTCAAGTTTTTTAATTCTTCTAAATCAACGTTTACTTCCCTACTTACATCGTGCAAAGTTTTACCTCGCCCCTCATAAGTAGCCAATTGCAATTCAGGGTTCTTTCTTCCTCGCCCTACGTAATCTTGAAAAGCCAGTTTATGGGCAATGTATTTTTTTAAATACCAATGTGTCTTACCATCAATTTCAACCTTTTTCGCTCCGTAATCTTTTTCGGGAATACTTCTTTGCGCTCCGCCCAAGCCTTGTAAATACGACTGCATTGACCACAGCCAGTTGTCGAAAACGAAATTACTTCTTTTGAAATACTTGGTAGCGCCTACAGTTGAGGCAATAATATGCTTGCGTTCATCCACTACCCCATCTACCCTAAGCCCGAGTTCTTGTGCCGAAGCTTTTTTGAACTGCCAAAAACCCACTGCATTTGAAGTAGACACAGCATCGGAAACAAATTGTCCTTCTTGAATGGCCAAATACTTGAAGTCGTCAGGAATTCCTTCGTTTTTCAATACCTCCTCTACCATTCCCATATAAAGATTGGAGCGATCTACCAATAACTGAAAGTGATATTGACTTCGCGTAAGCAAATCGAGTGTTTCCTCAATTTCCTTTTTTGCGCTGTTGGTAATTTTGAGTTTAACTCCCGCAAACTCCATTTCAGAAGGGACAACCATTGGGGCTTGCGCGAATATGCTCAACGAAGCCATCAAAAAGATGATGATTGACGCTATGTATTTTACCACGTTTATTTTTTCCTTAAAACCATTAACCCATCTCTGATCGGCAAAAGTACATTTTCAACACGATCATCTTCATGGGTCAAACGGTTAAAATCTAAGATAGCTTGCGTATCCTTGTCGATTTTCTTTTCCGTTTGAACGACTTTCCCACTCCAAAGTACGTTATCGGCAATTATAAAGCCTCCGGGGCGAACTTTTTCAAACACTAATTTAAAGTAATTGTAGTAATTAGCTTTATCGGCATCAATAAAAACTAGGTCGAACGGCCCTTCAATTTCAGGAATTAGTTCAATAGCGTTCCCTATTCTGAAATCTATGGCATTTGTATAACCCGCTTTTTCGAAATAGCCGCGCACCATTTCTTCCAACTCCTCATTTTTATCGAGTGTAATCAGCTTTCCTCCTTCTGTCAAACCTTCAGCCATACAAAGCGCAGAATAGCCAGTATAGGTGCCGATTTCTAAAATTCGAGATGGCTTGATCATATGGCTGATCATCGACAAAGCCCTGCCTTGTAAGTGACCCGAAAGCATACGCGGCATCATTACTTTGGCGTGGGTTTCACGGTTCAAATCCATCAAAAGCTCCGATTCGGGGTCGGTGTGAGCTTCAACGTATTTCTGAATATCTTCGGGAATAAACTCCATTAGTTCTCTGGTAAAAAAGTTAAATGGCTCAATTGATTTTCATTTAGCTGCTCGTTGGCTACTTCAATAAGATCAGATGAAGACACCGCTCTAATTTTTTCAAAGATTGACTCGAGGCTGTCAATTCGGTTTTTATCCAAAATGCTTTTGCCCATCATCAGCATTAAGCCCGTATTATTTTCTTCGCTCATGGCCAATTGACCAAGTATTTGTTCTTTGGCCATATGCAACTGCATAGTTCCCAAAGGGACTTCTCTTAATTTCTGTAATTCTTTTAATACCAGCTTTCGTCCCCTTTCCACTTGACCTGTTTCTGTGCCGAAGAAAATGGAAAAGAGGCCTGTATCTGAAAAAGGATGATAACTGGCATCTATGCTATAGACAAAGCCATACTTTTCGCGAAGCGCGAGGTTCAACCTAGAATTCATGCCCGGACCACCCAAAATATTCATCAACATATAAAAAGGAAGTCGTTTGGGGTGACCAATGGGGTAAGCTGTGCAACCAATGGCACATTGGGCTTGAGTAATATTTCTGAAAATGACTTCGGTATTGGGAACATAGTCACCAAAAAGCACACGTTCTCTCTGTCCGATGTGATGTGGTATTGGTTCGAAGTACTTGGCCGCTAGTTTTTGAATTTTCTTTAATGACACATTGCCCACACAAGAAAAAACGATTCGTTCTGTATTGAGATTAGTTTTCAGGAAAGCCTTGAAATCTTCTCGCTGAAAAGATTTCACGCTATCGGAAGTGCCTAAAATATTTTTACCAAGCGGATGATCTCCAAAAACAACACGATCGAATTCATCTTGGATGGCGTCTTCTGGACTATCGTGGTACAAGGACATTTCTTCTAAAATCACTCCTCGTTCCTTTTCAATTTGTTTTTCAGGAAAAATAGAATCGAAAGTGATGTCTTGTAGCAACTCAAAAGCCGACTCCATGTGCTTGTCTAACACTGAAGCATAGAAGCAGATTTTCTCTTTGGTAGTGTAGGCATTCAGCTCTCCGCCAACAGCATCGAGCTTATTCAGAATGTGATAGGCCTTCCGCTTTTTGGTGCCTTTAAAGGCCATATGTTCCCAAAAATGAGCAATCCCCAGTTGGTCTTCGCGCTCATCGCGGCTACCAATGTCCAACACAAATCCGCAGTGGACAATCTTGGTATTGCTCACCTCTTTGTGCACTACACGAATGCCATTGGGTAAAGTAAAAACATTATAATCGACCATCGCAGCATCTCCTTAAAACGACAAAGGTATAAGTTTTAAGAGAAAAGAGTACCTTAAGTTTCTGGTGTAGCCCGTAAGCCACCCAACTCTCCAAAGGTTCAGAACCCTTGGAGAGTTAAAGCACTCTTTCATTCTATTCAAGTGTCAATATCTACTGTGAGATTCAATACATCCAAAAAACCAAAACACATGCTTTTTATTATTCCAATAAAAAGTGTTGTAACTTAGCCAATATGGTTTTTAACTAAAGTACGAATTGATAAAGTAAGAGCCATAAAAGCAAGAAATCTTTAAAGAAGCTTTCATAACCGATGTCAAAGTTTATAAATACACGTACAGCTGCGCTTTTGATTTTCACTTTTACGATTTATGGATACGGTTATGGACAGACCCGTGATATTAAGCCCTATAATTCCTTCCCTAAAAATGAAAGCCTTAAGCATTCAAAAATCCAAATCAATGAAGTCCTATATCCAGAGTCAATTCACTTAATAGATGATTTGGCTATAATAATGGATCAGAAATCGGACTATGCTGTTCACTTTTTCAAACTATCGGATTGGTCTTTGATAGCGCAGTATGGAACCAGAGGCAATGGCCCTGCCGAAGTACAAACCCTTAAATTTCATGGGCAATTTATTAAAGAAGGCAACGAAACTTACCTGTGGTTTTCAGATTTCAAAACTTTCAGACTCAAAAAAATAAGTTTGAGTGGAATGCTCAACAACATCAAAACAGAGCCTGTAATCTCCTATAAATTACCACCAGAACTGGCAATGACCTATGATGATATTTATGCCGTTTCTGACAACGAATTTATAGGTACAATACAGGGTAACATATTTGATTTCACGGATGACCCGAAGGCAGGCCGCTTTTTCAATTTAAATATGAGTGACAAAAACATTAAATGGACCCCCAATTTCCCCGAGCAAAAACTACAAGGCCCCAAAGAAAAACTCGGATATCTCTATTCATCCCATACAACCTTCAATAACAGCACCAATCAAATTGCTTCTGCATTGAGATACTATGATAGAATAGATATTATAGATGTTGTGAAAGATAAAGCCTTAACGGTAGTGCAAGAGGACAATGTGAAATTCAAAGAAGTAGACTTAACAGACGACTACTACCTTACCCCACCCAAAACAAGGTTTTATAACGGTCTCGGCTATAGCACAGACAAGTTTATCTATTTTTTCTATTCCAATACTACAGCACAGCAAGGCATCGATTTTTATAAAGGCTTAACATCAAATTATCCAAATAAGGAGCTTCTGGTTTTCGACTGGGAGGGAAACCCTGTGTATCATGCCCAATTAGACAAACCTAGCTTGGGGTCATTCTTTGTGGATGAAAAAACATGGAAACTCTATGCAATAGATGGGTATCCAGAAAATGAAGACGACATGATTATATCTTATAGCCTTCCAAATTTACTGGGTGAAAAGCGTAAATAACTTCGACTTCGAAGTTTATGTAGATGTATCTGATTTTATTCCAAGGCCACCTAAACTCTCCATGTGGTCAGAATCCTTGGAGAGTTGAAGAAAGCACTATATTTGCCAGCAGTATGACTTACGGAAAGATTCTTATCATTCAAACGGCCTTTATTGGTGATGTAATTCTGGCAACCTCGCTGATCGAAAAAATACATCAGTATTACCCAGAAGCCAAAATAGACTTTCTGTTACGCAAGGGCAATGAAGCCCTGTTGAACAATCACCCGAAACTTGGAGAGGTGCTGGTTTGGGATAAAAAAGGAGGGAAATACCGTAACCTCTTTAAGCTCCTTGGCAGAATTAGAAAGGGCAACTACGACTTGGTGGTGAACGTTCAGCGTTTTGCCAATTCAGGAATGCTTACTGCTTTTAGTGGCGCAAAGGAAAAAATTGGCTTCGATAAAAACCCTTTTGCTTGGGCATTTACGAAAAAGGTAACCCATAAAATTGAAGAAGGAACACACGAGGTGGAACGCAATAATGAGTTAATTAAAGCCATTAGCGATGACACGCTTCAGCGCCCGGTACTTTATCCTTCCACTTCCGATTTTGAAAAAGTAGCCACCTATAAAACCGAACCTTTTGTCTGCATGGCACCCGCCTCGGTTTGGTTTACCAAGCAATTCCCAAAAGAGAAATGGGTGGAATTGATTCAATCACTTGAATTCTCTGGCAACATCTATTTGATTGGTGCGCCTAACGATGTGGCGCTTTGTGATGAAATCATTGCGCAAGGGGGAAACCCAAAAGCACAGAACCTTTGCGGAAAAATGAATTTACTTCAGTCGGCTGCATTGATGAAAGATGCGGTAATGAATTATGTGAATGACTCTGCCCCTATGCATTTGGCTTCTGCCATGAATGCTAAAACCACAGCCATTTACTGTTCTACTGTTCCTGAATTTGGTTTTGGTCCTTTGGCTGAAAACGCTAGAATTGCTGAAGTTTCAGAAAAACTAGACTGCCGACCTTGCGGACTGCATGGCTTTAAAGAATGTCCGAAAGGCCATTTTAAATGTGGAAGGGATATTCAAATCGCAAAACTACTTTTGAATAAAAATGAGGAAGCGTAAGGCTTTAACCCTAACAATTTAACAGCAGGATTTTAGACTTAAAAAAAGAAAATGGTTATTCTTGCTGACTATTATTCTCGCTAACCCATGCCGTTTGGCAAAGGATTGACCGTATGAAAACTACTGCTTTAATTACCGGAGCTGCCGGTGGAATTGGATTTGAATTTGCCAAAATCGCCTCTCAAGCCAATTATTCCCTATTTCTTATTGATGTGAATGAAACATTATTGGCGGAGAAAAAAGCAGAGCTTTCTATCATGTTCCCTCAAACGGACATTCACCTATTGGTTTGTAACTTGGCAGAGAAGGGCATTGCAGAGAAAATTCATCAATACATTATTGAACAGCAACTGCTTATTGAAATCCTTTTCAACAATGCCGGCTTTGGCAATTTTGGGCACTTTCTGGAAACAGACTGGGCAAAGGATGAAGCTATGCTCAACGTACACATGGTAACGACTACTCACCTTACCAAGCTCTTGCTTCCCGGTATGATACAGAGAAAGAAAGGCTACATTTTAAATAATGCTTCCGTAGCTGCCTTTGTTCCAGGCCCACTGATGTCTACTTACCATGCTTCAAAAGCATATTTACTTTCATTCACTCAAGCATTGGCCAATGAGCTGAAAGGAACTGGGGTTTCCGCCACTGTATTATGTCCAGGAATGACAAAAACGGGCTTTGCTAAAGCCAACGGTAATGATGACCCGAACATTAAATTCAATATTGCTTCTGCCGAAGACGTAGCGCACTTTGCATTTTCATGCATGATTAAAGGTCAGCCTGTGGCTGTACCTGGCGTATGGAATAAGTTAAGTGCTTTTTTACCTAGACTTCTGAGCCGAAATAGAGTGACTAATATGGTTGGGAATATTCAGCGAAAGAATCATGCTAAACGGTCTGACAGTAAACAATTGGCTCCAGAGTTAAAGCTCAAAGTTTAATATTTATAAAGCCTTCTACTTCTTTAACCGACTCATTTATTAGAATTTAGATTTTTTGTTCAATTATTTTATATCGTTCTTTGAACAAAATCGGTGAACCCAATGTTGGCATCCCGAAACAAAAAAGTAGTAAGCACACTTCTTACTCATTTTTAAATTACCAAAATGAAAATAGCTGTTTATCGTAAAGAGCATTTTAATGCTGCTCATCGACTTTATAACCCAAAATGGAGTGAAGAGAAGAATGATGAGGTTTTCGGAAAATGCAATAACCCCTCTTTCCATGGGCATAATTATGAGCTCATTGTCAAAGTTGTGGGCGAGCAAGACCCAGAAACAGGTTATGTCTGCGACATGAAAATCCTAAAGGATATTATCAAAACTCATGTTACAGATAAATTCGATCACAAAAACTTGAACTTAGATGTAACCGAATTTAAAAACCTGAATCCAACAGCAGAAAACATTGCAGTGGTAATCTACAACTTATTGCGCCCAGAAATTGACCAAAAATTAGAATTGAAAATAAGACTCTATGAAACAGAACGGAACTTTGTCGAGTACCCCGCTTAACGTATATAGCAGTATTGAGGAGATTGGAGACGAGCACGTGGGTACATCTTATGAAACACCTATGGTTCCGAATGCTTTCGATATGGACGATGATTTGAAACAAGAACTCATTGAAAAAAAATTCAAGGAGATCATGGAAATCATGGGCCTTGACTTAAGTGATGATAGTCTTTCGGGTACGCCTAAACGCGTAGCCAAAATGTATATCAAAGAAATTTTTAGCGGACTAAGCCCCGCTAATAAACCTAAAGTGACGCTTTTCGAGAATAAGTATCAGTACAATGAGATGCTGGTAGAAAAGAATATCACTTTCTATTCTAATTGTGAACACCATTTTGTGCCCATTATTGGAAAAGCGCATGTAGCCTATATTTCAAGCGGAAAAGTAATTGGTCTATCGAAGATCAACCGTATTGTGGAGTATTATGCAAAGCGTCCGCAAGTTCAAGAAAGGCTCACCGTGCAAATAGCAAACGAGCTCAAAACTTTGCTTGAAACAGAAGATGTGGCGGTAATCATCGATGCCGATCACCTTTGCGTTCAGTCAAGAGGTGTGAAAGATGTAAACAGCAGTACCGTAACAGCTCAGTTTCACGGTAAATTCAAAGAAAATTCTACAAAGAAAGAGTTGATGAGCTACATTAACACCAAGGCTTAATGAGTCTATCAGGTAAGAACATACTTGTAGTAGGTGCTAGTTCGGGCATTGGTAAAAGCGTTGCAGAACTGAGCTTATTAAAAAGTGCCAATGTTTTTGTGGCTGGCAGAAATGACCCAAAGATTTCAGGCGCTAATTACATTTCTTTGGATGTTAACCAAATGAGCACTGAGCTTGATGAACTTCCGGAAGTTTTACACGGAGTAGTATATGCACCAGGGTCTATCAACTTAAAGCCATTTCATAGAATTAAGCTTGAAGACTTTCAAGCGGACATGAATATCAATCTCTTTGGCGCCATAAAAGTATTACAAGCTTGCATGGGGCGACTTAAGAAAGCCGAAGGAGCTTCGGTAATTCTATATAGCACAGTAGCGGTAAACATGGGTATGAACTTTCACTCCTCTATTGCTGCTGCAAAAGGTGCTGTAGAAGGATTGGCCAAATCACTTGCAGCAGAATGGGCTGGAATGAACATTAGGGTGAATGTGTTGGCACCTTCATTAACCGACACCCCTCTAGCAGAACGGTTATTGGCAACAGACGACAAGAAAGAAGCTTCTAATAAAAGACATCCTATTGGTCGGTATGGGCAACCGTCTGACTTAGGTCATTTAACCACTTTACTTCTTTCAGATGAAGGAAGTTGGATAACAGGTCAAATCATTGGAGTAGATGGAGGAATGTCAACTTTAAGAACTTAAATGCAACTTTCGTCATCAGATATTCTTAAGCTAGAGCAGCGTTTCAGAACCAACCTTATCAATTGTCTTTCGGGTTTTAAAACCCCGCATTTAATAGGTACAAGGTCTAAATTAGGCATTACTAATTTGGGTTTATTTACTCAGGTAATGCATGTAGGGGCTAACCCTCCTTTAATGGGCGTTCTCTTTCGTCCTCATTCCGTCCCTCGTCACACTTTAGAAAACATTCTAGAAACGAAAGAATATACTATAAACCTTGTTCATAAAGCTATGATGGAACAGGCTCACTGGACTAGCGCCCGTTGGGAAAAAAGTGAGTTTGAGGCCACGGGCCTAACAGAACATTATTCAAGCAACCATTTTGCACCATTTGTAGCTGAAAGCAAAATAAAAATAGGCTTGGAGTTTAAAGAACAACACTTAATAACAGCCAATAAAACTATTTTGGTAATCGGAGAGATTAAAGAGCTAATTATAGAAGAGGAACTCATTACATCTGATGGCTTTTTAAATATTGAAGCCGCCAACACGTTGGCCATGACAGGCTTGGACAGCTACCATGATACCAATTCCATTAATAGGTTGGCATACGCTAAACCAGATATCCCTCCAAAAAGACTTGATTAAAAACATCACCTGCCACTTTTTTTAATTGTTGGTCTTCAAATTACCAGTTTCATTTTGAGCTTTATCCCGAATGGCATCTTTAAATTGCTTATTGAAGGCTTTAAAGCCATGTTATGATCGCTATTCTTTAATTCACATAGTTTTTCTTTTTGTAAAGGCATCTACTATCTTTGCACGTCTTTTATAAAACTGATAATTAAAAATGTCAAATCTGATTTATTTAGTCCCAATTCTCGGGCTAGTCGGCTTGTTAGTAATGATCGTTAAATCGAACTGGGTAAACAAGCAAGATGCAGGGGATGAAAAAATGCAAAACCTTGCCAAGTACATCCGCGAAGGAGCTTTGGCTTTCCTCAGCGCTGAGTACAGAGTACTCGCCATATTTGTAGTGGTTGCAGGTATACTTTTAGGAGTAATCTCTACCTTGGTTGAAACCACACACTACTTCATAATTTTTGCTTTTATCATTGGTGCATTTTTCTCTGCATTGGCCGGAAACATCGGTATGAGAATCGCAACTGCTGCCAATGTAAGAACTACCCAAGCTGCTAGAACCAGTTTAGGTCAAGCCTTAAAAGTTGCCTTTACTGGCGGAACTGTAATGGGACTTGGTGTTGCTGGTTTAGCCGTATTTGGACTAAGTATGCTCTTCATTCTATTGTTTGCTTTCTTTATGGATAGCGACATGGCGAATGGCGGTGTGTATCAAATGACAATCGTATTAGAAGCCCTTGCTGGTTTCTCTTTAGGGGCTGAGTCAATTGCCCTTTTCGCTCGTGTAGGCGGTGGTATCTACACTAAAGCAGCCGATGTTGGTGCTGACCTTGTAGGTAAAGTAGAGGCAGGTATTCCTGAAGATGATCCAAGAAACCCTGCTACTATTGCTGACAACGTAGGTGATAACGTAGGTGATGTAGCCGGTATGGGTGCCGATCTTTTTGGTTCTTATGTGGCTACAGTATTGGCTTCAATGGTGTTGGGTAACTACATCATTAGAGATATGGGTGGATCAGTTGATGACCAATTCAGTGGTATCGGTCCAATCTTGCTCCCATTGGTAATTGCAGGTGCCGGAATCATCTTCTCGTTGATCGGTACTATGTTTATCAAAATCAAAAATAACAACGCTAAAGAAGCAGAAGTTCAGGCCGCTTTGAACCGTGGTAACTGGATTTCAATCATATTAACTGCTATCGGTTGTTATTTCCTTATCGACCTTCTTTTGCCTGAAACTATGCAAATGAAGTTCTTTGGCGAAGGTATTTTAGAAATTACTTCTATCCGTGTATTCGGAGCTGTATTGGTAGGTTTAGTAGTTGGTGGTTTAATTTCTTACCTAACTGAATTCTACACTGCTATTGGTAAAAAACCTGTAATGAGCATTATTCAAAACTCATCTACTGGTGCTGCTACAAACATTATTGCAGGTTTATCTGTAGGTATGAAATCTACTTTCGGACCAATTATTCTTTTTGCTGGTGCCATTTGGGGTGCTTACGAATTGGCTGGTTTCTACGGTGTAGGTATTGCTGCTTCTGCGATGATGGCAACTACTGCAATGCAATTGGCCATTGACGCTTTCGGTCCTATTGCAGATAATGCAGGTGGTATTGCCGAAATGAGCGAACTTCCTTCAGAAGTACGTGAAAAAACAGATATTTTAGATTCAGTAGGAAATACAACTGCTGCTATCGGAAAAGGGTTTGCCATTGCTTCTGCAGCATTAACAGCTCTAGCACTTTTTGCTGCCTACGTTACTTTTACTGGTATTGATGGTATCAATATTTTCAAAGCCGATGTATTAGCTGCTTTGTTTATTGGAGGTATGATTCCAGTAATTTTCTCTGCTTTAGCCATGGAATCTGTAGGTAAAGCTGCCATGGAAATGGTAAAAGAAGTAAGAAGACAATTCAGAGAAATTCCAGGTATTATGGAAGGCACAGCCACTCCTGAGTATGGCAAGTGTGTTGAAATTTCTACCAAAGCCGCCATTAGAGAAATGATGTTGCCAGGAGCTATTACAATCATTTTCCCTATTCTTGTAGGGTTTATCATGGGGCCAGAAGCACTAGGAGCTTATATGGCAGGTGTTGCAGTATCAGGAGTACTTTGGGCGATTTTCCAAAACAACGCTGGTGGTGCTTGGGACAACGCCAAGAAATCTTTCGAAGCTGGTGTTATGATTGATGGAGAAATGACTTACAAAGGTTCTGACGCTCACAAAGCTGCTGTAACTGGAGATACTGTTGGAGATCCATTCAAAGATACTTCTGGTCCATCAATGAACATTTTGATTAAGCTTACTTGTTTGGTTGGTTTGGTGATTGCCCCTCTATTGGGTGCTGGTCATTCAGAGTCTGCTGACGACACTAAAGCTGAAGTAAAAGAAATCATTATCGAAGCCCCAGCAGTAGAAATTACTGAAGTAGTGACTGAGTTAAACTAAAACTCAACAAAACATAAAATTGAAAGGCTACCCGAAACGGTAGCCTTTTTTTGTAGGCTGGTTCTTAGCCTGTATTCAATAACTACCTACCCATTAACTTCTATGAAATTATTATCCCCTCATTTTGTAAAATCAGTCTGTTCCTCATTTCTTTAGTTACTTTTGCCCCACTAAGAATTCCATTCAAGAATGAACTACCTTTCGTTAGAAAATATCACCAAGACATTTGGTGACAGAAAAATACTCGATGCCATTTCCATTGGTGTCGACCAAGGCCAAAAGATTGCCCTCGTAGGCGTTAACGGCTCAGGGAAATCTACCCTGCTTAAAATCATCACTGGGGTTGAAAAACAAGATGCCGGAGATGTGGTATTCCGAAACGACATTGTGGTGCGCTCATTGGTACAAAACCCAAAGTTCGAAACCAACCAAACCGTACTTGATGCTGTGTTCGATAGCGATGACGAAGCCCTTAGGCTTTTAAGTCGTTACCAGAAAGTAATGATGCAAGCCGAACGTAGCGACTACGATGATAAAGAAATGCAAACTGTTATCGAGCGAATTGATGCCTTGAATGCTTGGGATCAAGAAAGCCAGGTAAAACAGGTTTTAGGTAAACTTGGTTTGAAAGATTTGGAAGCCGATGTGAGCAAACTATCGGGTGGTCAACAGAAAAGAGTGGCCATGGCGCAAGTGCTTATTCAAAGACCTGACTTACTGATTTTGGATGAGCCCACCAACCACTTGGACATTGACAGTATTGAATGGTTAGAGGGTTATTTGAGCCAAGCCAACATGGCTTTGATTCTAGTAACTCACGATAGGTATTTCTTAGAAAAAGTAACCAACGAAATTGTAGAATTAGACCACGGAAAGTTATATCGGTATAAAGGCGATTATGGCCATTTCTTAGAAAAGAAAGCAGAACGCCATGAATCTGAAGCTTCCTCTATAGAAAAAGCGCAGAACCTTTACAGAAAAGAGCTGGATTGGATTAGAAGGCAACCAAAAGCCAGAGGTACAAAAGCCAAATACAGGGTTGATGCCTTTGAAGAAACCAAATCAAAAGCCTTCTCTGGTGCTAAAACTACTGGAATGGAACTAGGCGCCACAGCTTCACGCCAAGGTAAAAAAGTGCTGGAAATTGAAAAGATCAGCCACGGTTTTGGCGACAAAAAACTGATCAACAATTTTTCTTACGTTTTTCCAAGAAAGGACCGTGTAGGAATTGTTGGAGCAAATGGAAGTGGAAAAACAACTTTCCTTCGTTTACTTGTAGGCGATTTAGAAGCCAATGAAGGGTTGATTGATTTAGGCCAAACCACTAAAATTGGCTACTACCGTCAGCAAGAATTAAGGTTTAACGATGCTCAAACCGTCATTGAGTTCGCCAAAGAAATTGCCGAGTTTGTGGAATATGGAAAAGGACAAAGTATTCCTGTTTCTCAATTCTTGACCCGATTCCTCTTTCCGCCAGAAGTGCAATACAAGCCTATTGGCAAATTGAGTGGCGGAGAAAAGCGTAGGCTTCAGTTGCTTAAAATCTTAATCAAAAGTCCGAATTTCTTAATTCTGGATGAACCGACCAATGATCTTGATTTGATTACGCTAAACACGCTAGAAAACTTCCTTGAGAATTTTGAAGGTTGTTTGGTGCTTGTTTCTCACGACAGGTATTTTGTTGACAAATTAGTCGATCACCTTTTCGTTTTTGATGGCCAAGGTGATATCAGAGATTATAACGGAAATTACACCGATTGGCGTTTAGAGGAAGTGGCAGCCAAAGAAGCTCCAAAGCCAAAAGTTATTGAGAAGCCCGCAGCACCAGCTCCTAAAAAAGAACAGCGAAAAATATCGTATAAGGAAAAGCTAGAATTCGATACGTTAGAAAAAGAAATGGCTCAATTAGAAGCACAAAAAGCCGTTCTGAATGAAAAAATAATAGGCGGTTCTACTAATCATGAAGAATTAACTGCTTGGGCAACGGAACTAGAAAGAATAAATAACGATTTAGAAGAGAAGGAAATGCGCTGGCTTGAGCTTTCCGAATACATGTAATCTTATTTATGGCTGAACTAATTCTTAATTCTGATAATCTAACGGTTGATTGTGAACATGGTGAAACAATTTTAGAAGCTTCACTTAAGAAAGGCATTAACCATGCTCATGCCTGCGGTGGCAATGCCAAATGCTCTACCTGTAGAGTTTATATTGACAAAGGCCTGGAAAATGTAAGCCCTAGAAATGAGAAAGAGAAACAACTAGCGGATTCACTCAAATTAGGCCCAGAAATCCGATTGGCATGCCAAACTACTGTATGCGGACCGGTAGAAGCAAGAAGACTAGTTCTAGACAAAATTGATGAAAAGATCATTTTAAGTTCAGGCAATCCTATTGCACCTCGAAGCTTGGGCGAAGTAATTGATGCCTCTGTACTATTTGTAGACATTGCAGACTACACTGCTTTTAGCGAACGTACACCCGCCTATGATGTAGTTCATGTGCTCAACCGCTATTTCTACATTGCCGGCAATATTATTAAAAAAAATAACGGCAGAATATTAGACTACTATGGAGATGGTTTCTTGGCCATTTTCGGTTTAGATCATCAACCCGGCCATGCAAAAAATGCAATCAATGCGGGTTTCGAACTTCAAAAAGCCATTAAAAAATTCGATACTGAAGTACACGATTTAGTCAATTCATCATTCAAAATTCGCTTAGGTGCACATACGGGCAAAGTGATTTGGGGCACGATTGGCATAGAAGGCATGCAGAAAGAAGCGGCCATTGGTGACACTGTAAATTTTGCATCACGCATTGAACAAGCGAATAAAACGCTCAATACGGATTTCCTCATTTCCGAAGCGCTATTTAAAAAATTTGAGACCTGCTGTGTAGTAAACGGTGAATATGAAATTGAAGTAAAAGGCAAGAAAGGAAGCCATAAAGTCTATTCTTTAGAGTATGTAAATCCGACAGTTTTGGTGTAGCCGCAAATACAATAAGTTTGTATTTTTGAATATGAGCACTACGGCATGGATTCTTATTTGCGTTCTGATTATGGTGGTTTACACCATTAGTTTTCTTCAATTTTTAAAACAGCGATCAGCCCGTAAAAGCAATCAATCTAGGGTATTTCAACTTCCTTTATTCACAGCTTTTTTAATAGGCCCACTCCTATTCTTTATCATAAACAGAAATCAACGTAAAGACAGAAGACAATTCATGAAAGACATGGATCGGTATTCTTAATTTGAGATAATCAATCAGAATTTCCAACTCGGATGAACCCACTAGAAAACTTACAAAAACTCAAGCTTAGGCTTCCAGAGGTTTCTACTCCTGGCGGTAACTATGTATCGGTTAATATCCGAGCAAATATTGCCTATGTGGCCATACAGTTTCCAATTCTAAATGAAGAGTATCTATATCAAGGGCGGTTAGGAGATGAACTCAGCACGGAAGATGGTTATCATGCTATGGAATTATGCACCCTGAATGTCTTGGCTCAGATCAATAGCAAAGTTGGCTTCGATAGGTTAGTGGGTTTAAACCATATAGACATTTACTTTCAAGCGGGTAATCAGTGGGATGAATCCCCCAAAGTTGCGAATGGAGCATCTGATCTCTTTGTCAAAATTTTAGAAGAAAAAGGCACCCATAGTCGAGCTATTTTTGGTGTTCAATCACTCCCCAGAAACTTCAGTGTGGGCTTAACTGCGAGTTTCACAATCACTGAACCATAAAAAAAGCGGCCTAAAGCCGCTTTTTAATCTAATCTATAATGTTTTCTACCTTCTCCTTATCTGCTGGTAAGGAAATACCACTGGCGATTCGCTTCCGTTCTTCGCAACAGCCGCCACTCCAAAGTAATAATTGTCAATCACGATACCTTCCAAAGTGAATTCATTCACCCCAGAAACGAATCTAGAATAATCCCAAGTAGGTGAAGTGGTTAATCTCCAATAAAGCTTATATCCAATAATATTCGGATCGTTAGATTCTTTCCATTGCAAGGTAGTTGAAGGCTGAACAGCGCCACCAATTCTAACATCCTCAGGCAGTTTAGGCCCCCAAGCCAAGCCAGCCAACGAAATTGCATTTACGGCTGTCAGTTTTGCTGCGTACTCAAAGTTTACGCCTTCAATCACATCACCATACTTAATTCCATTTTCAGTTCTTAAATCTTGGTGTTGACGCACATAGTTTTCATGAGCTTCCATAATACGCACTCCCGCAAAACCCAAATCGTTGAACGGACGATGATGCCCTCCACGACCAAATCTATCTAACCTGTAAATCATCATTGGATTCATTTCAGGCATATATGTTTGTACTTGCTTATAAATATATCTGGCTAATTGTCTAGAGTTACCATCTACTTCCCCACCAACGGTTCTTCTGGCGCGTCTTAAACCTTCGCTTTCATTGGCCGGTGTTGGTTCAGAAAAAATTCTAAAATCGCGATTACTGATTACGCCATCAACGCCTTCAATATTCCCAATCATGTCGTTGTTCAACACCCCGACAATTTCCCAGTTATTCTCTTGCGCATATTTAGCTAAACCAGCACCACCAAACAAGCCTTGTTCTTCTCCAGAAAGACCAACGAAGGCGATACTGTGCTTAAATTTATATTTAGAAAGTATGCGTGCAGCCTCTATTGTTCCAGCCATACCCGATGCATTATCGTTCGCACCAGGCGCGTCAATTTCAAAATTCATGGTATTAGATGCACGCGAATCAATATCACCCGACATCAGTGCATAACTATTTGGATAATCAGTACCCCTTAAAACGGCCACTACATTCACTACCCAAGCAGAATGAGGAACACGGCTTCCTTCCGTTTTTTCCACAAAATCCTTCTGATAGAAAACTTCTAAACAGCCTCCACATTCTTCTGATATTTTCTGGAATTCAGAGAATATCCATCTTCTGGCCGCTCCAATTCCACGGGTTTGAGAAACAGTGTCTGAAAACGTATTTCGGGTTCCGAAGCTGATCAGCTTACGGATGTCTGCTTCAATTCTTTCTGGCGAGGCCGATTCGATAATATCGTAGAATCGAGCATCAGTTTGAGGAGGAGCGGTTTGTTGAGCCATCAATGGATTCAAAAAGAAGCCAAAACTCAACAGGGCAAATAAGTAATTTCTAATCTTCATAAGTCAACAGGTTGATTATTGAAATATAGACATCATTTAACTGTGATAAAAAGCGATACTTGATCAATGGAAAACTATTTTTTGCTGCACTCCGAATTATGCACAAAAAAAGTGATCAAATAAAAAATAAGTCGTTTTTAAGTAAGGGAGTGAGCGTTGAAGATTGTTAACAGTATGTAAACGAAAGGCAAAAAAATAATATTCTTAGCGTAGGAACATTATTGGCACAAAGGTTGTCTTAGGAGTACAAGTACCCCAAACGAAGGAAAATGAGAACAAAAACATTATTATTCACAGCCGCACTTGTTGCCACAGGAATTGGCATCGCGACATTGGCCAGCAAAAAATTTACTCTGCCAAAGTTGAAGAAAAGCACGAAGTAGAATTCATATTTTGAATTCTAACAGTTCACAAAAACTGTTAAAACATATGGCCTCGGTAATTCCGAGGCTTTTTAGTGTCTAAACTTTATTAATTTAGGCGTTTAAACATTCATTATGAGGCAACTCTTCATTTCTACAGTCTTTCTTTTTATTCTAATACAAAACGTAGTTGGGCAAGAAAAAGAAAGCCACCTATTTCAAGATCCTAGAAGGTATATCGATACGGCCGTTACTTATATGAACCAAGAGAGGTATTTGGAAGCTGATAAATACTTTATGGTAGCGTTAGATCAAATCACCGTGCTTTCTGCTGATTTCTGCTACTATTTTGGAAAAAACTCCTTCTACCTAAAATATTATAGCCAAAGTATAGATTGGCTTAGTAAATACCTAGAACTGAAAGGCTCTTCTGGCCAATATTCAGATGAGGTAATTGCTTTGCTAGATAAGTCGGAAAAGGAGTTTAGAGCCAATAGAAGTACAGGAGAAACCGTAGAGACGAATACCAAATTTTTCTACTTAAACACTATCAGTTGTTCTGGACATGAAAGTATTGTTTGTCCTGTCTGCAAAGGGGACGACATTATTACCACGAAGGATCGACTAGGTGATAACCTTTACAAAAAATGCCCCTATTCTACTAACGGGGTTTTGACATGTGAAGAGTTCAACCTTTTACTTCAGGGTAAACTAAAGCCAAAAAACTAGTTTTTCTAAAGCCTCTCAATCACCCACTCAATCAAGCCATTCACCGTTTTTTCCGCATTGGGTGAAAATTGATGATTCGGCCTGTTAGCGATTAAAGCATTGAAGCTAATCATTTCATGGCCTAACATTTTGGCCATGGCATAATAGCCAGCGGTTTCCATTTCAAAATTGGTGATTTGCCCAAAAGAGGTATTGATTTTAGAAAGTCTATCCAAATAATCTGGAAGAAATGGCCTAAGCCTTATTTCCCTACCCTGAGGCGCATAGAAACCCGGAGCGGTTACCGTTACTCCACTATACATTTGAGGCCCTTGGAACTCTTTCAACAATAAGGTAGAAGCTTCTGAAAGGTATGGCCTAATGGACAAGCCCAATGTTCTTTGCACTTTGTTTCCAATTACCTGCCCTTCTTCCGATTCCACCCAGGGATAAAAAGACATCAAAGAGTCCATTCCTAAGGCAGCCTTTGATACTAAAAATGAGTCTAAGGGAATGTCTGGTTGCATACAACCCGAAGTTCCGATTCTGATAATTTTAAGGCGCTTTAACTTATCCTTAACCTCACGTTTCTTCAAATCTACATTGACTAACGCATCGAGTTCAGTCATGAGGATTTCGACATTATCTGTCCCCATTCCTGAACTGATTACAGAAATACGCTTTCCGTTTAATTCTCCTGTATGCGTTACAAGTTCTCGGTTGGTGATTTGAAAGTCTATTCTATCAAAAAACTTACTGATTTTGGCTACCCGAGCGGGATCACCCACCACGATGACGGTATCGGCTACCATTTCTGGATGTAGACCCAAATGATAAATTGCGCCTTCACCTGTTAAAATAAGCTCTGATTCTGGAATAGTTCTTTTCTTCACATCAGTCGATTTTAGCAGGCTCTCTTTTCACCCCTTTCAATGGGTTATAATGATTTGTGTTCTTTTGATAATAGCCTGTTCCATCATATGGTCTTCTTTCAGGGCTCTGACGACACTCTTCTGAGCAGCATCCATCCATTAGCCAACCAGCTTCTTCTGACATTGGAATGTGCGCATTGCAAGTTGGATTAGCACAGTTTACCATTCTATCTGTAAGAACGCCTGTAACATAGCATTTCGAAATAACGGAAGGATTAACCGAGTTCACATCGGCCGTAATTCGATTATCGAACACGTAACATTTCCCTTCAAAATCTTCTCCTCCTGCTTCAATACCATACTTAATAATACCACCGTGAAGTTGGTATACATTCTCAAAACCTTGCTCTAATAAATATGCACTGGCCTTTTCGCACTTAATACCTCCTGTGCAGTAAGTGATTACCTTCTTGTTTCTTAACCCCTCAATTTCCTTCACCTTTTCAGGGAAGTCTCTGAAATTTTCAATGTCTAAGGTAAGTGCATTCTTAAATCTACCTACGCTATGCTCATAGTCGCTTCGCACATCGAGTATTACTGTGTCTTCTGGCTGGTTTTTAAGAATTTCTTTAAACTCGTTGGGTTCTACATAAGTGCCAGTTTTCTGGCGAGGGTTGATGTGCCTTAGACTAGAATGTACAATTTCAGGCTTTACTCTAACATGGAGTTTGGCAAAAGCCATTTTATCATGGGTTTCCACTTTAAATTCGGTGTCTGCAAAGCGGGTATCTGAATGCACATAAGCCATGTACTTTTCACAATCTTCTTTCAGACCAGAAACGGTACCATTAAGACCTTCGGGTGAAATAATTATTCTACCACGCAGATTGTTTTCAACACAAAACAAATGATGTTCTTCTCTGTATGCCTCGTAATCTTGGATGTCGGCATAGCAGTAATACAGTAAAATTGAATATTGTTTTTCCATAGCTCGTGCCCTATTTCAAGTAGGGTGAATTAATTGTTTTATTTATAAAAGTTGGGTCTTAAACTTAGAAGTTTCACTCGGTTAACTAATAAATCAAACCTCCAATATCGTAACTCACTAAACTTCCTTGGCTGGGTTACCAAATACAGTAGCATTAGCTTTTACTTCGGCTATTACCACAGAACCTGCTCCAATTCTTGCCCCCTTACCTATCTTAACTCCAGAGACAATCGTAACGCCAGAACCAATGAACACATTATCTTCAATTTCGGCTTCGTTTCCAATTACGCTACCAGCCCCCACTTGTACTAAATCTCCCAATTTCGCACTAAAATCAATGGTTGAATTAGTGTTCAATAGACAGTGATTGCCAATTTTAGCATTCGAACCAATAACCACTCCGTTGTTTACAAAATTTCCGTGACCGATGTGTGCCGAAGTAGCAATTTCTGCATTGCGATGGATGGCGTTTACAGGCATTTTCTTTCTGCGCTCTACCATCAGTTTTACCAAACCCTTTCTAAGGTCACGGTCGTCTACTGCTATAAAGCCTTCACATTTTTTACCAATCAGCTTTAGAAAGCCATCGTCATCGGTTTTTCCTAAAACAGAAACTCCACTCATCTCTTGGCCATGTTTCGACACATCGTCATCCAAGAAACCATATACTACAACTCCGTTACTCTCAAATATTTCGAGGGTAGCTTTACCCATTTCATTCGCACCAAATATGATTACTGGATTGTCCATAATTATCCCTTTTTTCGGGCGGCAAAGTTAGCTTTTTTTGAATGAAATTCTAAGCATGATCCGTAACAGGGTTCCGCACCAATGATATTCCAATATTACATTCTATACATTTTTTAGGTAGGCAATAAGCGTTGTGTAATTGAATCAAGCCTTGACTATCAAAAGCAGAAGACACATTCCAGCCTAAACTCTTCCATAATTCAGTAATGTGGTTACTTTCTGCTTTCATAGAGGAAAGTAAGTTTAAAGCCCTATCTAAATAAGCGCTATCATCCTTATATTTAGCTAAAGCTGCAAAAAAAGGAATGGCAGTATTTACAATTATATTCTCCTTCGATTTCTTTGTCAGCCCACCCAAACGTTTGCTCAATTTTTTATCTATAGCATAATGCGTACACCAGTAATCTGACTGAAGTACATCTAATTTGTCTAGAGCCTCTTTTCTATTTTCAATTTCAGAAAAGAATGAAAAAATATGTGGGTAGGTAATTACCAAAGCGGCCAGTTGAGCAATTCTTATGGTCGGATAATTGGCTGGCCTCACTTTAGAGAAATGCCATTCATTATAACCTATTTTTTGTTTCAACTCGTATTTGGCTTTTAGAAATCGATACTCTTTTTGAAGCTGATAGGCATATTCGTCTGACACATCAACATCTAAAAAACCTGCTTGACCAAAAAGCAGTGCCTCAATCTGAAAAAGTTGATTAGAATGTTTTGTAAGTACTTTTAACGGGACGCTTTGCGCCAAACGCAACATATTGTTTGCGTTAGTTTTGAAGCCAAATCCCTTGGCCAGCCATTGATAAGCCGACTCTTCCCAGTTATGCGCATTTGCTTCCAAAATAGAATCGAATCCATTCGACTTCTCTTCTACCCTTTCTACCAAAGCCCTTTCCAGCATTGAAAGTCTGGTGATGGATTTTGTATTATTTAGATGTCTAGCACATGGAATTGGATCCTCACTATCAATTAAACTTTGATAGCGCTCTAGCACCATTGGCTTTAGCAAGCCTTTCAATTCTAAAGTAGGAATTGGGTTACCTTCACTGTTTAGTACCTGTTTGTCATTTTCCCAAACTACATGGAGAATCACATTATCATAGTTGGGATCATCTTGATGTTTATGGACATACCAATCAGAAGCTTTTACATGTATTTCGACTGAGCCATACCATTGCATGCCTTCAATATCAACCTGAGCCTCTTTGAAATCAGGACCTGCCAAATGGTTGAGATTCCCAGTCTTTGTAATGTTCAGCCTATCTCCAGAAACCAACTCAAGAGTAGAAGTATTAAAGTATTGATATCGCCAAACGAAATGTAGAAAGGATTCTGGTAACATTAAAAAGCCTTTTAGCTTCTTAAATTACAAAAATTCAGATAAATACTGTTGCATTTCTAGCTGTAACTCGCGCGCCTTCTCTTCAGCCACCTCAGCAAAATTTTCGTCTTGAGAAGCGTAAATTATTCCTCGGCTCGAATTTACTAAAAGACCACATTGGTTATTCATCCCATGTTGGGCTACATCTTTCAAGCTTCCGCCCTGCGCACCCACTCCTGGAACGAGCAAAAAGTGATCAGGAACAATTTTGCGGATGTTTGTCAAAGCTTCAGCCCTAGTAGCTCCTACCACATACATCAACTGATCGGTAGTTCCCCATTCTTGGCTTTTCCTCAGTACTTCTTCGTAAAGCTCTCCACCTTGGGTAAGTTCTAAATTCTGAAAGTCTTTTCCGCCAACATTCGAAGTGAGCGCCAATAGAATCACCCATTTATTGTCGAATTCAAGGAAAGGCTTTACCGAATCTTCTCCCATGTAAGGCGCTACCGTAATGGCATCGCAATTCATATTTTCGAAGAAAGCCTTGGCATACATTTTTGAGGTATTACCAATATCACCACGTTTGGCATCGGCCAAAATGAAAATATCTTTAGGAATGTATGCGATTGTTTTTTCTAAGCTTTGCCAGCCCTTAACACCATATGCCTCATAAAAAGCAATATTAGGCTTATAGGCCACTGCATATTGAGCAGTGGCATCTATAATTCTTTTGTTAAACTCGAAGATCGGGTCTTCAGTATTTAGTAAATGCTTGGGTATTTTATTCAGGTCGGTATCTAAGCCAACACACAAAAAGGAGTTCTTTTTCTGAATTTGGCCAAAAAGCTCTGCTCTGGTCATTTAGTTCCTATAGTCTTCGGTGTGTTGCACAGGGTTTTTCTTTGAATCGAATTCGAAAAATCCGGCAGCATAAGTTTGATTTGGCTTAAAGTTAGCTACTTCAAAAGAGGTCTTGATGCCATCATAATCAATCAAATCCCAAGCTTTAAGGTAGCTGGTCTTTTTGTCGATGTACATGATAATATTTGTGAAATCACTGTCTTCATCTGTAGAAACCAACTCAATTACATCAACCAAAGTACCTCCTAAATTCTCGGAACGCTTGTAGGTATACGTAAAACCCTTTTTATAAATATCATAAATATTGGTAGGGTTGATAAACGTTTCTTCCGGTTCAAAATTGGTAATGGTCAGTTCTTGTGCCTCTACCAAATATGTCCAAAGCACTGGCCCGTTACAGTAAATGTGTTGATCTCTAAATTTGATCATAAACTTCTCTTTCGAAACTGCTGCGCTTCCAGAGAACCTATCTAAAACTTCGGCCTCATTCATTACTTTTTGCACAAACTCGATTTCAAAGCCAGGCATGGCTTTGTAGGTTGCACTCATTTTGTCTAACACGGCTTTTGGATCTTGCGCTTGCGCCACATTCAGCATACTGCTGACCATCATCACCATCAAAAATCCTAGTATTCTTCTCATTGTCTCTTATTCTAAGGAATTAGTTATCGTCCAAGCTGTTCAATAACTGTTCCAAACTATATTCATCTGAAATTAAAACTTCTCTTGCCTTACTACCTTCAAAAGGCCCAACAATTCCAGCTGCTTCCAACTGGTCAATAATTCTTCCTGCCCTATTATAACCCAACTTCAACTTACGCTGAATCAGGGAGGTACTTCCCTGCTGATGTGAAACAATTAGTCGAGCCGCTTCATTGAACATCGAGTCTCGGTCAGATAAATCGACCGTACTTGTACTGCTATCTCCATCATCTCCTGTAAACTCTGGGAGCATATAAGCAGAAGAGTAACCTTGTTGACCTCCAATGAAGTCACAAATGTCGTCTACTTCTGGCGTATCTACAAATGCACACTGAATTCTAGTGATTTCAGAGCCCATAGAAAGGAGCATATCTCCTTGCCCGATCAACTGATCTGCACCACCCGTGTCAAGAATGGTTCGTGAATCTATTTTTGAAGTCACTCTAAATGAAAGCCTTGCAGGGAAGTTGGCCTTAATTATACCTGTAATTACGTTTACCGATGGACGTTGCGTTGCTACTACCAAGTGAATTCCAATAGCCCTAGCCAACTGTGCTAAACGTGCGATTGGGGTTTCTACCTCTTTACCAGCTGTCATCATCAAATCTGCCAACTCATCAATAACAAGCACAATATATGGCAAGTAACGATGTCCTTTTTCCGGATTTAGTCTTCGATCAACAAACTTCTGATTGTACTCTTTGATATTACGACAAGCAGCATCTTTTAATAAATCATAGCGCTGATCCATTTCAATACACAGTGAATTCAGTGTATTGATAACCTTCTTGGTATCGGTAATAATAGCTTCTTCGCCATCTGGCAACATCGCCAAAAAGTGTCTTTCAATTTTATTGTAAATGGTAAGTTCCACCTTTTTGGGATCTACCAATACAAACTTCAGTTGTGAAGGGTGTTTCTTATAAAGTAAACTGGTAAGAATAGCGTTCAGTCCAACAGACTTACCTTGACCAGTTGCCCCAGCCATAAGCAAGTGAGGCATTTTGGCTAAATCAGTTACAAAAACCTCATTTGAAATGGTTTTACCTAATACCACCGGAAGCGCCTTATCACTGTTCATGAACTTGTCCGTAGCCACGACAGAACGCATAGAAACCATTTCTTTGTTCTTATTCGGCACCTCAATACCAATAGTTCCCTTTCCTGGAATTGGTGCAATAATACGAATACCCAAAGCAGCTAAACTTAAAGCAATGTCGTCTTCTAGGTTTTTAATTTTTGAAATCTTAACCCCAGCTTCAGGAATAATTTCATAAAGTGTAACCGTTGGACCAATGGTGGCCTTAATACTGGAAATTCCAATTTTGAAATTGGTTAGTGTTTCAACAATCCTATCCTTATTGGCTTGTAACTCTTCTTTTGTTACTTGAATTTTGGCAGGGCCATATTCTTTCAAAAGCTCAATACTTGGGTATTGATATTTGGCCAAATCTAAAGTCGGATCATAGTTTCCTACCTTTTCAACCAATGCCTCTGACGACTCTTTAATTTCTACTTCAAACGAAGGCTCGTCTTTCTTTTCTGTTTGAGGAATCGGGCGATTTTCGACAAAAGGTTTTTCAACGATTAACTCTTCGGCTTCCTCCTCTTCTTCCTTTTCATTCTCGTCTGACAGCTCGAGCTCTATTGAATTATCCACAGAGGCCTTTTTATCCTCTTTCATTTCAAGCACCCAACTCTCTAGCTCTTCCTCACTTGATAGCTCTAACTCGTCTTCATCTAATCCATCATCTAAATCTTCCGCTTTCACGGTTTCTCTAGTTTCTGTAATGACTGTTTCTTTTTCAGCTTCTTCTGCTTTATCCAAATTAGACAAAGTGTTTTTGGTAGAGAAAATCTGTTTGATGTCGAAGAAGAAAATTACGAACACCAAAAAAGTAAATACGAGTAATAAAATTGTTCCGAAACCCATTAGGTTATCGAAAATAACCGCAAGTTCATAGCCTAAACCACCACTATAAAAGCTCCATTCAGACACCCCAGAACCACCTTTAATCATAGAACCCATCAAAAGGCTGATCCACAAAAGGAAGAAAACGACAAAAATGAAGGCACGCTGAATGTTAACAAGGGCCTTTCCAAAAACGATTTTATAGCCTCCAACAAATAAAAATGGAGGAATAAGGAAGGCTGCAATACCAAACCATTTAAAAATAAGGTAATGCGATGCGTAAGCCCCCCAAAGCTTCATCCAGTTAGCCGCTTCTCTGCCAGAAGCTATCAATCCTGTTTCGCCAACCGACTCCACAACACTTTGATCGGCCTTGCCAGTAAATAGGTAGCTTACGCAAGCCACAAAAATAAAAATGGAGGTAAGCAACAAAAACAAGCCCAAGGTAAGCTGAACCCTTCTGTCCTTTATAAAGCCCAAGCGGAGTTTCCCCTTTAGGCTAAATCCTTTGGACTGCTTCTTATCTTGTTTGGTGTTTTTAAATGTATTGGACTTGTAGGTGTTTTTGGCCATGAAAAAGTGCTTCCCTTTAATTACGAAAATAAATGAATTTTATGAATCCTTTAGACGGATTGACTAAAACATCTTAAGATCACTTGCCAAACTTCCATTTCAGGATGGCTTTGTTGATTTTTTTAATCATTGCCGGGCCTTCATAAATGAATCCGGTATATACCTGAACCAAAGTTGCTCCTGCTTTTAATTTCTCAATGGCATCTTCTCCGGTATTAATCCCTCCTACTCCGATAATCGGAAACGAGCCTCCAGATTTTTGATGAAGATAACGGATCACTTCAGTAGAACGAGCTCTCACTGATTTTCCGCTTAAACCACCCGCACCTATTTTTTCAATTTCACTTTTTCCTGTTGCTAAGCCTTCTCTTGAAATTGTAGTGTTGGTAGCAATTACTCCATCAATTTTCGTTTCTTCAACAATCTCAACTATATCATTAAGCTGATCTGGAGTAAGATCTGGAGCAATTTTCAACAATATAGGTTTGCTAATTTGTTTTAATCTATTAGCCGCCTGCAAAGCCATAAGCAATAGCTTGAGTGGTTCCTTTTCTTGGAGCTCTCTTAAGTTTGGCGTGTTTGGAGAACTTACATTGACCACAAAATAATCTACGTGTGGAAATAGTGCTTCGAAGCTCAACACATAATCATTTACAGCCTCTTCATTGGGTGTTATTTTGTTCTTGCCAATATTACCTCCAATCAGCACATTAGTCTTTTTCCTTTTTAATCGTTCAACCGCAGCGTCAACACCCTGATTATTAAAGCCCATACGATTAATCAAGCTCTGATCTTTTGGCAACCTAAAAAGTCTTGGCTTAGGATTTCCTTCTTGTCCTTTAGGCGTTAGTGTACCTATTTCGATAAAACCGAAGCCAAAAGCAGAAAGCTCATCATAAAGCTTTGCATCCTTATCGAAACCTGCAGCAAGACCAACAGGGTTTTTAAACTTGAGTCCAAAGGCCTCTACCTCTAATCGACTGTCTTCAAAATCGTAAAGCGATTTGACAACAGCAGAGACTCCAGGAATTTTAAAAAGGCGCTTAAGCCACCCAAAAGTAAAATAATGAGCATCTTCTGCCGATTTGGCAAAAAGAAAGGGACGAATGATTGATTTATACAAAGCTGAAAATTTTGTCAAAAGTACGGCTTCAAAGGGAACGATAAAAAGGAATTAAGATTTTAGCTGCATTAACTTTACTATCGGTGGTATCACTTGTTTTCCAATTTCATTTTTTGGAAGATTATGTAAGATTTGATAAATCGTTGCTCCAAATCTAAAAATCATGTATAGCAAAATTCTCGTCCCAATAGATTTTACAGAAAAATCACACCGTGCATTAGACGTTGCCTGTCAGATTGCAAAAAAACTAAATAGCGAAGTGTACATAATGCACATTGTAAAGGCTGCGCTATCGGTTTATTTAGATGAACTGGGAGAGTACAAAAGCAAAATACCAACGGGACAACAATTTCTTGACGATATCTTAGCTATAAATGAAGAAAAAATGAGACGGCTCATACAGAAATATGAAGACCGAGGAATTACGATTCATTCTAAACTAAAGGTACATAACACACCCAATGAAATTGCAAAACTGGTAGCCGAAGAAGCTTTCGACTTAACCGTTGTGGGTAATTATGAACACGAAAGGTTCGATGAAGTATTTAGAAGAACGCATCCAGAAAAAATAGCTGCGATGGCTAAAAATCCAGTATTGACCATCAATAGTGAACTTGAAAAATTTGAGGTTAAGAACATTTTAATTCCAACTAACCTTACTGACGACTACACAGCCGCAATGCCTGATTTGCTGAAATTTGCTGAATCGTACAATGCTAAGCTTACCTTGGTTTATGTAAATACCCAAGCTCACTTTAAAACGACTCTGCAAGCCAACAAACTAAAGGTAGAGTTCTTAGAAAAGCATGGATTAGAAAACCATGCGGTAGAAATATTTAATGCGAAATCGATAAATAGAGGCATTTTATATGCTGCCGAATTTTTCAACAGCGATATGATTGCTCTTTTTTCATACCATACAGAGAACATAAAAACCTTGTTGGTGGGGAACATCACAGAATACCTGATCACCAAATCAAAAGTGCCAGTACTTACTTTAAATTTAAGTAAACCCGAATGAAAAGTTTTCACGACTTATTCTCCAACATTACTGAACACCCGCTTTTAAACAATCTAATATTGGCGGCCGCTGTGTTTGTAATTGCCCATGCTTTATTGCGCATGATTAGGGTAATTATGAATAGGTTTATCAATAAGTCGAGCGAGGACCTACGTGTAGACCCCACCAAGTACAAATTCTTGAAAAACGCCATGAATTTCTTGGTGTATATGGGAGCCCTCATCATCATATTTCTTTCTATTCCCGAATTAGAAGACATTGGTTTAGGTTTGTTTGCCAGTGCGGGTGTATTTGCTGCTATTCTTGGTTTTGCTTCTCAAGCAGCATTTTCTAATATCATTAGCGGTATTTTTTTAGTGATATTCAAACCTTTTAGGGTAGATGATATTATTAAAGTAAATAACATTTACCACGGAACAGTGGAAGATATTAACCTACGACACACGGTAATACGGGACTTTGAAAACCGAAGGCTAATTATTCCAAACTCAGTCATTGGAAATGAAACCATCCAGAACTTTAACATTGTAGATTCTAAGATTAAGAATTTTATCATATTCGGAATAAGCTACGATTCTAACCTAGACTTGGCCATCAGAATTATTCAGGAAGAAGCCATGAAACACCGCTATTTTCTTGACAATAGAACAGAAGAAGAGTTGGAAACGGGGCAGCCGGCAGTTTTAGTTCGTTTAGTTGAGTTTGGTGACTCAAGCATTAACCTCAGGGCACAGGTTTGGTCTGCAGACCCTTCAAAAGCATTCGATTTAAAATGCGATATTTATAAGTCGATTAAAGCTCGCTTCGATAAAGAAGGCATAGAAATCCCATTCCCTCATCGTACTATAGTCTATAAAAATGCGCAAGATTAAATCAAGAAACCCAATAGACCTTTTCAGGCTAATTCCATTGGACATCATTAGAAGACCAAGGGTATCTAAAGAAAAAACAAACCTGATGCCTGGGTCTTTGCTGTACACGGGCAAAAAGCGCGATGAAGAAATTCTTCTTCAAGCCATTATTTATAATGCAGACTTCTTTGAAGAAAAGTCGATAAAATCTATTGATGAACTGAAGCAGCTTGACCTAAAAGACAAGCACCTTTGGCTCAATGTTACGGGGCTACATAATGTAGATCTCATTCGCGAGATTGGCGAACATTTCGATATTCTTAACCTAACCTTAGAAGATGTTCTTAACCTTGGGCAACGCCCTAAATGGGAAGAATACGATCATTACTTTTTTCAGATTTGTAAAATGGTGATGACACAAAGCGACATGATCAAACATGAGCAGTTTGCAATGGTTGTTGGTAAGGATTTTATTGTCACGTTTCAAGAAGACATGAAAGATGTTTTCGAGGGAGTTCGTGATCGGCTGAGAAATGCTAAAGGCAAAATCCGAACACGTAAACCCGATTACCTATCCTTTGCATTAATGGATGTGGTGGTAGATCACTATCTGATTATTATTGAAATGTATGCCGACAGAATTGATGATTTGGAGGATGAATTAAGAGGGAACCCAGACCCGAGTTTTATTAATAGACTAAGCACCCTAAAAAAAGAGGTGAATTGGCTTCGTAGAACTGTACGCCCAATCAAAGAAAGCGTCATTAGTTTCAACAAATCTCAAACTCCTTTAATCGAGAAAAAGACTACCCCATTCTTGAAAGACTTATTGGACCACACCACTCACCTGACTGAAAACGTAGAGTTGTACATGGACGAGTTAAAAGACTTGATGGACCATTACAACAACCAAATGAATAACAAGCTGAATGATATTTTAAAAGTCCTCACCATTTTCTCTGTTGTTTTTATTCCACTTACTTTCATGGCAGGTATTTATGGAATGAACTTCGAGTATTTTCCTGAACTATCTTATAAATATGCCTACCCAATTTTTTGGGGTGCACTACTAACAGTTGCGGGCGGAATGATCTATTACTTTAAAAGAAAAGGTTGGTTATAAACTCAACTTCTTGGATGGTAATCTTTGATAATCTGCTTCAAATAATCACGATCTAAATGTGTGTAAATTTCGGTGGTCGTAATCGATTCATGACCGAGCATCTCTTGAACGGCTCTTAAATCAGCCCCGCCTTCAATCAAATGGGTAGCAAATGAATGCCGAAAAGTATGTGGACTTACTACTTTCTGAAGCCCAGCTTTGGCCACTAAGTCTTTGATTACTATAAAAACCATTTGACGAGTAAGCTGCTTTCCGTTACGATTTAAGAACAGAAATGATTCGTGTCCTGGTTTGATATCTAAATGAACCCGAACTTCCCCTCGGTACATATTGATGTATTTTAGTGCTTCGCGCCCAATGGGTACCAAACGTTCCTTATTTCCCTTCCCCAAAATCCTTAAAAACCCAATCTCAAAATGGATGTTAGAAATTCTAAGGCTGATAAGTTCTGTAACACGCAAACCCGAACTATAAAGCGTTTCGAGCATGGCTCGGTTGCGCATTCCTTCTGCTTTAGAATGATCAATAGCAGCCAGAATCTTGTCTATTTCATGAATATCCAGCGTATCAGGAAGCTTGCGTCCTAACTTGGGCGCTTCCAATAAAGCGGTAGGGTCAATCTCTATTTCCCCTTCATACATCATGAATTTATAAAAAGACTTGAGCCCAGAAATAATACGTGCTTGCGAATGAGCACTCATCCCTAGTTCGTTGATGTACTCAATAAAATTCTGCAGATGATTGGCCCTTACTTGCTGGGCTGTAATATCCAGATTGGATATTTCGAGAAACTGTTTTAGCTTCACCACATCATGAACGTAAGCTTCAACCGAATTTTCGGACAGTGATCGTTCCAGTTTTAAATAGTTTTCGTATTCCTGAATATATATTTCCCAAGCCACGGCTAAAGATAAATAACCCCTCGACAAAATGAAGATCATCATCATCAATGGCCCAAATTTAAATTTATTGGGCACCCGAGAAAAAACCGTTTATGGTAACGAAAGCTTCGAGGCTTACTTTGAAAAGCTGAAAGTAAAGTTCACCAACCTTGAACTAGAATATTACCAAAGCAATGTAGAAGGGGAATTGATCAACAAATTACATGAAGTTGGTTTTTCATACGATGGTATTGTTTTCAATGGAGGTGGTTACACACATACCTCTGTGGCTATTTCAGATGCAATTGCCTCAATCAATACTCCTGTAGCCGAAGTCCACATCTCAAATATTCATGCCAGAGAAGAGTTCAGGCACCTAAGCCTTATCACCAAAGAATGCGCAGGAATGATTACTGGATTCGGCTTGATGGGTTACGATATGGCGCTGTATTATTTAAGCACAAAGTCTTAATCAACCTCTTTCAAATATACTTTTTCTTCCCAGTCTTTCAGTTTTGGGTTCATTCGCTGGAACCACAAAGGAGGAATTGCGGCCATTAATATCATAGCCGGATAACCCGAGGGCAACTGTGGCGACTCATCATAATGCTTTAATACTTGATAGCGCTTAATTGCATTCGCATGATGGTCGGAATGGCGTTGTAACTGAAACAAAAAGAAGTTGCTCAACCTATGGTTTGAATTCCAAGAGTGCATTGGGTTGACTCTTTCGTAACGTCCGGGAGAAATCTCCTTTCTTACAATACCGTAGTGTTCAATGTAATTCACGATTTCCAAAAGGCTAAAGGCCAAAACAGCTTGGCTGAAGAAGAAAACTGGCACTTCCCAAACGAACCTATTTTGCCAAATACTTGCCAACAATGTTAAAGTAGCGGCCAATAAAACGGGAAGTATGGTGAACCAAATCATTTCATTTCCCAATGACCAGACCTTCTTTCCCTTCCTTTTCAAGCTTGCCTTTTCAATATTCCAAGCACTACGATAACTCCCTAAAACCGAGCGAAACCAGAAACGATAAAAACCTTCATTCTTTCTACTTGTAGCAGGGTCTTTAGGAGTAGCCACATGCACATGGTGTCCGCGGTTATGCTCGATATAAAAATGCATATAGCAAACTGTCATCAAAATAAGCTTAGAATAAAAACGCTCCAAAGCCGACTTTTTATGACCAAGCTCATGCCCCACAGTAATGCCAATTCCGCCATTCACTAAAGCGAAACTCAACACAAAGCCAATCCATTCATAAACTTCTAAGCTAGTGGAAGCCACTTGAGCCGATGCCCAAACCAAAAAAGCCAATTGAAAAACTGCCCAGATGTAAGTAATAAAGCGATAATAGAATTGTTCCGAAATGATTAGCGCATCAGCGTCCTCCATATTCTCAGGATCTTCCCCAATAAGCGAATCAGCTAGAGGGATTATGATGAACACAAAGCCAATGGTAAGGTAATTCCACCAACCGCCAAGGTAAAAACCGAGAATGGCAAGTAATGGAATTATAAAAGCAGTAAGAAAGCCGATTCGTTTGATCCAACTCATATTGAAAAATACGAAATCAAATCATGGCTTTCAACTCCTGAAGGCTAGGTATTTTCTCTAAGAAACTTACTTTCTGATTTACTTCATCAAACCAACAAGCATAATGCGCCATACCATTGGTAACAATCAACAATTTGGCTTTGAGTGTTTTATTATACACCGCAATTTGATCAAATGCATTTTGAGTGATTTTTACCGAAGGTGCCTTACACTCTACAATTACAAGCGGTTTCATGAATTCATCATAAAGCAGAATATCAGAGCGCTTTTGCAATTGATTGTATTTATTCCCCGTCTCCACACTCATTCGGCTCATAGAGTACCCCAAATTACTAGCGAGAAAATGAATAAAGTGCTGACGTACCCATTCTTCTGGGGTAAGTACAACAAATTTCTTCCGTATAGGGTCAAAAATAACTAATTTGCCGTCCCTTTTATCGAGGCGATATTCATAGGCCGGCAGGTTGAGTGAATCCATCGAACAAATGTAACTGAACCCAAAACTTATACATGAAAACTAAGCAAGAAATTGTTGAAAACTGGCTCCCCCGCTATACTGGGGTTCCCAATGAAGACTTCGGAGAGTACATTCTACTAACTAATTTTATTACCTATGTAGAAATGTTTGCCAACAAGTTTGGGGTTGAAATTAAAGGCGTAGGCCGCCCAATGCAATCAGCAACAGCAGAAAACATCACCATTATCAATTTTGGAATGGGAAGTGCCATGGCTGCTACGGTAATGGATTTACTTTCTTCCATTTCGCCTAAAGCAGTTCTATTCCTAGGCAAATGCGGTGGTTTGAAAAAGAAAACTGCCATTGGTGATTTGATTCTACCTATTGCCGCCATTCGTGGCGAGGGAACCAGCGATGACTACATGCCACCTGAAATTCCAGCATTACCTTCTTTCCGTTTGCAGAGATCTGTCTCTTCTATGATCAAGAAGCATGAGCGCGATTACTGGACTGGCACCTGCTACACTACTAACCGTAGGGTGTGGGAACATGACAAGGCCTTCAAGAAATACCTTCGTAAAATTAGAGCGATGGCCGTTGATATGGAAACCGCTACGCTTTTCACTGTGGGTTTTGTAAATCAAATTCCTCATGGCGCCCTCCTTTTGGTATCTGACAATCCGATGATTGCAGAAGGGGTCAAAACCGAAGAAAGTGATAAAAAAGTCACTTCAAACTTCGTTAACGACCATTTAGAAATAGGGATTGACGCACTAAGAGAGCTCAGAGACTCTGGTGATTCTGTAAAACACTTAAGATTCGAATAATGAAAAAACTATTAGCAATTGCCGCAGTAATGTCCCTATTGTGGTCGTGTGGAGGAAAACAAAAAGCTGACCTGATTATTCACAACGCTACGGTGTATACCGTAAATGATGAATTCACTGTTGCAACCGCTATCGCAGTGAAGGACGGAAAATTTGTTGGCGTTGGGTCAGACGAAGAAATTCTCAAAGACTTTGAATCTGATGAAACCATTAATTTAGAAGGTGCCCCTGTTTACCCAGGGCTGATTGATGCACATGCACACTTTTACCGTTATGGTTTAGGTTTGAAAAATGCAGATTTAGTTGGCACAAAATCCTTTGATGAAATTCTTGAAATTCTTCAGGCACACCGCAAAAAATACCCAGACGATGAATGGATAGTTGGTCGCGGCTGGGATCAGAATGATTGGGAAAACAAAGAGTTTCCGAGCAAAGAAAAACTCGATAAATTATTCCCTGATGTGCCTGTCTTCCTTTCTAGGGTTGATGGCCATGCAGCTTTGGCAAATTCCGCTGCCATGAGTCAAAGCGAGATTTTCGGTAAAACAAAGGAAGTAACTGGAGGTAAAATCTACTTCGATCAGAATGGAGAACCAACGGGGCTATTGGTAGACAACGCCATGGATTTGATTGGCAAATACATTCCTGAGCAAACTCGAGCCGATCAAATTGAAGCTCTTATTATGGCGCAACAGAACTGCTTTGAGGTTGGCCTTACTGGCGTTGTAGACGCTGGCTTAGAGGTAAGCACAATTGAGTTAATCGATTCATTGAATAAATCAGGCGAGCTTAAAATGAGGCTTTACGCCATGGTAGCTCCTTCAGAAGAAAGTATTGATTACTTTAAAAAGAAGGGTAAGATCAAAACAGATTACCTCAATGTTCGCTCGTTTAAAGTGTATGGCGATGGCGCCTTAGGTTCTCGCGGTGCAAACTTATTAAGTGATTACTCTGATGACCCAGGAAACGCTGGCTTTCTATTAGAGAAAGAATCGACTTACGATGAACTGGCGAAAGTAATTTATGACATGGGCTTTCAAATGAATACTCATTGTATTGGTGATAGAACTGATCGTGTTATTCTCGATATCTATGCCAAATACCTTCCTGAGGATAATGACTTAAGATGGAAGATTGAACACGCACAGGTAGTTTCTAAAGAAGATGTTCCAAAATTCGGAAAGTATAATATCATCCCATCAGTACAGCCTACGCATGCTACTTCAGATATGTATTGGGCTGCAGAAAGATTAGGGGAAGAAAGAGTAAAAACGGCTTATGCCTTTAAAGATTTGCTCGACCAAAACGGTTATATCGCATTGGGTAGCGACTTCCCTGTGGAAGACATTAATCCTATGTATGGTTTTCATGCTGCAGTGGCTCGTCAGGATGCAGAAAACTGGCCAGAAGGCGGATGGCAGGCTGAAAACAAACTTAGCAGAGAAGAAGCGCTTAGAGGCATGACCATCTGGGCAGCTTATTCTAACTTTGAAGAAAACGAGAAAGGAAGTATTGAAGTGGGCAAATTTGCCGATTTCATCTTCACCCAAAAGGACATGATGAAAGCTCCTGAATCAGAACTTCGAAACTTAAAAGTAACCGCCACTTATTTGAATGGCAAGAAGGTGTATTAAGAACACCTTTTACTTATTATTAACAACAGAGGGGCTCTTGCACAAGAGCCCCTCTGTTGTTTTAGAGCGTTCTACTTGAAAACCTCCGACTTATGTATGCTAGGTAATACTCGAAACTTATATTGGTCTCATGAGGCGTCCTATTATAGCTCAAACAGCTTGTTGGCCTCTGAGTAGTAATCTGATTATTAAATATCGAAGTAGACAACCGGAATAAAAAAAGGCTGCCAAATGGCAGCCTTTTATATAATGTAGTTTTATCAAAACTAGTTATCATCTGTTTTTTGAGGTGTAGCATAAATGATCTTACGAGCATTTGCTTCTCTCAATTCAGTTTGAATATCAACAATAATCCCCATCTTGGTTTCCTTATCTACTTTAAGAGAAATTGTGATTTGATCACGCTCAACTTCACTAAGTTGATCTTTCTCTGTGTTCACCCATTGAACAATACCGTCAATTGCAATAAATGCATCGTTGGCTTGGATTAATGATTCTGTACCAAAAATCTCAGGTTCTTTAGGCTCACCTACGTATAGATAGGTTACAAGCTTCTTCTTTTCAAGCTTTACTAATTGCTCAGCTCTTGGAATATCTTGCTTTACCAAAATCTCTGTTTCTCTCATCACAGTAGTTACCATGAAGAAAAACAAAAGCATAAAGATAATATCAGGCAATGCCGCAGTTGGAATGTCCTGACTGGACTCACTTTTCTTCTTAAACTTTGACATATTAACCTCCTACTTTACTTGGTTCTGCAATCGAGATCGACTTAGGAATTCCTGAACGAGCTCTATCATATAAATCCAAATCTCTTGGATCGTTTCTATTCAATTTTCTAAACTCCTCAGCAGTCAAACCTACTCTTTCACCATATACTCGGTTATAAGCAGCGTTTAGCTGATCAAGAATTTCTATGAAAATCTCATAACTACTTCCTCTATCTGCTTTAAGCGATACAATAGCAGCATTTGGTCCATCAGATGATTTATCTGATCTCAACTTACTATTGATGTATGCTTTCATTGAAGCAGGTAAAGATTCATAGGTTTGTCTATCACTCACTTTTTCTCCAGTAGGGCCTTTCTCAACGTCAGACATTTTACCGAAATTCAAAATGAAGTCATAAACCATATCTCCTATCAAAGATGGGTCATCTAGTGTCTCTCCTTCCACCATCAACTTATTCAGAGAGTTTACCTGAATTTTAAAGATATTTCTCTCTTGTTGCTTCACTGGTTCTGGCTCTTCTTCATCCTGTTTAGGAGGAAGTAACAAGGTCAAACCTTTGTTGGTGGCGATTTGAGTAGTTACCAGAAAGAATATCAATAATAGGAAAGCGATGTCGGCCATTGAGCCGGCATTTACCTCCTGACTTCCTCTGTTCTTACTTCTTGCCATAATTAAATTATCTAACGACTCTTGCGATTGACGAATAAACTAAACCTACAACCGCCAATACAAGTAGTACTAAAGTTGTGGTCATTGCTCCACCTATTAATCTATAGGTAGTTAACGTAGATGCTGCATTAGGGTCAACTTTATTAGCTTCAAAAGCTCTTTGGCTAACAAGGTCTATCTCAGCAGGTGCCATTGAATATCCAATAAAGAATATCAATCCCAACACTACTATTCCAATGCCGCTCTTAATTAAACTCTTAGGATTGCCTAAAGAGTTAATTAGGTTCATTACAATAGCAGCAACCGTTGCTACAGCAAGCAGAATGTAGGATGCATATAATCCTAAATCAATTAATTGGTCCTGATCCATAATAATCTATTTACAGGTTAATTACTTAGACAAATTGTGCTTCACTAGCAAATCAACCAAAGAGATTGACGCGTCTTCCATTGAGTTAACAATTGAATCGATTTTTGAAACACAGTAGTTGTAGAACAATTGAAGGATAATCGCAACGATCAAACCAGCAACTGTTGTTAAAAGGGCTACTTTAATACCACCAGCAACCAAAGAAGGAGAAATATCACCTGCTGCTTGGATCGCATCAAAAGCACCAATCATACCGATTACAGTACCCATGAAACCCAACATTGGAGCCAATGAGATAAATAGTGAAATCCAAACTAGACCTCTTTCTAACCTACCCATTTCTACAGAACCATAAGCAATAACAGATTTCTCTACCATTTCAATTCCCTCTGACATTCTCATAAGGCCTTGAGTAAAGATAGATGCTACTGGGCCTCTAGTGCTTTTAGTTACTTCTTTAGCAGCTTCAACCCCACCAGACTCAAGAGCGTCTTCTACTTTGCTCAAAAGCTTGTTTGTGTTAGTTGTTGCCATATTAAGGCTGATAATTCTCTCGATTGCGATAGCAAGACCAAGAATTAAACAGATTAATACAGGAGACATAAAGGTAGGATCTCCTTCAATAAATTTTTGCTTGATAACCTGATCGAATGAGTCAGCAGGAGTGTCTGCAAGTTCATCTGAATAGTCAGGGCTTTCTGGTATTGTGTTTTCTACTTGCTCTGTTGTAGCTCCTTCTTGAGCATCGTCTTGAGCGTAAGCATTGAATCCAATCGACAGAACGCCTAAGATCATCAATAGTGAGAATAACTTTTTCATAGTCTAGTTTTGATTAATAAAGGTTAAAACGGTTTCTAAATTATTAATAATTATTGTTAAAAGAAATTATACTTAAGTTTTTAGTTGATCATGCGGAGAGAGAGGGATTCGAACCCTCGATACCCTTTCGAGTATACACGCTTTCCAAGCGTGCTCCTTCAGCCACTCGGACACCTCTCCTCAACTTTTATCAACAAATGCGCTTATCGCAAGGTGACAAATAAATCAATAAAATAACCTTTATGCAAATTGATTTATGTTTTTGTCAATCAATAAAAATCAGTTCATTTCGCCCGAAATAGCACTGGTCAATTTTTCTCTAAGTTCATCTAATTCAGTGCTTCTACCAAATAAGTGCATCATTTTAGTTGTGGCGGCCTCTGTTGTCAAATCTCCTCCACTAATAACGCCTATTCGATTTAAAGCACTACTGGCCTCATATTTACCTTGAATAACATTCCCTCCATTACATTGTGAAACATTTAACACAACAACTCCCTTGTTTACAGCACTTTCCAATAAGTCTAAAAACCAAGGCTGATGCGGAACGTTACCCGAACCATAGCTCTCCATAACTATCCCTTTAATAGATGGGGTATTCAATAAGTGTCTTACCACATGCTCGTTAATGCCTGGGAACAACTTTAAAATAACAATATCGTCCTTTAATTCCGGGTAAAATATAAGTTTAGAATCGGGTTCATAGGCCTTTAAAACGGCATAATTATAATCTATCACAATGCCAGCCTCCGCCAATGCAGGGTAGTTTTCAGATTCAAAAGCATCGAAATGACGACTTTCAACTTTTTTTGAACGGTTTCCACGCAACAATAAGTGGTTAAAAAAGATGCATACTTCTGAAACCACAGGCGCTCCATTTCTCTTATCAGCGGCAATTTCTAATGCTGTAACAAAGTTTTCCCTCCCATCTGATCTGGGGGAAGCAATAGGCAATTGAGCCCCTGTGAAAATAACTGGCTTGTTCAAACCTTGTAGCATAAAGCTCAAAGCACTAGCAGAATAAGCCATAGTATCTGTGCCATGCAACACGATAAAGCCATCGAAAGCTGTGTAATTATCTTTTATGGTTTGACCAATTTGTACCCAATGCTCGAGTTTTACATTCGAGGAATCAATTGGAGGGTCGAAGGAAATTACCGACAGGTTAATATTTAATTCCTTCAACACCGGTATTCTGGCTACTACGCGTTCAAAATCGCAAGGTACTAGCGAACCGTTTTCGTCATAGTCCATCCCCAAAGTACCACCAGTATATACTATAAGTATAGATGCTTTTGGGTTAGGCGAAAATTCTAGGGTTGAAATCATGACTGCACTTTAAATAATGAATTGGCATTTTTAGTGGTAATGGCTTCAATTTCTTCTACCCCAACTTGCCTTAAATCTGCAATTTTTTGAGCTACCAACTTTAAATAGGAAGGCTCATTCCTTTTTCCTCGATGAGGAACAGGTGCCAAATAAGGGCTGTCGGTTTCTAAAACCACATGATCCATATTTAATTGAGGAATTACCTCATCCATACCACTGTTTTTGAAGGTAACCACTCCACCTAAACCAATATGAAAGCCAAGTTTGTGAATACGTTCTGCTTGCGCTACAGAACCATTAAAGCAATGAAAAACACCTGTAAGGTTATCTTCTTTAAGTTCTTCCACCAAGTCGATGGTCATATCTAATGATTCTCGACAATGGATTATAATCGGTTTTTGATATTGTTTTGCCCAAGCTACTTGAACTTTAAAGGCCTCCACTTGTTGATTGATAAAGGTTTTATCCCAGTATAGATCTGTACCCATTTCACCGATGGCTACAAACTCGCGCTTTCCAAGCCACTCTTCAACAATATAAAGTTCTTTCTGAAAATCGCCCTTTACAGAACACGGGTGAAGCCCCATTGTAGCCACACACAAACCTGGATATTTTTCTTCCAACTCCATCATTCCATCAATTGATGTATGATCAATATTTGGCATGTAGATTTTAGAAACCCCCTCTTCTCTTCCTCTTTCTAATACCTCATCTATGTCCTTTTCAAACTGCTCGGCATAAATATGGGCATGAGTTTCAATCATCATTTAAACTTTCTTTTCTTCCAGCTGACTCTAGGGTTCAGCATTAAAACAACAAGGGCAAATGTATCTAAAAGAGCAATAATAAATGGCTTGAAGATACTAAACTTAACACCAACTTGATCTAGCGTACTCTTAACTTGATACTGTTTAATGTTTTCGATCAGTAGTTTTAATATTATTAAGGAAATCAATACAACGAGCGCTGTTGAGTTTGTGAGAAGTAACAACACCACCAGCATTTCAATCAGCAGCAGGCGATAAAGGATGAACCCGATACCAGAAAGCGTTCTGTAACTTAGAACCCCCTTGAGCCAGCGTTTTCTCTGATCAACATAGTCTAAAATCCTTTTTATAGAAAAAGTAATGCCTGCTCCTTTATCAATAAGTTGTGCTGTTTTCAAGCCAACTTTTCTAGCGGACAATAACAATTTCAGATCCTCTACTTTAGTTTTGCCAAGGGTTTCGAAACCACCAATTGTTTGATATGCCTTTTTCGAAATCAGCATATTATTACCCAAGGCAGTAAGTGTATTTCCGTAATCCGAAAAAACCTTTAGGCTATGAATACTATTTTGCCAATCCATTTTCTGAATGGATGAAAAATAACCTTCGGCTTTCACTTCGGTATAACCACTCACTACATCAAAGCCTTGAACTGCTTGAGCGATCATCGTTTTTAGCCAATGCTGGGTAACTGTGACATCTGCGTCTAAAATAACTAAATAGTCACCTTCCGCCTTGACCGCCAATTGCACCAAAACATTGGATTTAGCAATGAGGCCATTTATATTAGGATGAATAGGAATGGATTTGATATGAGGGTATTTATTGATCCAAATGTCTATTATGCTCTGGGTACCGTCTGTTGACAGATCGTTTCCCACCAATACCTGAAGCCTTTCGAGTGGATAATCAATATTTGCGATAGCGTTAAGGCATACCTCCAAATTCTCTTCTTCATTTCTGGCAGCAATGAGAATGGATACTTTAGGCCAGGTTTGAATGGAATTAATTTCAACAGTTTTAATGAAAAAACGCTTAAATCTCCAGATTAAGACCAGTTCTGAAAGTAAGATAAGCGCAAACGCAACAAGCAAAACTTCACCAATCATAACGGTTTAAAAGTAAAACCTTTCGATTGAAAATGCTCTAAATAGCGAGGTAATGCATATTGAAGGTTATCAAAAGCCTTCAGGCTGTCATGGAATACAATAATACTTCCTGATTTAGAATACTGAATACTCTTTTTCAATACCGTTTCAGCCGATAGTTTTTGTGAGAAATCACCTGAGAGCACATCCCACATAATGATTTTTCGAGAAGACAATTGTTTGATTTGCTTAGAGGTGATCTTACCATAAGGAGGCCTAAACAACCTTCCTCCTTCGCCATACTTTTGAAGTTTTTCTTCACACTTCAAGAAATCTTTAAGGTATTCAGTAGCGTCTGTTCCCCACCCTTTTACGTGATGATAAGTGTGATTACCAACCGAATGCCCTTTGCTGAGCACTTCCTTAAAAATGTCGGGATGCTTGTTTATATTTTCTCCAACACAAAAAAAAGTAGCCTTTGCATCAAACTCACTCAACATTTTCAATACCCAAGGTGTAACTTCTGGAATTGGGCCGTCATCGAAGGTTAAATAAATGACTTTTTCATTACTTGATTGTTTCCAAACTAAGCTAGGGTAAAGCCATCGGGCAAATATGGGTGTTTTATGGAGCAACATTATTTACCCTACAAGATAAGAAAGTAAGGTCATCGGCAAAGGCATTTTCCTTTTTGAATCCCTCTAACTCTGTCATTAAATCATTGTGGGTAGTTTGAAGGTCTTTATTTTTATGATCCACCAAGAATTTCCTTAGTCTTTCTTCGCCAAACTCTTCTCCCGCACTATTAAAAGTTTCGGTAAGGCCATCTGTAAACATGAAAAGTGAGAATTCTTCTACATTTTCGATTTCACCTTTATCCAAAAATGGAAGTGGATCAAATGCTCCTAACACTGTGCTTCCTTCACTCAAAATCACTACCTCGTCTTTTGTAATCAAAACCGGGTGATTATGGCCACAGTTAAAATAGCGAAGGTTCTTTTTATCAAAGTCGTACACGGCTAAAAAGAAGGTTATAAAGTTTTCACCCTTAGCGTTGTGCCATGTCTGATGATTCAATTCATGTATTACCTGCTCTGGATTTTCAGCATTACGGCTTAAAGTTCTTAATACTGCCTGAAAATTAGACATTAATATAGCCGCAGGCATTCCCTTTCCCGATACATCGGCAATACAAACTAGAAATTGATTTTCGTTGGGAATAGGAATATAATCGTAATAATCTCCACCCACAGTTTTACAAGGCTGGTAGAAGGCCTTGATTTCTAATTTTTCAGAATTGGGCAAAACATCAGGAAAAAGATAGTTCTGAACATTTCTAGCAATTTCCATTTCGCGCTGAATGGCCTGTTGCTCAAGTTGTTTTCTGGCCAATCGCTTATTTTCAATCGCCACGAGAATGACATTACTCAAGGCTTGTATAAAAGTAGTATCGGCTCCTTTTTCTTCTTCTGAAGTTTTAATAAATACAAAAGCGAGCAGTTTCTCTTTATGAGTAACAGGAATTATGATATCAAATTCACTAAAACATGAAATCGAGAGTTTTGCGTCAGCCACTGCTACAATCTTCTTCAGATCAAAACATCCCGTATCGAGTGGTATTTTAGCGAAATCCTTTTTTGTGCCGAACTGCACCTTACAATCCCAGTCTAGGTCCTTTACATACAATACCATTTTAGATAATTGCAGATTGGCCCTAAGGGTAAATTCATAAATTTTATAGAGGTCATCTTCCGGAAGGTTATCGTTCACTGCTTGGGTAATTTCCAAGAGTGCGCTTACCTCCATTTCCTTTCTATAAAACTTACGTTGAAGTGTATCTTGCATAGTGCTTAACGACCGTTGTGAACTAATAAGCCTTCTTTGGTAGCCAAATAAAAATATGAAGTGAGATCATTCCCCAACTCACTCAATGCAATTGGCATTTCTGCTTGGCGGTCACCATAGCATTTCACCCAACCCTTGCTCAACAGCCCTGAGAGTACTTCTTTAAGTTCGCTTTCTGCCAACTGCGTTTCTTCCAAAACAGCATTGAAAGGCTGAACGAAGTAAAGCTCATCCAAAACATCAAACTCATTGTCGGTCATATTATTGTACTAGATTTTGAAACTTCTTTCCTTCCATTGAAAACGCCCAAAGTTAGATGCCAAACCAACATAAAGCACGTAAAAAGGATAAAAGGTTTGTAACAGAAGGAAGTGGGAAAGCGAATAGGCTTGTTTTAAATCTCGGAAGTAGTTTCTAATTAACAATAACTCCAGAATCATCTTTATTGACCAAAGTGCAACCACAGCTATTAATGACATTTCCCCAAAAAGAAATAAGAACACCAATCCTAGAGAAGCCATTTGCACTAAATAAACAAACAAGGCCGATATTATTGTAGACCATCGCATGCCGACTTTCCATTTGCTTGCCCATCGCTTTCGCTGCTGCAAAAAATCAGACCATTTGGTATGTGCTAAAGTATGTACCACAGCTTCGGTGTCCTTTGCAAAGACTACACCCTTAGGATACTTCTTCGCAATTTTCATCATCAGCAATTCGTCATCTCCTGAAGGTGTTTGTTCTATTCCTGAAAAGCCCTCCACTTCGTTAAACACCGATTTCCTATAGGCTAAATTCGCCCCGTTGGCCATGGTGGGTTTACCTAAACCAATCAACGCTGCGGAAGAAGCCAGCACTGCACCAAATTCAATCCGTTGTAATTTTTGAAAGAAACCGCCTCCTTCTAAAACCACAGGTCCGGTGACCATTTGTGTTTGGGAGTTGTTAAAACCAGAAGTCATAGCTAATAGCCAGTTTCTATCAAACCAGCAATCTGCATCTGTAGTCACTATAATCTCACCAGTAGCCTGAGCAGTACCCGCAGCTATAGCGGCTTTCTTTCCTTGGGTTCCTTCTAATGAAATAATACTGAAAGAGAATGGGATATCTTTCTCAACCAGCCGTCTTAACACATTCAGGGAATCATCGGTAGAGTGGTCGTTTACGAAAAGTACTTCAAACCATGGGTATGTTTGAACCTTCAGTGCCTCCACTAATCGCTTCAGATTTGCTTCTTCATTTCTGAAAGGAATAATCACAGACACTTTCCCTTTATACTTTTCAGCACTGGTAAAGGGCATCTGTTGCCAAGCAACAATGGAAAAAAACAGAAGTAGCAAGTAACTAAAAACAATACCTGCGACAAATAGAACCATATGCGAATTACGCGGAAAGCATTTGGATTTAAAACCTTGTTTTGAATTACAGAAATAGAAGGTTTATTTATCTTGCGCCTATGCCATTAGCCAAAGCTCCTATTAAAGAGAAAATCATTCTCGGTATCGACCCTGGTACCAGTATTATGGGCTATGGACTAATCTTGGTTTCTGGCAAAAAAATCACGCTCCTTCAGTTTGGCGTTATTCACCTTAGCAAATACACTGGGCACGAACTAAAACTGAAGAAGATCTTTGAAAGGGTTACTTCTGTTATTGAAGAATTTCAACCCGATGAAATGGCGCTGGAAGCTCCCTTCTTTGGAAAGAACGTTCAATCCATGCTCAAACTAGGAAGAGCGCAAGGCGTAGCCATGTCCGCTGCTTTGGCCAGAGAAATCCCAATTACTGAATATGCTCCTAAAAAAGTGAAGCAATCTGTAACTGGCAATGGTAATGCCTCCAAAGAGCAAGTTGCAGCTATGCTGAAAACATTATTAAAAATTGAAACCCTCCCTAAGCTGTTCGATGCAACAGATGCTTTAGCAGTAGCGCTTTGCCATCATTTTCAAGGCGGAAGTCAACAAAGCGGCAACAAAAGCTGGAAGTCATTTATCTCTGACAATCCCGGCCGAGTTAAATAAGGATAACCAATTTCTTTATTATTTTATATCATCATTCAATTATAATACATATAATTACCTAATCAGCATACATCCTAAAACAGTCCTTTATGTATAATTCGCTCGGGATTTTTGGGCATTTACTGAAAGGATAAACCTTATATGAATAAACTTAGATTGAACTCGGATTATTTCTTCAAGTTTTCGCCAGACTTACTTTGCATTGCTGGGTTCGATGGATTCTTCAAAAGGATAAATCCTGCCGTTTCAAACCTTTTAGGTTACACCGAAGAAGAACTATTGTCACGGCCTATTAACAGCTTTATCCACCCACTTGATAGAAATCTAACCGCTGAATATCGAGAGAGCATTAAAAAAGGCAAGCCTCTTATGAATTATGAAAACCGCTATTTAAAAAAAAGCGGAGAAACAGTGTGGTTATCATGGACATCAATGCCTTTAAATGAAGACAACTTGGTTTATGCTATTGCCAAAGACATAACTCATAAAAAGAAACTAGAAGAAGAGCGGAATGCTTTATTGGCCAACCTTTCAATGATGAATAAGAAGTTGAAAGACTTATCATTCACCACTTCACACGACTTGAGAGAGCCTGTGAATAATCTATTTGGCATTCTCCACCTTTTAGATACCTCTGAAATTAAAAATCCAGAAACCTTAAATTTGATTGAGCTTCTGAAAAAAACGGCCGAAAAACTTGAGCTTAAAATGAACAAGCACCTTAATGAGCTGAGTGAAAACGCTAAAGTTTCAGTGAAGATTGAAGATGTATCATTGGCAGAGGTATTAAAAACCGTGCAAGACTCTATTGGCGCATTAATAAGTAATTCAAAAGTGGTTTTTCAGATTGATTTCACCGCCTTTCAGACCATAAGTTTTAACAGGGATTATTTGGAAAGCATTTTCCTGAATCTCATTACCAATTCAATCAAATATGCCAAACCAAGTACCACTCCCATTATAACCATAAAAGCTAAAATGGTGGGGGAAGTTAAACGTCTGACATTTACCGACAATGGTATTGGCTTTGACAAAGATGCCGTAAAAGATAGAATTTTTGGTTTGAGCCAAACCTTCAACACCCGCCCAGAAAGTAAAGGCATAGGCCTCTACCTTGTTCATACCCACATGACCAACCTAGGCGGTCATATTTCAGTAGAAAGTAAAATTAATGAAGGAACAGAGTTTACGCTTTCCTTTAAAGGTTAGGCTTGATACTTTGCCTTTATCTTTTCAGCCATTTCGGCCAATTCTTCTTGACTTAAACTTAGCTTGGGTTTGCTAAAGTCGATATCAGAAATATTCTGAAGCGGAATTAAATGAATGTGAACATGGGGTACTTCAAGACCAATCACAGCCACGCCAATTCTTTTGCAAGGTACAGCAGCTTCCACTGCCTTAGCTACCTTTTTAGTGAAGCTATGTAGGTTCATGTAAGCATCTTCACCCATATCAAAAATATAATTCACCTCCTCTTTAGGAACGCATAATACATGACCTCTTTTCAATGGATTAACATCCAGAAATGCAATATTATTATCGTCTTCTGCCACTATATGGCCGGGAATTTCTCTGTTAATGATTCGAGTGAAGATACTTGGCATAATTATTCTAATGTAATGTCTAATATTTCGAATTGCATAGTGCCAGCAGGAGCCTTTACTTCTGCAATCTCACCAATTTTTTTATTCAAGAGTCCCTTGCCGATTGGTGATTCATAAGATATTTTTCCGGCCTTCAGGTCCGCTTCTTTTTCGGATACCAAAGTGTATTTTACTACCATGCCGTTTTTAACGTTTTTGATTTTAGCTGTTGAAAGGATTGAAACTTTAGAGAGGTCTACGTTTTCATCTTTCATGATTCTCGCATCACCCACAACTGTTTCTAGCTCAGCAATTCTCATTTCCATGAGACCTTGAGCATCTTTTGCAGCATCATATTCAGCATTTTCACTCAAATCACCTTTGTCGCGCGCCTCAGCAATCTGCTTCGACATGTCCGCTCTCCCTTTGGTTTTAAGGTGATGAAGCTCATCCTTCAATTTCTGCAAGCCTTCTTCCGTGTAATATGAAATTCCAGCCATAGTTTTAATTGTTTAATTTGTTATGCTATAAAAAACAAAGAACGGCTCCTAACAGAAACCGTTGCTTTAAATACAAAAATCGCCCGCAAAGGCGATGTATGCTCCAAATTTAAGCAAAATATATATACTCTCCTACTAACAGCAAGTTTACTCTGGTAATTGAAAAGGGCTTAAAATTAGATTTGAGGTATATTTATCAGCTTTCAAATAACTCAAAATGGTAATTAACCACCTCCTAAGTCAAGCCTTATTTGATTCTGACATTATGTGATAATGTGAAGCGATTTTCCCTACCAATACTTCGTTAATTCTTTTGTAAGAAGAGAATGTCCAGCCGCCTACATGCGGAGAAAAGACTATATTTTTCCGTGAAAACAAATCGGTAAACTGATTACGCTCATCTTCGGTCAGATTGTCGAACTTCTCCTTATCTAAAACATCAAGGGCAGCACCTTTTATTTTGCCTGAGTCCAACAATTCCAAAAGGTCTTTTGTTGGTAAAATCTCTCCTCGGGCGGTATTCAAAAGGTAAATATCCTTTCTGAAATTCTGAATAAAGTCTTTATTCACCCAAGCTCGAGTTTCTTCATTTAAAGGAATATGAAGACTAAGTATATCAGATTTGTCAAACAATTTCGCCAAGCTTACTTCCTCTACGTTTTTGGTTCCAAAACCCTTTTTATACTTGTCGTACACCAATACACGGCAATCAAAAGCCCTAAGTCTTTGCACAAAAGCTTGCCCCATGTAGCCATAGCCAATAATACCAATGGTTTTATCGCTAAGTTCGTCACCTCGGTTACCCTCTCTGTCCCAAACCCAATTTCTTACTTCGGCATCTGACTTTATAATATTGTTCAACATGGATAGCAAAAGCCCCATGGCGTGCTCGGCCAATGCATCTCTATTTCCTTCTGGGGCATTCAGAATTTCTATCCCCTTTGATTCCACGTACTGAACGTCAATTTTATCTAAGCCTGCTCCCGCTCGACCTATCACTTCTAATTTAACAGCAGCGTCAATCAGCTCCTGATCTACATCCGTTTTAGAACGAATGAGCAAGCCTTCATAATTACCAATAATACTGAGCAATTCACTTCGCGAAACCTGGGGTTGATAATCGGCATCAATTCCAATTTCTGAAAGCAATCCACAGATGCTCTGATGCATGTCATCTACAATCAAAAACTTCTTCTGCATAAGCTTAGAGTAATAAGTTGGCAATCAATAAATACACGGTTATTCCCAACATATCGTTGGCCGTGGTAATAAACGGTCCGGAAGCCAAAGCCGGGTTAATACCCAACTTATCTAATATCAACGGGGTTGCCGTTCCTGTAAACGAGGCCAGCAAAACTACGGCTTGAAGTGCAATAGCTACCACTAAACCGAGTTTAATTTCTCCATATAAATAGACAACGAAGAAGCTGATTGAGCCTAACACTAAACCTGTAAACATGGCAATAGCTACCATTTTCAAGAGTCGTTTTCCTAAACTATCGGTAAATACTGATTTAGTGGCTAAACTTTGAACTACAAGGGTTGAAGACTGCACTCCTACATTTCCGCCCGTAGCCATAATCAACGGTATAAAAAGGGCCAAGCCTGTAATGGTTTGAATTTGATCTTCAAAACCTCGAATTACATAAGCACCCACAATTCCACCTACCAAACCAATAATCAGCCACGGCAATCGGGCTTTCAGAATCACCCAAATGGTATCATCTTCCTCAACATCCGAAGATATACCCGACATCAACTGTCTGTCTTCTTCGGCCTGATCGGTAATTACATCTACAATATCATCTATGGTAATTCTACCCACTAGTTTTCCTTGAAGGTTGACTACGGGCACCACATCGAGGTCGTATTTTCGCATGATGTCAGCTACTTCTTCTTCATCCATATAGGTTTCAACAGAAATGACATCATCATCATAAATCTCACTGATGTGCGTATTATCATTGGCTAGCAAAATATCCTTCACGGAAACTTTACCCAATAGCTTATATTTATCGTCAACTACATAAACCGAGTAAATACGATCAACATTTTCACGCTGCCTTCTAATTTCTTCAATGGTCTGAACAATGTTCCAATTTAAATTGGCGATGATCATCTCCTTCGCCATTAAACCTCCTGCACAATCCTCATCATAGCGCATTAGCTCATGAATATGGGCAGCAGTATCTGGATCAATAATTTCAGAAATTACTTCTTCTCGTGTTTTGGCCGGAAGTTCATTGATGATATCTACCGCATCATCAGAATCCATTTCAGTAATGTAATCGGCTACTTCTTTAGGCGTAAAGTTTTCTAAGAATTTGGTTCTAGTGTCTTCTTCAAGGTCTTCTATAATTTCTGCCCCAACCTCATTATCCAATATATCTATGACATATTTGGCCATGTCGGCATTCAACTCATCTAGTAAGGCAGAAATATCGGCGGAATTCACCCCTTCCATCGTGTCGCGGATAAAGGCACTATTTTTTTCCTCAATGGCTATTTCCAGCGCACTGAGGTATTCTTTAGAAAGTTCAAAAATGGTTTTTACTTCTGACACGATGATATAAGATTCGTCAGTTCCACATACTGGTCAACAGAAAGCGTTTCTGCCCTTTGATCGAGCACTTTTTCTCCGCTGAGTTCCTCTGGCAAATTTATTGGTTTTAGTGCGTTGCGCAATGTTTTCCTTCTCATTTGAAAACCTGCTTTTACTACTCTTCTGAAAAGCACTTCATCGCAATCCAGGGCTTCTCTTTCGTTTCTTTTTAACCTAATTACCGCGCTATTTACCTTGGGAGGAGGGTTGAAAACATTAGGAGGAACCGTAAATAAATATTCTAGCTCATAATAAGCCTGTAAGAACACACTTAAAATTCCGTAGGCTTTGTTTCCAGGAGGCGAAATAAGCCTATCGGCCACCTCTTTTTGAATCATACAAACTACTTCAGGCACCTGCTGTTTTAAATCCAGCACCTTAAAAAATATTTGTGATGAAATATTATATGGAAAGTTGCCCACTACCCCAAATTTACCTGGGAAACGCTCTTCCATATTCAACTTCAGAAAATCACCTTCAATAATTCTTCCATCAAGCTGAGGGTAATGCTGTTTTAGGTAAGCCACAGACTCTCTGTCAATCTCAATTACTGAGGTTTCTTGTTTGTTTTGTAAGAGAAACTGAGTGAGCACCCCCGTTCCTGGGCCAATCTCTACTACTTTATTATAGCCTCCATGGCCAGTAAGTCCATCGGCAATACTTTTGGCAATGTTCAAATCTTTTAAAAAATGTTGGCCGAGGTGTTTCTTAGGTCTTACTGATGACATAGAAGTAACTTATGGAAAAAACATTAATTTGCGCAAAATGAGAATTCTGTTGAAGATTACTCAGAGCAGAGCTTCATTGTTCTTCTCAGATTCAAACCTACTTCAACTTTTCTTTAAAGATTACAAAAGCAGGAAATTCTTTGATTATGAATCTACATTCGGAAGACGAAACTACATACAAACCAGTAATTGGCATCACCATTGGCGATATTAATGGCATTGGCCCCGAAGTAATTATAAAAACCATTTCGGAACAGAAGCTTTATGATTACGCCACCATCATATTGTATGGTCACGGTAAAGCTTTTTCTCACTATAAGAAAATTCTAGACCTTACTAATTTCTCCTTCTATCAATTTAATAGTGGAGATAGGCTTCATGAAAAAAAAGCCAATGTAATTAACTGTTGGGAAGAAGATTTTGAAATTAAGCCAGGGGAAGAAAATAGCGAAGGAGGAAAATACGCACTAGCTGCATTACAAAAGGCTGTTGAGGATTTACAAAACGGGGTTATAGACGGAGTCGTAACAGCCCCTATTAGTAAAAACAATATTCAAAGTGGTGATTTCAACTTCCCTGGCCACACCGAGTTTTTCACTACCACCTTTGGTGCGAAAGACAGCTTGATGTTTCTCTGCAACGATCGGCTTAGAATAGGCGTAGCCACTGGGCACATTCCTTTAATGAAGATTAAAGAAGAACTAACCACCGAAAGACTGACCAGCAAGATTGATTTGATGTTAAAATCATTGAAAAAGGATTTTGGTATCATTAAGCCTAAAGTCGCTATTTTAGGACTGAACCCTCACGCTGGAGAAGATGGCCTATTGGGTTCAGAAGAAAAAGAACTAATACAGCCAGTAATCAACGAATTCAAAGAAAAAGGGCATTTGGTTTTGGGGCCTTACCCTGCCGATGGTTTCTTTGGCAATAACACCAATTCTCAATTTGACGGCATACTGGCCATGTACCACGACCAAGGTTTAATCCCTTTCAAAACCATAGCTTTTGAAGATGGTGTTAATTTTACCGCTGGTCTTCCGATTGTAAGAACATCTCCCGATCACGGAACCGCATTTGGCATTGCTGGCAAAAACGAAGCCGACCCAAGTAGTATGAGGGCTGCACTTTACATGGCACTTGATATTATACGAAACCGAAGAGAATAAGCTGATTAGTAGCAATTTAAAGCAGTTATTAATAGGACACTAACCGCCCGCAAGTAATTGACTAAGAATTGTTCGATAATTATTAATGAAATAAGTAAACACTATTTTAGGATTCAATTGAATTTTCATACCTTTGCAGTCCTGATTTTGAGAGGGGATAATTGAAACCAATCAGAAAATATGAAATACAGATCTTTAAGCTCAATACTGGGCTGCATGATTTTGAGTTTCTGTTAGATGATAAGTTCTTTGAATTATTTGACAATGATCTAGTTAGAAAAGGAAATCTTACTGCTAACATATCATTGAACAAGTCCGAAACAATGATTCAGACTGTTTTTCACATTAAAGGTTCCGTAGAACTGGAATGTGATAGAAGTCTAGATTTGTTTGATTTTCCGATAGACTTGGAAAGGCCGTTTATATACAAACTCGGAAACGAGTATGAAGAACTGTCGGATGAAGTAGTGGTAATACCACGCGACACCCAACAACTGAACGTAGCATCCATAATGTTTGAATTTATAGGACTTGAAATCCCCATGAAAAAACTTCACCCACGTTTTCAACAAGATGAAGACGATGAAAATGAAGATGAAGTACTCATGATATACTCTTCTGAAGAAGAGAATGATGAGAAAAATGAAGATCAGAAAAATGAAGAATCAATAGACCCAAGATGGGCTTCTTTGAAGAAATTGAAAAATAAAGAATAGCGAAAGCTATAAAATTGTAGAAAAATGGCGCATCCTAAGAGAAAAACCTCGAAAACCAGAAGAGACAAAGGTAGAACTCACAAAAAATTGCATGGCAAGGCTTTGGCTATTTGCCCAACTACCGGAGAAATGCATTTGCCTCACAGAGCTTTCTGGCATGAAGGAAAACTTTACTTCAAAGGTAAAGTAGTAATGGAAAAAGAAGTTTTAGCCTAAGTTTAACTTTTGGCTTCTTGAATATTTGCTCCTGAATCAACATTCAGGAGCAATATTTATTTATAGACACTTCATTTGACCAATATAGGGTTTCGTTCAATCTATTATTTGAATCTGAAGCATGAACCCTTATATTGGCGAATTATTTAGAAATAAGAATGGAGTTTTCCGTTCTATAAAATATTGAATGACTAAAATCAGAGCTAAAATCTCAGGCGTCAACGGTTGGGTGCCAGACTATGTTTTAACCAACAAAGAGTTAGAAACCATAGTAGACACTACTGACGAATGGATAACTTCCCGCACTGGCATTAAGGAAAGAAGAATATTAAAAGGAGAAGGTCAAGGAACCTCTGTTTTGGGTATTGAAGCTGTAAAAGGCTTACTTAAAAAAACCAATACCGATCCTTCTGAAATTGATCTTCTGATCTGCGCCACGACTACCCCCGACATGATGTTTCCTGCCACTGCAAATATTATTGCAGATGCCATTGGAGCAAACAACGCATTCAGTTATGATTTACAAGCAGCCTGTTCAGGGTTTATTTACGCTGTAACTACGGGTAGCCAGTTTATTGAAACAGGTAAATACAAGAAAGTTGTTGTAGTTGGAGCAGACAAAATGTCTTCGATCATAGATTATAATGAAAGAACGACCTGCATTATCTTTGGAGACGGTGGTGGAGCTGTTTTATTAGAACCTACTGAAGAAAATGTGGGAATTATGGACTCCATCCTTCGATCTGACGGATCGGGAGCACAACATTTGCACATGAAAGCAGGAGGAAGCCGAAAGCCAGCTTCGCATGAAACTGTAGACAATCGTGAGCATTACGTTTACCAAGAAGGCTCTGCAGTTTTCAAATTTGCCGTAACCAATATGGCCGATGTTTCTGCTGAAATTATGGCCAAAAACAACTTACAAGGAGAAGATGTTACTTGGTTAGTTCCTCATCAGGCAAACAAAAGAATTATAGACGCTACAGCAAGGCGCATGGAAATTGGTGAAGAAAAGGTGATGTTGAATATCCACAAATATGGAAACACAACCAGCGGAACCATTCCTCTCTGCCTTTGGGATTATGAAAGCCAACTAAAAAAAGGTGACAATCTAATTTTAGCCGCATTCGGTGGTGGATTCACTTGGGGGGCTATATATTTAAAATGGGCATACGACCCATCATAAAAATTCCAAAGGATCAAAATTGAATATTTGTAACTTAGTTTGAAATAAACGCATGGCAAGTACAGCAGATTTTAAAAACGGTCTTGTAATTGAATACAATCACGACCTTTACGCAATCACCGAATTTCAGCACGTTAAGCCTGGAAAAGGACCTGCATTCGTAAGAACAAAACTAAAAAGCATTAGAACAGGAAAAGTGTTGGACAATACTTTCACTTCTGGTGTAAAAGTAGTGACAGCAAGAATTGAAAAAAGACCTCATCAGTTTCTTTTTAAGGATGACTACGGTTATAACCTGATGAACTCAGAAACTTTTGAACAAGTTGCAGTGCCTGAAGAGTTAATTAACGCACCTCAACTTATGAAGGATGGACAAGAAGTAGACGTTCTATTTCATGCAGAAACTGAATCTGTTTTGAGTGTAGAGTTACCGGCATATGTAGAACTTGTTGTAACTTACACCGAGCCTGGCATTAAAGGAGATACGGCCACGAACGCCACAAAACCTGCCACGCTAGAAACTGGTGCTGAAATTCAAGTACCTTTGTTCATCAATCAAGACGACAAAATAAAAGTAGATACTAGAACTAATTCATACGGTGAGCGTGTAAAATAGCCACCATCTCAACGAAATAATCGAATTGTTATGAATGCTAAAGAAATCAAGAATATGATCGACTTCATTGCTAAATCAGGTTTAGCAGAAGTCAACATTGAAACTGAAGAGTTCAAAATCAAAGTTAAAAGAGATAACGAAGGAAAGGTAATTGCTACTGCGCCTTCTATACCTCAACCCGTTGCAGCTGCCCCAGTAGCCGCAGCTCCAGCCCCTCAAGAAGCAGCTAAACCCGCTCCAGCAAATGATGAGTCGAGCAAGTATGTTCAGATTAAATCACCAATGATTGGTACTTTTTATCGCTCACCAAAGCCTGAAGACCCTTCATTTGTAAATGTTGGAGATTCAATATCAGCTGGCGATAAAGTTTGTATCGTAGAAGCCATGAAGTTATTCAACGAAATTGAATCTGAAATTTCTGGCACCATCGTAAAAGTATTGGTTGAAAATGCATCACCAGTAGAGTATGATCAACCATTATTCTTGGTAGATCCTGCGTAAGAATTTGGTTAAGGGGCTTAGCTTTTAAGCCCTCAATTATTTCTCAACCTAAAATATCTATTGTAGTGTTTAAAAAGATATTAATTGCCAACAGAGGCGAAATTGCCCTTCGTATTATAAGAACATGTAAGGAAATGGGCATTAAAACCGTAGCGGTTTACTCTGCGGCCGATAAAGACAGTCTACATGTTAGGTTTGCAGATGAGGCCGTCAATATTGGCCCAGCACCTTCCAATCAGTCTTATCTTAAAATACCTCACATCATCTCTGCTGCAGAAATTACTAACGCAGATGCGATCCACCCTGGATATGGTTTTCTTTCAGAAAACGCTGAATTTTCCAGAGTTTGTCAAGAATACGGCATCAAGTTCATTGGAGCTAGTCCTGAAATGATTGATAAAATGGGTGACAAGGCTACGGCCAAAGACACCATGAAAAAAGCAGGTGTTCCAACTATCCCAGGGTCTGACGGCTTATTAAAGTCTGTAGAAGAAGGACTTAAAATTGCCAACGAAGTTAAATATCCTGTAATTCTAAAAGCCACTGCTGGCGGTGGTGGAAGAGGAATGAGAATTGTAAAAGACGATTCACAATTCCAAAAAGCTTGGGACGATGCCAGAATGGAATCTGCTGCAGCCTTCGGAAACGATGGACTCTATCTTGAAAAATTTGTTGAGGAGCCGCGTCACGTTGAAATTCAAATTGTAGGTGACAGTACTGGACGCGCTTGTCACCTTTCTGAAAGAGACTGCTCTATTCAAAGAAGGCATCAGAAACTTGTAGAAGAAACCCCTTCTCCTGCCGTTAGCCAAGACCTAAGAGAAAGAATGGGAGCAGCCGCAGTTAAAGCTGCTGAATCTATTGGTTATGAAGGCGCTGGAACTGTAGAATTCCTTTTGGATAAACATGGTGATTTCTACTTCATGGAAATGAATACGCGTATTCAAGTGGAGCACCCTATTACAGAAGAAGTAACCGATTTCGACTTAATCAAAGAACAAATTAAGGTTGCAGCAGGCGAGAAAATTTCTGGTAAAAACTACTTCCCTAAACTCTACGCAATGGAGTGTAGAATCAATGCTGAAGACCCTGCGCATGGCTTTAGACCGAGCCCTGGTAAAATCACAAACCTACACACCCCTGGTGGACACGGAGTAAGAATTGACAGTCACATTTACGCTGGCTACACTATTCCGCCAAACTACGATTCAATGATTGCGAAGTTAATTGTAACAGCTCAATCACGTGAAGAAGTATTGGTAAGAATGAAGAGAGCTTTAGAAGAATATGTAATTGAAGGTATAAAAACCACTATCCCTTTCCATATCAAGCTAATGGACGACCCTAAATTTAAGTCGGGCCAGTTCACAACAAGCTTCTTAGAAGGTTTCGATTTTTCTGGAATGTAGAAAACTGTTACATATAATATTTAGAGAAGGTCACTTTTGTTTAGAAGTGACCTTTTTTTATGATGAATAAAATGAATTACAAAGGTATTGAGGTATATAATGAAGTACAGGAGTAGAAAGCGCAATAATGGTTGCACATATAAAATATTTTAAAGTATTTCGCTGTATTGTTCACAAGAGATTACACTAAATTATAGTTTGAAGTTTTCTATAAAAGTCGATTCAACCAACCCCCATTCTAACTAAGTAATGATCTTACAATCAAGTCTAAAAACCAAAGTTTGGATATATGGAATCATGGTCTTGATTTCATTGATCTTTACCACACAGCAAGCAGCTGACTATCGCATTTATGTTGCCGCGGGTAGAGTAATGATTGATGAAAAAGCCAACCCATTTTTGGATGAGGATATGGTTGAAACAGAGCCTGATGGAATAGTAACACCTCATGCTCAATATAGGTATGCACCCATTTTCGGCATCGCACTTTATCCTATATCTCTATTGCCAAAACAGGTCTATATATTTCTGTGGTTATTCTTCAATGTATTCCTGCTGTATAAGTCTATCCTATTATTTAGAGAATTCTTCTCGGAGCTCAAATCAGACACTAAGCTTTTCGGAATAACGGCAATACTCACATTAATTCTCGGGATACGTTTTTGGGGACAAAACCTCCAGTTAGGTCAAACTACTATTTTACTCGTTTTTCTATCAGTGTATGCATTACAATTGTCTAGAAAAAATAAGCCCGTTTTGGCTGGTCTAATGTTAGCCCTTGCTATTGTTACTAAAATAATGCCCTTGCTACTGATTGGCTACTTTATTTATAGAAAGGATTTCAAGACACCTGTTTTCACTATAATTTTTACAGTGCTCTTAGTCTACCTACCGGCTTTAATTGTTGGTATTGACTATAATAACTTCTTGATCCAAGAATGGTACAACATTATTAACCCCGCTAACAAAGAGTATACGTTAGAAACTAAAACAGGCATTTACAACCTATCTGCATTCATTTTTGCCTATTTCACTGAAATGCCTGATGATAAAATTACGGGCAACAGAAATATTCTTTCTCTATCATACGAGATTGCAGGTATACTTACCAATATTGCTAGAGGGGCTTTGATACTTTTCACGCTATACTTTGTCAGGAGCCTTCCTTTTAAAGCATGTAAATCAAGCGTACATGCCTTTTGGGAATTCGGTTACATCTGCTTAGCATTTCCATTGGTATTTCCAGCGCAAAATAAGTACTCCTTTTATTATATCTTACCGGCTCTGTTCTTCATGGCGTATTATATGGTTCAGAAGTACAAAGCAGAAGGAGGTTTAAAAGGAATACCCTTAAAAATTTTGATCCCAATGAGCATGTATTTCATCCTTACTACTTTAACATCGTCTAACATTGTTGGTAAGTATTGGTACGATCAGACACAGTTTTACAAAGTAATTACCTTTGGAATCATAGCTCTAATTGTCGCTTATGCACAGATAAAGCCTTCAATGCTCGACACCATTCAATCAGAAAAAAATCAGTAACCTATGCTTGCTCCAGCCATCAATATTGTAATACCGCTCTATAATGAAGAAGAAGTATTTGAAAAACTGATTAGTCGGTTGACCACCTTAATGGATTCATTTCAAAAGACTATTGAGGTTATTTTGGTAGATGATGGCAGTAGTGATAGAACTGCTGAGTTAATGACTGATTTAGCAATGAACGATCAGCGTTTTCAGTCCGTAATTCTTTCTAGAAACTTTGGACATCAAATTGCATTGAGCGCTGGTTTACAACAAATTACTGCCACCGAAGCTGTTTTTATTATTGATGCCGACCTCCAAGATCCGCCAGAGCTACTGGGAGAGTTTTATGAATATTATAAGCAAGGCTACGATGTTGTATATGCCGTAAGAAAAAACCGAAAAGAGAACTTCTTAAAGAAGTTTGCTTACAAATCTTTCTATAGGTTGATGGATAAAATTTCTTATATCCATATCCCTTTAGATACGGGAGATTTCTCTCTCATAAGTGCACGGGTAGCGCATTTGATGAACGAAATGCCCGAACAAAGCCGATTTCTGCGGGGCATGCGTAGTTGGTTAGGTTTTAAACAAATTGGAGTTGAATATAACAGAGAAGAGCGACAATCAGGAGAATCAAAATATACACTCAGAAAACTATTTCAACTCGCTTTTAATGGTGTATTCAACTTTAGTGAACTACCAATCAAGTTGATCACCAACCTTGGACTACTTACTGTATTTTCATCTATTTGCTACTTTCTATACGTAGTTGCAAAAAAATTAATTTATGGAAACGTTCCCGAAGGTTTTACTGGCCTCTTGTTCGTATTAGTTCTATTTGGAGGAATTCAATTATTATCGCTAGGTTTAATTGGTGAATATGTTTTGAGAATTTTCTTTCAAGTAAAACAAAGGCCATTGTTTGTGATAAAAGAAACAATAAAAGACAAGGAAAGAAAAACCACAGGCTTTAACCTAGAACACTCCGCGAATGAAATCTGACTACGAAATCACATATCATGATGTAGAAAGTGAACACTTTTGGTTTAAGGCCCGAAGAAGCTACATTTTACAATTATTAGAAGACTCTCCAAGAGACATTACCATTTTGGATATAGGTTGTTCATCCGGTATTCTATTAAACGAGTTAATAGACAAGGGCTTCGAGAGGGCTAATCTATACGGGATTGACATTAGCGAGAAAGCAATTGCCAATTGTAAGCGAAATAACATCCAAAACTCTTTCGTAATGGATGCTCAGGAAATAACTCTAGACAAAAGGTTTGATGTTATTATTGCCTCCGATTGTTTGGAGCATCTTAAAGACGACAAAAAGGCTTTGATCAACTGGCATAGCTTGCTAAAACCCAACGGCACACTACTAGTTTTTGTGCCAGCGTTTATGTCGTTATGGAGCGCACACGATGTATTTAACATGCACTTTAGGCGCTATACTAAGCCTGAATTAATAACTAAATTAAAAGAAACGGGCTTCAAGGTTCAAAAAGCCAGTTACTGGAATTTCTTCCTTTTTACACCCGTGTTTGTTTTCAGAACTTTAAACAGGCTGAGAAAATCAAAATCAGAAGACGCCAACGGTGACTTATCTCAACCCTCGATGTTCAATGAATCAATTTACAAATTGATAAACTTTGAGAACAAACTGTTGAAAAGAACAAATTTTCCATTTGGAGTAAGTACTTTCTGTATTGCCAAGAAGCTTGAAAGTTAACCTGAACTTATAACTCAACTCCCTTCAATCTCTTTACATAATTCATTATACCAAGCTTCTCCGTATTTACGGATAAGTGCATCTTTGAGAAACTTGTAAACCGGCACACCAAGCCTTTCACCTAAAGTACAGGCAGCAGAGCAAATAGACCAACGATCATAATTCAAGGCTTCGTAATGATCATATTTGGTAATTCTAATTGGATAGAGTTCGCAGGATATAGGTTTTTTGAAAGTGGTTTTACCATCGCGATAAGCCTGTTCTATTCCACATTTCAGAATGCCCTTTTCATCGTAAATAGAAAAAGCACATTCTCTATTGCCAATGGTAGTTGTAGAGTAATCTCCTTCAAAATCTATGATATAGGGACCTTCCTTTTCTATGGCCTTCAAACCTTCTTCACTCAGGTAAGGCTTTACCGCTTCAAGAGCATCTTCTAACTCCTTAAGCTCATGGTCTTCAAGCGGAGCTCCTAAGTCACCTTCCACACAGCAGGCACCTTTGCAAGCTTCAAGGTCGCATACAAAGAGTTGTTCCTTAATATCGTCACTAATTACTGCGTTTTCAACCAGAATCATACCTTATTTTACTTTTGGTATAGCAAGCATTTCAAAATGCTTTTTAAAATTCATTTTATCCTTCGAGAGCAAAATTCGATTGGCATTTGATTCAAAGCCATCTATACAATAGATATCATAATCATGTTTAGCCATGGAGTCATAGAGTTCTTCTCTTTCCACTTGCGTCAACCTTTTGTAGCATTCAGCCATAATATTTGGCCTATAAGTACTGATCAGGTCGGCCATGTCATTCAATATCTCTTTATCATAACCTTCCGCATCTACTTTTAGCAATGACAATTGAGACAATCTATCAGAGTAATTTTCATCAAGAAACCTTTTGAAATTTTTACCAAGCACATTCAGTTCATAATTGTGCTTATGTTTTCGGTTTTTTATTTGAGAGAGGAAACCACCGTTACAAAAAGATGCATCTGAATAATTAAAAACAAATTCGCCATCTTCTTCAGTTGCGGCAAAAGGAAGAGGAACAATATTGGTGTTATCTGGATTCAGCGCTGAATTCTTTTCAAGTATTTTATAAACATAAGGGTTAGGCTCGAGTCCTAACACTATTCCACTTTTACCAACTGCAAGAGCCATAGGCACGGTAGTATCTCCAGTATGTGCGCCTATATCTATGATCATTTCCCCATCTCCCGACAGCTCTTTATAAAAATCAATTTGAGCCTTTGTTACAAATTTTGGTCCTTCAAAAGGGTGGAGCCACTGGGCATACTCTACTTGACCATATCCATCGATGTCGAATTGTTTTATTTCATGGCCATACTCTCTAAATGTAGATTTAATAGCTTTTTTTTCCCTTCTCCTTTTTATAAAATTCAGCATGACAGTTGGTTTATTTCGCTCGCGATAAATTTAGATAAAATTAAACTAACTCTCTTTGTCGTCTCAACCTTTCTCACTCCGATTCCAACTGGTATTTACACCTTGATTTACTATTTTTGCCAAATCAATGTTCTGAAAAAATAATTCATTGATTAAATCTGAAGCTAAAAATTGTTTTCCGTTTCAGCATTTTTACGCTTAAGCTATATTTCAAACAAATCTTCCACTACCATATTTAAAGCTTTCCAATGAAAAACATTTGCTTTTTAAATTCTACCAGGTTTTGGGGTGGTGGGGAAAAAATTCATTTTGACTATGCTATAAAGTTTAGAGATAGAGGGTATAATGTTTGTTTTGCCGCAAGTAAAAGCAATCCTTTAGCGGAGAAAGCGTCCCAAAATAGCTTTCCTGTTTTTCACGTTACATTAAAGAACCTCTCATTCCTTAACCCAATAAAGTATTTAAGGCTAATTAGGTTTTATAAAAAACAGAACATTGATGTTGTAATAATTTCAGCTTCTCATGACACCAAAGTAGGTGCCATAGCTGCAAAGATGGCTGGTGTCAAAAAGATAGTACTGTACAGAGCCCTTGCTGCTCCAGTAAAAAATCGTTTTCTAAATAGACACTTGTATAAGAAAGTTTTTACCCATGTTATTGCCAACTCATTAGAAACCAGGCGAACCATGCTGTTGGAATTAACTAGCATATCGACAGATGATGTCGCTATTGTTTACCAAGGCTTAGATATTCAATCTATTGATCACCAAAATATCAATCGATTAGATTTTGGAAAAGATAAATTCATTATTGGAAACGCTGGACGACTAACCCGACAGAAGGGTCAACACCACCTTATTGACATAGCCAAACAGCTCAAGTCAAAAAACCTCAATTTTAAAATCATTATTGCTGGAGCCGGAGAGCTAGAGTCAACTCTAAAAGAACGAATAAATCATGAGCAGCTGACCAACGAAGTAGAACTCATGGGCTTCACCAATGATGTTAATAGCTTTATGCATAGTATCGATGTATTCGCATTAACTTCAGAGTGGGAAGGGTTTGGTTATGTACTAGCAGAGGCAATGATTGCCAGCAAACCACTTGTAGCATTTAATATTACCAGCAACCCAGAACTGATTCAAGAAGGTAAGAATGGCTTTTTACCGACCTATGGAGACACTAAGGCCTTTTCAGACCAATTACTCTTACTGGCAAACGACAAAGAACTCAGAATGAAAATGGGTATATCGGGCAGAGAAATTGTAGAAAAAAGATTTCAGCTTGATCAAATTATTAGTGACTTTGAAAAGTGCATAAAACAACCTACAACAAAAGTCACAACGTAATTTTTGGTTATGGATAGCATTAAAATAAGTGGCGTTATTATTACCTATAATGAGGAAAGTAATATTGCAAGATGTCTCAATTCCTTGATGGATGTATGTGATGAGATAATTGTGGTTGACTCTTTTTCTACAGATAAGACAAAAGAGATTTGCATTAAATACGATGTGGCATTTATTGAGCATGCTTTCGCAGGGCATATTGAGCAAAAAAACTTTGCTGTTTCTCAAGCTAAAAATAACGTGGTGCTCTCATTAGATGCTGACGAAGAACTTTCGGAAACACTTAAGCAAAGTATTTTAGAAGTAAAACAGAATTGGGCTACCGATGCCTATTATTTCAATAGGTTAACCAATTTTTGCGGTGCCTGGATTAAACATAGTGGATGGTATCCCGATGCCAAAACTAGACTATGGGATAAACGATATGGCACTTGGGGAGGAGAAAATCCGCATGATACAGTTATCATTACTTCCAATAAACCAAGAGTAAAATTAAAAGGTGATCTTTTTCACTACTCATTTCATCGATTAGAAGATCATGCCTTGAGGGCAGCCAAGTATGCGGAAATAGCTGCAAAAGCCATGCATCAACGAGGGAAAAAATCGTCAATAGGAAAGGCTATTGGGAGTGCATCCATACTATTTATTAAAAGCTTCTTCTTCAAGCTAGGGTTTCTTGATGGTTTTTATGGCATTGTTATATGTATAACCAGTGCGCACACTTCATTTCTAAAGTATGTGTACCTTCATGAATTGAATAAAAAATCAAAACATTAAATGAAAAACCTGTTACAATGCTTTCAGATTACAGCGCCTCACAAAATCCAAGTGCGCTATATAATGCTCTTGATTACAGCGTTGTATCTGTTCAATTTTCATGTAAATGACATCTGGACTCCGAATGAAAGCTTTTATGCAGAATCTGTCAGGGAAATGTTTGAAACTGGAAATTTTATTGATATTCAATATAACTACAGACCAAGGTACAATAAGCCTCCACTCACCTATTGGGCTATTGCTTTAAGTTCATCAATTTTCGGTTTAAATGAATTCGGAATTCGACTTCCAATAATACTTATGGCCTTAGGCTCCATTTGGCTTACATACCTTCTAGGAAAAAAACTTTACAGTCCCAAAGCAGGACTTTACGCAATGTGCATAATGGCAGTTAGCGTACAGTTGATTGCCGTCAAACAATATGCTTCACCAGAGGTTCCGCTAACATTTTTCTTTACCCTAACCATGTATTGGTTCATAAGGGCATATACTGAAAATCGAAACAAATACTATTATCTGGCATATATAGCCTTGGGGCTTACAGTACTTACTAAAGGCTACCCATATATCATTGTAATTGGGGGAATAATCGGCTTCTATCTGCTTTTGGATAACCAGTTCAATTTAAAAGTCTGGTTTAAAAAACTGCTCCAAATTAAACTTCATATAGGCCTCCCTATTGTTCTGATTATAGGCCTAAGCTGGGTGATTTATATGTACTTGACCTATGGTCAAGATTTTTGGGAAATTTTCCAACATGAAACATTTGAGCGAGCCTTTACACGAGATGAGAAAAGCATGAGGCCTTTTTTCTATGTTGAAGTAATTTCATGGACAATTCTACCATACTCCTTGGCTTTCTTTGTTGCACTAGGGTATTATCTATTTAATTATAAGAACATTAGAAAAGAACTAGGTTTTGCCTTTTCGTGGTTCCTTGTCATGTTCATTATTTTCACTGCTGCAAAAGGTAAAATACCAACCTATTTCATTCAGGCTCACCCACCAATGGCGCTAATTCTAACTGCCTTTCTAATTAATAAACCCGACATTAGTAAGCCATTTCGATTAATAAAACAGTACTCATTTCTTTTACCCGGACTCATAATTTTAGGAGCTTCTTTTGCTCTAGTTTATATTTTCTCACTTTCAGTTATATGGTATACAGTACCTCTATTATCTTCTGTCCTGATATTCTCTATTTTAAGACATCACAGAAAAAACGAGGTGCAGTCACAAATGATTGCCGTACCGTTCTATGCTATAATTGGGGCTTATATTCTGCTCGGGGCTTACTTAAAACCTTTAGAACAATTTAGACCTTATAAGGGTATTGGTGAAATTATAAATTCAAACGAGAATATTGATAAAGATACCCCCCTTCAAATTGATGGAACACTCATTCACAACATGCCTTTTTATGCCGAGCGCAAGGTAATAAGGCAAGACACTCTTGTTAATATCATTCAATATACCCAACCAACCTTAGCCCTAATAAGGGAAGAGCACATGAATGAATTCAAAGACGTAGAAGTTCTTTGGGAAGGCTATATATATGATTTTGCAAGTGAATCTCAGTTTGCCAAATTTATAAAAGCGAGCCTAAAGGCTGAAAAAGGTGACTACTCTGACTTTGCTGTTTTTAAATTAATCTATCGTCAATAGAGCTAGAAGAATTCTAATTCCAAGCCCAGATGTAACCCGTATCCTTTTTACTTTCCTCTTTCAGGTTCCATCCTTTTAGTTTTAAATACTTAACCAAAGCGTTATGATTTTCTGAAAAGTCATTACCATAATGAGTTTCAATACTTATCATTGAAATTTTCGCCAAGTCATTATCGGGCAGCGTATACAGAATAGCATATTCAGATCCTTCACAATCCAGCTTCAACAAATCTATGTTGTCAATATTGTTGGATCTAATCACATCAGATAAAGTAATAGTTTCAACATTGATTTCACTGGATTTCCCTCCCTCTTTAAAAACACCTGCCATTGTCGAAAATCCATCTATTGTACTAGTATATAAAGTTAACCCATTCGAATGGTCAGCAATTGCTTTATTCTCAATCACCCAATTAACGTCATTATACTCTTGTTGATATTCAAGTAGCTGAGCGTAATTAAAAGGCATTGGCTCAAATGCTATCACTTTAGCTTTAGGGTACTTTGAAAAAATATTAAGACTAAAAAAGCCAACATTTGCTCCAATATCAATTACCATAGGGGAAGCTGTTAGCCTCTTCTCTGGAGGAAATCCATCAAAGTAAATATTATCAAAAAAGCTTTCTTTGAACGGAGGAAGCATTTGGCGCTTAACGTTAATGTGAAAGCCATTTCTCATCTCAAAGTTAAATGCAGGCATTTTTGACGATTTAAAAACTAGGAACTCTTTCCAGTTCTTAAAATTACCGATGAGAGATCTATACCTCCTTACTTTACTCGCTACCTTCCCCATAATCTTAGTTTATAGCCCTTTAAAAACAAAAAAAGTCAGCCTAAACTGACTTTTTTTGTTCTATACCAATTTAAATTAATACCTATAATGCTCTGGCTTGTAAGGGCCTTCTACCGTAACACCAATGTACTCGGCTTGTTCTGGAGTAAGCTCTTCTAATTCCACTCCAATTTTTTCGAGGTGAAGTTTAGCTACTTTCTCATCTAAATGCTTTGGCAAAGTATATACTGCGTTTTCGTATGCGTCTGAATTTGTCCAAAGTTCCAACTGAGCCAAAGTTTGGTTAGTGAATGAATTAGACATTACAAACGAAGGGTGACCCGTTGCGCAACCTAAGTTTACCAAACGACCTTCAGCCAAAACGATAACATCATTACCATTGATGTTATATAAATCAACCTGTGGTTTGATCTCTATTTTGCTATTACCATGGTTTTTATTTAACCAAGCCATATCAATTTCATTATCGAAGTGACCAATGTTACAAACGATAGTTTTGTCTTTCATGGCTTCGAAATGCTTGCCTTGAATAATATTATAATTACCCGTTGCTGTTACCACAATATTAGCTCGAGGAATAGCATTCTCCATTTTTTGAACTTCATAACCGTCCATTGCTGCTTGAAGCGCGCAAATCGGATCTATTTCAGTAACAATTACTCTAACACCAGCGCCACTCAAAGAAGCAGCTGAACCTTTCCCTACGTCACCGTAACCAGCTACAACAGCAACTTTACCTGCAAGCATTACATCAGTAGCACGTCTGATTGCGTCCACTAATGATTCTTTACATCCGTATTTGTTATCGAATTTAGATTTTGTAACAGAGTCATTCACATTAATGGCAGGCATTGGTAATGTACCTTTCTTCATTCTTTCATAAAGCCTGTGAACACCCGTAGTTGTTTCTTCAGAAAGCCCTTTGATGTCTTTTACCAATTCTGGGTATTTATCTAAAACCATGTTGGTCAAATCACCTCCATCGTCAAGAATCATATTTAAAGGTTTACCACCTTCAAATGCAAACAAAGTTTGTTCGATACACCAATCAAACTCTTCATCGTTCATACCTTTCCAAGCAAAAACAGGAATTCCAGCTTTAGCAATTGCTGCAGCTGCATGATCTTGGGTTGAGAAAATATTACAAGAAGACCAGCTTACTTCGGCACCAAGAGCAGTTAAAGTTTCAATCAAAACCGCGGTTTGAATTGTCATATGAAGGCAACCAGCGATTCTAGCTCCTTTGAGTGGCTGTGAAGCACCAAACTCTTCTCTTAAGGACATTAAACCAGGCATTTCAGCCTCAGCTAGTCCAATTTCTTTTCTACCCCAATCACCTAGGGAAATATCTTTTACTTTGTAATCTAGTCCTGTTTCTAACATATCGTTTTTTATTTGCGCTGCAAAGATACTGCTTGTATTTAGAAAGTTCAAAATAAGCTAGTACTCAATACAAAAATTCAACCTCCTTAAAATCAAAGGACTGCACACCCTTTGTGGTTTCCATTATCAACCTACCTGTTTCTGCCACATCTATTATTTTACCACTAAAAACGTACTCTGTTCGATAATTTCTAAATTGCTGAAAACCAAAAAGATGTTGCAGATACTCTTCTCTTAATTCTTCTCTTTTTCCCGATCTCAATCTCAAATAATAGTATTCTATTGACTCAATCAGCTTTTCAAAAAGAATGGACAAATCAAACACCTTATTTACAACTTGAGACATAGAAGTTGCTTTTTCTAAGCCAAAACTCTTTTGGTTAACATTTACTCCAATGCCCAAAACCGCCCATTGAATTGAACTTTTTTGCAATATGTTTTCTATTAAGATTCCGGCTACTTTCTTCTCATTTAGAAGCACATCATTGGGCCACTTCACTTTCATATCTTGCCCATCCACACCGCCTTGTATCGCTCTCTGTACCGCTAATGAGGCAACCATATTCAAATAGAATTGATCAGAGGCTTGAAGGAAATTAGGTTTTAAAATAACACTTAATGTAAGATTAGAATCTGGGTCAGATTTCCAATTATTACCTCTCTGCCCCCGCCCCGAAGTTTGATGTCCAGCAATGATGACCACCCCCTCTCGAATGTCAGGTTTCTTAAGCATTTGCAAGGCAATATCATTCGTTGAATGACAACTTGGCATGTAAATCACTTCTTTCCCTAGAAATAAAGTTTTAGCAAGGATTTTGTACAACAGATTTTCGTAGTTTTGACTACAAATAAATAACAATTTAGACACAAAAAACTGAATGACTTCAGAAGAACTGAGCCAGATTATTATAAAGGGAATGGAAGAGCGTAAAGCAGAGGACATTAAGGTTCTTGACTTACGTGAAGTGAAAGGTTCGATTAGCGATTTTTTCATTATTTGCTCAGGCAACTCTGATACCCAGCTACAAGCCATAGCCGAATCTGTTGAAAAAGAGGTTAAAGAGGCACAAGGCGAACGTCCATGGAGAAAAGAGGGATTTACCAATAGGGAGTGGATTCTTCTCGATTATGTAAGCAACGTAGTACACATTTTCAAACGTGAAAAAAGGGACTTTTATGCCCTTGAAGACCTTTGGGGAGATGCTAAAGTGACCTCCATCGGATAACTCAAAAGTTCTTTAACTTTATGTGTTACTCCGCGTTTAAAGAAAGATTTAAATTTTATAAAAAATAAAAATGCCAGATAGTCCAAGAAAGAAGAACATCCTTCCAAAAGCAGGAGGCAAAAAGCCCAATAATCAAGTATGGATATTCATTTCCTTGATTATTCTTGTATTCTCAATTTCCATTTTCAGTAACCAAAGTACGGGCGTTATCATTACAATGAAGCGCTTTGAGGATATGGTTAAAAGCAATGATGTTCAAAGCGTTGTAGTTATTACCAATCAAAAAACGGTTGAGGTTACTTTAAAAAACGAAGCTCTTCAGAACGCTAAGTATAAAACTGAATTAGAAAACCAAGACTTCTTCAGTTTTGGCAGTCAAGGCCCTCATTATATCATTCAAAATATCTTATCGGCAGAAGATTTCAAAGATGACTATTTGTCTTTTGTTGAAAAGGAAAATATTCCAGAAGAGGAAGTTGTTAGAATCCAGTTTGAAGAAAAAACTACCTTCATTGAGATTCTTGGCTCATATGGTTTCTTAATCATCATCGTGTTGTTCTTTTGGTTAATGATGAGAAGAATGACAGGTAATTCTGGGCCTGGAGGTCAAATATTTAATATTGGCAAGTCAAGAGCCGCGTTATTTGATGCTGAAAATAAAGTGAAAATCACTTTTGACAATGTTGCGGGGCTAGATGAAGCAAAAGAAGAGGTACAAGAAATTGTAGAATTTCTTCGCAACCCTTCAAAATTCACTAAGTTAGGCGGTAAAATTCCGAAAGGAGCATTACTTGTAGGACCTCCAGGAACTGGTAAAACCCTATTAGCAAAAGCTGTGGCTGGTGAAGCTGGTGTACCTTTCTTCTCACTTTCAGGTTCTGATTTTGTTGAAATGTTCGTAGGAGTTGGAGCAGCGAGAGTAAGAGATCTTTTCAAACAAGCGAAAGAAAAAGCACCTTGTATTGTATTTATTGATGAGATTGATGCCATCGGTCGCTCAAGAGGGAAGGGGCAAATGCCAGGATCTAATGATGAAAGAGAAAACACCCTTAACTCGCTTTTGGTTGAAATGGATGGTTTTGCTACCGATTCAGGCGTAATTATTCTAGCCGCCACAAACCGACCTGATGTACTTGATCAAGCGCTTTTAAGACCAGGACGTTTCGATCGACAAATCAGTATTGATAAGCCAGATTTAGTGGGCCGAGAAGCCATCTTTAAGGTGCACTTGGCTCCAATTAAAATGGATAAAGACATTGACGCTAAAAAACTTGCCGCACAAACGCCAGGTTTTGCGGGTGCAGAAATTGCTAATGTTTGTAACGAAGCAGCTTTAATTGCCGCCCGAAGAGACAAAAAAGCGGTTGATATGGATGATTTTCAACATGCGATTGACCGTGTGATTGGAGGTTTAGAAAAGAAAAATAAGCTCATCTCTCCAGAAGAAAAGAAAATTGTGGCTTATCACGAAGCGGGTCATGCAGTGGCAGGCTGGTTCCTAGAGCATGCCGATCCATTGGTAAAAGTAAGTATTGTACCAAGAGGTGTTGCCGCTTTAGGTTATGCACAATACCTACCGAAAGAGCAGTTCTTGTATCAAACAGAACAGCTTATGGACGAAATGTGTATGACTTTAGGAGGTAGAGCAGCGGAAGAAATCATTTTCGGAAAAATATCTACTGGAGCGCTAAGCGATTTAGAACGAGTAACTAAAGTAGCATACAGTATTGTTACTGTATATGGAATGAACGAGAAAATCGGACATATTTCCTACTACGATTCTAAACAATCAGAATACAACTTTAACAAACCTTATTCTGACGCTACCGCGAAGACAATCGATGAAGAGGTTAAGAAGATCATTGACGAGGCTTATCAGCGCGCAATTAAATTATTAACAGAGAAGAAAGACAAGCTTGAAATTATAGCTCAGAAATTGCTCGAAAAGGAAATCATATTCCAATCTGATTTGGAAGGTTTGATTGGTAAAAGGCCTTTCGAAAAGCAAACTACATATGCTGCTTACACTTCTCCTAACGGTCAGAATAAAGAAAAATTAGCACCTGATACGGAAAAAGCTGAAGATATAGTAGATGCCGATTCTGATAAAATGGGTGATACTTCTAGTACAGAAGAAAACAAGTAATCTTTTGTAAAAAGAATAAAATTGAAATCAGGCCAATAGTGCCTGATTTTTTTATTTGTGAATACTTTGCAATTTTGACATTGCACTAACGTAGCCATGAACATCAAATTAGCCGCAGGCAAAAAAGCTTACTTCGCATCAGATTTCCACTTAGGAGTTCCTTCATTTGAAAAGAGCTTAGAAAGAGAACGGAAAATCGTCAGGTGGTTGGATATGGTTTCGGAAGACGCACAGACCATATTTTTAGTTGGCGATCTTTTCGACTTTTGGTTCGAATACAATTCAGTGGTACCAAAAGGCTTTACACGGTTTATGGGCAAATTGGCAGAACTAAGCGATAGAGGAATTGAACTTATTATCTTCACTGGCAACCATGATTTATGGATGTTTGGGTATTTAGAACAAGAACTCAACGCTAAAGTCATTAAGGCTCCAATTGATGTTATCATCAACAACTATTCAATGCTTGTTGGGCATGGTGATGGACTCGGACCTCATGACAAAGGTTATAAATCACTGAAGAAGATATTTACTAACCCCTTCTTTCAATGGTGCTTTCACAGGCTTCACCCCAATTTCGGGATTGGACTGGCCAATTATTGGTCTCGAAAAAGTAGAGCACAAGGGCATGAAAAAGAGCAAGAGTTCTTAGGAGAAGATGAATGGCTTTGGACATACGCTAAAAAGAAGGAAAGCGAAAAGCACAGGGATTTGTATCTATTCGGACATAGACACTTACCACTTGATTTAAAGGTGGGAGAAAACAGTAGATATGTTAACTTGGGGGAATGGATCAACAACTACACATATGGAGAGTTTGATGGCCAAAACTTCTATCTCAATACTTTTGAAGCTTAGACTCACACTATTCATATTGATCATTTGTCAGCTAACGGCATTTGCTCAAGACTGGAAGAGTTTAAAATCTATAAAGCTGAACAACCTTGCACACCAAGTCTCTATCGACCGTCAAGGAAACCTCTATGTATCTTCTCTAAACGGGGCAATAGACAAGTACAGCATAAATGGAGAGCTTCAATCGCATTATTCCCCAACTAAAAAGTCTAGTCCCCACATTATAGAAGCTTGGCAAGGACTCAGGGTTTTTGTCTTCTATAAGGATTTTCAAGAGTACTCATTTTTTGATAGGTTCCTCAGTGAATCTGAACGATACACATTCGGTAATCAGCTAGCAGTTAGTAGTGTAAGCCTTTCTACCATAGCTGCTGATAATAATATTTGGGTATTAAACGCACAAGAACTGAGTTTAAAAAAAATAGATACCAATAGCAATGAGGTAATCTCTGAAACTAATTTAAACCTAATTCTAAAAAACAAGACTCATGATTTTACTTACATTAGAGAATATCAAAATTTAGTCTTTATCAGCGACAGCAAAAATGGGCTTCTTGTTTTCGATAATATTGGTAACTACTTAGAAACACTTCCTCTCTTCAACATCAGCTTTTTCAGCTTTAAAGACTCTTCTTTAATAAGTATTCAAAATGGAAAGATGATTTATTTTGACATCTATACCAAACAAAAAAAAGAGGTCAGTTTACCTGACCCCTCTTACACTTTTGTTTTAATGGAAAACAAGCGAGTATTTCTTTTCAAAAAGGAAACCCTCGATATTTTTGAGTTAAACTAGTTCTGATTGTTCATCTCACCAGTATAAATATCTAGAATTAACTGGCGAAATAGAATCGTATATTTGGCTTGAACAAGCTGTAATTCACCTCGGTTCTTACCATTCAAACTTTGCAAATAAGTTACAAAGTCAATAGTTCCATTTTCATAGCGACTTTTAGCAAACTCAAAAGCCATGTCTAAGTTAATCATACTTTCTTTGGCTGCGGCATAGGAACTTTTGGCATTAGCTAAATTCAAATAAGCTTGTTGTATAAGGTTTGTCAAGTTGTTTTTGGCTTGAGTGAGTCCAATTTCGGAATTTAGCACCTGAATCTTACTTTGTTGAATTTGATTTCGATTCTGAAATCTATTGAATAAAGGAATATTCAAACTAAGGCCCGCAGACTTACTCCTGTTTCGATCGAATTGCGTTCCAACATCCAAAACTTGAACAGGCAAAATAAGATTGTTATTCTCATCTCTCAACTTCACGTTAGAAGACCATCCTGTACCATAACTTGCACTAACAGACAAGCTTGGCATCCAAGAATTTCGGGCAATCTTGAAATTTTTCTCCGATGCATCTAAACTCAACTTAGCCGCTTTCACAGATGGAGAAAAAGTCATGGACTTTTCAAAAATTCCATCATACTCTCCCAGTGCACTTTCTAATTCAGTATCATCCACCGATATTCCTTCAAATTCATAATCTTCTAAAGGGTCTAATAATAGTAGTTGAATCAAAAGCAACTTATTACTCTCAAGAGAGTTCTTTAAATTCACAATATTCAAATCTTGTTGAGCCACTTGTGAGCGGAAATTATAAACTTGTTCCATATTGCCCACTCCGGCTTTTTCTCTTTTCTCCTCTCTCTCCAATTGCTCATTAAGTAATTCTCTTGTCTGTTCCGCAATTTTCAGATTTTCTTCATTTGTAACCACTTGGAGAAACGAAGACACAATACTTGCTTCAACGGATTGGATATTACTCTTAATAGTCTCTTCTGATGCATCGTACAAAATCTTGTCTCTTTGCATACCTAATACATTAGAAAAACCATTAAATAAGGTTAATGATGACGATAGATATCCACTGCCTGATAATGTAGTAGTATTCACTAGAGACCCAGAAGTATTATCGAACTGAAGTCCTTCGTTCCAATTGTGTGAAGCTCCTGCGTTTAAAGACGGAAGAAAATTCATTTTACTTTGATCATAGTTGGCTTTAGCCGCAATCGCATTGTTCCTTGATCTTTTAATATCAAGATTATTATTCAAGGCAATCTGAATACATTCATCTAAAGTAAGTACACGTTGTGCCTTTACCGAAGTGATCAGAAACACTGTCAGAAATAGGGTGTAAAGTAATTTTTTCATTGTTCGAGTTTTCTATCCACAAGGCATTATTGACCATGCACGCTGCCTTAAAGCGTGTTTTAATTAGGCTCCGGAAAATCCGGAGCCCTTTCAGACACTTTGAGTTATATTTTAAACTAGAGAGTTTTCTTTCGAATTGATGTTCTCAGAAACAATCTGACCATCAAAGAGATTGATTACTCTGTGCGCATATTCTGCATCAGTTGCAGAGTGAGTTACCATTATCACGGTAGTTCCGTTTTCATTAAGGTTCGTCAAAAGCGTCATTACTTCCTGACCGTTGGTAGAATCCAAGTTACCAGTAGGCTCATCCGCAAGGATTAGGTTCGGCTTAGCTACAACCGCCCTAGCTACCGCTACCCTTTGTTGCTGACCACCTGATAATTGCTGAGGAAAGTGATCTTTTCTGTGCATGATCTGCATTTGTTCAAGCACTTCTTCAACGCGCTTTTTACGATCTGCGGCAGGGTATTTTAAGTAGATCAAAGGAAGTTCTACGTTTTCAAATACAGTTAGCTCATCAATAAGGTTAAAGCTTTGGAAAACGAAACCAATGTTTCTTTTTCTTAACTCTGCTCTTTGTCTCTCTGAGTATTTAGAAACCTCTTCATCATAGAAGTAAAACTCTCCTTCAGAAGGATTATCTAATAAACCAATAATGTTCAAAAGTGTAGACTTACCACATCCAGAAGGGCCCATTACGGCTACAAATTCGCCTTCTTTGATTTCAAGGTTTACATTACCCAATGCGGTAGTTTCTACTTCATCGGTGTAATAGAATTTTTTTAGACCTTTAGTGGTAATAAGATTCTTACTGTTTTCCATTTTAATAAAAGTTAAAGGTTGTTGTGAATTAATTTATACTATTTTTTGATTATCAGCTTATCTTTGTCTTCATAACCATCATAAGACGAGGTAATTACGCGCTCTCCAACATCTAATCCCTCAAGCACCTCGTATTGTCTTAAATTCTGATTACCAATTCGAATTTTTCTTCTTACTGCAAATTCTCCTGACGGATCGACTACAAAAATCCAGTTGCCACCAGTAGTTTGGAAGAAGGCTCCACGAGGAATCATAACTGCTTGGCGTTCCTCGCTCAATTGAAGTTTAACAGGCACTGTCTGCCCTCTTCTGATATTCTCAGGAATCTCTCCTTCAAACATCATTTCCACCTTAAATTGACCACTATTAATTTCAGGGAAAATTTTACGGATTACCAAACCATAATTTGAGCCTCCGAAATCGAAATTCCCTCTTAGCCCCAAGTAAACCCTGTCTAAATAATGTTGATCTACGCCTGCAACAATCTTAAAACCATCCAAGTCATCAATTTGAGCAATGGTTACTCCTGGGCTAACGTTTTGTCCTACTTCAAAATTTACAGTTGAAAGCAGTCCAGAGATTTTAGCGGTTACCCATAGGTTATTCAAGTTACCCTTTACTATTTCTAAACTCTCTTTTGTAGACTCTAGGCGCTCCTCATTTTGTTTGGTACTTGTTACCGCGTTTAATGAATCAAACCTAGCCGACTCAATTTCATTTACCCTTCTAGCCACTAATCGGTCATAAAGTCTTTTAGAGTTTAAAAATTCCTGTTCCGAAATCACTTTATCCGACCATAATTGCTGATTACGCTCGTAAGCATCTCTTGCCTCATCAATGTCAAAATCTAAATTAATGATAGAGGATTTCGATTGAAACAAACGTTGACGCAAACTAAGGTTTGTATTCTCAATGTCATTCCTTAATAGGTTCGCTTGAGTTTGCTCCCTAATGTAATTCATTTCAAGGTTGTCGTTCTCAAGCTTAAGAATAGTGTCGCCTTCCTCTACTTCAACACCACCATCTAAAAATTTCTCTGCTACATTACCCCCTACTATTGCATCAAGGTATATGGTTGTTTTCGGGTTGACCGTGCCCTCAACAGGAATAAATTCTTGAAATGCACCTTCTGTTACTTCAGCTACATTAATCTTATCTAACTCAACATTGAGTTTTGAGGATTTATCAGCAAAAATGAATACATAGGCAATTAGGGCGACAACCCCAGTAATACCCAGTATTGTAAAAATTCTTTTTGCGGTCCATACCTTCTTTTTAATCTTTCTGTCCATTGCCATTTTGAGTGATGTTTTCTTATCCGGCCAGTTTTTACCAACAAAGATGCCACAAACTCAACCCTCTGAATTACAACAAATTAACAACATTTAACAAATTCAAGTATCCTGAAAGGTGTACAATATTAGAACAAGGCTTGGTCGGAATCGAACAGTTTTGAAATTCTTGAACCCAGAGGATTGGGCATAAAAAAAGGCTCGATTTGGTCAGAATCGAGCCCAAAGGTCAAAAACTCAAAATATCTGAATTAACGTTTAAATTAATTCAAAACAACGAGTGCAATATATGACACATAAATCAATTTCACAACGCCAACACCCCAATAATTTATGTCACTACATAAATTTAGTTTAAGCGGTCTGCTAAGCGCCAGAAAATCAACCTACAAGCTTCCGAAAAAGCGTTTTATCAAATGCTTTAGTTTAAAAGCAAAATCTTACTAGCTTTATACTGTCCGAATTCAGTACATTTTTAGCACGATAACGGACACGTAATAACCTAAAAAGTCGCCTCAGCCATCACATTACTAGTTGGCACTATTATAGGCAGTAAAGAAGGCAAATACATTAAATTAGACACTAGTGGATAACGAACTCGGTAAAATATTAATCATAGATGACGATGAGGATGTACTCATTGCCGCCAAACTCCTACTTAAAAAACACGCCAAAGAAGTTATTATAGAAAAGAATCCTAAGAAGATTCCCTTCTTGATGAATAACGGCACTTATGATGTCATTCTGCTGGACATGAATTTCAGTAAAGACATCACTAGTGGAAAAGAAGGCTATTATTGGTTGGAGCAAATATTAGATGCAGACCCCTCGGCAGTCGTTGTATTAATTACCGCATTTGGTGATGTAGAAATGGCCGTAAAGGCACTGAAAGAAGGAGCTACCGACTTTGTACTAAAGCCTTGGCAAAATGAAAAACTCATTGCTACATTATCTACAGCGGTTAAATTAAAACGCTCTTATGCTGAAGTAGACAAACTAAAGAGTGCTAAAAAACAACTTGAAGACGAAATAAGTAAGCCTTTCAAAGACATTATTGGAAATAGCCCTGCCATGAAAAATGTCTTTTCCATCATAGACAAAGTAGCTGGTACAGATGCCAATGTTTTGATTTTGGGAGAAAATGGAACGGGTAAAGAACTTGTAGCGCGAGCCCTACATCAACGATCACTACGAAAAGACAATGTATTTGTGGGAGTCGATATGGGCGCCATTACCGAAACCCTTTTTGAAAGTGAGCTCTTTGGACATAAAAAAGGAGCATTTACAGACGCCAAAGAAGACAGAGTGGGCCGTTTTGAGGTAGCCAATGGTGGGTCTTTATTTTTAGATGAAATCGGAAATTTGAGCCTACCACTTCAATCAAAACTTCTTACTGCAATTCAACGCAGAGAGGTAACAAAGATTGGTTCGAATAAGTCAATGCCGATCGACATCCGTTTGATTTGCGCTACCAATATGCCACTTTATGATATGGTTCATGAAAATACTTTCCGCCAGGATTTACTTTATAGAATCAACACCGTAGAGGTGCATCTGCCACCGCTTCGTGAAAGACAGGATGATATTATTCTTCTTACGGAACATTTTGTTAAAGTGTATTGCGATAAATACCGCAAGGACAGAAAGAAAGTAGCTTCCTCTACCATGAAAAAGCTTCAGAAATATTCATGGCCAGGCAACATTCGCGAGCTACAGCACGCCATTGAAAGGGCCATTATTATGAGCGAAGGCAATACGCTAATGCCAGATGACTTCTTTTTCTTGGTTCAAAAACAAGACTCAGGAAATGAAACTGCGGAAAACTTCAATCTTGATGAAGTGGAGAAGAATGTTATTCTAAAAGCAGTAAACAAACATTCAGGCAATATTTCGAAGGCTGCTAAAGAGCTAGGACTCACGAGGGCTTCGCTTTATCGCAGATTAGAGAAACATGGGCTTTAAGAATCTAAGGTTTAACATCATAGCCCGAGTTATACTACTTACGGCCAGTGCTTTGTTACTGGCTAATTTAATCTATGGGTCGCAAAATCAGGTCAATATATTCTTTGTTAGCCTAGCAATTGTTGTTCAAGTCTATTTGCTTATTAGAGCAATTGAGAAAACCAATCGCGAGATTTCTGGCTTTCTTAACTCGATAAAATACGATGATTTTACTGCAACCTATCCCACCGAAGGCCACTCGGCTTCGGTTGATCAGTTGTATCAAGAGTTTAATAACGTAATTAAGAAGTTCAGAGAAATTAGGGCAGACAAAGAGGCTAACTACCACTACTTCAGAACTATAGTTCAGCATGTAGGGATTGGCCTTATCACTTTCAATAAAAAAGGAGATATTCAAATCATTAATAGCTCCGCTAAAAAGCTGATTGGGGTTGAAGCCATCCAGAATATTTTTGAACTCAGTAAGGTAAGTCCCAAGTTGGTTGAATCCTTGGTTAAGTTAAAAACGGGGGGAAGTGACCTTATTGAATTTACGCAAGACGGAACTCACATTCAGCTCTCAATTTATGTGATTGAACTCGTGCTTAGAGGCGAAGAATTCAAACTTGTTTCGGTACAAAACATTCAGTCTGAATTGGAGGAAAAAGAAATGGACGCTTGGCAAAATCTGATAAGGGTTTTGACACACGAAATCATGAACTCTGTAACTCCACTTTCTTCTTTAGCCGCAACAGTAAAAGACAATTTAGTGGACAATATCGAAGATGATGTTCCTATAGAAAAAGATGAATTAGAAGACATCTATTTGGCGGTTCAAACCATAGAAAGAAGAAGCCAAGGCTTGATACGGTTTGTTTCTGACTTCAGGAACCTAACCAAAATACCTCAGCCAAAAGTGGCTACTGAAAGCGTAGCCAAAGTTTTAGAGCATATTCAAGTATTGTTTAATCATGAATTGGCTGCAAAAAACATCAAAATCAGTTTTAGCATTGAGCCGGTTAACTTAGCCTTTAGCATAGATAAAGAGCTAATAGATCAGGTGTTGATCAATATTCTTCAGAATGCGGTACATGCCTTGGAAGAATCCACCAATGAAAAGCATATTATGGTTCGTGCTTTTGTCAATGAATATAACCGACCTACCATTGTAATTAGAGATAATGGTTGCGGTATTGACGAAGAAGCTTTGAGCAAAATCTTTATTCCTTTCTTTACTACTAAAAAACAAGGGTCAGGAATTGGCCTAAGTTTATCGAAACAAATCATGAGAAAACACGGAGGCGGTATTACAGTAAAATCTGTTATGAATGAGGGCACTGAATTTACCCTTAGATTTTAAATTTTTGGCTAAATCGACTATCTTCCGAAAATATTCCTTTAGAGACCTACCAATGAGTGAGATTCAAGAAAAAATCACAAAAATTCTAGTCGATAAAATAGGTATAGCGCCTACTGAAGCTACAATTGACGCAAACTTTATTAAAGATTTAGGTATAGACTCGTTGGACTATGCTGAACTCGTAATGGAATTTGAACAGACTTTTGAGATCAGAATTCCGGACAGCGATGCTGAGAAGTTGCAAACGGTTGGGCAAACAGTTGAGTATATCCAAAAAAAGGTAAACCAAAATTAATCCAGGGTCAGGTTAAGCCTGTATTACCAAAAAACATCTCATCCCTCCTTTAAATATTAATTCCATAAAACCACGGTGACAATGGAGTCAAACTCAATTTGTTAATTGAGTCATACCCCTTTAACCCGTGAAGAATAACTGCAAAACCATTGTTATTTCTGATGTTCACCTAGGCACCAAAGGCTCAAAGTCTAAAGAACTTGTCAGATTCCTAAAACAGTATCAATGTGAAAACTTGATACTCAACGGAGACATTATTGACGGCTGGCAACTCAAAAAGTCAGGCCAATGGAAAAGAAAGCACACTCGCTTTTTTACCAGCATTCTTAAAATGATTGAACAAGAAGGGACTAAGGTTACCTACCTTCGTGGCAACCATGACGATTTCCTAGATCAAATTCTCCCCTTCACAATGGGCAACTTGACCATTAAAAGGGAAATGGTGTATGAATCCTGTGGAAAGAAGTTCTTGATTGTTCACGGAGATATTTTTGATTCTATTACACGCCAGTTTAAATGGATAGCTAAGCTTGGAGATGTTGGCTACACTTTTCTTTTATGGCTAAATCGACAATACAACTATCGAAGAGTTAAAAAGGGGCTTCCTTACTTTTCTCTTTCTCAGGCAGTAAAAGGCAAGGTAAAACAGGCCATAAAATACATTGATGATTACGAAGAGCAACTTTCTGCCATGGCCAAATACCGAGAATGTGATGGTATTATCTGTGGACATATTCACCAACCAGCCATAAAAGAAATTGACGGCATTACTTATCTCAACTCTGGAGATTGGGTAGAATCACTCACCGCTTTGGTCGAAGATTTTAATGGAGAATGGAGTCTTGTCTATTATTCTGAAACCCAAAAGGCAGAAAGAAAACAGAAAGATCTAGAAACACTATATACTAAGCCCATCCAGATCACTGGCCTATTCGAACATGGTAAGTTGAGTCCTAAAACTAAAATTGGATAAATGAGAGCACTCTTTATAATACAAGGGGAAGGACGCGGTCATATGACTCAAGCGCTAGCTTTATCACAAATATTGACAGAAGCCGGCCATGAAGTAACTTCCATGATCATTGGCACCAATAAAAGACGCGAAGTACCGGAATATTTCAAGCAAAAATCTAATACAAAAATCCATACGGTGGTTAGCCCAAACTTCTTTTATGATAAAGGAAAAAAGTCTATCAACTTATGGAAAACAGGGCTAGTAAACAGCTTAAATATTCCACAGTTTTTGGGTCAACTCCGAAAGATCAACCAGATTGTAAAAAGTGAACGGCCCGATGTCATTATTAACTTCTATGATATACTCGCAGGCATGTACTTTGGAATCTATAAGCCGAAAGTAAAAAGAATCTGTATTGCCCATCAGTATTTGGCCGAAGACAGTTCTTTCCCATTTGCCGAAGGTTCGCCACTTCAAAAACGGTGTTTTCTGCTTACAAACAAACTAACATCACTCAATACCCATAAGAAAATCGCCTTATCATTTCGCGATATTAAACCTGATTCTAAAACATTAACCATTGCTCCTCCACTACTTAGGGAAGAAATATTCAACCTAACTCCACGCAAAGGAGATTTCATTTTGGCCTATGTAGTAAACCCCGGCTATGCTTATGACTTAATGGAATGGCACAAGCAGAACAAGAAAATTCGACTGCATTGCTTTTGGGATAACTTAGATCAAAAAGACGAATGGTCACCTTGGAAAAACATCACCTTCCATCATATTAATGACCAAAAATTTTTGAGCTTTATGAAAGACTGCTTGGGTTACGTTTCTACGGCAGGCTTTGAGTCCATTTGCGAGGCCATGTATTTAGGTAAGCCAGTAATGATGGTGCCCGTTGAAAACCAATATGAGCAAGCCTGCAATGCACTAGATGCCGTAAAGGCTGGCGCAGGAATTACCAACCATCAGTTTGTGCTGGATCCATTCTTAAAGTACCTCTCAACACACACAACAGAGTCAACTGATTTTAAACATTGGATGGGGCTGAATAAAACTATCATTCTTGAAGCACTTGAAGCACGAGCCGAATTCCCGACAAAAAAATTAACACTAATCGCAAAACCTCTCTTTTCTCAGTTGTCATCCATATTGCATTCGTAAAGCAGAACTTATGAAGTATATTGAAACCTCGAGGTAGACATTTGTGTTCTACCCTCGAAATCAGAAAGGAATATATGCTTACTTGGATTGACGTAATCAAATTTGCCAATAACGGCAGCCCAGCACCCGACAGAAGGGTGGAAAAAACAGAGGACGAATGGAAGGCCATTTTAACTCCATCACAATTTCAAATCGCCAGATTAAAAGGCACCGAAAGGGCTGGAACAGGTGAATTCTGCGAACGTCACGAACCCGGATTATACGGCTGCGTTTGCTGCGACACTCCTCTATTCGACTCAAGATTAAAATTTGAATCAGGCTCTGGCTGGCCAAGTTTTACACAGCCCGTAAAAGAAAATGCCATTAAGTACGAAAAGGACACGTCCTATGGAATGGTGCGCGTAGAAGTAATGTGTAATACTTGCGATGCACACCAAGGCCATGTTTTTCCTGATGGCCCTGAACCAAGCGGGTTGCGCTATTGTATTAATTCAGCTTCAATGAAATTGATAGAAGAAGACAAAACCGAGGCCACAGCCATTTTAGGCGGTGGTTGTTTTTGGTGTACCGAAGCTGTTTTTCAACGGGTAAAAGGAGTAGAAAAGGTAGAATCAGGCTATTCAGGTGGAACCATTAAAAACCCAACTTATAGAGAAATTGGAACGGGAAGAACAGGACATGCGGAAGTGATTAAAATCACTTACAACCCAGAGATTCTACCCTATGCCGATTTACTGCGCATCTTCTTTTCCACCCACGACCCTACTACTTTAAACAGACAGGGGTATGACCAAGGAACACAATATAGGTCGGTAATTTTCCACCAAGACGAAGAAGAAAAGCAAATAGCAGAAGCTGTAAAAGCAGAAATGAAAGATTACTTTGACGACCCTGTGGTGACAGAAATTAGTCCGCTTACGGCCTATTACCCAGCCGAAGGAGATCATCAGAACTATTATAATGAAAACAGGGAACAGCCTTATTGTAGGGCAATCATCGACCCGAAAGTTCAGAAATTACGAAGCATGTTTAAAGACAGGCTGAAAGACGAAATATAAACACCGAGGCTTCACTTTAATAAGTGGAGCCTTTTTTATTCCCCTACCTTCTCCAACACCGTAAAATTTCGTAACAGCCGATGCCCTTCTTCGTCAACTACAGTGATAATGTGTTCTCCGGCTGGTGGTGTTAAGGCGAGAACATGATTCCCTTGAGTGGTTCCTAAATAGACATCATCTAAATGCCAATGCAACTCACTATTGGGTTTACGATGAGCCACTTCAAACACTACTTGTTCCCTTTCGCCTTCTAGATTTATGGGAATATACACCTGCGCATCGGGTTCTGGATATACCATGTCCATCACTTCCATATCCAAGCTTTCACCAAAGCAATCGCTTCGCAAAGGAGGAAGTTCTTGATAGGTTGGGTTACGTTTTTTATAATATAGCGCTTGTTTAGGCGGAAGTACAAACCAGTTGGTGCTGATCATATCCACGACTGGTTCGCAATCTGAATTTACACGGTAATTCTTAGTTTTATCAAGGTGTACCCTTTGGTGAAAAGGGCTTGCCATGGTATTCAGCCCAACTTTCGGAATTAAAACGGTATCCACTTGAATAGAATAAGGTGAGGCCAAATAACCACTTTGACGGTCTACTGGGGCATAAACCATTTCTGCCATAGGCGGATTAAACCAAGTAGTTTCTGGCAGCACATCAAAAATATCGAAGAGAATTGGCGCTGCCGCTTGAATGCCCGTGAGGCCAGGTCGGCCTTCGCCATCGGCATTTCCCACCCAAACGCCTACTACATATTCAGGAGTTACACCTATTGCCCAACCGTCTCGATAGCCAAAGCTTGTTCCTGTTTTCCAAGCAATTTTCTTGGCGCTAGAATACAGTTTCCATTGAGCATCATCACCCGGACGATACACTTCCAGCATGGCTTTAAAAGTAAACCAAATAGAAGAAGCGCTTAACTGTTTATTGTTCTTCAGTTCAATGTTTCCGTTGATCTGTTTTTCCGAAACATCTTTTTTATTCAACAATGAACCTTGAACTTTAAACTTTGTGCCATCATAATTCGCAAATTCAAAATCGCTTTTCTCATAACGCTTTTCGGGAGTCCGCCCATTAAACCGTGTGAGCGTACGCACCATTCCTGCATAAATATTCGTCAAGTCCCAAAGAGTGCCTTCTGAACCACCCAGAATCATTGACAGGCCATAATGACTAGCGGGCTGAGTTAGCGTAGTCATGCCTAAACCTTTCAGCTTTTCATGAAAACGAGGGTAGCCATAATCTTGAAGCATATGAACCGCAGGAATATTGAGCGACCTCGACAAAGCCATATCGGCATGTACTGCGCCATCGTATTCACGTGTAAAATTCTTAGGAACGAAGTTCTTAAAATACACTGGAACATCGGGCAAAAGCGATTTTGGCAACATCAAACCTTCATCCAATAGTGAAGCATAGAGTATGGGTTTGAGTAAACTGCCTGTGCTCCTTGGGGCTTGAATCACATCGACTTGTTGACCAGTTGACGATGCACCTTCCTCATACACATTCCCTATATAGGCCTTTACTGTATTGCTGCGAACGTCCAACACAATTGCCGAAGCGTTTTCAATTCCATCGAGCCTCAATAGTGCATTATGGTTTTTTACCACTCGGTCTACTCGCCTCTGTAAATGTGCATCTAATGTAGTTTGTAATCTTTGGCCTTCCTTTCCATCCTTGACACCTTTGTCCAGCAAGTGCAAAGCTTCAATTGGAACATCATTGGGTTTAGAAGGAATGGGTTCCTCTTTGGCCAATTCAAGGCTGGTTTCGTCAAAAAAACCTTCATCATACATTTTATCCAAAAGGCGATCGCGTTTGGCTTTTAAAGGAGCCGTATTTCTACCTGGATAAAGTAATGAAGGTTGATTGGGAAGTACTGCCAACAGTGCGGCTTCGGCCCAACTTAAATCGTTGGCCCTTCTGCCAAAGTAGCGCCATGAGGCTGCTTCAATTCCCACAGTATTCCCTCCAAAAGGGGCGTGTGAAGCATACAGTTTCAGAATGTTTTTTTTGGAATATCGAAGTTCAAGTCGAGTGGCCAGAATCATCTCCACCAACTTTTCATATACGTTGCGCGACTTCCCTTTTCGGTACATCCGTATCACCTGCATGGATAAGGTACTGCCTCCACTCACCACAGATCTAGCCTTTAAGTTCTGAACCATGGCCCTGCCCATGGCCAAAGGATTTACTCCGGGATGGCTATAGAAATATTGATCTTCGAAAGTAAGTAAAGCCTTCTCGTATTTATCAGAAATGGAATCTACTTCTGGAAACCGCCATTGGCCGTCCCTTGCAATTCGGGCAGAAAGCATTTCTCCATTTTCGGCATTCAGCACCGTTGCGTATGGATCGTTAAAAAGTGTTTTAGGCAAACAGACATAATACGCAGCAGACAATAGTACCAAAAGCACTACGATTGAGTAACGGTATTTCTTGATCTGCTTTTTCATTCGGTGAGGTAAGACCTGACAGGTTTTTGAAACCTGTCAGGTCTGCTTTTCTTTCTAATTTACACGCTTAACCTCCACCCATTGGCCAGGCACGCGTGCATTAATGGTGTTGTCGTACATGGCTTGAGCTCCAACGGCCGGCAGATAGAAACGTCCAGCATAAGTGGCATTTAAGGCTACTTTAAAGAGTTTTCTCTCGTTCGGTTTTAAATCGAAATATGTATAAACCCTATCGTCCCGAATATCTTGATAAGTATAGTTCTGCGAAGTGGCCGCACCCGGAATTTCATTCAGTCGTTCATTCAAAATTTCCCAACCTGAAGGGAATACCTGACTCAAGGCTAAATTTTCATAAACACCTCTCGTTCCAGGATTGAACACTGAAACTTCAGCAAAGAAATCAGTGCCTTGGCTCAAATTGCTTGGCTCTACACTTTGTCCGTTTCTATCTACATAAGTTACCTTAATCGTCAAACCATTCGAGGCAGCAGTTTCGTTTCCAGCTAGGGGCTGACCCGTTTTAATAACTCTGGCAAAGAGCACTCCTTCGCCCTTATTCTCTACTTTAACCGCACCAGCCTTTGCTCCATCCACAGGCACATCAATCAACTTCACTGGCTTGGCCGTCTCTATACTTTGGCTAGCACCTGAGTTCAAAACATAAGCAGCTTCTAAACCCTTTGAAGTTTTATCTACTCCTGAAAACTTGATGACCGAAAGCAGCGAGTAAGCCGTTGTTTGTGTGCTCATCCAACGATCGTCACTTAAATCATCGGCTACAGTCCTTAACAATGTCATGCCCTCGTTTTGCATTTTAAGCAAGCCCAATGTCTCTAAAATCATGGCATTGTCTCGGGTTTGAGAACCGTAATAGTAGTAATTCGATTTTGCTTTAGACACCTTCGGCTCCGAAGCGATTAACTCTTTCGCCACATTTACCTTTCCTGCCACTGCATAAGCGGCAGCCAATCTCCATTTCGCTTCTAGCGAAAGACTATTATCTTCTCTTAAGCGGTTCATTGCCCCCAACTCAGGACTTTGCGCTAAAGCCAAAGTATACAATCGGTAAGCTTGCATTAAATCATCATTGTATCGGCCATGACGCATCCAATTCTTAGCCTTTCTACTTTGAAATTTTGCCCAGTTTCTCAGTAAGTTAGAAGGAATGTTATAGCCCTTATCTTTAGCTTCCATCAAGAAATGACCAGCGTAATTTGTACCCCAATCATTATCATCGCTTTGGCCGGGCCAATAAGAGAAACCTCCTTCACTCGTTTGAAACTTCGACATTCCATCAATGGCCGCTTTGATGTTTCTTTCAATTTCAGCTTTTCTATCAGCCGTCAATTCCATAATGTCTCCTAAAAAGAGTTGAGGAAAAACTGCGGAAGTAGTTTGTTCGATACAGCCATGCGGGTAGCTAATTAAGTAATTCAAGCGTTTTCCAAGGTTGATTGGAGGAATGACGGAAAGTTCGAGCTGTACCTTATTCGTACCTGCCATTCCCATTTGCTCGAAAGACTGATTCCAGCTTTCGCCAGCCTGAAGCGCCTTGGCAATTACATCTGTCGCAGGAGGATTAGGGCTACGCACATCAATTTCCACTTTATAAGTTGCGGTTTCATTACCTGAAGTAGCCACAATTTCAACCGTGCCTATACCTAGCGTTTCACTTACTTCTAGTTCGAAATCGATGATCTGATCTCCAATTTCATTGAAGGTCAAAGTCTGTTGGGCATTGCCCATGGTTTTCAATAGCGCATTTCCTTTTACAGAAACTTTCACCTCTTTCACCGATGGCTCCATGGCAAAAACGCTGACTGGCAATTTCACTTTTTCACCCGGACCAATTACCCTTGGCAGCGTACCCAACACCATCAATGGTTTGCGTACTGGCGTTGCCTTTTCTGCTTTTCCATAAGCACCGTCTTTTCCTGCTACCACCATGGTGCGCACAGAACCTACATAATTCGGCATTTTAAAAGTATGCGAAGCGGTCTTCCCTGCTTCCAACCTGAAAGGCCCTAAGTGTTTGACCACTGGCTTAAATCGATTCGCCTTAGCACTTTCTGGCTTGGCGTTAGAACCATCACCACCGAGGGCTAATAATCGGGTCAGCTCTCCATTGTAGGCATTCGTTACATCATCGAATAAATCCCATGTTTTCACCCCCAAAGCCTGACGTGCATAGAAGTTCGACCAAGGATCTGGTGTGCCAAAACGAGTAATATCAAGCAAACCCTCGTCTACCACTGCGATGGTATAAGTCATCGCTCGACCATCCTTTTCGCTCACCTTAACCGTTACATCCGATTCTGGTTCGAGTACATTTGGTAATGAAATTTCAGGATTCAGTTTGGTTTTTGGGTTGCTTACATTTATTGGCACTACGCCATAAAGCCTGATCGGTAAATCGTTTCTGGTTTGTGCATGTGGTTGTAAAAGCGTAGTGTTCACATAAGCGTTTGGCACCATTTCTTCGGTAGTAGCAAACTCAAATGCCGTTTCTCCTTTACCAGTTTCTACCCAATAGGAGGCAACTACCTTGCTGCCATTCTCCACGCTTACCAATGCTCTTCCTTCTGAGTTTGACGGAATATTGATTTTCACTTTTTCGCCAATATTGTAATCTTCTTTGTCGGTAGAAAAGGCTAAAAGAGAAGCGCCTCCCGGACGGTTATTGTCGTCTGCCCAACCCGGCCAATCGAAGTAGGCGATTGTTCCAGTAGAGTGTTTAGAAACGGGATCGGTTACACGAATGTAATAGCGCCCCCACTCATGGTTGCCAATATTAACATCTACCGTTGCTTTGCCTCCCGTAGTGTTCACCGTTTTGGTCATTACTGGTTTGTTGTAATTGGCACCTATGTAATTGGCTATATCGTTTTGGCCACCGTCCCACCACCAGCGCCAGCCTAATTTGTAAACCTCAAAAGTCAATCCTTTTCTGTCAATCGTATTTCCTTCTGAATCCACCGTCACTACGCTCATTTGATGTGATTTGCCTGTAACCAGTTGCCCTCTTCTGTCACCCTCTGGCTTTTTCACACCCACAAATGAAGTATAGGGATAGAAAGGAATGCTGAATTGATCGATACTGAAATCGCCTCCCGGCTCATACACTTTTCCTTTAAAAGTGGCCATTACAGCCCCCGGAGAATTTAATTCTGAACCAATTTTCAAGTTCACTTTTGAGTGACCTGAAGCGTCTACTTCACCTGAAAATACCTGAGTAGGTTGTTGGTTGAAGTTCTTGGCTTCATCGTCAAATGAATAATTAGGGAAGTTTTTGAAAGTAGTCGTGACAGGGTTCAAATAAAGGTCGAATTCGGCTTTCAAGTTTCTGGCAGCTGCACCGGTGAGCCATTTCACATTCAAGTCGCCCGAAACGAAAGTAGTAGCGGCAGTAAGTCTGTCTACTCCAAAACCTAAGTCAATCTTAAGTCGGTTAGGCTTAACCGTTTCTACCTTTACGCGTTTGGTGAATTCAGCACCGCCTAAACTTACTTTGGCTGTCCAGTTGCCTGTTGGGTCGGTGTCAGCGGTTTGGGTTTTGAAATCGTAAAAGCCATCCACAGACTGGGTTCTCACAATGCGCTGCTTTGTATTTCCAGATGGGTCAATCAGTTCAAAAACCACAGGGTGGTCCTCTGGTAGATGGTCTTCTTTATCTTCTAAAATGAAGTTCAAATAAATATCATCGCCAGGGCGCCAAACGCCCCTTTCGCCATACATAAATCCTTTTAATCCTCTTTCTACTCGAGCGCCACCTGTATTGAAATTACTCATGGAGAGTGATAGACCATCGGAGAGTTTCAAATAACCACGCTCAGCCCCTCGGTTGGCGACCAATAGAAATGGCTTTCTCAATAAGTCGGTTTCTATTTTACCTTGATCATCAGTGGTAACTGTGGCGATTTTTTCTTCCTGAAAATCATAAATATCTACAGAAACACCAGAAATTGGCTTAGTAGTTTTCAAATCCGTAACAAAGGCCGTGAGTTTTCTGTTATTTCCAATTTTTGCAATCATCCCCAAGTCTGACGCCAAAATATTTTTACTTACCATTCTATTGTTACCAACGTAATAGGAATCCGTACATGGATTATCACGGTCCTGCCAGTTGTAGTTTCTACTATAGTTGTAATCGTAATAACTATCGTACTCACCGTCATTGTCGCCAGAATAGGCATCCCAGTTGTCTTCAGCAATTTCACCAGTTAATACTGGTACTTCATTGGTTGGTGCAGCACAGCCAAAAGTAGAATAGGCCCTTTTGAAGTTGATTCGGACTTGGTAAATGGCTCCGGGTTCGGTTTGAATAAGTTCATTCAAGTCAAGCGTAAAACGATTCCATTTCCCTAAATCAAATACTCCTGATTCGTTAAGTGGAATACGCTTTTGTAAAACGGGCTTCCCTACCCTGCGCAATTGCTGATTCCCATCGAATTCGTTTACCTGAAGAAATTGGAGCACATTGCGCTCATATATTTTGATTACTGTTACGTCTACTGCATTTAAATTCACTACTTCGAAAGGAAGAATGAGACCATCGGTACTTGGTAGAATTGTGCCTTTTGCATTGAGTTTTAATGAAGGCTTTAGCTGTTCAAAACTTACCGAGTTTTGAGAGAGCTTTTTCATTTTAAAATCCATGAGGTTACGAATACCTGGAAAGCTCCTGACCATCTTAACACCAGAAATGTCAGGCGCCACATAGACCCTTACATTATTACCATCAATAGTATAACGAAGGTCGTTTTGGCCTTCTACAGTAATTAGCCCCGTTAGGTCTTGGTCTTCTTTTAATGGATCGGAAAAACTGACCAAAACATAAGGGTCGCCTGTTTTTACCACTTTAACATCTAGCACCTCAAAATCACCAAGTACAGCTACGGGCACCACCGTTCGCGAATCGCGATCCACTCCCAAACTACCGCCATCTACTGTCACTTCAACCTCTGAAGCTTGTTCCTTTCTTTCAACTCCTTGTACTTTAAACCTGTGTGTAGTGCCGTTTGCCTTATCAATTTCCCATTGTACTGAAAGGTCACTTCCTGACTGCTTAAACGACACTGCCTTCACCACAGCAGCAGAATCGGCAAAATCAGCAGTATTGAACTGTCCTTCAATAACTTGCTTACGCATTGCATCTTCGGTGTCTGAAGCAATTCGTTCTATCTCGAGATCGAAATTTTGACTGACCGTTTCAAAACCAAAATTGAAATTATTGAGCTCATCCTCCACTTCTTTCAGGCTCCTCAACTTTAGCGTTCCGTTGTACAGTGTTCCGGGTTTAAGGGGTGAAGAAGGCTGAAATTCTACCACATTATTTCCAACCCAACGGCCTTTACCAGAAATACTTGGTGTGAACTGAAAAAGTGAAGTCGGGTCAGTTTTTAACTGAGCATCCGTTACGGGTTCTACCAATCGAACCATAATGGTTGATCGTGTAGATACTTTTCCAGAAGTATAAGAGGAAACATAAGCCGAAAAAGCCTGATCGGCTTGTTTGTTCAGCTGATCTATCGGGGTTTTCTTATCACCACAAGAGGTGACAAAAAGCAGGCACAACAGGGCACCCAAAAGAGAGGTTTTGGATAATGACATTTCAATTTAATTAAGACAGTAAGAGATTGGAACGCTGATGGTTCAATATAAAAATTACCGCTCCAAATAGATAACTAAGAATGATGAATTTATTGCGTACTAATGAAAAGATTAGAAAAATAAAACTGATTTATTAATACTCAATAATCTTTCAAAAACCTTTAGCGGTTACTAAATATACTCCTTTACCTTGACAGTTAGTACATGGCATTCCCAAGCCAGTTTTTCCGGTACCAAAACAATAATAACAGGTTACCATTTTTTCCGTTCTGGCTTTTGGCTGGTTTTCTCTTTTAATATTTTCTGATTCCTTGTGGGCTTGGCGCACCTTTCTTTTTTCTGTTTTCTCAATATGCCTATCTACAGAGGCTTGCATCTCTGGAATTGACGTAAACTCAGGATGAGCACCAAGCATCTCTTCAATAGTTCTATAAGAGAGTTGAACGCCTCTATCCTCTACATGCCACAACCTACCTTTGGGAGTATACCATGCTCTTTTATTATTACAGATATGAACCTTTATGTTCTTCATACATTACTTCAAATATCACAAATGTAATATTTAATATACATATTGTATTTACGAAAATTTATAAGTATATTTTTATTTTTTAGCAAAAAGACTGGCACTTGTGCGAATGAGTTGAAATTGATATGAGAAAATCAATCAACTTTCACATTCCAAAATTTGTGTGGAGCTGTGGAAATAATTTTTAAAAAAAAATTCTCCCCAAAAGATTTACCCCATTTTGCTAACTTAGTCGGCATGAAAACGATCAGACTATTTTTTCTTCTGCTGTGCTTCTGCTTTTCTCATCAAGCCTTAGCGCAGCATGTTTTTCCAGATGTAATTGATAATTGCTATTTGGATCAATTTGTTTATGAAACTGATGAGATACTTGCTAAGCTTGATAATGAGAAAATCATTGAAGTGGTTACAGCCTCTTGGGATGAAAAAACGAAAAAGAATGCTGAAGGAATACTTGGGTTTCAGGTTTTGGTGGACAATAGAGGTACTAGTTGCTTGATGAGCATTAGAAATGAAACCAATATTAAAACCAAGAAAATGAACCTCGAAAGCAGCATTAACGACAACCTTAAATGGCCAAGAATGCAACAGAAGGTTTCTGTAATTGTGGTGATGGAGTTTAAAGAGGGTGAAATTACGATGAAAAGAATGGGCACCAAAGACATGAAAACTCTGACTGAGGTTGGTGGATAATAACTGAATTCAAACAAAAAATAATAAGGGCTTGAAGAGGAATCTTGAAGCCCTTATTATTTACACTTTGCTCAAAATGGAGTTTTCAATCGCAAATAATAAACTAATAAGACCTAGGCTTGTAAGAGTATTTTCGTTTTCGATCTAAGAAATGCTTGATACCGAATTGAATACCATTGGAGTAATAAAGCGATTGATTGAACAACTCAAATTGGGTAGTCACATAGGTAAATTCTTTTATTGGGAAAGACAGGTTACCCGTTACTCTTAAGAAGCCATCGGTATAGCTATCGAAGAAATAACCAGCTTCTATTCTGCTCTTTAACTTTCGTTCATCTTTTCCATAAGTCCAAGCCAAACCTCCTCCACCGTATAACCTACTATCGATAATCCAATAAGGGTTTCCGTTTTCCTGACTTGTATTGGCTGCCGACAGAAACAGTTCTGCAAAAGGCGAGAACCTCGATTTATTATCTCGTTTTAAGTTGGCAAACAAACGAGAGGTTAATGCTCCTTCCACACCTCCATTGGTATAATAGCTGCCCACTAAGGCAAAGCTTGATTGCAAAAGCTTGGTGGAGCCACGTTCATAGTAACCAATGATTTCAGACTTATAAATTTCTTTTGAAATACCCACACCTGTTTGTACGGGGGCAAAGTCGAAACTTAATGACTTAAATACGTTTTCTTTTGATTGAGAAATACTAGCCTCCAAATCAACAAACATCTTATTGAAGTTATCCCTTTGCAAACCAGCCCCCGCACTAAACAGTGGCTTAGACGGATTATTGGCAGTTTGGTAGCGGTAGCGCAAACCATAAAGCTCATGTGCTACATTTTGCGGGTCGATATCTGTTAGCGCTAAATCGGATACACTTGCATGAGTAACCGAAAAGCTATGCTGCCTCCCTCTTTCTGTTCTGAGATTGAAAGTAGCGCTGCTTTCCCAAACGGACTGATTGAAATTATCTTCTACATAAGCCGTATTTACTTCAACAGAATTATTCTCATTATAACGAAGCTCTTTCTTTAGGGTATGGAGAGTTTCTGGACTAAAAAGTTCAGGGGTTCTATCGATCAAAAATTTCTGAACATCGGCATCGAAGTAAATTACATCTGGATTAAAGCGCTTTTCAATTTCAATCTTTTTCTCATGATCTTCGGGCAACTGATTGGCTACTAGAGCTGACCTTTCGTATTCACCGATGTCATACCAAGCAGAACTCACAAACGCCTTAGCCTCGTGGTCTTCTGGATGCTCTACAATATATTCATTATAAACGCTTTCCATTTTGTTGAAGGCTTCTAGTTCAATCCACCATTGCAATACTGTAATCATTGGGATTTCATCTGAATAATCAGACCATAATAATGCCTCCTGAATTCTTCCCTCATCGGAAAATGTGTAAGTAATGGTAGTTGCCTTCGGCCAAAGAAACGGAAACTCTTCTGGATTTTTGCCTATTAACTCTTCACTAAGATTTTCGAGCTCAAAATCTATAAGGAACTGAATATATCGAGCATAATTTTCAGGCGTAGGGTTGTTTTCGTTTAAGTGAGTAAGCAACTGCTTGATTTGCGGCACATATTCGGTAGTATAAAAGAAAGTGAAGTAATCCTTGATGGCTGCTTCGTCTTTTGCGCTAAAGAAAATTTTCCGATAGAGCCATCTTTCTGTTAACTCTTCATTTGGGTATGACTCCTTCTTTAAATAGAGGTTCAGATAATCCAAGGCTAAGGATTTCGACTGTTTTTGATATACCTCTTCCATAAAACCCCAAACATCCATTGGCTTTTCTTGGTAGCCAGAATAGAGCATAAAATCAGAAAAAGTTACTGAATCAACCGAGGCTTGTTTAAGAAGTTTAGCTTCAAGTATTACTGTTGCTTGCTCTAACTGACTATTTTCAACAAACCATGCTACCGAATCTTCTGTGGTAGTTAATTGGGAAAGAACCTCCTCTGTCGATTCATCAGTTTCACTACTTTCAGCCAAATAACCATTAATTATTTTAGCCCTTTCCGATAAGTAGTTCCCATAGTCTTCCGTAACCATAGCCCTAGCCTCTGACAAATCAAATAAAGGTTCCTCCTTCCATTTTACATCGTTAAATAAAAGTTGAGGTTTTGATGTTTTAAGGGTGAATAGAGTTCCACCAAAAAAAGCTGTTTTCGTATATGCCTCTACTACTTTGGAAAAAGCCTTTTCCATCGCCTCTGCATTTTCTTCTTTTGCAAAAACAAACCAATAGAATTCCTTGTAATTCCATTTATTCGAACTACTCTTTCTCACCGAATAAAAATCTCCGCTTTTACTGTATTGATAAGAAGAGTTTCTCCAGTTTCTGGTAATTGTACCTCCTTCGGTTGCTGTAAGGAATCTGGTGGTGGGATGTATTGTTCTCACTTTATCAAGATATGACACCCATCTAGAATACATCCCTTCTTTATTACCTGAAGTTCTGTACCAGTTCAACCCCTCTCCATTTCTGTATTCAAATTCACCGGCTGAGTTATTGGTTTCAGTAGGAAGTTGAAACACATCATCAGGGTGAATAAAATGCGTCCAAATTCCGGTGTATAAATAAAGCGACTGATGGATGTACTCCTTTTTATCATTGAAAGTATAGCCGCTTGTGATCCTAGGAAAATCAAAAAGGCTTGGTTCATACGGATCTGGGTCAAAATCTCTTCCACCTCCTTCTTCAATTTCGCCTTCATAAGTAGTACTCATAAACTCAATCTCAGGCATGGCTCTTTTCAAATGTACCAAGCCCATGCTGTCAATATAATTTGATGGTGCTACATAGCTTGTGGGATAATCTCCGAGTCGATCTACAGTCCATTTTTTTCTAGCCGCCCTAAACGCTGACTCTACGCTTTCAGGGTCATCCCAAACCTCTTTCAATAAAGACTCATGGTTATAACCATGAATTGCTAATTCAAAGTCATTTCTAATAACTTCCCTGCTCATCCAAACCGAGGTACTCAATTGTTTTCCATTTCTTTGCGTCTTTTGAATATCCCATTGATCGAAAAGAAAAGGTGAGTCCTTTATTACATTATAGTTGAAAATTGGGTAAGCTGAATACTCGATTCCAAACCTCTTTGACAGCTTAAGCATATCAGGCCACCAAACATCGGTCACAAATTCTGCTTGGGTAATATCAAATTCAGACTTAATGGGTTCAGACTTTATATCATAAGTAGGGCTAGGAAAATCATCAATAAAAATAGTACTCACGTTTACAACTGGGTAAGGTGTTCCTTCTAACCCACTCAAAATAGCCGCAAACAAAAGCCCTCTATCAGACCTTTCTAATTTGATAGTTGTATTAAAATTTATTACCCGACCATTGCCAATAAAATTTTCAAAAATGACAGGGAATTCTACGTTATTGACTGCTGTAGCCAACACATTAACATTCGGCTTAAAATTTTCTTTAGCCAAAGCAGTATGCTCTTTGTTAACGTAAAGGCTAGCACTATCTAAACCAGGTAATACGTTCTTTATAAACCTAAAACCTTTAGCTCCTAAATCATAAGCAAAGGTGGCGTCCTCTTTAATTCCTGACAGATAACCCATCCGCTGATCTTCATTAACGCTTGAGAAAATAAGCGTACCACCTTCCCCCACAAAGCCTACTAAGTAGTCTATTGCTTGTTCTTTTAACTCTACCGCACCCGTACCGTCTATTATGATTACTCTAGGCGCAGATTTAAAAACAGGGGAATCATTAAAATTTTTCAGTGAGACCTCTTTATATGGAATTTTAGTGTAATCCATAATTTTACCAATATGGCCTGAGTAAGACTCACTCAGTTCACTTCCAGCAAAATGAATATACACCACCAAAGGCTCATCTAGCGCTTCAAAAGCAACTGATTTTCGTTGTGTTTCACTTTTGACTTCATCTGAATTACCACAACTCGCCAAGGCTACTATAAAAAATAGAGCCCATAGTATAATTGGTCGATATGTAGTGCAATGGTATTCCAAACTATAACAATTCTTTAATTCTCGCTTCTCCTGGATTATTTACAATTTCGTAAACGGTTAGATCTTCCTTTTCAAAAAACACTCTGATTGTTCTTCCTTCACTTTTTAATTTTTCCATACTCACCATAACCTCATCCGTCAAGTTTAAGTTAATCGCCAACCTATTGAAGCCATCCTCACTAGTAGTATTATAGATAAACACCAATAGGCTATTTGGAATAATATACTGGGTGTTTGCTCTTAGAAACTCTTTATCTTCCTTATTAGCAAAGTACACGGAGTCTCGAACTGTGTATTCACCAAGAAAATCTCTGTAGTTAATAAAATTATGAGAGTTGGTGCTGAGTGGTTGGAATGTTCCGCTATTTACCACAGCATAGGAATAGGGTAGATAACTAGATGAAATTTCCTGATAAGCCGCAATTACATTTTTTGATAGACGCGAGGTGGGTTCTTCGTTACCAAAAAGGTTTTTCTGACCATAAAATGCCCCAGTAGCAAAAAGTATAAAAATGAATACCACAGCAATTGCTTCAGGCATAAACACTTTTTTCACTTTGGTTACGAAAGAGTACATCACCAAATAAATGGCTATACCTAAAATGATAGAAATAAATACGGGTAATACCTCATTAAATAAGTCTTGGTCTAAGTATCTGAAATTGAATGAACTTATCAGTATCAATGCGTTAACATAGATGACGAAAGCTATTAAACTAGCCCATTTATCCTTCTTGTTTTTCAACATTAATAACATGACCACAACAATAGCAACAGAGGTGATTTGTACAATGCTGATTAATTGATCATATGGAAGCACCATATTACTTGTGTAAGTAGATGATGTTACAGACAGCAAGTTTGAAACAATGAATTGAAGAAAATCTATGCCCTCGCGATAAAAATGCAGGGCATAAATACCGAACACCAGGCCTGTTGCTAGCAAATACGACTTTAATGCACGCCAATAAAAACGTCTATAATTTTTACTGATGAAGAAGGGAGCAACCAAAAAAAAGGGTGGTATTAAAACTATAAGAGCGTAAATATCTATAAGGGCGATGGCCGTGAAAATGACAAATATTTTGGAAGTGTAGGTTCGGGGAGACCTTGCATAAAGTAACCATGGTTTATAAATATATACCATAGCCGGAAGCACCAACGTAAGCGCCATTAAAGTTTCTTTACCGTGGGTGATTTGCGAAAGGTTAATGGGGACAAGATTAAAGAAAAAGGCAAAACTCAAGGTAGCCATTAATGGAACGGTAACCTTTGAGCCCGTCATTACATTCATAAACCAGAATATGATAAAGCTTAGAATAAAAGCTTGAAGTATACCGAATGATTCAAGGGTGATTTCAGGACTTATTCCTGTCATTTTTTCGTAAAAAGTCATTAGAGCATGTTGCCCTACTACCCCTGTATCATTACTCAACCAATTTTGTTGCGAAATTTCCTTAAGAATTGCGAGCTCACTAAACCAAGATTCTGAGAGTTGGTAATTATCATACTTGAGTAAGTAAAACCTTACTGTCATCGCTACGAAACCTGTTAGCGCCATAATTACAAACCCAAAGTTGACCGATAATCTTTTTGTCGGTTTCTCTTCTACAATGTCAATCAATGGTTCTTTGTCTTCTACCTTCTCAATTACATCCAACAAAATCATCTTTCTTTGGCGCCTAAACTGAACCGAATCGGAAAGCACATATTGAATACCTACTAATCGAACTCCAAAAAAGATAACCATGATGAAGAGGCAGGTCATCAAGTCGTAGCTGTTGATTTGAACCAATAGAAAAATTCCAATTACAATAACGCTGGCAAAGAAAGACCACATTCCTGCCATAGAATTGATTTGGTTCTTAGACCCTTTTCCTTTGAAAAAAAGGCGTTTCATTACATATAGGAACAGAATCCAGAGAAAGAGCCTAATGAGGCCAATAAATATGGAGTCGGTATATGGAATGTTCATCTCCTAGATTCCTATTTAAAATTTGGAATAGTTTGTAAGCCTATCTGACCAATAAAGTAATCCCAGTTTAATGGAGTTATTTGCTGTTTAACCTTCTGATATAGTTTTTTACTATCGGCATACTCAATAAGTATTACCGGCAATTGATATTTCTTTCTTATTTCTTGCAACTCTTCAACTCTTTTGTAGAACTCATGCCATTTATGCATTCGGTATTCTGACTTGTCGAATGAGTAGTTCGTGGCTACCGATTCAATAGCGACAGTATTAATGTACTTGGACGACTTTGGAATTAAGGAAAGTCCAGCATTCTGCATTAAATGAAAATCAGGGTATTTCTCCTTTATCATTTTTAAGAGATTTACCAGATCATCTCCCATATTGGGATATGGTCCCCATTCTGCAAAAGTATCTACCGTATCTAGAAAGAGTCCGTCAAAGCCTTTTTTGGCCATTTTATCTACAAAGCTTAGCAGTACCTTCTGGGTGTTTTCATCCCTTAAGTTCAAGTAATAACTCTCCCAAATCTTGTTCTTACCGAGGGTACTTTCTTTTAGTTGATTATAGTAAAAACGGCCTTCGCTTACTTCACCTACACTTATATAACCCAATACATTTTCGTTATTTTCCTTGATTAACTTAATATCAAATGCGGTATAGTGTTCTGATTCTAGAATTACATATTTATACCCTTGAATTTGATCAGGGTTGATTTTACCATAACAAATAAGCACAGAACTGGGCTGTACCTTTTGGGCGAAAAGCCCCGAAAACGAAAACAAGGCCATAAGAAGGAATAGGGTTTTAATAAGCCGCATAATAGTAGTAGTCAAGATTTTTGAAAAACTCCGTTACCGACTTCAATGTCAAAAGCATGAAGGTGGTTGACCCTACCAACATGCCCACTACACTATATTCATAGGAAACCAACCTGCTTAGGAAAAGCCCTACCACCAAATTGACTACCGAGGCAATCATAATGGCTTTTAAAGGCTTAGTAGGCTTATTTAATGTAAATAAATACAAAGAGTTAAGCATACCCCAAGCCAGTAAAATATAACCCAAACCTCCCAGAATACTCACTTTTATACTTATTGGGCTGAGTGTTTCATTAAAGGCTCTTTCATAACCAAACCACACCCATATTACTGTATACAACAAGGCAATCATTACCACACCGGTAATAAGTAGTATTTGAACATGTTCCCAATAGGTTTTCAATGATTTACGATTAAATACCTTCGGCTGATTGTACGGAATCTGTTTTTGTAACAAATCGCTCAAAGTACTAAAAGAGGCGATACTAAATTCTAGAACTCCAACAAGCAGGAAGAATATTAGAATTGCGATATCCATGCCAACCTCATAATTCTTTTCATAATACACTGCATAGGGCAACAGGCCATCGGCAGAAGTAGACCATGCTAGAATCCGATCAATGAAAATGAAGACGAAAAACAGTAAACCATAAAAGAAATAGCGGTAATTACGGTAAATCATTACGGCCGCTTTTGAAGTAGCTCTACTCACATTTCGGGTGGCTTTCATCTTCTTATTGAAGAAGTAGTTCAAGTAAATCACCATTAAAATGATAGCTACCCAAATCCCTATCCAGTGAGTAAAGTAAGTATCTATATTAGTAAATAGTTTCAAGCTCAGTGCTAATCCAGTCGCCACAACAAAGGCAACTGTAATCATCCAGCGCTGCTTCAAGGGGTGAAAAACAGCAGAAATAAGCAGCAAAATTCCTATTGAAAAGGAATAGATATATACGATGTAGAGAAAACGATATGGGTAAATATTTGCAAAGAAATTAACAACCAATAGCAGCACACTCAGCACCGACATGAACAATAAGCCATCCTTAATTACTTCGATGGTACTTTTTCTCGCCATCACAAAATCATTGTTATACCAATAATGTGATATTTGCCGACCAATGACCTGAACAAAACCGCCAGTTCCTACAAGACCAAAAATAACCCCAAGCACCACAGCTGTGGATTGAAGTTGGTTAAAGCCGATATACGTCCAAAGTGAATACCCAAAAAGAATAATGGTTAGAATTTGAATAAAAACCGGAAGCCCATGAAAAAGCCCTAACGGATAGTAATAAAAGAAATACTTTGTTTTAATTCGAAGATAGTCGGAGGCAGAAGTTACTTCACTTTTAAACTGATCATTCACTTTTAATTTACTTGGGTGAACAGCTATAAAATCGGCACTCGTAATTTGACTAAAGACTATTTTAGCCAGCTCCTGCAAATCGTCTACACCATAATCAGTCTTAGCATCAATTGCTCTAATACTCATGGATTCGAGCATAGCACGCACAACATTTACGTTGACAGGCTTACCTACCTTATCGTAAACATCTAAACCCAGCTGCTCTATTTTACGCTCAAACTCCTTCATCCAATCACCTCCATTATTTCTTTAAACCCTTTGCATAAACTGACTCATAAATGTTTTCATAAGACCTAATGAAAATATCGAGAGTGAAATTATCGATCACACGCTGACGGGCCTTTTTACCCATTTCCATTCTCAGTTCATTATTGGTAAGCAATTCAACTACCTTACCTCCTATTGCCTCTGGGTCTCTGGGTTTGCATACAAAACCAGTACCTTCCTCAATCGCCTCACTTACTCCTCCAACATCGGTAGCTACAACCGGTATGCCACAACTCATCGACTCTAAAACTGTAAAGGGAAAGCCTTCTGAAATAGAAGTAAGAATTGAGATGTCTCCTTCACTAAAAATTAGGTGTGGCTGACTATGAAAACCTTTGAGAAAGAAGTTATTTTCTAAGCCTAATTCTTGAATTAAAGCTTCACATTCTTCTGTATATTCAGGCACTGCATTTTTATCTCCGTAGACCAAATACTGAACATCTGGTATCTTCTTCATTACTACCGCGCATGACCGGATCATGGTAAGCACATCCTTTAATTCAAAGATTCTAGCTACTGCTACAACGGTAGGAATTCCCTTTAAATGTTCAGGCTTTTCTCTAGGCACAAACCTTTCATGATCTACACCATTATAGGTGATTTCAACTTTTTCTCTATCGGCTCCATACATCAGCTCCCAAGTAATATTGAATTTATTCACTGAGAGAATTTTATCGGCCTTGTAGTAAGAAAGTCGAGTAATACATTCTGTTAGTTTTATCAGAAATACCTTTATGAAATATGAGTAGTCAGAACGATTAATATAAAGTAAACGCTCCCTTACGTACACCCCATGTTCTGTAATCATGAGTGGAGTACCGTATCTATATTTTAAAACCAGGGCTGGAATCAATGGGAAACCAGAAAGCGTAATGTGTGATACATCCACTTTTTCAATGGCTATGGAAAAGGGAATCAAAAACCTATACAACCAGCGTAAACCAACAGTTAAATCAAAAAGTGTAGCTTCTACGCCTCCAGCCTCTGTTTCTTGAATAGCTTCTTCCTGAAAAACGCGCCATACCTCTTCGCTCTTCATGGTTTCCTTGTAGTCGTAGTCCTTAAAGTATTCCCACATACTCCGGAACACAAAATCAAGCGCCTCCATGTTCTCAGAATCACTGTAAAGTAGGTCCAAGAATTTTTTAAAAATGGGAACAAAGTGCTTTTGGATGGCTTCTGGTGAAGTATTTTCTTTCTTACTAACAACCTTATAGTATTCTCTACTAAAGCTAACATAGTCTTGAGGTTCGTCTGGAGCCCAAAGCGGAACTTGAATGACCTTTTTTACATTCTCGCTAAGCTCAAAAATAGGTTCCTTCTCAAAGCCAGCATTGATGGAATATAGTGTATAGTTAACGTTTGACACCCTATCGCAGAGCATGTGGCTCCATGTAGAAATTCCTCCTCCATAAAACGGATAGGTCCCTTCTGAGATTAACAATACATCGATTTTTCCCTTCTTTTTAGTAGGCATATAGTTGGTACGGGGTGTCATTCATTGTAAATCCATCATTAAAGTATGGACACACGTATTGAATGAGTATATTTTATACAAAAATAACATAATAAAGTTGAGGAATAATTTAAAGCTATTGCTCAACTTTATTCTTTAATACACACAGTTTGTTTAAATATTTGGTAAGCCGATTTTTAGCTACTCCATTTCTATTACCAAATCTTCTTGATCTAGCATAGTTCCAGCCATTAAGTGAATTTTCTTCACTTTACCGGCTTTTGGAGCAGAAACCGTAGTTTCCATTTTCATCGCTTCAATCACAAATAATCCAGTATTGGCTTTTACTTCTTGCCCTTCCTTCACTTTAATTTCTGCCAATCGGCCTTGCAAAGGTGAGCCAATCTCATTTTCGGCTTCTGCTTTACGATGAACTGCTTTGGTTACTTTTACATTCTGATCTTTTACTTCAATGACTCTGGTTTGACCGTTCAAATCGAAATATACTTTTCTTATAGCATCTTCGTCTGGCTCAGACTTATGTAGCATTTTTACAATGATATGTTTGCCCTTGCCTATTTGAACAAACACTTCTTCGTTCTCTTTTAAACCATAGAAAAACGCTTTTGTTGGAAGATGTCGTACTTCTCCGTAAGTCAGCCAGTGCTCATAGAAATCCCTGAACACTTTTGGATAAAGTTTATAAGACAGAAAGTCTAATTCATCACAATATTCATCAAAGTCGATTTGAAACTGCTTAAACTCTTTATCGAAATCCACTGGCTCTAAATGAGCATTTGGCCGATCGGTATAAGCCGTTTTTCCTTTGAGAATAATTTTCGAAAGCTCTTGAGGGAAACCTCCAGGAGTTTGTCCTAAATCTCCTCTGAATAAACTCACCACCGATTCTGGAAATGAAAGAGACTCTCCACGGGTCATTATATCTTCAACCGTTAGGTTATTCGAGGTCATATAAATGGCCATATCGCCCACCACTTTTGATGATGGGGTTACTTTAACTATATCTCCAAATAACTTATTGACGATTGCGTAATTCCTTTTTACTTCTTCAAACTTATGCTCTAAACCTAAGGCTGTTGCTTGCGGGCGTAAATTAGAATATTGCCCCCCAGGAATTTCATGGTCATATACTTCTGCCGTGCCTGCTTTTAAGCCACTTTCAAACGGATAATAGTATTCACGAACGTCTTCCCAATAATTAGAATACTCATTCAGTTTTGATAAGTTGATTTTTGGATCTCTTTCATGACCTTCTAAACAAGCCACTATTGAGTTAAAATTCGGTTGTGAAGTAAGACCCGACATTGATGCAATGGCCACATCAACAATATCGACTCCGGCCTCAATGGCGTGGAAATAAGTTGTGGCTTGCATTGAAGAAGTATCGTGGGTATGCAAATGAATTGGCATTTCCACCGACTCCTTTAAGGCTGTTATCAACTTGGTGGCGGCTCTAGGCTTTAATAAACCTGCCATGTCCTTTATACAAAGTATATGTGCACCTTCATCTTCCAAAGCCTTGGCCATGTCGATGTAATATTGAAGATTGTATTTTGAGTTTGCATCTAGCACATCGCCTGTATAACAAATACAAGCCTCTGCTACCGAATTAGTTCTTTCCCGAACCGTTTTGATACTCACTTTCATGTTTTCAATCCAGTTCAGCGAATCAAAAATTCTGAAAACGTCCATACCATACTCAGCCGTTTTCTCTACAAACCGCTCAATCAGGTTGTCTGGATAAGCCGTATAGCCCACACCGTTAGAACCTCTCAACAACATTTGAGTTAAGGTATTAGGCGCAGCTTCGCGAATAAGTTTTAGTCTGTCCCATGGATTTTCATTTAAGAATCGCATGGAAACATCGAAAGTGGCACCGCCCCACATTTCTAGAGAGAAAATCTCTGGGTGATTTTTCGTGAAACCATCGGTTACTTTAAGAATATCCAAAGTCCGCATTCGGGTGGCCAAAAGCGATTGATGAGCATCACGAAAAGTGGTGTCAGTAAACAAAATCTGTTTCTGATCTTTTACCCATTTCACCAAGCCTTCTGGTCCGCCTTCCGTCAATATCTGTTTTGTGCCTCTAGGATGAGAAGCAAGTCTATCGCTGGCTGGTATTTTCGGCTCTCTAAAATGAACGTACGGATCGATTCGCTTTACATTTGGATTTCCATTTACTGCTACTTCACCCAAGTAATTTAGTAGACGCGTTGCGCGGTTCATAAACCTTGGCATTTCAAAAAGCTCAGGGTGCGATTCAATAAACTTTACCGTGGCTTCACCATTATAAAAGGTAGGATGCTTCAGTACGTTTTCGAGAAAACCCTTATTGGTTTTCACTCCTCTTATTCTAAATTCTGAAAGTGCCCTTTGCAGCCTTTGTGAAGCCCCCTTCAATGTTCTTCCCTTTGCCGAAATCTTCACCAGCATGGAGTCGAAGAATGGCGATATGGTTACGCCTGCATAGCAATTTCCGGCATCGAGCCTGATACCAAATCCACCCGCACTTCTATAAGCTATAATGGTTCCATAGTCTGGTTTGAAACCATTTTCAGGATCTTCAGTGGTAATTCTACACTGTATTGCAAAACCATTGCACTGTATATCTGACTGATCCTTAATGAAAATTCTAGGGTCAGAAAGCGGGTAACCTTGGGCAATTTCTATTTGTGAACGAACAATATCAATTCCAGTAATCTCTTCGGTAATAGTATGTTCTACCTGAACCCTTGGATTTACTTCAATGAAATAAATATTCTCTTCGGCATCCACTAAAAACTCAACCGTACCAACGTTGTTATAATTTACCTCTTTGGTAATTTTTAGGGCGTACTCATACAACTTATCGCGAGTGGCTTGACTTAAATTTATAGATGGCGCTACCTCCACTACCTTTTGATACCTTCTTTGGACCGAGCAATCTCGCTCATACAAATGCACCAAATGGCCATAATTATCACCCATAATCTGCACTTCGATGTGCTTAGGATTATCGATGAATTTTTCAAGAAACATGGTGTCGTCACCAAAAGCTTTTGAGGCTTCACTTTTGGCTTCGTTAAAGGCTTTTTCGAGCTCCACTTCTTCACGCACAACGCGCATTCCACGGCCTCCACCGCCTGCTGCAGCTTTCACCATTACAGGAAAACCAATTCTTTTAGCTTCTTTTAAAGCAACATCAAACGAATTTAGCGATTCCTGACTGTCTTCAATTAAAGGCACTTGGGCTTTACGAGCTACAATTTTCGCTTGCACTTTATCGCCAAGCCTTTCCATTACTTCAGGTTCAGGCCCAATAAAGATGATCCCCGCTTCTTTACATGCCCTTACAAAATGTACGTTCTCGGAAAGAAATCCATATCCCGGATGAATAGCGTCTACGCCTTCGTTTTTAGCCAAAGTAATAATCTCTTGAATATCGAGATAAGGCTTTAAGGGCTCTTCATTTTCACCTATCTGATACGCTTCGTCTGCTTTATATCTATGTAATGAGTAGCGATCTTCATAAGTATACATGGCCACCGTTCTGATTTTCAATTCAGAAGCAGCGCGTAAAACACGGATGGCAATTTCGCCACGATTGGCGACCAGCAGTTTTTTTATTTTCTTGATTTTAGGTCCCATAAAGAAAGGAGGTGTTCTTAAAAAGGTAAGTTAACAGAATATGGGATAAACGGCTATGAATAGAGCCTTATGATTTTCAAAAAAAGGATTTTATTTACCAAGACTACAAACAAGAGTGCAGTTTTCAAAAACGATTTCGGTCAAGACCCAACCGAATCAAAAAACCAATCAACCGTAGTTTAACGGCACCTCGACCTATTTTTTTTACCAAAACAATGTAGCTCTCAGCTAAGCCATAAGCCTGATAACGAATGCATTGACGATGTTCATAGGACAGCCTTTGGTAAAGTGAATCTAACTCTGATTTGCTTTTACATAAGCTGAAAGCCTTTCTACAAACGGTAAATATCGACTGCATCTGATCATTATGCTGATGCTTATACCTCAATGCCGACATACTGCTTGTCAATTTGCGTTTCTGCATCAGAATCTCATCTAGAAAAGTGTATTTATAGTAACGAGAGGAACGCACCCAAAAATCAAAATCTTCATAAGCCAAGCTTTCATCATAGCCACCCATTCTATCGAAAACACTTTTGCGAATGACCATAGTAGGGGTGCAAATGAAGTAGCGCTTAAGCACCATTTCGAAAATATCGCCTTGAGGAATTTCAGAAATCAACTTCTTAGCTCGAAGGGTGTCATTATGATTGCCAATTGTTTCTGACTTAGAATTGATGTAGTCAGCGTTGCTAAAACAAACCCCGTATTCTTCACCTAACGTTTCAAGTCGTTCTACACTTTTTCTTAAAAATTCAGGCTGCATTACATCGTCTAAAGCGAAATCAATGAGATACTTCCCTTTTGCTAAAGCTAAGCCCTTATTGAAGGTTCGAGTGTAGCCCTCATTTTGAGTATTAGGAATAAAAACCACTTCTGGTTTACCCTGAATCATCTTTTCAATTTCTCCAACGCTAGTATCTGAGCTTCCATCGTCCAAAACAATGATTTCTATTTCAGTATAAATTTGGGCGAAAACCGACTTTAAAGCCTCACTTATATAAGGAGCATGATTATAGGAAATGCATATTACCGAAACGAGTGGATTCATTTGAATAAGAATTTCCTGTTAAACAGAATGAGGATAAGGAAGAAGCCGATGTAGCGCCATAAGTAAGCCAATGTAAGGGCTTCTAAATTAAACCGGTCCATTAATAAATACACCAGCGTAACATAGATAAGAGCTGAAAATAACTGTGCTACAATGTATTTTACGGTTTGCACTTTGGCCGAAAGTAAATAAGCCAACAGGTAAGAAAGAATACAAAAGAAGTCGCCAATGGCCTGAAAACGCACCAAATAGGCTGCTCTTTCAAAGCCTTTTGCAAAGAAGAGGTTTAATATAAATTCACGATTGAAGTAATAAATCCCCAAGCAAATAACGGTTATGAAGCCTACGAAACCCATTACCTTGAGTACATAGCTCCTTAAGGCAACTTCATCATGAATAAGCGATGCCATTTTAGGATAATACACCACTCCTACCGTGCCGCTAAACACCAACAAATAACTACTCGACATTTTGGCTACGGACTGCCAAAGCCCAGTGCGGTCTAGGCCATACAGTTCAATTACATAATCACGGACCATAAAATCCAACAGTTTGCCAAGCACAATGGAGCTAATGGCCATCAGAACGAACTGACTTATTTTCTTCAATGAAGCTCCATCGGGGGTTCCAATCCGTAGCTTAACCTTATTTCTATTTAGAATAAAGTAAACCAGCGAACAGAAAAACATAAGCCCATAGCCTACCACAAAACTAAGCAGTGCCTGGTCTAAGTTACCTAAGCTTACCGCCCAGAGTACCACCGCCACCAGAAGAATAATTCCCGAAATACTAACTAAGGCATAGCCTTTTACATCTCGAAAAGAAAGAATTACTGAATTGAGTAAGCCGGTCATCAACATTAGAAAGATGGCCGGAAGGAAAATTGTCAGAAACTGACCAATGCTATAAAACTCTACAAATCGACTAAAAAAGTAATCTCTTCTCCAAAAAAAAAGCAAACAGAAAATGGCTATAAATATCAGGTTAGTTACCCAAAAGCCTGTTTGCCAAAGTTTATGTTTACTCTCTTCACTGGCTTTAGGGTCCGACCAATGCTTCATTACGGCCCTATTGATTCCTTCAGAAGGAAGCAGCGTAAATAATGAAGTAAGGTTTTGAAAGTGAGAGAGTAGCGTAATTCCATTGGTACCGAAGAAAACCGCAAAGAGTTTATTGATAGTAAGGCCACCAATGGCGCGAAAGACCACTGCGAGAAAAGACCATCGAGAACTTTTAAAGAATTGAGACGCCAACAGCAAAAGATTTAATGCTAAGATACGGCTTTCCGAAAACTGTAGCTCAAAAAGCTTTGGCCTCCTAAGTGCGACTTAAACTGTTTGAGTCCTTCGTTTACCCTACCGTTTAGGTAAGACGTACCTAAATCAAGGTAGTTTAATTCCTTGGCTCTACAAAAATCATAAAGCCCTTCTGTAAGCAAAACCACTGGACTCAATTGGTCATATTCAGGATGATGTGCTGGAGAGAAATTATAAAGCACTTTATCAGAAGCTAAAATGCCAATGGTAGCTGCTATAATTCGCTCATCATCTTTCACTACAAAAGGAATATAGGCTTCAGGGTTTAGCTTTTGCGCCAATTTCATCTGAGGCCAATCCATGGAGAATTCGTAGCCCTTTTTCTGACGCTGGTTCCTCACGAAATCAAATACATCGGCCAATTTGTGCTTTGGAAGCCTACTGAACTCAAAGCCCCCCTCTTTGCATTTCTTCAATTTTCGAACTTCCATTGAGGCCAAGTTTAGCTCAAAGACTTGATCAGTAACAGGAATGGCTTGGTATTCTAACTCTTCCATTAATTCAAAACCTGCATAAACCAAGTTCTCCTTCTGTAAGCGTGTATTAGTGAAATAACAATCAGGCGCCAATTTCATTTGGATGGAATTCACACCTCGTTCTTTGAGCTTTCTCAGAACTTCAAAAATAAAGAAGGTAATTTCTCTGCTGGTCAAATCATGAGCTAAAGCAAAACCTCCAAAAGGAGCTCGATAAGGACTAAAAGCGGTTCCTTCTTCCAAAGAAAAACCAATATGACCTACGCCAACTTTGGTTGCGTTATCAAGTAAGTAGAAATGGATTTGCGGCAATTGGTTATTGCCAATAAGAAAATTAGGTTGTGTATAAAGCAGTTCAGAAAAATCCTTTTTGATATTCTCTGGTAAAGCCTCAGTCACTTTTAGGTTTCTCATTTGAACTCAGAGCGTTTTCTTATGTAATCATTCTCATCAAACTCATCGGAGGCGAGCCCAATCATTATGGCGTTTTTACTGAAAATCATTCGCCCCCACCACATGGGTGGAATATAAAGCGCTTTATCTGCCCTATCTAAAGTGCAATTGAATAGGTCACCTTTTTTAGATTCTAGCAAAACTTCAACTTTACCCTTGATAGCAACAATAACCTGCTCACCGGTTTTATGAGCATGGTCCCCCCTTACTTGCTGTTCTGGCAAATCGTATAGCCAATACACACGTTTTATTTCAAAAGGAATGCTTTTCAATTCTTCTAAATAAGTAAGGTTTCCCCTCAAATCGGGTTTCGAATCGAATGTATACACTTCAGGTTTTTTCACGGCAGTTATTTAATCACTAAAGTAACAATTAATCTATTCTGTATCTTCGCGCGCTATGCTTTACCTTTTACTCGCAATACTTGGCAATGTTGCCGTTTTTCTTTCCTTTAGATCGTTTACACGATATAAAATCAACACCTTTCCTGCCATTGTTACCAATTACTTGATTTGTGTAATTACAGGAAGTATTTATGTGGGCTTTGGGCATATAAAATCCAACATCGCTTTCGATCAACCTTGGTTCTATAGCGCTTCGGCATTAGGGCTATTGTTTATAGGCACATTTTACCTGATGGCCTTAACCACCCAGTTAAGAGGTGTTGCTGTGGCCACAGTGGCCAGTAAAATGTCCTTGGCCATTCCAGTTTTGTTTAGTCTATTTATTCTGAAAATAGGAACTTCTGAACTAGGCCCATGGAACTACATTGGTATCGTTACCGCCTTTGTAGCCATCTTTTTGGTATCGAAGAAAAAGGTTTCATTAGAGATAAAAGAGCCATTACCCCTTGGCTATGTAGCCTTACCTTTTGCTGTTTTTTTACTGGGCGGGGCATTAGACACTTGGCTAAACTACGCCAGCGAAAACTTGATTGAATCGCACATTGAAGGCATTTACCCTATCATTACTTTCGGTACAGCTTTCCTTATTGGTAGCATTGTAATTTTGGTGCGTGAAATTAAAGTGCGTAAAAAAGACATTTTAGGAGGTCTCTACTTAGGCATACCGAATTACTTTTCAATTTACTTTCAAATCAAAGCACTTTCTGCTTTCGACAATAATGGTGCAATTCTTTACCCTGTACTGAACATCGGAATCATCATTGCTTCCACAGTTTTCGCAGCCTTTATTTTTAGAGAATACCCGAGCAAGCTGAATATTATAGGAATAGCACTTGCCATTGCAGCACTTATTCTCATCAGCATGTAAAACAAAAAAAGGCCGCCTTTGCAGACAGCCTTTTGAAGTTCTCCCGAGGAAGATTATTATTTTTTATCCTTGTCGTCAGACTTTCTTCTTGAAGTCGATTTTTGCTCTGGATTAGCAATGGATTCTCTCATGTCGGTATCGGCCTGAATGTTCTCCATTTTATAATAATCCATCACTCCCAAACGACCACTTCTGAAAGCTTCGGCCAATGCTTTAGGTACTTCTGCTTCTGCTTCAATTACCTTAGCTCTTGCCTCTTGCGACTTGGCTTTCATTTCTTGTTCTTGAGCAACGGCCATTGCACGTCTTTCTTCCGCCTTAGCTTCGGCTACTTTCAAGTCGGCTTGCGCTTGGTCAGTTTGAAGTATCGCACCAATGTTCACCCCTACATCTACATCTGCAATGTCAATAGAAAGAATTTCGAATGCCGTTCCCGCATCCAAACCACGGCTTAGTACTAGTTTCGAAATTTTATCTGGGTTGGCTAATACTTCTTTATGAGAAGCAGCAGAACCAATTGAAGTTACAATACCTTCACCAACTCTGGCAAGAATAGTGTCTTCACCAGCTCCCCCAACTAATTGCTGAATGTTAGCACGAACTGTTACTCTTGCCACAGCAACCAACTGAATACCATCGGCAGCCACAGCAGCTACTTTAGGTGTAGTGATTACTTTTGGGTTTACTGAAATCTGTACTGCTTCAAATACATCTCTACCCGCAAGATCAATTGCTGTAGCTTGTTTAAAGCCTAAAGTGATATTTGCTTTGTCGGCAGAAATAAGTGCTTTAATTACGGAAGGAACATGACCGCCTGCTAGGTAATGCGTTTCAAGTTCAGTAGTAGTAAGCTCCAAACCCGCTTTTGTAGCCGTAATCATAGCGTCTACCACAATTCTTGGTGGTACTTTTCTAATACGCATGAACACAAGTTCAAGCAAGCCTACCTTAACATTCGAAAACCTAGCCGTAATCCATAGATTGACCGGTACGAAATAGAAAAAAGCAAAAAACAGAATTATACCGGCTCCAATGGCAACCAGCGTTATGTATTCATTCATATCTAATTATTTATTCGTTCAACTGTAATTCTATTCCCTAGAACTTTAATGATTTCAATTCTACTACCTGATTCAATGTGAGAACCCATGGAAACTACTTCGTAACTTTTATCTCCAAACTCTCCTTTGCCAACAGGCTTTAAATCAGAAATTGCAATTCCTTCCATCCCAACTTCCAGGCCCAAGGAGTAGCCCTCATTGAATTTACCCTTGTTGGTGTCTTTGAGTGAAAACCGATCCCAGGATTTCGATTTAAAGCTAAAATAAATGGCCACCACCGAAATAAGAAAAGAGCCCACAAGCATATAGTTACCTGCTAAAGCACCGTGTTTCTCATAGGTAAGGTAAATCCCCGCGCATGTAAGGGCAAAACCAACCACGCCTACTACGGTAGTACCCGGTACAAAGAGCAATTCTATATAAATTAGAATCAACCCAATGATCACCAATAAAATAATAGCAATCCACTCTCCCATTTGCTCAGCTTTTTAAACTTGTCCGAATATACTATTTATTAGTAATATCAGTACGCTTTTGCAAAAAGTACTCGGCCAGCAGATGGTTTTCCAGAGTAGATACAAACTCCAGCTTCTTCTTTTCTATCTAAAGGAATACAACGTATGGTTGCTTTAGTCTCTGTTTTAATCTTGTCTTCAGTTTCGGCTGTACCATCCCAATGAGCAGAAACAAAACCTCCCTGTCCATCAATGACTTTTTTGAAATCATCATAAGTATCCACCTCAGTAGTATTTTCTGCTCTGAAATCGAATGCTTTTTGATAAATAGAATTTTGAATCTCGTCTAATAAAGCTTCTACTTTGTCAGCCAAGTTGCCTTCTAAGCTAAAAAGCTCCTTGACACCTGTGTCTCTTCGGGCAATTTCAACAGTGTTGTTCTCTAAATCTTTTGGTCCAATAGCCAACCTTACCGGCACTCCTTTTAATTCCCATTCGGCAAATTTGAAACCTGGCTTGTAAGTGTCACGGTTATCGAATTTCACAGAAATACCTTTGGCTTTCAAACCTTTGGTAAGCTCGGCTACTTTATCAGAAATGGTTTGAAGCTGCTCTTCTCCTTTATATATAGGCACAATCACCACCTGAATAGGCGCCAATTTTGGAGGAAGCACCAAGCCTTGATCATCTGAATGCGCCATAATCAACGCTCCGATCAACCTTGTACTTACACCCCAGGAAGTTCCCCAAACGAAATCTTGTACTCCTTCTTTATTCGTGAATTTCACATCGAAAGCCTTTGCGAAATTCTGACCTAAAAAGTGGGAAGTTCCCGCTTGAAGCGCTTTTCCGTCTTGCATCAAAGCTTCGATACAATAGGTTTCCACAGCACCTGCAAATCTTTCGCTTTCTGATTTTATTCCTTTTACCACTGGCATGGCCATATAATTCTCAGCGAACTCAGCATAGACATTCATCATTTGCACAGATTCGTCTATGGCTTCTTGCTTAGTAGCATGTGCGGTATGCCCTTCTTGCCAAAGAAATTCGGCAGTTCTTAAGAAAAGACGAGTTCGCATTTCCCAGCGAACCACGTTGGCCCATTGGTTTATGAGTAGAGGCAAATCTCTGTAAGATTGCACCCAGTTCTTATAAGTGTTCCAAATTACTGTTTCTGAAGTTGGCCTAACAATAAGCTCTTCCTCCAATTTAGCATCAGGATCGACTACAACTCCCTTTCCGTCAGGGTCGTTCATCAAACGATAATGAGTGACTACGGCACATTCCTTAGCAAACCCCTCTACATGGTCAGCTTCCTTACTTAGGTATGATTTTGGAATGAAAAGAGGAAAGTACGCATTCACATGCCCAGTCTCTTTAAACATTCGGTCAATTTCTGCCTGCATTTTCTCCCAGATGGAAAAGCCATAGGGTTTGATTACCATGCAACCACGAACAGGTGAATTTTCAGCTAAATCTGCTTTTTTCACCAGCTCATTGTACCACAACGAGTAATCTTCACTTCTTTTTGGTAATCCTTTGCTCATATCAGTTGTTTGGTATGAATCTTGTTTGTTAATGGTTGTTAAAATAGTTGATACAAAGATATATCATTCGATTATTTTATCGACCAATTTTGATAAATACACGTTAACATAAAAAAGCCAAGGAGGAAACATCATGAAAAGACGAGACTACATCCGGATATTAATGGCACCACTCAGTATGCTTACGGTGTTTGCATGCTCACCAAACCAATTTCAATCTACCCAAGAGTATGATGATGTATACTTTACATCAGCAGACAGAACAAGCAAACCAACGATTATTGAATCGACAAAAGAAATTGAGTCTTCTAACGAAAAAGCATTTTCGCTGGGTGACTATTCAAGCGAATCGATAGACCCCTCTTTGGTAAGTAAATACAATAATAGCCAGGACGGAGAAGTAGTCTATTTTGAAGAAGGCCCTCTAGTAACCAAAGCCAGCGAGCTGAACTATGATGATTTCGTTTATGATTACGAAAATGAAAATCTAGCCTATTACGAACTTCCTTTGGATTGGAACACAGACTGGGATAAATGGAGTTTCAATAAATTAATGGCAAATGATTTTCAGTTCCAGTTGGCTTGGTATGAACAATACTATTTAAACCGTGATTTCAGAATGAACAACTACCTATCAGGTAGATATGGTAGCAGGAGAAACGGAGGAACAGTACCGAGAGTTGGTCTAGATTTATTTGGAGCAAGTTCGTTTTACCCTGGTTTCGGTGTAAGTATGTCTTTTGTAAGTTTAAATAACTTCTACGGTCCATCTAATCTATTTTGGTCACCAATTTATGATCCATTCTGGACTTATGGCGGTTTTTACTCACCATACTATACCGCGTTTAGTTATGGCCGCCCCTATCCACGATATGGTTGGGATAGATGGAACAGATACTCACCTTACTATAGCTACAACAGGTATTACACCAGTAATTATTACTACAACAATGAGGGAAGTCTAGTAAATAGAGATGGTAGAGATGTTACCAGAGGTGCTAGAATATCATCAACTTCTGTAAGTAGTGTAAGAACTGATGCTGTAAATGGTTCAACTCCAAATACACGTTCGGCTAGATATGCTAGTGATTTAGGTGCTAGAGGATCTAGAGCTGGTGGTTCTACTGATGGCTATCAAGTAATTGGAGGAAGAAATAGTTCTACAGCTACTACAGCTGGCAATACTAGAAGTTCAAGGGTTAATACCAATGCTTATCAGTTTTCTAACGACAGTCGATTAACACGTTCAAACGTAGTAAGAAGCAGCACAGCTAGAAGTAGCAGAAGCACTTCAACTACTTCTCGTGTGACTTCAGGTAGAAGCAGTTCTTCAAGTAGTAACTTATTTAGCAGATCAAGTTCTACAAGATCGGCAACACCTACTTACAGCCGATCTTCAAGCAGTAGCAGAAGTTCTGGTGTGTCGAGCAGTAGGTCTTCCTCAAGCTCATCAAGAAGCAGCGGAGTTTCTTCTAGTAGAAGTAGCAGTTCTTCTTCGAGCAGATCATCGGGAACAGTGAGTAGTTCTTCTTCACGAAGTTCTAGCTCTAGCAGCCGCTCTGGAAATACCAGCAGTTCTAGCTCATCAAGAAGTAGTAGTAACAGTTCATCAAGAAGCGGAAGAGGTAATTAATACAACTCACAAAAACTCACAAAATATGAAACTTGGAATAAAGCTTATTATGATAAGCCTGGGCGTGGTTTGCCTATTTCAAACCTCTCAGGCACAAATTCAACAAGGCTCTTTTGGTTATTATAATGATGCCTTAAGGTATAGTCAATTACAAAACTTTGGAACTGCGAGGTTTTCAGCATTAGCAGGTTCTGGTTCGGCACTTGGTGGAGACATTAGCTCTGCTATTTACAACCCCGCTGGGCTTGGTGTTTTCAATAGATCTCAATTCACCTTTACCCCTAGTTTTTCAACTTTACAAACAGAGGGAAACTCGTTTGGCACTATTAATAAGGATGAAGCCACCAAATTCACCATTGCTAATTTAGGCGTAGTGATCAATTTCAATAAAGGAGATCTTGTTCCTGGAACATTTAGAGGAGGATCATTGGCCGTTACTTACAATAGAATTAACGACTTTAATCGAAATGTACTGTCCAGCGGATTCAACGGCAACAACTCCATTATTGATAATATGCTCCAGCAGGCCGATGGCTTTTTTCCAGAAGAGCTTAATGGAATAGCTCAAACTGGATACGACCATTATATTATCAACCCTGACCCGAATGATGAAACACTCTATCATTCTCCCGTTTTAGGTTTTCCCACACAAACAGAAACTCTTAGAACCAAAGGCTATACCGATCAAGTGAATATTGCCTACGGAACCAATTTTGACGACAAAATGTATTTAGGTGCTGGAATGGGAATTACCTCTTCTAGCTACACGAATAGTAGAATTTATACTGAAAGCTTTACCAACGAACCGCTTAAATCTTTTGCCATAGATGAAAGACTAGAATTGAATGGAACGGGTGTAAACTTCAATATTGGCGCAATTATTCGTCCTATGGATGCTTTGAGAGTGGGCTTATCTTACACATCTCCTACCTACAACAACTTTAATGAAGAGGGAGACAATATTTACGTTTCGGACTGGAACAATTACGATGTTTCAAATTTTAGAGATAACCAAGGCAACCGCATCATTTTGGAAGACACTGTTCTGAACAGATTAGAAACCGCAACGGACATATTTGTTTCTACTTTCAATTTAAGGACACCTTCAAAACTGAATGCTGGCTTGGCCTTTTTCTTCAATAAAAACGGATTTATCACAGCCGATATCGAGCATTTGAATTACGCTAACGCCAATATTTCATCGAATGATTTCTTTACTGGGCCTGACAATGCCACCATTGAAAATATTTACAATTCTGTAACCAACATTAAATTAGGTGGAGAATACCGCTACGAGATGTTTAGGTTTAGGCTAGGTTATGCAAACTATGGCGACCCATATAAAAGTAATTTTGACGGAGTAGAATTAGATAGATCGAGAAAGATTGTTTCCGGTGGTTTAGGAATTAACATGGGGAAATACTTCTTCGATTTAGCTCTAGTAAACACCAAATATGATCAATCATTTAGAAGCTATAGGATGGCCGTGCTCGAAGATTCTCCATTGACAATCATTAAGCACAATTTTACAAATGCAAAACTGACTTTTGGATTGAATTTCTAAAACCTAGTTTTAGCTAAGACTTTAAATACGAGATGACTTTATCCAGTGTGATTCTGTTGTCTCGTATTTTTATTTTGGCCTCATTATAAAAAGAGAGTCTTCTTTCGGCCAAATCACGCACTTCCTGAATCAAATCTTGCTGATCGTAACTTTTAAAAAGGGGCCTTTTTTCAACGCCTTGATCCAATATTCTCAAGGCTAAATCTCCAGGACTAACATCTAAAAATATCGTGGTTCCCATTTCATTCATGTGGTCCATATTGAAATGGAAACAAGGTGCTCCTCCACCGGTAGCCATCACAAATTGTTCATTGGCAGAACCTAGATTTCTGAGTGTCTCCTTTTCTTTAATTCTGAAGTTCCCCTCTCCTTGAAAATCGAAGTATTCGGGAATGGACTGCCCCACCACCTTAACAATTTCAGCGTCCAAGTCCATAAACTGGACACCTAAATGTTCGGCCAATTGTTTTCCAATTGTAGTTTTACCCGAGGCTGGCAAGCCCACTAAATAAATCCTGCCGATTTGATTCATTATCTAAAATTAGACATTAAATCACTGGCCGATGGAATATCGTTGTAATGCCATTTCTTTAAGATTGTTCCGTTTTCTATCAGCACTAAACCCGGGTTTGAGCGTACCATAGTTTTGAGCAAAGTAGCATCGGAATACACATAAGGAATAGCCAATTGAACACTATGCCTTAACTCTTCAAACTGTTCACCAGAAGAAGCTGTTACTGCAATTGCCTCCACTTGATTTCCTAAAGCACTAATCAATGAGTTTAAATCAAGGTATGAATCCGCATCGGTTTTGTTCGCTTCGTGAATTACCACCAATAACTTTCTTCCTGTCAGAATATTTTGTGTTTCGTCTGCCGTATCGCTCCACATGGCAAAATTAGTGATTTTAGGCACCTCATTTGGGTCATTTCCGGGGGGCAGCATTTCGGTAGGAATATGGGTTCCTTCCTTATAAGCTCTGAAATCGATAAAAGGTAAATGAGCAATGGCCAAGAATGAAATCACCAAGCAAAACACAAGCGTTCCTGCCAAAGCAATTGACTTAGTTTTAATGCCAGCTGTAAGTTCTTCTCTCTTCCGATTAATAAATAGCACCAGTATTAAAACCAAGAGAATGATGTCTTTAGTAAACGACTCCCATGGCGTAAGTTTAATGGCATCACCAAAACAACCGCAGTCGGTTACTTTATTGAAATAGGCCGAATAGAAAGTAAGGAAGGTGAAAAACACAATCATGGCCAAGAGCAACTTGGTTACGATTTGCGGCTTATACCTCAACAAGACTGCTAATCCCAGCACTATTTCCAAAGTAGAAAGCAGTACCGAAAGGAATAATGCAGCTGGTTTTAGTGCATCAAAAAATGGAGCAATATCCACTGAAAAAACGGTGAAATATTCTTCCAATTTAATCTGCGTCCCTACAGGATCGTTAATCTTAATAAGACCAGAGAAAATAAAAAGTCCTCCAACCAAATACCTTGAAATCGAGGTTAATAGCTTCATGATTTTGAAAATTTCATTAAGATCAAGCAAAACACTGCGTAGTTGATCATGTCTTGATAATTGGCATCAATTCCTTCAGAAATGATGGTTTGCCCTTGGTTGTCTTCAATCTGCTTCACGCGGAGCAATTTCATCAGAATAATATCCGTCATAGAACTCACCCGCATGTCGCGCCAAGCTTCACCATAATCGTGATTTTTATTCATCAACAGATTAAAAGTGCTTTCTACTTTTTGGTCGTACAAAGGCTCAAGGGTTTCCACTTCCATTTCGAAGGGGTCATCTTCGCTCAACTCCATCTGGATCAACGCAATAATGCAGTAATTGATAATGCCAATAAACTCTCCAGCAATATCATCGTCAACCTTCTGATTTCCTTTATTCTGAATAGATTGAATGCGCTTGGCCTTGATAAAAATCTGATCCGTAATAGAAGGCAGCCTGAGTATTCTCCATGCCGTTCCGTAATCTTTGGTCTTCTTCAGAAATATGTCTTTACAGGCCTCTATAACTTGCTTATATTCGCCTACCGTTTGCTCCTTCAAGTTGAGTGATTTTAATTGCTAAAGGGAATTTTTGAAAGCGAAAGATAAAATATTTCAGGTTAAAAAGACATTGAACTTACGTGGAAATCTAGTTTCGCTCGATACGCCAGCGGTAATGGGTATTTTAAACATTACCCCCGATAGCTTTTATTCGCTTGGCAGACAAAACACTGAGAAAGAAATTCTATCAACAGCTGAAAATATGCTGGCAGAAGGCGCCCTCATTTTAGATATTGGTGGTTATTCTTCTCGCCCAAATGCCGAAGATATAAGTACCGAAATTGAAACTGACCGAATCAGTAAAGCTCTAGCGCTTATAATTAAAGAATTTCCAGAAGCCTATATTTCTATCGATACATTTAGAAGTTCGGTAGCCAAGGTTGCAATCGACCAAGGCGCCTGCATTATCAACGATATTTCTGGCGGAACATTAGACACCAACATGTTTGAGACTGTTGCTAAATTGAATGTGCCCTACATTATGATGCACATGAGAGGAACACCTCAAAACATGGCTCAGCAAACCGACTATAAAAATTTATTAAAAGAGGTTATATTATTCTTCAGCGAAAGAGTAGAAAAACTTCGAATTTTGGGCGTAAACGACATTATTCTTGATCCTGGTTTTGGTTTTGCAAAAACCGCAAAACAGAGTTATGAGATTCTCCAAAATTTGGATTATTTTAAAGGATTGCGGTTACCTTTGCTCACTGGCTTATCCAGAAAATCTATGATTTATAAAACTCTAGGTATTTCGGCTGAAGAAGCACTCAATGGCACTACTGCCTTAAATATGGCTGCGCTTATAAATGGGGCTTCTATTCTTAGGGTACACGATGTGAAAGCCGCAGTAGAAACAGTTAAATTATATAAAGCAATACATCCTTGATTTACGCTTTTAAAATAGGATTTCTAGAAGTACGATGGGTCGATATTATCGATATCCTGCTCGTAAGTGTATTGCTATATCAGGTTTACAAGCTCTTAAAGGGAAGTGTTGCTGTAAGGGTGTTAGTTGGTTTTCTCTCGCTTTACCTTATTTATTTGGTAGTTAGGGCTGCTCAAATGGAGTTACTGGCAGGTATTCTTGGTCAGTTTATGGGGGTTGGAGTTTTAGCCGCTATCATTATTTTCTCTCAAGAAATTAGAAAGTTCTTACTTATTCTAGGCAAAACTTCCTTCCGAAAAAATGGAGTGCTTGAATCACTACTGATTTGGCGGAAAAAGAAACCTAAAGTGAACATGAATCTTACCGCAGTAATTGAAGCCTCAAAGAGTTTATCAGGTTCAAATACGGGTGCTCTGATGGTATTTTCTAGAAACACCGAACTCAAATTTTATGCAGATTCTGGTGACCTACTCGATGCCTTTATTTCCAAAAGACTACTGATTTCTATCTTCAACAAATACAGCCCATTGCACGATGGTGCGGTAATTCTGTACGAAGGAAAAATAAAAGCGGCACGTTGTTTATTACCTGTTAGCGAAAGAGAAAACCTACCTGCGCAATACGGCTTACGACACAGAGCCGCATTGGGAATGTCTGAGGCCACCGACACCCTTATTCTCATTATTTCAGAAGAAACTGGGCAAATGTCGATTGCAAGAAATGGCAAAATAGATAGTAACCTTTCGGCCCCAGAAATCAGGAAAAAGCTGAATAGATACCTAAACGAGGAAGAAGAGGAAGCTACCGAAACCGACAAGAAAGAAAGCCTTGAAGTGGCCTCTTAATTAAAAAAACGCTTTCTAAAACTCTTTAAACTTCACCCAAAGCAACACCGGATTCTGAGAAGATTGTATTCCTTCAAGGGTTGATCCCTCAAGAAACTTATAGTTCTCGCTATTTAAAGTACTCAGCAATTGCGGTAAATCTTCTGGCAGAATACTAAATAACATTCTATCGTCCTCCCAAGTTAATGGAGACAATGAGAGTTGTTGATTACCTTCCCCTTTCAAATCGAAAATCTCATAATTTCTTGTGCTTCTATTCAGTACAAACTGAGAATAATCGGCCAAAGAAGTATAATAAGTAAGGTAAATGAGTTTATCGTTTACAAAAGGGTTCATTGCCCAAACTTGACCATCTTCCCTAATTCGGCTCATCACGCTTGGGTCTTGCATTGCAATCCCCTCTCCGTTCCAAAACCAATTTTTACCAAAATCAATTTGAGCAATTGGCTTGCTCTTCTTGTCTTTCAAATAGAAAATAGTATCGTTCAATACAGAATGATATGTTAAATCCTCTTTATACGGTTTAAAGCTATTTATCGACAAAAGTAGTGGCACCCTTAAAAGTCCAGTATTAGGGTTTGCCATCGCTTCTACATTAAACTCCTTATCCATAAAAAGCACATTGTAAAAAAGGCTGTCTTGATAAGGATAGTAGTTCATATTGGCTACATAACCATCATGGTATGGGAAAATATGTGTTGGATTGAAAGGGAGGTTGATACGATCAAGTTCTTCGCCTTGTATATTATAGCTTACCAAGCGCCTGTTAAAATAAATAGAGATAGAATCTGAATTTGTCCAAGAGCTTTGAATGAACATATACTCATTTAAACTGCTGCCTTTATGGCTAAACGTACCCAAAAACTTGCCGTCTTTGGTATAGGAGAAAATTTCTCCTTTTCGGGCGGTAGCGAAATAGAGCTTATCATCCTCTCCCCTTTCAAATGACATTACATCACTCAACTTGGCTTCCTCGGTTTCTTCCAAAGCCAATATTTCCACATTATCAATTAAATCTGTAAACGCAGTTCGTTTGCTTTCAACATTGATAGAGTAAGCACGGAACTGATCTGCATCTACATCAACCGTTGTGGTACTTTGGGATTTGTTATCTGAACATGAAAAGACCAACAGGCCAACTAAAACGAATGTTAATACTGCTTTTACCCTCGATTTCATTCTTAAATTCTTTGTAATCACTAGTTAAAGTCTTTGAACTTCACCCACAATAATACTGGGTTTTCTGAAGATTCTATACTTTCTAGCGTACTCCCTTTTTTGAAAGTGGCGTTTTCACTACCAATTTCCTTGATTAATTCGGCCAAATCGTAAGAATTGAAACTAGCAAGCAATACGTCTTCATCCCATTTAATAGGAACAAAAGCATAATTCTCCTCCACATTCTTTTTAGTATCTATTTGATAATAGTTTCCTGAATTTCTGTCAATCAACAGCCGAAACACCTCCGAGAAGCTCGTATTGAAATTCAAATAAATTTTCGAATTACCCACCTTAGAATAGAAAATCCATACTTTTCCACTCTCCTGAATACTACCCATCGCCTTTTGCCCATCAGCCCTCATTTTTTCATCATTCCATAAATACTCCGATCCAAAATCAAGTTTAAGCAATGGCTTGGTGGTTTTTTCTTGAATTAGAAAAACGGTATCACCAAAAATCTCTTTATACAGGAGGCCATCACCATAAGCCTCCAGACTGTTTACACTACTCACGATAGGAAAAGGCACTACGTCTTTATATGGGTTCTCCATCCCCTCAATCTTCAACTGATCGTCATAGAAAACGATATTAAATTTAAGCGAATCGTTGATCGGTATTCCACTCATATCACCTACATAACCATCCTGGTAAGGGTAGTAATGAGTAGGTTTAACATTTGGTTTTATCTGTCCCACATATTTCCCGTCAAAATCATACTTATTTATTTTTCCTCGCTGGCCATCATGGATGAACAAAGTGTCTTTCTTTATCCAAAGGCTTTGCAAGCTTCCGTATTCTTCAGGCCCATCACCTTTTCTATTGAAAGTGGAAATGAACTTTCCTTCATTAGAATAAATAAAAACATCACCCTCTGACCCGCTAGGAAAAATGATTCTGTTGTTTGCTTGAGAAAAATTATAGACCCCGCTTAAAAGTCCTTCATCCGTTTCTTCCAAACCCATTATTTCAATGGACTCAATCATTTCCGAGAGTTTTCGTTTCTCTGATTCTATAGACAGAGAAATGACCTTAAACTCGTCATTGGTTTGATTTTTCTCTTCAGTAATACTCTCTTTTTGACTGCCACAGGCTGTAAACAATGCAGTAACTAATAGCGCTGGAAAAACTCGTTTCATATATTCTGATTTCTTATTTCAATTCTTTAAACTTTACCCACAATAATACCGGGTTTTCTGATGATTCTATTTCTTCTAAAGTAGTGCCTTGACGGAATTTGACCTTTTCTTCACCCAAGTCATTTATAAACGCTCGAACATCGGGAGATTGCAGACTAACCATAAACCTATCTTCTTCCCATTTAATAGGCGTCATCGCATACTTTGTTGCAGCACCTTTGTTCACTTTGACAGTCTTTTGAATTCCAGACATACGGTCTATCAGTACTTTAAAAACATCTTTGAACGATGTTTTATAGCTCAAGTAAATCCACTTTTCATTTATGTAAGAATCGACCCACCAAACCAAGTCTGTTTCACGAATAAGACCAGTTGTTCTTGGGTTGTTTTTTATTGTTTCTTCTGTCCAAAGCCACTCCTCACCAAAATCAAATTTAAGCAGTGGCCGAACTTGATTCTTTTCAATAAGAAAAACTGAATCGCTTTTAAACCCATGGTAAATGAGGTCTTTCCCATAAGGTTGAAAACTATTGACACTGCTACCTACATATAGAATCAGTGGTGATAAGTATGGATTAGCCATTTGTTTGACTTCCATATTTTCATCGAGAAAAAGGACATTGAACTGTAATGAATCTTGAAAGGCTGTATAATCCAAATCGGCAACAAACCCTTTATCATATGTAAAAAAGCTCTTAGCTGAGAACGGGAGTTTCCAACTTCTCAAATGATTGCCCTCCAGGTCATATGAAAGTAATCTTCGTCTATTGATATCGGATACAAAAATGCGATCTCCATCCACCCAGAAACTCCAGATGAACTCATACTCTCCTGGGCCATTCCCTACATGGCTAAACTTACTAATGAACTCTCCTTCTTTGGAATAAGAATAAATACTGCCGTCATTTCCACTGGGAAAAATAATTCTATCCTCTGTGCTAGACACTTTAAATACACTGCTCAACAACGACTCAGCCGTCTCTTCCAATCGCATGACTTCAACTTCTTCAATCAATTCAAAAATTGAAACAGCTTTGGCCTCCGTATCGATTTTAAAAGTTTTGAACTCATCTGTCGCAACAGCCTGCTCTGTTTGCTTCTGTTCGTTACCTGAAGAGCAGGAGACCATCAGCCCCAGAAGCAACATTAGGATTCCAAATCTAAGCTTCATATTCATTTGGTAAACTCTTTAAACTTCACCCACATCAACACTGGATTTTCAGAGGATTCAATTTTTTCTAAAGTAGTGCCCTCACGGTAATTGATTTGATTTTCATCCAAGGCTGATAAAATGTTAGGTACATCGGCTGTGGTGACAGAGAACATCAGTCGATCTTTTTCCCAACCCAAGTATAAAAACTCTTCACTCACAGATTTACCCTTCGGCATTTCCATTCGCTTGACCTTACCACTCATTCTGTCAATTAAGAAATACTCCCAATGCGAATAGCCGATCAAGGCATCTGCATAAATGTGTTTTTGACCAATCGCCATGCCTATTACCCAAGCTTTATTCTCGGCTTCTACTTTCTGCCAAACCTCAGAAGTAGGTTCAGGTCTGTCTGTCCAAAACCAATCCTCCTTAAAATCAAAATGCACCAAAGGGGCGAGTTTATCATTTGTATATGCGTAAATGGTGTCACTAAAAACCCTGAAAAGCTGCACTCCATCTTGATATGGAATCACAGTGGAGTAATTAGTAGGCCTCCACATTCCATTAGGTGCATCCTTATATTTCAGAAATGCTTTTTCCAGTTTCAAATCTTTGTCCAGCTTCGCGAACTTGTAATAAGAGGTGTCATTGATGGGGAGATAATTCATTTCAGCAACGTAGCCATCTTTATAAGGCCGAATATCTCCAACCCGAAGTTGATCAGGTAATTTACGTGAGTCGACAAACTCACCTTCAGTGGTGTGCCGATAAATCACCGATTTGGGCATTGAATACACAGCGACCAAACCGTTCTCCATCCATAAACTTTCGATTGATCCATACTCTTCTGGCCCCTGTCCTTGACGGTTTATTTTATTCTTGAAATTTCCATTTTCGTCAAAAAAGTAGATTGTCGTATGTTCATTCGTCCCCATCTTTTTATCTGTATGAAAGACAAAGCCATCATCGAGCCTGTTGATTTTGCGGATTGTAGATAAAAGCGACTCATCGGTTTCTTCCAATTGCATCAGCTCTACCGATTCAATCATATCTATAAAATTCTCTTTGGGCAAATCCAAATCGAGATGATATGATTTGAAATCATCTAAACCCGTGACCTGCTTGTCGTTAACGCCTCCCTTTTCAGCGCAGCTAAAAACAAGTGTAAGCATTAAAAAGCCGAATAATTTATTCTTCATTTCTAAAATCTAGTTACTCAATACTATCTACTTACTCTTTAAACTTCACCCACATCAGTACAGGGTTTTCTGAAGATTCTATTTCTTCTAAGGTTGTGCCCCTTCTGAACTTTATTCGAGACTGATCCAACTCACTTATCAAAGTAATTAAGTCGTTGGACTGAATCGAGCCAAAAAAAGAATTGCCTTCCCATTTTATCGGAGAAATTGTATACCGCCCATCGCCTTGGTTCTGCAGGTCGATTGAAACGACTGCCCCAGTAAGCCTATTTATGAGAAAGGGTTGAGTATCTGTCATTATATAGGTGGCAGTTAGCCAAATATGCTCCTCTCCAATGTACGAGTTAATATTATCCACCTTTTCGCCCTTGCTCGGCATATACATTTTAGGGTTCATTTTAGCCTCTTCAGTCCAATACCATTTCTCCCCAAAATCAAAATGAGCCAGTGGTCTGACTTGATTATTCTGGACCAGATACAACGAATCACTCATTACCCCTAAATAAGTAGCCCCATTACCATAGGGCTTTAATGAAGGAGAATTAGAGAAGTAATACATTTTTGGGAAAGCATTAAAGGGCAAAAGTGCTTTTCCCAACTTATATTCTGAATTGACCACTACTACCCTATACTTGAGTGAATCTTCAATCACCCCATAATTCAAGTCATACACGAAACCATTTTTTATTGGGTAAACATGATGAGCGTAATAGGGAACTCTAACTGAACTTATAAAATTACCGTTGAAATCATATCGTTTAATATGCTGACTTGCTTTAGAAAAAATGGCAATCGTATCTCCCTCAATCCAAAAATCATAAATGTCAGCATACTCATCTGGCCCTGATCCTTTATGATTGAAACCATGCATAAAGTCACCCTCTTTATTAAAAAAAATGATTCCAACCTTTTCGCTGGCCATAACGAAGCCATCGCTGTACTCTTGTAAACGACTTGCATAACCAAGCAGTGATTCTGGCGTTTCTTCAAGCCTCATTACTCCAAGGGTATCTATTAAGTCGGCCAGCTTAGTTTGAGACATATCCATGTCTATTTTATAAGATCGAAACTCATCTATGTCCAAACCAGATTTATCTAAGCTCTCTGACTTACCATCAGAACAGCTCCATACGACTATTAGAAGTAGTAAAACAGAAAAATATATTCTCATTGTCAATTGTATGTTTAGTAAACAACCTTTTGGAGGGACTTTAAGGGTGAAGAAAACCCTCCAAAAGGCAGTATCCCATATTTTTCCATTTATCAAAAATCTAGTTACTCAATACTATGTACTAAATACCCTCTTATCAATACTCCTCCTTAAACTTCACCCACATCAGCACTGGGTTTTCGGAAGATTCTATTTCTTCTAAAGTGGTGCCTTGGCGAAATTTGATTTGACTGTCTTCCAGTTCTGATAGAAAGGAAGCTATTTGCGTAGATTGAATTGAGAAAATCATGCTTTCTTTATCCCAGCCTTCGGCCTTTATGCTAAACGTATCCCCTTGCTTGCGAAAATCAAGATTATGCGTTTCGTCTGTAGCTCTATTGATCAAAAAAATGGTGAGCTAGTTGTGCTTCCAAAACTCCCTAGTCCCATGACATAAATGTACTTTTCTCCCATATACATGATGGCATCCCATATGCCATCATGATTTTGAAGCTCTTCAATATATTTAGCGCTAACTTCCCCCTTACCTCTCCAAAACCATTCTTTACCAAAATCTAAATGAGCAATAGGCCCAAACTCCTGATCCTTTAAAAAATATATTGTATCACTTAGCATTCGAAAAAACAGCACCCCATTATTATAAGAAGAGACGGTCTGAAAGTTTTTGTAGATAGTGAAGGAAGGCGAAGTTTTATAAGGTAAATAGGTCGCTTCTACTTCTAAATTCTCATCTAAAAATGCATATCTAAACCTAGCAGAATCATCTATCAACTCATAGTTCATATCCATGGCATAACCATTTTCATAACCAAGAACATGACCAACCTGATATGGTAATTTTTTCGAATCAATAAAGCTTCCGTCAATAGTATACCTGTTCACCTTGGTGTCAATTTTTGAATAAATTGATAGTGTGTCACCCACCAACCACATATCATCTATTCCAGTATATTCTTCAGGCCCATTTCCTTTTCTATTTACTTTACTAACTAGGTTTCCTAGCCAAATCAAATACATAGACATTAGCCCCTCCTCCGCTCAAAAACACCAAATAGTCATCAGTTTTTTTAAGGTTTGACACGTCAGACAAAAGTGAATTGTCCGTTTCTTCAAGTTTTACAATTTCGACCGATTCTACTAGGTTTGAAAAGCGCTCTTTGGGCTGATTTATATCCAAATGATAAGACCTGAATTCATCCAGATTGACAGCTTCCTTGTTGCTAGTACCTCCCTTTTCAGCGCAGCTAAAAACAAGTGTAAGCGTCAAAAAACTGAATAATTTATTCTTCATCTCTAAAATCTAAATACTATGTACTACCTACTCCCTCTTAAACTTCACCCACATCAATACTGGGTTCTCTGAAGACTCAATTTCTTCTAAAGTAGTGCCTTGGCGGAATTTGATTTGGTCTTCGTTAAGTTCGGAGAGGAACGATCTCATATCTGGGGACTGTACAGTGAAAATTAAACGGTCATCGTCCCAATCCATAGCCACCGCTACCCCCTTAGGTTTATCCTTAGTGCGCATATCTACAGATCGAATTTGACCAGTAGCCCTGTCAATTAAATAGCTAGGAGGGGCTTTTTCTTGACTTACTCCCGAAAAGGTGTACACCCAAATCGCCTTAATACTAATTTGAGCATGAACGCTCCACAATTTATCGGTGGTTTGCATTGCGCCACCAAATGCTTGAAGCAAATCCCTACTTTCATTCCAGTACCAGTCTTGACCGAAATCGAAGTGAATAAATGGTGTAAACTGGTTATCACTCAACCTATAAACCGTGTCGCTCATCATTCTCAATAGCGTAACTCCATCTTTATACGGGCTAATCGGGTTCATACTTAAACTCATCCACATATCCATTTTATTGTCTACAGGTAGATACATTCCGCTTAGTTGCAGATCCTTACCCAGCGAGGCGTATCTATAATAAGATGTGTCGTTAATGGGACTGTAATTCATCTCCATAGCATAAGCCCCATTATACCCATGAACATGAGCACCCGCAACAGGTAAGGTGACAGTAGAAATAAAATCGCCTTCGAGACTATAGCGTTTTACTGTCTTTTTACTGGAAGTGTAAACAGCCAAGGTATCTGACTCCATCCATATGTTGGAAACAGCCTGATACTCTTCTGGGCCATCGCCCTGTCTGTTGATCTTGTTCACAAATGCGCCATTCCTATCAAAAACAAACACATCGCTTTCCATTGTACTGCTGTTAAAAACTAAGTAATCCTTAGTTTGCTGAAGGTTTCGAACATAAGCCAACAAAGAATTATCCGTTTCTTCAAGCCTTACTACCTCCACTGATTCAATTAAATCGGCAAAACGTTCTTGGGGCTGGTCACCATCCAGACGGTAAGATTTAAAATCATCGGTAACGACTACGGCTTCAGTTTCTTCTTCAGAAGTGTTTTTTGAGCATGAAAATGTGACCAACAGTAGGAGAAAAAATAGGCTAAACTGCTTCATAGTTTTTTTGAGGTTGAAGGAAGTTTGAACTTGATAATTAGGTCAAGCATTCACTAACAAGAATAACTAAAAGAATAGTCGCTTCAAAAGAATAACAGATCAAATTTGATTTTGTGTATTCTATAGTTTTCAGATGGTATAAGATGAAAAATACCCCCAACTTCCCAAGGCGCATTACTGCCAAATAGAGCCCTTTGTCATTTTATCGCAAGGCCTAAACCGGTGATTAAATCTCCTTTCGGCATGACATATATCAGGATTCGGCAACAGGGCATTCGCTAACTTCATGACATGAAAGCAAAAGCATTTAAACTGCTGATCGTTGCGGATTGTGTCTGATAATCATCACGGGGATTGTGCTTTTATTCCAAACCACCTAACTATTGAGATTATGAAAAAGAACATGGGAAGTGCTGACAAAGCCGTAAGAATTTTAATCGCAGTGGCTATTGCGATACTTTATTTTGGCAACATAGTAACGGGTACTTTGGGCATTGTATTATTGGTGTTGGCCGCAGTATTTCTTCTGACCAGCTTGGTGAGCTTTTGCCCACTTTATACGCTTGTGGGACTCAATACTTGTCCAGCAAAAAGATAGCATAAAAAGAGGCCATCAGATTGAATCCAATGGCCTCTTCACCAAAAAACATAAGAGATTTTCATTTTTTTGAAAAGTCTTTAATAAGGATGCGCACTAAAACTGGGTTTTCGGACGATGCTATTTCTTCCAAACTAGTCCCTCCTCGGAAAGACCAATTCTTTGAACTGGCTTCAGACACCAATCCAACAGCATCTAGTGCAGGAAGAAAGGCATAAAAAGTATCATCAGACTCCCAATGGCTCACTTGTAAATCGAAGGACTCCTTTTTTGAAGACCTTTCAAGGTCAATGAGAATGGCTTCAGCATTGCTTCTGTCAATCACATGTTGCAACCTTAAGTTGCCACTTCTTCCGTAAAGTGATGAGGTAATAACATACCGTGAACCTATTTTAGGCTTAATCGACCAAACCTTCTCCCCTTCTCTTAATCCTTTGATTACATCCGGACCAAATGGGTCGTAATTATCCCAATGCCAATTGCTACCAAATTCGAAATGTATGAATGGAACGAATTTATCTTTCTGATACAGATAGACCGTATCGGAGTTTGCTCTATAGTAGCCAACTGATTTCTTATACTTAAACAGCGGACTTTGTGAAAGCATGGTGGCAATGGGAGCTTTCGTAAATGGTAAATACCTTCCTGCAATACCCAGATTTCCATCAAGCTTTACCACTTTATATTTCGACTGATCTTCAAGACTACTGAAGTTCATATCGAGGAAGTAGTTTCCAGAAATACCCAAAGCATGCCCCGCAGTCAATTTCAGTTTATTACTACTCGCGAAATCACCGTTGAGTCGATAGCGTTTGATGTCATTTAAAGAAGTATGGACAGCTATTAAATCGCCTTCTATCCAAATATCTTTGATTGAAGGATATTCTTCAGGAGCGTTTCCTTGTCGGTTGATTCGATTAATGAGTTTACCCTGATCACTAAAAACGAAAATATCGCCCTTATACTTATTGCCCATAAAGACAAACTTATCTCCGACTACATGGACATCTCCAACACTTCCCAATAAAGACTCTGATGTTTCTTCTAATCGGATAAACTCGACTTCTTCAATGAGGTCAATGAGTTTGATTTTTCGGTCATTCTTGCTCAGGCCATAAGATACGAAGGAGTCCGAGACTTTTCCCTGCCCAATAACTTGAGCAGAGAAAAGGCACATGATGGCTAAGGTTTGTAGGCCTTGGATTAGCCTTCTTTGATCATAAATTTTCTGCATACACCAATATAATCTACAACAGACTATACTGCATATTCAAATAGTGATGAACGGGCTGATTTTATTAAATCACTCCTAAATCTTTACCCACTTCGGTAAAGGCTTGAATGGCTTTGTCTAAATGGTGCATTTCGTGCCCAGCAGAAACCTGAACTCTAATTCTGGCTTGGCCTTTCGCTACTACAGGGTAGAAGAAGCCAATCACGTAAATGCCTTTTTCAAGAAGCGCATCGGCCATTTTTTGAGCTAGTTTGGCATCGTAAAGCATTACAGGTACAATAGCGTGCTCGCCTGGCTTAATATCAAAACCAGCTTCGGTCATTTTACTTCTGAAGTACTTGGTGTTTTCCTCCAATTTATCGCGAAGAGTGGTAGCTTCAGAAAGCATATCGAATACCGCGATAGACGCACCTACAATAGAAGGTGCCAAAGTGTTTGAAAATAAATAAGGTCTTGAACGCTGACGAAGAATTTCGATCACTTCTTTTTTACCAGAAGTAAAACCACCAGACGCACCACCAAGGGCTTTCCCCAAAGTACCAGTGATAATATCTACACGGTCCATGCAGTTTCTGAATTCGTGTACTCCTCTGCCAGTTTTACCCATAAACCCTGTTGAATGACATTCGTCTGTCATCACTAAAGCTTTGTATTTATCAGCCAAATCGCAGATTTTATCCAACTGTGCAATCGTGCCGTCCATTGAGAAAACACCATCGGTTACAATAATCTTATTCTTCGCTCCCTTAGCATCTGCATCTTTTAATTGCTGCTCTAAGCTTTCCATATCGTTATGGTCGTAACGGAAACGCATGGCTTTACACAAACGCACACCATCAATAATTGAAGCATGGTTTAGCCCATCTGAAATAATCGCGTCTTCGGCACCCAATAACGGTTCAAAAACACCACCATTAGCATCGAAGGCTGCGGCATAAAGAATGGTATCTTCCATGCCCAAAAATTCTGAAATCTTTTGCTCCAGCTCCTTGTGAATATCTTGTGTTCCACAAATAAAACGAACCGAAGACATACCGAAACCATGCGTATCGATCGCCTTTTTTGCGGCTTCAACCACCTTAGGGTGTGAAGACAACCCTAAATAGTTATTCGCACAAAAGTTGATTACTTCTCTTCCATCGGCAGTTTTGATATCGGCCGCTTGGGGAGTGGTAATGATTCTTTCTTTTTTATAAAGTCCGGCTTCTTTGATTTCTGCTAGTTCAGCCTGAAGTTTGGGTTGGAGTGTATCGAACATAATTAATTTGTTTTCGGTTTGGGCCTCATCATCACTTTAGGGCGGGCTTGCGCTGTTGGCGTTGCCTTTTCCTGCACTTCTTCTTTTAATGGAAATGCTCTCCTAATTGGGTTAATGAGAAATAATTTTTGAGCTGTAAAGCTATTAGGGTGCATTTGGTCGTATAAAACTTTGAATTTAGACCACTGTTCGGGCTGCCCTTTTTTAAAAGCATCCGAGTCAATTTTCTTGTCTTTTAAATAAGATTCAAAGTCCTTGATTTCCATCGCAATGCAAATATAAAAAATATGGGTTCCGAACGACTATTCGTATTGGCAAAGGTTTTACTTATTCTATTCCATTCGCTAATATTGCAGCGCAATTCGGTCAGGGGTTTCATGGAGTCTAGCTCTTAATAACCTAATACCGTTCAGAAACTTTCTATTCCCAAAGCAGAAAAAGAAGAATAGATTTCTGATTCAACGATTACAACTAAAACTAAGAAGCAAATGACTAGAGTACTTATCATCGGAGCGAGTGGACAATTAGGATCGGAACTGACTATTGCGCTCGGTGAGGTTTTTGGAAACGAAAACATCATTGCTTCTGATATTTCTTCACCACACGCCAACATTGCTGGTTTCACTTTCGAAAAACTAGATGTAATGAATGCGGCTCAGTTGAAGGAAGTTGTTGAAAAGCATTCGATCACACAGATATATCATTTGGCGGCCATCCTTTCTGCCAAAGGCGAATCTAATCCTCAGTGGGCTTGGAACTTGAACATGACCAGCTTATTGAATGTGTTGGAATTGGCCAAAGAGAAAAAGCTAGACAAAATTTACTGGCCAAGTTCTATTGCCGTTTTCGGGCCGAACACGCCTTTGGACAATACGCCTCAGTTCTGTGAAAAAGACCCCAACACCGTATATGGCATCAGCAAATTAGCTGGTGAAAGATGGTGCGAATACTACTTCGATAAATACGGAGTGGATGTTAGAAGCATCAGGTACCCAGGCCTTATCGGTTACAAATCATTACCGGGTGGTGGCACAACAGATTACGCTGTAGATATTTACCACAAAGCATTGAAAGGCGAGAAATTCACCTGCTTCTTAAAAGAAGACACGGCCTTGCCAATGATGTATATGTCTGATGCGATTAAGGCAACCATCGACCTGATGCAGGCACCTGCAGAACAAGTGAAAGTACGTTCTAGCTACAACCTTTCGGCCATTAGCTTTACACCAAAAGAAATGGCTGCTTCTATTCAAAAGCAAATGCCTGAATTCGAAATTGATTATGCGCCAGATTTCCGTCAGGCCATAGCCGATAGCTGGCCAAACACGATTGATGATTCTCAAGCCAGAGAAGATTGGGGTTGGAAACACGATTTCAGCCTTGATGCCATGACGGAAGACATTCTTAAAAACCTTCCTCCACTTTTGGATAAGTTTTAGGGTTAGTTATTAGTGTATTGGTTGATTAGTTATTGGTCATTAGTCACCATTGTAACACTGTCGCAGGCTCTCCGATTTACCTGCCCTTAGGCAGGACCTATGACTCCCCATAGACACAAGGAATCCGTCCGCCTGAAAAAGCCAAGCCATAGATCCCACTTAACCATAAGAAGGAGTTCCCAAAACATCCTTTTTCCCAATTATTAAAAAAATCACTCCAACACCGAAGGTTTTTTTCTTAGATGCCATCTAATCATTCGTACAAACAAAAATTGACGAAACATGGCATATCCAAAGGAGAAGTTCCTACTTAAATTTTCTGTAGCACTTTTATTAATCCTAAGCCTCTTTTTCGTGGCTTGTGGCAACGATGATGATGTGGATTTTGAGGAAGAAGTGGTTGAAGAGGTTGATGATACGGATTTTATAGCCGCAGACTGGACCACAGAAACGCACAGCAATGATGCAGACCCGAATTTTGACGAGGTGTTTGAAGACAATGCGGTAAAGAGATTAGACATCGTAATTACGCCCACCCGTTGGCAAAGTATGTTGGACGATATGACCAGCTTATACGGAACCTTTGGCACCCGATCTGGCGGTAGTTTTTCAGATGACAACCCCATTTTTGTTCCAGCCGAAGTATTCTATGAAGGCACTGAATGGTATCGCGTTGGCGTTCGCTTTAAAGGCAACTCTAGCTTACAAAGCACTTGGCAAAGTGGTAATTTGAAATTATCCTTTAAACTCGATTTTGATGAGTTTGAAGATGACTACCCACAAATTAAGAATCAGCGTTTTTATGGGTTTAAAAAACTGAGCCTTAAAAACAATTATGACGACAAATCTATGCTGCGCGAAAAAGTAGCTGCTGATGTTTTCAAGAATGCAGGCTTGGCCAGTTCGCACACAGCATTTTATACCGTGTATGTAGACCATGGTGATGGCCCAACTTATTTCGGCTTATACACTTTGGTAGAAGAAGTAGACGATACCTTAATCGATACTCAGTTTGACGATAACGATGGAAACTTGTATCAGCCCGATGGCGATGGAGCTAGCTTTGCCGCTGGAACTTTCAGTGAGTCGGTATTCGTAAAAGACACGAATGAAGATGATGCGGATTGGTCGGACATTCAAAGTCTATTTACTATCCTACATGATGATACCAGAACTTCGGACCCTGCTGCATGGAGAGCAAATTTGGAAGCTGTATTTGACACAGACGTTTTCTTAAAGTACTTGGCTACCAACACGGTAATCCAAAACTGGGATACTTACGGAAGAATGACACACAACTATTTCTTGTACAATAATCCCGACAATAATTTGCTGACGTGGATTCCTTGGGACAACAATGAAGCACTTCAAGACGGGAAAATGCAAGGCTCACTGGAATTAGATTTCTCAGACCTATCAGCTGCAGAATGGCCTTTGATTGGATACTTATATGCTGACGAAACCTATAAAGCTAAATACGATGCCTATATGAAAGAAGTAGTGGATGGGGCATTTAACGCAACAACTATGCAGACAATATATACCAATTATGCTGCCTTAATAGAATCATATGCCACAACTGAAATTTCAGGACATACATTCTTGAATAGTAGCTCAGAATTTCAAACCGCTGTTAATCAGCTGAAGTCACATGCCACGCAACGTGCTTCTGCGGTCAGTGCTTATTTGAGGTAATATATTTAGGCTGTTGCCGAAGCCTAATAGATTAAGAGGCGCAGATTTATGCGCCTCTTTACGTTTCTCTTTACATGGAAAGTTTGGTTTGAATTATACGCTGTCGCAGGTTCTCCAAACCTGTGATTACTTATGGACACTAGGACTCTGTCCGAATGAAAAGACACCTTATCTGTGTTGCTGAAAAACCCCGAAGTCTCGGAGCCTACGGGATGACTTAACGCGGACTAAAACAGAAACTATCATTTCTAGAGAATGCAGCGTATCTCTCAACACCCTACTCCATATCAATGGCCTTGTCTGCCAAAATTTCGATCAGAGATTTAATTTCCTCTACCTTTTCGGTGTTGCCCAGTTTTTCATGGGCGATAGAAAGATTTCGCAATACACGAACCACAATATCTACATTAGTGCAAGGCTCATAATATTGATCCTTCGGTGTCAGCTTTAGGTTGGCTACATAGTCGTCAACTTCCTTTTTAGAGAAAATCAAGCCACGATTGAAAGCATTGATATAAAACTGACTCTCCCCTTTTTTATAGGTAAGCACAAATAGGTTTGGCAAATTCACACCGTATATAGGAAGCTTCAATTTTTGAGCAACCAAGGCATACACTACGCAAAGAGAAACTGGGTTTCCTTTTTTGGTCTGAAGCACCACATTCATCATAGAGTTTCCAGTAGAATGGAAATTCTTAGTATTCGCTCCAAATTTGAGTTTATTGAAAATAACTGAATTCAATATTTTCACCTGGTCCACCGGATGCACATCGGTTCTAAACTCCAGCCAAGCCTCGTAATAAATTTGCTCTAGTTCCTTTTTCAGGTCATCATATTCTAAATCAGGATATTGATAAGTATTCACCAACCACATTCCTTCCAAAAGATCGTCACCGTCTTTTTCCTTCCAAGCTTCCAGCTTTTCTCTGAGCAGTTGAAACTGAAGAGAATGCACCAGCTCCTCAATTCTTTTCTGCACTCTTGGGTTAAAACTTCCCTCCCATTCAAATTCTAAATAAGGGATAATATGAGTGCCTAGCGATTTGATTTTGCTTTCCACATGATCAACCACTTCAGCGTCATCATCTTCTAGCAGCGAAATCAATGCTTTTAATTCTTTATTGGTCAGGTTTTCTGTTTCGTTCATTATCAGGTCTGAATAATCCCTACATTGAATTGTTCACGAATTGGTGCATGATTGGCCGCTTGAATCCCCTTGGCAATCACCTTTCTGGTGTCTAAAGGATCAATAATTCCATCTACCCAAATGCGAGAAGCCGCATAATACGGACTCAATTGCTCATTGTAGCTGTCTGTGATTTCTTCTAACAACTTCTTCTCTGCTTCTGGTTCAATTACTTTACCCTGTGCTTTTAGCGAGGCTACTTTGATTTGAAGTAATGTTTTGGCTGCTGCTGCACCACTCATTACCGCCATTTGAGCGGTTGGCCAAGCGTAAATCAATCGTGGATCATAAGCCTTTCCGCACATAGCATAATTACCTGCCCCATATGAATTACCAATTACTATGGTAAATTTTGGCACTACAGAATTGGCCATGGCATTTACCATTTTGGCTCCATCTTTAATAATTCCTCCGTGCTCTGCGCGACTGCCGACCATAAAGCCGCTAACATCTTGCAAAAACACCAATGGAATTTTACGTTGGTTACAGTTCATGATAAATCGCGCTGACTTATCGGCTGAATCGGAATAAATTACTCCGCCCATCTGCATTTCGCCCTTTTTCGATTTTACAATCAAACGCTGGTTGGCTACAATTCCTACAGCCCAACCCTCTATTCGGGCATAGCCACAAACGATAGATTTGCCATAAGCCTCTTTATATTCATCAAACTCAGAGTCATCTACTATACGCTTAATGATTTCTTTGATCTCGTAAGGTTTTACCCTACTATCAGGCATAATACCATAAATTTCTTCTGGGTTTTCCTTTGGTGCCTTAGGCTCTTTTCTATCGAAACCTGCTTTTTCAAACTCTCCAATTTTATCAAAAACGCTTCGGATATAATCTAAACAAGCCTGATCATTCGGAAACTTGTTGTCCGTTACACCAGATATTTCAGAGTGAGTTGTAGCGCCACCTAAAGTTTCATTGTCAATATCTTCACCAATAGCAGCTTTTACTAGGTAAGAACCTGCTAAGAAAATAGAACCGGTTTTATCAACTATAGCAGCCTCATCGCTCATAATTGGCAAATAAGCACCACCAGCAACACAGCTACCCATAATTGCGGCTACTTGAATTATGCCCATAGAGGACATTTTCGCATTGTTCCTGAACTGTCTTCCGAAGTGTTCTTTATCGGGAAAAATTTCATCTTGCATTGGAAGAAACACACCTGCACTATCTACCAAGTAAATGATTGGCAGACGGTTTTCCATCGCAATTTCTTGAGCACGAAGGTTCTTTTTTGCCGTAATCGGAAACCAAGCCCCTGCTTTCACGGTGGCATCGTTGGCTACAATCATGCAGTCGCGACCGCTTACCTGACCTATACCTGTGACTACACCGCCAGAAGGGCAACCGCCTACATCGGCATACATGCCATCACCAGCCAAAGCCGCTACTTCTAAAAAGTCGCTACCATCATCAATAAGGTATTCGATTCTTTCGCGAGCGGTGAGTTTGCCTTTTTTATGTTGTGATTCAATCTTTTTTTCGCCTCCACCCAATTTTACTTTCTTGAGTTTTTCATCGAGTCTATACACCAATTGGCGCATAGTGTCATCGTTTTTATTGAATTCAATATCCATATGCAAGTGTTAGCCCGATAAGAACGGGAGTATGTGTATTTACCTTTGATCTAAAGTAAACCCAAGATTTAATGATATCAAAAAGATTTATTCGCTCAGGAATTTATTTTTTCTTCTTGTCTGCTGGAGGCCTGTTCTTTCTTCCAAAAATTGAAAAATGAACATAGCGTTTTGGGTTCTCTCTCAGGTCTATGAACAGACTATCTAAATCGGTCATAGAACTATTCAACGCATTATATAGCGAATCATTGGTCATCAGTTTACCTAGAGTTCCTTCATTAGAATTGAGCCTACTCATAAATTCTTGAGTGCTCATAAGCACCGAATCCATTCGCATTAAGCGCGATTCTACATCTATAGCATTAAGCTTTTCACCCAAAGCTGTGTATTCATCCAATAGTGGTCGAACACCACCCATGGCCGCTACAATAGAATCGGTAACATACTCAATTCTAAGGTTGATTTGCTCCATACCAGAATTGAGCGTACCAGCCATATAAGTCAAGGAGTCGGAAAAGTGTTTAAAGTTATCTATTGCTAAAGCAATGGTGTCGGCTCTAGACGCGAATGGTTCCAGTACATCGTTTATTTTTTTTACCACAGAATTTAAGCTGTTAGCCGCTGAAAGGCCTTCTTCGGTAATCATTTCGGTAATTCCTCTGTCCATTTCACCGCTCAAAAAATCACCACTTTCAAGTATCCGCTCACCGTCTTGGTTTAAAATCAGCTGTACTTCCAAGGCCCCAAGAATATCTGGTTTGGCCAATCGAGCCACGGTACCCTCTTTCATTTTGATGGTGTTGTCGATAGCGAGTGTTACCAATATTTCGTTATAGGCATCTGAGCTGAATTTACGCTCAAGCACCGTACCAACATTTAATCCGTTAAGAATTACCCTGTCGCCCTTATTTAAGCCACTGATATTACTATACTTAACGTAATAGGTGTTTAATGGGGAAAAAACATCGAGTCCCCTTAAATAGTTGAAACCTATATAAAGTGAGCCCAACATGAGCACCGCAAATAAACCGACTTTAAATTCTCTTCCCTTTGCCACTATCTACCTTGTTGATTCCAAATAGTTAATATAATCTCGAATTGCTCTAAAAATTGCCGAAGCTAAATAATCCTGTACTTCAGCAGATCCCAGCTCTCTTTCCTCTTTTGGGTTGGTAAGATAGCCAAGTTCTATCAAAACACTAGGCATAGAGGTATTCCATAATACCCATAAACTTGACTGCTTCACTCCTCTACTCTTCCTTCCTGCCCTTTTAGAAAACTGATCTTCAACGTTTTGCGCAAGCAAAATGCTATTTTCTTGAAATGCTTCCTGCATAATAGAAAAAGCAATATTTACTTCGGGCGAAGTAGGATCAAAGCCTTGATACTTCTCTTTATAGTCTTCTTCTAACAAGATTACAGAGTTTTCTCTTTTGGCTACTTCAAAGTTTCTGCCCTCATTTTTAACCCCCATTACATAGGTTTCTGTTCCATATACGTGCTCATTGCCCGCAGGCATGGCATTGGCATGAATAGAAACGAATAAATCAGCATCCGCCTTATTTGCCACAGTGGCACGGACTTTGAGATCGTGGTAAACATCAGTTTTTCTAGTATAAACAACCTCAACGTTGTCTAAAAGTTCATTTAAATACTCACCTACTTTCATGGAAACGGCCAATACCACATCTTTTTCTAATAAGTTTTTGCCGCGCGTACCAGGATCTTTTCCTCCATGACCTGGGTCAATCACCACTTTAAATTTAGGCTTAGCCGCTTGAGAAAGCCCTTGATATGGAGCAAAAACTATTAAAGCCAATGACAAAGCAAGAAGAACAAGCCTATTATTTTTTATTTTGGTTCGCATAGAAATGGTTATTAGAATACCTTTACACAAAAATCTGAATTTTTTCCATAAAGCGAAAAATCCTTTGGTCTCTGTTAGAAACATATCTTTCATATTAGTTTTACTCCTGATGGCGTTTGGCCTAACGGCCCAAGAAGGAGGTTTAAAGAATGATCCTGTTAAGATCGAACCTACTCCGCTCAGCACCAGTCCAACAACAACCAGACCAGTTGGCACAGACACCCTCAAAATCAAGAACAATGGCATAGAAACTACTATTTTGTACTATGCCGAAGATTCGATTATTACCAAAACTGCTACGAATGTAACGTACTTATACGGAAATGCTTACATCGAGTATGGCGATATTAAATTAGATGCTGCACAAATTATTATCGATAGAAATCAAAATGAACTTATTGCCAAGGGTGTTCAAGACTCTACAGGCAGCTGGATTGGGCTTCCTGTTTTTCAAGATAAGGGCGGAGTGTATGAAACTCGGGGTATTCGCTACAACTTCGCAACCAACCGCGCCAAAATTACAGGCGTAGTAACCAAGCAAGATGAAGGCTACGTTTCAGGTGAAGAAATCAAAAAGAACCAAGATGGTAGCGCCTATATTAAAGGTGGAAAGTTTATTCCTTGTGCCGACTTGTTGGCCACTACCTACATTAAGGCTGATAAAATCAAGGTAATTCCAGGCGATAAAATCATTACTGGCCCTGCCCAATTATATATTGGCGATATCCCCACCATATTCGCTCTGCCTTTTGCGTTTTTCCCCGATGTAAAAAGTGATGCGCAATCTGGAATTCTGTTTCCAAAATATGGGGAAGAAAGGGTGCGAGGAATTTTCTTGCGCGAAGGAGGGTATTTCTTTGGCAATAATGAGTACATAAGAACAGCCGTTACAGGTGATTATTACTCGAAGGGAAGTTTTGGATTAAACGTACGCTCTACTTACAAAAAACGATATAAGTATAGCGGCAGCATAGACCTAAGGTATAACAAAAGTAAAACCCCAGAAATAGAAGAAAACCCATTGAATTCAAACGACTTTTGGGTTTCCATTTCTCACAGGCCAGAATCAAGAGGTAAAACTCGTTTTTCGGCAAGTATTAATGCAGGAACAAGTTCATACAACAACAATAATATTTCGACCGAAAACTTCCAGAACACGATTCGTTCAGAGTTCCGTTCGAACATATCGCTAACAGGAAGTTTCGCGAATAACCGCTTTAGTTATGGCTTAAATGCCCGTCATTCGCAGAATATTCAAACCAATATTCTTGATGTATCTCTGCCTGATTTTTCTTTGAACATGACCCGGGTTATGCCATTTTCAACCGCCAAGCAAGAAGCTTTAAAGAGGCTTTCTTTCTCTTGGGCCTTCAGTACATCAAATAAGATCACCAACTTAATCAGACCAAATACCGCTGGATTTGACATTTCCAATTCTACCAGTGAGGCCGATACCTTAGCAGTTACTTTTGCCAAACTTCCAGAGTTATTTGCCAATGCCCAAAACGGTGCAAAACACTCAATTCCTATTTCCACTTCATTTCCATTTTTGAAAAACTTTAACGTTTCTCCTTCTATCAATTTTCAGGAACTATGGTATTTACAGGAACTCGATTACACCTATTTAGAAGATGAGAATGCGGTTAGAATAGACACATTAAATGGCTTTTCTAGAGCCTCTACCTACGGGGCTAACGTTAACGTTTCTACTCAATTATATGGTACTAAAAACTTTAAACCTAGTAGTAAAATTGAATCTTTACGCCATATCATGCAGCCCAGTTTAAGTTTCAGTTACCGTCCTGATTTTGGGCAAGAGAAGTATGGTTATTATAAAAACATTCAAGTAGACACCACTTCTACCGGAGAGCCGGTTTATCAGTTTTTATCTAAATACAACGGCTTTGTGTTTGGAAGTCCATCATTAGGAGAATCGGCAGCCATTAGTTTTAACGTTAGTAATAAAGTTGAAATGAAAGTAAGGAACGATACCACCAAATCTGAAAAGGTGTCGATTCTTGAGAACCTTTCGTTTTCTACCAGCTACAATTTTCTGGCCGACTCATTCAATCTTTCGGATTATAATATAGCCGCAAGAACTACACTGTTTAAAAACAAAATCGACATTAGTGCGGGTATAGTTTTAGACCCTTACACTTATTTAACCACCAATGATGGCGAGGGCGATGTAATCAAAAGGGTAGATGTAATTGCACTAACACAAGGCAAAGGGCTTGGAAAAATAAGAAGTGGGCGTTTTTCTTTGAGCACAAACCTCAATTCAAAGGCATCAAATAATAATTCGTCTTCATCTATGAGAGGCGGAGCTGGTGGTATGGCGGCAATTGAAGGAGGTGGATTTTTAAACGGAGAAGACGATGGCTATGGCACTTTAAATAACGGAGATATGGTGAATCAACAGCGGGTACCTCAATATTTTGACGACCCCAATGCTTATGTTGATATTTCCGTACCATGGAACGTTAGGTTCAGTTATAATTACTCCTTTAGCCAAAATTTATTTAATAATAAGTTTTCTACAACCACACGTCAATCCATTAAAATGAATGGCCAAGTGGCCGTTTCCGAAAAGTGGCAACTCACTTTTAATACGGGTTATGATGTAGAATTAAAAGAGTTTACACAAAGTTCATTAGGCGTTTACCGCGACCTAGGCTGTTGGGAGTTAACAGGTAATTGGATTCCATTCGGACGATTTACCTCCTACTCTATCGACATTCAAATTAAAGCTTCGGCACTTAAAGATTTGAAACTTAGCCGCAGAAGAAGCTTCTTCGATAATTGATTTTTTGAGGAGTTAGATGTTAGATAATAGAGCTTAGACTGTTGCCAACCATAAGTTTAAATGGTTAAAACCATTTCGCAGAGACATACCCACAACCATAGCCCACGGTTTAAACCGTGGGCTATGGTAATGCAACTCCGCTCTGAACCGTTTTAACGGTTTCTCATTAGGCGCAAAAATTGGCTTTAAAAAAATCTCTGTGCCGCTGTTTTATTTGAATTCTTATTAAGAAGTTTTTAATAACTTACGTAAGTTATATGCGCCATGAATGTGGTGGGTATATAACGTTACCTGCCATAATGAGTAATTGGGAAAAACTAAACGAAGAATTGAAACAGGCTGGAGTTCCACAACGAACTTTTATGAATGAACCCATGGAGCCAGTTGACACTTTGGTTAACACTGACATTTCATCTAAGCCCTTCAACAACATTTTACTCAACTACCTGAGTAAGCTCTCTGGTAACGAATGTGAAATGGTTGTGAGAGCCTTAACGGAGAAATCAAATAAAGAAATCTCATCTGAGCTTATTCCATTATTTGACCGTACTGACTTGAGTGAAGGGAACCTTTGGGCCGTTGGACATGCCTTAAATATTATAAAAGACAAATCAAGAATTAATGAATACATCAGAATTTGCAAGAATTCCGAACTCGGAGCGGCAAGAAGTGAGATAATCCGTTTTCTCGGTTCTATCCGAACTCCTGATATTTATGATCTTCTCACTGAACTTCTTAACGACTTGACAATACGGTTTGCTGTAATTGAGGCTCTCGGTCGAATGAACAATTCGGAAGCAGTTGAACTTCTGAATTCACTAGAACTTGAACCGAAATCCGTTGAGAACCGGAACCGGACAACAGCACTCAAGCGGCTCCAAAGAGCGCCAGCCAAAAGACGTTAATCAATTGATACGTAAAAAGCCATTTCACTCTCGCAAAATGGCTTTCTGTATTTTTAGATTGGGTTAACTGTTAGTTCAACCAGCCTTCTATTTCTTCTAGGCTAGCCGCTTGCACCTCTTGAAGTTTGAGTTTCTTTCTCATGCCGCCCATATCGTTAAGCAGTTTTGAAGCCGTTTGTTCTTTGAGCTGCGCAATGGTATTAATGTTCAGTTTTCTAAGAATTTGAACCAGTTCTAATCGAACGCCTTCTTTTACAAACTCTTCATCCGTTGCCATTTTGGCTTTCTTCTCTGGCTTCATTTGAGGGAAGAACAATACATCTTGAATCGACTTTGAGTTGGTCATTATCATAGATAACCTGTCGATACCAATGCCCAAACCAGCGGTTGGCGGCATACCGTATTCCAAAGCACGAAGGAAATCTTCATCCAAGGTCATGGCTTCATCATCTCCTCTTTTGCCTAACTCCAGTTGTTCTTCAAAACGCGCCCTTTGATCGATTGGGTCGTTCAATTCAGAGAAGGCGTTACAAATTTCTTTACCGTTACAAATCGCTTCGAAACGCTCTACCAAACCTTCTTTGCTACGGTGCTTTTTCGCCAATGGCGACATTTCCACTGGGTAATCCGTGATGTAAGTAGGCTGAATCAGTTTGCCTTCACAGTGCTCACCAAAAATTTCATCAATGAGTTTCCCTTTCCCCATCGACTCATCGGTAGCCACTTTTAGTTTTTTGGCGGTTTCTCTCAGCTCGGTCTCGTTCATTTCAGAAATATCAATTCCTGTAAAATGCTCAATGGCTTCGAACATGGTAAAGCGTTTCCAAGGACGTTGGAAATCAATTACATTTTCACCCACCTGAACTTTGGTAGTTCCGTGTAAGTCAATGGCTACTTTCTCTACCATTTCCTCCACTAAATCCATCATCCAATTGTAATCTTTGTAAGCCACATAAAGCTCTACTTGGGTAAATTCCGGATTATGGAAACGTGACATTCCTTCGTTTCTGAAATCTTTAGAGAATTCGAAAACACCATCGAAGCCGCCTACAATTAATCTCTTTAGGTACAGTTCATTGGCAATGCGCAAATAAAGCGTCATGTCCAAAGTATTGTGATGCGTTTTAAAAGGCCTTGCTGCTGCCCCACCGTAAAGTGGTTGAAGAATTGGCGTTTCCACTTCTAAGTAACCTCTGTCAGCCAAGAACTGACGCATTGAGTTTACCATATGCGTTCTTTTAATGAAAGCTTCTTTTACATGTGGGTTCACCACCAAATCCACATAGCGCTGCCTGTAACGCTGCTCCGGGTCGGTAAAAGCATCGTGCACTTTGCCTTCGGCATCAGTTTTTGGTAATGGAAGTGGCTTTAAAGATTTAGTAAGCACGGTCATTTCCGTAACGTGCACAGAAATTTCGCCTACCTGTGTTTTAAACACATAGCCTTTAATTCCAACAAAATCACCAATACTAAGAACCTTCTTGAAAACCGTATTATAGAGCGTTTTGTCTTCGCCTTCGCAAATATCATCTCTTCTTACATAGACCTGAATTCGGCCTTGTGAGTCTTGAATTTCAGCAAAAGAGGCAGAGCCCATAATTCTACGGCTCATCATTCTACCTGCAATGGTAATCTGTTTAAAGCGTTCAGGATCCTTATCAAATCCTTCCTTAATTTCCTTTGAATAAGTGGTTACTTCATAGGTTTCTGAAGGATATGGGTTAATACCGAGCTTTTGAAGTTCCTCCCGCTCTTGTCTTCTGACAATTTCCTGTTCGCTTAAAATCTGCATTGCTTTATTTTTTTCGAGGCGCAATTTAGTCATTCACTCACATTTATTAAACAATTAAAAGCGGTCTCTATGTAGTATTCACCTGAACTCGATGAATAAAACAGCCATAGTTTGGGTAGTGTGGAAATTTCTGAAGTTAGAAACCCTCCAAAAGTTCTTTGTTGTGCTTCAGATGAACCATTTATCCTATCTGATATTTGAGAGTCAACTTTTGGAGGGTTTATGCAGAATTTAAAAGCGGTCTCTATGCTCTATCGAAAAATTTTACTCCTAAATAATTAGGAGTTATCCGAAAAGTTTAAGACATTTCCGAAAGAATTAGGAGTTATGAAAGACTTAACAAAAGCTGAAGAGCAAATAATGCAGATTGTTTGGGAGCATGACAAAATGTTTATCAAAGACATTGTGGATCAAATGCCCGAGCCAAAACCAGCCTATAATACGGTAGGTACTTTCTTGAAAATTTTGGAAAACAAGGGTTTTGTAAACAGAGAGAAAGTGGGCAATACATTTTCTTATTCCGCTACAGTGAAAAAGAAAGCTTACACTAAAAACTTCATGAATGGGTTTTTGAGCAATTATTTCGAGGGCTCGGCTGAAAAGCTGTTTTCATTTATGATGCAGGAAAAAAAGCTAAGCCCCGAACAAGTGGAAGATTTGATGAAAAAACTAAAAGACCATGAATAGCTATTTAATAGAGTCTTCGATTTGCCTGGCAAGCTTTTATGGCTTCTATTGGCTCTTCCTTCGTGGGGAAAAATTACTTTCTGTGAATAGGTTTTACCTGTTATTCACAGTTGTGGTTTCAATGCTAATCCCTCTATTGAGTTTCGAAAGTCAATTTGCTTTTAGTTCAACAACAGCTTTGGCGGCTCAGGCTACTGCCTCCACGCCAATTGGTGTTACCGAAATTTCTACCCAAGCAAACCCACTGGTTTCTATCGAAGCCCTATACCTTTTAGGTTTAATCGTCTCGGTCATTATTCTGGTTTTCAAACTCTTCATTGTAAAGCGAAAAGTGGACAAGTGGCCTTCGTTACAGAACAACTGTATCGAAGTAGTTGAAACCGAAGGAAATGATGCCTATAGCTTCTTCAACACCATTTTTGTGGGTAAAGAACTGAACAAAAACGAAAGCTTAAAACAGCAGATCATCGCGCATGAACTTGCTCATATTGAAGGAAGGCATTCACTGGATTTACTGCTTTTTGAAGTACTCAAGTGCGTGTATTGGTTCAATCCATTTAGTTACCTCTACGCTAAATCCATCCGTCTTCAACATGAATACATAGCCGATCATTCGGTATTGCAACGTACGCATCCAAAACATTACGAAAGATCATTATTACAATTCGCCTTGGCCAAAGTGAACAGCAGTTTGATTTCCAGCTTTAACGAGCACCCTATTCAGAAAAGATTAAAAATGATTCAAAAACTAAACTCAAATGTCATGAACAAATTAAAACCATTACTCGCCCTGCCTATTTTAGGCCTCTTATTTATTGCTTACGCTTGTACAGATGCTATTGAACCCGTATTAGAAGATGAACTCGAAGAAGTTCTCATCGATGTGGAAGTTGAGGTTGAACCTTACCTTATAGAGTATCTCGATTCTGCACGCACTTCAGGTAATGAAATCATTTTCGAAAATGAAATTGAAGTGCCAGTAGAAATAATCGAGGTAAAAACCGTTAAAAGTGCATTCAGACTACCTGTTTTGGACGACAAAGAATGGACAACAATTGAGGGGAAAAATACTAGAAGACTAAACACAGGAACTGTCACCACTTTTGAAGGAGATAAAGTAGTTGAAAGCTTTAATCTCCCAATGATAACCATAACAGAAATTGTTGAACAACCTGTAACAGTCAAGAGTGCACTGAGAAAGAAAAATTAACATCAAAACAACACGCATAAAAAAGCCTGACCTAGTTCAACTAAGTCAGGCTTTTTACTTTACTTCAAAAGCGGTTAGCTTAAAATTTATCTTGGTGAGCAAATTGTTTTTTGGTTCCTTTTCTTCTTTTTAACTCCTTCTTAATCAAAGTTAATTCGCGACCACTTTGTCCTTTTACAGAAGTGTTTTCATTCGCCCTTCTCATCAAATAAGGAATGGTGGCCTTAATAGGTCCATAAGGCACGTATTTAATTACGTTATAGCCAGCAGCCGCCAAGTTGAATGAAATATGGTCGCTCATGCCATACAACTGACCAAAGTAAACCCTTCTATCGTCTCTTGGTAAACCATACTTTTCTAGATAAAGCGTTACCAAATAATTACTCTTCTCGTTGTGTGAACCTGCAAAAAGGCCTATATCATCAATGTGTTTAATGCAATATTCTGTTGCTGCATCAAAATCTCTATCTGTTGCTTCTTTGTTAGGCTGAATTGGGTTTTCATAACCCATGTCTTTCGCTCTTTCAGCTTCTTTTTCCATATAAGCACCACGCACTAACTTTGCGCCTAGCCTATAGTTGTTCTCTTTGGCATCGGCATGCAACTCTTTCAAATGGCCTAACATGCTATGGGCATACATCTGAAATGTATAAAACACTAATGCCTTCTCTGTATTGTATTTGGCCATCATGTCCCTCGTAATTTCTGTTACGGGTTTCTGAATCCAAGTTTCTTCCGCATCAATCAAAACAGAAACATCCTTTCGCTTGGCTTCGGCACATATCATATCTACCCTTTTCTTTACCCTTTCATAAGCAGCGGCTTCCTCTGCTGTCAGCTTTTCTCCTGCATGAATTTTGGTCAGTAAATCAAAATGAGCCAAGCCTGTAATCTTAAAAGCAGAAAACCGAATGAACTCATATTGGCTCGCTCGGTCTATAGTTCTCATTATCTCTTGTGCACTTCCATCAAATCCCTCCTCGGTTTTTTCACCTTCAACAGAATAATCGAAAATGGCTCCAATACCAAAAGCCGCCAACTCATTGGTAGCACGCTGACATCCATCTAGCGTTTCACCTCCACAAAATAAATTGAAAATGGTTTTTTTAATGATTCCCTTTACTGGCAAACCTACATTCAACGACCACTTGGTAAGGGCCATTCCTACTTTTACCAATCCGGGAGATTGCATAGTAGAAAAGATAAAATGCGCTTGCTTTAATGCTTCGTCAGTTCGAGCCGCAAAGGCATTCGTAAGGTTGTCAAAATCAACAAACTTTTTTAGTTCCATAGCGATATTCAAAGTCCGCAAATATAGTAACAAACCAATAGTCTCCTACCTTTGTTACTAATGAGTTGCAAACGAAATATACATGACTAATCTCCCTTTACACAGACGGTTAGACAGCGACAAAAAGCCCATTATTATTGCCGGGCCTTGTAGCATAGAAAGCCAAAGTCAATTTTTAGAAACGCTTAAAGGATTAGACCTTTCTAAAGTAGACTTTATCAGAGGCGGAATTTGGAAACCCAGAACCCGCCCCGGCTCTTTCGAAGGTATGGGCGAAGTGGCCTTTGAATGGGTGAAGGAAGTGCAAAAGGAACTCGGTTTTAAGTTTGCTACCGAAGTAGCCTCCACCGAACATGTAGACATTGCTTTAAAAAATGGCGCTGGCTTATTGTGGATTGGGGCGCGCACTACCGTAAACCCATTTAACGTACAAGAAATTGCCGAAGCGCTCAGAGGCACAAACCTTCCTGTTTTTGTAAAGAACCCCATCAATCCAGATTTGTCGCTTTGGAAAGGGGCTTTAGAAAGGCTAATGAAATGTGACGTCAAAAACCTTGGTGCCATACACCGTGGCTTTCAAACTTTTCAGCAAAGCAAATACCGCAATACTCCGCTGTGGCAAATCCCAATGGAATTGAAAAGTGAATTTCCTGACTTGCCTTTGCTCTGCGACCCAAGCCATATTGGTGGGAAAAGAAACCTTATTGCTGAATTATCGCAACGGGCTTTGGACCTTGATTTCGATGGTTTAATGATTGAAACTCATATTGACCCTGACAATGCACTTAGTGATAATGCGCAGCAATTAACACCCGAGGCCTTTAATCTTCTTTTAGAGAATTTAATTTTAAGGAATCATACTTCTAAAAACGAAGACTTTAACAATCAGCTAGACATTATCCGTGAGCAAATAGATCAAGCGGACAGGGAAATATTGGAAGCTATTGCCACCCGATTAAGCCTGGTTGAAAAAATTGGAGAGTTCAAAAAAGACAACAACGTGGCTATCTTTCAAATCAGCCGCTGGAAGGAGATTTTGCAATCCAGACCAGAATGGGCGAAATCTTTAAACTTAGACCCCGAATTTATTCGCGAACTTTACCGACATATTCATCAGCAATCCGTAAGGATACAAACATCCGTATTTAATACAGAACAAGACAAACAACCTAATGACTGAACTAGGACTACTCGGCCCTGACAACACTTATCATGATATGGCTAGGCAAAAGTTTTTGCCCAATATGAACCATATGCTTTTCACCTCTTTTGATGAAATTTTTAAAGCGCTCAAAGAAAAGCGAATTAAAAAGGCATTGATTGCCATCAAAAACAACACCTCCGGATTAGTTGGAGATAACTTAGAGCGAATCAAAAACTCTGGTCATCGTATTCTGGAGCAATTTGAGCTGCCAATTCATCTTTGCTTGGGGAGTTTTAAGGCAACCAATATGGAGGGAATAAAGAAGATTTATTCTCACCCAATGGCAATCAAAGAGACCCAAAAATTCTTTGTCAAATACAGCCATATTACTTTCATTTCAAGTACTAGCACGGTAAGTGCCATTCATGAATTGAAGAATAACCGTGAGAAAAACGCAGGGGTAATTGCCAGCAAAGATGCTATAGAAGCCAATGATCTTATATTGTTATCAGAAAACATTGAAGACCATTCAACCAACAGCACTACTTTCGCTTTGGTAGAGAATGCTTAAAAAATAATTTCATTTTATATTTTTCTTTAAAGAAGAGATACCTAAGTTTATCGCATGTTAGCAGCAAGGACATCATTTTATTACTTTTTTTACTTTAGAACCCACTCGGGATCGGGCCTGCGCTATCATTAAATGAAATTGTAAAAATATTTTATTAGCCCGGTTCGAAAGAGTCGGGCTTTTTTTTTGACCAAACGTAATTATGAACATCATCGACATTAAAGATTGGGGGCTAGGATTATCAGAGCATGTGCTCATTGCCGGCCCTTGCAGCGCAGAAAGTCCGCAGCAAATCGAAACCATTGCCAAAGGCCTAAAAGGAAGTCCAGTTGAATTATTTAGGGCGGGTGTATGGAAACCAAGAACTAGGCCTGGCTCATTTGAAGGCGTTGGTGCCGAAGCTTTAGAATGGCTACAAATTGCCAAAGACATTCTGAATGTGCCCGTTACCGTAGAAGTAGCAAAAACAGAACATGTAGAAGCCGCTTTAAAAGCTGGTGTTGACGTGCTTTGGATTGGCGCTAGAACCACGGTAAACCCATTTTCGGTACAAGAGATTTGCGAAGCCTTAAAAGGCACCGACATTCCTGTAATGGTAAAAAACCCGATCAATCCAGACCTTCAACTTTGGTTAGGTGCGTTTGAAAGGCTTAATAAAGTAGGCATTAAAAAAGTAGCTGGCATTCACAGAGGTTTTTCCGATCCTTACGAAAAAAGATACCGCAACAAACCAGAGTGGTCGTTACCCATTCACTTAAAACGCATGATTCCTGGCATTTCTGTGATTTGTGATCCAAGCCATATTGCTGGCGCACGCGAAATTATTGGAGCCGTGAGTCAAAGGGCCATTAACTTTGGTTTGGACGGTTTAATGATTGAAACCCATCATGACCCAGACAAGGCTTGGAGTGATGCCAAACAACAGATTACACCAGACACGCTCAAGATCATTTACGAAAGCCTAATTTTCAGAGAAAACGTAGATGAGCATCCAGAAATGCTCAATGAATTGGAGCAGTTCAGACAAAAAATTGATTTACTAGATACCCAGTTGCTAGAACTTTTTGCCGAAAGATTCAAAGTAATAGAGCAGGTAGGTGACTATAAGCGTGAGCATAATTTGGCAGTTTACCAGCCTAGCCGTTGGGAAGAAGTAATGGAAAGCAGAATTCAGGATGGCTTGCGTAAAAACATGACGGAGAAGTTTATGAAAAGCCTTTTATTTGCTATTCACGAGGAATCGGTGAAAAAGCAAGAAGCACAACTGAAAGAAACCCGTCCATTAACAAAAGCATGAGCCACATTGTAATTGACCACATAGAAACCAGCCTCAAGGCGGTATTAAAGGAAACTGACTTTACGCAACTAGCGGTTTTAGTCGATGAGAATACGCATGCGCATTGTTATCCTTTGGTTCAGGCCGTTTTGCCTGAGCATTTGCTCATTCAAATCACTTCGGGCGAAGAGCACAAAACGCTTCGCACTTGCGAACACATTTGGGAGCAATTCACCACAAACAATTTCGACAGAAAAGCATTGCTGATCAATTTGGGCGGTGGTGTAATTGGCGATATGGGTGGTTTCTGTGCGGTTACTTACAAGCGTGGTATTAGATTTATCAACATCCCCACTACCCTATTGGCTGCTGTAGATGCCAATGTAGGCGGAAAGTTAGGAATCGATTTTATGGGTTTTAAAAACCATTTAGGCTTTTTTCAAGAGCCTGAAAGTGTTTTGATCGATCCGGTGTTTCTAAAAACCTTAGCGCCAAGAGAACTCAGGTCGGGTTTTGCAGAAGTAATTAAGCACGGACTGATAGCTGATGCTGATTATTTTGAACAAACTACTGCCCATGGTTTAGACATTGAAAACTGGGAGGCCGTGATTGCGCATTCCGTAGAAATAAAAACAGCTGTGGTAAAAGCCGACCCAAAAGAAGCTGGACTCAGAAAGATTTTAAACTATGGCCACACTATTGGCCACGCCATTGAAAGCTTCTATTTAAATACTGACAAAAAGCTTTTACACGGAGAGGCAATTGCGGCTGGAATGATCTGTGAAGCCTACTTGTCAAAAAAACTACTGGGTTTTTCGGAAGAAAATCTATTGCAAATTTCTCGCACCATTCTCGAAATTTATCCTGAAATTAACATCGCTAAAGAGGGCTTTTCAGGCATAGTAAAACTCATGTACCAAGACAAAAAGAATCTTAACAACCTCCTCAACCATTCCCTTCTGATGGACATCGGAAAGGCCACTTACGATATCGCTGTAGACGAAAAAGACGTCATTGATGCATTGTTCTATTTCATTAAACTGAAGCAATAACCTTGGACACTATTCACCTTAAACACTCACCCCAACTTAGAGAAGTAGAAATTCCACTTCCTGCTTCTAAAAGTGAGAGCAATAGGGCCCTAATCATTAATGCACTTTCGGGCAATATTTCTGAAATCCAAAACTTATCAGAGGCCAGAGATACACAGACGATGATTCGGTTGTTGGCAAGCAAAGAAGAAACTTTAGATGTTTTAGATGCTGGAACCACCATGCGTTTTCTCACTGCCTTTTCTGTTTTGGGTGAAAGCTCAAGAATACTTACAGGCACAGAAAGAATGCAGCAGCGTCCGATAAAAATTTTAGCAGATGCACTCAAAAGTATTGGAGCCAAAGTCAAGTTCTTAAAAGAAGAAGGCTTTCCTCCACTCAAGGTAAAACCGCTCAAAGAACAGAAATCCAATCGGATTAAGATGAAGGGCGATGTAAGCAGCCAATTTATATCGGCTGTATTAATGATTGCCCCGTGTTTGCCACAAGGACTTAGCTTAGAATTAAAAGGGAAAATCGGTTCTCGTCCTTATATCCAAATGACTTTGGACATGATGAAATTGTTTGGAATCCACTCCAACTGGACCAACCAAACCATTGAAATTAAGCCTCAGCAATACAAAGATTACCCATATGTAGTAGAATCCGATTGGTCGGGTGCGAGCTACTGGTATAGTTTTGTGGCTTTAGCAGATAATGCCAAAATCAAATTGAAAGGGCTCAGACAAAAGTCACTTCAAGGCGATATTGCCATTGTACACATGATGAATCAGCTTGGTGTGATGAGCACTTTTGAAGCCGATGGTGTGGTACTTCAGAAAATCCCTCATTCCAACGAGGTGAATTTTGACTTTAGTGATTGCCCAGATTTGGCCCAAACCATAGCCGTTGTTTGTGCAGCAAAGAAAATTCGATGCACTATGACAGGTTTAGAAAGCCTTGTGATCAAAGAAACCAACAGGGTGAAAGCCTTAAAAAAGGAATTGAAAAAATTTAAGGTCAAGTTAAAGGAAGTAGCACCAGAGGTATTTGAGGTCAGATCGAAATTTGAATTGAGTGATGAACCTATCGAAATTGAGACCTATGACGACCACAGAATGGCCATGGCTTTCGCTCCGCTTTGTGCTTTACAGGACATCATCATCGAAGACCCCAGCGTGGTCAACAAATCATACCCAGGTTTTTGGAAAGACATTGAATTGGCAACAGGTCAGTAATAATGTCATTCAAATTACTTTTGATCAATTGAACTAACTGACTTTCAAGACGGTTGGTCATACTATATTTCAGCGTTTACCATGGCAAAGAAGAAAAAGCTCGACAACATCACAATAGGTGAGGTTTTTAAAAGAATCATTTGGCCCAAAAGAGGGCTTTTACTTTTTGGACTGGTCTTAATACTACTGAGAAGTGCGGCCAGTTTGGTACTTCCGAAAGCCACTCAATACCTTATTGACGATGTGGTGGTGAACAAAGACATGGAAATGCTGAAAACCGTTATCCTTGTCACCATTGCCGCCATTATCACCCAAGCCATTACTTCCTTTGCTCTCACTCGTATCCTCAGTGTTCAAGCGCAAAAACTCATTGCTGAACTTCGGGTTCAGGTACAAAAGAAAATTTTATCACTCCCCCTAAATTTCTTCGATAGCACCAAGTCGGGTGCATTAGTTTCAAGAATTATGACCGATGTAGAAGGCGTAAGAAATTTAGTAGGTACAGGCTTTGTTCAACTGATTGGTGGAACAATTACCGCTATAGCCGTACTCGTATTGTTAATCAACATGAACGCTAAACTCACCGCATTTGTAGTCGTTCCAGTTATTATTTTCGGTTTAATCGCCATGAAGGCCTTTGCCTATTTAAGACCAATATTTAGAAAAAGAGGCCAATTGAATGCTGAAGTTACAGGCCGTTTGACCGAAACCTTAAGCGGAGTTCGCGTAATCAAAGGCTTTGGTGCCGAATTACAAGAAACCGAAAGCTTTGAAGGCGGTGTGAAATCGCTATATGAAAACGTAAAGCAAACACTTACCGCCACTGCCGTTGTTACGAGTTCAGCCACTTTCCTTTTGGCGGGTGTCGCGAGTACTGGTATTCTAGGTATTGGTGGTTATTATATCATTCAAGGCACCATGACTACTGGTGAGCTCTTCGCTTTTATTGGTTTGCTCGCTTTACTGATTGCGCCAATTGTTCAAATGTCGAACATTGGAAGCCAGATTACAGAAGCATTTGCTGGATTGGATCGTACTGAAGAGATTATGTTGATGAAGGCGGAAGACGATGACGAAAACCGAACCATTAAGCTTAAAGAAACAGACGCCAATATCAAATTCGAAAATGTTTCATTCGCCTATGAAGAAGATATAGACGTTTTGAAAAACATCAGTTTCGATGCACCTTCTGGAAGTGTTACTGCTTTGGTGGGAACCTCTGGCTCAGGTAAGTCTACTATTGCAGGTTTAGCCGCTTCATTCCTTAATCCGCGTGAAGGAAAAATCACCATTGATGGCATCGATCTTTCTACCGTACTACTAAAAAGCTATAGAAGAAAATTAGGTGTTGTACTTCAAGATGACTTCCTTTTTGAAGGAACCATCCGCGAAAACATTCTTTTCCCAAGACCAGATTCTTCTGAAGAAGATTTACAGAATGCGGTGAAAGCAGCCTATGTAAATGAGTTTACCGATCGCTTTGAAAAAGGATTGGAAACCGTAATTGGTGAAAGAGGTGTAAAACTTTCTGGTGGCCAACGACAAAGAATTGCCATTGCTAGGGCGGTTTTGGCCGACCCAAAAATCCTTATTCTTGATGAAGCCACGTCTAACCTTGATACCGAAAGTGAATCATTCATTCAGGAAAGTTTATCGAGCTTAATGAAGGGCAGAACCACTTTTGTAATTGCTCACCGCTTAAGCACCATTCGCAAAGCAGACCAAATTCTAGTGATTGAAAATGGTGAAATTGCCGAAAGAGGTACACACGATGAGTTGATTGTTAAAGAAGGCAGGTATTTCCAACTGTACACTTATCAGGCAAGAATCTAAAGCCAACGGTATTACATTATTCTGATACCCACTTCCCTTCTGACAGCGCCACGTTTAGCCAATTCTCGCACTTAAAAAGTTTTATGTAAATATGTTGAATATTTCATATTAATACTTCATCTTTAAGTCCGTTTCACCTAAACGTTTTATGAAAACTGTCACTAATTTAGTGCTCGTGCTATGCACGAGCCTAGTGGCTTTTCTCGGTACACCTCGTGCCGAAAAAGTTACTGGACCTTACACTAGTCCAATGCTCGAACAGATCGAGGGTACGGTTGATTTCTATCGTTCAGATACCACACTACATACTTCAGACATTCCGGAAAAGGATAACAAAAAAGAGTATCATATCTATTTTGAGAATCGTTCACGTGAAAAAATTGAAGTCGCCATTCGGTACAAAGAATACAATGGTGACTGGGTGACCTCGGGCTTCGAAGTTTTAGACCCAAATGAAAAGAAGTTAATGGGTAATTCTGACGAACAAACATACTTCTACTATGCTGCTACACAGCATAAATCAAAAAAGAAGGTGTGGCAAGGAGATCATAAATTCGCTTTAAAAGAAGGCTCTAGAAAGAAGCTTGGCTTTAAGCGCCAAAACATTTGGGAGTGTTACAATTCAGATGCGTGCAACGAGATTGCCGTATTTAAGTAACCTTGTATGAGGAAGCTGCTGGGGCTTCCTCTTTTTATTTTAGGTTTGCGAAATAAGAAGGGGCTTGTATTAACCTACTTCCATACCAACTGAACATTTCACCATCTACAAGCTGAACATCACAATTAGGTAAAACTGCCTTTAATTCGGTAATGTGCTTTTCTTTAAAAGGGTAAGGTTCCGAAGAAAGAAGAATAGCTTCTGGCGCTAATTCTTGAATAGCCTCTAGTGTAAGTTCTGGATAACGTGTTTCTGAAAGCACATTTTCAAAGCCAGCGAAATCCATCATTTCATCAATAAAAGTTGCTCTGCCTGCCCCCATATAAGGCTTCTTCCAAATAAGATACAGCGCCCTTTTTCTCGACTTATAGGGAAGCAAAGCAAAACCTTCTTTCACCTTTTCAACAATAGAAATGGATTTGGCCCTTTCATCTACCAAATTACCAATGGCCAAAATCATATCGAAAGCCTCATCCAACCCAGTGATATCACTCATCCAAACTGGGTATTTCTTATCGAGTTCTTCTATGCCTTCAAGGTAATTTTCTTCTTTGTTCCCAATGATTAGATCAGGTTTGAGCTCATCAATTACATTGAACTTAAACTGCTTGGTGCCACCCACAAAGGTTTTGGATTGATGCCATTCGCTTGGGTGTATACAAAACTTGGTGACCCCAACAACGCGGTCACCAAGTCCTAAATCATATAATAACTCTGTTTGGGAAGGTACTAAAGAAACAATGCGCTGAGGCAAACTAGGCACTTCGACCTTTCGCCCCATTTGATCCAACACTACTCTTACACTCCCTTCCAAACCAATTACTTTAAATAGCTGAAATCATGATCGGCAGGCAATTGAATAATGAATTGATACATCAATTCAATTACTTTCTCAATATCACTTTCGTGCGCAGTTTCTACGGTAGTGTGCATGTACTTCAAAGCCAAAGAGATTAAAGCTGAAGGCACCCCTTCGTTTGAATAAGCAAAAGCATCGGTATCGGTGCCCGTTGATCTTGAGCTTGCATGACGCTGGAAGTCAATCTTATTTTTCTCCGCAACTTCGATAAGCATTTTTAATACATTGTTATGTACCGCTGGGCCATAAGCCAACACAGGGCCTAAACCGCATTTCTGATCGCCTTGCAATTGCTTTTCATACATTGGCGAAGCCGTATCGTGACATACATCTGTAATGATGGCTACGTCTGGTTTAATTCTAGCGGCAATCATTTCTGCCCCTCGCAAACCAATTTCTTCTTGTACCGAATTGACCACATAAAGACCAAATGGAAGCTTCCTACCTTCCTCATGGAGTCTTCTGGCTACTTCGGCAATCATGAAACCACCAATACGGTTATCGAGTGCACGCCCACACCAGAACTTCTTATTCAGTTTGAAAACTTCATCGTCAAAAGTAATTACGGTTCCCACATGAACACCCATATCGAGCACTTCCTGTTTCGACTCCGCTCCCACATCGATAAAGATATTTTTCAGTGAAGGTGATTTTTCAGAAGCCTTATCACGCACGTGAATGGCTGGCCAGCCGAAAACACCTTTTACTATTCCTTTTTCGGTGTGAATGTTCACTCTTTTAGAAGGTGCTATTTGGTGATCAGAACCACCATTTCGAACTACATAAATGTAACCGTTGTCGTCAATGTAGTTTACGAACCAGCTGATCTCATCGGCATGTGCTTCGATTACTACCTTAAACTTTGCATCAGGATTGATTACCCCTACTGCCGTTCCGTATTTGTCCGTGAAATAGGTATCTGTAAATGGCTTAATATAATCTAGCCAGATTTGTTGACCTGAAGCTTCAAAACCTGTTGGCGAAGCATTATTTAAATATTTGGTAAGGAATTCCTGACTCTTTTGATTCATAATTTTCGGTATTCTAAATGCTAAAAAACTGGCCAAGGCCAGTTCTATAATTTAATTCAGTACGGAGAAATCCTTCTTACAAAGGAATGTTCCCGTGTTTCTTTTTCGGCAGTGTGGCCACCTTGTTCTCCAACATGGTAAAGGCCCTAATAAGTTTCTTGCGGGTGTCTTGCGGTAGAATAACTTCATCCACATAACCTCTTCGGGCAGCACGATAAGGGTTGGCAAACTTCTCAGTGTATTCGTCTACTTTCTCTTCGAGTTTGGCCTCTGGATCATCGGCAGCAGCAATTTCTCTTTTGAAAATGATTTCTGCAGCACCCTTAGCTCCCATTACAGCAATTTCAGCCGAAGGCCAAGCATAGTTCATATCTGCCCCAATATGCTTTGAGTTCATTACATCATAGGCCCCACCGTAAGCCTTTCTCGTAATTACGGTAATTCTTGGCACTGTAGCTTCTGAAAAAGCATACAACAACTTGGCTCCATTGGTGATAATGGCATTCCATTCTTGGTCTGTACCCGGTAAGAAACCTGGCACATCTTCTAACACCAATAAAGGCACATTGAAACAGTCGCAGAAACGCACAAAACGTGCACCTTTTACACTCGAATCAATATCTAAAACCCCGGCCATAGAAGCCGGTTGGTTTCCTACAATACCAATACTTCTTCCACCAATTCGGGCAAAGCCGACCACAATGTTTTCAGCATAGTTTTTATGGACTTCGAAGAAAGAATCTTCATCAACCAAACCTTCAATTACCTCACGCATATCGTAAGGCTGATTCGGGTTTTCGGGAATAATATCATTTAATACGGTTCTTACCGCATCTTCATTTAAATCATATTCATATACTGGAGCCGTATCTTCACAATTTTGAGGAATGTAAGACAACAGTTGTTTGATTTCATTAATGCACTGCACCTCGTTGACAGAAGCGAAGTGTGTTACTCCACTTTTTGTACTGTGCGTGCTGGCGCCTCCTAGTTCTTCAGAAGTTACTTCCTCTTGCGTTACAGTTTTTACCACATTTGGCCCCGTAACAAACATATAAGAAGTGTTTTCTACCATAAAGATGAAATCGGTAATGGCTGGTGAATACACCGCACCTCCTGCACATGGCCCCATAATGGCAGAAATTTGAGGTACTACGCCTGAAGCCAAAGTATTTCTATAAAAGATGTCGGCATAACCGCCAAGCGACACTACGCCTTCTTGAATACGAGCTCCACCAGAATCGTTCAAGCCAATCACTGGCGCTCCGTTCTTCATGGCCAAATCCATAACCTTGACAATCTTTTCGGCATGCGTTTCAGAAAGAGAACCTCCAAATACGGTGAAATCTTGTGAATAAACATATACCAAACGGCCATGAACCGTTCCGTACCCCGTCACTACCCCATCACCCAAGTAGATTTCCTTTTCAAGACCAAAATCCGTAGCTCTATGTTCTACAAACTTGCCTATTTCTTCAAAGCTTCCTTCATCTAACAAGAGCTCAAGACGTTCTCTAGCAGTAAGCTTACCTCTTTTATGCTGGCTATCTATCCGTTTCTGGCCTCCACCCAATAAGGCTTCTGCATTTTTCTGCTCTAACCATTCAATTTTTTCTGCTTTGGTCTTGTGCTTTTTAAGCGGGGTATTCTTAGCCATAGATGTGGTTTTATATACTCGCCAAAGATATACAGGTCAACACAAAAAAAGAACATAATCGGCATCTATTACCTTTCAATGAACACCCATATTTTAATAGAATGCCTTATATTCGCCCATCTTTGCAGAGGGGCATGAAAGAGAGAATAGCAGTTATTGATTTGGGCACTAATACCTTCCACTTATTTATAGTGGAGTTGAGCAAGTGCGAAGTCAAAACCCTATACCGCGAGAAAATAGCCGTAAAAATTGGCAAGAATGGCATAAGTAAAGGGAGAATCTCAGCGGACGCCAAGAAAAGAGCCTTACATACCCTTCAGGTTTTCAAAACTATTATTGATCAATTCGAGGTAAAAACTGTAACGGGAGTTGCCACCAGCGCTATCCGATCGGCTAAAAATGGCCAACAACTGTTGGATGAGATCAAAGAAAAAACTTCTATCGACATTCAAATTATTTCTGGTGACCGTGAAGCTGAACTCATTTTCTATGGAGTGAAGTCTACTTTTCACCTCACAGAAACGCCACAGTTGGTCATGGATATTGGGGGCGGAAGTGTAGAGTTTATTATTGGAAACAACGAAGAAATCTTCTGGAAACAAAGCTTCGAAATTGGAGCACAAAGGCTTTTGGATAAATTCCATAAAGAGGATCCAATGCCTCAAGAAAGTATAGAAGAAATGGACTCTTGGCTCGAAACTGAACTTTCTAGCTTAGTAAGTGCGATTGAAGAGTTCAAGCCTCAAGGCTTAATTGGATGTTCGGGCACCTTTGACACCCTTTCTGAAATTTACATGAAAGAGAATGGAATCGAAAGAGCTCAGAATAGCTTGATTTTCCAATTCCCGATAGAAGCAAACAACCGTATTTACAAAGAACTGATTACCAAGAACAGGAAAGAACGAATGCATATACCTGGCATGGTAACCATGCGTGTAGATATGATTGTTGTAGCCAGTTGCTTAATACAGTTTGTATTAAAACACATGAATACCGAAAATATTACAGCCTGCGCTTACGCATTAAAAGAAGGGCTTTTATATACTTCGTTTTCGCACATTAAGATTTCGGAGAAAAGCACTCCGAATTAAAAAATAAAAGCATGTCGAATTATTCTTACCAAGATTTATATCAGTTTTCTCATTCTGTTTTCATTAAAATGGGTTGTTCAGAAGCAGATGCTACCCAGGCTTGTGAAACGCTTCTTTCTGCCGACTTAAGGGGAATCGACTCTCATGGAGTAGCGCGACTTACTGGCTACGTTAGGCTTTGGGAAAAAGGAAGAATTAATGCGAGCCCGAACATCAAAGTAACTTATGAAACCCCAAGCACAGCCGTTGTTGATGGGGATGCGGGCTTGGGTTTAGTCGTTGCTCCTTTCGCTATGAGAGTAGCCATGGAAAAGGCAAAGAATGTAGGAACAGGCTGGGTTTCGGTAAAAAACTCTAACCACTATGGCATTGCTGGTTTTCACTCATTATTGGCTGCCCAAAACGACATGATTGGCATTTCAATGACCAATGCCAGTCCCTTAGTTTCTCCAACTTTTTCTAAAGAAAGACTTTTAGGTACCAATCCAATTGCCATTGCAATTCCAGCCGGAAACGAACCTCCCTTTGTGGGCGACTTTGCTACCACCACTGCTGCCAATGGTAAACTCGAAATACTGCAAAGAAAGGGAGAACCTGTGCCTCAGGGTTGGGTGCAAGACAAAGATGGTATAGATACCACCAATGCTTTCGGGGTAAAAGAAGGGGGCGCTTTACGTCCTTTAGGTGGAAGTAGGTTACACGGAAGCCATAAAGGCTATATTATGGGCTCTGTTGTGGATATTTTCTCTGCTGTACTCTCAGGTGCCAATTATGGCCCTTGGGCACCTCCATTTGTAAGCTTTATGGACCCAGTAAGTGACCCCGTTGGCGAAGGCCTAGGTCATTTCTTTGGCGCTATGCGTGTAGATGCTTTCCGCCCTGCAACAGAGTTTAAAGAGCATATGGACAATTGGATTCAGCGATTTAGAAGCTCAACTCCTGTAGATTCAGAACAGCCTGTGCTTATTCCCGGTGACCCAGAACGCGAAATGGAGAAAATAAGAATGGAGCAAGGAATTCCACTACTTCAACCCGTGGTAGATGATTTGAAAGAAGTAGGTAAGAAGTTTGGGATTGATTTCTAAAAACCAGAGTAGAAGAACCCTCCAAAAGTTCCTATTTGGACTTTAAACACAGTGAATTACCACTGATGATGTAATTATATCAACTTTTGGAGGCTTTTCCCAAATTTGAAATCAAGCTTAGATCAAAAAGTAATCCCCCCTCGTATTACCAATGCACTTCCGTAAGGTGACCTAAGGTCATCATGAAGCAGGTTATATAATACCGTTATATTTACTCCGCCCTTTCCAAAAATAGGTTGAAATGCACCGCCTCCTATAAATAAGCCTGGCACCCATTCCCGATTCGTAGCTTCACTAAAAGGATCTGGGGCAAATTCAACATTCAAAGCCTCAAACTCCATATGGGCAAAATAAGTCTCGAAAATATTATGCCTTAAGAAAGTACGTCCACCATATACACTACTACTTACTTTAAATTCGTCACGTGAAGGTAGAAGCGCGTACTTACGGGAAAGGTAAAGATACGTGGCACCCAAACCCGCAGAAAAGTCCTGAGTAATCATATAACCAGCCAGCGGTGAAACATCGATATAAGTAAAGTTGGTGCCGAGATTGAATGAAAAATTTCCTCCAAAATAAACCCGATCCATAAAACTAACAGAATCCGCTTCTTGAGGTTCTTCCTCGAAGTAAATCTGAGCCTGAAGGCTTGAAAAGCTTATAAAAAAGAAGGCGACAAGGGTGAATAGTTTTCTCATAGTTCTGATAACGAAAAAGTCCTCAAAAAGAGGACTTGGTATGCATATTTTTTTCTTGATTTAGTCTTCCGTTACTATGACGAAAAGATCTTCAGATGGTTTCTTCATTAAGTACTTTTCTCTTGCAAACTTTTCAAGCAACTCCTGATTAGTCGTCAACTCTTCTTTATTCTTCAGCACTTCTACTTTTTTCTCTAGGTAGTATTCTTTCTGTTTTTCAAGATTACTTAGTTTCGACTTCAGCCTAATCTGAGTCACGATGTCATTTGAGTCTACAAACAGCATCCAAATAATAAAAAACGTTCCGAAGAGGAAATAAAAACTCTTTGCGAAGCGAGGAACCTTGGTGAAAGCCTTCATAGTACAAAAGTAACTAACTTTTTAGCACAAAATCAAAAGTATGACGATTTACTGTTAACGAATCTGGTAGGCTTTTAATTACACGTAAAACAAAAAGACTTCATCCTTTACAGAATGAAGTCTTTTAACTATTAAGTATTGTATTCGGCTTAGTAAGCCTTTCTGAAATTCTTTCCAGGATATTTGGCTACTTCTCCCAATTCCTCTTCAATTCTAAGTAATTGGTTGTATTTCGACATTCTGTCTGAGCGCGAAGCTGATCCAGTTTTGATTTGACCAGTGTTCAGCGCTACTGCTAAATCCGCAATGGTATTGTCTTCTGTTTCGCCAGACCTGTGTGACATTACAGCAGTATAGCCATTTCTATTGGCTAAGCTTACGGCCTCAATCGTTTCTGTCAAAGTTCCGATTTGGTTTACCTTAATCAAGATTGAGTTGGCAATACCACCATCAATCCCTTTTTGTAAACGTTTCACGTTAGTTACGAACAAATCATCTCCCACTAACTGCACTTTGCTGCCAATCTTATCAGTTAAAGCTTTCCAACCTTCCCAATCGTCTTCAAACATTCCATCTTCAATCGACATGATTGGATACTTTTTGCAGAGGGAAGCAAGGTAATCAGCCATTTCAACTGGCGTCATTTTCTTTCCCGTAGAATCTTTAAAGTAATAAACCTTCTCATCTTGTAAATAAAACTCAGAAGAAGCCACGTCTAGCGCGTAAACGAAATCTTCGCCTACTTTATAACCTGCATTTTTTACGGCTTCAGAAATTACTTCAAGGGCTTCATCATCCGATGCCAAGTTTGGTGCAAAGCCACCTTCATCGCCTACGTTAGTAGAAAGACCACGAGAAGAAAGTACTTTCTTTAAGTGATGGAACACCTCAGCGCCCATTTGAATTGCCTCAGTAAAGCTCTTAGCCCCAACAGGCATAATCATGAATTCTTGAAAGTCGATAGAATTATCTGCGTGAGAGCCTCCGTTAATGATGTTCATCATAGGAACAGGAAGCGTATTTGAATTAACGCCACCCACGTAACGGTAAAGCGGAAGACCAAGCTCAGCCGCAGCCGCCCTAGCAATGGCCAAAGACACGCCCAAAATAGCATTGGCGCCTAGGTTACTTTTATTTTCCGTTCCGTCTACCTCAATCATAATCTTATCGAGCAAGTTTTGCTCGAAAACAGAAAAGCCAATTAATTCGGCAGCAATGGTGTCATTAACATTTTCCACAGCTTTCAAGACTCCCTTACCAAGGTACACGTCTTTATCTCCATCTCTTAATTCAACAGCTTCATGTGCTCCAGTTGAAGCTCCAGATGGAACTGCAGCACGGCCTAAAACACCGTTTTCTGTAATTACATCTACTTCAATGGTAGGATTTCCTCTTGAGTCAAGAATTTGTCTTGCGTGGATACTTTCAATTAAACTCATTGATATTATGATTTGATAAGGTTAATAAATTGATCGAATAAATAGCGTGAATCATGTGGCCCAGGTGAAGACTCTGGGTGGTATTGCACTGAAAATGTTTTTTTCCCCTTTACTTGTAAACCTGCAACAGTATCGTCATTCAGGTTAATATGGGTTAACTCCATACTTCCTGCTTCCTTTAACGTAGTTAAATCTACTGCGAAACCATGGTTCTGAGAGGTAATTTCACTTTTGCCTGAAATAAGGTTCTTCACTGGGTGGTTCAATCCTCTATGTCCGTTATGCATTTTAAATGTAGTTGCACCACAGGCCAGGGCAATCACTTGATGACCAAGACAAATACCAAAAAGTGGTTTATCCTCAGCCATTATTTTCTGTGCAGTTTCAACAGCATAAGGCATTGCAGCGGGGTCTCCAGGGCCGTTTGACAAGAAGTAACCATCAGGATTCCACTTGCTCATTTCTTCAAAAGTAGTTTTGGCATTAAAAACTTTTAAATAGGCACCTCTACTTGCTAAATGTTTCAAAATACTCGTCTTTACTCCGATGTCGAGTACTGCGATTTTTATATCAGCATTCTCATCTCCTACAAAGTAAGGTTCTTTAGTGCTTACATATGAAGACAATTCTAAGCCATCCATGGAAGGAATCTCGGCTACCTTTGCTTTTAATTCATCATCCGAAAGGTCTTCTGAACAAATAATAGCATTCATAGCACCTTTATCTCTGATATACCTTACCAAAAGACGGGTATCCACATCAGAAATTCCAACTATATTATTTTTTTCTAAATAATCTTGAAGTGAACCATCGGCTGTTTTACGGCTATAGTCATTTGAAAAGTCATTAACTACTAATCCTCTAATTTTTGGAGAATCGGACTCTTGCTCGTCATCTTCTACACCATAATTACCAATGTGAGATGTAGTATTTACTACAATCTGACCATAGTATGATGGATCGGTATAAATTTCTTGGTAACCTGTCATTCCTGTATTGAAGCAAATTTCGCCTCCGGCAATACCTATTTTACCAATGGCAGTACCTTCGTAACGGCTTCCATCTGCTAAAAGAAGAATGGCTTTTCTTTTACTGTTGATATTATTCGTTGTGGACATATTTATAGATTCGTGCGCAAATTCAATTCTTCAATGCGATACAAAAGTAAATAAAAAAGGGATTGAACAAATTAGCTCAATCCCTTATTCTATATTTTTAAGAAAGTAGAATTATTCTCCGTCTTTCTTATCATCTTCTTTCGCTTCTTCAGCTTTAGCTTCAGGAGTTTCTTCAGTTTCAGCAGCTGGTGCCTCTACAGCCTCTTCTTTTGCTGCCTTAGGTGCTTTTGCTGCCGGAGTAGCTTCAGTAGTAGCGTCATCTTTCTTACCACCTCTTCTGCTTCTTCTGCTCTTTTTAGCAGGAGTTGCTTCTTTAAGTAGTAATTCGTTGTAGTCTACTAATTCAATGATACACATATCAGCGTTATCTCCTAATCTGTTTCCAGTTTTGATAATTCTAGTGTACCCTCCAGGTCTGTCTGCTACCTTTTCTGCAATCTCGTTGAAAAGTGCTGTTACCGTTTCCTTATTTTGAAGATAAGAGAATACAACTCGTCTTGAGTGAGTAGTATCAGTCTTAGCTTTTGTAATAAGAGGCTCAACATATTTCCTAAGCTCCTTTGCCTTCGCTACAGTAGTTGAAATTCTCTTGTGCGCGATCAAAGAAGAAGCCATGTTAGAAAGCATTGCTTTTCTATGCGGTGCCTTTCTACTCAGGTGATTAAATTTCTTCCCGTGTCTCATCTTACTTTATTCCTCGTCAAGTTTATATTTTGATAAGTCCATACCAAAAGTAAGGTTCTTATCAGCTATTAGTTGCTCCAATTCAGCCAAAGACTTTTTACCGAAGTTTCTGAATTTCATCATGTCAGAAATTTCAAGTCTTGCTAAGTCGCCTAATGTTCTTACATCAGCAGCTTTAAGACAGTTGTAAGCTCTTACTGAAAGATCAAGATCGTTCAGTTGAGTTTTTAACAACTTACGCATATGAAGCATTTCTTCATCTACTTGCTCTGGCTCATCTAGAGAACCTGTTTCCAAGATCATATTCTGATCAGAGAATAGCATGAAGTGTTGAATTAAGATATGGGCTGCACCTTTCAAAGCGTTTTCAGGGTGAATAGAACCGTCAGTTTGAATATCCAAAACCAACATTTCGTAGTCAGTTTTTTGTTCAACCCTAGTGTTTTCTACACTGAATTTTACGTTTTTGATTGGCGTATAAATAGCGTCAATTGGAATGTATCCGAATAATTGCTCAGAAGGTCTGTTCTCTTCAGCAGGAACGTAACCTCTCCCCTTATCGATAGAAAGCTCAATTTCGAACTTTACCGAACTATCAAGGTGACACACTACTTCATCTGGGTTAAGGATTTCGAAAGCACCAGTGAATTTTCCAATATCACCAGCAGCAAACTTATCCTGACCTTCAATAATTACAGTAATTTTATTATCAACAGTGTCGGAGATTTTCTTGAAACGAACCTTCTTTAAATTTAGAATGATTTCCGCTACGTCTTCTACAACACCCTCAATCGTTGAGAATTCATGCAAAACACCAGGAATCTTAATACCTGTGATAGCGTAACCTTCTAATGAAGAAAGAAGAATTCTTCTTAATGCATTACCGATTGTAACCCCGTATCCTTTTTCAAGCGGTTTAAATGTGAACAGACCGTGAAAGTCGTCCGCCTTTTCCATCACCACCTTTTCAGGGATTTGAAATGCGAGTATTGACATATGATTAGATCGTTTAAGTTCTTAAATAGATTATTTAGAGTAAAGCTCGACAATAAGCTGCTCATTGATTTTTTCAGGAATTTCGTCCCTCATAGGTAGAGCAATCATCTTACCGTTCATTTCAGCTTTATTCCACTCAATCCATGGATATTTTTGTGCTGAATTGTTAGCTAAACTGTCGGTGATGGCCTCTAGAGATTTAGATTTCTCTCTTACTCCTACTACATCACCTGGTTGTACCACATAAGATGGGATGTTAACCAATTCTCCATTCACAGTGATGTGTTTGTGAGAAACTAATTGTCTTGCACCTCTTCTTGTAGGAGCAATCCCCATTCTATATACTGTATTATCAAGTCTTGCCTCCAACATTTGTAAAAGGATTTCACCTGTAATACCTGATTTTCTTGATGCACGATCGAACGTGTTAGCAAACTGACGCTCCAATACACCATAAGTGTATTTTGCTTTTTGCTTCTCCATTAACTGGATAGCATATTCAGATTGTTTCTTTCTTCTACCTCTTCCGTGTTGACCAGGAGGGTAAGCTTTCTTTTGCAATGCTTTGCTATGACCAAAGATAGGATCGTTAAATCTTCTCGCAATTTTGGCCTTAGGACCTGTATATCTTGCCATTACTTTCTAATTTCTGGATTAAACTCTTCTACGTTTTGGAGGACGACATCCGTTGTGTGGCAATGGAGTAACGTCTTTAATCATCGTTACTTCGATACCAGTATTTTGGAGTGATCTAATAGCAGACTCTCTTCCTGAGCCTGGTCCTTTAACAAATACCTCAACTTTTCTCAAACCCAAATCGTAGGCAGTTTGAGCGCAATTTTGGGCTGCCATTTGGGCTGCATAAGGAGTGTTCTTTTTAGAACCCTTAAAACCCATTTTACCAGCAGATGCCCAAGAAATCACTTGACCTTGTAGGTTAGTGATTGATATGATGATGTTATTGAAAGAAGCCTTAATGTGGGCTTGTCCAATAGCTTCAACCTGAACTACTCGCTTTTTAGCTTTATCTTTTCTCTTCTGAGCCATTCTTCAAATATTTTCAGACCTAGCGGCCATTAATTCAAATTACTTGGTTGCTTTTTTCTTGTTCGCAACAGTCTTTCTCTTACCTTTTCGGGTACGTGAGTTGTTTTTAGTATGCTGACCACGAACAGGAAGACCCTTTCTGTGTCGCAAACCACGGTAACAACCAATATCCATCAGACGCTTAATGCTCAATTGAACCTCTGATTTTAAAACTCCTTCTACTTTGAACTCTTCACTGATGATTGTACGAATTGCTTTTTGCTCCTCGTCATCTAAATCACCAATTTTCTTGTTCACATCGATACCGGCTTTACCTAAAATGTAAACAGCCGAGCTGCGACCAATTCCGAAAATATAGGTCAAACCTATCTCTGACCTCTTGTGATCCGGAATATCTACTCCTGAAATTCTAGCCATAATTACCCTTGTCTTTGTTTGAATCTAGGATTCTTTTTGTTTATCACGTATAACTTTCCATTCCTACGGATCAGCTTACAATCAGCACTACGCTTCTTGATAGATGCTTTCACTTTCATGATTTCTTATTTATATCTGTAAGTAATTCTTGCTTTGCTTAAATCGTATGGCGACATCTCCATTTTCACTTTGTCACCTGGTAATATTCTGATATAGTGCATTCGCATTTTACCAGAAATATGAGCAGTTACGGTGTGTCCATTATCAAGTTCAACTCTAAACATTGCATTTGGTAATGCTTCTAGAATAGTACCGTCCTGTTCAATAGATCCTTGTTTTGCCATACTAAAATTTAAAAACTTCTTCTATATACTTATGTGTTGTTAACACTTCTGTTCTGTCCTTGAATATCGCCACAGTATGCTCGAAATGGGCTGAAGGTTTTCTATCTCTGGTTCTGATGGTCCAACCATCATTCTCCTGAACTATATTCCTTGTACCCAAATTGACCATCGGCTCAATGGCTATTACCAAACCCTCCTGTAATTTGACTCCTCGTCCACGTTTACCGTAGTTCGGAACCTCAGGTGATTCGTGTAAGCTTCTTCCTAATCCGTGTCCTACAAGTTCTCGTACTACAGTGTAGCCCCTGTCTTCAACGTATTTTTGGATAGATGCACTTACATCGCCTAACCGATTGCCATACTTGGCTTGTTCAATACCTATATACAACGACTCTTTCGTTGCTCTAAGCAGTGCTAATGTCTCTGGGGAAATTTCTCCTACGGGGTATGTATAAGCGGAATCGCTATGAAAACCTTTGTAGAAGACTCCACAATCTATAGAGATTATATCACCGTCTTTCAATTCGTATTCTCCTGGAAACCCATGAACTACATTTTCGTTCACCGAAATACACAGGGTAGAAGGAAATCCATTGTAGCCTTTAAACGATGCTTTCGCATTGTGATCACGAATGTATTCTTCCGCAATCTTATCCAAGTCTTTGGTTTTAACACCAGCTCTAACTTGTTTAGCTACTTCTCCGTGAGCTCTGCCAAGAATATCGGCACTCTCTCGGATTATCTGAATTTCCTCTTCAGTCTTGTAATGAATCATATTATGCTACAGCTACGTTCTGAGATCGGCCACGCATCTTGCCTGACTTCATCATTCCTTCGTAGTGTCGCATCAACAAATAACTTTCTATTTGTTGTAAAGTATCTAAAATCACACCCACCATAATTAGAAGTGAGGTACCTCCATAGAAGTAAGCGAACTGCTGTCCTACACCTGCATTGTATGCGAAAGTTGGAAGGATTGCGATTATCGCTAAGAATATTGATCCAGGAAGCGTAATTCTATCTAAAACATCTCCTATAAATTCAGAGGTTGGTCTTCCTGGCTTAATACCTGGGATAAAACCACCACTTCTCTTAAGGTCATCTGCCATATTAGATGGATTCACCGTAATGGCAGTGTAGAAGAATGTAAATGCTATAATTAATAAGGCAAAGGTAACATTATACTGCCAAGAGTATGGATTACTAAATGCAGCTCCAATTGAGTTAGCTATATCACTGCTGTCTTGCCAGATACCAGCCAATAAACTTGGTAGGATCATTAAAGCTTGAGCAAAAATGATTGGCATAACACCAGATGCATTCACCTTTAAAGGAATAAACTGACGTTGGCCACCATATACCTTTCCACCTACTACTTGCTTTGCATATTGTACAGGAATTCTTCTGGTTGCTTGAACCAAAGCTACTGTAACAATTACAACAAAGAACAAAACAATTACCTCAATCACAGAGAACAATGCTCTACCTATACCATTTGTAGTTACAAACTCCATCCATGCTGCTCCAGGTAAACTTGAAATGATACCGATCATAATTAGCATAGAAATACCATTGCCAATTCCTTTATCAGTAATCTTCTCTCCTAACCACATACAGAACATTGTACCTGCAGTTAACAAGATCATTGAACTGATCATGAAAAGGGAAGGATCAATGCTTGGTAAAACAGCATCTTGAGAAATAATAGTTGCCTTTATATATCCAAAGCTTTGTGCTAAGGTTACCAAAATAGTAAGTACTCTAGTAATTTGAGTAAGCTTCTTCCTACCAGATTCGCCTTCTTTCTGCATTTTCTGGAAGCTCGGTACAGCCACAGTCATCAATTGAATTACAATTGAAGCGGAGATATAAGGCATAATACCTAAACCGAATATAGATGCTCTACTAAATGAACCTCCTAACAATGAGTTAAGGATACCAAATATCCCACCCGCATCATCGGTTAATTTAGCTACGTCTACACCAGGTAAAACAACAAAAGATCCAAGTCTGAAAACGATCAAGAATCCCAGCGTAGCTAGGATCCTATTTCTCAATTCCTCAATGGAGTATATATTTCGTATGGTAGTAAAAAACTTCTTCATGTTATTAAAGCTTTGTAACGGTTCCGCCTAATTTTTCGATTGCTGCTTGAGCAGAACTAGAAAATTTATGGGCCGATACATTCACTTTAGAGGTTAATTCGCCTCTACCTAAAATCTTAACTAGATCATTCTTCTGAGCAAAACCATTCTCCATCAAAGTATTGAAGTCAATGGTGTCAGCATTTAATTTTGTTGCTAACTCTTGAAGTGAATCAAGGTTTAATGCCTTGTATTCAACTCTGTTAGGGTTAGTGAAACCAAACTTAGGCACACGTCTTTGTAATGGCATTTGACCACCTTCAAAACCGCCTTTGCTTTTATAGCCAGATCTAGATTTAGCCCCTTTGTGACCACGTGTTGACGTTCCACCACGACCAGAACCTGTACCTCTAGCTATTCTTTTTCTATTTTTCGTAGAACCTTCTGCAGGTTTTAAACTATTCAAATCCATCTTACAGTTCCTTTACAGATACTAAATGATTTACCTTATTAATCATACCAGCAATAGATGCAGTTAACTCTACCTCTACTGTTCTGTTGATTTTACCAAGGCCTAAAGCCTGGATTGTTCTCTTTTGTCTTTCAGGTCTGTCGATTGTGCTCTTAACCTGTGTAATTTGAACCTTTGCCATTCTTATTATCCGTTAAAAACTTTAGACATTGTTATTCCTCTTTGTTCAGCAACAGTATAAGCATCTCTCATACTCAAAAGAGCATCAAATGTAGCCTTTACTACGTTGTGAGGGTTTGAAGAACCTTTAGACTTGGCCAAAACATTGTGGTATCCAGCACTTTCGAATACAGCACGCATCGCACCACCTGCAATCACACCAGTACCTTCAGCTGCTGGCTTCACTAATACGAAACCTCCACCAAATTTACCGATTGACTCGTGAGGCACAGTACCTTTCAACAAAGGAACTTTCACCAAGTTCTTCTTTGCATCATCAATACCTTTAGTTATCGCGTCAGTAACCTCATTAGCTTTTCCTAAACCGTATCCAACAACACCATTTCCGTCACCTACTACAACGATTGCAGAGAAACTAAATCTTCTACCACCTTTAACTACCTTAGCCACACGCTTGATCGCAACTACCTTTTCTTTAAGGTCGATCTCACTTGCTTTTACTGATTTTATATTTTTCTGTGACATCCTGATTAAAATTTAAGACCGCCTTCTCTAGCTCCTTCAGCCAATGCTTGTACTTTACCATGGTATACATAACCATTACGGTCGAAAACCACACTGGTGATACCTTCTGCTATTGCCTTTTCAGCCAACTTTTTCCCAACTTCTTTAGATAACTCTATGTTGGTATTTTTCTTCTTACTATCAAACTCAACAGAAGAAGCTGATACTAGCGTATGCCCTTTTGAATCATCGATAATTTGGGCAGATATACGTGAATTACTTTTGAAAACTGAAATTCTCGGTCTTTCGGAAGTTCCAGAAATCTTATTTCTAATTCCTCTTTTTATTCTTAGTCTACTTTTACTAACAGCCATAATTACTCTTATTTAGAAGCAGTTTTACCAGCTTTTCTTCTGATTACCTCACCAACGAACTTGATACCTTTACCTTTATAAGGTTCTGATTTTCTCAATGACTTAATCTTAGCAGCCACTTGACCAATCAATTCTTTATCAATTCCTTCTAAAGAAACTGTAGGGTTCTTTCCTTTCAACATTTCGGCACTCGCCTTAATCTCATCAGGAACTGCAACAAAGATATTATGTGAGTAACCTAGGCTCAACTCTAACACGTTATTAGTAACGGTTGCTTTATAACCTACACCTACTAATTCTAAATCTTTCTTGTAACCTTCACTTACACCAACAACCATGTTATTGATTAATGAGCGGTATAAACCGTGTAATGATTTGTGCCTTTTTTGCTCAGTTGGTCTTTCAACCGTAAGAACAGCACCATCAACGGTTATTTTTATATCAGGATTTACTGCCTGTTTCAGCTCTCCTTTAGGTCCTTTAACAGTAACCACATTTTCTGCGGTTACGTCTACAGATACTCCTTGAGGTAGATCAATCGGTTTCTTACCAATTCGTGACATCTCTTCTTATCTTAGTATACGTGACATAAAACTTCACCACCGATATGAAGATTTCTCGCTTCTTTATCGGTCATAATTCCCTTTGATGTAGAGATGATAGCTATACCTAAGCCATTTAAAACTCTAGGTAATTCCTCTGCACCAACATATTTTCTTAAGCCTGGCTTACTCACACGGAGTAATTTCTCGATAGCTGACTTTTTAGAAACTCTATTATATTTTAGAGCGATTTTGATATTACCCTGTGGGCCTTCATCTTCAAACTTGTAGTTCAAAATGTATCCCTTTTCGTGTAATACACTCGTCAGCTGCTTCTTCAAGTTAGAAGCAGGAATGTCTACGACTCTATGCTTTGCCTTAATGGCATTACGCAATCGTGTTAAATAATCTGCTATTGGATCAGTCATTGTTTTTTGTTTATGACGGCTCGATTTTTCAAAAATCCGTCTCCAATCTGGCGATATCACCCAGAATTGGAATTCTATTTAAAATTAATACCTCCCGACCTAAATCGGCCTGCAAAGGTATTGAAAATATTTTATTAGCGAAATAAAAAAAGCTTACCAGCTTGATTTTGTTACTCCAGGTATTTTACCTGCAGAAGCCATTTCTCTAAATGTAACACGAGAAATACCAAATTTCCTCATATATCCTTTAGGACGACCAGTAAGTTTACATCTGTTGTGTAGTCTTACTGGAGATGCGTTTCTTGGCAATTTATCCAAACCTTCCCAGTCACCAGCAGCTTTAAGCTCTGCTCTTTTTTGAGCGTACTTAGCAACAAGACGTTCTCTTTTTCTTTCTCTAGCTTTTATCGATTCTCTAGCCATAGTATTATTTTTTACCAGTTGAGAAAGGCATTCCAAATGCTTTCAACAACTCGAATGCTTCTTCATCAGAATTTGCAGTAGTAACAATAGTGATATCCATACCAGTGATTTTATTCACTTTATCGATGGAAATTTCAGGGAAAATGATTTGTTCTTTGATACCCAAAGTATAATTACCTCTTCCATCAAATCCTTTATCTTTTACACCTCTGAAATCCCTTACACGTGGTAAAGCGATATTCAAAAGTCTATCAAGAAATTCGAACATTCTATCTCCTCTTAAAGTTACGCGGGCACCAATAGGCATCCCTTCTCTTAACTTAAAGTTTGAAATTGAATTCTTAGCAATTGTAGCAACAGCTTTCTGACCAGTGATGGTAGTAAGTTCTTCTACTCCTACGTCAACTAATTTTTTGTCTGCAACTGCAGCTCCTATACCTTTGTTAACCACAATTTTGGTGATCTTAGGCACCTGCATAATAGAGGTATATTCAAACCTCTTCATCATTGCAGGAGTTATATCATTGATATAAGTATCTTTTAATCTAGGATTAGCCATTATAATTAATTTGACTTAGTCTTAAAATACCTTTCTAATTTCCCTTCGCTATTCACTTTTCTACCTGTTCTTGCAAATTGACCAGTAGCTGGATCCTTTACCATAAGGTTTGAAACATGAATTGGAGCTTCTGTTTTTTCAATTCCCCCGTTAGGGTTAGTAGCAGAAGGCTTAGTATGCTTTGATACGATATTAACGCCTTCAACAATTGCTCTCTGCTTTGCGATGAAAACTTCAAGGACTTGTCCTTCTTTACCTTTTGAGTTTCCAGAAAGTACTTTTACAGTATCTCCTTTTCTCAAATGCAGTTTTTGCTGCTTGTTTTTCTTTCTTTCCATTGCTTACAATACTTCTGGTGCCAATGAAACAATTTTCATGAATTGTTTTTCACGCAATTCTCTAGCCACCGGGCCAAACATACGAGTACCTCTTGGTTCATCGTTCTGGTTCAGTAATACAGCAGCATTGTCTTCGAATCTGATATAAGAACCATCTTTCCTTCTTACGGCTTTCTTGGTTCTAACAATTACTGCTTTTGTAACAGTACCTTTTTTCAAATTGCTTGAAGAGTGAGCCGCTTTCACAGAGACCACAATTTTATCGCCAACAGTCGCGAATTTCTTTTTAGTACCGCCTAATACGCGAATACATAGAACTTCTTTTGCTCCACTGTTATCTGCAACGTTCAATCTTGATTCTTGCCTGATCATGATTACTTAGCTCTTTCAATAATTTCTACTAATCTCCAACGCTTATTCTTACTCAGCGGACGAGTTTCCATGATTTTCACAGTATCACCGATACCACAATCATTAGTTTCGTCATGAGCAGAAAATTTGGTAGTTTTCTTAACAAACTTACCGTAGATCGGGTGCTTTTCTTTACGTAACACGGCTACAGTAATGGTTTTTTCCATTTTGTTGCTGGTTACTATCCCGATTCTTTCTTTTCTAAGATTTCTGGTCTCCATGCGTATCTTAATTTGCGAGTTCTTTAGCTCTCAACTCAGTTTTTAGTCTAGCTATCAACTTTCTAGAATCCCTAATTTTCATTGGGTTTTCTATTGGAGAGATGGCTTGGGCAAATTTCAATTTGCCAATGTTATCTGTCTCGGCCTTAATTCTTTCCGCCAATTCCTCAACGGTAAGTGCTTTGATCTCTTGATTTTTCATAACTATCCAACGTAATCTCTACGTACAACAAACTTTGTTGATATAGGTAGCTTTTGGGCTGCCAATCTCAACGATTCTTTTGCCAATTCCTGGCTTACTCCACCAGATTCGAAAAGAATAGTGCCAGGCTTAATACAAGCTACCCAATATGAAGGTGCTCCTTTACCTTTACCCATCCTTACCTCAGCAGGCTTACTCGTGATTGGTTTATCTGGAAAAATTCTAATCCAAACTTGACCTTCCCTTTTCATAGCTCTTGTCATGGCAATACGTGCAGCTTCTATCTGACGTGCTGTGATCCATCCAGCTTCTAATGATTTTATACCAAATGTTCCGAAAGCCAAAGTGTGACCGCGACCCGCAAGTCCCTTCACACGGCCTTTTTGCATTTTTCTAAATTTGGTTCTCTTTGGTTGTAACATCGTTGTAAACTTTTAACAGGTGATGTGATTAACGTCTTCTACCGGCTGGGGCTCCTCCTCTATTGTTTCCAGAAGGTCTTCTTCTGTTTCCAGGTGCACCTCCAGCTCCTCTTTCTGATTGATTTCCTCCTCCTATGTTAGGAGATAGATCTCTTTTACCGAAAACCTCACCTTTGAATACCCATACTTTGATTCCGATTTTTCCGTAAACTGTATCAGCTTCAGAAATTGCGTAATCTATGTCGGCTCTAAGTGTATGCAAAGGAATTCTTCCTTCTTTATACATCTCAGTTCTTGCCATTTCAGCTCCGCCTAAACGTCCTGAACATTTTACTTTAATTCCTTGTGCACCAACTCTGATTGCAGAAGCGATAGCTTGCTTCATTGCTCTTCTGTAAGAAATTCTAGCTGCTAATTGTTGAGCAATTGATTCTCCTACTAGTTTGGCATCCAATTCTGGTCTTTTGATCTCAAAGATATTGATCTGAACATCCTTACTTGTAAGTTTTTTCAGCTCTTCTTTGATACGATCCACTTCTTGTCCACCTTTTCCAATTACAACTCCTGGTCTAGCAGTGTGTACTGTAATGGTGATACGCTTAAGTGTTCTTTCAATAATAATCTTAGAAATACCACCTTTTGGAATACGAGCATTTACATACTTTCTGATTTCTTGATCTTCGACCAATTTATTCGAAAAGTCTTTACCTCCGTACCAGTTGGAATCCCAACCTTTGATGATACCCAATCTTAGACCTATAGGATTTACTTTTTGTCCCATCTGTTCTTAATTAGCAGTTTCGTTAGTGACTTCTTCCTCCTGACCAGCGGTAACCTTAGTAGATGCATTTTTTGAATCTACGATAAGCGTTACATGGTTAGATCTTTTTCTTATTCTATGTGCTCTTCCTTGTGGAGCTGGTCTTAATCTTTTCAAGATTCGACCACCATCTACACGAATTTCTTTGATCACAAGATCTGCATCTTCTAATCTTTCATCTTCGTTTTTAGCAACCCAGTTAGACACAGCTGATCTTAATAATTTCTCAAGACGTGCTGCTCCTTCTTTTGGCTCAAACTTTAAAAGGTTCAAAGCTCTGTCTACACGTTGGCCTCTGATTAAATCAGCTACCATTCTCATTTTACGAGCAGATGTAGGTACATTATTTAACTTAGCTACAGCTTCCATTATCTTCTACCTTTATCTTTTTTAGCAATGTGACCACGGAAATTTCTGGTTGGTGAAAACTCACCTAACTTATGTCCTACCATATTCTCAGTTACGAAAACTGGGATAAACTTATTTCCATTATGAACAGCGAAAGTGTGCCCAATAAAATCTGGGGCTATCATTGATCTTCTGGACCAAGTCTTAATTACAGACTTCTTACCAGACTCTTCCATAGCCTCTACTTTATTGGCTAAACGAAAATCGATATATGGTCCTTTTTTTAACGAACGTGCCATGTTTTATTTCTTCTTTTTACCAATGATCAAACGATTCGAGTATTTCTTAGGTGTTCTGGTTTTCAAACCTTTAGAGAACAATCCCTTTCTTGATCTAGGATGTCCACCTGAAGATTTACCTTCACCACCACCCATCGGGTGATCAACTGGGTTCATTACTACACCCCTTACTCTTGGTCTTCTTCCTAACCATCTTGTTCTACCTGCTTTACCAAGCACAACGTTCATATGCTCTGCATTTCCTACAGCACCAATTGTTGCCATACAAGCAGAAAGAACGTTTCTCATTTCACCAGAAGGCAATTTAAGAGTAGCATACTTTCCTTCACGAGCTACAATCTGAGCATAAGCTCCAGCACTTCTCGACATTGAAGCTCCTTTTCCAGGCTTCAATTCAATATTGTGAATAATTGTACCCATTGGAATTTTAGAAAGAGGCATTGCGTTACCTACTTCAGGTGCAACACCTTCACCAGACACTACAACCTGACCTACTTCTAAGCCTTTAGGGGCAATGATATATCTTTTCTCTCCATCAGCGTAAAACAACAAGGCAATTCTTGCTGAACGTGTTGGATCATATTCAATTGATTTTACCGTGGCAGGTACATCAAATTTCTCTCTCTTGAAATCAACAATTCTGATTTTTTGTTTATGACCACCACCCATGTAACGCATGGTCATTTTACCAGTATTATTACGTCCACCAGATCTCTTAGAAGGTACGGTCAACGATTTCTCAGGAGCACTCTTTTTAACAGTTACTTCTGCAAAGTCAGGAGCCATTCTATGTCTGGTTCCTGGAGTCATTGGTCTTAGTTTTCTAACGCCCATTATTATCTATTTAAATGCCGCTATAAAAATCAATAACATCACCCTCAGCAACTGTTACAATTGCTTTTTTGAATGCACTGGTTTGACCTTGTACTACTCTAGACTTTGTCATTCTAGATTTGGTCTTACCACTATATCTCATGGTGTTAACATCTTCCACGGTTACACCGTACATCTGTTCAACAGCCACTTTGATTTCTATTTTGTTGGCTTTGTAGTCTACAACAAATCCGTACTTGCCTTTTTCGTTCAAGGCCGATACTTTTTCGGTAACTAAAGGTTTTTTAAGAACACTCATTTTCTGTTACTTCAATAAGTTTTCGATTATTTCAACTGAGCTTTCACTCAAAAGCAAGCTTTCAGCATTCAGTACATCATAAGTATTCAATGCACTTGCTGTGATTACTTTAGTATTCTGGATATTTCTTCCAGACAAAAGAACATTAGTATCATGTTCACCTACAACCACAAGAGTTTTCTTACCAGACAATGACAAACCGTCAATCATCTTTTTGTACTCTTTTGTTTTAGGAGCATCGAAAGTAAAGTCTTCCAAAATCAAAAGATTATTATCTTTTGCCTTGTATGCTAAAGCTGATTTACGAGCTAAAACTTTAAGTTTTTTATTCAACTTGAAGTGATAATCTCTTGGTTCAGGACCGAATACTCTACCACCGCCTCTAAATACTGGTGATTTAATACTACCAGCTCTCGCTGTTCCTGTACCTTTTTGCTTTTTAATTTTTCTGGTAGAACCTGCAATCTCGGCTCTCTGCTTCGACTTATGTGTTCCTTGTCTTTGGTTAGCCAAGTACTGCTTTACGTCTAAGTAAATTGCGTGATCATTCGGTTCAATACCGAAGATGTCGCCTGAAAGCGTTACTTTTCTTCCAGTGTCTTCGCCACTATTTTTTAGTACTGCAATCTCCATCTTCTTATTTCTCTAGGATTACGGTTGAATTTTTCGCACCAGGAATAGAACCACTGATTACAATCAGATTCTTTTCTGGCACCACTTTCATTACGCGCAGGTTGATTACTGTCACTCTATCTCCACCAGTTCTTCCAGCCATACGAGTACCTTTAAATACTCTTGCAGGATAAGAAGCTCCACCAACGGAACCAGGTGCTCTCAACCTGTTGTGCTGACCGTGCGTTGCTTGTCCAACCCCACCAAATCCGTGTCTTTTTACAACACCTTGAAAACCTTTACCTTTTGAAGTACCAACGGCATCAACGAAATCGCCTTCTTTGAAGACATCGCCTACAACGATTTCGTTACCTAAAGCCACCTGACCTTCAAACTCTTCGCGAAAATTTCGGAACTCAACAACATCTTTCTTTGGAGTAGTATTCGCCTTAGCGAAATGACCCTTTAAAGCCTTAGGAGTATTTTTCTCCTTACGCTCTCCAAAAGCAAGCTGTACAGCTGTATACCCGTCTGTTCCCTCATTTTTTACTTGCGTTACTACGCAAGGACCAGCCTCTATCACCGTGCATGCGACACTACGTCCATCGGCACTGTAAATGCTAGTCATTCCGATTTTTTTTCCGATTATTCCAGACATCTTATTAATTCATTTTGAACCTCATAAATCCGAGGCTCCCGTGAAACGGATTGCAAAGATAGAGAATTAATTTTCTGCTACAAACTCTAGATTTGAAATTTCAATAATAAATTCTCTCAAATTCAAGTCGTTAGTAACGACTTGCTTTCTTTGCATAAAAAAGAGGCTAGCCAAAAAGACCAGCCTCTTATATTCTGTATCTAAAAAAGTACTTATACTTTGATTTCAACGTCAACACCACTTGGAAGCTCAAGCTTCATAAGAGCGTCTACAGTTTTAGCACTGCTAGAATAAATATCTACCAATCGCTTGTAAGTACAAAGTTGAAATTGCTCACGCGCTTTTTTATTAACGTGTGGAGATTTCAATACTGTAAATTTCTCCTTTACTGTTGGTAACGGAATTGGACCGCTAACAATAGCTCCAGTAGTTTTCACAGCTCTTACGATTTTCTCTGATGACTTATCCACCAAGTTGTGATCGTATGACTTTAATTTGATTCTTATCTTCTGTGTCATTATTCTAAAATTTACAGATTATTCTCCTTTGGATTTTTTGATCACTTCGTCTGCAATGCCATTAGGTACTACGTCATAGTGAGAGAAAGTCAAAGCAGCCGTAGCACGACCAGAAGACATTGTTCTCAAATCTGTAACGTAACCGAAAAGTTCTGATAAAGGAACGCTAGCTCTAACAACTGTAGAAGTTCCTTTTGTATCCATACCTTTCATTATACCTCTTCTCCTGTTCAAATCACCTGTGATTGAACCAGTATACTCGTCAGGAGTAACTACATCTACCGACATAATTGGCTCTAGTAATTTTGGACCGGCTTGCTTACCAGCAGCCTTAAAGCCCATTCTAGCCGCAAGTTCGAAAGAAAGCGCATCCGAATCCACATCGTGGAATGATCCGTGGAATAATCTCACTTTCATGTCTTCAACAGGATATCCTGCCAAAGGTCCATTCTTCATTGCTGAAGCGAATCCTTTTTCAATTGCTGGGATAAATTCTTTTGGAATTACACCACCAACGATTTGATTCACAAATTGAAGTCCTTTTCCTACGAAATCTTCGTCTTTTGGACCAATTTCGAAAGAGATATCGGCAAATTTACCTCTACCACCAGACTGCTTTTTATATACTTCTTTATGCTCAATTGACTTAGTAAGCGCTTCTTTATAAGCTACCTGAGGTGCTCCTTGATTCACTTCCACCTTGAATTCTCTTCTCATACGATCCATGATGATATCAAGGTGAAGCTCACCCATACCTCTAAGAATCGTTTGACCAGTTTCTTCGTCAGTGTTTACTGTCAATGTAGGATCTTCTTCTACTAGCTTGGCAATTGCCATACCTAGCTTATCAACATCAGCCTGAGTTTTTGGCTCAATAGCGTAACCAATTACTGGCTCAGGGAAATCCATTGATTCAAGAACAATTTTATGTTTCTCGTCACAAAGAGTATCTCCAGTTTTAATATCCTTAAATCCTACAACCGCAGCGATATCTCCAGCATGTAGCTGATCAATAGCATTTTGCTTGTTCGCATGCATTTGGAAGATTCTAGAGATACGCTCTTTCTTACCAGTTCTTGTATTGAATACATAAGAACCTGAATCTAGCATACCTGCATATGATCTAACAAAACACAAACGACCTACAAATGGGTCAGTAGCGATCTTAAATGCTAGAGCTGTGAATGGCTCTGATGCAGATGGCTTTCTAAACGTAGGCTCTTCAGTATCAGGATCAATTCCCTCAACACTTTCTCTATCAAGAGGAGATGGAAGCAATTCCATAACATAGTTCAACATTGACTGAACACCTTTATTTTTAAAGGCAGAACCACACAACATTGGAACAAAAGCTAAATCTATAGTTGCAGCTCTTAAAGCTTTGATAATCTCTTCTCTAGAGATTGACTCTGGATCTTCGAAATACTTTTCTAATAGTGATTCGTCATACTCCGCAACAGCCTCTAATAGATGCTCTCTATATTCAGCTACTTCATCAACCATGTCAGCTGGAATTTCGATTTCGTTATAGGTCATCCCCATATCTTCTTCGTTCCAAACAATAGCCTTATTCTCTACCAAGTCAACCACACCTTTAAAGGTATCTTCAGCTCCGATAGGTAATTGAAGCGGAACAGCTTTAGTTCCTAACATTTCTTTCACTTGCTTACACACGTTCAAGAAGTCAGCACCAGACCTGTCCATTTTGTTTACGAAGCCTAAACGAGCAACCTTATAGTTATCCGCAAGTCTCCAGTTAGTTTCTGATTGTGGTTCAACACCATCAACAGCAGAAAACAAAAACACCAATCCATCAAGAACTCTTAGAGAACGGTTTACCTCTACAGTAAAATCTACGTGACCAGGAGTATCAATAATGTTGATATGGTATTGTTCGTCTTTGTAAGGCCAGAATACAGTAGTCGCAGCAGAGGTAATTGTAATCCCTCTTTCTTGCTCTTGCTCCATCCAGTCCATTGTAGCCGCACCATCGTGAACCTCACCAAGTTTGTGAGAAACACCAGTGTAGTACAAAACTCTTTCGGTAGTCGTTGTTTTACCCGCATCAATGTGCGCAGCGATACCGATATTTCTTGTTAATCTTAAATCTCTTGCCATTTCTATCTAGGAATTAAAATCTAAAGTGAGAGAATGCCTTGTTTGCATCGGCCATTCTATGAGTGTCGTCCTTTTTCTTCACGGCAGCTCCTTCTCCTTTTGATGCAGCAAGAATTTCGGCAGCCAAACGGTCCCTCATTGTCTTCTCACCTCTTTTTCTAGAAAAAGAAATCATCCACTTGATCCCCAGTGAAGTTTTTCTAGCCGGCCTCACTTCAGTTGGTACCTGAAATGTTGCTCCGCCTACTCTACGGCTTTTTACTTCGACTGAAGGCATGATGTTACTCAATGCTTTCTTCCAAGTCTCAAGACCATTCTCACCACTTTTCTTTTCAACGATCTCGATCGCATCATAGAAAATGTTGTAGGCAATACTCTTCTTCCCATCTACCATTAAGTAGTTCACAAACTTTGTCACCAAAGTATCATGGAACTTAGGATCAGGAAGAATATATCTCTTCTTTGGTTTAGCTTTTCTCATTTTATAAAAATTCTATTTTTTAGCTGCTTTAGGGCGTTTTGCGCCATATTTTGATCTACGTTGCGTACGACCATTAACACCAGCGGTATCTAATGCACCTCTAATGATGTGGTATCTTACACCTGGAAGATCTTTTACTCTTCCTCCTCTAATCAAGACGATTGAGTGTTCTTGAAGATTGTGACCTTCACCTGGGATGTACGCGTTTACCTCCTTACCGTTAGTTAACCTTACTCTAGCTACTTTTCTCATAGCTGAGTTTGGCTTCTTAGGCGTAGTAGTGTAAACCCTTGTACAAACCCCTCTTCTTTGCGGGCAGCTATCCAGAGCAGGAGATTTTGACTTAGAAGTCAATTTCTTTCTGCCCTTTCTTACTAATTGTTGTATAGTAGGCATTTACAGTTATTTTTTAGATTTTATTTCCCTATGTACAAATTTAGGACTGCAAAGGTAACAAAAGAAGTTTTCAGAACAAACACATCAGATTAAATAAATCAAACATGTAACTTCCTTACTTCCACCGTAAAACCCGTATTGCTAATCCTGTTTCAGAACGTCTAAAAGATGATTTTAGAGTTGTTCCTTTCTACCATTTTTATACCTAAAAAGCCCCAATCTTTCGAAAGGGGCTTTCTAAAAATATTTATAAGTACGAGCCCATTAAGCCTCTCCTATTGTTCCTCCGAAATTCATTGGGAATTTTGGAGCTTCTTCGGACTGGGTAATGGTACCAAAATGACTTTCAAATTTATCGATATTATCTTTTAGCGCCATCAAAAGCCTTTTGGCATGTTCTGGTGTAATGATAATTCTCGATTTTACTTTCGCCTTTGGTACACCTGGCATCATCTTGATAAAATCAATCACAAACTCACTGTTTGAATGTGCGATCATAGCCAAGTTCACATATTGGCCTTCCGCAATTTCTTCGGAAAGCTCAATATTGATTTGGTTCTGATTTTTTTGATTTTTATCCTCAGCCATGACTTAGTACTCTACTTCTTGTTCTTCTGATTCTGATCTATTGTAGGCGGCTTTCGCTGCTTGCAATCTCTCATAAGCTTCTTTGTTTCCAACGATAAGGTCTTCATATTCTCTCAAACCTGTACCTGCTGGAATCAAGTGACCCACGATTACGTTTTCCTTCAAGCCTTTCAAGTGGTCGGCTTTACCTCTAATTGAGGCTTCACTTAACACTTTGGTTGTCTCTTGGAATGACGCTGCAGAAATGAAACTTTCAGTTCCTAATGAAGCTTGAGTGATACCTTGAAGTTTCGGTTGTGAAACTGCTGGTTGTGCATCTCTAACTTCTACAAGCTTCATGTCTTTTCTTCTCAACGAAGAGTTTTCATCTCTTAATTGACGAGGAGTAACAATCTGACCTGGTTTTAGATTTGTAGAGTCTCCTGCATCTGAAACCACTTTCATATCAAGCATTGCATCATTCTCTTCTCTAAAGAGGAATTTATCAACCACTTGACCTGGAAGGAAGCTAGTATCACCAGCATCCATGATTTCTACCTTCTGCATCATTTGCTTCACGATTACTTCGATGTGCTTATCATTGATCTTCACACCTTGTAGTCGGTATACTTCCTGAATTTCATTTACTAAATATTCTTGAACCGCAGTTGGACCTTGAATATTCAAAATGTCATTTGGAGTAATAGCACCATCAGATAAAGAATAACCTGCTCTTACAAAGTCATTGTCTTGTACAAGAATGTGTTTAGACAATGGCACCATGTATTTCTTCTTCACACCATCTTTAGATTCGATGAAGATTTCTCGGTTACCTCTCTTAATTCCACCGTAAGTAACAACACCGTCAATTTCTGACACTACTGCTGGGTTAGATGGGTTTCTAGCTTCAAACAATTCCGTTACTCTTGGAAGACCCCCAGTAATATCTCGAGATTTACCCATTGTTCTAGGGATTTTAGCAAGTGGTTGCCCCACTTTAACTTTATCACCGGCTTCAACAGCTAAGTGAGCCCCTACTGGAATGTTATAAGCTTTAGTATCGTTTTTAGAGTTTACAATAACCGCAGGGTTTTTAGTTTTATCTCTGGTGTCAGTGATAACTTTTTCTCTGTGGCCTGTTTGCTCATCAAACTCTTCTTTAAATGTAACACCTTCTTCAATGGCATCGAATTCTACTTTACCATCGAATTCAGAAAGAATTACAGCGTTATATGGATCCCACTTACAAAGTTGTTGTCCTTTTTCAACCTTATCTCCTTCTTTAACATCAAGAGTTGCTCCGTAAGGAACGTGGTTAGAAATAAGCACTTTGTTAGTTTTGGCGTCAACGATCTGAATTTCTCCAGTACGCCCCATTACCATTTCTATTTTATTACCATCGTTGTCGGTAGTTGGAAGTGATCTAAGTTCTTCGAACTTGATAACACCATCAAACTTGGCTTTAACTGTTGCATCAACTGCAATGTTAGAAGCCGTACCCCCAACGTGGAAAGTTCTCAAAGTAAGCTGTGTTCCTGGCTCACCAATCGACTGTGCTGCAATTACACCAACAGCCTCGCCTTTTTCGACCATATTAGAGGTAGATAAGTTTCTACCGTAACATTTGGCACAAATTCCGCGCTTGGTTTCACAAGTCAACACCGATCTGATCTCTACTTCGTCAATCGCAGTTTCATCAATACGAGCTGCTATTTCTTCCGTGAACTCTTCTCCGGCTGAAATTATCAATTCCTCGGAGATTGGATCGAAAATATCGTGAACAGAAACTCTACCTAAAATTCTCTCAGATAAAGATTCAACTACATCTTCGTTATCTTTCAAAGCAGATACTGTCAAACCTCTTAAAGTTCCACAGTCTTCTTCGTTAACAACAGCATCTTGGGCAACATCTACCAAACGTCTAGTTAAGTAACCTGCATCAGCAGTTTTAAGGGCTGTATCGGCCAAACCTTTACGAGCACCGTGAGTAGAGATAAAGTACTCAAGTACATCTAGCCCTTCCTTAAAGTTAGATAGAATAGGGTTTTCAATAATGGCACCCACAGAACCCGCAAGGTTCTTTTGTGGTTTCGCCATCAAGCCTCTCATCCCACCTAGCTGACGAATTTGCTCTCTTGAACCCCTGGCTCCAGAGTGCATCATCATATAAATAGAGTTGAAACCTTGATTATCTTCTTCCATCTCGTTCATCAAGTCATTGGTCAACTTAGTGTTAACCCTTGTCCAGATGTCGATAACTTGGTTGTAACGTTCGTTATCAGTAATCAGACCCATTAGGTAGTTTTGCCATACAGCATCAACTTCCTCTTTAGCTCCTGATACCAATTCTTCTTTATGTTCTGGAATGTGAATATCATTCAATCCCATTGATAGACCACCTTTGTATGCCATTTGGAAACCTAGTTCTTTGATATCATCAAGGAACTGAGCCGTTCTAGCTACACCAGAGATGGCAAATACATTGGCAATAATTTTCTGAAGTTTCTTCTTCGTCAATAACTCATTCACGTATCCTACTTCTGCAGGTACTGCTTGGTTAAATAGAATACGACCAGCAACAGTTTCGATTACTTTATCTACTAAAGCATCTCCTTCTCTCACTTTCGTTTTCACATGAATGTAAGCATGCTTAGAAACTTTTCCTTCGTTCATTGCTATAATCACCTCTTCGGCACTATAGAAACGCATTCCTTCACCATCTACTTTGAAATCTTCAGTAGATCTTCTGCCTTTAGTTACATAATACAGACCCAGAACCATGTCTTGAGAAGGTACAGTTACCGGAGCTCCGTTAGCTGGGTTAAGAATGTTGTGTGAAGAAAGCATTAGTGTTGAGGCTTCCAATACTGCTTCGTGCCCTAGTGGTACGTGAACAGCCATTTGGTCACCATCAAAGTCAGCGTTAAATGCTGTACATACTAATGGGTGCAATTGAATTGCTTTTCCTTCAATTAATTTTGGCTGGAAAGCCTGGATACCCAACCTGTGCAATGTAGGAGCACGGTTAAGCAATACAGGGTGTCCTTTCAATACGTTTTCAAGGATATCCCAAACCACAGGGTCTTTACGGTCCACTATTTTCTTGGCAGACTTCACAGTCTTAACAATACCTCTCTCAATCAGTTTTCTGATAATGAATGGCTTGAAAAGCTCGGCAGCCATATTTTTTGGCAAACCACATTCGTGAAGCTTCAACTCTGGCCCTACTACAATTACAGAACGACCTGAGTAATCCACCCTTTTTCCTAGCAAGTTCTGACGGAAACGACCTTGCTTACCTTTAAGCATATCACTTAAAGATTTCAAAGCTCTATTACCATCTGAACGCACAGCATTTACTTTTCTCGAGTTATCGAAAAGAGAATCTACTGCTTCCTGAAGCATCCTTTTTTCGTTACGAAGGATTACCTCTGGTGCTTTAATATCAATTAATCTCTTAAGACGGTTATTTCTAATGATTACCCTTCTGTAAAGATCATTCAAATCTGAAGTTGCGAAACGACCTCCATCCAATGGCACCAATGGACGCAATTCTGGTGGAATTACAGGTACCATTTTAATGATCATCCACTCTGGACGGTTCTCGATTCTTGTTCTTGCATCACGGAAAGCTTCAACAACTTTCAACCTTTTTAAAGCTTCTGCTTTTCTTTGTTGAGAAGTATCTGTTGCTGCTTGGTGACGAAGTGCATAAGAAAGTTCGTCAAGATCAATTCTTGCCAAAAGCATCTCTAATGCATCCGCTCCCATTTTAGCGATGAATTTCTGAGGATCTTCATCATCTAACATCTGATTCTCTCTTGGAAGTTTATCTAGAATATCTAGATACTCATCTTCAGTCAAGAAATCCATGTAGGCGATTCCGTCCTCTTCTTTCATACCAGCTTGAATTACTACATATCGTTCGTAGTAAATAATCTGATCAAGTTTTTTGGTTGGAAGACCTAGAAGGTAACCAATCTTGTTAGGCAATGATTTGAAGTACCAGATATGAGCTACAGGCACTACCAATTCGATATGACCCATGCGCTCTCTTCTTACCTTTTTCTCGGTAACTTCAACACCACATCTATCGCAGATAATACCTTTATACCTGATTCTTTTATATTTCCCACAATGACATTCCCAATCCTTAACAGGTCCGAATATTCTTTCACAGAATAAACCGCCCATTTCTGGTTTGTATGTTCTATAGTTTATCGTTTCCGGTTGTGTAACCTCACCATGAGAACTCTCAAGGATTGATTCCGGAGAAGCTAAGCTGATAGTGACTTTATCAAAGTCATTGTTAAGTTTTCTATTCTTTTTAAATGCCATAGCTTTTGTATTCTAATTTATTGGCCGAAGCCTGTTTAAGAATTAGTCAAGTGTAATTTCAAGTGCCAAACCTCTTAGTTCGTGAACCAATACGTTGAATGATTCAGGAATATTTGGTTTAGGAATATTCTCACCTTTCACGATGGCTTCGTAGGCTTTCGCTCTACCAATCACGTCATCAGATTTTACGGTTAGAATTTCCTGCAACACATGAGATGCGCCAAAGGCCTCAAGAGCCCAAACCTCCATCTCACCAAAACGCTGACCACCAAACTGGGCTTTACCACCCAATGGCTGTTGAGTAATGAGAGAGTAAGGTCCGATAGAACGCGCGTGCATTTTATCGTCAACCAAGTGACCTAGTTTCAGCATGTAAGCAATACCTACTGTAACTGGTTGGTCAAATTTTACACCAGACAAACCATCATATAGATAAGCACGACCAGCATCTGGCAATCCAGCCTCAGCCAATTCAGCTTGAACTTCTTCCATAGTAGCACCGTCAAAAATTGGAGTAGCATATTTTCTACCCAACTCTAATCCAGCCCATGCCAATACAGTTTCGTATATCTGACCAATGTTCATCCTCGAAGGTACACCAAGTGGATTCAATACAATATCCATTGGAGTTCCATCCTCTAGGAATGGCATATCTTCTTCTCTAACAATTCTGGCTACAACACCCTTGTTACCGTGACGACCCGCCATTTTATCACCCACTTTAAGCTTACGCTTTTTAGCAATGTAAACTTTGGCCAATTGCACGATACCTGTTGGCAATTCATCACCTACTTCGATTGTGAAACGCTTACGTTTGAATTCACCCGCAATTTCGTTTCTCTTCAGTTGGTAATTCTTCACCATACGAACGATAATCTGATTAGTCTTATCGTCAGTAGTCCAATTATCAAGGTTCAAATCAGAAATTAGGTTAACTTCTTCCTGAACGTTGTAGTTACTTTCGTCTCTGTATATGTTTTTCTCAGGGAAGATGTTTTCTGTAATATTGGTTTTGTTGAACTTCACTCCTTTCGAAATGACCTCATCACCAAATTTATGTTTTACTCCTTGAGAAGTTTTTCCTTGTAGCAAAGAGAAGATTTTGTCAATCATTTCATTTCTCACAGCAGTCAAATCTTTGCTGTACTGAGCTTTCAATGCTTCAACCTCTTTCTTTGATTTTGCTCTAAGATCTTTATCTTTCTTAGGTCTTGAGAACAACTTAGTGTCAATCACCACACCTTGAAGCGAAGGAGATGCTTTCAAAGATGCATCTTTCACGTCACCAGCTTTATCTCCGAAGATGGCTCTTAAAAGCTTCTCTTCTGGAGTTGGATCAGTTTCACCTTTAGGGGTAATTTTACCAATCAGAATATCACCTTCTTTGATTTCAGCTCCTACTCTGATGATACCATTCTCATCAAGGTTTTTCACTGCTTCCTCACTTACATTCGGAATCTCAGAAGTTAATTCTTCTTCACCTCTTTTTGTATCTCTAACTTCAAGTTCGTATTCATCGATGTGAATTGAGGTGAACACGTCATCTCTAACTACTCTCTCTGAAATTACAATTGCATCCTCGAAGTTATATCCTTGCCAAGGCATATAGGCTACTCTCAGGTTTTTACCTAAAGCTAATTCTCCATTTTGGGTAGAATATCCCTCACAAAGTACTTGTCCCTTCACAACCTTGTCACCTTTCAATACGATTGGTGTAAGATTTATAGAAGTGTCTTGGTTGGTTCTTCTGAACTTAATCAATTTGTACGTTTTGTACTCATTGTAGAAGTTCACTAACTCATCCTCAGTACTTTGTTCGTACTTTATAATAATTTTTTCAGCATCAACATAGTGAACAACTCCAGTTCCTTCAGCTATTACTAGCATTCTAGAATCTCTCGCTGCTCTACCTTCCAAACCAGTTCCTACAATCGGAGCTTCAGGTTTTAATAAAGGCACTGCTTGACGCTGCATGTTCGATCCCATCAATGCCCTGTTTGCATCATCATGCTCAAGGAAAGGAATCAATGAAGCTGCAACAGATACAATTTGGTTAGGAGCTACATCCATGTAAGTAAGCTCATTCGGCTCTACTACAGGAAAATCTCCTTCAAATCTTGCTTTTACTCTGTCGTTTACGAAAGTACCCTTATCATCCAAAGGCGCGTTAGCCTGTGCAATGTTGTGAGTATCTTCTTCTTCAGCAGTAAGGTAAACCACATCTTCAGACATGTTTACTTTACTTTCTTTTACTTTTCTATATGGAGTCTCAATGAATCCCATGCTGTTAATCTTAGCATGAACACATAGAGATGAAATCAAACCAATGTTTGGTCCCTCTGGAGTTTCAATTGTACAAAGACGTCCGTAGTGAGTATAGTGAACATCACGAACCTCAAAACCTGCTCTTTCTCTTGAAAGACCACCTGGCCCTAAGGCTGACAATCTTCTTTTGTGAGTAATCTCTGCCAATGGATTCGTTTGATCCATAAACTGAGAAAGCTGATTCGTTCCAAAGAACGAGTTAATCACAGAAGAAAGTGTTCTTGCGTTAATAAGGTCCACAGGTTTGAAGTCCTCATTATCACGAACGTTCATTCTTTCTTTGATCGTTCTAGCCATTCTGGCCAAACCAACACCAAACTGAGCGTATAATTGCTCACCTACTGTTCTAACTCTTCTATTAGATAAGTGGTCAATATCATCCACTACAGCTTTAGAGTTAATCAACCCGATCAAGTATTTCACAATTGAAATAATATCCTGAGTTGTTAATACTCTCTTATCGAAAGAGATATCCAAGCCGAGCTTCTTATTAATTCTGTATCTACCTACTTCTCCAAGGTCATATCTCTTATCTGAGAAGAAAAGGCTTTGAATAATATCTCTTGCAGTTTGCTCATCTGGCGCCTCAGTATTTCTCAACTGACGATAGATTTGCTCTACTGCCTCTTTTTCAGAGTTAGAGTTATCTTTTGAAAGCGTATTATATATAATAGTATAATCTGCAATGTTGATATCCTCTCTATGAAGGATAATAGAATCAACACCAGACTCAAGGATCATTTCTACATCATCCTCACTCAATACAGAGTCACGCTCTAATAACACTTCGTTTCTATCGATAGATACTACTTCTCCAGTATCCTCATCTACGAAATCTTCAATCCAAGTCTTAAGAACTCTTGCTGCAAGCTTTCTGCCTACACCCTTCTTAAGCTGGGCCTTATTAGCTTTAACCTCTTCAGACAAGCCAAATAGGTCAAGAATATCTTTATCTGTACCGTAACCGATGGCTCTTAAAAGCGTGGTTACTGGGAATTTCTTTTTACGGTCAATGTAGGCGTACATTACGCTATTAACGTCTGTCGCAAATTCAATCCAAGAACCTTTAAAAGGAATAATTCTGGCAGAATATAAAGCGGTACCGTTAGTATGCTTGCTTTGCGCAAAGAACACACCAGGAGATCTATGTAACTGAGAAACAATTACTCTTTCCGCACCATTTACCACGAACGACCCCTTTACGGTCATATAAGGAATATTCCCTAAGAATACTTCTTGTTCGATGGTTTCAAAATCCTCGTGATCTGCATCATTACATGTTAGACGAAGTTTTGCTTTTAATGGGACAGAGTAGGTAAGTCCTCTATCAATACACTCTTCAACAGAGTATTTTGGAGGATCAACCAAGTAATCAATGAACTCTAATACAAAGTTATCTCGTGAATCAGAAATGGGGAAATTTTCTGAAAATACTTTGAAAAGGCCATCTTGAGTCCTTTTTTCAGCAGGAGTTTCAAGCTGAAAAAAATCTTCGAAAGACTTCACTTGTATGTCAAGAAAATCAGGGTAATCAAGAACTGATTTAATTGAAGAAAAACTTATTCTTTCTGTTTGAATTGCGTTAGCCAAGGCCGTAATATTTTAGTTTAAACCAAGAATAATTTTTGCACTTAAAGCGTACAAAGGCTTGTAGAGAAAAACCTCTTTACTGTATACAAACAGGAAAAGACCCATGATACCGATCCCGAAATTCGGGAAGGGATCAGGGCCTGTTCCTTTGCCATAGTTAGCTATGGCCAGTCAAATTACTTAAGCTCTACTTCAGCACCAGCTTCTTCAAGCTGCTTTTTAAGTGCTTCTGCTTCGTCTTTAGCTACACCTTCTTTAATTGCTTTAGGAGCGCTGTCCACGATTTCTTTAGCTTCTTTCAATCCCAAACCAGTCAATTCTTTAACTAGTTTAACAACGGCTAGCTTTGAAGCACCAGCAGCAGTCAACACTACGTCAAAAGCCGACTTTTCTTCAGCAGCACCTTCGCCATCACCACCAGCAGGACCAGCAGCAACTGCTACCGCTGCAGCAGCAGGCTCAATACCGTATTCGTTTTTAAGGATATCAGCTAATTCGTTAACTTCCTTTACAGTTAAGTTTACCAACTGCTCTGCGAAATCTTTTAAATCTGCCATTTTTGATTTTGTTTATTAAATTCTAAATCTTGATTAATTACTAATTTTCACGCTCAGATAATGTCTGAAGAATTCCTGCCAATTTGCCACCAGCACCTTTAAGGCCTGAAATAACATTTTTAGCTGGTGATTGTAACAATCCTATCACCTCTCCGATAAGTTCAGCCTTAGACTTAAGACTGCTCAACATATCTAAATTCTCCTCCCCAATGAAAAGATCGGTATCGATGGAAGCACCTTTCAACATTGGAGATTTTAAACCTGATTTTTTTCTAAATTCTTTGATCAATTTCGCAGGAGAATTCGCGTCCTCACCTGAGAACATTATTCCTGAAAAACCTTTCAAAACTTTTTCGTCAAACGGAGCATAATCAGCATCCATTTTCTCCAAAGCTTTCTGAATCAAAGTATTTTTAAACACTCTATACTCTATACCCTTTTCGAAGCATAGTCTTCTAAGTGCCGTGGTTTGTGCAACCGACATTCCGGAAGCATCAGTTATGTAGAAATTGTTGTTAACAGAAAATTTCTGAAACAATTCTTCAATTAATACGCCTTTTTCTGCTCTAGTCATGATTATATGCCCGAAATGGAGTTTTTATCAATTTTAATACCTGGACTTTGAGTCGAAGACAAGTTGATACTCTTAAAATAAGTACCTTTTGCCGATGCAGGTTTCAATCTTGAGATGGTTTGAATTACTTCAGTCGCATTTTCAATAATCTTCTCTGCTGAGAAAGACGCCTTTCCAATACTTGTATGAATAATACCAAACTTATCGACTTTGAAATCGATTTTACCTCCCTTAACTTCTTCAACTGCTTTTCCAACTTCCAAAGTAACTGTACCAGATTTTGGGTTTGGCATCAAACCTCTTGGCCCTAGAACTCGACCTAAACGACCTACTTTCGCCATAACCGTTGGCATAGTGATAATGACATCAATGTCAGTCCACCCACCCTCAATTTTAGCAATGTAATCATCTAGACCAACGTGATCTGCACCAGCATCTCTTGCTTCCTGCTCTTTGTCAGGAGAACACAATACTAATACTTTCACTTCTTTTCCAGTACCATGAGGAAGTGCCACCACTCCTCTAACCATCTGGTCTGCCTTGCGCGGATCCACTCCTAAACGAATATCGATATCAACAGAAGCATCAAATTTTGCAGTGGAAATTTCCTTTACAATTGATGATGCATCCGTCAAAGAATAATCTTTTTGTGGATCGTATTTACTTAAAGCTTCTTTTTGCTTTTTTGTCAACTTTGCCATTTCAACAAATCTTTAGTTTTCCCAAGGTGCTTTACCGGTCACTCTAATGCCCATGCTTCGTGCAGTGCCAGCTACCATTTTCATAGCAGATTCCACTGTAAAAGCATTCAAATCCGTCATCTTAACTTCCGCAATCTCTTTCACTTGAGCCCAAGTTACCGAACCGACTTTAATACGGTTTGGCTCATTAGAACCCTTTTTGAGTTTCGATGCTTCCATTAACATTACCGGTGCTGGTGGTGTTTTGATTACAAAGTCAAAAGACTTATCAGAATAAATGGTAATTAATACAGGTAGTACCTGTCCCATTTTATCCTGAGAACGTCCATTGAATTGCTTACAAAACTCCATGATGTTAAGTCCTTTCGAACCTAAAGCAGGACCAACCGGAGGGGAAGGGTTTGCTTGACCTCCCTTAACTTGCAACTTCAGATAACCAGATATTTCCTTAGCCATCTTTAATCTTGTTTTTCGACTTGCATGTAACTTAATTCAACAGGGGTATTTCGGCCGAAAATCTTAACCATAACATTAAGTTTTCTTCTCTCCTCAAAAACCTCCTCAATTGTACCTGTAAACCCACTGAAAGGCCCATCCATTACTTTAATGGACTCTCCAACTATATATGGTGTATCAATGTGTTCATCAAATTCATCGATTTCCTCAACCTTACCTAAAATACGGTCGACTTCAATCTGTCGTAACGGAACAGGAGGAGTGTTGGAAGCATCCCCCCCCTTTTGACCTAAGAACCCTATGATACCAGGAATATTTTTAATCATATGAATGACCTCACCATTAGTAAGATCTGCTTGAACCATGATATAGCCCGGAAACATGTTTTTATCACGCGAACGTTTTTTTCCGTTACGCATTTCATACACCTTTTCCGAAGGAATCAACACTTGAGGAATATGGTCTTGGAATTTCTCCCTATCCACTTCATTCTCCAAATACTCTTTAGATTTCCTTTCTTGACCAGACACGGCCCGAACCATATACCACTTCAGCTCTGCCATTCTATCAATTATCTTCCAATTGTGTAAAACCAATCCATGATATTAGTAAAGCCCAAATCAATGATCCCTATAAAGAGAGCAAAAATTAAAGACGCCACTAACACCAACACAGAACTACTCTGTAGCTCAGAATATTTAGGCCAGCTCACCTTATGTCTCATTTCGAGATAAGATTCAGCGATAAATGTTTTCAGTTTACTCATCGGCTTTACATTACTTATTTGCACGGGTGGTAAGAATCGAACTCACGACCTTTGGTTTTGGAGACCACTGCTCTACCAGCTGAGCTACACCCGTGTATACTCATTAAGTCTTTTCTTTATTAATCTCTCATTTTCAACCTAAAACCAGCTCTAAAAAAGAGAATTAACATTTCAATCTTCACTATATAGCCCCAAAACGGGCTGCAAATGTAGGTAAAAATACTATATGAAACAAACGCGTTTCCGACAAATCGAAAACGCGTTTGAAATATCTAATAAGCTTAGAAAGTTTTAGTCAAGAATTTCAGTTACCTGACCGGCACCTACTGTTCTACCACCTTCTCTGATCGCAAATCTCAAACCTTTCTCAAGCGCTACTGCATTGATCAAGTTTACTTCGATAGTTACGTTATCACCTGGCATTACCATTTCGATATCAGCAGGAAGCATAATTTCACCAGTTACGTCAGTAGTTCTTAAATAGAACTGAGGACGGTATTTGTTAAAGAATGGAGTGTGACGTCCACCTTCTTCTTTCGAAAGAACGTATACTTCAGCTTTAAAGTGAGAGTGAGGCTTAACAGAACCTGGCTTACAGATAATCATACCTCTCTTAATTTGAGATTTTTCAATACCTCTCAAAAGAAGACCAACGTTATCACCAGCTTCACCTCTGTCCAAAATCTTACGGAACATTTCTACCCCAGTAATTGTAGACTTAAGGCCTTCAGCTCCCATACCAATGATATCAACAGGATCACCAGTGTTAGTAACACCTCTTTCAATTCTACCAGTTGCAACAGTACCACGACCAGTGATCGAGAATACGTCTTCAACAGGCATTAAGAATTCCTTATCAACTGCACGCTCAGGAAGTGGAATAAAATCATCCACTGCTGCCATTAACTCATTGATTTTCTCAACCCACTTAGGCTCACCATTCAAACCACCCAAAGCAGAACCTTGAATTACAGGAATGTCATCACCTGGGTAATCGTAGAAAGAAAGAAGTTCTCTAATCTCCATTTCTACTAGCTCAAGTAGTTCCTCATCGTCAACCAAGTCAACTTTGTTCATGAACACCACTAGAGAAGGCACACCTACCTGACGAGCCAAAAGAATATGCTCTCTTGTCTGTGGCATTGGACCATCAGTCGCAGCTACAACAAGAATTGCACCGTCCATTTGAGCAGCACCAGTTACCATGTTCTTCACATAATCCGCGTGACCTGGACAGTCAACGTGTGCATAGTGTCTGTTCTCAGTTTGATACTCAACGTGAGAAGTGTTAATTGTAATACCTCTTTCTTTCTCTTCAGGAGCATTATCAATTGAAGAGAAGTCTCTGTTTTCAGCAAGACCCGAGTCTGCCAAAACTTTAGTAATAGCAGCAGTTAATGTGGTCTTACCGTGGTCAACGTGACCGATAGTACCAATATTAACGTGCGGCTTAGAACGGTCAAAGTTTGCTTTAGCCATAACTTGAAAATTAGTTAATATTTAAATTCAATTATTTAATTTAATCTTAGACATCTGATTTTTTCAGCGTCTTGAGCCAATGACGAGATTTGAACTCGTGACCCCTTCCTTACCAAGGAAGTACTCTACCCCTGAGCTACATCGGCTTTACTAAGTTTAACGTTCGAAGTTTTTCAGTTCGACAAACATTAAACTTCGCACTTTATAACTCAAAGTTTTGAGCGGGTGACCAGGTTCGAACCGGCGACCTACAGCTTGGAAGGCTGTCGCTCTACCAACTGAGCTACACCCGCTTTTAAAAAAATCAACAATCAAACTCCAAATAACAAACTTGCCGTTTGGAGTTCTAAATTGATAATTTTTATTTAAATGTGGGGGGAGAAGGATTCGAACCTTCGAAGACATAAGTCAACGGATTTACAGTCCGTCCCAGTTGGCCGCTTTGGTATCCCCCCAACTAGTTTTCCTACCGACTAAATGCTTGTTTTAACCATGCTTTTAGCGAAAGGGAATGCAAAATTAGACCCTTTTTTATATTATTCAAACATATCCCAAAAAAAGATCAAGAGTTTTTATTGAAGTTTGAAAACAACGCTTCAACAGCTCATTTTGACGGTTATCATCAATATTTTTTCTTGACAATGATTTTCAAGTACGCCTCTATTACCTATCCCTAATCAAAATACTTCTCTATATTTGCAGGGTTTAAAACAAAAAACTCAATGGGGCTTGAATATTATAGCATCCAGAATTGAGCCCTACTCATAATTTAGCCTGATGTACAAAGTAAGTCTTAAGAAAAACATCGAAGCAGAAGTCAAATTCAAAGACAGTAATATACTTCTAAATGGTTCTGATTTTGATTGGAACATCTCAAAAACTTCAAAGGACAAATTTCAGATCACAAAAGACGGGAAAAAATTAAATGCCGAGGTTATTGGCTATGAGAGAGAAAACAAGGTAGTTGAAATAAAAATCAACAATCAGATTTATAATGTATCTGTTAAAGATAAAATGGATCAGCTTCTTCAAAAAATGGGAATTACCAATTTAAGTAGTTCGACTATAAAGGATGTTAAAGCACCTATGCCTGGGCTAATACATGATATTTTGGTTGAAGTTGGGCAAGAGGTAAAAAAAGGAGACCAACTCATGATTTTAGAAGCCATGAAAATGGAAAACGTTTTGAAATCTCCTGGCGCTGGGACTATTGCCTCAATTGAAATTAGTAAAGGCGACAGCGTAGAAAAAAATCAAATTCTGATAAAATTTTAACATAACCACACGGATGAAGTATAAAAGAATTCTTCTAAAGCTTAGCGGAGAAGCCTTAATGGGTAACCAACAATATGGAATTGACCCTGTGCGAATAAATCAATACGCTGAAGAAATTAAGAAAGTGCACGCAAGTGGCGTTGAAGTAGCGATTGTAATTGGAGGAGGCAATATATATAGAGGAGTTCAAGCCGAAGCTTCAGGCATAGACAGGGTTCAGGGTGACTACATGGGAATGCTGGCCACCGTCATTAATGCGATGGCAATTCAAAGCACTCTTGAGAACCATGGCTTGTATACAAGATTGATGTCTGGGATAAAAATGGAAGCGGTTTGCGAACCTTTCATTAGAAGAAGAGCTGTTCGGCATTTAGAAAAAGGAAGAATTGTTATTTTTGGTGCTGGGATAGGAAACCCTTATTTCACTACTGACTCTACAGCAAGTTTAAGAGCTATTGAAATTGAGGCGGATGTTGTTTTAAAAGGAACTCGGGTTGATGGTGTATATACCGCAGACCCAGAAAAAGATTCTTCTGCAACTAAAATACCTAACCTATCTTTTGAACAAGCGATTAGAGAGGGATACAACATTATGGACATGACCGCTTTCACGCTTTGTCAGGAAAATAACGTGCCGATTATTGTTTTTGATATGAACGCTAGTGGTAACCTCTTAGACATAATGGAAGGAAAAGAAAATATCGGAACATTGATAAGCTAATTTACAATCATGGAAGAACTGGAATTATACTTGGATACCGCCAAGGAGATGATGGAGAAAGCCATCTCCCACACAAAACAAGAACTAGCAAAGATTAGGGCAGGCAAGGCGATGCCAAGCATGCTTGACGTGATTAAGGTTGATTATTACGGATCGCTTACCCCCCTAAATCAAGTAGCTTCTGTAACTAGCCCAGATGCGAGAACGCTTTTTGTAAAGCCTTGGGAGAAATCTATGACTACGGCTATTGAAAAGGCAATCATGAATAGTGATTTAGGTTTAAACCCTCAGAATGACGGTGAACAGATCATTATTAATATTCCGCAGCTTACAGAAGAAAGAAGACGCGATTTAGTAAAACAATCTAAAGCCGTTACTGAAGATGGTAAAATCAGTATTCGAAGCGCCAGAAAGGAAACCAATGATGAGCTTAAAAAACTTCAAAAAGATGGTTTGGCGGAGGACTTAGTAAAAACTGCTGAAGACAAAGTTCAAGACCTTACGAATACATACAATAAGAAGCTTGACGATTTACTGGCTCATAAAGAGCAAGAAATCATGACCGTTTAATAGTCCTGAGAAATTAGAAATACACTGAAAGGCAACCGAAAGGCTGCCTTTTTTATTATTTAGGAGTTAAATACATGGGTTTTCAAAAACCCTTCAGAGGAATAAACTGGAATTTCAGCAAAGTGATAGTCCGATAAATTTTCTGTAATTAAACAATTACACCCGGCCTCCACAGCAGCATAATACTGAAAACCATCTTCTATATCGTTAATCTTCGCATTGTTTAAGGCATTCCTCACTGCATTTTCATCAATTTGCGCGATTGATAGATGACAGCATAACAATTGGATTTTACGCTTAGCTTCAACTTCTCCGCATTTTTTAGAGGCAAAATAAAATCCAATAGCCAAACAAAGGGAAGAAGTAAAAAGCTCAAATCCATTTCGCTCGGCCAATGAAAGAACACGAGCAGAATAGGTAAATAGTGGATATTCCTTATTGAGTACCGAAACCAATACGTTCGCGTCAACAAATGCCTTTACCATTACTTACGCTCGTAATAGTCAGACTTAGATATTTTTTTAGGCTTAGTATGATACTCGGCTTGCCCCTCAGCTACTGCATTAACCCAATCGGAAATCGGTAAGCTTTCCATGGATTGATAATCTTTAGAAATGAGCTGACGATATAAAAATTCAGTAAGTCTAGATAGACTAATATTGTTCTTCTCAGCAAAAGCTTTTGCCGACTTAATCACCTCTTGATCAAAACTTAAAGTCACCTTGGCATCCATAACAATCTATTTATACGACAAACTTATTTTTTCTTTACGTATAAAACAAATTTTAGTTGGTGGTTGGATTACTCCATCAACTAAAAGCTCAACTCTCTGATTCATCAGTTGGCTACATGAATTTTACACCTGACTACCATTCATTTTAAAACTCAATGCAAAGAGGCTATTTATGTAGCGTCATGAAGTACGAATCTATATATTCATCATTTGTATAAAAAATAAATTTAAGTTGTATTAATTTTTTATACATTTAAGGAATAAATAAAAAGTCTATGAAAGGAACTAACCTAGGGGAGTTTGAAGAAGTGGTTTTACTAACCATAGCAAGTCTAATGTCAGAAGCCTATAGCGTTGCCATTTGCGATGAGATTGAAAGAATAACAGAAAGACAGGTCAAATTAGGTGTTGTACATTCTGTTCTCAATCGCCTGGAAGAAAAAGGATTTGTAACCTCCCAATTAGGAGAAGCCACTAAAGCCAGGGGCGGAAGAAGAAAACGATTTTTCGAAGTAACCCATGCTGGAAAAGCCACGCTGCAAAAGGTCAAAGCGCAGCGTGATGAGCTCTGGAGCTTAATTCCTGAATTCAACCTAAAAATGATATGAGCAATAAAAGTGCACACCAACCTCCTCGCTGGGCCGATAGGTTTCTGGAATGGTATTGTCGTTCCGAAATCCTTGAAGACTTGCAAGGAGACTTATATGAGCACTTTGAGCGCAATACGATTAGCAAGGGAAAAAGAAAGGCGAGACAGATTTACTGCTTAGACGTACTCAATTTTTTTCGCCCCTACACCATCAAGAAATTCAAAATAGTCAACAACTTAACATCATTTATCATGTTCAAAAATTATTTCAAAACCTCCGTACGAAGCATCGCTAGAAACAAGCTTTTTTCAGCCATAAACGTCATTGGTCTGGCGGTTAGCATGTCCATTGGTCTCCTCATGATTGCTTTTATTTCCGAAGTTTTCAGTTTTGACAAGTTTCATAAAGATGGAGATAGAGTTTATAGAGTAAATAATATTTACCAAGAACAACAAGAAGATCCCACACCATTCGCCACTACTTCAATTATTATGTCAGACAGAATCAAGGAGTCTATTCCTGGAGTAGAGTCGCAGGTTTTGATGACAAGAGGATTTGGGGGAGATGCCAAACTCGATGAAAAAATTATACCCATAAGCGGCTTATGGGCAACCGAAGGTTTTAACGATGTATTTTCTTTCGAAATACTGCAAGGAAACCCCGAAACCATGCTTTCGGAACCAAACTCAATTGTACTGACAGATGAGACGGCAAAAAAAATATTTGGCGATACAGATCCAATGAACCAAACATTCATTCTTGGTAAAGAAGATCTTTATACGGTTACGGGTATCATTAAAAAACCTCCCTTTAATTCACATTTCACCTTTCAGGCACTAGGTTCATACATTACCTACACAAACCAAAATCGAAAAGGTGAACGTGGCGAAAACTGGTATAACGCTTGGAACAATATGTGGATGAACTATGTGTATGTAAAGTTAGCTCCAAACACGGATGTTAATGATGTAAATCAGAGACTCCTTGCCTTAGGAGAAAAGGAAAGTGAGAAGTATGAGCATATAACAATTACATCAGAGCTTCAGCCCTTATATGGAATGATGGCTGGTCCTGATTTATCCAACAATATAGGGGTTTCAATAGGTGGGGCGGTTATTTGGGTATTGGCAGGCTTTACGCTAGTGGTACTGCTTTCTGCTGGCTTTAATTACACTAATCTTTCTATTGCGCGGTCATTAAAAAGAGCTAAAGAAGTTGGAGTACGCAAAGTTGTTGGTGCCACAAAGCGACAAGTATTTAATCAGTTTATTACTGAAGCCACCATCATATCAGTAATAGCATTGGTATTTGCCTACCTAATTTTCATGTTCATAAAACCTCATTTTCTTGGCTTGGATCCAAGTATTGAGCGTAGCCTCCAACTTGAAATTACCCCAATTCTCTTTTTATACTTTTTCATATTTGCGCTTGCAGTCGGCCTCTTAGCAGGCTTTGTTCCAGCCATGTTTTTATCAAAGTTAAAGACCGTACAAGCATTAAAAAATGCGGGATCAACTAAGCTTTTTTCAAAAGTGAACATGAGAAAAGTTTTAATCGTAATTCAGTTCACTTTGTCAATGGCCTTTATCATTTCCGCCAGTATTGCCTACACTCAATTTAAATATGCTTTAAACTTTGATTTAGGTTTTAAAACAGAAAATGTACTCAATATTGAACTTCAAAATAACGATTGGCAAAAAATTGAAACAGCATTTGCTTCAATTCCAGAGGTTCAAATGATTTCGAAATCTGCCATGATACCAAGTGTAGGAAGCACCTATTTAGTAGACATGAAATACAATAATGACTCTACCGAACTTTTCTACAATACCATTGACGAAAACTACATTGACCTGATGGATCACGAAATTATCGCTGGAGCTCACTTTACCAAAAAGTCATCCGAATCTGAAGAGTCTGAGGTTATTTTAAACGAAGAAACCCTAAAACGTTTTAATCTTGGCACTCCAAATGAAGCTATTGGCAAACAGGTTGAAATTGACGAAAATAACTTAACAATTATAGGTGTGGTGCGTGACTTCCATTATGATAAGCTTGACCAAGGCATTAAAAGCTTTGGGTTTAGAAATAGAAGCAATTCGTTTTACTATGTAAACCTAAAACTCAATTCTTCGGATTTACCAGCTACAATGGCTAAAATTGAAAATGCATGGAATGAGGTAGACCCTGTTCACAAACTTCAAGCTCAATTTTACGATGAGAATATTGAATCGGCTTATTCCGAATATGTAATTATGGGCACCATTGTAGGCTTTCTGGCCGTACTCACCGTTTCCATTGCCGCTTTAGGTTTGTTAGGTATGGCCGTGTACACTGCCGAAACTCGTATGAAAGAAATCAGTATTCGTAAAGTTTTGGGGGCCACAGAAGGAAGTCTTGTTAGCTTATTAACACGAGGTTTTATGTGGTTACTGGTAATTTCAGCAGCATTGGCCATCCCCCTCACCTACTTACTCTTCGAACAGCAAATATTGAATGACATTGAGAACCGCGCTACAATTGGAGTGCTGGAACTCTTCACCGGTGTACTCATAATATTTGCCATAGGAATACTGACTATCGGTTCACAAGTAAGAAGAGCGGCTAAGGCCAATCCTGCCCAAACATTACGAAGCGAATAATTTCTAATTTGAAAATGAGTTGATTTGGTGATTTGAAGATTGATTTTCGAATCACCAAATTTTCAAATTATCTCATCTTCAAATCAAATTCCATGTCTTCATTTTAGAACTTGGATTTTATTTCATACATTGGTCTACATTTTAGAACATGCTATGAAAGGAACAAATCTGGGTGAATTTGAAGAAATAGCTTTACTCACCATTTTGGTTTTAAAAGATGACGCCTACGGAGTAAGCATTAAGCGCGAAATCAACGAACAGGGAAAGAGAAATATTAGCAGAGGTGCTTTACACACTGCCCTTTCCCGTTTGGAAGAAAAAGGGCTTTTGACTTCGAAACAAGGCGAAGGCAACGAAGACAGAGGCGGCAGACCAAAGCGTTATTACGAGGTAACCAATAAGGGCTTGACTGCTTTGCAGGAAGCCAAAGAAGTTCGCGACCAATTGTGGAGTCAAGTACCGGCTTTCCGTCTACAATAAACCCTTTACAACATGCGCATCGCTCCTCCAAAACTATACACCCGGCTCTTTAAAGCCTTCTGCAAGCCTACTCTTTATCAAGAGCTTCAAGGCGACTTAGAAGAAGAATTCAACTTTAACCTAAAGATCTTAGGAGAGAAAAAAGCCAAAGCCATTTACCGCAAAGAAGTGATCAAAATGATTAGACCTTCTGTGATTAGAAAACCTAAAATCATTGTCAACATGTTCAGAACCTCATTATTTCAAATCCATTTAAAGTTGGCTTTCCGCAATTTGTGGCGCAATAAGGTATTCAGTGCCATTAATATTTTCGGGCTTGCTGCTGCGATAACCGTGAGCATGTTCGCGCTAAATATTCTTTACACAGGCCTGTCTGTTGATAAACAACATCCGCATACTGAGAGGTTGTACAGGATTCTAACAAAGGTTGAAAGACCCAACATCAGCCCTCATGTTTTAGCTTCTACACCTTCCGTCTTGGGAGAAAAACTTCGTGCTGATCTACCAGAAATTGAAGTTTTGACTCAGTTCAGTCCTTACCACCAATTCAAAGAAACCATAAATGGAAATTCGGTAAGCCTTATCAACTTAATGGTAGACGACCATTTTTTCAAAGTATTTCAATTCAAAGCAATCGATGGTGATCCACATGCTGCATTACAAAATAAATCGGGTTGCATTATTACAGATGACATAGCAGAACGCTTCTTCCCAGGCGAAAACCCTATTGGGAAAATTCTTGGTTCAGGGCTGATCGTTAATGCCATAATTGAAAGCCCAAAAGGTCTTTCACATTTAAATTTCGACATAATATCAAGTAGTTCCGAAAGTCCATATTTGGCGACTTCGGAAGAATCTGACTACCTCGAAAGCTGGAATCACTTTTATCAAGGCTATACTTATTTTCGAACCATTGAAGGGGTAAGCCAAGAGCAGCTAAATAATAAACTGAAACAAGTCTCGGAAGAAGTAAATAACATAAAAAAAGGTGCAGAATCCACTTTTGATTACCGTAGTCAGAAAATCAGTGACATAATGTTTAGTGCTGAAGTGTATAACGCTATAGGGTCTAGTTTATCTAAGGGTATGCTTTACATCCTAGTAACCCTGATTACCATTCTACTCTTGTTGGCCAGTTTCAATTACACTAATTTATCCATTGCCAGAGCCATTCAACGGACCAAAGAAATTGGCATTAGAAAAGTAGCTGGGAGCACAAAATCTCAAATTGTTGGCCAAATTTTAGTGGAAACCATTGTGTTCTCGGTGGCGGCAACACTGGTAGGATTCTTACTCTACCGCTTTTTCGTACCTGAATTTGTTGTTCTAATGGATACTGGTAGTTTATTATTCAACCCCAACACTACCCTACCTCTTCTATTGGTCTTTTTAGTTTTTTCTGTAGTCGTTGGCTTAGTAGCTGGCCTTTTTCCTGCGCTTTATTTTGCTTGTATTTCTCCTCTGAATGCTTTTCGCTCAAATATCAAAAGTAAAACCATGTCGCTCATGAACATTCGAAAAGGCTTGGTGGTGTTGCAAATCACCATTTCTATGTTCTGCATTATGGTTGTTACCGCGGGTTCAGATATCTACCATTCTATTGTGCAAAACAACTGGAATTTCAGCAAGGAAGGAGTAGTCAGCGTAGAAGTCGAACCTAAAAACAGGCAATTATTGAAATCCAAATTTGAGCAAGTCCCTGGAGTCGTTGGCGTTTCTGCAGTTTCGTCCCTACCTGGTGTAGGCACAATGGGAATGACCATGTTAAAACGACCTAACAGTACTGACAGTGTGTTTGTCAATTTTTCTGTAGTAGACACCGATTTCAACAAGGTTTTTGAACCTAAGCTATTTGCAGGCCATGATTTTCAAAGATTATCGTCCGACTCAACACTTACCGAAGTTTGGGTAAACAAGAAGCTATTGTCTGACCTTAATATTCCATTAGACAGCGCACTTGGTCACACGCTATCATTCCAAACAAATGTTGTCCGGTATCAAATTACTGGCATTATGGAAGATTTTGTCTTCGATCGTCTCGATGCTCCTGAAGTAAAACCAATCATCGTTGCACATGAAAAAATAGACTTATATAGAAGATCACTCGCCATCAAAATAGAAAGTCAAAATATGGCAGTTACTTTAAGTCAACTTGAAAAAGCAACGAAGGAAGTAGACCGTGAACAGGCCTTCACTCCTATCTTTCTCAATGACTCTATTGAAGACAGCTATAACGATGTAAACCAAATTGTAAAAGGATTCCAGTTTCTGTCTATTATCATTATTTCCATCTCGCTCTTGGGTCAATTGGGTATAGCGCTCTACAATGCTGAAACCCGAACCAAAGAGATTGGCATAAGAAAAGTGCTTGGCGCCAGAGTTAAAAGCATTATTCTACTATTGCTAAAAGGCACTTTGACCACTTTAGTCATTGCTGCATTAATTGGCACCCCATTAGCCTATCTCTTTTTGCAAAATACATTCTGGACCTCTTTTGTCTTAAAACCCGATTATGAAGGGCTTGTCTTAGCGCAAGGCATTCTACTATTGGGAAGCTTAGTCGTGTTCATTGTCATTGTCCAAACTTGGCGTGTAGCACAGGCCAATCCTTCGGAATCACTCAGAAGTGAGTAGGTAATTTGAAAATGAGTTGAGTTGGTGATTTGAAAATCTCGCTGCGAACTTCCTTTATCTTATAATTCAGTTTCGGTTCAGGGCTCCATTCTTTATCTTCCAGAAAAAATAAAGAATGAACACTGAAGACCGCGAACTACATAAAAGAAAGAGCCACCTGTTTATGCTTTTAATGCTAGCCGAAGCGGATAATGAAGACAGTCCGCTTGAAGTTTTGTTCATCAATAAAGTAGCTGAACGACTGGGAATGACTCCTGAAGATGTTCAAGAAATAGACAAAAACCCTGAAAACCTTACGCTGGTTATCCCTAAAACAGAACATGCTCGAATGGAGATTCTTTACGATCTATTATTCTTAATGAAGTTCGATCAAGCTGTAGACCAAAGCGAAATTGATTTAGTTCACCGACTTGCCTTCCGAATGGGGTTTCGCCCTACGATGACCCAAGAAATGATTGATGTAATGAAGCAGCACATTGGCCGAAACGTACCAAAGGACAGTCTCCTTAATATTATAAAGAAGTATATGAATTGAATAGAAAAGTAAATATTGTCGCTAATTAACTTTCCAAAAGTTAAACCCATTGTTTTGGAACCTAGCTAATGTTTCAGCCTTTGGAAAATCCTCAAAATAGCTAAATCAGTCGCAAATCATCCCCGGCATATCGCTATTGAGCTTTGGACTGACATATGGAATATCCAAGTTCAGTCCGCGAAGGATAAGGATTAAGCCCACCAACACCAATAACTTAGGCACAAACTTGAGCCATGCGGAAGTGAAATTACTTTTGAACGAAAAGCCCAAATAAGCCGCACCGAGCATCATGGGAAAAGTACCCAAACCGAACAGCGCCATATAGGCTGCTCCTCCGTAAAAAGTACCCATTGAAATGGCAGCCACTAAAGCCATATAAACCAAACCACAGGGTAAAAGGCCATTCAGTAATCCCAAGCTAAGGTTCGACTTGAAATTATTGGTTTTGAGTAAACCACCTATTCGCACCTTAATATTTAAGAAGAGCTTCTGAAGGGGCTTGACTTTAATATTGCCTGATAGTTTTCCGTTCAGGAGTAAGGCTCCAATGATGATTGTTGCGCCAGCCAAAACAGATAAGCCTTGTTGCACTCCGGCCATCGAAAGTATTTCGCCAAAAAGGCCTGCAATCGCGCCTAAAAAACTATAGGTAATCATACGACCGCTATTGTAGGCTAAACGGTTAGCTATCCAAACCTTTTTCTTTTTTTCATTCTGAGGAACTGCCCAAGCTATGGGTGCGCACATGCCTAAACAGTGCAGACTACCAAAAAAGCCAAATGCCAGTGCTGTTCCTAAAAGCAACATCAGATTACAATATTAAGCTCTTGATAATATTCCGTCCCTTTCGATTTCCATTCGATTTTAACCTTCCAAGCACCAGAGGCGAGCATATTCATATCGAAAGTTTGTAAACCAGTTTCATCAAAAACCAAATCAAACTCTTTGTCAAGACTAGCATTTGCCGAACGGAAAAAAGAAATTTTACCTTCTTCCATGGCCTTCATCACCGAAACCGGAAATCTTAACTCAGCTTTTCCTTCATTTCTAACCAATTTAAAATTTGGTTTTTCTGCCAAGCTATTTACGTTTTTCATGCGCTGAATCTGACTTTCGTAATCCAACTCTTGTTCATAGTAGTTATCGGCCACCAAATAGAAATCAGTGCTTACACTTACGTAAACCATAGTTACCAGCAGCCCAACAAAGCACACAAAACTGATTACGATTTTTGTTCCCCAGTTCATTATTTAAATTTTATTGGTCCTAAGAAGTTCGTCTTCACTTTATCAATCAATTCATCACCATGAAAAATTCCCACTGTGATGCTATTCTTGTTGCCCTCCATTTCTGATTCAGGTAATCGCACTGTAAACACGGCATCTGCTTTTCCAGAATTTGAAAGTTGAATTTCGTTGCCTCCTACCACTTCAATTACTCCACTTTCGTGATCGATCAATCGAAGACTCACGTTCATATCGTCAACCGTTTTATTTATCAATTGAATATTGTAAATATTTTGAATTTGATCATTCTCTACTTTCTGATAGAGCATACCCGGCACTCTTAAAATTGTAGCCTGAATATCTGATCGACTGGAAACGAAAACAGTTAATAAAGTAATAAGTACCACCAAAACGCCCGTGTACCCAGCTACCCTAGGAGTAAAAAGTTTTTTCTTACCATCTGCAATTGCGCTATGTGACGTAACGCGAATTAAACCAGTTGGCTTATTAATTTTCCTCATTACATCATCACAAGCATCAATACAAGCGGTACAGTTTACGCACTCGAGTTGAGTTCCGTTTCTGATGTCGATTCCGGTAGGACAAACATGGACACAAAGTTTACAATCAATACAATCACCTTTGTCGGCTTGAACCTCCGATTTCTTCATTTTACCTCTCGGTTCACCTCTAATCCAGTCGTACATTACGGCCATTGAATCACGCACCAAAAGCACTCCTTGAAGTCTACCATAAGGGCAAATAGCTATGCATGCTTGTTCTCTTAAGTATGCAAAAACACCATAGAAAACAGCACTGAAAGCTATTAAACCAATGAAGCCCGCTAAATTCTCAGTAGGCGGCTGACTTACAATTTCCTTCACTTTATCAATACCTATTAAGTAGGCCATAGCCGTATGGCCTATCAAAACAGCAATGAAGGCGAAAATGCCATGCTTTAATACTCGCTTCCTAATTTTCTCTCCATTCCAAGGCATTTTGGCCAGTTTACGCTGCTGGTTGGCATCGCCTTCGATCAAGTACTCAATTCTACGGAAAACCATTTCCATAAACAGGGTTTGAGGACAAGCCCAGCCACACCATACCCTACCGAACACCACGGTGAAAAGAATGATAAATACGAAGAATGTGATTAGCCCTAAAGCGAAAATAAAGAAATCTTGGGGCCAGAAAACCGTCCCCAAGATTACGAACTTGCGTTCGAAAATATTCATCATTAAAAAGGGCTGCCCGTTGATTTTAATAAACGGACCAGCAAAAAGAATGGTAAGTAAGATTACAGATACAACCTTTCGGGCATTAAAAAATGTGCCTTTAGGTTTTTTAGGGTATACCCAAACTCTTTTTCCGTGCTCATCTACCGTGGCTATACTGTCGCGGTATTCTTCGTCATATTCGTACAGCTCTTTCATTTCTACCCTCTTTAATTAGCGCACACTCTACTGCTTTTATTGATTCGATTCTTCTACATAAAGCTCACCATCAGGAGGCAAAGCTCCTGGAGGATTGGTTCCTCTTAAGCTTTTTACATATGAAGCCACGTTTTGTAAACGAAGAGGATTCAATTTACTCTCCCACGAAATCATGGCTGTATTCGGTACTCCGTTCTTGATAACGTTGTAAATATCAGTCATACTTCCTCCATGTTTCCAGTAATCATCGGTTAGATTTGGACCAGCCAAACCACCACCATCAGCTTTGTGACACATTCCACACTGGGCTTCGAAAAACTTCTTACCATCTGCTAATGCTTCAGCGTCATCATTAAAAGGCACATTGCTTTCATCAAAGTCTACCACAATGGTTTGCTCCATATTGCTTTTGGCAGCCTGCGCCAAGGCCATTTCAATTTCGTATTCCTCCTCTTGTAAAGGAGCCGACTTGAACACATGGAATACCATAAGGTAAATTACTGCATAAACGATTGACAAATAGAAGAGTGCCTTCCACCAAGGCGGCAAGTGGTTATCAAGCTCCTTAATGCCATCATAATCATGGTCGAGCATAATATCTTGCTCTTCTTCCAACGGCTTAAGGTCGTTCCATTTTGCCCAGGTTTTAGCAAACCAGCTAGGCTCTTTTTCCATACTGGCTTTCTTCTCTGGCGACATCTCTTTTTGTACAACTGCTTTTAGCAGCGACACAATGTTAAAGGCCAAAAGAATGACTAACAGCGACACGATGATAAGCAAGCCAATCACCACATAAAATGCCGTAGTCTGAGAAATTCCAGTTGAACTCTCGGTTTGAGCAGCCAAAGGCGTAGTCAAAAACAAGAATGGAAGTAACATGTATTTTGAACTCAGGTTTTTAATTTTTGATTTTATCCTTTCCATGAGCTTAGTGGTTTTCATTTTTAAAATCAGATGCAATAATTGGCGCGTCATCGGTAAGTGGAATGTCACTCATTTCCTCCACGTAGTCTTTCTTCATTCGCCATACATAGAGCATTAGCCCTACAAAGAATATGAAGAAGATTGCGAGTGAAATAATTGGCCAAACCTCCACATTATGAATTTTTTCGAAATAGTGCTTAAACATGGCCTAAGGGTTTTGATCGTTTGAATTCACTTTAATATCAGTACCCAGCCTTTGTAGGTAAGCAATCAGTGCTACAATTTCAGCTTGCTCAGAAATCTCGATATCATTAGCGGCTAAATCGTCCGATATCTCCTTGGCTTGCCTCATCAAATCTTCATTTGCGATTTCTTCATAGCCTTCTGCATAAGGAACCCCTACTGTTCTGAGGGCTTTAATCTTACCGGCAGTTTCGTCTAAATCGATGGATTGTGTGAACAACCAAGGGTACGGAGGCATAATTGAGCCTGGCGAAGTAGATTTAGGGTCGAGCATATGGTTGAAGTGCCATACATTATTGTATTTAGCTCCTACCCTATGCAAATCTGGTCCGGTACGTTTCGATCCCCAAAGGAATGGATGATCGTACACAAACTCACCTGCTTTAGAGTATTCGCCATAACGTTCAGTTTCTGATCTAAACGGCCTCACCATTTGCGTATGGCAGTTATTACATCCTTCCTTAATGTATAAATCTCTTCCATGAAGTTCAAGTGGAGTATATGGTTGAACACTTTCAATAGTTGGAATATTAGACTTGATTAAGAAAGTAGGTACCATTTCTACCACACCCCCAATTACAATAGCAACCAAAGTAAGGGCAGTAAAAATTACTGGTTTTCTTTCTAATACTGCATGCCAGTGACCTCCAACGATTTTCTTTTTCTCCAATGCTGGTGCTTCTGCTGCTTCCTCTGCTTTGAAACTTCCTTGTTTGGCAGTTTTCACCAAGTTATAGGCCATCATTATAGCGCCAGTCAGGTATAGCACTCCACCAACCGCTCTCATCATGTACATTGGTACAATTTGAGTTACTGTTTCTAAGAAGTTAGGATACTCTAAAAAACCTTCAGCATTAAAGTTTTTCCACATTAAACTTTGCACTACACCCGCAGTGTAAAGCGGAAGCGCATAAACGATTATTCCTAGTGTACCAATCCAAAAGTGAACATTGGCTAGTTTTGTAGAATATAGTTTTGTGCCCCACATTCTAGGAATCATCCAGTACAACATACCGAAGATCAAGAAACCATTCCAACCTAAACCACCCACGTGAACGTGAGCAACGATCCAGTCGGTAAAGTGAGCAATAGCGTTTACATTTTTAATAGAAAGCAATGGACCTTCTAGTGTAGCCATACCATATGCCGTAACAGCTACAACCATAAATTTTAAAACCGGATCTTCACGAACTCTATCCCAAGCTCCTCTTAAAGTAAGAAGTCCGTTAAGCATACCTCCCCAAGATGGAGCGATCAACATAATAGAAAATACAGTTCCTAAAGACTGTGCCCAGTTAGGTAATGAAGTATACAATAAGTGGTGAGGGCCTGCCCATATATAAATAAATATAAGCGACCAGAAGTGAATAATTGACAGTTTATAAGAGTAAACAGGTCTGTTGGCAGCCTTAGGTAAGTAGTAGTACATAATCCCCAAGAAAGGCGTAGTAAGGAAGAATGCCACCGCATTATGACCATACCACCACTGTACTAATGCATCTTGCACACCAGCATACCAAGAATAACTCTTGAACATGGTTACCGGAATTTCAAATGAATTTACCACGTGCAATACCGCTACCGTAACGAATGTGGCAATGTAGAACCAAATGGCTACATACATGTGGCGCTCTCTTCTTTTCAGAATCGTTCCAATCATGTTGATACCAAACACTACCCAAATTACCGTAATGGCAATATCTATTGGCCATTCTAGCTCAGCATATTCCTTTGAGGTGCTCATCCCTAGAGGAAGCGTAATTACTGCTGCTAAAATGATGAGCTGCCATCCCCAGAAATGAATCCAGCTTAGTCTATCGCTAAACATGCGCGTTTTTAATAAACGTTGCATAGAATAATACACTCCGGCAAACATAGCGTTACCCACAAATGCAAAAATTACCGCATTGGTGTGTAATGGACGAATACGACCGAAAGTGGTGAATTGAAGACCTAAGTTGGCTTCGGGTAAAAAAAGTTGGGTGGCCATGAGAATACCCACCAGCATGCCAATAAGGCCGAAAGCGACCGTGGCGATGACGAAGTATTTGACAATTTTGTTGTCGTACTTAAATTGCTGTAGTTCCATAATTTATAAGGCGTAGTGATTCCTAAACAATTGCAAGGTAGATTCAGCAGCACCGTTTCTACCTGACAGGTATTAGCCAAAAAGATGATATAAATCAGGTTTTCTGGTTTACCAGTTCTCCACTGAATAACTGGCTCATGAAATTTCCAAAATTAACATTATGATTTACAGTAAATTGCCTCAATAAAATCAGTCTGTAAGTATTTAAAAACGCTTTGTATTTTTCTGTAATTATGAAAACCATAAAAATGAGAACCGCACTTAAGCTCGAAGAAATCGGGCTTTTATTAATCGTTTGCCTAATCTATTTTGAATTCTATGAAGGCGGATGGGTACTTTTTGCGAGCTTATTTTTCGCGCCTGACTTAGCATTTCTGGCCATTATTGTAAATAAAAAAGTGGCTACTATTGCTTACAACGCTGCCCATCATAAAGGCTTGATTTCATTTTTAATGATTCTTGGCTACCTGCTCTCTAATGAATTGCTCATTCTAATTGGATTGATCTTTATGGCGCATTCTTGCTTCGATAGAATGCTGGGCTACGGCTTAAAGTACTTCGACAGCTTTGACCATACCCATTTGGGTTGGATGGGAAAGAGTAAGCATAAGAATCTAGAGGTTTAGGGGTTAGTTAATAGGTAAAAGTTATTGGTGACATAACATTCATCATTTAGGCCTTTTACTTGGACTTTGTCTCACGTCAAAGAATGTAAGAATTAATATACAGTCCCCTTTAATTCGGTAAAACACACGTGTCTGCTTGGTAAGTTGAAATCCGTATATCTTTTTTTCAACCACTTCTACAGTTCCTATCTCGGGAAAACCCTCCAGTAAGTCTAAAAAATCAACTGCTTTCTGCTCGAAAGCCTCTGCAACTCTAGTCCCCCATTCCTTCTTTATATATTCCTTAATTGAATGGAAATTTCTCTCTGCCCGTTTGGTAAGGAGAATTTTCATTTCTTCGATTTAAATACCTTTTCCCGCTCAATCAAATTATCATCATCCTCCGACTCATCATAGGCTAACAATACCTCTTGCTTTTGTTCTTCTGTAAGAGAGTCCCAAAAGCCTCCCGACTTTTCCGATTCTTTTAGTTTTAGGAAATCGTAAATAACTCTCAAAAGATGCTCGTTTTGAATGCCATCAACTATTTTATGAATGTTAGATTTTAGCTCAATTGTCCCCATAACCATAAAATTTCTTATCCGAATTTACAAATTTAAAAACTAATATTCAGCCACCAACCAATTTACCATAAGCCCAATAACAATATAAAGCTCATGCTAATCGAGCCTCCTTTCGCTCTTTAAAGAGCTAGGCTATTAAATTCGATATTGTGACTTGATCCTCTTTATTTCTTTACCCATTTCGCTAGAATCAATCACGAAAGAGACGAATGGCGAATCTATTTTAGTATACTTCCCAAACGAGGATTCTGACACAAAGAATACCCTCTCTCCTGATGACTTCATCCTAACTTTATAAATAGAAGGAGTAAAAAATCGCACCCTACCCAACTCCTCTACTTCCGTCCATTTATAAGCCCTATCTTCTTCCTTTTCATGGATTATAATTTGGGATTGAGATAGAGAGACTTTTTTGATCATTCGATAGTAAAGCAGATTTACCAAAATTAGTATAAGTCCAATAGCGCAAAAAATCATGCTATCTAATCCATCTGTGAGTTGAAATTCTATTTCGCTTATAGCCCTTTCTTGCGGGAAGAAGAAAATCACACTACCAAAAACTAAAAGAAAAACACCTATGATAATCAGTAAATGCTTTATCACCTGGGTTTGGAAGGGGTTACTTTTAATCATATTCATCTTCGACTTCACCCTTAATCTAATCAAAACTCAATAGATCTTTAAGCACAATTAGCCAACTAACATAGAATTAGTAAGTACTTCCTCCTCATAATTTCATTCTTCTGGCTTCTAACTTCCGTGTTCCGACTATTCCACCTATTTTTGCAGCCTAATTTTATTCAAACAATTACATGTCGCTTTCAACGAAGTATAACCCGAACGAGATAGAAGATAAATGGTATGCCCACTGGATGGATAAAGGATATTTCCATGGCAAGGTAAACCCACAAAAAGAGCCTTACTCTATTGTCATCCCTCCACCAAACGTAACGGGTGTGCTCCACATGGGCCACATGTTGAATAATACCATCCAGGATGTGCTGATCAGAAAAGCACGAATGGAAGGCAAAGAAGCTTGCTGGGTACCTGGTACCGACCACGCTTCAATTGCCACAGAAGCTAAAGTAGTGAAGATGCTTCGCGAAAAAGGCATCAAAAAATCAGACCTCAGCAGAGAAGAATTCCTTACTCATGCTTGGGAATGGAAAGAAAAATACGGTGGAATCATTCTTGAGCAACTGAAGAAGCTTGGCGCTTCATGCGACTGGGAACGCACTGCGTTCACAATGGACGAAGGTTACCACAAGGCCGTGCTTCGTGTTTTTGTAGACCTCTATAATAAAGGTTACATCTACCGTGACTTGCGCATGGTCAACTGGGATGTGGAAGCCCAAACTACAGTTTCGAATGAAGAGGTAATATATGCCGATCAAGATGAAGTATCGAAGCTTTACAAATTTCAGTACAGCATTAAAGATTCTGACGAAAAGGTAATTATTGCTACGCAGCGCCCTGAAACCATTTTAGGTGATGCCGCCATTGCCGTAAACCCAAAAGATGAGCGTTTCCAACATCTGATTGGTAAAACGGCTCTGGTGCCTTTCGTTAACCGCGAAATCCCAATCATTGCGGATGATTATGTCGAAATCGAATTCGGAACAGGTTGTTTAAAAGTAACCCCTGCCCACGACCCGAATGACTACGAAATTGGTTTGCGTCACAATTTAGAAGTGATTGACACTATCGGTTTCGATGGAGCTTTAAATGAAAACTGTGGTGTACCAAAATATGTGGGCATGGAACGTTTTAAAGCCCGCAAAGTAATGGTAAAAGACTTGGAAGAAGCTGGTTACTACATCGGTTTCGAAGAGTTCACTACCAGGATCGGCCGTTCGGAAAGAACAAATACAGTGATAGAGCCAAAGCTTTCTTTGCAGTGGTTCATCAAAATGAAAGAAATTTCGCGCACAGCACATGAGGTGGTGATGAATGACGAAGTGGAGATTCTTCCATCTAAATTCAAAAACACTTACAACCACTGGATGGAGAATGTACGCGACTGGTGTATTTCGCGTCAGCTTTGGTGGGGACAACAAATCCCAGCATATTTCTATGGTGAGGGAGAAAACGATTTTGTAGTTGCTGAAACAGAAGAAGAAGCATTGGCTCTGGCAAAAGAAAAATCAGGCAATGCCCAACTGACTGCCAATGACCTAAAGCAAGATGAAGATGTGCTTGATACTTGGGCTTCTTCATGGCTATTCCCTATGGCGGTGTTCAACGGTTTTGATGATTCTTGTTTTGACAGAGAGACAGGTAAAATAATCAAAGGCAAGAATGCTGAGTTAGACTACTTCTACCCTACTTCTACTTTGGTGACAGCTCCTGAAATTTTATTCTTTTGGGTGGCCAGAATGATTATTGCAGGGTATGAATATACTGATGAGAAACCGTTTAAACACGTTTACCTTACAGGAATTGTACGTGACAAACAACGTAGAAAAATGTCCAAATCATTGGGCAACTCACCTGATCCGGTCGACTTAATTAAGGAGTTAGGCGCTGATGCTGTTCGTACTGGAATGCTTTTCTCTTCCCCAGCAGGTAATGATCTACTTTATGATGAAAAGCTTGTTGAGCAAGGAAGAAACTTTGCGAACAAGGTTTGGAATGCTTTCCGTTTGGTAAAAGGTTGGGAAGTTGGTGGTAGCTCGAATGGTCAAGAAAACCAAACCGCAGTGCGTTGGTTCGACTCTCGTTTTAATGCTGCATTAGCCGAAATCGAAGATCATTTCAGCAAGTTTAGAATTTCTGATGCACTTATGACTACCTATAAGCTCATTTGGAATGACTTCTGTTCTTGGTATTTAGAAATGATTAAGCCTGCCTTTGGCGAGCCAATTGACAGAGCTACTTATGAAGTAACACTTAACTTCTTCGAGAAAATCATGAAGGTGCTTCATCCGTTTATGCCTTTTATTACCGAGGAAATTTGGAGTAACTTAAGAGAAAGGGCCGAAGGACAAGACATTATTGTTTCGATGTGGCCAATTATTGGTGGAGCAGACGAAGCCCTAAACAAGCAGTCTGAAATTGTATTTGAATTGGTCTCTAACCTTAGAAACTTGCGTTCATCAAAAGGAATTTCGCCAAAGAAGGCACTCGACTTAGCAATTAAGTCGGAGAACACTGAAGCTTACGAGCCTTTTATAAACATTATCAAGAAGTTAGCGAACATTGACCAACTAACATACACAGATGAGAAGGTGAATGGCACACTAGGTTTTGTGATCAAATCCGATGAATTCTTTATTCCCATGGAAGAAGGAGCCATTGATGTTGAAGCAGAAAAGGCCGAAATACTAAAGGAGCTTGAATACGCCAAAGGCTTCTTAAACTCTGTTATGAAAAAGCTGAGCAACGAGCGTTTTGTTGCTGGCGCACCGGAACAAGTGATAGCAAAAGAAAAAGCCAAGCAAGCCGATGCCGAAGCAAAAATTAAAGTACTGGAAGAAAAGCTAACTGGACTGAGTTAGAAAAACCATATTCTATAACTAATAATTAAAGCAACCTGTTTCAGGTTGCTTTTTTTATGCCAAAAACAGAGGAAGTACCTCAAAAATAACAACCACCTATATCTGCCCCAAATTCATACACTTAATGGGTCAGATCGTAAAAGTTATAAATTTCGCAACAATGTTATAAAATATCAGACATGTAATATTCTATGTAATTATTTGAAGATGACCAAGATACACGTAAACACGCCTCAATAATTTAATAAAACCAATAACCTCGTAGATATTTACAATTTTAAAATCATCTAAATTTGTTCATAAATGAACAATTCAAATTCAAATATGACAATCGAACAATTTTCCGTTCAAATAATTTTATCGCCTTTCGTAAAATCATGTAGCCTCATAAATACGATTAAGCAACATTGCTACCCGTTTAGTTGTTATTCGCGCAAACAAATGAATTACTTATAAATGCAAAAATTTAAACTAAAATTAATGCTCATGTTGCTACTCATTAGTAGCAGCGTAATGGGCCAGCAACGTACCGTGGAGGGTACTGTGCTAGATGAATTCGGTTCAAGCTTTCCAGGCGTGACTGTTTCTATTAAAGGAACAACCTCTGGAATAACCACAGGATCGGACGGTAAATACTCGTTATCAGTAAATGCTGATAATGCAGTTCTTGTATTCAGGTTTTTAGGTTACAAAACCAAAGAAGAAACGGTTGGTAACAGAACTGCGGTAAATGTAACCATGGTTCCAGACATTATTGACGCTGGAGAAGTGGTTGTAGTA
>NZ_LQZQ01000005.1 GCF_001593005.1 Roseivirga ehrenbergii
TGCAGCATATTTTATGTCATTACTCTGAAAGTTTATTGCCAATTCCTGTTAGCGTCATCTTGGTCAAAAGTAAACAGAGAAAGCCCAATCCTTTTGAGATTGAGCTTTCTTATATTTTAAGAACCTTATTGATTAAGCTTCAGCAGCTTCTCCTGAAAAAGGAACAACAGAAACGTATGATCTGTCTTTTTTACCTTTTCTGAATTCAACTACACCATCAGATAAAGCAAATAAGGTATGGTCTTTACCAATGCCTACGTTTGTACCTGGGTGATGTTTAGTTCCTCTTTGTCTTACAATGATGTTACCAGCAATAGCGGCTTGTCCACCGTATATTTTAACACCTAGTCGTTTACTTTCCGATTCACGACCGTTTTTCGAACTACCTGCTCCTTTCTTATGTGCCATGGTAAGTTGTTATTTAGATATTGTTTCGATTAAGACTTTGGTGAAGTTCTGGCGATGGCCATTTTTCTTCTTGTAACCTTTTCTTCTTTTCTTCTTGAAGACGATTACTTTATCACCTTTAACGTGTCCGATAATTTTACCGGAAACTTTTGCACCACTAACGGTAGGTGCGCCTACCTCGACTGTGCCATTATTGTCTAACAATAAGACTTTGTCGAACTCTACGGAAGCGCCTTCTTCGCCTGCCATTAATGGGGCATAAACGAATTGGTCTTGTGTTACTTTGAACTGCTTTCCTGCTATGTCTACAATTGCGTACATTATTTTGAATCTTTTCAAAAACGGACTGCAAAGATAACAGTTTGATTTCTAAAACCAAACCAAATGTTCGGCATAAATGCAAGAGATTTAACAATATTAAATTTTCATTTTTTTTGATCTTCAATTACGTTGAATACAAGTGTAAGTTATTGATTATATAAAGTGTATTAATTAATTGTTAATTAGTTATTTATACGATCATATTGAAGGTGCTACATATGAAAAATAATCAAAAAAATCACGTTGATTTTTACGCAGTTTTGTGTAATATTTGTTTCAGGTTACGACCCCAAAACAACAACCTATCTTTCTGCTAAAGTCTCATTCCCAAGAATGCCAGACACTTATAGTAGAAGTACCTTATATTGTATAGGAATACTATCCAGAGGTGATGCCTCAAGGATAAAAATTTGCGTCAGGCAAAACTTGATGCAGCGTAATCTTTTTATTTAAAAAATAAAACCGATATCGAGAGATGAGTGAGCGAAGAGCGATAACAGAAGAACCATTATTGAAAGAGAACAAGGACAGATTTGTGCTTTTTCCAATCAAGCATGATGACATCTGGGGTTACTATAAAAAGGCAGAAGCCAGTATGTGGACTGCTGAGGAAATAGATTTGCATCAAGATTTAACCGATTGGGAAAATAAGTTAAATGATGACGAGCGCTATTTTATTAAGCACGTGCTTGCGTTTTTTGCAGCTTCTGATGGTATCGTAAATGAAAACTTGGCAGAGAACTTTATTAATGAGGTTCAATATACTGAAGCAAAGTTCTTCTACGGTTTTCAGATCATGATGGAGAATATCCATTCTGAAACGTATTCGCTTTTAATAGATACTTATATAAAGAACCCTAAAGAGGCCGATGAGCTTTTTCACGCTATCGAAAATTTTGATGCGATTAAGAAAAAAGCAGAGTGGGCACTGAAATGGATTGAGTCTCCTTCTTTTGGTGAAAGGCTGATTGCTTTTGCGGCAGTAGAAGGTATTTTCTTCTCTGGTAGCTTCTGTTCATTGTTTTGGTTAAGAAAAAGAGGCCTAATGCCTGGACTTACCTTTTCGAATGAACTGATCTCTCGTGATGAAGGTTTGCATTGTGATTTTGCAGTACACCTTCACAATCAGCATTTAATTAACAAGGTGCCGAAAGAAAGAATTAAAGAAATTATAGTTGATGCTTTAGATATAGAGAGAGAATTTATTACTGAATCTCTTCCCGTGCGTTTGATTGGAATGAACTCCGATTTGATGACGCAATACTTAGAGTTTGTTGCAGATCGACTGTTGATGGAATTGGAATGCGAAAAAGTATACAACTCCACCAATCCTTTTGATTTCATGGAAATGATTTCACTTCAAGGTAAAACCAATTTCTTCGAAAGAAGAGTAGGCGAATACCAAAAAGCTGGCGTGATGAAGGAAGGAGATGACGCGGATGCTCACAAGTTTAGTATGGATGAAGATTTTTAGTTTATATTTATAGACACCCCCAAAACCCCAAATATGTTAGTAGTAAAAAGAGATGGCAGACACGAGTCGGTAAAGTTCGACAAGATTACTGCCAGGATAGACAAACTATCCTACGGATTAGACCCTGCTTTCGTTGAGCCAGTGGAAGTGGCTAAGAAAGTAATTGAAGGATTGTATGACGGAGTAAGCACGCTAGACTTGGATAATCTAGCAGCTGAAATTGCGGCTACTATGACCGTGAAACACCCTGATTATGCAAAACTTGCGGCAAGAATTGCCATAAGTAACTTGCATAAAACTACCAGTAAGTCGTTTTCAAACACTATGAAAAGGCTCTACACTTATGTAGACCCTAAAACAGGTGAAAATGCACCATTGGTATCGAAAGAAACTTATGGAATAGTGAAGGCCAACGCTGCCACACTAGATTCCAATATTATCTACGATAGAGATTTTAGTTACGATTACTTCGGTTATAAAACCTTAGAGCGTTCGTACTTAATGAAAATCGATGGTAAAATCGTTGAACGTCCACAACACATGCTCATGAGAGTAGCTGTGGGTATTCACGGAGAAGACATTGAAAAGGCAATCGAAACCTACAATCTGCTTTCAGAAAAATGGTTTACACATGCCACTCCTACTTTATTTAATGCAGGTACGCCAAAACCACAGCTTTCATCTTGCTTTCTACTAACAATGAAAGATGATAGTATTGATGGTATTTACGATACCCTAAAGCAAACTGCTAAAATTTCGCAGTCGGCTGGCGGTATTGGGCTTAGCATTCATAATGTGAGAGCAAAAGGTTCATATATCAAAGGAACAGGTGGGGTTTCCAATGGTATCGTTCCTATGTTAAGAAATTTTGACATGACGGCTCGTTATGTAGATCAAGGTGGTGGGAAAAGAAAGGGGTCTTTTGCCATCTATATGGAACCTTGGCATGCCGATATCTTCGATTTCCTTGACTTGAAAAAGAACCACGGAAAAGAGGAGCTAAGAGCTAGAGATTTATTTTATGCACTTTGGATTTCTGACCTCTTCATGAAGAGAGTTGAGAATAACGAAGATTGGACACTTTTCTGCCCTAACGAAGCGCCAGGTTTGGCCGATTGTTATGGTGAAGAGTTTGAAAGATTGTATGAAAAATACGAGCGAGAAGGCAAAGGTCGTAAGACAGTAAAGGCGCAAGATCTTTGGTTCGAAGTGTTAGAATCTCAAATCGAGACGGGTACACCTTATATGTTGTATAAGGATTCGGCCAATAAAAAATCAAACCAGAAAAACTTAGGTACAATTAAGTCATCCAACTTATGTACTGAAATTATAGAATACACTGCTCCTGACGAAGTAGCGGTTTGTAACCTTGCTTCTTTGGCATTGCCAAAGTTTGTGAACGAAGAAACTCGTCAGTACGATTTCCAAGCGTTGTATGATGTTACGTATGTAGCAACTAAAAACTTGAACAAGGTAATTGATGTGAATTATTACCCTGTTGAAGAGGCTAAGAATTCAAACATGCGCCACAGACCAATTGGTTTGGGTGTACAAGGTTTGGCCGATGCATTCATCTTAATGAGAATGCCATTCGATTCTCCTGAAGCGCGTAAGTTAAATAAGGACATTTTCGAGACCATTTACTTTGCTGCCATGACGGCTTCTAAAGACTTGGCAAAAGTAGAAGGGCCTTATCAAACGTTTAAAGGTTCGCCAGTATCTAAAGGTATCTTCCAATACGATATGTGGGGTGTTACTCCAGAGTCAGGCCTTTGGGATTGGGATAACTTGAAAAAAGAAGTGAAGAAGCACGGAGTGAGAAACTCGCTATTAGTGGCACCAATGCCAACGGCTTCAACTTCTCAGATTTTAGGAAATAACGAGTGTTTTGAGCCATATACTTCAAACATTTACACAAGAAGAACTTTATCAGGCGAATTCATTATTGTGAATAAGCATTTAATGAAAGATTTGATTGAGCTTGGTTTGTGGAATGACAACATGAAGAATAAGCTAATAGCAGCGAAAGGTTCAGTTCAGGCCATTCCTGAAATTCCTCAGCACATCAAAGACCTTTATAAAACTGTTTGGGAAATTTCTCAGAAGAGTATTATTGAAATGTCTGCCGATAGAGGTGCCTACATCTGTCAGTCTCAGAGTTTGAACATTCACATTCAAGATCCGAATTTCGGAAAAATGACTTCTATGCACTTCTACGCTTGGAAGAAAGGCTTGAAAACAGGAATGTACTACTTGAGATCAAGAGCCGCAGCCGATGCTATTCAGTTTACAGTAGACAAGGCCGCAGCCAGTACACCAACTGCAGCACAGCTAGAACAAAAAGCAGCCGATATGGCTTGCTCGCTAGATAATCCAGATGCTTGCGAAGCTTGCGGTAGCTAAATTAGAATTATCATACTTGATAAGGAGCCCTTACAGCAATGTGAGGGCTCTTTTTAAGCTAAAATTTAGATATGAAAATATCTTTATTTTTTTAAGAAAAGGAGGTTTAAACAATAGAAAATAAAAAAACCGAAAGGATGCTGTAACATCTTTTCGGCTTCACAGGCTTGTAACCTGATATGAATTTTTAAAGCAGTCTTTTGGTTTGCTTTGATTAGTTTGATAGAGTCAAATGTAATTGAATTTTCCTTTCTAAGGAAACCGTTCAAAACATATTTCACCAGAGTAATCCGTAAGGCTGTGATTTTTAATCATTTAATTTTTAACAAAAAATAAATAAAATCATGGCTGAAAAAATAATAATATCAGCAACTGATTTAGTTGACTTTTCTCAAAGAAGAGGAGTAACTAAAGTAACTAAGGTGAAAAATGTGTTTGAGAGAGAGCCTTATAGCCCCGAAAAGGATTTTTATTTTCGATTAAGAAGAAAACTTATATCGAATTTAAAAGGAGCCAAAGGGGCAGAAGATCTATTGACTTTTATAGAAAATGAATCTGATGCTCGAAAGAAGCCGCATTTCTTGGCCATAGTAAAAGGTTATATCAAATTTCTAAAGAAGAAGAATGTGAGTTGGTTAGTCCCCAATCATGCTGATTGGAACTATAAAAATGAACTGATAATTAAGGTAAATCCTGAATTAGGTTTACTTATAGGTGAAGAAAAGTACCTTGTTAAGCTTCATTTTAAAGATTCGAAAATAAACTCTTCTGAGGCTCAATATATTTTGAGGCTGATGGAAATGAGTTTGTGTAATGGCCTCTATAAAGGCTATAAGTGTGCACTCTTAGATTTGAGGAAAGGTAGTTTTCATGCGGTTAATACAAAAAGTATCATGTTAGATGAGCTTTTAGAGGCAGAGGCAGAGTCTTTTCTTAAGATTTGGAAGGGATTTGAGCGAAGAAGCGCATAGTCCCATTATATACTTGATTGAAAGCCCTTACAGCAATGTGAGGGCTTTTTTTGTATCTTTAATAGACTAATGGATTGCAAATGAAAGTCTTAGGTTACTTTTTTATGTTGCTGGGTATTCTTGCTGGGGTGCTTGTCTTTTTTGTTTCTGGAGTTATTGAAATAGAACTGTTCGAAGGGCTATGGAATTTACCCATTAAGGCATTTACCCTAATTCTTTCGGTGATCTTACTTTTCTTTGGAATAAGAATTTTGAGAAGAAATAACAGGAGGCTAGAAGTTTAGCTTAGCAAATCTTCATACACCATGTTGTAATCAGAGTCCTTTTCAATAGAAGTAACGCTCACGGTCTGTACTTTGCCCTCTCGGTTCATTACGAAGTCATTCCATTCATCGCCTTTACCGCCAGTTTTATGGAAATCAATAATCTCTTGTTGCACAAATGTATCGTGCGTTTCGAGCCAAAGTTTAAACCAATGTCTTCTTTCTGCCCTAACCGCTTCAGGGTAAAGTGTGCTTGAGCTCCAAATGTGAGGTTGAGTTGCATCTAATGACTTTACATGCAAGTTATTTTCATCCCAAACCAATTCAGTAGCGCTTAGATTTCCTTTGTCTTCAATTAAAATTAAAGTAAAGGGTTCTATTCCACCAAAGTCGTATTGATCTACAAAGCGCTGAACATTGCTGTATTTGAAAAAATCGAGCAGCATAATGCCTCGACTTAGTTTGTAAGGTGGTTTGTGATGGTGCTTTTCGAATGCCCCATTCAGTAAACATAAGGTAAATTGCTTCTTGTCCGTAGCTACCCAAGTTCCTCCGGCAAGCGGATCTTTAGGAAAGAACACTTCTTTACCATGGACTTCATAAGCTTGAGGCACATGGGCAGCCCGCTTAGGGGTTTCGTCCCGGTTAGAAGTTAAAATATATGATGAAGCTCCTTTAGGAAGGAAGGTTACTGTGCACATTCAGAATCTCTCTGATATTTTATAGTAGAATAAGCCACCCCAAAACTTTCAGGGATTTTGACCTCAGAAAAGGCGTTCATCAATGCAATTTTAATAATCGCCATATGGTGTACAGCATGTTCAATATTGTATTGCAATTCTCTAAATAAAGTGGTGTTGATTGTTACGGGTTCATTACCATCAAGAGAATAGTTGGCGTACATTGTTACAGGCTGATCTTCTGAAATGGCCATGATTTCTAGTCCTAGGCTATTCATTTTTTCAATGGCCAAAACACGATTTTCTTCTAATACTTTATCATGCGAGCGCTTATCATAATCTACTTTTCCAGATATGTGCCCCACCATCATTAGGTCATAAAACTCAATGATATGTCTGATGTGTTTCCCAATAGAATTCTTAGATAGAATATTCAAAGGAGACCTAAACTCATTATCCTTAAGTTGATTTGAGATGGTAATGAGCTGGTTGAGTATTTCAACCGAAATTTGCTGTAACTGCATTTAAAGTGTGTTAAAATTTAGGCCACTAATAGGCGAAGTTACCAAAATATTCAATTATGTACATCTGCCTAAGCCTAAAGAAATTAAGCCTGTGTTTAAAAAGCAAGAAGATTAATTTTTAGAAATAATTTTTTCCCATTCGCTTTCTGCCTTCCTAAAAAGGTTGGTTTCGTCCTTATTCCAATCCTTTAATGTGTTATTGAACCTAAAGTTATAGAAAAGGAAAAGTCGATCGTCCTTTATTTTAAATGTTTCTGGGTCAATTTTAACCTTATCTCCAAAGGCCATGGCATAAGCACAATAGCCCCCATAGGCAGGTTCGTATTTTGAAGGTTCGTTATCAAACAATGTTTTGTGTTTGATATTGGCAAAGTAATAAGTAGCTCCGTTATGGGTTGATGAAATACTTTTATTGCCCTCTAGTGCTTTATTTTCTGTAAAGTAGGCTACAGGATCGTAGCCCTGTATGGCCAAGCCCTTTTCTAGATTATAATTTCCTGAATTAATGGTTTGTGCATTCAGTCCGTTAAGGGAAGAAAAACAGATAAGTAGTAGCAAGGCGAAACTTAATTTTTTCATTCACTTTTATTTTGTCTGTCAGGTAACGCTAGTTACACTTTAGTAGTTGCTACATCCACTTACGTAATTAGCTAAAGTGTTAGATCGAAGACATTTTTAACTCGTAAGAAATTGAGGATTAATTATTTTTGTCTGGTTCTTTTTCTTTCGTTGTGATAAGCACTACGCCACCTGTTCCGCGTTCACCCCACCTCATCACTGCTTCAGGACCATTAAGTACGCGAATAGATAAAATATCTTTAGGAGTAACTAAGGATGAAACTGCTCCATAGTCTTTGCTTCGGTCGATACCATTGACCACATACAATACACTCCCTGGGTTAGACATAAAGTTGGTGTTGGCATACCTCCCTGCTATAAGATTTACTGTATACATACCACCCTGACCTGTTACTTTTAGCGTGCCTAAACTTTGTAGGGCGTCACCTAAGGTTTGATAAATGGAATAGTCTTTTTTGGGAGCTCGGGTTCTCGAGTTTTGCATATTTTGTGCACAAGAGGAGCTAAATAGAAGGATTGAAAAAATAATGACTGATTTGGTTAAGTGCTTCATAACAAAAGTTTTGGTTGATTGCTTGTTAAAGAAACAATGCAATCAACGTAAGCCCTTACAAAAAAGAGTTTAATTGGTTTTGTCGGCTCGAATACAATTAATAAATATAGATTATGGTGCGTTATTGGTCGAAGTCTTTATTTCGACAACTCCTCCAGTACCTCTTTCTCCCCATCGCATAACCGCCTCCGGGCCATTCAAAACGCGTATCGATATGATGTCTTTTGGAATCACCAACGATGAAGCATTGCCATAGTCTTTCCCTTGGTCAACTCCATTAATTACATAAAGTACACTTCCAGGATCAGCACCAAAATTGGAGTTGGCAAACTTACCAGCTACCAGTGTTACAGTAAATGCCCCGCCTTGCCCAGATACCCTTAATGTGCCGACACTTCGCAATGCATCGCCAAGGGTTTGATAAATAGAATAATCCTTTTGCTTTTTACTGCTTGATCCAGAACTACTCGCGCATGCTCCTATAGAGAGAGATAAGAGAATGATTAAGAAGGGTTTAATAAGAGGTTTCATAGTTAGTAAAGGTTGATTTTGTTCAACTAAATATACAAGAATGGAAAGGAAATCCCTTACTTAATTTTAATTCGTAGTTACACGAAATTCTCAAGAGATGCTTTTTTGCGTTGTAAATCCAATCATGACTATCCCTTGAAAATTCAGATTAGCAATAAATTGACGATATTTCGTGAAAAATTGCTTCGATGGCACAACGGAAATATAGCTTAGAGGACCTTACTCGATTATCGTACTTTACCCTAGAGCGAGCTTTGGCTTCCATTTTTTGGATGGATAGTGAAGGTAGAATTGTGTATGCCAACGATACTGCCTGTAAGAATTATGGCTACACAAAAGAGGAGTTTCTTAAAATGCTCATTTATGATGTAAACAGAAACTACACAGAAAGTAGCTATAAGGAGATGTGGAAGCGTTTTCCTACTGAAACCAGATTCACCATGGAATCTACACATTTCACTAAAAATGGAGAGGAAATTCCGGTGGAGATATTTTTAAACTATGCCGAATTTGAAGGCGAGGCCTATAACATCAGTTTTGTTCTTGACATCAGCGAACGAAAACGAAAGGAAAAGCTATTAAAATCCATTACTCAAAATACCACTGCAGCAATTGGTGAAGACTATTTTAAACTACTGGTAGAGAATATTACTGATGCCTTAGGAGTAACCATGTCGATTGTAACGGAATGTACCAGCGAAGAAAAAACTCGCTTGCGTACTTTGGCTTATTATGAAAATGGGCAGCTACAAGAAAACATTGAATATGATGTGGAAGGAACGCCTTGCGAAATTATTCTTAAGACACTGAAGCCTTACCATCAGAGTAATAGTGTAGGGAATGATTTTTATAAAGATGAAGGAGTAGAAGGCTATATCGGTTTTCCTATTGTGTCTAGAGTGGGGGAGTGCATTGGCAATTTGGCTTTGTTTAGTGACCATGAACTCCATATTTCTGAAGAGGAAATTCAGATCTTAAACACCTTGGCCGAAAGGGCAAGTTTGGAGATTGAACGAAATGCGGCAAACGCTAAATTGATTAAGGCCTTAAATGAAGTTGAAGACTTGAAAGATCGCCTCGAGGCAGAAAACTCATACCTACAGCAGGAAATTAAAACTGAACATAACTTTGAAGAGATCATAAGTCAGAGTCTAAAATTCAAACAGATTCTGACCCAAGTAGAGCAAGTAGCCAAAACGGATGCTACCGTTTTGGTGTTGGGTGAATCTGGTACTGGCAAAGAGTTGCTTTCACGTGCGGTGCATAATATCAGTAATCGAAAGAATAGGCCATTGGTAAAGATTAATTGTGCGTCACTTCCTTCCAACCTAATTGAAAGTGAACTTTTTGGACACGAAAAAGGAGCTTTTACTGGTGCATTGATGCGTAAGTCGGGTAGGTTTGAGTTGGCCGATGGCGGCACTATTTTTTTAGATGAAATTGGAGAGTTGCCTATTGAGCTTCAGGCCAAGCTGTTGCGCGTATTACAAGAAGGAGAGTTCGAACGGCTTGGTGGTACAAAAACCATTAAGGTGAATGTTCGAATTATAGCGGCTACCAACCGCGAGTTAGAAAAAGAAGTGGCAGAAGGAAGATTTAGGGCCGATCTCTATTATCGGTTGAATGTATTTCCGATTTACAGCATTCCGTTACGAGAACGTAAAGAAGATATTCCTTTATTGGTCAGTCATTTTGTAGACAAGTATGGAGCAATATTGGGTAAGAAAATTACTAGTATTCCGAAGGGTGTAATTAAGGCGCTCCAAACGTATCATTGGCCTGGTAATATTCGGGAATTAGAAAATGTAATAGAAAGAGCTGTAATCATTAGCGGTACTCAAAAGCTCGAATTGGTAGGCTGGATGCCCAATAAAACAACTGAGCAATCAGAAACAGAATTACTAACCTTAGAAGACTTTGAAAGAAAATACATTCTCAAAGTATTGAACGAAGTGATGTGGAGAGTAAGCGGAGAGAAGGGAGCCGCTAAAATCTTAGGAATGAAACCTACTACGCTAGAGTCGAGAATGAAGAAACTAGGGATAAAAAGGTAGTTTGAATGAAATTTATTTTTCCCGAAATATCGTGACTGTTTCTTATGGTTGCTAACTGCTGAAGGGAGTTTAGCTCATAACTTTCTGAATAAGTGATGCTTGTCGAATTAGTCGCCCAAATTACATTCTCGAAATACGATTCCGCTTATTTCATGATATTCACTTTATATCGGGAATATTTATCAGTGTTTTTGGCATGGTATATTTGAAAATTGTGATCAATTAACTGTATATCAACCAATTAAAACTATAAGTTGTTGCTTGGCACATTCATTGTCTTAATGCAGACAATTCTGCAGACGGCAGAATGACAAGTATGGCTTAGTAATTAAAGTAGGGCTAAAAGTGTCTAAGGTTTTAATCGGTTGTTTATCTTTCAGCCCTCAAATGAAGAAGAAGAAATTACCTCTGTTTATTGTTAAGTGGTTGAGCTATGAGTACTGGCCCTTTTGGTTGTTTTTTATGCCATTGGTGCCATGGTGGATTTACCTTGCTTTCAGAGCTCGATCCTTCACTTACTTTACGGCTGCCAATCCAGGCATAGAACACGGAGGTGTTTTTGGCGAATCTAAAATTGATATTCTTAAGAAAATTGATTCAAAATATTTACCTAAAACCCTTTTCTTCAAGAAGCTAACCCCTTGTGAAATTGTAACGCAAGAGTTGAAAAACTTAGCATTAGAGTTTCCGATTATTGTGAAACCCAATGTGGGTGAGCGTGGTAACGAGGTGGAGAAAGTTGAAAATGCAGCTGCATTGGATCGATACATCAAAAGGTCGAAAGAAGATTTTATTATTCAAGAATTTGTGAGTTATGATATCGAGTTGGGCGTTTTGTACTATCGCTTTCCAGACAGTGATAAAACCGGAATTACCTCTATTGTAACCAAGGAGTTTTTGACGGTAACGGGCGATGGTAAATCCACCATTCGCGAACTGATGGAGTACAACGACCGCGCTAGACTTCAGCTGGAAAGCATGACGAAAAGACTGGGTGCTGCATTGAATGAAATAATTCCCGAAGGTGAAAAGAGAAATCTAGAACCGATAGGAAATCATTGTCGAGGTACCAAGTTCTTAAGCGGAATGCATCTGTTGAATGACCAGTTGGTAAACGTGTTCGATGATGTAGCTTCTGGAATTGATGGTTTCTATTTCGGTCGGTTCGACTTAAAAGTGAAATCGGTGGAAGACCTTTATAAGGGTGAAAACATCAAAATTTTAGAACTCAACGGAGTAACTTCCGAACCAGCGCACATTTACGACCCATCTTACTCATTGTTCAGGGCTTATAAAGAAACGGCTGAGAATATGATGATGATGTACCGAGTGAGCAAGGCCAATATAAAACAAGGGGTAAAAGTGACTCCAGTTTTTGAAATGGCGCGTTTGATCAAAACACACTTTGGTCGTGAGAAAAATGAAACTGTAAACCAAAGCATGACTACATGATTTGGCACATATTTCAAGCTTTAATTTTAGCAACAGCAATTAGTTTCGCAGGGTCGATTCAATTGGGGCCGGTTAATTTCGGAACCATCAGAACTGCCCTTCGGTACAATAAAAAATCAGCCATACTTTTCGGTTTTGGGGGAAGTTTACCCGAATTATTCTATAGCGCTTTGGCCTTAGGTAGTTCGAATTTACTCAGTCGTTACGAATATCTTGATGACTACCTCAAATACCTGACAATCGGTGTTTTATTCATTTTTGGAATATATCTGATATTTCAAAAGCCCACTGAGGCAAGTGAAAAGGACAGTCCAGATAAAGGCAACCACGTATGGCGCGGTATGGGTTTCGGAATTCTAAACCCTCAATTATATCCTTTTTGGCTCTTCATTATTACAAACCTCAGAAGCAATAATCTGCTTACGGATGAGCGCTGGCCCGTGCAAGCCGCATTCGTGATTGGAACTGCTGCAGGGGCTTTTCTGCTACAATATATTGTAGCGATAGTAACCTCTAAAAAGAGGGAGTTTGTATACATGAAATTAACGAAGAACTACAACAAAGTACTCGGGGCAGTAATCCTCGTAGTGGCAGTTTTTCAACTGGTAATAAACCTGTAAGAGCAATGCAAAGAGAAATTAAGTACTGGTATTTGAGGAACTACGACCTTTTCTCAAATCTCACAAAAGAACAAATCAATGACCTTTGTGGTATTTCTAAATTCGTGAGAATGAAGAAAGGCCACACCATTTACTTTGCTAGCGATGAAGTGAAACGCGTTTATTTTCTCATTAACGGGAAAATAAAAATCAGCGAAATGGATCAGTCTGGCAATGAAATGATCAAGGATATTTTACTTACGGGCGACTTGTTTGGAGAAATCTCTTTCAATATGCTTACGCTCAGTCATGAGTATGCTGAAATACTTTCTAGCGAAGTAATTCTCTGTACTTTCACTATGGACGAGTTTGAAGAACTGATGCACAAACACCCAATGCTGTGCTTAAACTTCACCAAAAAGATCGGGGATAAGCTGCGCAAACTCGAGCATCGACATGCCAATTTGGTGTTTAAAGATGTAAAAGAAAGGCTCAAAGACTTCCTTAAAATGTGGGCGATCAATGAAGGCAAAGACACTCCCGAAGGCGTATTGATCAAAAACTACTTAACCCATAATGAAATCGCCAGTTTGATCAGCTCTTCTCGCCAAACCGTAACCACCATTATCAACGAACTTAAAGAAGAAGGCGCATTGTCTTACTCCCGCAGCCAAATTGTTATTCCGAATATTGCGGTGTTGAGTTAGGGTTTAAGTGGTTAGTATATGTTACTGGCCTCGGCCAGCTTTTTAAGAAGCTGTTCTGGATTTTGTCTATTGTCCCAAATAAGTAAGAGTTTAATGTATTCTGGATAGCTCCGATAAAAGAGTGATGTGGATTTGTGAATAAGAAGTTGACGAAATTCACTGTTTATAAAAGTAGGAGCTAGATCTGGATTTCTTTGAATTTGCGTTATTCGATAGTCCAATTGATTTACAAACTCATCGACTATCTGGTCATTCCATATCTCTGAAAGGAAGTCAGCGGTTTGCCGAAGAGATTTTATTGCAACAGGAGTCCAGATGACCTTCTTCATTACCTGCCCAATATCGCTTTGGCGTTTGTGTGTTCAATGCAGTTAGTTTCTTCCGCAGAATCCGACATTTCTAGAAGTGCTAGAATTTCCTTTGGCAGTTCGTCCAGAGATTTTTTTCGAAAACTCTCCACTTGACTTATTACGGATTCCTCATGGAGGTTTGTAATCCAGTTAATTAAAGCTATTTTTCTTTGTTCGAGAGTCATAATTTAAAGTTAATGAATTTCTGTTCTGAGAACAACCTATAATCAAACGACAGATTCAGTGTCCTAGTTCACGCAGCCAAATTGTAATCCCGAATACTGCGGTGTTGAGTTGAGAATAATGTTTTGTCAACACCCCCCACAATGCTCATCTTTCCCTTCAAATTCAAAAGTGGCGTGGTCGATGTGTTCTTCTTTAAGTAGGGATTTAGCTTTTGATTTTATGCTGGCCATTTCATCCATTGAGATTTCTTTTTCGATGACAAGGTGTGCAGAAAGTACATTGTATTCTCCGTCCATTGACCAGACATGGCAATCGTGTACGCCCGTAATTTCAGGAATGGAAAGTAGGGTCTTGTGGATTTCCTCAATGTCCACCTCATTGGGTTTGGCCTGAAGAATTATCAGTGTGCTCTTTTTAAGATTTCGGAAGGCATTGTAAATAATGTACACCGCAATGAGTAGGGATAAAATTGGGTCAATAATGGGCAAGTCCCAGAACATCATCACCAAGCTACCGATGAGCACCGCCACCCAGCCTAAAACATCTTCTAACAGGTGCAGAGAAATAACTTCTTCATTGATGGAAGAACCCTTTCTAAGTTTCAACACCGCAGCTCCATTGACGATGATACCAAAAATAGCGAGGAACATCATGCCTTTAGCATCTACAGTTTCAGGGGCGAATAATGCAGGAATGGCTTGACTAAGAATAATACCCGACCCCACCAACAGCACTACGGAATTGATAATGGCGCCCAGCAGTGAAAAACGCTTGTAGCCGTAAGAGAAATTTTTGTCGCGGCCTTTTAGGGAAAGCTTCTGGAAGTACCATGAAAGTCCAATGCTGAGGCTATCGCCTAAATCGTGAAGAGCATCGGAAAGAATGGCCAAACTGCCGGTATAAATTCCGCCAACAATTTCAACCAGTGTGAAAAATAGATTTAAGAAGAAGGCAACGCGTAAGTTACCCGTGCCATGATGATGATGGTGTCCGTGATGATGATCGTGCCCCATGCCCAAATGTACAAGACAAAACCGTGCAACAGGGCTTCAAGAAGACTTTGCTTTATGAGTGAATATTTATTGAGTCACTTTGAAAAACCTAAACTGTACCTGATCTTCATTTTGCTGGTCTTTCACTCGAAAGAAAATGCCTTCATTGCTGACAAATAGACTATTCTCGAAATATAAGGGCAAGTCAATTTCACCTGCCGGTAAGTCGTAGTAACTCAATGTTTCTGTTTCTGTATCCATTACAATTAGAGTCGCACCTAAAGGCTTGGGAATAGGCCTTTCTTCCCCTTGAATAAATTCTGGTTTTGTGCCATGATGTAAGACTCTATATATAAATCGGCCATCGGGAGATAATAGCATGCTCTTATAATGAGGTGGTTGCTTAGGGTTCTCAAAAGCCCTTGCCCCATTATCATAGCGTTCTATAATTTGTAGGGTTGAGTAATCAGAATAGTTGGCTATTTCTATTGTTGGAACTCCAGCATAAATAGCTTTGGAAAGCTTGCCTTCTTTGAAAAGAAAGAGGCTATCGGAAATGGAATTGTTACTATAGAGGTAGTTTTTATTACTAGCGAAAAACCTATTAATGGCATAAGCACTTTCACGCCTTTCGTTTGCTTCTTCTTGCACTTTCTGAATCTCTCTAAAGTTGTTAATTATTTCTTCTGTTTGAACAAATTCCTCGATGATGGAGTCCTTCTCAAAATTGAAAATTGCATATTCATGATTTTTACTATCTCTACGCATTTGGGAAATCACCATTTCTATCTGGCCGTTCTTGAGGCGTGAATCTGGGTGAAAACGGTAGAATTTTGAGTCAGAAGTAATCAGTGGCATCCCATTGTGGAGTTTGGCACCCTTGCTCTTCTTTGTAAGCACTTCTCCTTTACTGTTGATGAGATGGATGCCCATTGAACCGTCAACAAAAATTGAATCTATGGTATGTATGAAGAATTTGCTAGCATTTTTTACTGCGTTAGGACCATCTTTTTCCATACTTACCTTCTTGAAAAGGTTATTAGTCTCATAATCGTACAAGTAAATGGAGTGGGTAATGCGGTCGTAAAAAGTAATGTATGCCTTGTTATCGATGGTGGACAGTTTGAGGGCAGTTAAACCTTCAAAATTGACCCCGTCTTCAAGGGCTAAGGTTTTAATGCCACCATCAGAAATGGTTAAGGCTTGAGTTGTGCTGTTTTCATTGGTGCTCTCCTTTTCCTGCTGGCAAGAAAAAAGGGTAAGAATACAGGCTGATAAAAGTAGTATCGTATGACTTGATCTATTCATCTCATTTATTTGAACTATTAATTTAGTTAAAATAAATGTAGCCACAACAATTCCGTGAAATTCTTAACCAAGGATTTCACTCTTAACTAATTCACTGATCCCTGATTTCTGATCACCGATTTGCTCCCTCCTTAATCGCCTCCACCACTTCTGGGTTAAACAGCGTTGAAATATCTCCCAAATTATCACCTTCACCAGAGGCTATCTTTCTCAGGATTCTACGCATAATCTTGCCCGAACGGGTTTTAGGCAAGCCTGGAACAATCTGTAATTTATCTGGTCTGGCAATTGGGCCAATGATTTTAGTAACCGTTTCTTTGATTTCCTTGATCAGACCTTCTTCAGTTCGGCCATCCATATCGCAAATAACAAAAGCGTAAATGCCTTGCCCTTTTATATCGTGCGGATAACCTACCACGGCTGATTCAACAACTTTAGGATGTTCATTGATTGCATTCTCAACTTCCGCTGTACCCATTCTGTGGCCAGAGACATTGATTACATCGTCCACTCGACCTAGAATTCTGTAGTAGCCGTCTTCATCTCTTTTCACGCCATCGCCAGTAAAGTAATGGTTAGGGAAAGTAGAAAAGTAAGTTTGCTTGCATCGGTCGTGGTCGCCATAAGTGGTGCGGAGCATAGAAGGCCACGGGAACTTGATGCAAAGATTTCCTTCCACAGAATTGCCTTTTAATTCGTTTCCTTCATTGTCTAAAATAACGAGTTGAACCCCTGGTAATGGTAAAGTGGCATAGGCTGGTTTGGTAGGGGTAATTCCCGCTAAAGGTGAAACCATAATTCCACCCGTTTCGGTTTGCCACCAAGTGTCTACGATTGGGCATTTTCCTTTTCCAACATGGTCGTGATACCAATGCCAAGCTTCTTCATTGATGGGTTCGCCTACAGAACCCAATACTTTCAATGAATCTAGTTTATATGGTTCAATCGGTTCGGTGCCATAAGCTTGCAAAGCCCTGATGGCCGTTGGCGCGGTATAAAATTGATTGACTTGATGTTTGTCGCAAATAGCCCAGAATCGGCCTGCATCAGGAAAAGTAGGTACACCTTCGAAGATGATAGACGTGGCGCCAGCCAATAATGGCCCATATACAATGTAAGAGTGGCCAGTGATCCAACCGACATCGGCCGTACACCAATACACATCGCCTTGGTTGTACTGAAATACATTTTGAAAAGAATAGGCAGTGTAAATCATATAGCCACCGCAAGTGTGCACTACACCTTTGGGCTGGCCTGTGGACCCAGAAGTATATAGAATAAAAAGGATGTCTTCTGAATCCATTTCTTCTGCTTTGTTTTCGGAAGAAACGCCTTCAATTACATCGTGCCACCAAATGTCGTGGCCTGAAGTCATTTGAATGTCTTGACCCGTTCTTTTTAATACAATTGTGCTTTCAACGGAATCGCAATTCTTTAGAGCTTCATCTACCACTTCCTTTACTGGAATTTGCTTGCTGCCTCTAAAGTTGCCATCTGATGTAATTACCATTTTGGCCTTACAGTCATTAATGCGGTCGCTTAACGCATTGGCCGAAAAGCCAGCAAATACAATAGAATGTATGGCACCTATTCGAGCACAAGCTAGCATGGCGATGGCTGCTTCAGGCACCATCGGCATGTAAATAATTACACGGTCGCCTTTACAAACTCCTTTGGCTTTAATAGCATTAGCAAACTGACAAACTTTGGCGTGAAGCTCTTTATAGGTGAGGGTGATATGCTCTTCTTCGGGGTCATTCGGTTCCCAAATGATGGCCGCTTGGTCGCCTCGGGTGTACAGGTGGCGATCTAAAATATTTTCGGTGATATTCAGTTTTCCGTTAACGAACCACTTTACATCTGGTGTTTCAAAATTCCAGTCCACAACCTTATCCCATTTTTTCCTCCAGTGGAAGGAATCGGCAATTCTAGACCAAAAAGATTCTGGATCTTGAACACTCTTTTGGTATTCGTACATATAACCGCTTAGACTGTGGATTCTATCGCTCATGTTTTCTGATTTTACAGCCCATTTTAATCATTTATGTGCTTAACTGAAAGAGGTTTTTCTATTCTAAGTGTAGGAATGTTAGATTTGGTAAAAGCCAATAATCATTATGAGTGAAAAAAATTACAAGTTCGAAGCTGTTATCCAAAATGGAGGAGAAAAATGGCCAAATGCAGCTTGTGTTACGCTTCCGTTTAATGTAGAGGAAGAGTTCGGGACTAAAGGTCAGGTTAAAGTAAAAGCTACTTTTGATGGGGTGCCATACCGCGGCTCTATAGCCAATATGGGTGCTGGACATATTCTGATTTTAAGAAATGATGTTAGGGCTGCGATTGGAAAAAGTCATGGAGACACAGTAATTGTAACCGTTCAGAAGGATACTGAAGAAAGAGTGGTAGATGTGCCAGATATATTAATTACCCAGTTTAAGGTTCATCCAAAAGCCGAAGCTTTTTATAATTCGCTCTCTTATACCAATCGCAAAGAATACGCCCGATGGATTGACACGGCCAAACGTGAAGAGACTAAAGCCAAGCGTTTAGAAAAAACGATTGAGATGCTCTTGACTGGGGTGAAGCATCCGTAAAGAACTGCGTGAAAATATTAGCAGGGTTTACTTTTTTGTATTGAAAAAGCCGTTTTTTTTGTCAAAAATTGGTATTCTTGCTATATGTCGTCAGTTAAGAATCGACTCACTATTTCAATAGTACTATATAAGAATGACTTAATTCACATCAGGCAATTGATGCGCAGTCTTTTGCACTGTACTTTATGTCCTGAAGTCTATTTTGTTGATAATTCTCCTACAAAGGAATTGGAAAGTCATGTGCATAGCGACTTTCATTATCAGTGGGTAGGAGCGAATATAGGTTTTGGGAGGGCTCATAATATTATTATTGAAAAAGTGATTGGCTATGGGGATTACCATTTAGTCATGAATGCGGATGTTTTTTTTGATAAAGGCATGCTCGAGAAAATAGTGGCATTTATGGATCGAAATGAGCGTGTTGGACTTTTATTGCCAAGAGTTCTTAACCCAGACGGAACCGCACAGCCACTTTTTAAATTACTGCCTCACCCTCAAGATCTTTTTACGAGGAGGTTTATACCTGATTCATTTAAAAGAATTTTTGGACTCAATAACCAAAAGTACAGTATGTTATTTGCTGATGATAAGAGTACTTTTGATGCGCCCTACCTTTCTGGGTGTTTTATGTTTCTTAGGAATGAGGCTCTCAGAGAGGTTGGTGGTTTTGACCCTAGGTTTTTTTTGTATTGTGAAGATGTAGACTTGTCAAGAAGAGTAAGAATGACATGGAGAACGACATATTATGCTGATGCTTCTATATATCATTATTTCTATAAAGGCTCATATAAAGAATTACGTCTACTTTGGCGTCACATGGTTTCTGCTATAAAATATTTTAACAAGTACGGTTGGTTTATCGATTCAGATCGTGAACGAATAAATAAAGAGACTCTTGAAGGATTTGCCTTAAAAAAGAAGGTCAACGTTCTACCCACAATTAAATGATTATTGATGAAAAAATAACGTCTCGGATTGAATGGGAGGTAATAAGAGTTCTCGCTTATTATCAGCTTTTTCACCACCCATTGAAGGCAAGTGAGATTACACGGTTTGTTAATATAACTCCCTTGGTTACCAAAGATGTTGATAATGCACTAAGTACTCTTTTAAGCCTGAATGTCGTGTTTGAGTTTGATGGGTACTTTTCTCTGGAAGATAATAGTACATTAGTGGATGCTCGTTTGGAGGGAGAAATAAGGGCCGAATCATTGTTGAAGGTAGCGAATAGAATGTCCAAACTGATTTATTCTTTCCCTTTTGTTAAAGCGGTGTTTATTTCAGGCTCACTATCAAAAGGCGTTGTGCCAGAACATGCCGATATTGATTACTTTATAGTTACAAAGAGAAATAAGTTATGGATCGCTAGAACCTTGCTTGTTATGTTCAAGAGAATATTCTTGTTAGGATCTAAGAAATTCTTCTGTGTAAATTATTTTGTTGATGAGGATCATATGGAAATACCAGACAAAAATATTTTCACGGCAACCGAGATTGTTACGCTTATCCCTATGCAAGGCAAGAGTTATTGCGAAGCTTTTTTAGGTTCCAATCATTGGTATAAAGATCACTTTCCAAATGTATTGTTAAAAAAAGAAGAGATTGGACAAATGGGTATAATTAAACGGTGTTCCGTATCAATACTGGAGCCTCTATTTTTTAATAGGCTATCGGATAAGTTCGACAAGTACTTGATGAAGAGGACTTATAAGCGCTGGAAAACACTTTATAACGAAGGCTACTCTGATAAAGAATTTGAGTTGGCTTTTAGGACTCACCGGGGCACTTCGAAAAACCACGATAAGAATTACCAAAAAAGAGTGTTAAACTGTGTAGAAGAAAATATGAAATCGGCATTGTTTAAAATTAGGGATCAACAAGGTCATGGGTAGAGTTTTAGTTACTAATACATATTTTTATCCTTTAGATGCCAAACAGTGGCATTTTAAAAAGCCATATCCACCCTTGGGTACCATTCAAATTTCTTCTTTACTGAAGAAAGAAGGGCATGTTGTTCGCTTTTTCGACAATTGCTTGAACGATGATCCTCGAAAAATCAATGGTGTCATTGAGGAACTTAAGCCCGATTATTTACTCATTTATGATGATGGCTTTAACTACCTGACCAAGATGTGTCTGACGGCTATGCGTGACGCTGCTTATACTATGGCCGGTTTGGGGCAAGTTGCAAAGGCCAAAGTGATAATAAGCAGTTCAGATTCAAGTGATAGGTTTGATCAGTATTTACAGAATGGTGTCGATTATGTTGTAATGGGAGAAGGAGATACCACCGTGGTAGAGCTTCTTTCAAAGTTAGATCAAGAATTGGATCCTAATGAAATATTAGGTTTAGCTCATCTAGGTTCTGATGGGCAAGTTAATAAAACAGTAAAAAGGGCGGTATTACAGAAGTTAGATGACCTGCCTTTGGCCGCATGGGATTTGGTGGATATGGAAGCATATCGAAAAATTTGGACTACCAACCATGGTTATTTCAGTATCAATATTGCGACAACCAGAGGCTGCCCGTACAAGTGTAATTGGTGTGCAAAACCAATTTATGGAAATAGATATAACTCCCGTTCCCCAGAGCATGTAATCCAAGAAATCAAAATACTAACTCAAGATTATGGTGTGAATCACTTTTGGATGTGTGATGACATCTTTGGGCTTACACCTAGCTGGGTACAGCAGTTTAATATGTTGGTGAAGGAGAATAATCTTAACTTCAAGTACATGATCCAATCTAGGGTCGATTTATTACTTAAAGAGGATACAATTGATGTTTTGGTTGAGTCGGGATTAGAGACTATTTGGTTAGGGGCAGAATCGGGCTCTCAGCATATTCTTGATGCAATGGACAAAGGGATTACCGTTGAGCAAATTTATGAAGCTGTACCAAAGCTTCAGAGAAGAGGAGTGAGTGTAGCACTTTTCTTACAGTTCGGTTATCTTGGAGAAACCCTTGAAGATATTTACAGAACCATTGATATGGTTCAGGAAATTATGCCTGAAGAAATCGGTATTTCAGTATCCTATCCCCTGCCAGGCACTAAGTTTTATGAAAAGGTAAAGGATGACCTACAAGTTAAAGCCAATTGGGTAGACTCAGATGATTTGGATTTGATGTTTACTAATAAGTATTCACCTTCTTTCTACAAAAAACTTCATCGTTACGTTCATAATAGGCATAAACTAAAAAGAGGCCTATTGGCTCTTAAACAAGGGGTGAAATCTCCATCAAGTATAAATAATAAGAAATTAAGACAGATATTGACGATTGGATATCACTTACCAATGGCTTTGGTTAATGGAGCTCAGCTCAAAATTCAAGCGAAGAAAACGGTATGATTGAGCAGTTCGATACAGCGTCTGAAACATATGACGAAGATTTCACAAATACCCTTACAGGAAGGTTGCAAAGGAAATTGGTATGGAAGTATCTCGATGAGAAGATCTTGAACAGGGGTGTGTTAAATATACTTGAACTGAACTGTGGTACTGGGGAAGACGCCCTCCATCTAGCTGAAATGGGGCATAGAGTAACGGCAACAGATATTTCTATAGAAATGCTCAAACAAGCCCAGAACAAGACTCCAATCAATAAGGATAATGTGACATTCAGTAAGTTGGATGTTACAAAATTGAGTCATTTCAAATGTATAGATCGGTTTGATTTGGTGTTCTCTAATTTTGGTGGATTAAACTGTATTGATGAAAAGGAGATGCAGAAGCTTAGTCGAAATTTGACTAAAATTCTTAAGCCAAACGGAGCACTTATTATGGTAATAATGCCGAATCTATGCCTGTGGGAGAGTTTTTACTTCTTTGCCAAACTCAAGTTTAGTGAGGTTTTTCGAAGAAAGAAATCATCGGTCTTGGCTGACGTTTCTGGGCTCAAAATCGAAACTTGGTACTATTCTCCAAATATGATTATTGAACTCTTTAAGCCTCAATTTTCCAAGGTTAAAGTAAGACCCATTGGTTTTTTTGCCCCGCCATCGTATATGGAAACCTTTGTAAAGAAGTATCAAAAGCTGTTTCGTTGGATTTCGTTTTTGGAGATTAAATTTTCAAGATTTGCTTGGCAAGCCAGGCTGGCTGACCATTACTATATAGAATTACAAGTCAAATGAAAGTGCTTTTAACGCATGGTTATTTTATAGCTGAGGATGAAAAAGAGCAGCAGATTATGCGTCCATATCCGCCATTAGGATTGTTGTATATCTCTGGTTTTCTCAATCAACAAGGAATTCAGAATGGCGTTTTTGATAGTACTTTTTCAGATAAGGAAAGCCTGTTTAAACAGATTGAAGTAGAGAAACCAGATGTACTGGCGATTTATGCCAATTTGATGACCAAGGTGAATGTGCTTGAAATTGCCAAAACATGCAAAAGTATTTCACCAGAGACAACGGTGGTGTTTGGTGGTCCAGATGTTACCTATAACACTGAGAATTACTTAAAGCATGGCGCGGACTTTATTATAATAGGAGAGGGGGAAAACACGATGTTTGAGCTCGTAGCGTTTTTGTCGGAAAAGAGCGAAAAATTACCTCATGAGGTTTCAGGCTTAGCTTTTATTGATAGAAATGGCGAGCTAGTAAAGACCAGCCCTAGGGTCAAAACGAAAGAAATCGATGAACTTCCTGTTCCCAATCGCGATGCCATTGATATTCATAAATATATAAATACTTGGAAGACGCATCATGGAGAGAGTGCTTTGAGTGTGAGCACCCAAAGGGGCTGTCCTTATACTTGTAAATGGTGTAGTACTGCTGTTTACGGTCAAAGTTACCGGAGACGATCCCCTGAAAAAGTGGTGGCAGAACTCAGAGAAATACAAGACAAATATGCTCCCGATACGATTTGGTTTGTAGATGATGTTTTTACCGTAAGCCATAAATGGTTAGGTGAGTTTGTAGAGGCTCTAGAGGTAGCGAAAGTTAAGGTAAAGTTTGAATGCATTAGCAGGGCAGACAGAATGAACAAAGAGGTTATTGGGCTACTAAAGAAAGCTGGATGCTTCAGGGTTTGGATAGGTGCAGAAAGCGGGTCGCAGAAAATTATTGACGCAATGGATCGCAGGGTTTCTGTAGATCAAGTACGTGAAATGATAATTGAAACACGTGAACAGGGTATTGAAACAGGAACGTTCATTATGCTAGGCTACCCAGGAGAAACCGAAGAAGATATCGAAGAAACAGTTAAGCACCTTAAAGTTTCTAACCCAGACCACTTCACCATCACAGTAGCCTATCCTATCAAAGGGACAACATTATATGATGAAATTGAAGCCTTAAAGACTACCGAACCTGAGTGGCACTTAAGTACTGATCGTGATATCGATTTTAAGAGAACCTATTCAAAAAAGTATTATGACCATGCTGTTAGGTATGTGATTGCAGAAGTTAATTGCCATAAGGCATTACAGAAAAAAGGTTTGTCTAGAAACTTTATTAAACTTAGGCTAAAGAGTTTCCATGCTAAGACAATGATGAAATTGGCAAAAAAACGTTGAGACCCTTTTAGTTTTATTCATCATGGAAAGAGACTTAGAGAAAAATAGTTTGTTGAATTTGCTTAAAAGTAATATGGTGATCAACATTACTTTGCTTGCTTGCAGTTTCGTTGTTGCTTTTTTGATAGCTGAGCTCACTCTAAGAATTGTATCACCACATAAGCAGTTTTCCTCTCTCTACCTTAATGTTAATGAGCAGAGTGTTTTCCCTGGGTACGCCCTTTATCCAGGGCTGAATGAACAATTCACCTATACTTCTAACCACCTAGGCTATAGGTCTAATCACTTATTTGGTAAGGATAGTTATGGTATTTTGGCGATTGGGGGCAGTACAACGGAGTGCGTGTATTTAGGTGATGAAAATGGATGGACACAACTTTTGGAAACTAGGTTGAATTCAACGAGTAATCAAGCTATTACTGTGGGTAATGTTGGCTCAGCAGGCTTAGCGGCACCGAACCATTATTTACAATTGAAGCATCTAGTACCTCAGTATAAATATGTTGATATGGTTGTTGTCTTAGTTGGAGTGAATGATTTTCTTAAGGCTCTTCAGTTAAATGGGGTTCAGGATGAAATGACTCTTGAAGAAAACTATAGAAGGACTTTCAAAGATTACCCAAGAGCAGTAAATAAGAAATGGTATCGTAAAACTGAGCTTTGGATGCATATGAGAGATGTTAATAATGGTTGGAAGAACCTTTTTGGGCACCTTACTCCAGACAGCCTAATCTCAATTTCAAATAGTACAATGGAAATGAGGCGTAAGGCCATAAAGACCGATGCCCTCCCTGATTTATTAATTTACCTCGATGGATATGAAGAATACATCAGGGATATGGTGAGCTTGTCCAATCAATACAAGACCAAGTTAGTGCTTATTACACAGCCAGTCCTTTGGCATGAGAACATGAGTGATTTTGAAGAGCAGCTTACGATTTTTGGAATTCCACCAACAATTGATGGTTACACTTATTCAACTAAAGCTTTGGCAGAGGGGATGGAACTGTATAATGACAGATTGAGGATGGTAGCAGATGAGATGAACGTTACGATCATCGATTTAGCGGAAGTTCTCCCAAAGGATACTTCGATTTTTTATGATTACTGTCATTTCAATTTAGAAGGAGCCGAAAGAGTAGCCGATACTGTCTATGACCATTTGAAACTTTTAATTTCAGAACCAATAGTTCATGATAATTGAGAATGTGACTTTGCTAGAAGATATTTTAAACCATAAAGACCGATGGCTATTTGATAAGTCGATTTATGTTTTTAACGATGAGGAGGAATCTCGCGCTCAATTCGAAAGAGGTTACTTAAGAGTAAGGGAGAAAGAGGATAGGATCCTAGACGAATCCGAGATAATAGGGTTGCCACATCTCCCTAAATCACATAAATATAGTGCTGAATGGGGGCTAAGGATTAAATCGGTTGAACGAATACTCAAACATCTGAAAACAAAACAGACTAATGGACCTATTTTAGACCTTGGTTGTGGAAATGGCTGGTTTACCAACTGTTTAAGTCAAGCTACTTCGTCACTAGTGCTTGGGGTTGATGTTAATAAAATAGAACTTAATCAGGCGGCAAGTATTTTTAATAGTGGGAACCTATTCTTTTGTTACGCAAACATCTGGGATGATCCATTTAAAAAGGGAATATTCGAAACCATAACATTAAATGGATCAATTCAATATTTTCCGTCATTTCACAAGATTATCTCTAACCTATTAGAGTTGTTAATTCCAAAAGGAGAAATTCATATTATTGATAGTCCTTTTTACAGCTTAGAAGAAGCCAAGAGAGCACGCGAAAGAACAGAAGAATACTATAAAGGGATTGGAGAGGATGACTTTGCTAAGAGTTATTTTCATCATACTTGGGATGTTCTAAACGGGATAAATTCAGAGGTTAGATATAAAAAAGGGCTTCTTAGGCGATTAACTAAGGATTCACCATTTCCGTGGATTGTAATTACAAAGGATTAGTTAGGCAATAATGTTAAAAGGAAAGAAAATAGTAGTGGTAATGCCCGCATTTAATGCCGAGCGTACCTTAGCTCAGGTGTATGATGAAATACCCTTTAGTGTAGTTGATGAAGTAATTTTGACAGACGATTTCAGTAAAGATAACACTCTTGCTCTTGCCGAAGGATTAGGTATCAAACATGTTTTAAGACATGATAGGAACATGGGGTATGGTGCTAACCAAAAGACTTGTTATAAAAAGGCGAGAGAGTTAGGAGCAGATATTGTTTTGATGATTCATCCAGATTATCAATATACCCCTAAGTTGATTGAAGCTATGTCATCAATCATTGCGAATGAAGTGTATCCAGTAGTTTTGGGTTCAAGAATTCTTGGAAAAGGAGCACTGAAAGGGGGGATGCCACGGTATAAGTATATAGCCAATAGAGGACTGACGTTAATTCAGAATGTGCTTATGGGCCAGAAACTTTCAGAATACCATTCTGGGTTAAGAGCTTTTTCAATAGGTGTATTAAATGATTTAGAGTTTGAGGAGTACTCAAACGATTTTATATTTGATAATGAAATGCTGGCTCAAATTCTCTACAAAGATTATGAAATTGCTGAAGTTACCTGTCCTACTAAGTATTTTCCAGAAGCTTCATCGATTAATTTTAAAAGAAGTACCATTTATGGATTTGGTGTTTTGAGAGTCTCATTTCAATATTTTTTGTCTAAGAAATTCAATGTCAAATTCTCCCTTTTTAAGAGCATTAACTAACCCATCTACGGCCCCAAATCTTGCCGCCTTGGCTATCTTCTTGTTAGCCTTAGTTGTTATTTTTGTCTTCGACTTTAATGGGTTGATTGGGCAGGATACTCATGAATACTACCGGTTTAGTCATGTCATATCTGATTTCCTTTTAGGGAAGGGAGATATGGAAGGTTTTTATTGGACGATTATGTATCCTTTTATAGGAGCATTATCTCAAATGGTCACAGGAGAGAGTCCATATGCTCTTCAGGTCATCTCATTACTTTCACATATTGGAAGTGCTGTTTTCTTACTCAAGTATATTCAGAGAAATCATATAGACAAGGCAGCAATTATTCTCATAGTTGTTGGCTATGTTTTTTGTCCGGTAATGTTGAAAAATGGGTTTCATGTGATGTCTGAACCCTTAACCGTGTTTTTTCTGTGTGGCTCAATCTATTATTTCAATGAGTACAGCAAGTATTCCAAATTAAAGCACTTAACCTATTGGTTCTTTTTTGCTGCCTTTGCCGTTTTTACCCGATACCCTGTTTTTATTTTATTGGTCCCCCAGAGTATTTTCATTTTTTTAAGGATTGTCAAATTACGTAAGTACCAATACTTAGCTATTGGAGCTCTTGCTATCTTTTTTGCTTCATTGCCTGAAATGTTAATATCAGTTGCTAATCCTGAAGGGGGCGGTTTATTCGATAATTACTTCCTTAAAAATTGGTCGTTTTTAAATTTGTTTAAGAGCAGCTTTCTTACTGCTGATGGGACGCAGGTTTATGTGCTGCCAAACATATTATTTGCGAGTAAATTGTTTTGGTACCCTGTTTTCTTCACCCTTTTCTTTTTTCTACTTTTTTGGTCTAAGAAATCTGATTTTGTGAAGTCGGAATACCTCATTTATACATCTTCTGTTGTGCTTTATTTATTATTCTCAGCTGGGTTCCCTTTTCAGAATATTAGAATTTTAGTGCCAGCATTTCCCTTCTTAATCATTTTAAGTATTAGACCCTTTATCAGGTTTTGGAATTGGAAGAGATTTGAGAACTATAAAGCGTTTAGAAACGGTGCCATATTACTTTTTTTAACTGCTCAACTCTTCTTATTCTTTTACTTAATAAATGCCTCAGCAAATCGAAACCATTTTGAAAAGGAAGTAGCTGCTTATATCGAATCACTGAATAAAGAGCGGTATTTTGGCTATGACATTGATGTAGCTGTCAATAGTTATTTGGATAAATCGAAAAAAATTGAAAACCTGATTATAGAACTTCATGAATTCAGAGAGGGTGATGTTCTGTTTTTTAACAGAGATCAATATGAAAAGGTATGGACAAAGTCCAATGTCCACACTAATATTCAGAGGGCTTTGTATGCTCACGATACAGTCAGAATTCGTGGTTTTGGGAGTGAGTGGTCTGTATATGAGCTAATTAAAAAGGAAGAAAAGAAGTAATGCTTTAGAAGCCAAACAAATTGACTATGCAGCGATACCAGTCCATAGATTTACTTAAAGTCGTCTTAGTTTTATTGGTTGTGGCTACGCACAGCAGCTTTTTATATGACTATAGCCAAGCAATGGGCCATGCTATTAGTAATGGGCTAGTTAGAGTTGTAGCTCCACTATTTCTGATTATTAGTGGTTATTTTTCAGAGCGGATACTCAGAGAAGGTAATGCTGCTCGTTGGTTAAAAAGGGTAGTGTTTCTGTACTTGACTTGGATGTTAATCTATTTGCCTTATTGGGTAGATTTTGACGAATTAAATCCTTTTAGGAGTATAATTAGCTTAATTTTTGGTTACCATCACATTTGGTATGTTTCTGCCTTATTGGGCGGTGGTGTAGTACTCTATTTTTTAAAGAGTCACTCAAACCGAACATTACTTATTGTAGCCTCGCTATTTTTTGGAATAGGGGCTTTTATTGAATATGCTGGAGAGTACCACCTTTTTTCTGCAATCCCGATTGTTGATAAATTATTAGGACTTAGTTTCTCACATAGAAACTTTTTACTAATCGGTTTTCCTTTTCTAACAGTGGGCTATTTAATAAAGAAAACTGGGTTTGAACATAAAATCAAGCAGTCAACACTGATAATTTCTCTAATTATTAGTGTATTGATTTTTACTTTAGAAAGTGTTGTGCTTTTTTTTAGACTCTCCGGTAGATATGGAGGTTTTGATGTTTACATAATGTCCTTTTTCACTTGCTCACTAATATTCCTTTCCGTATTGAACCTGCCCATTGAACTAAAGAAGTTCAGAACCGAATCGATGAGGTACTATTTAGCTTCTATTTACTTTATACATCCTATTTTTATTATTAACTATAACAAGTACTTCGAATTGACTTCGATAGGGTTGATGCTTTCAACCCTTGTATCTTCTGTAATAGCCTCCTACTTTATTATTCAAGTTCATAAAAGGTTCAAATACATTTTATAACTATGGTTTACAGTACAGCTTCTGTTTTAAATTGTGATTAGCGTGAAATATTAAAGACAGAATCAATTTTATCGGCAGCCCATTTGTGACCAATAGTATTCCAGTGTGCATCACAGTCAAAGTATAGACTTTTCCATTCTGTACTATCCATTCTATCTGCTTCACTTAATAGATCATAGTATTGAAAACCCAATTTCGCACTCCATTTAGTCAAACTATCTCTAAGAGGGACTTCGTATCTATGATCCTTATATATTTTATAGGAATGATCTCCTGGAATAGTGACGATGTACAGTTTTTTATCGCCCATAGCCTCTTTCATTTTTTCTATACTATATTTTGTTCTATCCCATTGTTCATCGTTGATTTGGAAATAACCAGGGCTATCACTTAAGTCGAATTCAGGTACTTGAGTTCTTTGATATACATACTTAAATGCACGTAACATATTATAGGTATAAGTGAAGTTTTTCAAGAATGATTTTATATTATTTGGTTTCTCAAAATAAAAATGTGATTGTTGAACTGAGTCCAACCCATGTTCAATATGATAGTCGGGATACTCCCCTACCCAATAGGCCCTGTATCTATTGTGTGAATACTTTGCATGAAATTCAATGTCATCATCAACGATGTCATTAATAGGGAATAGTGCCCATAAAACAGCATCATGCTCAAAGGGCATTACTTTCTTCTTGTATATAAGGTACTCTTGTGTCAGTCCAGCACCTCCAACTGCAAAGTTCATGAACTCTATACCAGTTCTTCCTTCCAATAAATTCGAAAATCTGTCTTGATCTTCAACACCCCACCCCTCCGCAAAGGAGTCACCAATGACGGCAAATCGGCTTCCACTGGCAGAAATCTGTCTTTCTTTGTCCCTGGCACCAATCGAATTCGTTAAGTATTTAACGTCAAAACATTCTTTTTTATGTCTAAACGAATAATTTGCGGAATGCCAAACACCAAAATCAGGATCGTTTTCGGCCCAAAATCTTCTAGAGTTATCGAAAGAGTAAATTGGTTCTTCTAGTTTAATGATATTTAGAGCATTGAGAATCATAAGCCCTAGTTCTAGGGAAAAGAAGAAAATTGTAAAAGGAATGAGTATCTTGAAGAGCTTTTTTCTCATGATCATAAATGTCTAACAATTTATTAATAATAACGCCTGGTTTCCCTGAAAATGAAAATGACGATACATGCATATCAGCACTACAAATATATTTGAAAGGGTTCATTGAAAAAAAATGGTTCGATAAAATAGAAGTAGTGTCAATTTTCTATCCTTATGTGGCAAAGGAATATGAGTGGAATACTATAAGCGTCAGAGCCTTTGCATTTCCTCAAAAGAACCCACTACATAAACTTCAAGTCGGAAAAAAGGTATTCAAAAAAATTATTGCGGATAAAACTATAAGTAAGCCTGATATTGTCCATAGCTTCTGGTTGAATCATTGTGCGATGATTGGCGAGCGTCTCAGCAATGCATGGGATATTCCACACCTATGTACTTTAATGGGGCAAGATGTTCATTATACCAAGCGTTGGCAATGGCTGCCTGCTAGGAAAGACCTAAACCTAATTGCTGTTTCAGAGTTTCAGAAAGGGTATAGCAAACTGCCAATTAAAAGCACAATCCATTGGGGATTGGAATCAGTTACCCTAGAATCTTCTGCAAAAACATATGACCTCATTGGCATAGGGTCACTCACTCCACTCAAAAACTATTCAGCTTTTGTGAATGTGGTAGGTGAATTGGCACGTAAGCATTCAGGAATAAAGGCTATAATTATTGGGAATGGCCCAGAAATGGGGCATCTGACCAAACAGATTGATCGCCTTGGCTTACGGCAGAATATTGAATTAATGGGTCACCTCACCAGAAAAGATACGCTAAGTTTATTAAGTCATAGTAAGATATTATTACACCCTTCTAAATTTGAATCATTCGGTATGGTGATAGCTGAAGCATTGCAGAGAGGCTTGTTTGTCGTGTCAAAAAAAGTTGGAATAGCAGGAATTCATGAGAAATCTAGGGTGATTTCCTCAGAAACCGAAATGGTGAAGGAAATCGATTACATTTTAAATGGAACAGAAGATTACCCTTCTGTTTTTAATTTTGATATAAGTAAAACCATAAATGGATATATTAGAGAATATATAAGCTTGACAGAGAGTTGGGCGAAAACAAAACATGTCAAAAGTTAAAAATCTTGCTAAGCTAATCAATAGGCAGTATTCACCTGGGAAACTGTTGTACCACCCCGGCTGGATTGTACTGGGTGTTAATAATATCTGTAATCTGCATTGCAAAATGTGCGATGTAGGAACCAAGAACCTAAAGAGCAACTTTGCTTCCAATTTAGTAGGTACGCATCCTATCAACATGCCTGTTGAGTTGATTAAAAAGATTTTTGATCAAACAAGCCACTACTTCCCCGACTCCAAAATTGGTTATGGCTTCACAGAACCTCTAGTTTACCCGCATTTAATAGAGTCTCTAGAGTACGCACGAAAGAAAGAACTCCACACGTCCGTTACCACAAATGCACTCACTTTACCACATAAAGCCAAAGCCCTTGTGGATGCTGGCTTAAATGAACTCTTCATTTCTCTCGATGGGCCAGAAGATGTTCACAATTACATTCGTGGTCACAAAAGTTCTTTTCAACGTGCAGTGAAAGGTATTGAAAGTGTATTAGACCAAGGGCTGGGACCCGAAATCGGAGTGTTTTGTGTAATTACAGAATGGAACATTGGCCGTTTGAAAGAATTCGTTGATTTTTTTAGCCAATTCCCATTGAAGCATTTAGGTTTTATGCACACAAACTTTACTCCTCAGAGCGTAGCTGATGCGCACAACCTCACTTTCGGAGACACCTATCCCGCTACTGATTCCAATATCAATGAAATTAACATTGAGGCCATGGATATGGACGTACTTTGGGAAGAGGTTGTAGCTATTAAAAACAACGAATATTGTTTTCCTGTTACGTTCTCGCCCAATATCGATTCAAAAAGTGATCTGCTGGATTTTTATTACAAACCTGAGAAGCTTATGGGTAAAAGGTGTCATGATGCTTTTAATAATATTATGATAAAATCCGATGGTTCTGTAATTCCTGCACATGGCCGATGTTATAACCTCACTATAGGTAACCTCTACAATGACAACCTCAAATCAATATGGAATTCGTCAGTAATATCGCAGTTTAGAAAAACACTTAACGAGGTCGGTGGACTACTGCCCGCTTGTAGTCGCTGTTGCAGTGGTTTTGGTAAATAGTACATGCATTTGTTAAAAATACGGCTAATGATTATAACAGTAAAAAAAGTTTTCGGTGTATGACAACAAGTCTTATCTTAGACAGAGGTATTCTAGTTTTTCCTGATCCATCATCTAATTATGTTGAAACTCTTTCTAAAAAGTGTATTTAAAAAAAGAATAAAGACAATACCTAGCCATCCTTATCCATCTAGGTTAAGCTCTTCAGTAATTTGTTGTGGTCCCTTGCCTGAAGGAAGTAAATACCTCATGGATTTGGCCATCAAGAATATGCCTAAAGATGGTTGCGTCTTGGAAATAGGCTCTTATGGAGGTCATTCAACTTGTTTTCTATTGTGGTTACTTAAAAAACATCAACGCCAAGAAAAACTTATGAGTTGCGACATTTGGACCTATGAGGGCTTCGATGATCATATGGGCAAAACATCAAACTGGATAGATGGAAGTACGGAGGTGAGTAGGAAAGATTATACGAATTACATCAAACAAGCCTATATCAATGCCATGATGTTGTTAAGTAAAGATAATTTGCCACATACCTTTGAACACTCATCAGATTTTTTTTTTCAAAGCTTTCAGAAGCCTAGTGCTTTGATAGATGTTTTTGGACAAAAGGTGAAGTTACCATGTGAAATTTCATTTGCTTATATAGATGGAGACCATTCCTATGAAGGTGTAAAGCAGGATTTAGAAAACTTAAACCCCTACTTAAAAAAGGGTGGGTTCGTCTTGTTTGATGATTCTCGTGATGGTCTGCACTTTGGTTCCGCAAAGTATATGCGCGAAATGCTAAAGAATAAGGACTTTAAATTAGTGGACAAGAATCCGCATTATCTTTTTCAGAAAGTCAATCTTTCCTAATCCATACTACAAAGAAAAACATAATGAATAGCTCTAAAAACCAGATATGGATGATGAATTGTAATTTGTACCTAGCCACTGCTGAAGTATTTTTTGAAAAAAAAATGACCATTGATGATAATTAAATATTGTCAATCTATTTTAACGGTTAAAACAAAAATATTTTGAAGCAACTAAAAAAAATAACTAGAATAATCATTCTCAACATTTCTCTGTTGGCAGTACTTCTTATTCTGGTGGAGCTTGTTTTTCAATTTTCCCCTATTGGAGACCCTTATGAACAAGACAAAATTTCCACAAGGCACTACTTTAATCCAGTTAAACTCCCTAACAAAAAATTCACCTTTATTATAGAAGATTCTCTTCCCGGTTTTGAAAATTACACAAAACACCCTCAGATCACTTCTAACAATCTTGGTTTTAGAAATTCTAAGGATATCCTAACGAATGACAAAGAGGATAGGGAGTATCGAGTTTTCGCCATTGGAGGCAGCACTACTGAATGCGCTTTTCTGAATGATGGAGATGATTGGCCGAGTTTACTTGGTGATAAGCTCAACACATTAGGCTTAAATAAGACATTCAGAGTAATTAATGCGGGTCAGTCAGGACATAATCTAATGGACAACTTACATTTGATTATTCAAAAGTTGGTTCATTTAAAGCCTGATTTATTTATTGTTTATGCTGGAGTTAACGACTTATTTGCCCCCCTTTCAGATAGGGATATTTATAAACTTGATTTGAAGAATGCACATAAAGATAAAGGGATGAATCTTTTTTTTACAGATTCTCAAATAGGCAGAAGGTTGTATTATCTATTAAAAGGATTTAAACCGAATGCATACCATATGACGGCAAGTACAGGGCAGAAAAAATTGGCCAGCGATTTTAGGAAAATGCCTATATCTAATTTCCCAAAGGGTTTAGACTTTCAGCTTGCTCGAAACAACTTAAAAGCGCTAATAGGCATTTGTCAAGCGTTAGGAATAAAACTAATTGTGTCCACTCAGGCCGTTTCTTGGGATACGAACGATAGAGATTTGGATGAATGGCAAACAGCAGTATATGCTGGTAAAAGATATGCTGAAGGTGATTTGAGAGCAGCCATGGACTCGCTGAATGTTGAGTTTGAAAATATTTGTAATGACCTAAATACTCCCGTTGTAAATGTTCAGAGTAAGATGGTTCCTACTTCTGAGAATTTCTATGATGATATGCACTTTAACCTTTCTGGAAGTATAAATATGTCTGATTTGATGTTTAACTATCTGACTGAAAATCCTAAACTTATTGGTGAGAATCTGCCAGAGTAATAATGAAGTGGACTAAAGATTGGCGTTTGAGGTTTTAAGCGGCAATCTAATTTTGTGTCTACTTAGTTTACGTGATATTCAAAGGAAATGAGAATAAGTAGATTTAGAACCATAGGTATAAGCGCTCTTCAAGGCGCAATTTTGCCATTTTCTAGCCTTATTAGTGCATCATTAGGAATATACCTTTTTGGTATTGAAAACTGGGGCGGTTTTGTGTTCATACAGCTTGTGATTTTCCCAATTACTTTGATGTGCAATTGGGGGAGTAGGAACTTTCTGATTAGGGAGGTAAGCCGTGATCCATCAAAAATTGGGGAAGCATTCTTAACTAATCTAATAAACAGAGCATTTCTGCTGCCCTTAAGCTTGGTGTTGTTCGCTTTACTACCATTCTATACTGCCTTAATAAGTATCTTAATTGTTGTCATTCAATTTTTTTATTTGAGTTATGATGGCCCTACGGTGTTTTCTGAAAACTTTAGCAAGCGTATAGTAGCTGAAATACTGGGGGTTGCTTTTTTTGCCACTGGGTTACTTTCCATTTTAGAGTTCGATGTGAACCTAATTCTCTTAATTCAATTGGGAGTTCTAATCATCAAGTCAATCTACTTATCTGTGGCTTTAAGAGGGTTAAGGTTGTTCAACGTTAAACCACGATTTAAGCTGGGCGACACACTTAGGTATGGTATCCCATTTTTTGCAATTGGTTTTGGTGGTTGGTTACAGTCCAAGTCTGATTTATACATGTTAACATTCATGAAAGGGAGCGATGATATAGCCGCTTATCAGCTGCTGATTGGTGGCTTGTCCTTCATTCAAGCTGTGATTGGTTTTTTACTTGAACCGTTAATTAAGTTTATTTATAGATCTAAAGATTTGGTAGTAAAAAAGATAGGGGCACTGGTTTTTAAAATAAGTTTCCCTATTGTACTACTTGGTGTGTTTACACTATCACTTATTCTTAAATGGTTGGCGCCAGATCGTTTTGATGTTTATACCTATCTTCTTGGACTTTTATATCTTATGCCTTTCCTTATTTTTATGCCTTCTATTTTTAAACTTTACAAAGCTAATGAAGAAAGTAAAGTCGTGTATGTTAGTTTTATTGCTGCTGGGGTTAACCTACTTCTTACAGGGCTGTTTATTCCCGTCTTTGGACTCAACGGAGCTCTATTAGGAAGTGTATGTTCTCAAATTGTACTCTTAATCCTTTTTAAGGTACTTATAGGTTGTTCAAAAAGTAAATCTGATTAATCGATGTGGTTGAGAGGGACGAAACCCCTAACTTAGGGAATCAGAAATATTAAAAACAAACAGACTTTTATTTTAAATGTCAAGCAATAATTCAGTAATACTGTTCAACCCAAGAAGTGCCAATGGTAAATACCGAATACCAAACTCAATTTTGCAAGTAGGCGCCTCAATACATGGTAAGTTTGATTATGTATTTGTTGATGGCAACATGGAAGAAGATCCATGGATTGTAATAGAGGCATACCTTAAAACGGGGAAGTTTAAATACTTTGGGTCATCAGTAATGCCAGGGCCTCAACTCAAGCAGGCAATACCATATGCTAAGCGTATAAGAGAGGAATATCCCGATGTAATAAACATTTGGGGGGGCTACTTTGCTTCAAACCAGAATAAAGTGTGCTTAGAAAGTGGTTATGTTGATGTAATCATTAATGGGCCTGGCGATGACGTATTTCCTAGGCTTTTAGAGGCTATAAATGAGAATCAATCTTATGAGGGTATAGAAAACCTTATTTTTAAAAATGGGCAAGGGGAGATTATAACTACACGTAAACAAGGACTACTTAACCAAGATAAACTTCCCAATTTACCTTACGAGTATTTAAATGAATTCTACCCACTTACTAACTTTTTACCCAAAACATTTTTAGGGAAAAGAACCTTAGGATATCATGCCAGTTTTGGCTGCCCGTTTACCTGCTCATTTTGTGCTGTTGTACCCATTTATAATGCGCGTTGGAAAGGGCAATCGGCAGAAAGAATTTATAGCGAGTTTAAAAGGATTAAAGATGAATTCTCAATAGACTCAATTGAGTTTCATGATAATAATTTTTTTGTTTCTAAGAAACGTGCAGTCGAGTTCTCTCAACTAGTGATGGGTGATAACATCCAATGGTGGGGCGAGGGCAGAATTGACACAATGGATCAGTATAGTGATGAAGACCTCGATACGCTCAGTAAGTCGGGCTGCCGTATGATTTTTTTTGGTGCTGAAAGTGGTAATGATGAAGTACTCAAGCAGGTAGACAAAGGAGGAACTCAGACTGCTGAACAAATTCTTCGCTTTGCCAAGAGGTTAAAAAAGTTTGATATAGTTCCTGAATATTCATTTGTATTGGGCTTTCCTGGGAAAGATGAAAAGTCTGTCATGAGGCAAATTGATCAAGATATTGATTTTATTAAAAAGGTTAAGGAAGTAAACCCAGAAACAGAAATCATAATTTATATATACAGTCCTGTCCCTACTGAAGGCTCCGATTTAAATGATGAAATTATCGAAGCTGGCTTTTCTTTCCCTGAAAAGTTAGAGGATTGGCTGAACCCTTCTTGGGAAAACTTTGACCTGAGGAAGAACCCATTAACACCATGGCTAACACCTCAGATGATAGATAAGATTAAAAACTTTGAAACCGTACTTAATGCGTACCATCCTACGGTTTCTGATTTGAGAGTTACTCCATTTAGGAGAAAAGTAATGCGCACTGTGTCTGCACTGCGTTATAAAACCAATACTTTCCATTATCCCTATGAACTAAAGGTGCTTCAGAAATATTGGTTGAAGTACAGGCAACCAGAAATTGAAGGTTTTTAAAATGAGAAAAATAGCTTTATATAATCCCCTTGCCGTTTTCTTTGATATGCCACTGGCATTACTGTCTATTGGCTCTTGTTTGGATACAGAAAAGTATCAGGTAGATATCATCGATGCTCGTGTAGATGAAGACTCAGACGAGAAATTACTGGAGTCGTGTAATGGAGCTTTGTGCTTAGGAGTCACTGCTCTTTCAGGCGCTCCACTTAAAGATGCTCTACGTGTAACCAGAATGGTTAAGAGACACTATCCGGAGATTACGATTATATGGGGAGGTTGGCATCCGTCCTTATTTCCAGTTGAGATTTTGGAGGAAGAAAAGAGCATTGACATATCTGTATATGGGCAAGGCGAAGTTACTTTTAAGGAGATAGTTAATGCGCTGGATTTCAACACTGATCTTCAGTCGATTCGTGGTATAGCCTACAGGAGGGATTCAGGAGTCGTAAAAACTCCTGCCAGGCTGATGACAGACATGAATGAACTAACAAGCGTCAACTATGATTTAATTGACGTTGAAAAATACTTTAAAGCCAAAGGGAAAAGGCAGTTTGATTATATCTCCTCAACAGGATGTTTTTTCAGGTGTTCCTTTTGTGCAGACCCATTTGTATTCAAGAGAAAATGGACAGCAATTTCGCCCAAAAGAATGGTAGGTGAGCTTGCTCATTGGCATGAGAAGTATGGCTTTACTGATTTAAATTTTCAAGATGAAACTTTTTTTACTTATAAAGACAGGAGTGTTGAAATAGCCGAAGAGTTGATAAAAGCAAATTTGAATATCTCTTGGGCGGCCACAATGCGAGCAGATCAAGGAGTGCGCTTAGAGAAGTCTGATTTCTTATTATTGAAAAAGTCAGGTCTAAGACGTGCTTTGATAGGAGTGGAGTCTGGTTCACAAGAAATGATGGATTGGCTTAAGAAGGACATAAAGATTGAACAGGTTTTAGAGTGTGCTGATAGGTGTCGTGAATTTGGTATTTCAGCGCAGTTCCCTTTCATTGTTGGTTTTCCAGAAGAATCTGACAAAAGCGTACGTGATTCTATTAATTTCATTAAGGTTTTGCGAGAAAAGAGTACACTGTTTCAAACTCCTATTTTCTATTTCAAACCATATCCAGGGACAGCTATTACTGAAAATGCGGCAAAGAATGGATATGAATTGCCAGTGACCTTAGATGCTTGGTCAGAGTTTGACTTTGTAGATTCAAAAGGTGGCCCGTGGGTTAGCGATGAGAAATATGAATTAATAGAGAACTTTAAGTTTTACTCAAAAATGGCTTGGGGTAAGCATCATTGGGTATTTACCCCCTTGAAGAAGTTTGCAAAATGGCGTTGTAAGAAAGATTTCTATAAAATTCCTGTTGAAAGATTTCTCATTAATAAACTAAGAAATCGCGTTGAGTTATCCTGAGAAAAAAACAAGGGTAAGTAAATTATTAGCAAAAAAAATTGAACCCCTTTTTCAAGTAATATATAAGCTTTATTGTAGAAGAACTCACCTTTATAGTTATCATGGAGTTCAGGTTTGCGTACCTCCTGGTATCTTTAATCCACGGCTATCCTTTAGTTCAAAATATCTAGTAAATTTTCTTTCAAAGGAAAATCTCAATGGCTGTAGTTTTTTAGAAATAGGCTCTGGCAGTGGTGTAATAAGTTTATTTGCTGCTAAGCTAGGAGCACGGGTTACGGCAGTAGACATTAACCCATTAGCGGTAACTTGTACTCGGGAAAACGCGGAATCTAATGAGCTTAATTTGGAGGTTATACTGTCGGATATTTTTGAATTGCTTCCCGAGAGCCCTTTTGATTTTATAGTTGTAAACCCACCTTATTACCCGAAGGACCCCAAAAATGATATTGAGAAAGCTTGGTTTTGTGGGGAGAATTTCGATTTCTTTTATCGATTTTTTTCTCAATTAAAAAGTTATTTGAAAATTGATTCGCGAACCTTTATGGTTTTAAGTGAGGATTGCGAAATTGAAGAAATTAAGTGTATAGCAAATATGAGTGGCTTTTCTATGGAAGTAGAAAGTGAAAAACTAATTTATTGGGAAGTAAACTACATTTTCTTAATTCAACCTATCGATGCCAACTAGTCACCCATTTCAGCTTAACGAAATAGTTAACCTTACTACTATACTAAAACCTACAACGGTGATGGAAATAGGTGTTGGGTTTGGTAAATACGGGCTTTTGTTAAGGGAGTATTTAGAGATTTGGGGAGAGGGAGAAGTCTATGAAGACTGGCTTCGAAAGATTGATGGTATTGAGATTTTTGAAGCCTATATAATGGATCATCATAGGGTTATTTATGATGAAATTTATATTGGGAATGCACTTGATATTATGCCTGAGAGAGACTGCTACGATCTTATTCTCCTGATTGATGTTTTAGAACATATTGAATATAAGCACGCCATAAACTTGCTGAATATTTGTAAGCAAAAGGCGAAACACGTTATAATTTCAACCCCAAAAGATATCGGTCATCAGGGAGTTGGTTATGATAACATCTATGAAAGTCATTTGTCTCAATGGAATAAAAGGAGTCTTAGAAAGGCTTTGGGTCGTGATACTCTCTTTATATCAAATCCACATTCCCACATTTGTCTATATTCTGACAGCATTACCGTATCAAGGGTAAAAGGCCGTTTAAGTAAGGAAAAATTGTCCTTCTTTATAAAAAGATATTTTTTCCCACTCTATAAACTGATTAAGCCTAAGAGAAATTGATTCTATTTTCTTTTTCTATTTATGAGTCTTAATATTTTGCTTGCAAAGTCATCGTTCAGCCCAAAAGTGCGCTTAATCAAAGTGTATAAATTTATAAGTTGCTTATCTCCGTATATAAAGACCTTTTTAATACCGTCTCCAGGTCTAGCTTTGTAGTTGGTGGACCTAACAGATATTTCTTTATTCGCAGCAGTGTAATAGTATAGAGCAATAGATTTTCTAGTCATCCCTTCTGGGCACTGAATTGGGTCTGGGAACCCGTGGTATGAATCACTGTTTGTAGCAAAAATCACAGCGCGGTTGAAGGTAGGTGCTAAACTGGCCTTACATTCAGTCATTTTGTTATCCCATAGCTCGAGTTTGCCATTATAACTTTCTTCCCAATCTGTATTAAGGTAAATCAAGAGGTTTAATCTTCTTTCCCATGTTTTTCTGTGTGGGTGGACAGTGAAATCGGCATGTATATTTAGAAAGCCTCCTCTTTCGCTTAAATGGAGTCCTCCTCCTTCTAAAGAAGGATCTGCTATAAGGTTTTCAATACCAGAAAGGCTTGTAAGATATTCCAGAAACGATGGACTGTTGAGCTCATCAATTAATTTCTTAATTGTTGATGGTAACTGCTCGTACTTATTTAGGCCAAATTTCTTTTCATTGTAATGCAGGTAACTGATCCATTCTTGCTTGCCAACTTTAGGGAATTGACTTAAGGCCTCGTTGGCAATCTCTCCATTTAAAAATGAATCCAAAACGATATAAGGAAAGGGCGTGTTTCGTCTAAAAACAGAACTGTCAGCACCTAATTTTTTTGTTAAACGGTTTATGTCAAAGCCCTTTATGTCTGCTTTTTGTATTTCAACTTCATTAAGGTTTTTCATTACTGACATCTTTAATTTTGCTCAAAACAATCATTCCCGCTTTACCAGGCATCCACTTCTTGTATGGATGGACGGATAGCGTGTTGTAATTGTCCAACGGAACGAAAGTGACTTTATAGGTTGGCGTTATTCTTTTCCACCATTCCGGATCATCATCTGTAAAATGATAGAAGCCATCAAACTCAACCCCAGCTTCAATTTGATCCAAAGGTATTTTGTTGGCAATTAGCCCATCTATTACTTGCCACCTAACACGGTTCCATGATAGCAGGTCGTGAGTGGCGAAAATTGAAAATACCATAAATACAAATAGTGTTGAAGCCATTACTCCTGTGCTCCAAATGGAAGGCTTTAGACTGAGCTGATCAGAGAGTATAACAAAAGCGGCAGGGAGCAAAATAATTAAGTAGCGATCGTAATAACCTGTAATAATGAAAGGAGCTATGTAGATGAGTATGAAAAGAAAGGAGAATACTTTTGGGAAATTGATTTCTCTTCTAGGTTTCTTTAGCCAGTCAAATGTGACAATCAATAGTACACTTCCTGAAAATGTGCCCAATACTGTTATTGCCCAGCGTAAAATCATAGGAGCATTGCCTCCTGGGATTGACCTGAATCCCCCTGGATGATCTAACAAGGTTGAAGGGCCTACACCAAAATCAACAAAAATATTGTCAATAGATGGAAGTGCTTTCCCCATTAAAATTAAACCACCAGATATTAAGAGTGTATAAGTAATAATACCAATCCACATTCTTTTTGAAAGTTTTGACCAGCTATAAAATGTAAGTACAGGGGTAAGAAATAGACCCAGATAGGTAAAAAAAACAAAAATATAACCTACACTATTCCTGAACATTCTTAGGTCAAAGTTGGACAGATTGGAAAGCACTAAATCTAATTTGGAGCCATAGTTTGCAGGTAGCATTCCGTATTGTTTCATGAAGTAACTATACAAGAATAGTGTGCCTCCAACAGTTAAAACCGGAAGCCATTTCCAACATAAAGTGAATTGTTTACTTTTTGAATCTATTAGTAGAGCAAACAACCAAGCCATAGAAAGCATTAAAGCCAGTTGCCTTATAAGTATTGCCCAAACGCATAGAAAAACAGCAATGAACAAGAGCTTTTTGTTGGCGGTATTATATGCCTTAATGAAGAAATAGGTGCTCCATGTAACGAATGTCATAAAAGGCACATCTGTCATGTAAGAAAAAGAGAGGGCCATAAATACAGGGTTTGCCATTACCACTATTGTGGCAATTAAGGCCGTTCTTTTATCCAATTTCATTAATAGTACTGTTTGATAAATCCCCAAAAGGCCTAATAAAGACAAAAGCAGTGTAGAACAGCGAAGAACGGTGAAAGAAAACCCTAAGAGGGATGTGAAGGCATATCCGAAAAATAAATGAGTAACAAGCGTCATTTCACCCCAATTGATTAGTTTGAGAGTGTCATCCTCGATCATCCGCTTCACTATTACTCCATAAGCCCAATCATCGTTCAAAGGGAAATCCCCTATGGGATTTATGATAAATATGACGATGAGCCATATTCCAGTAATCAGAAATATATTTTTATCAAATGTGGAATGGCTTTTCATGAATGGAATTAAAAAGTAATGGGATCATCGAAAATTCATGTAGGTAAATCTATTGGAAATTGGGTAAGGAATAAAACTTTATAGGATTGGCTTAAGTGAGTGTCATTTGTTCTGTTGCATATTTATCCTCGTCTATTTTTGGAGGTAAGAATCTCCTAAAAATTTATATAGTAGGTCTGCGACCTGTTTAGCTCCGTTTTCATTGAAATGGCAATCATCATAAAACGATGCTGTTGTTTTAGGCATTTTAGAGTCTAAGTCAAGGTATAAGACCCCTTCTTCCTTGCAAACTCTCATCAAACTCTCATTAAATCTCCCAATACCAGTATCTAAGACCCTTGGGGTAAAATAGAGAAGGCTATCTGGGTTTGAACGGTCATATGATCCTCCCATTAATAAAAGTTTTTCATACTGATCTTCTAGTCCTTCGCTCCACATTGTTGGCTGGGTCATGAAAATAGGGGCTATGCCTTTGCTTTTTACCGATGAAATAATGCTGCGAAGATTATTTTCGTAATGTTGCAAAGACTCTGACAAATCGGGTAAGGTGTCGGATTTTTTTGAGCTTTGCCTTAAGGTTTGCATTTGATGTTGTGAAAGGCCGAAGGCATTTTTTGAGGTTGAAGCTAAATATGACTGTTTAGCTTTCTTCAATAACTTGAATAGTGTTAACCTTCGGTAGAAGGGTATTTCGGAGTTTGGCAAGTAAGCAAAAGCAGCTAATTTCGTCTGATACTCACTACTACCTAAATAGTTATTCTCGTCTCCTAAAAACCTCCCAAAATCATTAGTTCCAACAAGGAATATAACGGCTTCGGTGTCCTTTAATGCATCGTGCTCTAACAATTGATTTACTTGTTGGACGTGATGGTTTGTGTCATTCCCCAATCTTCCGAAATTTCCAACCCAATAATCTTCTCCGAGTTTATCATTCAATAGAGATGTCCAAGTCTTTTCCTGTCTCAGGGCAAAACAAGCAGTAGTGCTTCCTCCAATGGCAATTATTTTGTGTTTGGTTGACTCAGTAATTTCTCCTGACCTAGCTCCAATCGAATTAAAAGAGACTGTAGAAATGGTGTCATAAATCCCATTTATATATTGTAAATCAATGTCAATATCGAATTGACTATTTGGCGGGTAAGTGTAATAACCAGAAGGGAAGTCGTAGGCCAAAGTTAACCCTAGCTCCAGTAAGAGAACTAGTATTAAAAAAATCCCCGTAGATATGCCTAAATGTTTTAACCTCCTCATTTTAAGTGATTTTTAAGTTGCCCTTTGGTTTAGAGTTAGTTGTTTTCTTAAAAAGAAACTTCGTAAAAATAATCAAGTAGGTTCATAAGCAAGTTCAGAATGTGTCATGATCACCATAATTAAGTTTGAGTTTGTCCAGAGGCATTGAAGAACCTAAATCTAAGTAGCCAACGGTCCATGAATTTAAGCCTGAATGTAATTGATTTAATTGTGAGTTTTGAGCGGTATTTTCAGAGACATGAAATTGAATTTCGTTTGCGCCTATTTTTTTACCAACCTGAACCAAATCTTTTAATGCTACTTTTAGGTCAAGAGTAGATTCAGCATGAAATGCACCAACATGAATAATGCTTTGAACCTTTAACCACATCTTGACACCTTTGATCTCGATTAGATAGTTGGGAGAGAAGTTCTTATAATCAAAAAACGATGAAGAGTATGCATGGCAAAGCCAATTCTCATTATGTAAAGGGTTGAGTAAGCTAGCTTGTATTTCAAAACGGGAAAGTATGCGCTGAACTTTTCTTTGATAGGCTGAATCCAAAAACCCGAGCCGACTAGTAACCTTAGCTATAGGAACTGTAAGGATTTTGATATGGTACCTAATCATACTCTCTCCAACTTTCCATCCTAACTTCTTTGTAGCTCGCATTGTGTTTTCACTGTGCATTGCATAAACAAACTTGATGTTATTCTCTCTCATTAATTCATATGAACGAATCGCCAAATTAGTATGGAGCCCCTTTCGATGATGTGAAGGAAGGGTTATAGAGTCGCAGGCATGGGCAACCTTAAATAACTGTTGGTCATAATTAAAGAGTTGAGGTATTGCGCCATAAAAAGCAACAGGCATACTATCATGGTAGGCTAGAAAACACATATGTTTGACACCAACATAATTAGTTGCATATTTTTTTAATAGGTATTCTGAAGAAACATTCTTTTTGAACACCTCTTTGAACAAGTATTGAACGTCTGCTATTCGATTATCGGACAATCTTTCATATCGATAATTCATAGATTGAAATTTATCTTGGTTGAAAAAGGCTTAATTAAAGTTAAGGACTTTCAATATACTCATAAGATCATTAAGGTACATTTAGGGTGATTTGTGATTCTGAATCAGAAACTCGGCAATTTTTTTTGAGCGAATTTCATTTCGTTCATGGCCGAAATGTATTCCATCTGTAAATAGTTTCTTGTCTACCGGAATGTATTTTGCTAAATCCCAGCACTTATATCTCTTAAAACTTCATTCTGTTCTTCTATTGCATCTTTAATCGCTTGATCTGAGAACAAAATGTTAGTCTCTGGAAATTCGTCTGAATATATAAAAGTGCTCAATACTACTCTTATACCTAAGCTATGGGCTAATGTGGTCAAGCTTTGAATGTTTTTCTCAAAGAAAATCGGTTTGTTGGTTTGAAGCACCTCTTTGAGGTTAAGGTTGTCGACATAACTCTTATTGAGGTCGTTTTGGTTTAAGATATAAGTGTCTGCTAACTTTATTATTTGGTTGATTGAGCCATGAGAATCAGTTAAGCCTAGCCTGATTAATGTAAGTCTGATGATTGCGCTATGCTCCCATAAAGGGATTAAATTGAATAATTTTGGGGATTGGTAAAGACCGCTTCTATCGGCCTTATAGAACTCAGGAGGCTAAAACAATCTTGAGTGTAAGTCATTTACATTTACTCCTTCGCTGTATGTTGTGGAGCCTCCTAGGCAAACAATGCGATAAACATTTTTTGGTTTTGGAAACTCTATTTCTTCTCCTCTGAAACCTAGTGAGTTATGCTTGTTTAAAATGTAGCTGTAGTTAGGAGTAGTGGTGTAACTTAAATAGCGTGAAGGGGTTAATCTTTGCCTTGTGTGCTTACTTTGAAGTTGTTGATAAGAGGCATATTTAGTAAACTGAGTATCATTAGCCACAAAGGCCAAAAAAAATCTAGCAGCTAATTCTCCAATTAGGAAGGTTATCAAAAGTATAAGCCCAAAATTGAGAATGTGTTTTTTCATCTTTTAAACTTCTTAATAGACAACTTGAACCAGGGAATGATGATGTATTATACTTCAGTAGTGACCATCAATTAAGCATTTTGCTTGATGCTCTAATTTAATAAATGGGTTATTTCCAATCCTATTAAATAGCCTTTTGTCTTTATAATCACCTTCGTGAAGATACTCAATGGCAAACTGATAATCATAGCCAATTTTTTGAGCTAGATCCAGCGTTTCTTTATTGTAAGAGCCGTCAGGAAATGCCAGAAACTTTACTTCATCTTCTAAAAGATTCTCTAAATAATTCTTCGAGTTTAATAAGTCCGCCTTTGTATCTTCTAAGCCAATTAAGCCAAGGTTATTGTGAAAATGTCCGTGCGATCCAATGGTTACCCACTGAGAATTTTTTAAACTACTGATTTGTTTAGCATCCATGAGCTGCCAATAGATGTCCAATTTAGGATTGTTTTTAAACTCTTCAGAAACCATTCTCATCATTGATTCTTTAAAAAGGAAGTCTTCCTGTCGACATACATTTTTTAAGCTTAAACCAGATGAACGTTCATAGAATCCATCCTTTTTTTTCTGGAATTCTCTTCCATTAATTTGAATATTGCTTTGAGTATAACCAAAGCCTAAGTCCAAATGGTCAGACCATAGAATGTTATGACCTGAAGCCTGTATTGAGGTAATAAAAAAAGTGGCAGGCACCTGATGTTTCTCCAAAAGAGGCACAACTAGCTCAAGGTTGTTTCTGTAACCATCATCAAAAGTTAGCACTATAGTAAAAACATTTTTAGGGTAATTACCCAAAACGTAATCCTTAATTGTTGCGATATGAAAGTGTTTTTTGAAGAATACTATTTGTGACTCCAGATTTTTTTGGCTGATGAATCTAGTATTGAACCCCAAACTCCCCACATGATCAATTCCATGATAGCAGATTACACATCTTCCTTTTTTTGACCTCCAATAATCAGTTGACTTAAAAGAATAGAAAAGGTCTTTTATCAGCCACTGAGAGCGCCTTTTAATTTTATTGATCATTGGGTTTAATTTCTTTCAATAAAAACTCACCTAGGATTTGCTGACCCATTACATTCAAGTGACTATCGTTGTTGAAGTAAACGGCATTTCCAGATACTTCAGAGCGTCTAAGTAAATCTATTGTATTCAAAATCTTTACTCTATGGTCATCAGCAAAGAAGTTGTTAAGCTTTAGATACAAGGGGTAAGAAGGACTTGCTACCTCGAATCGCTTTGTAAATACTGCCCCAACCTGTTCTGCTTGGTTTTTGTACATTTCACTCACCTGTGACATATGTGGAATGATCAAGAAGTATATTTCACAATCTTCTGATGCATATTTAAATAAGTCAGCCACTCGCTGCATGTAACTTTCAAAATCCTTTTCCCTTCCACCTTTAAGGTAAGCTGCATTTTCTACCAACATGGGCTCGGATTTGAAATAAAGCTTATCTCGTTCGAAATAGAGGTCTGGGGAAAAAGGTTTTTCTACCCAATCTAGTTTTGCGCTGGTGTCTGGTTCAGTAATGTTGGCTTTAATATTGCCTAAACCATAATTAAGATATGCTAAAGACCAAAGACTTTCAGAAAGACGCCAATAAAAGTTCCGAGCGAAGGATATCTCTCCCCAATTTAGGTGATGATCCCAACCCAGAAAATCATTGCCTACGTAAAATTGAAAGATTAAAATTTGAGGTTTCACATTCTTTAGGTGGTACCTACCAAAAAGATATTGTTCTCTAATTGAAGTACCAGGCACACTGATGTTTTTGACGCTGAATCCTGTGAGTGAATCATGTAAGACCTTTGGGTAGCCCCCCTTGAAAGATGAAAATGAGTCACCGATAATCATTAGGGTTTTATCAGTATTTCTATCGGCAAAGTCTGAATTAAGGTATTCGAAACTGCTCTTATAAAAGTCTATTAGATAAAGTCTGAATGTTCCTTCAAGAAGGAATAAAGTTATTGAAGCCACCAATGAGCATTGGATAGCTATCTTAAATATTTGCTTGGCTAGTTCCCTAAACTTCACCACAACTCTTCTAAATCCTCTTTAATGAAAGTGTGTTGTCTATCATGCCAATTGGTTTGACTTGATGAGTTGTTTGTGAATTTTCCTTTTCCGCTGAATACTTTTTGGAGTTTTGAAATAGGAGTGAGAAATAAAAAAAACACTATTGATAAAAGTATACCTCCTGTTACTTTACCCAATGCCTGACCTAAATACATCCATCCTGTAGAAATTAAATTTGCAACTTTACTTGAAAGCGTTGATAGTAGTCCAATGGAAACAGACAGGTAAATCAGTATATCTGCGTCTTTCTCCCACTTCCATTGGATTAGAATGTAAACCCCAATTAACCCAGAAACTAATCCTAGAATTATGGCTTCGGATGACTGCTTGATTTTTGGAGCTTTCAATTTAGAATAAAGAATAGATAAATGGAGATAAGGCAGAGCCGCCTCCGAAAACAATAAGAAAACCAAGGAGCAACAGTACCAATACAATTGGCATAAGCCAGTATTTTTTACGTTGCATCAGGAACTTTGATAGATCTCTTAAAACTGACATATTACTTTTTCTTAGTTAAAAAGAATTCTCCTAAAAATAGATAATCCATTTCCGTTTTCATAAAACAGCGATAAGCATCTTCAGGAGAACAAACTATTGGTTCATCTTTAACATTAAAACTTGTATTAATTAAAAGGGAGTTCCCTGTAAGATCTTTATATGCTTTCAGGAGCGGCCAGAAATTTGGATTAGTAGTTTTATCTACGGTTTGAATGCGAGATGAATAATCAACGTGGGTTATTCCAGGGAAAGTGGATTTCTCAACCCTGCTTTTCTCTACAATAGAAAGTTGTTGAAAGTTATCGGGGAGCTTTTTCTGAAACTCATCCTTAATCTGAGTGACTAAGCCCATGTATGGCGAAACCTCAGACATCTTAAAATAACTTTCTAAATCCTCCTCTAGCATTACAGGCGCAAAAGGTCGGAACGACTCTCTGAATTTTATTTTTTGATTTACGATTCGCTGAATATTTGGGGACTGTGGGCTGGCTATTATACTTCGCGCTCCAAGGGCTCTTGCTCCAAATTCCATTCTACCTTGCATCCAACCGATTACCGCCCCATTTACTAATAAAGAAGCCGCTTTTTTACAAAGTTCTGTTCTGTTCACAATTTTTTCAAAAGCAATGTTTTTAGCTAATAAGAACGCTTCAATATGTTGAGTTGAGTATGCTGGCCCTAAGAATGAAATTTTGTTTTTCAGGAATTCTTCTTTTATTCTAGGTACCTCATTTTGCAAATAATAGCTTGCTAAGGCTGCTCCACCTGCGCTGCCAGAGTCACCAACTGCTGGAGGCACAAAGACATTGTGAAATATGCCCTCGTTTAACAGTCGACCGTTAGCTACGCAATTATAGGCGACTCCCCCAGCAAGACATAGGTTCTTCATTCCAGTAATCTTTTTGGCTTCGCGGGCCAAATTCAACACAGCCTCTTCGGTGATATCCTGAGCGGCAAGTGCAAAATCGCAATGTTTTTGCTCAATCGGTTCGTCCTCTTTTCTAAGCGGTGTTCCGAATAGTGTCTCCCATTTTTTAGAAGAAATCATTCTTTCGCCATAAAGAAATTCGAAGTAACGCATGTTAAGCTGAATTGAGCCATCTTGATATAGATCAACCAGCTCTTTCTCTATTTTTTGTCGGTAAAATTTATAGTTGTCACTTTTATGATTACCGTATGGAGCCAGCCCCATCATTTTATATTCTCCATCATTTACTTTGAACCCGAGGTACTGGGTGAAAGATGAATATAATAGGCCTAATGAATGAGGGAAATGTTGCTCTTTCAGGACTGTGATTTCATTTCCTTTAGCACTAAAAATTGCGGTAGTGGTCCATTCGCCTACGCCATCGATGGTTAGGATAGCGCTTTCGTCAAATTGAGAGGTGTAATATGCCCAAGCAGCGTGTGAGAGGTGGTGTTCAGAAAATAGGATTTTGCAGTTCTTGTGGTTTCCTCTTGCTACCTCATTCAAACCGTCTTTCAGTAACTTTTTGAAGAAGATTTTCTCTTTAATCCATTCGGGTATATGCTTTACGAATGCACCAATTCCTTTGGGAGCAATCGCATAAAATGTTTCGAGAATTCTTTCAAATTTTATAAAAGGCTTGTCATAGAAAACTATTTTCTCCACATCCTCAAAACGTATTTGAGCATGGTCTAAACAGAATTGAGTAGCATGAATAGGAAATGAAGGGTCGTGTTTCTTTCGAGTAAACCGTTCTTCTTGGGCGGCAGCCATAATTAGCCCATTACGGATTATGCATGCTGCTGAATCGTGGTAATAAGCGCTTATTCCTAGTGTATACACATCGCGAAGATATTAAATAATTAACTGCGCTAAAACTGCTGCGCCTGCACCCAATAAAGAAACCGAAAATTTCTTCCAATCGAGTTTATGGTGCGGGTCACTTTCAATAAAAATAGTAGTGGAAATTTGAAGGAAGCTACCTGCCACCACTGCAAAGAAAATGATCAAGTATTTTTCGGGCAATAAGTTGGAATGGCTAAAATATTCTGAAGTAATTAAGCCTAAAGGAGAACTTATTGCAAAAATACATAACAAGCCGAAAGCCTTGTATTTGTTTTTAAGCTGAGCCACTAGTAATGCCATAAGTGCCAAGGAAGCGGGTATTTTGTGCATTACAATACCCAATAATATTTTTGGAGAGCTGCCATGACTATACACGGAATCAGGGCTGTGATTTGAATGTAAAGAGTCTGTTAGAATAGAGCCTTCCAAAAATGAATGCAGTACCAGTGCAATCAATAAATAAGTGACAGGAACTCGTGTATGAATATGGGTGTGACCGTGCTCTACTCCGTTAGAAAAATTCTCTAATATTTTCTGAATAAAGAATCCGATAAGGATATAAAGCCCAAGGTTAAATGGGTCTTCTCCGCTCATAAATATATCTGGAATCAGATGTATTACTGTAACAGAGAATAAATATGCGCCAGCAAAAACAAGAAAATAACGAATTCTAGTGTCGCTAAAAGTTGCATTACCTAAAATGAAAAGTCCCGGTACAAGGGCGCAAAGCAATAAAATGATGACGTTTATTAGCAAACTTGAAAATCGTTAATGCAACAGCATTGCAAATATGATAAAGAAAATCGAATTTTCATTTAAATAGTTCCCGATAGGTTACGGTCTTACTGTTGGTTTACAGTTTTCCCCTTTAGGCCAGGTGAAATGTAAGTTTGAGTATTCCCATCTTGATCGGAGTAAATAAAGTAGGCCTCCAAGTTTGAGTTACTTTCTATCATTGCTTTTGCTTTGTCTAATCCCATGGCCATTGAGGCGGTAGCATATGCATCGGCATACATGCAAGTGGGAGCAACTACAGTAGCGCTTAAAAGGGTAATCATTTTCGGGTAGCCAGTTTTCGGATCAATAGTGTGGGCTACTTTTTTTCCATCTACTATTTTGTAATTACGGTAGTTACCAGAAGTCGCCATTCCGTGATCTTCCAATTGAATGGCATCGAAAACACCACCAACACGATTTTCATCGGGTACTTCAATGCCAATGGTCCATGTTTCACCAGAGTCGTTTTTGCCTTTGGCACGTACTTCGCCACCAATTTCGACCATAAAATTTTGAATGTTCTGTGCCTTTAAGTACTCCGCTACTACATCAATTGCTTGACCTTTTGCAATAGCCGAAAAGTTAAGTTTCAATTCAGGAATGGTTTTGAATACTTCTTCGTTAGTGAAACTTACTTTTTCAAAACCTACATATTTCAAAACTGAATCTACTTGACCGCTGTCAAGCGAAACACTTTTCCCATCACCAAAGCCCCAAGCGTCTACCAATGGGCCAACCGTTGGATCGAAATAACCTCCAGATGCTTTATATACTTCCTTACTGGCAATAAGTACTTCTGAAAAATAAGGGAAATTAAAGGTCGCCTTTCCTTCTTTATTAAAGATTGAAATTTCAGAATCGGGGATGTAAGTAGAAAGCGACTGGTTGAAGTCGACCAAAAGTGAATCAATTTCCTTTTTGAAATTCCTGAGGTCTTCGTCAATATACTTAATGTTGTAAGCAATAACGCCCATTGTGGTGCCTTGAACCAATACCATTTTTGGTTTTTGACTCTCGCGGTATTTCCAAACCACAAAAATTGCAATTACTAACACGAGTAGGTATATTCTAGACCTTTGATTCTTGTCCATTATCTCAAAATTTGAACAAAGATAATGAGTGCTTTTCCTTGATGTAAGGTTAAAGAGTAAAAGATTGATTAAGTGAAAAAAACTAACTGCTATCTTAGCAAAAAGATTGGTGAATGCGCGAAGACTATTTAAATGCTGAAGATGACCATCTCAACCCCGAAGAAAAGGATATTGAGAGAGCACTGAGGCCGCTGAGTTTTGAAGACTTTACGGGACAGCATAAAATTGTAGAGAACTTAAAGATATTTGTTTTGGCAGCCAAAGGGCGTTCAGAGCCTTTGGACCATGTGCTGTTACATGGCCCTCCGGGGTTGGGGAAAACCACCCTTTCTCACATTATTGCCAATGAACTTAAATCTGATTTAAAGATTACTTCTGGGCCAGTGCTCGATAAGCCTAGCGATTTGGCTGGTTTACTGACCAATTTAGAACATGGCGATGTGCTTTTTATCGATGAAATTCACAGGCTGAACCCTATTGTGGAGGAGTACCTGTATTCCGCGATGGAAGATTATCGCATCGATATTATGCTTGATTCGGGACCAAATGCGCGTTCGGTTCAAATTTCATTAGAGCCATTTACTTTAATCGGAGCCACCACCAGATCGGGTTTATTGACATCGCCATTACGTGCGCGTTTTGGTATCAATGCCAGATTGGAATACTACGATGCAAAATTATTAACCACCATTGTACAGCGTTCCTCGGATATTCTCAATACACCAATTGATGACGATGCGGCCTATGAAATTGCTCGAAGGAGTAGAGGAACCCCGCGTATTGCCAACAACCTTTTACGCAGAACAAGGGATTTTGCTCAAATCAAGGGAACAGGAACCATCACCAAAGCCATAAGTGAAATGGCATTGAACGCCTTGGACGTTGATTCGCATGGTTTGGACGAAATGGATAATCGTATTTTGCTCACAATTATTGAGAAATTCAAAGGCGGGCCAGTTGGGATTTCTACCATTGCCACGGCTGTGGGTGAAGAGGCCGAAACCATAGAAGAAGTTTATGAGCCATTTTTGATCCAAGAAGGATACCTTAAACGTACCTCCCGCGGTCGAGAAGCAACAGATTTGGCTTATAAACATTTGAATCTTAAACCCCTTGGCGGACAAACAGGGAGTTTGTTTGATGCTTAGTTAGGATTTATAGTGTAATACAACACACCCCTAATCCCTCTCGAGAGGGGAATGGTTTTGAGGTATAGCAGATATTTTCAGCCTAAAGCAAAATGCTTTTTATGTGTAAAGGCTGAGTTATTAACTGACAAATTATTCCCTCCTAGAGGAGGGTAAGGGAGGTGAGAGGTGACTGAACACTAAAAACAGAAGCTCATTTTAAGAAATTTAGGATTTAAACTAATTGCACAACATTACCGCAAATACTACCATCGTCAAACAAACGGCCCAAAAGCTAGGTTTTGATTTCTGTGGTATTTCCAAAGCAGAGTTTTTGGCCGATGAAGCTCCACGCTTAGAAGCTTGGCTTAAAAAAGGTAATCATGGTGAAATGCGCTATATGGAAAACCATTTCGATAAGCGTTTAGACCCTAGTAAGCTAGTGCCAGGGGCTAAATCTGTGGTTTCACTACTCTATAATTATTATCCAGAAAAAGATTTGGCCGAAGAGCACCCTGACCATTTAAAGCTGGCCAAATACGCTTATGGAGAGGATTACCATTTTGTAATTAAAGATCGACTGAAAACCTTTATTTCGATTTTAAAAGAAGAAATTGGTGATGTAGAAGGGCGTGTGTTTGTGGACTCAGCTCCTGTGATGGAGCGTCAGTGGGCAGCAAAAAGTGGTTTAGGTTGGTTAGGGAAAAACACGCTGTTGATTAATAAAGGGCAAGGCAGCTACTTCTTTTTAGCCGAATTAATTATTGATTTAGAGCTTGAGCCTGATGGTCCAATCAAAGACTATTGTGGAACCTGCACCAGATGTATAGACGCTTGCCCGACAGATGCGATTACTCCTTATGAAGTAGACGCAAACAAATGTATTTCTTACTTAACCATTGAGCTGAAGGATCAGATTCCCGATACTTTTCAAGGCAAAATGAACAACTGGATTTTCGGCTGCGATATCTGTCAAGAGGTTTGTCCATGGAATCGGTTCTCAAAACCCCATTCAGAACCTACCTTTCATCCTAAAAATGAACTGTTAGAATTATTTAACAATAATTGGCAAGATTTAACAGAGGAGGTTTTTAGGTCAGTTTTTAAAGGTTCGGCAGTAAAGCGGACTAAGCTAGAAGGTTTAAAAAGAAATATAATAATGGCAAAAAAATAGCCCATTGCTAAGGCTGCAATGGGCGGTGTTATTCAATAATTTTATTTAGCGAGTAAAAACTGTTCTTCGAGAACATTTCCGTATAAGTGCCCAAATTTTGCGTAGCACCACCGTTTTAATTCTTCTAATTCATCTCCGATTACGGAATGAATAGCCTTTCTCAACTCTTTTTCAAATAGCTTCTTGTCGAAGCTCACCTTCGCGAGGATAGTTTTGAAATATTCCAACATGTCAAGATCGTTTAATTGGTTATGAATCTAATGTGCCTGCCGCACGTAGTTACGAACGAAGCGATGAAGATTTAGTTACCCCAAAAATTTAAATTATCTTTAAATCCTCTTCGTTTGAGGAGAAGCGAATATAATAAATAGACATGAGAATTACCAGTTCAAAATTCATTCTTGTCGCCTGTCTCATATGTTTTGGCTTGGTGGCAAAGGCGCAATCGACTACTATTGAATTAGGGCCTGATGAAGTGGGCCTCAATCAGCTTTTTACAATTAAAGTAACGGTGTTGAATGGAAAGCTGAAATCGTATACAGACTTCCCGAATATTGATGGTTTTGCCAAAAGAGGAACTTCTTCTAGTAGCAGCACGAGCATAATTAACGGGCAAGTGAGCTCTTCTCAGAGTATTATTCAACGTTACCTTCCTTTAGAAGAGGGTACCTACCAGTTAGAAGACTTTTCACTTGAAGTAAACGGAGAAACGATATCGTCTAAAGGCAAGAAAATTAAAATTACACCTCCAGTTGAAACAAGAAGAAATACGGGCAGAACACCATATGGCCATAGCCCATTTGATAACTTGTTTGGAGAAGACAAAGACCCTGAGTTTGTAGATATAAAAGAAGATGCCTTTTTGGCCCTTACCACAGATAAAGACGAAGTATATTTAGGAGAAGGCTTTACAGCCACATTTGCTTTTTACGTTGCCGATGATAACAGAGCTCCTTTACAATTTAGTGACCCCGGCACTCAGTTATCTGAGGTGTTGAAAACCCTACGCCCTACAAATAGCTGGGAAGAGAACTTTAATATTGAGAATATTGCTCCTGAGAAAGTGAATGTTGGCGGCAAGGGTTATACAAAATATAAAATCTATCGGGCCACATATTATCCGCTTAACCTCGATCCAATAGTTTTCCCTTCCGTGCCTTTCGAAATGATAAAATATCAGGTAGCCAAGTCACCATCTTTCTTCGGAAGAGACAGGAAAGAAGACTTCAAAACCTTTTACTCTAAAGAAAAGACCGTGAAGGTAAAACCTCTGCCTCCACATCCGCTTAAAGAGTCAGTAGCTGTAGGAGAGTTCTTTTTAGATGAAAAAATGAACAAAAGAACGCTAGAAACTGGTGGTAGCTTTGAATATACCTTCGGGATTTATGGAGAAGGAAATATTTCGGGAATTACTGCACCAAAAATTCCTAGTAATAAAGCCATTGAATTCTACCCTCCAGACGTGAGCCAAGATATAAGTCGTAACAATAGTAGAGTAACGGGCTCAAAAAAATTCACCTATTATGGTTTGCCAAATGAACCAGGCGAGTACAATATGGGAGATTATTTTAGTTGGGTATACTTCAACCCAAAAACAGCGAAATACGATACGCTTAAATCTGAAGTGAAGTTTGAAGTGACTGGTGAAAGCAAAAAGAACATTTCAATTTCTTCAGTCGATTTAGGCTCGTTTTACGACTCAATCGAAGATAAATCTAATAAATTAGAGAGTATGACTGAAGATAAGACCATGCAAATACTGGCTAATATTTTAATATTAGCTATGTTCGCAGGAGCTGGTTTTATCTACTTTAAAAAATAAATGGGCAACAGTTTCGGTAATCTTTTCAGAATCCATACCTACGGTGAATCGCACGGAAAGGCTTTGGGTGTAATCATTGATGGCTGCCCAGCGGGTTTGCTTATTGATGAAGCGTTTATTCAATCAGAATTGGACAGGAGAAAGCCTGGTCAGTCAAAAATTACAACCCAAAGAAAAGAAGCAGACGAGTTTGAAATCGTTTCAGGTGTTTTTGAAGGGAAGTCTACAGGAACACCCATCAGTATTATTATCCGAAATCAAGATCAGAAGAGCAAAGACTACTCGCACATAGCGGATAAGTTTCGGCCTTCGCATGCCGACTATACTTTCCATACAAAGTATGGTATTCGGGATTATAGAGGAGGCGGAAGAAGCTCTGCGAGAGAGACGGTTGCACGTGTTGCGGCCGGAGCCGTTGCTAAACTTTTTCTCAAGCACCACGGTATTTCATTCCATGCTTATGTGTCTCAAGTAGGCCACTTAAAACTCGATAAAGATTATACTCAACTCGACCTCACAAAAATTGAAGACAATATTCTTCGTTGCCCTGACCCGGAAATGGCCGATAAAATGATCGAGTTAATTGACCAAACACGTAAAAACCGCGATACCATTGGTGGAATTGTTACAGGAGTGATTCAAGGGGTTCCGGCCGGTTTGGGCGAGCCAGTTTTTGATAAACTTCATGCCGAAATAGGCAAGGCCATGCTATCTATAAATGCGGTTAAAGGCTTTGAATATGGAAGTGGTTTTGAAGGAGTAAAACTCAATGGTTCGGAACATAATGATGAGTTCTATATGGACAATAACTTAGTGAAAACCAGAACAAATTACTCTGGTGGTATACAAGGGGGCATATCGAACGGACAGGATATTTACTTCAATGTAGCTTTCAAGCCAGTGGCTACCATCATGACCGATCAAGAGAGTATTAATGAGGCGGGCGACAGGGTTACGGTTGAAGGTAAAGGTCGTCACGATCCTTGTGTAGTATCGCGTGCAGTACCTATTGTTGAAGCAATGGCTGCTTTGGTAATTGCTGATTATTTGCTAATTAGCGAGACTAATCGAATTTAGACTATCTCCCAATATATATGAAAAAGCTTCCTCTTCATGTCAAAATAATGATCGGACTTTTGGTCGGTGTTATCTGGGCATTTATATCAAGTGCATTAGGTTGGAATGAATTTACCACTAATTGGATCGATCCTTTCGGACAGATCTTTATTAGAATGTTGAAGTACATCGCTGTGCCGTTGGTGTTATTCTCAATCATTGGCGGTATTTCGGGGTTAAAGGACTTGTCTAAGTTGGGTCGAATGGGTGGAAAAACTTTATCCTTCTATTTGGTAACCACCGTTTTTGCTGTAGGTATAGGTTTAATTCTTGTAAATGTTATCAGACCAGGTGATTTTATTGATGAAGAACAAAGAATTAAAAACCGTTTACAATACGAAGAGTGGGTTTCTGCTACGGATGGAGTAGAAATTTTAGATGGGAAACATTACTTAGATGATCCTAAGTATAATGGGCTTGATTTCCGCAAGGAAATGACAGAAGCCGAAAAGAAACTAGTAGAAGAAAAGAAGGCAACGGCTGAAGAAAAGAAGGATGAAGGACCGCTTTCGTTCTTAGTCGATATGGTTCCAGAAAACATCATTCTATCTCTTTCCAATGACAAATTGATGCTTCAGGTGATTTTCTTTGCCATCTTCTTTGGAGTCTGTTTGGCGCTAGTACCAGACGAAAAAGGGGCAGGCTTAAAGAACTTTGTGGATGCCACAAATGAGGTATTCCTTAAGATGGTAGACCTCATCATGAAGTCAGCGCCATTCTTTGTTTTTGCATTATTGGCTGGTGTTATTTCCAAAATGGCCGATACGCCAGGAGAGGTTTTGCAAATATTTAAAGGTCTAGCCTCATATTCTGTAACATTGGTAATTGGGCTTCTTTTCTTGATTTTTGTTTTTTACCCACTAATTGTCAAGGGTTTTGTTAAAAGCCTGACTTATAAAAAGTTCTTTCAAAAAATCAGTCCAGCTCAGTTTTTAGCTTTCTCTACCAGTTCTAGTGCTGCTACTTTGCCAGTAACTATGGAGTGCGTTGAAGATAATCTAGGGGTGTCTAAAAACGTTTCAAGTTTCGTGTTGCCTATTGGTGCAACAGTAAATATGGATGGTACTAGTTTGTATCAGGCCGTAGCTGTAGTGTTTATGGCGCAAATGCATATGGTAGATTTATCTGTAACACAACAGCTTACCATTGTTCTTACTGCAACTTTGGCGTCAATTGGTTCGGCAGCAGTGCCAAGTGCTGGTATTGTAATGATGGTTGTGGTACTTCAATCGGTAGGCTTGAACCCTGCTTGGATCGCTATCATTTTCCCTGTAGATAGGCCTTTGGATATGCTTAGAACAGTAGTGAATGTAACTGGCGATGCCACCGTAGCCACTTTAGTTGCTAAATCTGAAGACGAATTAAAGGAAGACTGAGAAACTTTTCGAGTACCTTTGTAGTTCAAAAGGACTAGACAGTTAGATATGAAAGCGGTAAATATATACATGGAGGCTAACCCCAACCCAAATTCAATGAAATTTGTGGTGAATTTTATGCTTCTGCAAGAAGGCGTTAGTTTTGACTATCCAGATATGGAATCTGCAAAGGATTCTCCATTGGCTCAAGAACTATTTAAAATTCCTTCAGTAGAAAGAGTTTTCTACATGAGTAACTTTATTACAGTAACTAAATCTGAATCGGTAGAGTGGCCAGAAATTCAGAACGAAATTAAAAATGTAATTAAGCCATACTTAGAAAATGACAAGCCTTTAATTCTTCAGGAATTGGATAAAGATCCATTGTTTGATGAGAACGATTCTGAAGTTGTAAAACAAATCAAAGGTATTTTGGATGAATACATTCGTCCTGCGGTTGAACAAGATGGTGGAGCCATTGGCTTTGCTTCTTTTAATGATGGAGTGGTGAAGGTAAACCTTCAAGGCTCTTGCAGTGGATGCCCTGCCTCAGCGGTTACTTTAAAGTCAGGTATTGAGAACTTGCTGAAGAGAATGCTTCCTAACGATGTAAGAGAAGTGGTTGCAGAAGGCGTTTAAAAGAATTAAACATATTGAAGTTATATTTAAGGTGATTCGAAAGGGTCACCTTTTTATTTGAGTATCACTTAGATTTTGAAACTCTATTTAATGAATAATATGAAAGCGAACATTAAGAAAATAGCAGTATTAACCTCCGGGGGCGATGCACCAGGAATGAATGCTGCCGTTAGGGCAGTAGTGAGGTCTAGTGTCTACTATAACCTCGATGTCTATGGGATTTATAAGGGCTATGATGGCCTTATTAATGGAGATATAGAACAGCTTCAAGTGCGGTCAGTCTCTAATATTCTTAGCCGTGGCGGTACATTTTTACTTTCGGCTAGAAGTGATGAGTTTAGGACCAAAGAAGGAAGAGCAAAGGCTTATAAAAATTTCAAAGCAAATGATCTAGATGCCTTAGTGGTTATTGGTGGTGACGGTTCGTTCACGGGAGCTGATGTTTTTAGTCAGGAATATGATGTGCCAGTTTTAGGGATTCCAGGCACTATTGATAATGACTTGGCGGGCACAGATTTCACTATTGGATACGACACTGCCTGTAACACAGCTACCGAAGCTATTGATAAAATAAGAGACACTGCCTCTTCTCACGAAAGACTTTTCTTTGTAGAAGTAATGGGCAGAGACGCTGGCTTTATAGCTGTAAACTCGGGGATAAGCGGTGGTGCTGTTGCAATGCTTTTGCCAGAGCACAATTGGGGAATCGATGATTTGATCAGAAGACTCCAAAGAGGGGCTTCTAGCGAAAAAGCTTCCAACATAGTAATCGTAGCCGAGGGATGTAAACTTGGCTCTGCTTATGACATAGCTGCCAAAGTAAAAACTCAGTTAGATTACTTTGATATTCGTGTCACCGTTTTAGGGCATTTACAGCGAGGTGGTTCGCCTACAACCTCCGATAGAGTTCTTGCTAGCAGGTTAGGTGTTGCGGCTGTTGAGGGCTTGTTAAATGGGCAATCCAATGTTATGGTAGGGGTGGTGAATAGTAACGTGGTCTATACACCTATCAACGAGGCAGTAAAAACCATTAAGAAAATTGATGCTGAGGAATTTAGGATTGCTAAAATTCTTTCGATCTAGTTAAGCTTTTTTTTCAAAAATTCTTTCACTCGAAGAATTTATAACTGAGTCAGTTTGTAGTGGTGCTCCCTGGAATATTCATCATAGAGCGATGAAAACAAAAAAAAGCCCAGCATTTGCTGAGCTTTTTGAAGTAGTCCGTAGGGGAATCGAACCCCTGTTGCTGAGATGAAAACCCAGTGTCCTAACCCCTAGACGAACGGACCCTTAATAATGCAGAGGAGGAGGGATTCGAACCCCCGGTACCTCGCGGTACAACGGTTTTCAAGACCGCCGCATTCGACCACTCTGCCACTCCTCTGTGTGTGATCTCCCGTTTGGGACTGCAAAGATAGTGGTAATTTTATTTTTGCAAATAGCCAGGGCAAAATTATTTATCATTTGCTTCACGAATTTCCATTTTGGCCTTGTCGATAGCCGCGTTCATCTCAAATCCTACCAGTAGAATGAGTGAAATTATGAATAGCCAAAGCATTAAAACCAACAATGCCCCAATGGAACCATAAAGCTTATTATAATTGCCAAAATTGTTAACATAATAAGAGAAACCAAATGAAGAGACAATAATGGCTAGTGTTGAAAATACTGATCCTATGCTCAGGAAATGCCATTTTTCGTGGATTGCCGGAGCCCAATAGTATATGGAAGATATGGCGATTTGGAAGATAAGGTATAGAAATACGAACCTCAAAATAAAGACCAGATCCACAGAAATATTATCATTAATGATGGATCTAATTTCCGAATCAAGGATCATTTGTTGCCCTACAATAAGCAGTGCAATCGAGATGATAAAGGATAGTGCAAGAATGAAAATTAATATAGTAGCAATGAACCTAATGGAGAAAAAGCCCCTAGTTTCATTGGTTTTATAGCAAGCATTAAAGGCACTCATTAGTGAGGTCATACCATTGGTAGACAGAATTAGTGTAAGAATAAAGCCAACTGAAAGTAGTCCGCCACGCTGTTTACTAATAATATCATGGATCGTAGTCTCTGCTGCGTTGTATAAATTCGAAGGTAAAATGTCTTTCAAAAACCCGATGATCTCATCGTTGGTGAGTTCAGGGAAGAAGTTTTGAATGTAGGGTGTTAATGTAAATAAAAATATAATTGCTGGAAAAATGGCCATCGTGAAACTAAATGCTACCCCGTTGGCGCGATCTAGAATTTCATCATTTGACATTTTCCTGATAAAGATCAGAATGGCATCATAAAGACCAATCTTGTCTTTCCCTAGCTTGATCTTCTGAAGAAAGGCTACCAGTTTAAGGTAATACTTGTTTTCAAATACAAATTTTAGAATTCTATTTTTCATCAAAATAGGGCTCTAATACTTGAACTAATTCTTTTGGTGCCTTGGTAAGTTTATTGGATTCCATATTTACGAAAACCAACATGGTCATGCCCTCATTAATAAGCTCATCTTGTTCGTTTCTTATTTCGTAATTGAAGCGCATTCTTACTTTCGGTATTTCTGGTATGGTCACTTTAATAGTAAGCAGCTGATCATATTTGGCTGGGCTATGATATTTACTGTAGTTTTCGTGTACAGGCATCATAATTCCCGCTTTTTCTAATTCACCATAACTGAACCCAATTTGTTTCAATGCTTCAACTCTTGCTACTTCGTAGTACATAGCATAGTTACCATAATAGACATAAGCCATTTGGTCTGTTTCGGCATATCTTACCCTGATTTGGGTGGAAGCAGTATACATTATCTGAATATTCTTCTTTCGTTCAGTGCTTTTTGGAACAAGGCTGCATTCTTATTATGCTGAACCAATGTTTTGGCGAACCTGTGATACCCAGAAAAATCTTCTTTGGCACACATATAAATATAATCATGCTTTTCGTAATTCAATACTGCATCTATAGAGGGGATGGTGGGCAAGTTAATTGGTCCTGGAGGTAAGCCTCTATTTAAATAAGTATTGTATGGGCTTTGAACCCTCTTGTGCTCATTCAACACCCTTTGGATTGTAAAATCACCTAAGGCATAAACTAAAGTAGGGTCGGCCTGAAGCGCAATATTTCTTTCAAGGCGGTTGAGGTAAAGCCCTGCAATAGTTGGGCGCTCGTCATTTTTTATACTTTCGGCCTGAACAATAGAGGCTAAAACGGATATCTGAACAGGTGTTAAGTCTAGTGCTTTTGCTTTTGCCAATCTGTCTGCCGTCCAAAATTTCTTATGTTCTTCGGCCATTTTAGAGAATAATTCCTCAGGCTTAATTGTCCAGTATACCTCATAGGTATTGGGCAAAAACAAGGTCATTACATTTTCTGTATTAACTCCATATTTTTCCAAGAAGGCATCATCATTTAAAAGTGCTTCGAATTCACTTGGTTGAATACCGGTGTTGTCGGTGATTTTTTCAGCCAGTTCATTTTTCAGCCTAACATTATTGAAAGTAATTCTAACAGGCATTTGATCGCCTGCTCTGAGCATTCTTACCGCTTCAAGGTTGGACATACCAGATTTTAAGAAATAAACCCCAGGCTTTACCAAATCTTGGTAACCCATGGTTTTTGATACAAAACTGAATGATATAGGATCATTGATGATGTTGGCATCGTAAAACTTGTTTCGTACTTCGTCAAATCCTTCACCATACTCTATTGTAATAGAGGTGTCGGCTTGCTCAATAAGAATATTGGCACCGTAAAACATTTGGTAGAAATAAAAACTAAAGGAGGTGAGGAGTACTGAAAACACCACCATTGCTAATAGGAAAATCTTTCTTTTCTTCATTGGGTTACAAAAATAGGGTTTTTGTCATAACTTCGATTCGTTAAATGAAGACTAATGCAAGCCGAATTAATAAGACTTTATCCTGAGAACCCTGAACAGGAAAAAATCGATTATATCGTATCGGTTTTGAGAGATGGGGGAGTAATTATTTATCCAACTGATACTGTTTATGGTATTGGTTGCGACTTCTCAAATACCAAAGCCGTGGAGCGGGTTTGTAAAATCAAAAACGTAAAACCCCAGAACCTTTCATTTATTTGTTACGATTTGAGTGAGATTTCGGAGTATGTTAAGCAATTGAGTACTCCTGTTTTTAAAATGATGAAGAAGGTACTTCCAGGGCCTTATACCTTTATTTTAAACTCTAACAGTAGTGTGCCGAAAATCTTGAATGCCAAGAAGAAAACGGTGGGGATTAGAGTGCCTAACAACAGCATTCCACGCCTTTTAGTAAAAGAACTAGGGCGGCCAATTATTACTTCTTCTATTCAGGGCGAAGACGATGTGATTGAATATTCAACCGATCCGAGTTTGATTTTCGAGAAGTACGAAAACCTTGTTGATATTGTAATTGATGGAGGGTATGGGGGTAATGTACCTTCAACCGTTATAGATTGTTCTAACGATCAGTTCGAAATCATTAGGGAAGGTTTGGGAGAGACTGAAGGATTGTTTTGATGCAGAGCATTCTCATAGAACTTCATTATTTGCCATCTATCGCTTACTTTTCTGCGCTTTATAAAGCAGATGAAATCTACATTGCAAGCCAAGGGCGGTTTGAAAAAAGAACTTATTTAAACCGAAGTACAATTTTAACCGCGAATGGTCCGCTTGACTTATCAGTGCCCGTGTTTGGTGCGAATAAGAGAATCCCAATTCAGGAAGTTAAAATTGACTATCACGAAAAATGGGTGAATAATCATTGGCGTGCCATTCAGTCTGCCTATGGTAAATCTCCTTTCTTTGATTTCTATTCAGAAGAAATAAAGGATATACTGTATTCAAGCCCAAGTCATTTATTTGCCCTTAACAAGTCATTACTGACAATGTGTCTCAAGTTTCTGCAAATTGACACGCCTGTATTTTGGCAAGAAAACCTTGAAGAAATTGCCAAACCCGATTTAATGGATATGAGGGGTGATATTCACCCTAGAAAGCCAATCTCGGAACTGTTTTGGTTCGACCCAAAACCTTACCAACAGATATTTGGCAGTAACTTTGTTTCAAACCTTAACATCTTAGATCTTTTGTTTTGTACAGGCCCAGAAGCCTTAGAGGTTTTAAGGAGGTCAGTTGTTAGTTCATTGAACAAATAATCTTTTGATTACGTTTTGTGTTAGATCGTAAATAGAAAATACTATATTGATCTATCCTATAATAATTAGAACAAGCCATTCAGAAAGGAATAAATGGAAGCTAAATTTTCGAATAGAGTAAAAGAAGTCATTTCGCTGAGCCGTGAGGAGGCGCTTCGTTTGGGTCACGATTATATTGGCACGGAGCACCTTTTGCTAGGAATGATCAGAGAAGGAGAAGGCATCGCTGTGAGTATCTTAAAAAAACTTGGTACTTCACTAGAAGAATTGCGAGAATCGGTAGAGCGTGCCACCAAAGGTACGGCCAATCATAATGTCAAAAATTTGGCAAATATTCCGCTTACCCGTCAATCAGAAAAAGTACTTAAAATCACTTATTTAGAAGCAAAAATCTTTAAGAGCCAATTGATTGGTACTGAGCATTTGTTGCTTTCTATTTTAAGAGACGAAGACAATATTGCCACTCAGATTTTAGAAAAATTTGATGTGAACTACGAGGTCGTAAAGGAAATGCTGGAATACCAGACAGACAATGAAACACCATTGGCATCATCTGATACGGATGATTCTGATGACGATTCTTCAAAAATGTTTGGAGGCGGATCGGGAGCTTCTTCCGATAAACCAGGTCAAAAAGGCACTGAAAAATCGCGTACGCCTGTGCTCGATAACTTTGGTCGCGACCTGACCAAATATGCGGAAGAAGATAAGCTCGACCCGATTGTGGGGAGAGAGAAAGAAATTGAGCGTGTAGCTCAAATCTTAAGTAGAAGAAAAAAGAACAATCCGATTCTTATTGGAGAGCCAGGCGTGGGTAAATCAGCCATTGCCGAAGGTTTGGCTTTAAGAATTATTCAGAAGAAGGTGTCGAGAATACTGTTCAATAAAAGAGTAGTAACGCTCGATTTGGCATCTCTTGTAGCTGGAACTAAATACAGAGGTCAGTTTGAAGAGCGAATGAAAGCTGTGATGAACGAGCTTGAAAAGTCGCCTGAAGTGATTCTCTTTATTGATGAGTTACATACGATTGTGGGAGCAGGCGGAGCCTCAGGTTCGCTAGATGCTTCTAACATGTTTAAGCCAGCGTTGGCTCGTGGTGAAATTCAATGCATTGGAGCGACAACTTTGGATGAGTATCGTCAATATATCGAGAAGGATGGTGCGCTAGCAAGACGTTTTCAGCAAGTAATGGTTGATCCAACTACAGTTGAGGAAACCGCTATGATTCTTGAAAATATCAAAGAAAAGTATGAAGAGCACCACCATGTAAATTATACTCCAGAGGCTATTAAGGCTTGTGTGGCGCTTTCTGATCGCTATATTTCTGATCGTTTTCTGCCAGATAAGGCCATAGACGTTTTAGATGAAGCGGGTGCAAGAGTACACATCAACAATATCCATGTGCCAGATGACATTGTTAGCTTAGAGGCTGCCATTGAGGATATTAAGAAAGAAAAAAATCGAGTAGTTAAAAGTCAGAAATACGAAGAGGCTGCTCAATTAAGAGATAAAGAAAAGAAACTCATTGACCAGCTTGATAGAGCGAAGGCCAAATGGGAAGATGAAAGTAAAGCGAAGCGCTACACCGTTGATGAAGAAAATGTAGCCGAAGTTATCGCTATGATGACGGGAATTCCTACAAAACGAATTGCACAAAAAGAGCAATCCAAACTGGTCGGAATGGGCGAACAACTTAAGAAACGCGTGATTGGTCAGGATGAGGCAATTGCTAAATTGACTAAAGCGATTCAGCGTACCAGAGTTGGTCTAAAAGACCCAGGAAAGCCAATAGGAACCTTTGTTTTCTTAGGTCCTACTGGAGTTGGTAAAACAGAGCTAGCTAAGGAGCTTTCAACCTATTTATTCGACAAAGAGGATTCTTTGGTAAGAATAGACATGAGTGAGTACATGGAGAAATTCTCGGTATCTCGCTTGGTAGGAGCGCCTCCGGGCTATGTGGGTTACGAAGAGGGAGGTCAGCTTACTGAGAAAGTAAGAAGAAAGCCTTATTCTGTGGTGTTGCTTGATGAAATCGAAAAAGCACACCCAGACGTTTTTAATATTCTATTGCAGGTATTGGATGACGGTATCCTTACAGATGGCTTAGGCCGAAGAGTGGATTTCAGAAATACCATCATTATTATGACTTCGAATATCGGGGTACGTGACTTGAAGGATTTCGGTTCTGGAATTGGTTTTAGCACTCAGTCGAGAAAGGAAAACGAGGATGCTGTAATGAAAGATACCATTCAACGTGCGTTGAAAAAGACTTTCAGCCCTGAGTTTTTAAACCGTTTGGATGATGTGATTATTTTCAATTCTTTGGGAAGAGAAGATATTCACAAAATCATCGACATCACACTGACTAAGTTGTTTGCTCGTGTTGAAGACATGGGCTACAAAATTGAATTGACCGAAAAAGCCAAGGACTTCTTGGCCGATAAAGGTTTTGATCCTCAGTTTGGTGCCAGACCTTTGAACAGGGCTATTCAGAAATATTTGGAAGATCAAATTGCTGAAGAGATTTTGAAAGGAAGCGTAAATGAAGGCGATACCCTTATTGCTGATTACAGCGGAGAAGGTGAGGCCTTAACGTTGAAAACAAAGAAGAAAAAAGCGAGTAAAAAGAAAGAAGAAGGGCCTAAAGAATAAATAGGTATACTGCGCTAAACATATTAAAACCCCGGCCTTTGGTTGGGGTTTTCTTTTGTTCGTGTTGGGGTGAAAAAAGAAAAGGAGCCCCGTATGAACTCCTTATCAACCAAAACATATTTGTATCAAATCATTTTTACGAAGGGATTTGAAAACTTCATTTCTTTAACGAACCCTAAATGCTCTAACGTATTTAAAAAGTTCGATAATTTTAACGACCACCTTTCTCTCTCGGAGGAGGTCTGTTTCCTGCCGGGCCACCTTCTGGAGGAGGTCTTACACCCTGAGGCCCATTACCGTTTGGCTCTACTCTAAGTACTTCGGATATAATTTTATCGAAGGTTTTTTGTTGCTCAGTTGTGCATATTGCTCTAATTGAAGCAAAGTGTTCAAAAGTAGAAATTTCAATTTTAGATTGAATATCACCCATTTTACCAGCTAATACTCTGGCCTTCTCTTGCGGATTTTCTGTATTTAAAAGACCATGAAGTTGTCTTCTAGTTTCATTGAATTCTCTTTGATATTGGTTGACCTGCCTAAAGTGAGCTGCCTTAAGAGTTTCTAACTGATCAACTTGATCGGGTGAAAGGTTTAGGCGTTCTTCTAAAAGTCTTCCTTTGCCTTCTGGGCCGTTATTCAAACGGTTATTCTCAAGTCGGCCGAGCCATAAGAAAACCAAGAGGGCAGCATTGAAAATTACCAGAACTATGACTGCACCACCTAATAGTTTATTGCGTCTAATAAAGTCCATCTTAGTAATCGTTTAGGTAATCGTAAACATTTGGGTTCGAGAAATACTCCTCAGAAAACTCGTCAAGAGCAGATGTTGCTGTAGAGTCTGTGTTTTGACTTCCAGAAAGAAAAACAATACTGGTAAGGTTGAATACAAAGAAAACTGCCAGCATGGCCAAGCTTAATTTTAAGTTGGCTAAAATAGAGAACTTCCCGTATGATGGCGCCATCTGATTTTCCATTTTCGCTTGTAGGCGTGTATAGAAATAGGGCTTCACTTCAGCCGACTCAATGCCTTCGATACTATTGAGGGCTTGATTGATTTTGGTCTCTATGTTGTTTTCGTTTTTCATGCTCATTCTATTCGATGCTCTTCTCCAAAAATACTTGTGCTAATCCCTAAAATTTTTTTCATAGTAACTCTTTAAAGTCTTTTGCAAATTCTTTTTGCTCCTAAACATGAGCGATTCCACTGACGAAACACTTGTTTCCATAATTTCAGAAATTTGCTGATAGGCCAGACCTTCAATTTTATGTAAGGTAAAAGCTACCTTTTGGGTTTCTGGTAATTGTGCAATGGCCTGAAAAAGTGCTTCCGCATTTTCCTTTTGTTCCATTTCAATTCCAGGGTGTACAAAATGTGCTTGCTTTAGGCTGTCACTTTTTTCATCGCTTCCTGCCAAAGATTGAAGAAAGGCAAAACGCTTTTGGCGCTTGTTTTTTCTGATCAGCTCCAATGATTTAGTGGTGGCGATTCTGTAAAGCCAAGTCGATAATTTGGAGTCGCCACGGAAAGCACCGATGGAACGGTGGACCTCAATAAATACGTCTTGCGCAGTTTCTTCTGCATCCGACTCGTTTTGCAGTAATCCAAGGCATGTATTATATACACGATTTTGATGGGTTTCCACCAAGTCGCGAAAAGCACTTTCTGAGCCTTCTTTTAATGCTAATATGAGTTGATCTTCTGACAAGTAATGGTTGATGTAATTTGGTTTAGGTAGATTTTACTCCACCCAAACCTATGTTAAAACTAAGCTACCGATTTTTATTTTCTTCTTGGCCCATTTTGTTTAGGTCCTTTTTGCTGATGTTGGTTAAAGAACACCAACTGCTCTTCTGTTAGAATACTTTTGACTTTCTGTTGACCAGCTACTTTTAATTTCGCCAAATCAGCTTTCAGATCTCCAATTTCTTCGATCACTTTGTTCACCGCTTTTTCATCATACTTTTCTGCAGAAGTGAGGGTGTTTAGTCGAGCTTCTTTTTCAGCTACTAAATTTTCAATGGGCTGCGCTTTTTTCATTTCTTCTAAACGAAACTCCTTCAGCTGATTTTCTTGAGCGTCAGTCAGGTTTGGAATTTTTGGCCCCCTTTGCTCTGGCCTCATTTGGTCAGACTTTTTGCCTCTATTCATTTCCATCGGGTGGTCCGACTGCGGTTTTTGCTCTCCTCTAAATCCTTGTGCATTTACATTTAAACTAGAAGCTAATAATATTGCTAATCCTAGTGTTCCTAACCATTTCATTTTTGACTTTTTCATAATTTTTGAGTTTTAATTTCTTATTCGTTTGTAAGCTTAGATGTAGACTTAGAGAATTTACTTGCGGTGTTAATATGTTAAGGAGTGTTAAAAAATGGAGATGTTTAAATGTGACTTTGGAGTGAAATGGCTGTCATAGATAAAATGATTTGCCATAAGACTGAAGGGCTTTTTTAAGTGGAAATATTCTTACAATCAATCATTTTTTATTTGAACATTGCAGGCATTTACTATCTTAAAGAGATATGAGGGAAATACAGAAAATTGAACTGAGGCAACTTGAAATTAGTGACTTCAAAAACTTAACCGAATCTATGAAAGCGGCCTACGAAAATTGGTCGGGAGGCTGGTGGGACGAACACCATATTCAGAAACTCATAGATATTTTTCCTGAAGGTCAGTTGGTGATTGTGGCTGATGATGAAATAGCAGGTTGCGCCCTGAGCTTAATTGTAGACTACGATAAATTTGGCGATAATCACACTTATGCAAAAATAACTGGCAACTATACTTTTTCTACCCACGACCCTAATGGCGATGTAATTTATGGTATCGAGGTGTTTATAAAGCCAGATTTTAGGGGCTTGCGCTTGGGTCGAAGACTTTATGACGCCCGTAAGGAACTTTGCGAAAACTTGAACCTAGAGGCGGTTGTTTTCGGTGGTCGAATTCCGAATTATCATAAATACTCAAATGAGCTTACCCCAAGGCAGTACATAGATAAAGTAAAGCTAAAGGAACTATATGATCCAACCCTGACCTTCCAGTTGAGCAATGATTTTCACGTAAACAAGGTGATTAAAGGCTACATGCCGGGTGATGACGAGTCAGAGGATTATGCAGTACTTTTAGAGTGGAACAATATCTATTATGTTGAGCAAGAGCCACAACTTAGTGATCAGAAGACAGTAGTTCGCTTAGGGTTAATTCAATGGCAAATGCGCCCCTACAATGGAATTGATGAGCTTTTCGAGCAAATTGAATTCTTTGTCGATGCCGTTTCGGGTTACAAAAGTGATTTCGCTTTATTTCCGGAATTCTTCAATGCCCCTTTAATGGCAAAGTACAATCACCTTTCTGAGGCCGAAGCCATTCGCAAGCTAGCAGAGTTTACCGATGAAATTAGAGAGCGTTTCTCCAAATTGGCGATTAGCTACAATGTAAACATCATTACAGGCAGTATGCCTAAAATGGATGGCCCTAAACTATATAATGTGGGCTTTTTGTGCCGAAGAGATGGCACTTTTGAAGAGTACACCAAAATGCATGTGACTCCAGATGAGGCCAAGTATTGGGGCTTAACGGGCGGAGATACCATTAAAGTTTATGAAACTGATTGTGGCCCAATCGGTGTGTTGATTTGTTATGACGTGGAATTTCCTGAGCTGCCAAGAATTTTGGCTAATGATGGCATGAATATTCTGTTCGTTCCGTTCCTGACTGATACTCAAAACGGTTACTCGCGAGTTCGCTATTGCGCTAGAGCAAGGGCAATTGAAAACGAATGTTACGTGGCCATTGCGGGTTCGGTTGGTAACCTTCCTAAGGTTGAAAATATGGACATTCAGTTTGCGCAGTCTGTGGTTTTTACCCCTTGCGATTTTGCTTTCCCAACCACAGGAATTAAAGCCGAGGCCACGCCAAATACAGAAATGATTTTGGTGGCCGATGTAGATTTAGACTTGCTCTGGACGCTACATAACAAGGGTGCAGTTCGTAACCTGAAAGATAGAAGAACAGATGTTTATGATATTAGACTGAAAAAGAAATAAGTATTGAGAGCACCATTAATAATCGGAGGCAAGCAAATATTGCCAGGTCAGGAGACCAAAATCAATATTAATATTGCGCGGCTCCCTTCGCATTCACCAATTGATTTACACATTACTGTGGCCCGTTCAGAAATTGACGGGCCTACTTTGCTCCTCAGTGGAGGCATGCACGGTGATGAAATTAACGGTACCGAAATTGTCCGCAGAATAATTGAAAAAGACCAGCACATACCTAGGGTAGGAACTGTCATTTGTATTCCCATCATTAATATGTTTGGCTTTATTCACTTTAGCCGCTATGTGCCCGATGGCAAAGATGTGAACCGGTCATTTCCGGGAAATAAAAATGGTTCTTTGGCCGCTAGGGTAGCTCATTATCTCACTACAGATATAATTCCTAAAATAGATATGGGTTTGGACTTCCATACAGGAGGGGCCGACCGCACGAATTATCCGCAAATACGCTGCGCACTGAAGGAACCTAAAAATCAAAAGATCGCTGAAATTTTTCAACCTTCGTTTATTTTAAACAGTCCGTTTAGGCCTAAGTCTATGCGCCAAACTGCGGCTAAAATGGGCAAGCAAATATTGGTGTATGAAGGGGGTGAATCGGCTCGTTTTGATGAATTTGCAATTCAACAAGGCATAAACGGGGCGTTAAGGGTAATGAAACATTTAGGTATGCGCGAACGCGCGCCAGAAGCACCACATGTGACCAAAACTATCAATAACTCATCGTGGATTAGGGCGAAAACCTCAGGTGTTTTCTTAACAATGGTTCCGTATGGTTCCGAAGTAGAGAAAAACCAGCTTATCGGTCATATCAGTGACCCTTTTGGGGGTTCGAAAATCAAAATTAAAAGCCCTGTTTCTGGTTATGTGATAGGTTTGAATAACAATCCAATTGTTCACCAAGGAGATGCCCTGATGCACATAGGGGTAAGAAAGTAAAAGAGAAAAATCAGCATGGAGAAGGAAGTGAAATCGTGGGAGCAACTGGCTGAATTAATTGCTTCTTCCGATCAAGAGGGTATTCATGATTACATGGATGAGAATAAGTCGGAAGACATTATTCATGCTTTTAGCCATTTAAACAGGGCCGAGCAGAATGATTTGCTTGGATTAATGAGTGCCGAAGATGGAGCAAGCTTACTGGAGCGAATTCCGCAATCCCAAGCCGTTCAACTGATCGAAGATGTAGAAACCGAAACAGCTGCTTCTATTCTAAATCAACTCTATTCTGATGAACAGGTGGATATTATTTCTGAACTGGATGACGATGATGCGCATGCCATTTTGGAGGAAATGTATCCGAAAGAAGCGGAGAACATTCGTAGGCTAATCCATTACGATTCGGACTGTGCCGGTGGGGTAATGATTACGGAATACTTGGCTTTTGAGTGTACTGAGACCGTAGGCGAAATCACCACCAAGCTCCGCGATAATTCTGAAGAATACGAAGATTACAACGTTCAGTACATTTATGTGGTTGATGATGGTGTCTTTGTTGGGGTGCTTCAAATGCGCGACTTATTGCTTTCAAAAGCCTCGGTTCCGCTTTCAAAAATTGTGATTAAAAATGCCCTTACAGTAAAGGATACAGATCACCTCACCGAGCTCATCAGCTTTTTTGATAAGTATGATTTTTATGGAGTGCCTGTAGTCAACGATGCCAACATACTTCTCGGTATTGTGATGCGTAAACATGTAAGGGAGGCTGAAAACGACCGTTTTAATACGGAGTTACTAGAAACGCAAGGTATTGTGGGTGGGGAAGAACTGCGTACCATGCCCGTAATGCTGCGTTCGCGCAGAAGGCTTTCTTGGCTGAGCGTGAACATACTTTTGAATATAATTGCGGCCAGTGTAATTGCTTTTTACCAAGACACGCTGCAAGAAGTAATTGCTTTGGCTGTTTTCCTTCCAGTAATTTCAGACATGAGTGGCTGTTCTGGTAACCAAGCCGTGGCGGTAAGTTTAAGAGAGCTTTCGCTAGGGGTGGTAAAGCCTTATGAATTAATGCGAGTGCTTTGGCAAGAAGTCAAAGTGGGCTTGATCAACGGAGTAGTGCTTGGTGCATTGATTGGCTTGGCAGCTTTCTTTTGGCAGGGCAATGCCTATTTAGGCCTAGTAGTGGGGGGTGCTTTGGCCATTAACACCGTTGTTGCCGTTGCTATTGGAGGTACAATTCCATTGTTTTTAAAGAAAATGAAAGTGGATCCAGCTTTGGCTTCTGGCCCAATTTTAACCACAGTTACCGATATGCTCGGCTTCTTCTTGGCCCTAACTTTCGCTGGTTTGGCACTGGCGCATTTGGTTTGATAATTAGTATGATTTCTGGATAAAGAAAAGTTGTCTTTCTTCTCTGTAAGAGCCTATAAAGTTTATACACTATCAATGAAAAAGTTTAGGCTATTTTATTTCTAGACTTTTCCTTAAAAACAACCATCCATTAATGGTATTGAATAGTAACCAGTTAGGGTTCATTTTAGTATTGATGAAACTAATCTAACGTACAATAAGGTGTTGATTAGTGATTTTTAGTTCATTCTGAACAACTTTTGCTAAAAGGTAAGCGTACGCATCTTTGTTTAGATGATTACAATATAAGGCTGTTATAAATAAATCACACACGCATTGTTATACACAAGAGAAGAACTAGATAAAGTAAGTGATCCAAAGAATACCGAACCTGGGTCAACTCCTGAGATTCTATCGGAACTACTGCGTAAGCTGTATGCCGGTGAGAAAATGTTGTTATCTGAACAAATTGCAGTTTGTAACATCTTACCTATTTTACATTCCTCAGAGGATGATTCTACTTTAAATCCATATGATTTTCCAGAACTTGACATTGCCCAATTTCTTAGAGTCCATTCTACTTATTTCCGAAATTTGAACGGTCACTACCCCGCTCATGATTGGAAAGGAGAAATTCCCAGAGAGCAGGTAATAAAAGATATTGCATTTCTCAACCGTCACTATGAAGAATGGAAAGAACTCATTTCTAAAACAAATCATAAGAGCGAACTCTTAATAATGGCTTTATCAGAAACTAACAATCAGCTTAAGGATTTAATAAAGTATCAAAAAAGAGATTTTGTAGGAAGTAATTTGGCCGAATACCAGAAAAAGTCAACTACATTATTTGGAAAAAAAGCTTATTATCTTCTTCAAGAGTATTATGAATTCAAGGATAAAAACTTCATCGAGTTTGAAGTTAGCGGGGTCATAATTAGAATTGATGCATTCGGTTACTTTCATACTTTGACTAGACACTTTTCTGCTTTAACACGAGACCATCTAGATGATAAAGACTTTCATATTGACAACGTAAATTACAGATATCTTCCTGATAATATTGAAACAATTTTGCTCGTGTATGACAAACCAGAGAATAAATATTTGTTTGACAACAATCACCTTATGTTTTCTATTGGAGGGAAGCCTTATTCAATTCGGTTTAAAAAAATGAATCGTCCTAAGCGTGGAGGTGGAGAAATTGAATATTATAGATTTCAAACCTTCTACCCAGTAAGTGATCCAAATGAACTCAGAAAATTCAATTCTATAAAAAGACTTGACTTTCCTCCTTTTAAAACGGCATTTAATACGCGATCTGAAAGTTGAGGAACTTTACGATTATTAAGTATTAATAAATTTATAACTAAATCATGTCCCGTACACCATCAAACATGCTACAGCTAGGAACGCTAGCTCCTGATTTTAAATTGCTAGATACCGTTTCTGGTCAAATGCAGTCATTGGATGAATTGAAATCTGACAAAGCCACGGTGATTATGTTTATCTGCAATCACTGCCCTTTTGTGAAGCATGTGGACGAAGGAATTGTAGCCTTAGCAAAAGATTATCAAGCAAAAGGCGTGTCTTTTATAGCCATCAGCTCAAACGATGTTGAAAACTACCCACAAGATTCGCCAGACTTAATGAAGGTGGAGGCCGAAAAAGTAGGCTATACTTTTCCTTATCTGCACGATGAAAGCCAGGAGGTTGCCAAAGCCTACCAAGCGGCTTGTACACCCGATTTCTATATTTTCGATAAAGGACTAAAATGTGTGTACCGTGGTCAATTAGATGATTCCCGACCAGGAAATGACCAGCCAGTAACGGGCAAAGATTTACGTTCTGCCTTAGACTGCGTGCTCAATAATAAGGGAATTGATTTTGAACAGCGACCAAGTTTGGGCTGCAATATCAAATGGAAAGAGGGCTAACCTTAACTTTCCAAAAGTTTAAACTTTTGGAAAGTTTTCCTCTAGTCTGACTATCTCACTGCGACTTTAAAGATGGATTTTTAGCTTGAATAGCTTTAATAATCATTTCAGAATGCACCCTTGTATTCTCTATAAACAGCGTGCTTGTCTGCATTCCCGAATTGATTACTCCAGCTACATATACATTGGGCAAATTGGTTTCTAAAGTGTCCGCATGATGCACAGGTACTTTCAATTCATCTTCCGAAACATCAATACCCAGTGCTTCGAATAAAGTATAATTGGGTTTGTAGCCAGTCATAGCCAAAACGAAATCGTTCTCAATCGTTAATGGCCCGTCAGGTGTATTGATGTGTACTTGGTTTTCTGTAATTTCAGTAACTGTGGAATTGAAATAGGCTTTGATTGCACCTTCTTTAATTCTGTTGATGATATTCGGGCGAATCCAGTACTTCACTTTAGGGTAAATTTCTGGTTCACGAATCACCATCGTCACTTCCGCTCCTTTATAATAAGTTTCTAAAGCCACATCGCAAGCCGAGTTGGCCGAACCAATTACCACTATTTTTTGATCTACGTAAGGATGAGGGTCATCATAAAAATGCTTCACCTTGGGTAAGCTTTCTCCCGGAATATTCAAGAGACGGGGTGTATCATAAAAACCAGTGGCCACGATTACATAGTTGGCGGTGTAGGTGCCCTTGCTTGTTTTGATGTGATACACTTCGTTTTCAGAAGTCATACTATCTACCTTGGTGTAGGGTTTTATGTTCAACTTCCAGCTTTCCTGAACCCTTCTAAAATATTCTAAGGCTTCCCTTCTTGTAGGTTTATCGGTATGCGAAATAAAGGGTACACCACCAATTTCTAACAAATTGGAAGTGGAAAAGAAGGTCATATTGGTAGGGAAGTGATAGATGGAATTCACCAAAGTTCCCTTTTCTAATACCACGTAATTTAAGTTGGCTTTTGTGGCTTCAATAGCGCAATTCAGTCCGATGGGCCCGCCTCCTATAATTACTAAATCAAAATGGTTTTGCATGGTATTCAAACTGCTATTGGAATAAGATGGTTCATGGAATTCTGGGTTTATAAAACCAGATGGTAATTCCTATTGTAATGCAGTTTCTAATCTAGAAATGGAATCACAATAAGTTTTTATCTGATGATATCGATCCCAATGGGTGGAGTCTTTTTCAATTAATGATTCCGCGTCTAATATAGCTGATTTGCAATCTTTCAAATTAATATAGGAATAGGCTCGCCATTCTAATGCTGATGGACTTCCATAAGGTGAGTCCCTTATCGCAGCGGAGAAAGACTCAATTGCATGCTTAAAGTTATCCATTGAGAATAATAGCTTTCCTTTCTCTAACTGATAAACCGACTTGTGATCTGTATTTTTCTCAATAAGAATGTCTAGATACTTGATTCCTTCAGTTAAAGCCCCTGAGGCTTTAAGTGTTTCCAAAGTTTCCATGTAAGAATAGTGGTCCTGTAGTCGATCATTGGCTGAACTAGGAGAATTATTTCGTATATCATTGATTTCCTCTAGTAAATCAATAGGCTGATGGAGTTGTTTGTATACATAAGCACAACCGAAAATAGCAGCTAGCAATAGAACCCCAATAAATATACTTTCCTTTTTCATTACTCTAATTACTCACGACTAGTTCATTGTCTAGCTGTTACCAGACCACTATTGAAAAAACTCAAACTTTTAATTTGGCTGGATTTTGACGGCTATCCCAAAAAACCAATAGTTCTATTTCTTTCAGTTTAATCCTATAATACAAACTGATCTGTTTGGTGACAACGGCACGGTAGACTTCTTTCTTTTTGGAGTATAGATATTGTTTGGGATTACGTGATATAAAACTGATGACTTCATCTGTTCGGTTTAGAAAACTATTGATTTCCTTTGCGGTCCAGTTTTCTTCAAGATATCCAATCACCATTGCATATGTTATTTCTGCTTCAGGTAACCATTTAACAGAATAATTCACTTTTGATGTTTTGCTCTGATCTCGCTCATTACCTCGTAATGTGGCCTTCCTTTCCCTTGTTCTGATTGAGCAAGGGCGCGGTCAATTGATGCTTGTATATTAGGGTCTAAGTCATCCCACCAGTCTTGTTTCTTATCGGCATCGATCATTTCATTGACAAGCATTAAAAAACGTTCGTTTGCTTGATCAATATAATCATGTATCCTTTGTTTTATTTGTATGCTGTTCATCTTTTTCTCTTTTATTCAAGGTAACGAATTATCGTAAAATTTGATTTGCACCAAAGTTTGACAACTGTTCGGTGTGATCACAAGTTTATAAGCATTTTAATTCTTATGGTGAAAGTGGTCTTGAGGAATGTTTTTAAAATGGGTATATACCGTATTGATAAAGGTAAGGATGAGACCAACTCCAATAACGATATAGATGATGGTGAAGATTTTACCCCAATCAGTTTGAGGTGAGAAGTCTCCGTAGCCTACGGTGGTTAAAGTGATGATTGAAAAATAGAGAGAGTCTAACCAAGTCCACTGTTCGAGGTAATGATAAGTAACGGTGCCGATTACCAGCACCGTTATAGTTGCAAAAAGCAAATTTCTGTAATGTTTGTCCCTTAGGAAAGAAAGTATGGTTCTAAGTATAATCACCTTAGAATTTTATATCCACCGTTTTTAATTCTTCGCCTCTTTTAAACTCCACTTTGGTTTCATCGCCAAGTTGGAAGGCAGCAAGGGCTCTCATATAACTCATCATATCTACAATGGTAGAGTCGCCAAGCTTCATCACAATATCTCCTTTTTGCATACCTGCTTTTTGTGCTGGTTTATCTTCAGACACACCATCTATTCTCATGCCTTGGCCATCGTATAGGTAGTCCGGTACCACTCCAAGTGAAACCGTGAATCGTGGGCTATCGCCAGATTCATCTTTGGTTTTAGTAAAAGCGATTTTCTCTTCTTGGTCAAGCGATAATACTAATCGCTCAATAAGTCGAACTACTTTTACTATGCCATGGTAATTGATTTTATTAGCATCATCCGAAGGACGGTGATAGTCTTCGTGTTGGCCTGTAAAGAAATGCAGTACGGGTAAATCCTGTAAATAGAACGAAGTGTGATCGGACGGTCCAATCCCAGATTCAGAAGTCACTAGCTTCAATGTGTCTGTGTTGGCCGCTTCGATTTTGTCCATCCATACAGGGCTAGTACCTACACCATTAATGGCCAAAGTTTTTTCCTCGTTCATTCTGCCTACCATGTCAATATTGATCATGTAATCCACGCTGCCTAAATCAATGGTAGAGTTTTTCGAGAAGTAATTTGAACCCCAGAGGCCGTTTTCTTCTCCAGAAAAAGCCATGAAAAGGTAATTTTTATCTTTCCCTTTATTCTTAAGAATCCTTGCTAATTGAATCATGGCTGCTGTACCGCTGGCGTTATCATCGGCTCCATTATGAATGGCCTTATCACCTCGGTAAAGAGAACCTTCTTCTCCATATCCTAAATGGTCGAAATGTGCACCAATGACCACTGTGTTTTCAGCTCCGTTATCAATGTATCCAACTACGTTTCTTCCAGTAATTCCGCCTTCTGCATCGCCAATTACGGCTTCTTCATGTGGGTTTGTGGCCTTTTTTACGTTGAATGGCTGCATATAACCATCTGTGCCTTTGGGCTCAAGTCCATACTTTTTAAAAGCTGCGGCTATGTATTCAGCTGCCAATTGCTCGCCTTCAGTTCCAATAGCCCGTCCTTCTAGTTTGTCATCGGCCAAATAGGCAATATCTTTTTCTATACTCGTGCGAATTTCTTTATCGGTAGTATAGCTAGTACAGCTACCTAGCCCAATAATGCATATAATGCTTATGTAAAAGGTGATTTTTCTCATGTCGTAGAATTTAAGCTCAAAGATAATAATCCTTATCTTCGCAACTCTAATTTACGACATCATAATGAAGAATAAGTACTGTCTGTTATTAACACTAGTTATTGTATTTAGCTGTAATATACCGAAGCAGAAAACTACGGAAGTAGAGTCGCAAGAAAATTTAGATTCACTTCTTTTAAAACCAGAGGAAATGAAATTCCTTAAGAATATTAAGCAATTGACTTTTGGAGGAAATAATGCTGAGGCCTACTGGAGCTTTGATGATAATTACTTAGTATTTCAGTCTGATTATGCCGAATGGGGTGCTAGTTGTGACCAAATGTTTATTACCGATTGGCGTAATGACGATTTAAAGAACAATAAACCAGAAATGGTGAGCACTGGTATGGGAAGAACAACATGTGCTTATTTTCTACCAGATAATACCTTCGTTTATGGTTCTACTCATTTGGGAGACGAGAATTGTCCTCCTGTTCCTGGGCCTCGCGAGGACGGTAAATACATATGGCCGATTTATCCTGACTACGATATTTTCACGGCCAATATGGATGGAGAAATCATTGCTCAGCTTACTGATAACCCTGGCTACGATGCTGAGGCTACAGTATCACCAAAAGGAGATAGAATCGTTTTTACTTCTATGAGAACTGGCGATTTAGAGCTCTTCACCATGAATATTGATGGCTCTGATGTAAAGCAAATTACCAATGAGTTGGGTTATGACGGTGGTGCTTTTTTCTCTCCTGATGGCGAGAAATTGATTTTCAGATCTTCTAGACCTAAAACAGAAGAAGACATTAAGGTTTATCAGGACTTACTAAAAGAAGGTTTGGTAATGCCTACCAACATGGAACTTTACATTTGTAATGCAGATGGTTCTGACCTTAGGAAACTTACAGATTTGGGGCAAGCCAACTGGGCGCCTTTCTTCCATCCTTCAGGTGAAAAAATCATTTTTGCTTCAAACCATACCGCTACGCGTGGCTTCCCATTCAACTTATACATGATCAATATTGATGGAACTGGCTTAACGCGAATTACACAAGACGATACTTTCGATGCCTTCCCTGTGTTCTCGAATGACGGAAAATATTTGGTGTTCTCTTCCAACAGAAATAACGGAGGAACAAGAGATACCAATCTCTTCGTAGCCGAATGGATTGGGGGGTGATTAAGGAATTAAAGAACTTTAAAAACAGAAAAGGTAGAGTTTGCGCTCTACCTTTTTTTGTGTCTATAATTTACCAACGATTAATAATAACTGTGGCTAGATAGATAATTCTTCACGTAATCTTCTACACCTTCTTCTAAAGAAGTAAACTCTTGCGTAAAGCCAATCGATTTTAACTTGGCCATATTCGCTTCAGTAAAATACTGATACTTATCACGAATGTCGGCAGGTGTATCTATAAATGAAATCTCTTCTTTCTTGTCCATTGCCTTGAAAGTGGCCTTTACAAGGTCTAAGAAAGTTCTGGCTTTGCCACTTCCTAAGTTGTAGATGGCAGAGTTTTTTCGGTGGTGCATCAAGAAATAACAAACGTCAACCACATCTTTCACATAAACGAAATCTCTCATTTGCTCACCATCTTTAAATTCTGGATTGTGAGATCTAAAGAGTTTCATTGCGCCTGTTTTATCAATTTGGTTGAAGGCGTGCATAATCACTGAGGCCATCCTTCCTTTGTGGTATTCATTAGGCCCATACACGTTAAAGAACTTTAAACCAGCCCAGAAGAAAGGCTGTTCTTCTTGTGATATCGCCCACTTATCAAAATCGTTTTTCGATTCACCATAAGGGTTTAGAGGAATCAGGTTGGGAATGTTTTCTTGGTTGTCATCATAGCCATATTCGCCCAAACCATAAGTAGCCGCAGACGAAGCATAAACCAATGGAATTTGATATTGAATACATTTCTCCCAAATCTGTTTGGTGTATTCTGTATTCATTTTACTTAACAAGTCTTTGTCAAACTCAGCGGTATCTGTTCTGGCGCCAAGGTGAAAAATGAATTCTACTTTTTCGCCCACAGTATCCAGCCAAGTGAAGAAGTCGTCTCTATCGATAGACTCAAGAATGCGTTTACCTTCTAAGTTTTTGTTTTTTTCTTCATTGTCGAATTTATCAACCACAATGATGTGATTAAAGCCTTCGCTATTCAATTTGCTTACTAAACAACTTCCTATAAACCCCGCTGCTCCCGTTACTACAATCATAAAGTATCTGAATTTGTGCTTGCCAAAGTTAAGCAAATACCCATTATATTTGCAGCGAAATTGAAGAGAAGGTATGATCTACATCAGTAGGAAAGAGCATTTTAATGCAGCACACAAGCTGTACAATCCTAATTGGTCGGAAGAAAAGAATGTTGAGGTATTTGGCCCTTGTGCGAATGCCAATTGGCACGGGCATAATTTTGAATTAATTACGACTGTAAAGGGAAAACCAGATCCGGAAACGGGTTTTGTAGTAGATCTAAAGCAGCTTTCAAATGTAATTAGGGCAGAAGTGATCGAAAAGTTAGATCACAAAAACCTGAACATGGATGTGGACTTCATGCAAGGTAAAATGGCCAGCTGCGAAATTTTGGTTATGGAAATCTGGAAGATATTGGAACCAGAGGTAACCAAAATCACTAGCACAGGAAAACTGCACAGCCTTCGCCTTTACGAAACCCCAAGAAACTTTGTAGAATATTTCGGAGAATAAAACCCCGAAATTAGTAACCTTATCTCCATACTAAAGTTCGCCTTACCTGATTA
>NZ_LQZQ01000006.1 GCF_001593005.1 Roseivirga ehrenbergii
CCACCAAAAGACAGTCAGAAACGGCTGTCTTTTTTTGTTTTTATGCACTGTGTTTATATTCTATATTCCCCTTCGGTAAATCGCTACTATGTTGGCGAAACTGCTTTTGTATCAGGTCGTTTGGAGCAGCATAACTCTGGTTTTTACAAAAATGCAAGCACTAAGTCTGCCTCGGATTGGGAGTTGTTTTTAGAAATTGAATGTGTTGATCGAAGTCAGGCCTTAAAGATTGAGCTATTTATTAAGCAACAGAAGAGTAGGAAATTTATAGAGGAGCTGAAGTCTGAGCCTAAAATTATCGAAGATATTTTGCTGAGGTTTTCCTAAGGGTCGGTGGTTCGCTCCGAGGCTTCGGAGCCTCAGCGCCCACCAAAAGACAGTCAGAAACGGCTGTTTTTTTTTGTTTTTATGCACTGTGTTTATATCCTATATTCTCCTTCGTTAAATCGCTATTATGTTGGTGAAACTGCTTTTTTATCAGATCGTTTGGGGAATTGAAAGGTTCTTTTTACTAACAAATAATCTTAATCAGGTACTTTGCCTTCCCCTAAATCATCAGTGATTTTTTCTTTTACTCTGGTGAAAGAGTAGTTAATGATTAAAATAATAAACGTGATGCCGACAGCGATAATGTACTTATGTAATGCGGTGGCAATGCCAATTCCAAGGCAGTAAAGTAAGGTGGCCGCAGTAGTTAGTCCTTTTACTTTATCGTTGTTTTGCTTAATGATAGTTCCAGCACCAATAAAACTAATTCCAACAACAAGGGCTTGTAAAATCCTAATAGGGTCGGCTTTAACTGCTTCGTGAAGTTCATAATTATGAATAAAGTCGACCAAGGGGAGCGATAACGAAACAATTAAACAGCTAAAGCCACCAACAATCATATTGGTTCTGAGGCCAGCAGGTTTGTCTCGGCTTTCGCGCTCATAACCTACAATACCGCAAAGTACCGTGGCAATAACAACGCTCAATAATATTTCTAATTCTTGTTGATGAATCTCCATATAGCTAATTTTAAGCTCCTGAAGAGCTAGAAAAATAACTATGGAGTGTTATAGATTGTTATGATCGATGTTATTAAAACTCTAGAATTTGTCCTTCATAAGCAATCTTAAAACCTTTCTCTCTAACCAATTTCGATTCATCACTATCGCTGAAGTTCATTGGATTGGTATGGTTAAAATGAATGAAATAAACTTTAGCCTTGTCTTCATCCGATAGTTTACCGAATAGGCTCATACTTTCTTCAACAAAGGGATGAGGTATTTCACTCATGTCGCGCCCAGGTATTTCGCCATTCTTGAAGAAAGAAGCGTCTAGTAGTGCCATGTCGCTTTTTCGAATTACTTCAATAATATCTTGATTCCATTTGCTCCACTTGTCAATGTCTGGAATGAAAACGATGGACTTATCCTTGATCCTAATTTCATAACCAACGGTTTCTGAAAACTCATCCCGATGAGGAACGGTAAAAGGCGTAACGGAAACACTATTGTTCAATTGAATGGCAATGCTATCCTGTTGAGGCTTGATTTCAATATTATTTAAATCAACCAATTGACTCCAAGGCCCATTTTCTTCCAAGAAAGCCTTCATTTTAGGCATAGCATAAACAGGAACACTCGAAGTGCCCATCACTTCTCGACCCAAATGAATGAGCCCAGTGTAATGGCCAATATGCGCATGTGTTAAGAAAATTCCGTCCATTGGATAGTTGTTGGTTTCAGAAACATCATCTAACATTTGCAGCTGAAGCTTAAAGTCGGGAGTAGCCTCAAAAAGCCAACGCTGTTTTGTGGTGGGGTCAACAAGACCAAGCGCCACTGCATTCTTTGGTCTTGCGCTTCTCTCTTTAATTAATTCCCATTCTTGTTTTTGACCGGCCTGTGGGTAGCCAGCATCTTGTGCGACACCCAAAACCACAATGAAAGGATTATCGGTAGGGACTTCTCTTTGGTTATTCGGTTCGCTACAAGCGGTAAAAAGAAATAAAAAAAGAGCCAAAAGAGGCTCAATTTTTAAGGTTGAATTTGGTGCTATTTTCATGGCTTAGCTTCCACAGCCCACACATTCAAAAGATGAATCCATAGGTTTTACCCCATTCAGTTTCATAGTCAAATTGTGTATTTTATCCTTAATGTCCATGTCTTTAAACATGTCTCCAGTAAGTTGAGCGTTGAGCGCTTGAATTTCTTGTTCTAGGCTTTCTTTTGTCATTTCCATAATTCGATAGTGCTTGGGTGTTTGAATATAGGGCATATCTGAATAAAATCAAAAAAGTGTACCTTGACTTGTAACCTTTCTAAAAAGCTTAGGTTTCCCCCATTGAATTCTTAAAAAAGACGATTGGATTCTCTCTCTGACAACGCGTTAATGCTACAAGTAAAAGAAGGGCAGCTCGATAAACTCGGGTTGTTGTTCGAGCGATATAACAAGAGCCTGTATGGGTTTTTCTATCGCTTAACCCTTGATCGTGAGATAAGTGAGGATTTAGTTCAAAATGTGTTTTTGAGAATGATGAAGTACAAACACAGCTATAAAGGAGACGGCCAGTTTAAAACCTGGATGTACCATATGGCTCGAAATCTTTTTGCCGATCATTATCGGAAAAATAAAAAGATGGGCTACAAAGAAGATGTAGAGGTGACTGATAAATACTTCAGAAACGAGAATAATGCAGAGTCGAATAGAATTCAAAGGGAGGAAATGGATTTGCTGCAGCATGCCATGAATCAACTGACTTTCGAAAAGAAGGAAGTGCTTATTCTCAGTAAGTATCAAGAAATGCGATATAAAGACATTGCCGACTTACTGGGAATTACTGAAAGTGCGGTGAAGGTGCGAATCTTCAGAGCATTGAAGGATTTAAAAATGGTCTATATGCAGTTGGAGGCAACTCCTTCTGCGCAATGAAACAACAAAATAGCTGAATGATGAAAGTGATAAAGTGTATGGTTTTGCTTTTGGCATTTTTGCCGGCCCTGATGGTTAAGGGGCAAAGCGAAACGGAAACAGTAAAGAAGAGTTTTACGGTAAAAAATGAAAAGGCAACATGGTTTGCTGTGTGCAATATCGAGGGGAATATTGAAGTGGAAGCCCATGATGAAAACACCATAGAAATAGAAGTTCAGAAACAAATTTCTGGAAATCAATCAGAAATTAAGCAGGGAATGGAAGAGGTGAAACTTGATTTTGCTCAAGGCGATGGTTTTGTGCGAGCCCGTTTCACTACTCCAAATAATCAGGTGAGGGAAAAAGATGATCCTCTGGCTTGTGGTTGGGACTGGAATCAAGATCGGGAACGAGTTAATTACAGGGCAAGGCTTGACTACAAAGTGAAAGTACCCAGAAACATTAGCGTGAAAATCTCTACTGTAAACAATAGCGACCTCTACATTAAAGGTGTGAAAGGTGAAGTTTATGCCAACAATGTGAATGGCGATGTAAGGTTGATTGATGTAGAAAGCAATACTAAAGCCAGTACGGTAAATGGTAAAATCGAGGTGAATTATTTAAAAATGCCTACCGAGTTTGCTGAGTTCCAAACGGTGAATGGGGAGATAGAAATATTTGCTCCAGCTAATTTGGGTGCCATTTACAATTTCGAAAGTCAATGGGGAGAGGTGTACAGTGATTTCGATTTCTCTCAAAAACTATCGCCAAAACTAGTAGCCAATAAGGGCGAGCGCGGAGGTACAAAATATAAGATTGACAACTCCAATAGTTACCAAGTAGGAAGCGGAGGGCCAGAGTTCTCATTCAAAACACTGAATGGAGATATAAGGGTGATGAAAGCTAAAAAGTAAATAAGATGGAAGAAAAATATATGTCAATGATTACTGAGTTTATTGATGGCACACTTTCGCCTGAAAGGGAAAAGGAATTCCACCAATACGTTCGAGAAGGGCATATTGATATGGCTGAGGTCGAAGAAATGGCTAAAATTCAGGGGGTAATGCTGAGTTCATCCGCACCTGAACCTTCGTCTGTGTTGAAAGAAAACTTCTACCAAATGCTGAATGAGGCACAGGTAAAACAGCCTGAAGCCAATTATGGATCTTCCTTGTTAGAAAAAATAAAGAGTTTCCTTTTCGCTAACCAGTATGGTAGAATGGCCTTTGGCATTGGCCTGTTAGCTGTTGGTCTTTTCTTCGGAACAACTTGGGGGAATAACTCATATAAGGAGGAACTCTCAGATTTAAATGGTCAGATGGTAGAGATGCGAGAAATGATGATGATGGCAATGTTGGAAAAGGAATCAGTTTCGGACAGATTGAAAGGCGTGCAAATGTCGTCTCAGCTTTCTTCTTCCAATCAAAAAGTCATCGATGCACTTTTTCTTACTCTCAACAGCGACCCCAGTACGAATGTTCGGATTGCTGCCTTAAATACATTGGCAGAGTTTGCCAATGACCCTAAAGTAAGAGAAGGATTGGTGAACAGTATTTCAAAACAAAAGTCGCCCTTAATGCAAGTGAACTTGGCCGAATTGATGGTGAAGCTACAAGAAACAAAAGCGAAGGATGAATTGAATTCTATTCTGGAGAATGATCAAACGCCAGAAGATGTAAAGGTGACGCTCAAAGCGAGCATTGAAAAAATTATTTAATCAAAGACTCAAAAAAACAAGTAATATGAAAAAGGTAAGTATAATACTGTTGATGATTTTATCAGCTTTTAGCCTGAGTGCTCAAAAGGATAAGGTAGATACAAAAATGAAGGTTAAAGTAACCCCAGACTTGAAGATGGCGATGGGGCCAGATTTTGAAATTGATCTTGGTGCGCATATAGAGCAAGCTATGAGCAGTATCGAAGGTATGTTCGAAATGAACTTTGGAGATGAAGAAGGGGCATGGAAAGAAGCGTACCAGCAAGACACCGAGGAACTTGAAATTCCTTTAAGTAAGCCGGGGGAGAAAGGAAAACTACAAGTTGAATCGCATAATGGAACGGTTAAGATTTCAGCTTATTCGGGGCCTACGGTTAAGGTTAAAATGATAAAGTACAGTAAAAAGGTAGAGCGTGAATCTAATGAAAATGGCATGCGCTTGTTGAGTAGCGGAGGATTTAATGTGGAAGCCGAAGAGCGAAATAACACTGTGAGAGTAGAAACAGAAGGTTGGAATAATCGAGTTGACTTTGAGATTCAGGTACCGACAAATTTTAGCCTTGAGGTAAAAACTTATAACAACGGAGCCATTGAAGTTGATGGCGTAAATGGCGAGCACAGCATAGAAAGTTATAATGGGCCTATCACTTTAAATAATGTAAGTGGCTCTGCGAGTGCTAGTACTTATAATGGAGAGGTAAAGGCTACTTTCAGTTCTGTCACTGCGAATGCACCAATGATTTTCACTACTTATAATGGCAATGTCGATTTGACAGTACCTGCTGGCACTAAGTTTAGCACGAGAATGAAAACCCATAGAGATATTTTTACTGATTTCGAGAATTTTGCTCTTCAAAAAACAACTCCTAAAAAGAGTAAAGAAGGCAATGGTTATAAAGTTAAATATGAAGATTGGGTGGAAGGTAAACTCAATGGTGGCGGAGCCGAAGTAACCATGGAAACCAGAAACGGAAATATATATATCCGAAAAGGATAGCCGAAAAGAATAGTAATTTCAATCCTGTGAGTGTAAATTCACAGGATTTTTTTATTTTTACCTTCCTCAATTAATCTAGATACCGTCACATTCCTTTTTTCCATCGAGGAGAAATTGATTTTCCAAAACTAAAGTATGTACTGATGAAACGCACTGTAAAGATTTTTTTAATGTCACTCTTATGTGTAGTGTCTTTAAACCATGTTCTATCTGCCCAAAATGCAGATGCCTTGGTGACCAAACTGGCCAACAAGTATGGTAGTGTTCCTAATTACAAGCTCAATATTGTTTATGAAGCCAATAATGAGGATATGGGTTTTAAAAATGTTCAGGAAGGAACACTGGTTGTAAAAGGCGAAAAATATATTTTGAAATATGGCCCTAATGAGACTTGGCTAAACGATGGTAAAGTGGAGTATGTAGGAACAAAGGAGGAAGATCATTCCCAGATTCTATATTTCTGCCCTGGTAAGAACACAGAGGCTATTGTAGATTATGGCAACTTGTTGACTTTCTATGCTTATGAGCACAAAGCAACAATGGACGGAAACATGATTAAGTTAGTACCTACTACTACTAGGCCGTATACAGAATTACACTTGACGGTGGATGGTGACAACCTCACTAAGATTTCAGCCATTGATAGCATGGGAACTGTTTATACTTACTCACTTTCTGGTTTCAGCACTAGCGTTGGTGATCCTAAGTTTGTTATCAATAAATGGGAATATGCTGAGACAATTGACGAGCGAAAGGACTGTAAGTAACTTGCTCTAAAAGAGATATAAAAGACCGATTTATTTCGGTCTTTTTTTGTTTACAGTCAGCTCAAAAATATCGTGGCGCTGATAATGCCCTGTTACATCCAAAGCCAATCGTTCTTCATAACATTTGTTAAGGTCTACTTCGGCAGTGAATACACCTTCAATATCCCATTGAGGAGCTAAAATGGTTTCTCCACTTGGCCCGAAAATACAGCTGCCACCGTTCAGAATCATATTTTCGGGTTTTCCTTCAAATTCTGGGGGAAGTTTAAGTTCTGAAGGAATATCTTTCACCCGCATAATTTGGCCGACACCCACTGCAAAACAACGCCCTTCAAAAGCGTATGAACGTGTAGCCACCTGAAGCATATCGTGCACTTTAGGCCAAACGGCCACATGAATATGCTCGCCCGAATTATGCATGGTTTGGCGTGTTAGTGGCATCCAATGCTCCCAACAAATCAATCCGCCAATTCTACCAAAAGAAGTGTCTACTGCTTGCAATCCTGCACCATCACCTTGACCATAAAGTAACCTTTCCGTATGCGTTGGCATAAGTTTTCGGTGATGGTTGGCCAGTTCTCCTTTTTCATTCCATGTCAGAAGGCTGTTGTAAATTGTGCCATTTCCAATTCCAGAAGTTACTTTTTCATTAATGCCCATCACCACCACTACGCCTAGTTCTTTGGCCCATTCTCCAATTTGCTTTACCTCTGGCCCATTTACATCTAAACTATGTTCATGTGTTCTGGCGAAAACGGTTTTGGTAGCGGGGAAGTCCCAACGGGCGTACTCATCGCAGTAGTCAATCCAAGCGGGATAGCCAGTAAACCAGGTTTCTCCAAAAGTGACAAGCTGAGCCCCTTTGGCAGCAGCTTCTCTTAAAAGTGCTTCCACTTTTTGCATGGATTTTTCAACGTTTAGGTATTCTGGCGCAGCCTGTACAACTCCGATGGTTACTTTCTTATTCATGCTGCCATATTACACAATCGCTGAATAAAATGTAAGAGTGGATCATTAGAAAGGAAAAGGTTACTATTAGTTTTTATCATGGTGTCATTCAATTGACTAAGAATGGGGTTGGCAAGATGCCAAAACGCTAATTGTCACTCGGCACAGCCGAGCGACTGTTGAGATATTGAGGTTCAGAACTCAGTCGCTCGCTTGTAGCGAGTGACGGGTAGTTTTTAAAACTAAGGTTTATTATATTCAAAGAATAGTTTGATTAAATCTATGTCAGAATTAAGAAAATCGAATACTGATCTGCCCTACTTTATTACACTAACCGTTGTAGATTGGATTGATATATTTACCAGGCAGGCCTATTGTGATAAAATTGTTGAGAGCCTTAGCTTTTGTGTTAAGAACAAAGGTTTGATAGTTTTTGAATATGTAATTATGCCCAGCCATATTCATATGATTGCTCAATCTTTAGATGGAAATTTGAATTTCATATTACGTGATTTTAAGAGCTTTACTGCAAAAAAAATCATAAAGGAAATAGAAGAGAACTACCAATATGAGGGTCGTTCGAAATGGCTTTTGCATATGTTTGAGTTCAATGCGAAATACTATCGGCAGAATTCAAAATATATGTTTTGGCAAAAAACTAACTACCCAATCGAACTTAATTCTGCCCATATTCAATACCAGAAAACTGAATACATTCGAAATAACCCTGTTGAAGCAGGGTTGGTGACTGATGGGGAGTTTTGGCAGTATTCAAGTGCAAACCCCACTTCACCACTGAGAACTAGCAGAATGTAAAGTTGGCAAGATGCCAAAACGCTAATTGTCACTCGGCACAGCCGAGCGACTGTTAATATTATTAGATTCAAAATTCAGTCGCTCGCTTGTAGCGAGTGACCGAAATATTTCCCTTCGGGGATTAACTATATAGTTGGAAAAATGCCAGTAAACTATCTATCACTCGGTATTTCGTGCGATTGTTCTGCATAAAAAAAGTCAAGCCTTTCGACTTGACTTTTGAATTTTTAAGTGAATAAAATTTAGGCCTCGCCTTCTTCTTTCTTTTTCACTTCTTCAGCCATCTGCTGAATTTCCTCAGCAGATTTTCCTTTCAGGTAATCTGGTAATTGCATACCAGCCATGTTGAACATGTCTTGCAATGGGGGAACTGATTTGTACAATCCAGAAATAAAGTTGGCAGTTGAATTTTTACCATCGGTAGTGTTGCCACCTTCCCACACAGTCACCTTATCAATCTTAATGTTTTTGATCGCTTCAGTTTGCAACCTTACCAATTCTGGTAGTTTATCAGCTATCAGTAGGAGTACAGCATCTCTTGAGTTTTCGCCAGCGGCTTTCACAATTTGCTCTAAACCTTGTGCTTGTTTTGTGAGTACTTCGTAAATACCTTTTGCTTCCGCTTCTTTCATATAAAGAATTGCATCAGCTTCACCTCGCGCTTTTCTTCTAATCATTTCAGCCTCTGCTTCAGCGGCAATTTCTACACGCTGCTTATCAATTTGAGCTGGGATTACAACATCAGCCGTTTGGCTCGATTTGTCTCTTTCCGCTCTGGCATTTTCCGCTTGTTGTTCTGCAGCGTAGGCTTCTTCTAATGCTTTGGCCGACTGTACTTTTTCAGCAGCGGTGGCAATTTTCCTAGCCTCGGCTTCTTTTTCTAAACGAAGTGCATCGGATTGAGCTACTTTAATCTTCGCTAAGTTTTCACCCTCAACTGCACTTGCGTCAGCTGCAGCTACTTGTGTACGCTGGTCTTGGTGTGCGTTCGCCTGGCCAATCAAACCATCACGGTCTTTTTCGGCTACGCTTTTAATTGCATCGTTAATCGCTTTTGCAGCAGCTTCTTTACCTAATGCTTCAATATAGCCCGACTCATCCTTAATGTCGGTTACGTTTACGTTAATCAGCTTTAAACCAATTTTCTTCAATTCCGCTTCAACATTGGAAGCTACATTGGCCAAGAATTTATCTCTATTAGAATTAATTTCTTCAATATCCATAGTAGCAACCACCAAACGCAACTGACCGAAAATAATGTCTTTGGCTAGGTCGTGAATATTTTGTTGAGAAAGGCCTAAAAGTCTTTCGGCAGCATTGGTCATTACACCTTCTTCAGTAGAAATACCCACCGTAAACCTTGAAGGAACATCCACGCGAATGTTTTGTCTACTTAGTGCATTGGTGAGGTTAACCTCAATAGAAATTGGAGTAAGGTCTAGAAAGGCATAGTCCTGAATGACAGGCCAAATAAAGGCAGCGCCCCCGTGGATACACTTCGCAGAACGGCCAGTGTCCGTGCCTACGTTGTTTCCTACTCTTCCGTAAACCACTAAAATTCTATCTGAAGGACAACGCTTATACCGTCTGAAGACGCCAATCAGCATCACAAAGATAAAGACGACCGCAGCGGCAATAATAATGATAAAAGTTTCGCTCATATTGATTAGGTTAATTTTTAGACACTAAAAGTATATTGTTGTTGATGACGTCTTTTACATTGACAACCGAGCCCATTGGGATGTCTATTTCGTCATCGGTGATGGCTTCCAGTTCTCTTAAAGAGCCCTGCACCTTAATCAATACTCTACCTACATTACCTCTTTCTGCAGAGATACGCATATACACTTCACCAATTCCGCCTTTTGCATTGTTGATGTTCATGGTGCCGCTGTCGGTAAGTTTACTGAAAAAGTAGAAAAGTGAGGCCATTATGGTCATCATAATCAGGCCTGATACTGTAGCGATGATTAGCGTTGTCAGGCCGCTATAGCCCGAATCTATTGATGCAATTCCTGCCCAAGAAAAAATGGTAAAGAAGCCAATAAAGTTTTTTAAGGTGAAAAACTGGAAGCCCGCACCGCCATCATTGTCTACGTCAAAATCTGGGTCTCCATCAACATCTACTTCACCTCCCACAAAGGTCAAGATCATTTGGATAATGAAAATGATGGAAAATGGAATGGCCAAACCCCAATAAATTTTATGGGTAGTTTCAAGGGTATCCCACCATTCTGAAAAATTAAAAGACATAGCAATAGAATTATATGTCTTAAAGTATTGATTTATTTCCTTAGCATATTCACCTTTTTGTCGAGGTGGTTTAAAACTTATGGTGAAAGGTCGTTTGGGCGGTTAATTACTTTAAGCCTTACTAGTTTAGGGTGAATTTTACATCTTCATTTATGATCTCAGAAAGTACCTCAAGCTCACCCGCGTTATACAGTTCAGCTATATTCATAATGTCCATGCGCTCATCTTCTGGCTTTAGGTTTACGTAGTCTTGAATCAGAACTCCATTAACTCTCCTTGCATTAATTGCCTCGCGAAAACGCATTCCCCCTCCATCAGTATGGTATAAATAAGCCAAATAGTCCATGCTGTAGTCTTCTTTATCGAACCAATAAAGAAATACATCATCAAAATCTTCACCGCCACCTTCTTGGGCAAAAGTGACTTTTACCTCATAATAGGTTTTGCCCTTCATTTCTTTTTCACCCACATAAGTTTTGTTTACCGCGGCATCATTTAACCCAAAGGGTAATCGGAAAAAGTAAATAACAGAGTTAACCGAGCGGGTATAAGCCGCTCTATTTTCTTCTGTCAAATCAGTCGTATCGCCATTGGTTAGCCTTACTAAACCATTATTATTCATAACATCAAAAACAGTTTGGCCAATGCTATCGATTTGGGTACGGGTGTATTCGAAAATGCCCTTATGGTTGGTATAGGTATAGTCAATATTTCTAAAGGTGAGTGAAAACTCTGCATCGTTTAGGCCTTCCATACCATGAAACGCAATGGCTTCATCTACAATTTCTTGAACTTTGGATTTGGATTCAGCTTTCTCCGTTTTTTGTGGCGAAGAACAAGCCACGACAAAGGCAGAAAGGAGTAGGGCAGATGCTTTAAGGTTCATATCTATGGTATTATTGAGTTGACTTACGGCTAAGATATAACAAAGTTAGCGATCTCAGCCTGAATTGAGCTTAGGTGTAATTTGCCCGACTTAAAACTAGGTGATATTGTACACATACACATAAAAAAGGCACGCCTCAAATAATTATGAAACGTGCCTTTTAAGGAGTATTGCCTCTTAATGGTGTCCTGAATGACCGAAATCAATGATGACCCCAAAGTTTACCACAAAACCTTCTAGCGGTGCCCAGATGTCTAAATCTGATGGGCTCATATTAGAACCTAAATTAATGTTTTCGAATTTAGATTGACGTGTGTCAGAGAAGTTTTCGAAGTTACTGTAGAGACTAATGTGCTCGAATTTACGTAACACCATTAGACCCGTAATCCAGTAATTATCCGTTCTGGTCAAATCTCTTCTGTATTGCTCGCCAGTATAGTAAGCTTCAAGTCCGATTCTCCATTTTCCTTCTTCTTCATATACCAAAACCGCCCCAATATTATGTTTGGCGGTTAATGGCTTTTGATCATTTCGGTTGTCAAACTTCTCTTGCGCATCAATTAGGGCGTAATTGAAGAACAATTTGAAATCATTGTAGGTCAATTTTAGGTTAGTTTCCAATCCCTGAGAGCGCATATGGTCGCCAGCATTTTCAAACCTAAATGAGTTTGTAAGCGGAACCTGACGAAGCGCCAATGGGTCGTTTAGTTGGGTATAGAAAAACAACTGATTTACACTGAAAGTCCAACGTTCGCCAATGGCAGTTTTGTAGTTGATATCGAAGTTTCCACCAAAAGATTTTTCGGCATCAAGGCTGGTTAAGTTCGAAGCATCCAAGCCTCTGAATGATAACCTCTCGGTATCTTCTGTAAAGATGGTTGGTGTTTTGTATCCAAGCCCACCGCCCAGTCGGTAAGAAAATTTAGAAGCAGGGTTGTAGAAAAGTGCTACTCTCGGAAGTGCAAACCAACCATAATCATTGTTGTAGTCAAGTCTAACGCCTGATTCGATTGAGAATGTTTCTGAAACTTGTTCTACTTGTTGAATAAAAGCACCAGTAGTTATTTGCTCGTAATTGCGGTTATTGTTTGTGCCGCTGTCTTCCGTAAAGTTGTCAGAATAAAGGTTAGTACCTACAATCCATCTGCTTTTGTCTCTTCCGAAAGAATAGGCCGCCTCGCTGAAAGTGGCGTATTGCTGACCATTAAACGTCAAGCTTGGCTCCTGAATAGTACGGTCAAAACTCAACAAACTGTTTTTGATTGTGAACGACCTGTTCGCATCCCAATTTTTCTCATAACTCAACTGATAAGAAAGTCTATTGGTGTTATTCTCTTGTAAATAAGCGTTTGCGTTACTTTGTTCCGCATCAATAGCGTCTAAATTTCCACCCAGTCGATCTTCAAAAGTACCACTTAGGGCCAGTCTGATTTTACTGTCTGCACTTGGGTAATAAAAGAAAGTAGGGTTGAAGGTTAAGGCTTTTGATTCAGGGATGTCGGAGAAATTATCATCATTTACATCGTAAGCTTTTTGTAAACCGCCAGAAGCAAATAAACTCATTCCAAATTTATCATTTCGTTTGGCGTAAAAGGTATTCACGGTTGTACCTCCGGCCGAAGTTTGATCTAGCATTAACCTAAATCTTGCTTCGTCTTCGGGCTGAATACTTACCAAGTTTACCAAACCCGCAATGGCACCACCACCATACAAAGTGGCATTACTGCCTTTGATAACTTCAACTTGCTTTAGGTCTAAAGGTGGGATTTGCATAATGCTCAAACCGCCAGAAAAACCACCATAAAGTGGAAATCCATCCTTTAATAGTTGAGTGTAGCGTCCGTCTAAACCTTGAATTCTGATGCTCTGGTTGGCCGAACTTGGTGAAGTAATTTGCATTTGAATACCCGTACTTTCGCGAAGCAACATGGCAATATTGGCCGATTTCATTACTGCCTTTTCTTCCAACTCCTCTGTTCCTAAAAACTCGATTCGGGTTGGTATTTCTTCAATGCTTCTACTAGAACGGGTGGCCGTAACAATGGCCACTTCTTCGTGCTCTTCCGTAGCCGATTCCATCATAATTTTGATGGTTTCGTCACCTACTTCACTAAAAACATAAGTGTTGGTTTGTGTTTCATAACCTACAAAAGAGAAACGGACTTCTACTTCCGTTCCGCTTAAATTGGTGAGCGTAACAAACCCTTGACTATCCGATATTCCGCCTTTGGTAGTGCTTACAAAAGCTGTGGCTCCGACTAGTGGTTCGTTGGTTTCTTCATCAAAAACCTGAAACCTAATGCTGTTTTGGCCAATGGCCATATGGGTAAAGAGCACCATTAATACAGATGCTAAAAAGAATCTTTTAATCATTTTTAAAATTGAATTTGAATTGAAAATCTAACTGTATTCTGAACGAACATTAGATTTTAGGGGGCTGCCAAATTTCAAAAAGAGGAGGAGTGATATTTCCAGATACTTCAACTAAGAAGTCCACAGGAGGATCATTTTGTGGCATTTTTGGGAAAATGTAAACCGTAGTGAGTGGAATGTGACAGCAGGCACAGGCACAAAAAGGAGTGCAAGTATCTGCATCTTCATGTGAATCACATGGCTCTGTTTCCGAATGAATTCCGTTTTCGTCTGCACAGTTGTCTTCTTCCCAACCTTCGGCACAAGGCGTAAGGCTAAAAAAGAGAATTAATAAGGCCATTAAGGTCTTTGACCACTGCATACCGCAAAGTTAATCAATCAAATTATGCAATGGGGTTTTAAACTAAAAATATACTTGATAAAGCTTTTAAACCTATAAGCTTAAAAACTGTCGAAGTGGAATTAATATAACGACACATGAAGAATATTTTTTTATTGGCAGGCCTGTTAATTACATGTCAGGTAATTAAGGCCCAGGGCACTCAATCTGAATCAGCTTCAAATACCCAAGTTTGGACAGCTGAAGAATTGATTAAAGATGAGGAAACCTCTTTTTTGACAGGAGTTAAAAATGATAATGAGAACCTTTATTTAATTTTTCAGGCGGCAAATCAACAAGCATTAAACAAAGTAATGCAAGCAGGGATGTCTATTAAATTGAAGGCCAAAACTAAACCCAAGTTAAATGCGAAAATTGACTTTCCGCTACCGGCTAAAGATAAATCCAGTGGTAATTTAAGGGCACAGGGCTCGGCAGAGGACAGGGCTTTGCTACAAGAAATGATGTTGATGAGTATGTTGGAATCTAAAAATGAGGCCAAGCTGAAAGGTTTTTCAAATCTCAATGGAACCCTAGGGGTGAATCAAATGAAGGATATGCAGGTAGACCTTTATTTAGAAGGAGAAGGAAGAACAAGACTGCTAAGTTATGAACTGGCAATTCCATTACAAGAGCTCTTTGATGGTACTGTAGATTTAAACGTACTAAGTCAATCTGATTTAGAAATTTCATTTACTGTAAATGCAATCTCGCAACCTCAAGGTGGAGGAGGTGCACCTTCTGGTGGAGGAACTGGTGGCGGTGGCGGCCGTGGCGGTGCTGGAGGTGGAGGCCGTGGTGGCGCTGGAGCTGGCGGTGGACAAGGCGGAACTGGAGGCGGAGCTTCTTCTGAAAGGGGCAGTATGTTTTCTGAGCAAACCGTAAAGATTGATTACAAACTGAAAGCTAATTAGAACTTTAAAGGTTGAGATAAAGCTTATTTAAAAGGGGTGGTTACTGTAGTTTGATAACCACCCTTGATAGATTCACCTCTCAAACTGTATGATCTTTATGTTTTCTGCCTCAAGAATTAAGGCTTAACTATATCAACATAAATGCGGCCATTGCCAACATGGTCACGTCCTCTACAACAGTTACTGTGCTCATAGGTAGGTTGAATACATCGCCAAGGCAAGCGCACTTAATTTTTCGTTTGTTCAAGTTACTTTTTACTACTCCAATAGTGCTTACTCCCAGTACTATAATGGTGATCCAATTGGTAATGTTGGGATTCCAATTTGTAAGATAAGCCAAGCCCAAGACCAACTCTATAAAAGGATAAATGTAACCCCAGCCTTTCCATTTTTCAGCTACTATATCGTACATTCTATATGAATCGGCAAAGCCTTGAAGGTTGAGTAGTTTAAAAAATGAGAAAACAATAAAGAAGCCTGCCATAAAATAGCGCATCCATAACATTCCAGAAAAAGAATCCAAAGGGGTTTGGGCCAAAACGCTTACTCCTGCTATAAAAACAACAATTAAAAGAAGCGGCTTATAGGTGGCAAAAAAGCCTTTTGGTTCTTCTTCCATGGCCATTGTGCTCATGGGCCTAGAGTGTACTTCGGAGATGGTATAATTGCCTTTTTCTGATAGTGCAGATTGAAATTGAGCCGTGTTAACATGGCTATTCATTTTGATGGTTGTTATGCCATCTGCCAGGTTGATGTTGGCTTCTGTTACTTCAGAGAAAGCTTCTAAAGTTCTACGCACTTTAGCTTTGCAGCCTTCACAAGTCATTCCGGTAATTTGATATTGATGTTCCATTTTTGATTTAGAATTTGTTGGAACAAAGGTGGCGAAGCGTAGAAAATGATGGCTTACACAAAATCAGATTAGATGTACGCTTTTTCTAGCTAATGGTAGTCTATAGATTTTCGAAGCCCTAATTTTTTAAACTCCGAGGGTGTCATGCCTGTGGTTTTTTTGAATTGTGCCGAAAGGTATTGCGCACTGTTATACTCCAGTTGGTCGGCAATAGTGGCCAAGCCCAGCTGATCATAAATGATGAGCTCTTTGGCACGCTCAATTTTCTGAAGGGTAATGTATTGGCCAATGGTTTTTCCTTCTAAAGAAGAAAATAGATCATTTAGGTAGGAGTAGTCATATCCCATTTTTGAAGAGATAAAAACAGAGAAATTCTCATTCGCTTGCTTTAAACCTACGCCATGATGAATTTCATTAATAATGAGGCTTTTGATTTGCGTTACTCGTTCTGATTTTTCATTGTCTAGCAACTCAAAGCCAAGTAATTGGAGTTGAGTGGCAAGTCGCTTTTTTTCTTCATCTGAAATAGGAGAAGCGAGTTCTACTTCTCCCAATTGAACGTGGCTTGCTTGAATGCCAAGTGTATTAAAAACTGCGCTTTCTATTGCTTTAATGCAGCGGTTACATACCATGTTTTTTATGTGCAGTTTCATGACCCCAATTTATTAAAATGGAATGGCATATTTGGGTGTTCTGTGGTTTTTTCTCCCTTAAACATGAGGTTCGTTTTCTACAAAAAACTAAAAGAAGGAGGGCAGATTGCTTAGGAGTTGCTTCTTTCAAGAATGATGATTTCGGCATGGTTTTTTGATTTAATTGTCTGATAGATAGACTGTTTTTAAACTAAATCATGTCATTATGAATAACCCAAACCAAAAATCGTCACCCTACATAAAATTTCTATTTATGATGCTCGTCTCATTTATAATGATGTACGGGATCATGTTTTTAAACGTGGCTGAAATTGACCATATTTTGCTGAGCACTACCCGAACTTACATGAGTTTACTGATGGTAGCTCCAATGGCTATTAGTATGATGTTGTTTATGTGGGGAATGTATGAAAACAAAAGACTTAATATGGTGATTATTTCAGGGGCTGCAATCGTGTTTATTGTTGTATTATCTGCATTGAGGACGCAAACTCCAATTAAGGACGTACAGTACATGAAAGCCATGATTCCGCATCATTCTTCGGCCATTATGGTAAGTGAAAATGCAACGTTCGAAGATCCTGAAACTGCCGAATTGGCAAAGCAAATTATTGAAGCCCAAGAGAAAGAAATTGCTCAAATGAAAAGAATCATTGAGCGGTTGGAAAAGTAGCGTTATAATTTCGGGATAAAGTAAAGTGATCTACTTTATCCCGAAGTTTTGAGATTAGTTTTACTGATTGATAGTTTCTTGAACACTTCCACAATGAAGCATTACATCTCCAAAATATGGGTTGTTTACTTCTTCTTCCGCTGCTAGCCAATATGCACCCTTGTTGTTGAAAGCCATTGGACAATACTGCTTATAGAGCACAGTTTCGGAACCGCTTGCTTTTACAATTGAATACATATTTGAAGATAGGCCTTCGAATGCAATGCGTTGGGCCGCTACATCAGTGCTAGAAGCAATGGTTTTTAAGTCTGCTGTTAAGGCATCGTTGTTATTTACTTCTAAAAAAGCCTTGGCTGCAGTTTGTGCTTTAGCACCATCGGTGGCTACTAAGGCATCTTTTAACGCTAGGTAGTTTTCTACCAAGTTTACCTTCGCTGATGATTTTTCTTCTTTGTTTCCTCCGCAGGCTACCACTGTGGCTACCAATGCGATTAATAGAATTGCTCTTTTCATTATCGTTTTATGTTTGTTTCGTTTTTCTTTATTGACTATTGACTATTGACTATTGACTATTGACTATTGACCAATCACCGACTCCACGCTTCCGCAGGTCAGCATCATGTCTCCAAAATATGGGTTAATAATGTTCTCGTCTTTGCTTATCCAAGTCGCTCCTTTGTTGTCGTTTGCCATAGGGCAGAACTGAACGTACAGTGGATTGTTAATGTCTGTGCCGAACGACTCAATGGCATTGATTAGGGCTTTAGAAAGATTAATGAATTGTAGCCTTTGTTGGTCTCTGTCGTTACTTCCTTCTATTTTTTTAAGGCTTTCATTCATTGGGTTCAGCATGGCCATCCAGTGCGTATGGGCTTCACCTTTGGTCAGGCTCATATCTACTTTCGAAAGCTGCTCCTTCATTTTCACAGCTGAACTTTTAATACTATTGGCCTCACCTTTTACCATTTTATCCTTTAGGTCGATATAGGCTGTGGCTACTGCTCCAAGCTGTTTTTGGAAAGGGGCCACCGCAAGGCTTTTGAAATTTTTTGATTCGGGTAAAGTGACTACAGGAAAACCAGAACTAGATGTTTCCGCTGTGTTTTTTCTAGGATTCATCATGCTTATTTTGCCTTTAAGCTGCGACTCAGAGTCTAGCGTAAATGCGCCATTGGTAACCACTTCGTCTCCACTTGAAAGCCCAGATTTTACTTGATAATAGTCGCCTGAAGCATCGCCTAAGGTTACTTCATTTAGCATAAAGTATTCGTTGCCTTCTTCATTTACTTTGGTGTAAACTACGGAGCGTTCGCCTGTCCATAAAACAGCAGATTTAGGCACCATCAGACCATCACTTTGTGAGTTCATGCTTACTTTACCTTTCAAGAAAACATCAGGTTTTAGTGCTCCATTCGCGTTATTAATATCTACACGAACTTCTACAACTCTGCTGCTTGCATTTAAAACCGGTTCGATAAAAGCTATTTTCCCTGAAAACTGCTGGCTAGAAACTGACCTAGCGGTAAAGTCAATTTGCTGACCTAGTCTTAAATTTTTCAAGTCTCTTTCATACACTTCAAATACCGCCCAAACTTTAGATAGATCCGTGATTTCCATCAGTGCTCCGCCTTGATTAAGGTGGTCTCCATTGTTCACCATTTTTTTACTGATGATTCCATCATAGTCGGCCAATAAGTCGAAAGTACGCATGGGGCGACTTGAGTTTTCGATTTCATGAATTTGCTCCATGCTCAGTTTCCAATGGTGAAGCTTTTTACGTGCTGCTTCAAGCAAAATAGGGTTTGAGCTTTCTACCTTTTTGGCTTCAATAAGCTCTTCTTGAGCCGTCACCAATTCAGGAGAATACAACTCAGCGATTTTATCACCTTTACGCACTATTTCGCCCTCAAAGTTCTTGTACAGCTTTTCAATTCGAGCAGCAAAATGAGTAGTCTGCACATTCACTCTGCGCTCATCTACTTTCACTTTTCCATTCAATGTTAACCCTGCTTCAATATTTCCGCTTCCAATGATGGAAGTTTGAATATTGGCTAATTGAATTGCTGCATTCGACATTTTCAGCATTTTCGGATTATCGCTACCGCTTTCTTCCTTTAAAGGAATTAAATCCATACCGCAGAAGGGACAATCGCCTGGTTCTGGCTGCCGAACTTGGGGATGCATTGAGCAGGTCCATAGCCCAGAAGCTGTTTGCTCAAGCTGATGGCCATCACCCGCATGCCCATCAAGCTTGGTAGTTGTGGTTCGGTTGCCTCCTAAAAACAGTGCTCCTATAAGTAGCCCCAAACCGAGGGTTACTAAGCCTGTGATAATTATAGACTTGTTTACTTTCATCGGCTTAAAAATTAATTTTTGCTGTTTTCACCATCGACTTATCACCAATCTCTGTCCATGAGATATAAACGTCTTCTCTGCTGCTTGTAAGCACAGGAAATCCACTGCTTCTGGAGGAAGATGATTGTGCTACTTCCGTTATTTGCAGCAACTCACCTTTTTGATTGTATTGGGCTAACATGATTTGCGCTAAATCATTTTTTGTTTCCATATAGCTTACCAATACCGTTTGGTCTGGCAGCATAGTAGCACCTACTCTTCCGCTTGTTATTTTTTCACTCACTATAATTGGAGCAGAGAAGGTAGCGCCTGCATCGTTCGAAATGGCTAGTTTAACTGTAGGTACTCCACCGCTAGCGGTGAACCATGCCACGGCAGTGTTTTGGCCACTTGAAGTAATAGAAGGGCCATTTACTGGGCAGCCTGCTATTTTCCAATCGTCAGCATTTATGATTTGTGGTGCAGTCCATTCGCCATTTACATAGCGTACAATCGACATATCTCTAATTTCTTCTTCCGAACGGTTTCTATAAACTACCACCGGGCCATTGTCGGTCATGGCAACTGAGGTTTGGCAACAATCGCAAACACGGTTGTCTAATTCCCATTCTTCTAGTATTTCTCCCTCCTTGTTAAAAATGGCAGCCCTTAGGGTCATTGCGCCACCTCCCATAGAATGGCCATCTGCACCTTCATGTCCTTCACCTTTGGTAAATCTTCCGTCAAGCCAAGTCGCAATCATTCTGTCCTTATCAATAGGCATCATGCTCACGAATCCATGTTCTGCGGCTATGTTGTCTTTGTGTGGAATAAACGATTCCATCCAGTTATTTCCAGAATTACTAGCTGTGGTGATATGCACATCGTAATCGTAAGTGCTCTCGGTTCTTTTTTGTAGCCAGTGTGCGGCCATCCAGTCTTCATTTACGGCAATGGATGGGAAATCTGCCCAATTCAAAAACCAGTTGTCTCCCTCTGAAATTTTTGTTGCAGCCGACCATTGTCCGTTTTCTAGTTTTGAAAAAGATAGGATTGCTTTTTTCTCCTTTTTTTCAACCCACGACAAATAAACGTTCCCCTTTTTATCGGTAAAGAGGTTTGGTTCTTGGCTTCCTTCTGTGGCAGGACTATCAATATTAGTAACTGTTGGTGCTGCTTCTTTTGCTGGTTGGCATGAAGTAATACCAACAATTGCAATGATTAAAATTGAATAAATCTTTTTCATGGTTTATTGTTAAGGTGGGATTTGAACAATGAAATATTTTCTGGGCTGTCCCATTCTTTGGCGCCCATGTGTTCGTAAACGAGATTACCTTCTCCATCTATAATGTATGAGGCTGGAAGAGAGTATATGTTGAGCGCTTCAAGCCCCATTCCTAACTTGGCAAAATCGAACGTATAGTCATTTTTTGCAATGAAGCTTTCTATTTTATCATGCTCTTCATTGGAAACGGCAATGAATACATAGCCCTCGTTTTCCAATTTTGCTTTAGCCCTTTCTATTGAAGGCATTTCTTTCAAACATGGCCCACACCAAGTTGCCCAAACGTTTACAAAGGCCATTTTCCCGTTCAAGTCTGCCACAGTCAGTGCTTTGCCATCCATGGTTTTTAAATCTAGCTTATTGAAAAATGGCTTGTCTTTTTCTTTAGTCGCACACCCATAGAGTAAAATACTCAGTACAGTGATGACTAAGAATGGAGTGTTTTTAGACTTCATTTGAATTGGTTTAAGGTTGAGCCAGTGAGGTATTCTCTCTTATAAAGTGCCTCTCTGTGTTTAATTTTTGATTTTATTTTTGCCAGTTGCAGCTGTAATAGTTTTTGTTGCGTGGCTAATAGGTCTTCGAAATTGCGGTTGTCGTTGGTGTATTCACTAGTCAGAACACTCAATAATGTCTGTGTTTTATTCATCTCACTATCAATCTGTTCAATCTCTTTAAGTGAAGTTTGAATGTCGAATTCAGTAGTGTTCCAAACGTTACGTACTTGGTTTTGCAAGCCGTAGTACTGTCCTGTAATAACTTCTTTTTTAAGTTCGGCTTCTTTTATTATCGATTGATTCTTTTTACCAAAAACAGGTAGGCTAACAGTTACCATAGGCATTAATACATCCTTGCCGTTGTCAGGAAGACTCATGTCTGTTCGTTTGTTTACCATCACATAATCCAAGCCTACACCAATGTTCGGTTTTCTTTTAAGTTCAGATAAAACTATTTCACTTTCTACGGCTTCTAAGTTGGCTTGAGCGGCCTTAATTCCTGACTGATGAACAAGCGCTGAATCAAGTGAGGCAGTATGCTGTTCGCTGATTTCAATTGACTCATTGATCAGCACTTCCCTATTCAATTCCCTGTTAAGTAAAGTATTGAAATCGCCTAAAAGGCTTGATTTTTTTAGTTCAAGAAGCTCTAGCCTGGTTTCAGATTGTTCTACAGTAATTTGTACCCGAACCAAATCGGCCAAAGAGACTAAACTGGCTTCGTATTTTGTTTTGGTAATGGGCTCGTAAGAACGAAGGATTCGTAGATTTTCAGTAGTGATTCTTATTTCTTCCTGAATTTCTAAAAGTGCCAGCCATTTAGTTTTTACATTGAGGAAAAGAAGGTTTTTAGCTTCTTCGAACTCTTCAAACTTGGCTTTGGCCATCATGGAAGCAGCTTGTTCTCTTGTTTTGAGTGTGCCCATCCATGGAAACATCTGAGAAATAGACAGCCTGAGTTGTTGTGCCCCAACACGCGTTTCTACTGGAGAAATGAAATAGCCAAAACTAAGATTTGGGTCTGGCAAAACATCCTGCTGATTAATGTTTTCTAACGCAACCAAATATTGATTGTATTTGGCTTTTAAAGAAGGGTTTTGTTCTGCGGCAATTTTGAGGTAATCATTAAGAGGGGTTTGGGCCCGAAGACCCATTCCCATCATAATCCATATACCACAGATATAAAAAAGATTTTTCCAAAGGTAAAGTTTAGTTGCTCTTTTACGTTGATATACAGCAACTTGACTGCTTGAAAGTAGTTGAATGCTTATTGACCGAATAGCCCAAATAATAGGAGCGGTATATTTGTTTAAATGGTAGATAAAATTGAATGATGACTGGTTCATAGTGATTTTGCTTTTAATGTTGAGCGAAACTGAACATCCTTGTAATAGGAGTAAAGCACAGGGACAACGAACAGGGTAATCAAGGCAATGAGCATTCCTCCGAAAGATGGAATGGCCATCGGAATCATTACATCTGCGCCTCTTCCAGAAGAAGTTAAAACAGGCAATAGCGCCAGCAAAGTGGTAGCCGTTGTCATTAAACATGGGCGTACTCTTCTTTTTCCGGCTTCAATTACCAAGGCTCGGATTTCATCTTTATTTAGGTTCTCCTTTCCTTCAAAAGATTGGGTTAGGTAAGTGGCAATCAAAACGCCATCGTCAGTAGCAATACCAAACAGAGCAATAAAGCCTACCCAAACCGCAACACTTAAATTGATTGGGCTGATTTGGAACAAGTCACGCATATTGGTGCCGAACAAACTGAAGTCGAGAAATCCATCCCAACCATATAGACCTAACATTAGGAATCCTCCGCCAAAGGCTACTGCAATTCCAGAAAACACCATAAGCGTAACCGGTACTGATTTGAATTGAAAGTAGAGGATGAGGAAAATAACGGCCAATACAATTGGAATAACAATGGCAAGTCGGGCTTCTGCCCTTTGTTGATTTTGATAGTTTCCAGCAAACTGGAAGGAAACACCAGTAGGGACTTTCAGTTCACCGTTTTCAATTTTTTGATCGATTAAGTCTTGCGCTTGTTCTACCACATCAGTTTCGGCATACCCCGTGTTCTTATCGAAGATCACATAACCCACAAGGAAGGTGTCTTCACTTTTGATCATTTGAGCGCCCTGAGTGTACTCTATACCGGCCAATTGCCCAAGAGGAATTTGCCCATTTGAAGGGGTTGGAATAAGAATATTTTTAAGTGCTTCTGGGTCATCTCTCAATTCTCTAGGGTAGCGAACTCTAATTGGATATCGCTCTCTACCTTCCACAGTTTTGGAGAGTTCCATGCCCCCAATCGCTACTTGCAAATACTGCTGAACTTGTACAACGCTTAAACCATAAAGCGCTAATGCCTCTCGATCTAAGTTGATAAGCAGATAAGGTTTGCCTACAATTCGTTCAGCAAAAACCGATTGCGCTTTTACCGAAGGCACTTCTTTCAGAATATCTTCCAGCTGTAACCCGAATGCCTCAATGGTGGCCAAATCAGGCCCTTTTACTTTTATGCCCATGGGTGCTCGCATGCCAGTTTGAAGCATTATCAAGCGAGTTTCTATGGGCTGAAGTTTTGGGGCTGAAGTAACTCCTGGTAGCCGTGTGGCCTCTACAATTTCATTCCAAATATCGTCTGGCGAAGAAATATGGTCTCGCCACTGACGAAAGTAAGAACCATCTTCATCAGGAATTAAGTTGCCTTTTTCATCGCGTATAAATTCTCCATCCTCCTTTTTAAAGCGAAGTCTTCTTCCGTTTTCACCGGTGAGGTATTCACTTTTGTAGTTGATGATGTTTTCATACATCGAAATGGGTGCAGGATCCAAAGCACTTTCTGTTCGTCCCAATTTCCCTACGACAGATTCGATTTCAGGAATAGCGGTTACCGCCATGTCCAAGTTTTTCAACACTTCAATATTTTGAGCCATTCCCGCATGTGGCATACTTGTAGGCATCAATAGGAATGAACCCTCGTCTAATGAAGGCATAAACTCTTTTCCAATACCAGGGAAAGTGTGGTTCAGGTATGAATAGGTTTTGTTCGTACGAACCGAGTCACCGAAAGTGGTGGGAATAAAGCCAAAAACCTTATCAAAACCCTGCCAAATGGTAATTCCTAATAAAACAATGAAGGTAGGGATGACTAGAAATTTCAATCGGTTTTGTAAACACCAGTCCAGAATTCTTGGATAGAAATGAATAAACAGATTAAAAAAGCCTAAGGTAATTCCGATTATGAGCGCAACGAAAATAAAGTTGACTAAGCCACTTACTTGAACCCCAAGTGGCATCCATTCTTGGCTTAGTAATATGGTAATGGCCAATAAAGAAATGGCGATAGACCCGTATTTCAAGAAGCCGAGAGAAGGAACAAAATGGCGAATGATATTTAAAATACCGAAGGCAATCAATACCCATCCCGCAAATGAATAAGAGAGGGTTAAGGCCCAGATTCCAAAAACTATAAGTCCGATGTTGAGCGCTAACTTTAGGTTTTTGCCTTTAGGTTTGAAGCCAAAGCACCAATAAGCCATTGTTGGCAGAATTATCAAGGCAACGATAATGGCTGCAATGAGTGCGAAACTCTTGGTGTAAGCTAAAGGAGAGAATAATTTACCTTCCGCAGCCTGCAAAGTGAACACAGGGATAAAACTGACAATTGTAGTCAGAACAGCTGTGATAATGGCCGATGCAATTTCTTGACTCGCTTCTAAAATTGTTTTCAGAAGCGGCTGACCCTTCTTCTCATCCAAGTGTTGCGTAATGTTCTCCGTGAGTACAATCCCCACATCCACCATAGTGCCAATGGCAATGGCAATTCCTGATAGCGCCACAATATTGGCATCTACGCCAAAATAGCGCATGGCAATAAAACACATCAGTACTGCAATCGGCAGCAAGCTGGAAATTAGAATAGAAGCTCTTAGGTTAAAGAGCATCACCAATACTACGACTACGGTAATTAGAATTTCCAGCGTTAGCGCCTCTTCCAATGTGCCGATGGTTTCCTTAATCAACTTGGTACGGTCATAAAAAGGAACGATGGTCAGCTTGGAAACTGTACCGTCTTCTAATGTTCTTGAAGGTAACCCTTGGCTAATCTCTTCAATTTTCAGCTTTACATTATCAATTACAGCCATTGGGTTTGCTCCATAACGGGCCACTACCACACCACCAACGGCCTCTGCTCCCGATTTGTCCAAAGCACCTCTTCTGGCCATTGGCCCTAAAGAAACATGGGCCACATCTTTGACGAGAATTGGTGTATTCGAATTTGACTTTACAACCGCATTTTCTAAATCAGCTAGACTTTTAATATAGCCTAAACCTCTTACTAGGTACTCTGCTCGGTTAATTTCTAACGTTTTGGCACCAATATCCTGGTTCGATTCCTTGACAGCCTTGACCACTTGATCTAGTGATACTCCGTAACCTTTCATGGCATTCGGATCAACATCCACTTGGTATTCCTTGACAAAGCCTCCCACAGAAGCAACTTCCGATACACCTTCGGCTGACGCAAGTGCATATCTAACAGTGTAGTCCTGAACTGTTCTGATTTCTTGTGGATCCCAGCCACCTGAAGGGTTTCCGTTTTCATCTCTTCCTTCAATTGTATACCAAAAAATTTGTCCCAATCCAGTGGCATCAGGCCCTAAAGCAGGCTGTACTCCATCAGGTAAAAGGCCTTTGGGCAACGAATTCAATTTTTCTATAATTCTACTTCTGCTCCAATAGAATTCTATGTCCTCGTTGAAAATGATGTAAATGGAAGAAACTCCGAAAATGGACGAGCTTCGAATGGTTTTCACCCCCGGAATACCTAATAGGGAAGAGGTAAGTGGATAAGTGATTTGGTCATCAATATCTTGTGGAGACCTACCCGCCCATTCGGTAAAAACGATTTGTTGGTTTTCTCCAATGTCTGGAATAGCATCTACAGGTACTGGGGCCTTTGGCAGGTTGATATCCCAATCGAATGGTGCTGTTACTAAGCCCCAGCCCACAAAAGCCACCATAAAAAGAAAAGTGACAAGTCGGTTTTCTAAAAAGAATTTAATTAGTCTATTGATCATTGAAATATGCGTTACAATCAGAGAATGACGGTTTTGCCCAAGAGATGGACAGATCAGCACAAATCAATTCAATTAGATTTTATCCCAGATTAAAAATGGAATAAGATGGCTTTTTAAAAAGACACAGTTAAACCTAACCTATGAAAAGGCTGATTAAGACTGTAATGCAGCAGGAATTTTGAGAGAGTGGTAAGCAATGTAGAGGTCAAGCTTGGGAATGTCAGGTGGTCCAGTATTATTAACTTCTACTTTTTCTTCTTTCTCGTCCATAATAACAAGGAACTCGCTGTATGGCATCTCATAAAGCAGATGATAATTAGCTACAGGAATTTGGTAATGAGCAGCGGCATGCTGATCGTCTTCAATTTTGGTTAAAGACCACTCATCCTCACAACAGTCTTTCATGCTTTTGTGCATTTCGGCAGACATGTTGCACTTTTTTTCCTGTTGCTTAAATAGCGCAGCTTCCTTTACTCTACCCATGCAAACATGCTGCCCAACCAGTATTCCGGTGCTGGCAAGCAAGTAGAGGGTAGTGAATAATATGGTTGCTGATTTTTTCAAGCTGGCCAAATATACGGAAGTTTTAGAATATGGTTCAAGAAATGGCCAATCCCCTTCTATCCGATACTGTTTCCATTCTTTAGTTGTGCTTATTAGTTTTCCATTAATCAACCACTATAGTATATCATGAATAAGAAAATTTTACTCACCCTAATCGTTTTTATAGGGCTGCTAGGCTCTGTTTCTGCCCAAAAAATCGACATGTCACTTTTGGAAGACATGAAGCCAAGGAGCATTGGCCCTGCAGGAGCGAGTGGTAGGATAACTGCCTTTGATGTAGAACTTAATAATCCAGATATAATTTACGCTGGTACCGCTGCGGGCGGTTTATGGGTGTCAGAAAATGGAGGCTCCACTTGGGATGTTTTGTTCGATGACGGCAAGTCAGCTTCAATCGGTTCTATTGCCATTAATCAAAATAATCCGAATGAAATTTGGGTAGGAACGGGCGAAGGAAACCCACGAAATAGCATGAACAATGGTGCTGGAATTTATAAGACCATTGATAAAGGAAGAACTTGGGAATTTTTAGGATTAGAAAAAACCAATGGTATTCATCGTATTATCCTCAACCCTAATGACCCCAAAATAGCAGTAGTTGCAGCTACAGGTACACCTTGGGGCGAAAACCCAGAGCGAGGTATTTATAAAACCACAGATGGCGGAAAAACCTGGACTAAGACTTTATACATAGATATGAAAACGGGAGCTGCTGATTTGGTGGTTGATCCGTCTAATCCAAATAAACTTATCGCAGCCATGTGGGAACACAGAAGGTGGCCTTGGTTTTTTAATTCAGGCGGAGCTGGTTCTGGCATATTTGTGAGTTTAGATGGCGGAGACACTTGGAATAGAAGAACATCTGAAAATGGTTTGCCAAAAGGTGATTTAGGCCGAATTGGTTTGGCTTTTGCCCCTTCTGATCCCAACAGGGTTTACGCTTATGTAGAGTCAAAATCGAATGCTATTTTCCGCTCAGATGATGGCGGTTTTAATTGGAGGCAAGTTTCAAAAGATGGAGATAGAAATATAGGTGGAAGACCTTTTTACTATGCCGATATCTATGTTGACCCTATCAATGAAAATCGAATTTACAGTATCCATTCTACCGTTACGGTTTCTGAAGACGGAGGAAAAACTTGGGGCAGTTTTGTTTCTGGAGGAAGAGTACATACCGATCACCACGCTTGGTGGATTCACCCAGAAGATCCTACTTTCATTTTAGATGGCCATGATGGTGGGCTTACTTATACCAGGGATCGTGGTAAGAACTGGCATTTTGTGACAAGCCTTCCACTAACACAATTTTATCATGTAAGAGTAGACAATGATATTCCTTATAATATTTATGGCGGAGCGCAAGATAATGGTTCTTGGAGAGGCCCAAGTCAATCTTGGTTCAGGGGCGGAATCCGTAATTTTTACTGGCAACGACTGAGTACTGGCGATGGCTTTGACATGGCACCCGATCCAAGAGATAACCGCTATGGCTGGTCAATGGGGCAGGGCGGAAACTTGAATTATTATGATCGAGTAACGGGCTTAATGAATAAAGTTCGTCCGGTTCACCCAGAAGGAGTTGCTTTACGCTTTAATTGGAATGCGGCTTTAGAAGTAGACAAGATTGATAAATCTGTGGCCTATTACGGCAGTCAGTTCTTACATAAAACCAACGACCGTGGAGCTTCATGGGAAATCATTTCTCCTGATTTGACCACCAATGACCCCGCTAAACAAGACTACAAATCAGGAGGACTTACTTACGATAATACAGATGCCGAAAACCACACAACTATTACGGCTATTGGGCCAAGCCCGAAGAAAGCAGGTGTGATTTGGGTAGGTACAGATGATGGCAATGTTCAAGTGACCCAAGATGGAGGTAAAACCTGGAACAATGTTGTGAGCAACATGAAAGGACTTCCTGCCAATGCTTGGATTACGCAAGTTCAACCTTCTGAATACGATGCCGCAGAGGCTTTTGTGGTCATAGATAACCACAGAATGCATGATTGGACGCCTTATGTTTATCACACCAAGAACTTTGGTCGTACATGGACGAGGTTAGTTGATGACACAGATATGAGAGGTGCAACCTTGAGTTTCGTACAAGACCCGATTGAACCAAAATTGATGTTTACAGGCACTGAGTTTGGCCTTTGGGTAAGTGTAGATGCAGGTACCACTTGGTCGCAATGGACCAATGGCTACGGCACACTCCCGACTCAAGACATGGTGATTCACCCTAGAGAACACGATTTGGTGATTGCTACTTTCGGTAGGTCTTTCTGGGTATTGGACGATATTCGTCCGCTACGGGCAATGGCGGCCATGGGAATGAAGAATTTGCTTGATAAGCAGGTACAGGCTTTCGATGCGCCAGATGCATACAAAGCCTTTATCGGTGAATCTTTTGGCTACCGCGCCAACCTAGTTGGTGATGCCATTTTTGAAGGCGACAATCGCTCTCCTAACGCCATGATCTCTTTCTACTTTAAAGGGAAAGATGACAAAACAGAACGTGTTAAGGTTGAAATTCTTGATGACAAAGGGATAGTTGTAAAAACTATAAATCAGAACGCAAAGAATGGTTTGAACCGTTTTGAGTGGAGGCTAGATTCTGATGGAGCGAACCCATCGGCTGGCCGTTTTTCTCGTGGCCCAGATGTTTTTCCAGGTACTTACACCATTCGCGTAAGCTATAAGAACGAACAAAGCGAAGCCAAAGTGAATGTTTTTGCAGACCCTAGAATGGAAGTGAACATGCAAGATATGATTGCCAAAAGAGCGTTTATGGAGAAATACAATCAGTTGCAAAGTCAAGTGAGTTCCATGACAATCGATTTGCGAAATGCAAAAGCTGCTATTGAAAAAGTGAATGCAAGGGTGAGAGAAGAAGAAAAATCGGTGGCAGACCCAGTAATCAAACGTGGACAAGAAATGATCAAAGCCATTGACGAATTATATTACCAAATCAATAGCAAACCTGCCCCTCAAGGGAGTTACAGTGACGGAACGGTACTGTCTGCTAAATTAGGCTTGGTAAGAGGAGCCATGCAATCAGTTCAACTACCAATCACCAAAAACGATGAAACGGCAATGAAGCTTATCGAAGCTGCTATTCCTCCAATGGAAGCCAAGGTAAAAGCGCTTTTAGGCAATGATTTTGCAGCATACAAAAACTATATTAATGGTTTGGGTTTAAAACTGATTTCAGATAAGTAGTTTTATAACGCTACAGAAAACACAAAAAGGCCAGAATTTCTCGATAGTCTGGCCTTTTTGTTTGAGATTTTTGAATCACTATCTAATGTAGAAACTTGCTCCCAAGGTGATATTCGATAGGTTTAAGTTGAAACTGTAGCTTTCTATGCCACTAACATTTTTAGAGTAACCTATCATTCCAGAATTCAGGTCAAGGGCAAATTTAGGAGACATAAAGTAGGTCATTCCTGGAGATAGCTTAGCGTCAATTGTATCGTAAATTCGGCTTGAAAACCCATAAGAGAAAGAAGGTTCGAGATAGAGATAAAAATTTTCTGCTATTGATTTATGGAAGCGAGCATAGGCGCCAACATTGAATATATTTAAATCTTGAGACTTAGCACCTGTGTAACCTAAAATACCCCCCAAACTTATTGTTTCTGAAAGGAACATTCCTGCTTTTGATGAAATCGTTACTCTTGAAGTTTCATAAGGAATATTTTGTGTTATATATGGTCTTGTCTTATTGTATCCAATATTTCCAGTAATCTGTATATCTCCTTTTTGAATTTGGGCAAAAGCCATGGTACTCACCAATAGAATTGCCATTGTAAAAATTAACTTTTTCATGATTTTGTTTTTGAGTTTTAAAAATGATTTAACCTTTAGACAATTTGTAAGCATTGAGAATCTTCCTTTTAATGCTACTGGGTAAATAATTATTTTAGCGGAAGTAATTGTCTATTAACAAGTATATAAACTAAAAGTAGATCAATTAGTGATTTGAATTTTACTTGATTTAAAAACCTGTAATTTTAGTTATTGGAGTGCTTTTGCCTTAAGAAAATCACTTTCACTAACCGTAGCTTTTTCGCTGGTATCGGCATCCATGTAGATTTTCCAAGTGCCATTCACTTTTTTTAAGGTGACGTTGAACTTGCCATAGTGGTGTTCTGGGGTATAGCCATTATAACGTGTAAGCCTATAGATGCCTGTTTCGTAAGCCCAATCTCCCTTTTGTATTCGATTAGTAAAACCGAACTGAATCCGCTGTTTGATTTTGCGCTCATTCCATAAGTTGAACATATTGAGATTAGAATCTTTGTACACCCTGCCTACTAGTATTTGATTTTGATCAATGGGTATTCGGAGTACATCGTCTGTATGGATGTAATTGAAAAGGCTGGCATTCAAATCCTGATATGCCTGCATAAAGTTGTACCAAACGTCTTTGTTGATTTTGTCTTGTTCCGATTGTGCAAATGTATTGGAGCAGCACATAACAAGCATGGCTCCGAGTAATATCTTCTTCATAATTTAATGACCTTACAAATGCAACGGAGAGGAATTCGGAATCTTGCTTTGATTGTTGGCTTTTAGGAAATAAAAAGCCAGAGTCACTTAAATAACTCTGGCTTGAAAGTCGGTTTTAGTAAATACCTAGCGCTTTTGTAGCAATAAACTGTTTGATTTATCTTTCAATAAACTTGGGTTTTGAAAGAGCAATACGGCTTGGTTATATACCTCGTTAGTCTGATTGTAAATTTTGTAAAAGGCGTTATCGTCATAAATATCGCGGGCCAATTGTGCTTTAATTAAGAAGACTAAAAACGCTTTCGATTTAATGTATTCTCTTTCTCTGAACCTAACCCCGTTGGTTTTTCCGATTTCAATTACTTGGTTCAGCATGGCTTCGGTAACTTCAAATTCTTTATTGAATTTTTCAAAATCCCAATCGTTTAAATACTTGTGGTTGTCTCTGTAGTCTAGCGTAAATTCTTTTACAGAATTACTTGAGAATAATCGGTTTACGTAAGCCGTAGCGTAAGTCGTATCTAATGGAACAAAGTAGTCGGGCATAATTCCGCCACCGCCATAAACAGTTCTTCCTGAAGTGGTTTCGTAGGCCAAGTCTTCATTAAAATGCACGCTGTCTTGACTGAAAAGTTCACCAGAAACAAAGCGTTGATAATAATCAGACGCATAAGCTTCTTCGCCTTCACTATAAGGTTTTTGAATAGAACGACCACTTGGAGTATAATATCGGGCAATGGTCATTCGTAATTCTGAACCATCTTTGAGGTCGAAAGGCAATTGTACCAAACCTTTGCCGAAGGATCTTCTTCCGATAATCAAAGCTCTGTCGTTGTCTTGTAAAGCGCCAGCCACAATTTCCGAAGCAGAAGCACTTCCTTCGTTCATGAGTACAGTAACTGGTCCTTCTTCAAAAATGCCTCTTTTGGTAGCTCTTGCTTCAGAATCATATTTCGACCCTTGACCTTTCTGACTTACAATTAACTTGCCGTCTGAAAGTAGTTCGTCAGAAATGCCAATGGCAGCACTCATATAACCACCACCATTGTTCTGTAAGTCCAAGATCAGCTTTTGCATGCCTTGTTCCTTCAGGTTTTCTAGTGCCGATTTAAATTCAGCATAAGTGTTTTCAGCAAACTTATTCACTTTAATGTACCCAACTTCATCATCAATCATATAACCCGCATCTACAGAATATTGGGGAATGGCATTTCTGATAAGATTAAAATCGAGTAGCTCATCTTCTCCTTTTCTTAAAACAGTAATGGCTACCTCGGTGCCTCTTGGGCCTCTGAGTAAGTTAAAAACTTGGTTGTTATCCATCCCGATTCCGGCAATGTTTTCACCATCTACTTTTATAATTTTATCTCCAGCCAAAATCCCAGCTTTTTCTGAAGGCCCACCGGCCAAGGGAGTCACAACATATAGAGTATCTCTAAGTAAATTGAACTCAACTCCAATACCATCGAAGCTTGCGCGCAATTGGCTTTCGGCAAGTTCCCTGTCTTGTGGAGGAATGTAAACCGTATGCGGATCTAATTTATCTAGCATTTGGCTGATAGATTCTTCGAGCAATTCTTCTGTATCTACCGAATCCACATAGTCATGCTCTATGTAGTCCATCAGTTGCGTAAATTTCTGAATAGAAGCGCTGTATTTGCTGTTTGCTCCGGGAAAAGAAAAGCTCGAGCCAATCCAGATGCCTAGAACAACGGCAGCAGCAAGTAAAAGGGGTAAGCGTATTTGACTTTTAGAATTATGGGTATCACTCACGGTGTTGCAAAATTTTGAATTCGGTAAAATTAACTATTTCAGTCAAACAAAATATTCCGTTTGAGCATAGTAACATAGAAACGAAATGTGTTGGTTTGTGTTTAAATAAAATTTAAGCGTGTTTATGGAGATATAGATCGCTCAAAATTTATTATTTTAGCTGAATAGTCAATTTCAATGCAGGGTATACAAGAACGAACGATTAATGATTTAGTGGCCGAAAACCATGTTAGGGCTTCGGTACTGTACTACTTCGGGGTAAATTTTTATGATAACGAGGAGCGCACTTTGAAAGAAGTATGCACTTCTTGCGGCTTAAATATTAAAACGGTAATCAAAAGTTTAGAAGCTGAGCCAAAGAAAACCGATGTAAATGAGCTCAGGCTAATGGCCTATCCAATCGACCTTGTTGTAGAATATTTAAAGCATTCTCATTCTGTATTTGTAAAAAAGCGCCTAGCTTACATTGCCCAGTTAATTGACAGTTTGGGCGTAGTAAATTACCGCTATCAGAGTCTGGCACACGATTTAAAAACTGTATTCCCGTTATTTGTAGAAGATTTTATTCACCATATTCACGAAGAAGAAGATTCACTCTTTGTCTATATTCAGCAGCTCAGAGATTTTCTTTCAGGAGAAAACCATGGTACAAAGCTTTTTTATACCATGGAGAAGCTATCCATTCATGAATTTGCAGTAGATCATGAAGAGCATGAACACGAAATGGATGGGATTCGCAAAATCACCAATAATTACACCTATTGCGAAGAAGCCGATTTGCACATTAAGGTGCTTTATGAAGAACTGAAATCCTTTGAAGAGGATTTGCTTCTACATGCTAAAATTGAAGATGACATTCTTTTACCAAAGGCGCTTCAGTTAGAAAAACTGGTTAAACTTCGTTTTTACGATATTATTAAGCAGAATTAATGGGTAGAATCCTCGCCATAGATTATGGCAGAAAACGCGTTGGTTTGGCCGTTACCGATCCACTTCAAATTATCGCTTCTCCTTTAGAAACCGTTCATAGTAAAGATGTGATTCAGTACTTAAAGGATTACGACAAGGCCGAAAATCTCGAAGCCATTGTGTTGGGAATGCCCATGAACTTGAATAACCAACCTACAGATGCTACACTAGGTGTCCAACAATTTGAGAACCTACTTAAAAAGCATTTTCCAGAAAAACCCGTTTATTTGCAGGACGAAAGATTTACCTCCAAAATGGCCATGGATGCGATGATAGCCGGAGGGATGAAAAAAAAGGATAGAAGAGAAAAGGGGAATGTAGATAAAATTAGCGCAACAATTATTTTACAGTCCTTTTTGGAAAGCAGATAGCATGATTTACCCAATAGTAGCTTACGGAGACAATATTTTAAGAAAAGAGGCTGAAGAGTTTCATCGAGATTCTGAAGACCTAACCACGCTGGTTGAAGCAATGTACGACACCATGAACCATGCGAATGGTGTGGGTTTGGCAGCTCCACAAATAGGAATGTCCAAGAGGCTATTTATAATTGATTCTACCAAAATGGAAGAGGAAGAAGGAAAAGGCATTAAGCGCGTTTTCATTAATCCTGAGATTTTAGATGAATACGGTGAAGAATGGAGTTTTGAAGAAGGTTGTTTAAGTATTCCAGATGTGCATGGCGATATCCTTCGTCCTGAAAAACTTACTATTCGTTATTTCGATGAGTTATGGAACGAGCACGAAGAGGAGTTTGACTCTATGACCGCCCGAGTAATTCAACATGAATACGACCACCTCAATGGCGTTCTTTTTACGGACTATATCAAAGGATTAAAAAAGCAGATGCTTCGCGCAAAGTTGCTTAATATCTCAAAAGGCTCGGTAAAAACAGATTACCGAATGCGATTTCCAAGCAAGAAGTAATCCCATGCTCAAAGTCGGACGGCACGTCAGACTTGGGTACTAGGTAATGAACTACGAATACTTCTGCGAAAAATTTGAGGCTTTTAGTATTATCATATCAGGTCTGACCTTCGGTGCTGGTTTGGTAGCAGGAGGCATACTATTACTAACTAAATGCTCACCCCGTTCGAACCACGGATTATCACTAATATAATTACAAGCTTTGTTCAGAAGCATTAATCCCTATTTTTGTGGATTCCTTAAAAACCATAAAACTGGATTATGCAGCAACTCAACAATTTTCTTTCTACAATAGATAGCTACATTGGTAGTGCAGGATGGTTCCCTTTCGCTTTATTGGGCGTGGGTCTATTTTTCACTATTTATCTAAAATTCCCTCAAATAAGATATTTCAGATTTGCTTTTAAGGTAGTACGTGGGAAGTTTGACCGTGCAGGAGATCAAGGAGATACTTCACATTTCCAAGCTTTAACTACAGCACTTTCTGGTACAGTAGGTACGGGTAACATTGCGGGTGTTGCGCTTGCCGTGCATTTGGGTGGGCCAGCAGCATTGTTTTGGATGGTAGTTACTGCCGCCATTGGTATGTGTACCAAATTTGTGGAGGTTACACTTTCTCATAAATACCGTGAGGTAGCAGAAGATGGTACCATGGCTGGTGGCCCTATGTATTACATGAAAAATAAGTTGAATATGAAGTGGTTAGCAGTTGTATTTGCTATTGCTACTGTTCTCTCTTCTTTCGGTACAGGTAATATGCCCCAAATCAATAGTATTTCCTCTGCCTTAAAATCTACTTTCTCGATTGAGCCTTGGATGACAGGAGCTGTTTTATCAGTTATTTTGGCATTTGTAATTATTGGAGGAATTAAAAGAATTGCCTCAGTTACTGAAAAGTTAGTGCCAGCCATGGCCATTGTGTACTTCTTGGGTTGTTTTTCCGTAATTTTTGCTAATCTCGGAAACCTAATACCGTCTATCACTTCAATCTTTTCAAGCTTGTTTACAACTACAGCAGCTACTGGTGGTTTCTTAGGAGCCACGATAATGTATGCGTTTAATGTAGGGGTGGGTAGAGGTCTTTTCTCAAATGAGGCAGGTCAAGGTTCTGCGCCAATTGCGCACGCATCGGCCAAAGGACACGAGCCTGTATCGGAGGGAATGGTTGCTATTTTGGAGCCGTTTATCGATACCATTGTTATTTGCTCTATCACTGGTCTTACGCTACTTTCTTCGGGTGTGTGGCAGGAAAAACATCTAAATGATTTCGCAGTAACCGATATGTCGATTCTTGCTGGGCATGATTATACTGATGATAATAAAGCAGGACGAGTAGCTTTGAAAGAGCACTTGTCTGGTGAAAACCCATTACCTGTATTTGATGGTATGCTTCAGGTAGAAAATGGAAAAATAACCAGCAATGTTACGGTAATTCACGCTAGGTCTTTAGCTGAAGATATCGTTGTAAATGAATCTTTTGGAGGTGCACCGCTCACAGGTGAAGTGGAAATATCTAATGGAAAACCGGTAGACGGAAGTATTTCTTTCTACGGTAAATCACTAATTCATAGTGTTCCGCTTACGGCCATAGCCTTTACCAAAGGTTGGTTTGGTGAATATGGACAGTACATTGTTTCTATTGGTATTCTATTGTTTGCTTTCAGTACAGCCATTTCATGGTCTTACTATGGAGATAGAGCCATGACATTCTTATGGGGTTCTGGTTCAGTTAAATATTATAGAATTGTGTATGTGGCAGGCTTCTTCATCGCTGCTATTGCAGATACTACTATTATATGGACAGTGGCCGCTATTGCCATTGCCGTAATGACCTTGCCTAACTTATTGGGTATTTTCTTACTGAGAAAGGATATGAAGAACACCATTGCGGATTACTGGAAAGGAATGAAAGAAGAATTCCCGGATGAGAAAACCCCTGAATAGTTATCTAATTTAAAAAATTATAGGAGCCGTCTTAATTTAATTTGAGACGGCTCTTTTTGTTTCATTCCATTAAATTGCGACATGAAAATTTGCTTTGCCACAAATAATAAAAATAAGCTTAAGGAAATCTCTCAGATTTTAGGAGACCAATTTGAACTGGTCTCTTTAGGCCAAATTGGCTGTACCGAAGAGTTGGAAGAAACCCAAGTAACACTTGAAGGAAATTCTTTGCAGAAGGCTGCCTATGTTTTTGAACACTATGGAATCCCTGTTTTTGCTGACGATACAGGGTTAGAGATAAATGCCTTAAATGGTGAACCAGGCGTTTATTCTGCTATGTATGCTGGGCCTGAAAGGGATTCAAGTATGAACATGGCCAAAGTGCTGGAAGGACTGAAAACGGTTAATGATCGTTCGGCAAAATTCAGAACAGTAATTACTTATATAGAAAATGGTGAGCCTATTCAGTTTGAAGGAATTGTTGAAGGGGATATTACCAAAGAGGTTAGTGGTGAAGGTGGTTTTGGCTACGACCCTATTTTTCAACCAAAAGGCTATGATAAAACCTTTGGTGAATTATCGTCAGAAACAAAAAACACAATCAGTCACAGAAAAAGAGCCTTCGATAAACTTATTATTTTTTTAAAAGGCAAAGAAGGTAAATCAGTTTAGGTTACTATTTTTGCAAAATGTCTGAAAATAAGCCGTATATCATTGGAATCACAGGAGGGAGTGGATCGGGGAAAACACGTTTTCTTCGTTCGCTAATTGAAAGCTTTGATTCAGGAGTAGCCAGTATTTCTCAAGATGACTATTACAGGCCTAGAGAACATCAATTGGTTGATAAGAATGGGGAGTTTAATTTTGACAGACCCGAGTCTATTGATTACGAGCATTTTGCAAGTGACCTTTTGGCTCTAAGTAAAGGCAATGATGTTGAAAAACAGGAATACACCTTCAATAACCCAAACGTTAAGCCTAAGAATATTGTAGTAAAGGCCGCACCAGTAATTTTAGTGGAGGGGATTTTCATCTTCCATTACCAAAAAATTTCTGAATTGATAGACCTAAAGGTTTTTGTAGACGCGAAAGATTATATCAAACTTCAGAGAAGGCTTACACGCGACAGAGTAGAAAGAGGATACGATGCTGATGATGTGCTCTATAAATATGAGAACCATATTATGCCATCGTATCAGAAATATATCGAACCGCATAAAGAACATGCAGACATTGTAGTGCCTAATAATACTGACTTTGGGGTAGCATTAGATGTACTTAAGGCATTTATTCAATCGAAAATAAATGAGCATACTGTATGATTCTAAAGTCTATTCTATAAATTTGACACGCTAAATGAAAATGTCACCAAAAATATCAGGCATCAAAAGTACCCTCTTCTATGTATTAGGAGTGCTAGTGGCTGTATTTGTAGTGGCACAAGAACTTATAGACTACCAAAGTTTAAGGATTGAATTAGCCTCAGAAGCCACAGATCAGCAACAAAACGATGATCAAGGCGATGAAAACGAAACAGTGTATGAATACACTTGCGAACTGGCATTGCCTTCTACGGTAGTGCAGCTTCAAGCCTTTATTCCTGTTTTTATAGGAACAGTAATAAGAGAATCAGAAGACAAGGAAATTCAATATCCGAGCGTTCCTTTGTACGATTCGCCTCATTACAAGACTCTTTTCCGAAAGAAAATTTCCCCGAACGCCCCATAGGCTTTATTTTATTGCATCAATATGGTGCGATAACCCCTCGCGAATAAAATAAACTTTATTATATCAGGAGTACCTGAAACTGGAAGTCATTCATTTGATAACAAATTCAGAAAACCTCCAAACGATTAACTAACATAAACCAAAATGAAAAATAAGAATACCATAGTCTTTTTGACAGTGATCATTACGGCTCTGTGTCTTTACTATTTAGGAATCACCTTCTTTTCAAGAGGAATCCAACAAGACGCAGTTAATTATGCTAAAAATGAAGCAGGTGTAATAGACCAACAAAAGAAGCAATCATACCTTGACTCTATTTGGAGAGAGCCTGTACTTAATATCCTAGGTGCAGAATTTACCTACCAAGAAATCAAAGAATACGAGTTGAACTTAGGTCTCGATTTACAAGGTGGAATGCATGTTACTTTAGAAGTTTCTCCAATAGCGATTATTGAAGGACTTGCAGGAAACAGCAAAGACCCACAGTTTAGAGAAGCATTGGCTAGGGCTGATGAAGCGCATAAAACTAACACTCAAGCGCCATACGCTAGTTTGTTTGAAACAGCTTATTCAGAAGTTACCTCAGGAGGTCAGTTAAGTAAAGTATTTGCTAACGCTGCTAATAAAGGTAGAATTGAATTTGGGTCAACCAATGCAGAGGTAATGAAGGTAGTTAACGAGGAGATCGATAACGCTATCGATCGTGCCTTCCAAATTCTTAGAACTAGAATTGATAGATTTGGTACATCACAACCAAACATTCAAAGACTTCAAGGAACAGGTAGAATTCAAATTGAATTGCCAGGTGTAGACAACCCACAAAGGGTAAGAAAACTATTACAAGGTGTAGCGAAATTGGAATTCTGGGAAGTATACGATCCAAGTGAAGTTGCTCCTACACTTTCAGCGATTAACGATGCGCTTTTAAAAATTGAGGCTGCAGATAAGACAACCAAGCCTACAACTGATTTGGCTTCTGAATTGAAAGCTGAAAGTGCTGAAGGACAAGAAAACTCTCTTGAAAATGAATTGTCGGGCGACACTACCAATACTGCTGAAGAAGAATTGGCTACTCCAGGTCAGTCAAAATTCTTTGCTCTAATGAAGCAAGGTCCATCTAATGGCTTTTTCTACGCTTTAGAAGATACTGCCCAAATTAATAGGGTGCTTAAGAACCCAAGTATTACAAGGTTATTCCCAAGTACTTTAAAATTCTTATGGGATGTAAAACCAGCTGAAGGAACTGAATTGCTAGAGCTTTATGCCATTAAAATGGGCAGAGGAGGAGAGTCTCCTTTAACAGGTGAAGTAATTACAGATGCTCGTCAGTCGCTAGATGAATTTTCTAGACCAGCGGTAAGTATGCAAATGAACGCTTTAGGGGCGAAGAAATGGAGAAATATTACTGGTGCAAACATTCAAAGAAGAATAGCAATTGCCCTTGATAACTATGTTTATACTGCACCGAATGTTAATCAAGAGATTGCAGCAGGTAACTCACAAATCAGTGGAAACTTCACTATCGAAGAAGCAGAAGATCTTGCAAACATTCTAAAAGCAGGTTCACTTCCAGCACCAACAAAAATTGTAGAAGAAGCTGTGATTGGCCCAACTTTGGGTAAAGAAGCTCAAAAGCAAGGAGTAACTTCAATTTTAGCTGGTTTGGCCATTGTGGTTATTTTCATGATATTCTATTATGCTAAAGGAGGAATCGTAGCGAACGTAGCTTTGCTTTTCAACATCTTCTTTATTCTTGGAATTTTAGCCAACCTAGGTGCAGCACTAACCTTACCTGGTATTGCAGGTATTGTACTAACGATTGGTATGTCGATTGATGCCAACGTACTTATTTTCGAAAGAATTAGGGAAGAAATGCGAAACGGTATTCCTGTTTTGCAAGCCATATCTTCAGGTTACCAAAAAGCTTACAGCTCTATTATTGATGCCAACGTAACTACATTCCTAACAGGTGTTATTCTTTACGTTCTAGGTCAAGGGCCATTGAAAGGATTTGCCGTAACCTTAATGATTGGTATTATCTGTTCATTCTTCTCAGCGGTATTTATTACTAGAGTTATCATTACCTACATGACTAAAAAGGGAAATGATAGTAAACTTAGCTTTGATACTCCGTTGTCAAAAGGTTGGTTAAACAATGTTCACTTCGATTTCTTAGGTAAAAGAAGATTGGCATATGTAATGTCGAGCATTGTAATTGCAATCGGTATTGTATTGATGGCCACCAATGGATTGAGACTTGGTGTAGACTTTCAAGGAGGTCGTTCTTATGTAGTGAACTTTGATGAGGCTATGACTGCTTCTGACATTAAAACATCTCTTTCTGGAATTGAGACTTTTGCTAACTCAGGTATTGAAGTAAAAACTTACAATACTCCGAATATGCTTAAGATCACTACCTCATATATGATCGAAGATGAGTCGGTAGAAGCTGATGCTGCTGTTAAAAGCGCGTTGACAGATGCCTTGAGTCAAATTACGAATAAGACATTTGTGGATGGAACAGTTGATAATGTTGAAGCTGGCCAGTTTATCATTGGCGGTTCATCTAAAGTATCTCCAACCATTGCAGATGATATCAAGAATTCATCTCTTGAATCATTCGGTTTGGCTATTTTGGCCATCTTCTTCTATATCCTTATTAGGTTCCGAAGATGGCAATTCTCGCTAGGTGCAATTATTGCCTTGATCCACGATTCATTAATCGTATTATCTGCCTTTGCGATTGCGGGCTTGTTCGGAATCAATTTCGAGGTAGATCAGGTATTTATTGGCGCCTTGCTTACCATTATGGGTTATTCAATAAACGATACCGTGGTTGTGTTCGATAGAATTCGTGAAAACTTACAGCTTAAAGGATCTAAAGATCTTGTAGGTACTTTTAACGAGTCTATCAACAGTACCATTAGCCGTACATTGATTACTTCAATGACTACTTTGATTGTGGTAGTTGTCCTATTCATCTTTGGTGGAGAGGTACTAAGAGGCTTCTCTTTCGCTTTCATGATCGGTATTATTGTGGGTACTTATTCTTCAATCTTTATCGCATCACCAATTGTGGTTGATTTGTCTAAAAAGACTTTGGGTAAAGCAGCAGATAAGGAGCAGGAATATGCTAGAGCAAAGGCAAGTGCCAAAGCTTCGGCCACTGCGAATCAGTAGATTATAGTCCGAATACATAGAACTTAAAGGAGTCTCATCGAGACTCCTTTTTTTATGTGTATGTCGTTACATTCTTCATTAACTTTGTGGCATGAAACCGAAGGTAGAGAAGCGAATAATGGTAGTCCTAGTGATCGTCACTAGTATTTGCTTGGTGCTACAATATGTAGTAGGGGTAGATAGCTTCTCTGATCCCGTGATGGCCAAATACTGGATAGAAATTGTTCTTTACCCTTCAGTATTGGCAGTATTGATACTTGTTTGGCGTCAGACTTTAGATAAAAAAATAGAAGGGAAAGAGCAGCGTAAAAAGAGACATGAAGACTTAAAACGAGAACATTGAATATCGACATCTCAACCCCTGCACTATTGTTCCCTGCCATTACGCTTTTGCTTTTGGCATTTACCAACCGCTTCGTGGCGTTGGCCACCCTTGCGCGTGGTTTACGGCAAAGGTATTTAGACCATAATGATCCGCCTGCTACAATACTTGGTCAAATCAAAAATTTGAAAGTGCGTCTTTTGCTAATTCGCAACATGCAAGCGCTCGGAATCGCTAGTTTTTTCTGCTGTGTGTTAAGTATGGTGCTTATGTACTTGCGCGAACAACAAACTGCCGACCTTGTGTTTGGAGCCAGCCTTTTTCTTCTACTTGCTTCACTAACACTTTCCTTTATTGAAACCCAGATTTCTACCAAAGCCCTAAATTTAGAGCTTAGCGATTTAGAGAAAAAGTCTATCAAGAAGGTGTAGAATGCCTTTTTAGCCTAGTTAAATTCCTGAAAATCGTATTAAATTCTCATTTCTTGTGTTTTCTAAACCAGTAAGGGCAGAAGCGTATTAGCTATTCTCAATACTTGCTTAATCAGGGCTTGACTCCATGTTTTTGCATGATTGAAAATTTGTGCTCATTTTTTTGATTAAAATACTTGTCTAAACAACTTTTCTAAGTATATTGAATTAGATTTACCATCTACTTATGGATTTCGGTAAGACTCTCTTTCACCTGAATAGCAATCTTGGCTATAATCTTTATCGCACTTACCTACTCTTTCATAGAGAGTTGATAAGAGCTCTAAAGGGATATTCTGTCACTCCTGAGCAATGGCAGGTATTGATTATGCTTTGGAATCACGGAAGTGTAACTCCAACTGAAATCAGTCGGGTTACACTTCAGGATTTACCCTCAATTTCACGCATGCTAGTGCGTATGGAGCGTAATGGCTGGATTGTAAAAGAAGGGAATGAAGCAGACGGAAGGTCTTTTCGGGTAAAACTTACTCAGCGTGGTGTGGAGAGTAAGGCAGAAATGATGAAGTCTATGGAGGTGCACTTTGCGAATTTTCTAAAGAGTGTGCCCGCACAAACGAATTACAGCATTAAGCAAGAGCTAGTAAAGCTGCGCACAATGTTAGGAGATTACACACCCAAATAATGACAGACGGTCAGGTCATTTTGGAGCTGGTTCAGCTTCAAGTCTCTAATGTTTAGGTTGAAACGGAGATAATCCGGTTAGGAACATAAGGTTCCTGACCGGGAAATGACTCGAATAAAAACATTTGCACTTCCTCCCTTTTCCTCCTAGATTCCGATCCTAAAAATTACTCCCTTGATAGATTTAAGAAGCGATACCCTGACAAAGCCTACACCTGAAATGCATGCTGCAATGATGGCCGCAGAAGTAGGCGATGATATGTTTGGCGAAGACCCAACCGTAGCTGCTTTAGAAAAAAAGGCTGCCAATATGTTTGGGATGGAAGCTGCACTCTATTGTGCTTCTGGCACCATGACCAACCAAATTGGAATCCGTTTGCATACCACCTTACAAGACGAGGTAATCTGCCATAAATATTCACATATCTATCTTTATGAAAGTGGAGGAATTATGTCGAACTCTGGGGTTTCTGTTCGCCTTTTAGAAGGTGATCAAGGTAGAATTACGGCCAAAGATGTGAAGGCTGCCATTCAACCAGATGATATTCACTCACCTGTTTCACGAATGGTTTCGCTAGAGAATACCATGAATAAGGGCGGGGGAAGTTGTTATGATTTCGATGAAATTCTGGCCATTAAAAAAGTCTGTACCGATAACGGACTGGCTTTTCATTTGGATGGCGCCAGACTGTTCAATGCCTTGGTAGCTAAAAACCAGAAGGCAGAAGATTATGGCAAAGCTTTCGATACGATTTCAATTTGTCTTTCTAAAGGTTTGGGCGCTCCGGTAGGTTCTCTATTGCTGGGCACTGCTGATAAAATTAAGCGAGCCAAACGTGTACGTAAAGTAATGGGTGGGGCTTGGAGGCAAGCAGGATACATTGCCGCGGCTGGTTTGTATGCTTTAGAAAACCATATTGAGCGCTTGTCAGAAGACCATAAAAATGTTCAAATCATTGCTGATACTTTGCAAGGCTTAGATTATGTAGAAGAGATTTATCCTTGCGAAACGAACATTCTGATTTTCAGAATAAGTGACCGTTATACAAACGAATCGTTTTTAGCTAAACTGAAAGATCATGGAGTTTTGGCTTTTGGTTTTGGCCCTCAGCTTATTCGCTTTGTAACGCATTATGATTTCACCCAAGATCATTTAACAGACCTTTTACAAGTGTTAAAAAAACTCTAATGGCTGAGTTTAATGATTATTATCAAACTCCTTTTAAGTAAATTTTAATAAGGTTACGGTGATGGTCCGCATGATGAATTGTGAAATACATCATTTCCCGAACAGTGATTTTACCTAATAACGGATGAGGTAGTATGAACTCATCTAATTGAGCTTCAGTCCATTTATCGAGTTTTTGGTTTATAGTCTCAATGTTGCTTTGAAGCTGTTGGACGAGCTTCTCCTTCTGATTAAAATCGACTTTTTGAGGCGTAAAAGCTGCACTTGCTACTCCACCCAAACTCAGCTTTTCTTTATATCGCTCTACCAATTGGTCAAAGGTTTTTGAAGGGCGATTGGCTTTGCCAAACTTAAACTTGATCAGAAATTTAGGTAAACCCATGGCCTGATTTAACGGAGAAGTACTTTTTATCAAATGTTCCATTTGCTGCCCAGCCGACCACTTACCTTCTGGGGCATATTCAAACTCATCTTTAGTGAGTGAATTGCAGCTGTTTATAAAGTTTGAATAAGCAGCACTAAGCCTATTTTTAATTTGATCTTTTTCCATTGTTCTTGTCCTTAGAATGAAGGTAGAACATCTTTCTGTGATGGACAAAAAGAAAACCGAGCCATCCTTCTGATAGCTCGGTTTTTCAACTAAAAAAACACTTTGTTATATACCACTTTAACTTACGGTGTATTGGTTACGAGTGGATTTAGCAGAATGGAAAATAATTTTAAGTTTCTTTAAATCAATTATAAAGGTTGTTGTGATTGCTTTTATAAGCTTTTTTTGAAGCCTCCAATTTCTCATTTCTCTATCTTTGCGCGATGTTTTTGATCAGGCTTATATCATTGCTTCCGTTTTGGTTTTTGTACGCACTTGGAAAGGTGATTTCTTTTTTGCTCTACTATACTGTGGGCTATCGCAGGTCTGTAATTCGTGAAAATTTAAGCAAAACGTTCCCGGGCTTATCGGATGGGGAACGCTTCAAAGTTGAAAAGGCATTTTACATACAGTTCACTCAGGTTTTTATAGAGTCGATTAAGGCTTATCGTTTTAAAAAGGAGGATTGGGAAAAGCGTGTGCCGCTAGTGAATGCTAAGGCGATGCTTGAATATTTAGATAAAGCCCAACCTGTTATTTTACTTTCGGGCCATACTGCCAATTGGGAATGGCCAGCTTTTTCAATAGGTCAGCAAATTGGCTATCCAATGGAGTTTCTCTATAAGCCCGTGAAAAACCCGAAATTTGATCAACTGATGATCAATCTAAGAACCCGTCATGGTGGTCGTGCGCTACCTAAGGATTCTGCATTAAGGCAAATCATTAAGCGTAAAAATGAACCAAGAATTATAGGTATACTGGCCGATCAGTTGCCTTCTATTGGAGCTGATAAATATTGGATTCATTTTCTAAACCAGTCTACGGCTTTCTATACTGGTCCTCAAAAAATTGCGCAAATAGTGAATTACCCAGTCTTCTATTCGGCTACCAGAAGAACATCAGAAGGGCATTATGAGGTTGAATTTATTCCCGTTATGACCCCGCCATACCAGAAAGGAGGGCAAGAAATTGTTCAGAAATTTGCGGAACTGCTTGAAGAAACCATTCGCCAGAATCCTTCTGACTATTTATGGTCGCATAAGCGCTGGAAGTATGATCAAAAGAAAGAACAAGAGGTACTTCTGGTCAATAAATAATATCGATAAAGGTGGGGTTGTCGCTACAACTCTCCAAAAGTTTAAAACTTTTGGAGAGTTGTATATTCCCTATTCATCCCTCAACGCTTCCACTGGATTTCTATAAGCCGATTTTAAAGACTGGAAACTAATAGTGCCCCAGGCAATTAGCAATGCGGAACCACCCGCGATAATAAATATTGAAGCGGTTATTGGGGTTTGGTAAGCGAAATCTGCCAGCCATGTTTTTACTGCAAAATAGGCCAAAGGCGTTGCAATTAGGATTGCAATGATTACCAATTTGGTGAATTCACTACTGAATAGAAGCACAATGTCTTTTACGCTAGCACCCAATACTTTTCTAACTCCTAATTCCTTTGTGCGCTGCTCTGAAGTAAAAGCTGCTAGTCCGAATAAGCCAATACAGGCAATTGATAAAGCCATTACGGTAAAGATATTGAGCACTGATGTCATGCGTTGTTCGGTACGGAAACTATTTTCAAAATCCTGATCCATAAAACTGTACTCAAAGGGAAGCCCAGGTTTTATGGAGGCCAATTCGGTTTTTACTTCATCTAATAGCTTAGACATTTTCTCTCCAGAATTTACCTGAGTTGGGTCAACTCTAGCAGAAAGGTAGGAAGTGCCAATATTGTAGAGTTCACCATTGTCTTTATGAGCAATCATTAGTGGACTAATCGTCATTCTTAGGCTGTTGTAATTAAAGTCTTCTACCACACCAATCACTTCAAACTTTGGGCTCTCGGAACCTGGGAATGTAACGTGTTTGCCCAGTGGGCTGTCGGTGTCATAGGTTTCTGGGCCACCAAAACCTAAGGCTTTTGCACCAGAAACATTCAAAATAATAGCGTACTTGTCGCTCGCTATGTTATCGTCAAAGTTCCGTCCTACAATAAATTTCGGACTTAACAGTTTGATGTAATCTTCGTCAACAAGCACTCGGTTGAGTGTTACAGGATTGTTTTCGGGACCTTCGGCTTTGTATTTGTCTTCATTAAAAATATTCGGTGCCACTAGATCAGAATAACCTACTTGGGTAAATGCAGGGTTTTGTTGAAGTGTACTTTGCAAGGTCTCAAGGCTTGAATTATCTAATAACTCCAAATTATGTACCTGAAGAATATTTTCTTTTTCGAAACCAACATTGTAATTGGCGGTGTAGGTTAGCTGCTTCTGAACAAAAAACGTGGTGATAATAAGGGCTACGGAAATGGTGAACTGAAATACGACTAAGGTGTTCCGAATCCCTTTTCCCCTAAAGCCATTGCTTATTTTGCCTTTTAGGGCTTGAGTAGGTTTGAAAGAGGAAAGGTAAAAGGCAGGATAACTGCCCGCTACAAGACCCAAACCCAAAATAAACACTAATATTCCCCCTAAAAAGAATGGGTTAGATAGTTCGGTTTGAAGTGAAAGGGTTTTGTTAGCAATGGTATTGAAGCCATTGATAAACAATTCACATAGAATCAACGCAATCGTTGTGGCTGCTAAAGCAAAAATTACAGATTCGAAAATAAATTGGTTGGCGATTGATTTTCGTCCAGAGCCCAACACTTTTCTAACGCCAACTTCTTTGGCCCTTCCTGCTGAACGGGCAGTAGAAAGGTTCATAAAATTGATACAAGAAAGCATAAGTACAAGGATACCCACTGCACCAAATATTTTAACATAAGCGATATTGCCTGAAGGCCCTATTCTATTTCCTGTAATTGGCGAATACAAGTAAGCTTCGCGAATGGGCTGCATTGTGAGCGTCCATTTTTTACCATCAGGAACGAATTCAGCGTAAGACTCGCCAAAGGCACGTTCTACGGCTGGAGCCGCCCACTTTGGCGGAATGGCCTGTAGTTTTTCATTGATTTTTGTGAGATCGGCCTCTGGAGCGACTTTCACATAAGTCACAAAGGTTGTCCACACCCATGTCCATTGACGCGCCTCGATATGGCGGTAGGTGCTCATCGAAGTCATCATGTCGAACTGGATATGTGAGTTAGATGGGATGTCTTCTAAAACAGCCGTTACTTTAAACGACCCAGCGTTTTCGCCTTGTGTTACTTCTAAAATTTTACCCATGGCCTCTTCTTCCCCAAAATACTTGGTGGCCATGCTTTTGGTAATGATAATGCACAAGGGTTCTACTAAAGCTGTTTCAGGGTTTCCTTCTAAAACAGGAAAAGAGAAAAGCTTGAAGAAGTTGGCTTCGGCTGAATAAACTCTAGCTTCTTTAAACGAAACAGGATCACCATTTTTTGGCTCATAAGTGACTAAGTTTTCACCAGAATCATGAATGCGCAGTACTTCCGTAAATTCCGGAATATCTTCCCGAAGCGCTACCGCTACTCCGGGGGCAGTGGAGGCAAACTCCGCATCCCAATCGCCCCAAATTAAGGGTTGGTTAATTCGATATACTTGATCGGCTTCTTTGTGGAAGTTGTCATACGACAGTTCTTCTTGAACATAAAGGCTAATTAGTAGGCAGGCGGTAATGCCAATGGAAAGTCCAAGAATATTGAGAATGGTGAATTGCTTGTTTGCGATTGCGTTGCGCCAGGCAACCTTGAACATATTCTTCAGCATGGGGATGAATTTAGGTATTTCTGTTGGCTTGTTTCCAAAACGAGTGCCAAAAGAAAGTAGCCACTTAGTGGCTTAAATGAACATTTTTTAGACTTCCAGCTTTTTATTTTGTACCCTAGAGAACAGTAGTGTGCGGTGACGGACGGTGGGGGTGTGTTGAAGTTAGGATGTGTTGAGGTGTTAAAGTGTTTGGGTGTTGAAGAAAGGAGCTGACATCAATTAGCTGACTCCGCAACTGTCGCAGGTTTTCCAAACCTGTGACGCTTTATGGATTTTAGGACTCTGTCCGTTTAGCACCAAAGCAATTGAACTTTTCCTAATCCACCCCTGCCCCGCCAGCGGGGTATATTCGAGGTTCATTAAAGTGCTGAGGTTTGAATTCGACTATGTCTTAGTATCCTTGGTCACAATACTAAGTAGTACAACTGCTACAGGTTCGATACACTTTAGACAATAGTCAATTAATCTATATGTTTTTTCAAAGCAGAAATTAACCGACCTTTTCTGCTTCCGAACCATGCTTCTAAAACTTTGCCTTCTGGTGAAATAAGGAAAAAGTAAGGCCATCCGTCTACTCCATATTTTGAGAATACTTCTTTTTTGTTTTCACTTTCCCATAATACTGGCCATTCAATATTGATGTTAAGTCTTTCTGCTTGTTTACCCCAGGCTTTTATTGAGAAGTCTTGGTTATAAGTCATCACTTTTAGGTTGGGGTATTCTTTTACTATTTCAATCATGTCAGGATAGCCTTGCCAGCACGGACCGCAGCCAGTAGCGGCAAAATCTAACAGCAAATATTCTCCGCGGAAATCTTTAGTGGAGAATTCATTCCCATTTGAATCTTTAGCAACAAAGTCAAATATTATATCATTTTCCTTAATCTTAGTTTTCCTGTCGATTATGGCCGAAACACTTGTAAGTCCATATTTGGCTTGGTTGCTAATCTCTTCGGGCACCATCGTAAGAAGCCTTTCTCTATCTTTGACAAGTAGAGAATTACTCTGTGTTGCTAAAAAATTATGCGCCACTTTGTGGTCAATGTTTTTCTCCAGTATTTGAGCTTTCTCTTCCTTATTGGCAGCTAATAGGCTATTCCATAACATTTGAGAAGGTGACCCTTTAGAAATAATACCACCTACAAAGCCAGATTTAGGTATATAAACTTCAATGTCGTTATTGTCGATCCAGATAGATTGGAACTTGTTTTTATAGAGAATTGACATAACCTCTGGGGAGTTTAGTTTTCTTGAGATGACAATCTCCGACTTGTCAGTAGGTAAGTTGAATTGGCCTTCGCTAAAGGCGATCCTTATTTGGTCTTTGTCCTTAAAACCATCGAGTTTGAATGTTAGCCTTAAAGAATCTTGAGCGTTAAGACTAACGGATGAAGCAAAGAGAAGAGTGAATATTAGGTGTGCTCTCATGATAATTATTTCAATATTGGTCTAATATAAATCATATTTTTTGTAATAAAAAGATGGTTTAGTGAGGAGTTGTTTCACCTATGTATAATCACGAACAATCAGAGGTTCTCCGAACTCGTCACTATGGGGTCCGTTTAACTCTAAAGTAATTGATCGTTTTTTCAGGGTTATTTCTTTTTAACTGGGACAGCGTCCCTTTTAATAGACAGGTTTGGAAAACCTGAGACAGGAAAGTGAGATTGCAGATCCACCCCTGTCCCGGCAGTGGGGTATATTCGAAGTTCATTAAAGTGCTGAGGTTCAACTCTAGCAGTCATGTTGAGCTTGTCTTTAGCCATATCTATAGATACAAAAAGCCCCAATCCATTGCTGAATTGAGGCTTCTGTTTTTGTAATTTATAGAATTACTCGCCTAAAATGGCTGTACTTCTTTTGATGAAATCGGTAAGGGCTTTGCCTTCCAACAAACCTTGAGAAAGTAGGGCCAAATCGAATGCTTGTTTTGCCAAACCTTCTTTGTCGCCATCTGCTGAAGCCGCAATGATTTTATCTACCAATTTGTGGTTACCATTGACGGTTACATTGTAGTTGTCGGGCATGGAACCAAACATGTTGAAACCGCCTCCGCCTGTTGCTTGCATGTCTTTCATTCTTCGCATAAACTCAGGCATAGTCACAGAAACAGGTGCATCTGATGGCGCCAAAGGCTCAACAGCAACGGTATAAGCTTTGTTGTTGATCGCCTTATCGAAGATGCCTTTTACGGCTTCTTTCTGCTCGTCATTAATCACCAACTCACGCTTCTCATCTTTGTCAATTAGCTTATCGATGTTGTCGGCATCCACACGCTTGATTTGCGTGTTCTCCAACTTGGTTTCCATATGGTTAATAAAGTGGCTGTCGATTGGAGTATCCAATACAATCACATCATAGCCCTTGTCAACTGCATCGCTAATGAATGAATCTTGCTTTGCAACGTTCGTAGCGTAAAGCCAAACTTTGTTGTTGTCTTTGTCTACTTGGTTGGCTTCAATATGCGCTTCGTACTCTTTCATTGTAAAGTACTTGCCCGCTGTGTTTTTCACCAACACAAAGTCTTTTGCTTTGTCATAGAATTTCTCGTCAGAGATCATTCCGTACTTCACAAAAAGACCGATGTCTTCCCATTTGCTTTCGTAAGACTCACGTTCTTTTTTGAAAAGCTCACTCAGTTTGTCGGCTACTTTCTTAGAAATGTAAGTATTGATTTTCTTCACATTTCCATCCGACTGTAAGTAGCTACGCGAAACGTTCAATGGAATGTCTGGTGAGTCAATTACACCGTGAAGTAACATCAAGAATTCAGGAACGACATCCTTGGTTTCGTCAGTAATAAATACTTGACGAGAGTAAAGCTGGATTTTGTTTTTCTGTACTTCGAAGTCTTTCTTCAATTTAGGGAAGTAAAGAATACCTGTAAGCTCGAACGGATAATCCACATTCAAGTGAATCCAGAACAATGGTTCTTCAGAGAACGGATAAAGCTCTTTGTAGAAGTTTAGGTAATCCTCATCTGTTAAATCATTTGGTGATTTTGTCCAAAGTGGCGTAGTGTTGTTAATGATATTGTCTTCCTTAACAGTCTTATATTTCTTCTTGCCCTCTTTGTCTTCACCGTCTTCAACTTGCTTGTCTTTCTCTCCAAATTTCACTTCGATAGGAAGGAATTTGGCATACTTGGTAAGCACATTCTGAATACGAGACTCTTCCAAAAATTCAACAGAATCTTTGTTCACGTGAAGCGTGATGGTTGTACCTCTTTCTTTTCTTGTTCCTTCAGTAATTTCGAACTCTGTAGAGCCGTCACAGATCCATCTGGCAGGTTCTGCACCTTCCTGATAAGAAAGGGTGTCAATTTCTACGTTATCGGCTACCATAAAGGCAGAGTAGAAACCTAAACCGAATTTACCGATGATTTCTTTGGCATCGCCCGCATCTTTAAACTTCTCTACAAACTCAGTGGCACCAGAGAAGGCAATTTGGTTGATGTATTTTTTGATTTCCTCAGCCGTCATCCCGATTCCTCGGTCGCTGATGGTAATCGTCTTTTTCTTTTTGTTTACGCTTACTTCTACCCTTACCTCTCCGAGGTCACCTTTGTACTCACCGAGTATGGCAAGGCGTTTCATTTTCTGACTGGCATCAACTGCGTTCGATACCAATTCTCTTAAAAAGATCTCATGATCTGAATAGAGAAACTTCTTGATGATTGGGAAAATATTCTCGGTGTGAATCGAGATTGTACCTTTTTCTTGCATGGCTTATTGTCAGTTTTTTTAATCCAAGTTCAATAAGACAAAGGCCATACCAAGCGGAAATGGGTGACAGGGTGGCAGAATAGTACGGCTCTTTGTTACGTGATTTCAGCTAAGTTCATGAATTGTCGTAAATCCAAGAAAGTATTTACTTATAAGCGAAGACTATATTTAGGTTATGCCTAAATATGATTTGTCTAATATTGAGTATTTAGAAAATAAATAAAAATAATTTTGAAATGAAATGAGTGAAACAACGGGGTATAACTGCATTTTTAAGGTTTAGCTTGATTAATCACAATAATGAATTGTAGTAAAATATTGTTATTCTAAAGTAGATTATGTAACATTATGACGTTAATTAAAAGGGGGTTGCCGAAAACCTTGTTTTAGAGTAGGTGAAATTAATGGTAAAATAAGGTGGCATGCAACCTGTTTTGCCGCTTTTGATTGGCAAAGGGAGATGCTGAAAACCCATTGAATAGAGTAGGCCAAACAATGATTTATTGATATGATGAAATCAAAAAAAATCTTAAGATCAGTAATAGGTGTTGTCAGTTGTGTATTATTGATAGTGCTTATATCTATGACGCCTTTCAATAAGTTGAAAGCAGAACAGCCAGTGGTTGAAAATCCTAATGAGTGTTGTTTAAATGGATACAAGTTATGGGAAGACCCTAACCCTTTGGAAGCAGATAAGAATTTTCAACATTGCGGGTGCTCTTGGCATAAAGGCAACGACCCGATAGCATGTTCATGCCCTGTTGATTAGTGAACTGAGTAACCACTTTTTTTGAGTGGTTACTTTAAATTTTTTTTATGAGATACTCCCTATATTTATTATTATTATTATTATTCACTGTTTCATGTGGTAATCAAGAAAAAGACTATTTGATAGATTATCCACACCTGAAAGATAAGGTTGTCGATTTAAATGAACATCTAATAGCATATAATGACGCATCTAAAAACAGAGAAGTGCTTAATAACAAGAAGACGATAGTCAATATTGTTGATGGTACGTGCTCAAGGTGCATACAGGAATTAAAAGATTGGCAAGCATTTATTGATAAACATATGTCTGATGAAGATGTTAATTATGTTTTCATTGCTCAGGGGCAACATGACTTCTATTTTGAGTATAATGTACTGAAAAAGGATTTTTTGAAAATGCCAATATATTTAGATCCTGAGTATAAATTTACTGACTCCAATGATCTTATAGATGTGAAAGCGGAACATACAATGATTTTAGATGAAAGAAATAAGATCTTATTCCTCGGTTCACCAGTTTTTAATGAAGAGAAAGAGAAACAATTCTTTAAAGTATTGAATCAATGAAAATATCAAAATATTCTTTAGTGGCAGGTGTTTTTTACGCCTTATTGTTTTGTGATATAAAGTCATCTAAAGCACAAGTTTTTAGCCCAGACAAGAACGGGGAAGCTATTGAATTAGTAGGGCAACCAAAAGCTTTCTCATCAGGTGAAGTCTTTCTTCCAGGTTTTCTCAATACTTTTGGTGACCTAATCATTATCCAAGATGACGCAGATAGCATGGTGTACAAAGTGTTTAATAGACACACCTTAGAATTTATAGTGTCGTTTGGGAAAAAAGGAATGGGGCCAAATGAGATATCGTTCGGTCCAACCGCAGTTCATCAGGATATCGAGAATACTGAAAGTTTTGAGTTTTACGATTTTGGTAAAAAGCGTCTCATAAAGTTGAGCTTAGAGAATATTTTAGCCAACGACATTGCCAATTTCAGTCAGTATGTGGTTTTTCCTCCTGAATTAATTAATGCTCAGCTGGCAATCTTTCTTGACGAAGATCATGTTGTTGGATCTGGCGGAATTCGTGAGGGCAAATTGTTTTTCTACAACACGAATACGGAATCGATCAAGTATACTGATTTTATACCAAAAACTAAAAAGCCATTACCGACCGATAGAGATAGGGGGTATTTGTACAGTAATAAGATGACTGTCAATAGAGAGGCTAAAAGGATAGCTGTTGTTAATGAGTATTTTAAGCAACTTGAAATTTATAACTATGAAGGAGCCCTCGTTAAAACCTATAGTTTTCCTGATACAGAAGAACCCATATTTTATTTACGAGAGAGTATTACGTCAGATGAAACGGTGTTGCATTATAATGGGATTTGTTCAACGAAAGATTTTATATACGCAAGCTATATAGGTTTTGACGATATTGAACTGGAGAAATTAAATTATGATATTCCAACAGAAATTCACGTTTTTACATGGGAGGGAAGCTTGCATAAGATAATAAAACTAGACCGTCCCATAAAAGCATTGACTGTAACTGAAGATAACAAGACTTTGATCGCAGTTGATCCATTGAATGAAGACATGCCTTTAGTTATGTACAATATCAAACCATAAGCCTTAAAGGTTAATGATAATATGAAGATCTCTGATGACAACTTTATTTAGTGTCTACCTTTTTCGGAAATTAATTCAATTTTAGTGGGTTTAAAATAAGAGGCGAGGTGGTCTGAATAGCTACTGCGACTATGAAGAATCATGCTATATAATTATTCAATCGAGTTAAAATAAAAAAATCATGAAAAAAATCTTAATTGTGTTGTTAGTACTCTTCTCGATGACTTCCATTACAACATCGGATAGCGTAGATAGTGAAAATCATGTGTTAAAAGAGTTAGAAGAGCCTTGCTGTTTAAATGGCTATAAGACTTGGAAAAAACCTAGTTGGATTTGGGGTCAAGGTGTGAATTTTGTTGATTGCCAATGCACAGCACAAAAAGGAAGAGACCCCGTACAATGTGAATGTTCAACAGACCAATAAATAAAATATTATGAAGAAGATCTTAATGATATCATTTGTCATTTTTACAATGACTTCAATTACATCATCACACAGTTTAGACAGTGAGAATACGATGTTAAAAGAACCAGAACCATGCTGCCAAAACGGCTATGCCACTTGGAAAAAAAGAAGCCTTTTTGGAGGTAATGTAAATTTTTTCGATTGCCAGTGTGCTTATTATTTTGCTAGACCACAGCTGCAGTGCTCTTGTGAGGATGATCTATGATCAACTGTTGATCATCGGATGCTAGAAGTGATAGTAGTTTGCTGACAAATGCACGCTAGAGTTGATAAACTCTTATTCTTGTAGATTAGACATAGTTGAAGTTATTGCGTTTTTCTTCACTAGTCTGATCGTCTCCTCAAGACTGATCCTATAAGAATAATCAATAAACCAATTTAGGACGCCTTTCAAATTGTCATCTGATGTTTCCATCAACATTCCAAAAGCTTTAAGCTTTTGGAATGTTTGTTTATGCCCAGCAGAAGATGGGTTATGAGACCAAACAATAAATGAGAAGGTAGAATCATTTCAAAAATGATCTTTTTCGCCTAACTTATTAGGTGAAAAAATTTAATCTTGTGCACCTCAAGCCCGTCAATCTCTTTTACTTATTTTCCTTAATCATAATCTCCTCTTGCACTGTTGAAAAAGAAGAAACGACAGCTTTGAAAGTATACGAGGTAGACCTTGATGGCGAACGTACTTCTTTGTTCGATGCGGTAAAGGATGTAGAAATTACGGTTTTGGAAGAAAGCGAAAATTCGATGTTTGGTTATGTGGATCAAATTATTCCTGATGGGGATGATTTGATCGTTGTGACTGGAGGTCATGGAAAAGCGATACGCTTTAATAGAGACGGAGAATATATTTCTCACCTATCCGAGCGAGGAATGGGGCCGAGGGAATACCCATCCATTACCGGTTTAACAATTATAGATGATCAAGTTTTGTTGCTTGACGGCAAGCGTCAACGAATTACTAAGTGGACGAAAGACTGGGGCTATGACTCGGCAATGCGATTGGGTTTTGCGGCAGCTCATTTTACTGTACAAGGAGATGGATATTTATTCAATGCTAATTACACATTGGTAGATGACACTGTTCGTGCGAATGTGATTGCAACCAATGCGAATTTTGATTTAGAAATAGGCTTAGTGCCATTTAAAAAACCTAAATCTTTGCTACTCGGAAATACGGTTGTTTTTAGTAAAGTTGGCAGAGACATACACTACAGACCTGGCTTTAGCGATACTGTATATAGTATCTCCCCTGAACACAAAGCAAGTCCAGCTTATCGATTTGAATTTGGCAAGTATTGGCATTTCGCAAATGAACTACAAACCGATCATGAGTTTTTTGAATTTATAGACAACCTGAAAGGGAAGGCCGAGGCATTGATATATTTTACGAGTATAGAATCTGATAATTGGATTTTTGGTAAAATGACAATGTTGCCTACATATCGAACACTGGGCGTAGTGATAGATAAAAAATCAGGGGAAGCTCAATATCTAGACCTTCAAATAGGAGAAGGTTTACAAGACTCTATTCTTCCAATCTTGGTTGAAAACGAACGCGTTTATGTGGCTATTGATGCTGATAATCTCAGGTATATTCTATCCAAAAACCCTCAATTCGAGAAGGTCATAAAAGGCAGTCAATCCATAGAAAAAGCCTTGGCTTCAGAAAACCCAATGATCATGTCTTTTAATTTTAAGCACTAAAAGAGAATTACTTCTCCTAAATATTAGTCGAATGTCGTTTGAAATTATGAACTCAAATAAAAAGTATTTTTTAATAGTGTTTTTGCTAACCTTCTGGGGTTGTTCAACACAGAAGGACAATGTAAATGATGATGCCTTTGGCAAATTTGAACTTGAGAAAATAGGAGAAAAGGTCTTTTACTTGGACAGTACATTGGCGCCATATAACCAGTCCATCTTAACTTTTGAACAGGATGGAGTTACCAAACTGTCAATCTTTAATCACTTTAATGTCAGTGTAAACGTTTTTGATTACTCGTCAGGTAAAATAGAAAAGCAGATAGGCTTTCTGAAAGATGGCCCAGAAGGAATTGGAACAATTACGAATATGGGGCATTTTATGCAAAACTCAGATTCCATTTTCTTTTTTAACCACTGGCAAAGTAGAGTACACTTAATGAATGCTAAAGGTGAGAAATTACGCTCCTATGATGTTGGAATAGGGGAAGATAGTGAAGAACAGTCAAAACAAGGGTTTCACATGATGGTGTCACCCCTTTCCCAAGCTTTTAAAAATGGTGATCGACTTTTTATTTCTGTCCAGAATGCAGGAGCAAATCCTTTTGATGATCAGCGACTGATCTATATGATTGAGTTGAATTTGAGGACGGGAGAACGAGAGTACCATTCGCTTCCGCAACCTTTAATGTTGAATAATTTCTGGGGAGTTTATACTCCATTTGCCTCTTCTTTGGCATTTAACCCTAACACTCAAGAGTTCAGTTTGAGCTACACTAAAAATCCAGAAATAGACATTGTCTCGGTCATCGATTTGGATAGCATTCAAGAAAGTAAGTCGGTAAAATCTGAATACATGAGAGAGATGAAGCCGCTCCCTAAGCGCAGAGACACGCCTACTTTGTATGGCTATAGTTTTAATGAACTTTCCGACCTTACCAATATGCAAGGTTTTTATGTGAACTTCATTTACGACCCTTATAAGGATGTTTATTATCGGGTTGCTCTCCATGAAAGAACGGCTGAACAATATGAGAAAGGGAGAAGGAGTTTTAAGCTATCCATCATCGTGACCAATTCAAATTTTGAGAAGATGGATGAGCTGGACTTGCCTGAAGGAATGTATGAGTATGAAACAGCTTTTGTAAGTAAAGAAGGTCTGCACTTTTCACGTCAAATTGAGTATCAGCCAGATGAGGACCAGTTGGTATTTGATGTGTTTGGACTCAAATAAAGGGATTATTCTAAACCATAGGATCATGAATTATAAAGCTTGGTGGCTCTTCCTAATCACATTGGCCGTTTTTAGTTGCTCAAAGCCTGAAGTTAAAAACGAAAGATTTATTACGATTAACGCTGCTAAACCCAATTTGAAGGAGCCAGTGGCTAGTCAACAGCTCTTTAAGAATGTTCAAATTGTTTCGCTAGAGACCAACGATAACTTGCTTATGGCTGGTGCTAATCAAGTTAAATTTTTTGAGGATCAGTACTTTGTACTGGATAGACAGATACAGAAACTATTCGTATTTGATTCGCAAGGCAATTTTAAGTATCAAATAGGAACAGAAGGAGATGGGCCTGGAGAGTATAGAGAGGCAGTTGATTTTGATATCGATGAGGTTTCAAAGAAACTCTATATGTACTGTCCTGAACAACTGGCTATTCAGGTTTACGTTACATCGGGTGAGCATATAGAAAGAGTAAAACTAGATTTCTATTCGAGTCGATTTAGTCTACTTGGTAACGATAAGCTCGCTTTTTATACCAATTATAACCCTAGAGATGTTTCAGGTTATAAAAATGTTTTGATTACAGACATGAAAGGTAAGGTGTTGAAGAAATACTTTCCTTATCCTAAATCAATCCAATCTTCTGTAGGATTTTCTGGGCTTTTTGCTGGAAATGGTGATTCAGGATTTTATGCACATGCTTTTTCTGACACTTTACATCTTCTGAATATCGAAACTGGTAAAATAGATCAAAGTATCAGGTTTGATTTTGACGGTAATGAATGGCCACATGGGTTTGATTTCAATAAGTTAAACTCAATAGATATATCTTGGCTAAATACGTCCTTGTTTTACGATGATAGCTTCCTTTTTCAGGGAGTGATGTATGAAAGAAGAAATAGACATTTGATTTACAATAGGAAGAATGGTCATGCCTTTAATGAGAATGACGTGTCGGAAGATCTCCTATTCAAAATGATAAACGCCCCAAAAACAGTGCTGCCAGATGGAACATATGTTTCGAGCCTATCTTCACTAGGTATCGGTGCCTTGAAAAAAGTATACCCTGAAGAGTGGGAGCAATTTGAGGTGAATTATCCAGAGTTAGTGCCACCTCTATTAGCTTTAGAGCAAGAACAAAACCCTGTACTAATTCAGTTTAAGCTAAATAGTGATTTATAGTCCCACTTACTTATACATCACCACCCTGCCTTTGGTTTGTGCGGCTAATTCTGGGTTGATAGGGTCATAGTAATCGATTCTATAAATGTAGGTGCCAGCCGGAAGCTCTTTGCCGTCTTGTGTGCCGTCCCATTCTCCACCAGTTTCAGAGATGAAAATGGGCTGCCCCCATCGGTTGAAAATAGTGATTTGATAATTGACGATGCAAGGGGATATTGGCTTGAAGGTGTCGTTAATGCCATCGCCATCTGGAGTGAAAATATTTGGAACAAATAGCTTAGGGTAAGTTTCTTCCTTTTTGATTTCTTTGGAAATAGTGCAACCATTAGCATCAGTTACAACTACCTGATAAGTTCCTTTGCCCACATCATAAATGGTTGGGGCATTTACACTGGGTTGTGTCGACCATTGATAGGTATAAGGTTCGGTACCGCCAGTTACACTAATCGTTATGGTCCCGTCTTGTTGCTGTGGGCAAATGGCGACATTGTCGCTTACCCGTAACTGAAGCGGAGCGGGGTCTACTAGTTCCACATAATGATTAGAAGTACAACCATTTTTGTCTGTCACCACTAAAGTATAAATACCAGCAAAAAGCTTGTCAAATAAAGGTTCTGGTTGTGTTACATCGTAATTGCTGGCGCTAGTGCTAGCAAAAAGATGATAGGTGAAAGGAGCAGTGCCTCCTTTGGGAATTATGCTTACAATACCGTCAGCGTCTCCGTTACAAAATTTAAATTCTTGCACATCGGCTGTTAAAAGCTGAGGAGATGAGATATCAAAGGTTTGGGTTAAGCTGCAGCCAATTGCGTCTGTTACAGTTACTTCATATTCTCCAGCGGCCAAATCGCTTACATTCGGTGTTAAATCTTTACCATTGCTCCAGCTTATAGAATATGGGGCCTTACCTCCTTGAATGGATACGCTGGCTTTGCCGTCATCGGCACCAAAACACGAAAGGTCAGAAGTTTGAATGTCGAAGGAAATGTCTTCGTAAACCAAAACATTTAGTGCTTCGGAAGTTCCATAGCAAGAGTTTTGAAATAGGGTATAAGACACTTTCCCACTTGGTTGCGTCCAGTTCACTTCAATCTGATTTGTGTTTTGGCCAGAAGATATAATTCCTCCTTCTACATGCCATTCAAAAGTAGCACCTGTGATTTGAGGAGTATAATAGATTTGCTTGGTCTTCTCTTGAAAACAAACTTCGGTACTTCCAAAGGGTTTGTCTGGGCTTAGTTCATCTTTGGCTTCCAATACTACTTCTAGCTCTATTGCAGGAATAGTGCAACTGAATTCATCAGACACATAGACCCTAACCATTGCCTGTGGATTTGGCGCGCCCCAATTAATAGTTACCGTTTCTTGGTTGTCGGCACCTACAATTGTTCCCCCAATGACTTCCCAATTGTAAAAATAGTCTCCTTCTTTGATTAAGGTATACACCATATTTTCAGAGAAAGGACAAAGTGATGTGGGGCCTTCTATTCTTTCGGCTTTTATTTCATGTACTTCTACTTCTCGGATTAAAGTATGGGTAGTTAAGCAAATGTCTTCATCGGTAAAAACCTTGGCCGAAATTCTATATAGGCCAGCATCATCATAAATCTTATTTACGCTGACTCCTTCTGCGGTGGTGCCGTCACCAAAATCCCATTCAATATGACTGTAAGTACTTTCAAGTCCTGGTTTGAGGTAGTTTAAGCTAAACTCAAGTTCGGAGTTTAGGCAGGCATTTTCTTTTACTATACCCAATTGTTGATCGTTGATGGCCACCTCGAAACTAAGATTGTTTAAGTTCTGAAAAGGGTTTTGACCATAGCTTGTACTCGGGCCAAATCCGTATTCGGTAACCGTAAATTTACCTGTGCCAGCTTTCAGTCGATAGGCTACACCTGGTGTTACTGCTACGGTGGCATAAGAGAAGCCACTACCTCCTATTTCTGTAAAATTAACTGCGCCAGGGCTTGGCGAAATGCTGAAATTTGGGGCATCTGCTGTAGGGATAGCGATGTTTAAAAACTGATTAACGATGTCTTTGGTCTCCACAATCTCGACTACAGTTTCTTCAATGCCTTGCTCAAAAGGTGATAGGGTAATTGAAAAAGGAGAGCCCATTGCATTACCTAAGACGGGAGGTGTGAATGCGTCACAACCATCTTGCGCTGATGCTTGCTGCGTGACTAAAATGGGTTTGTCGGCCTTAATATATAATGGGTCGTCATCTGAAAGCATAAATGTTTCTCCCTTCTCAAAAACCTTTGTTGCTGTACTGAACTGATTGGTTACTTGTATAGTGGTATTGTTTTCAGTTGCCATATAGCTGTATGAGAATTTTTTTTCTTCTCTGCCCAGTAGGCGGGTTAAAACGTATTCTGTGCCAATAGTAGATAAGGGCGAGAGAGATTCTACAATATGGCTGGCGGCAGAAGGAAATGGGCAGTGACCGAATGAACGCTTTTGACTTCCGGTATAAACAATTACAGGGTTACAGTAAATAGGAGGAAGCCCTACTCCGCCAGGAGGTGGAGGTGGCCCATTGCTAGGAACGATAGTTTGATCTTTGGATACGATAATTTCTAAACCGGAAAGGTCACTGGTTGATTCGATGGTATAGGTAGACATGGCATCGAGAAACAAGGCTTTTTCAGTTCCATCGGGGTGAATTATTTTCAGTACGGTTTTGCCGCCAGTAGCTATAATATTTACCTGACTAGTGTAGGGAGGATTAAGGCCTCCTTCCCAATCATCGGCAACGATATAGTGATGTCCGGCTGAAATTAAAGGAGTGGCAATGGTAGCATCGGCACTGAAACTGCCTGAATTACTAAATGCAAAGATGACTTTATTGTCGGAAATTACTTGGGCTGAGGCATTGACATTAGCGCCATTAGACACAGAAGTTGTAATAAGTCGGGCTTGTTCTGAAGTTAACTTAAAGCTTGACTGGCCAACAGGAAGGTTGTGGGTTACGCTTTGTTTATTGGCAAAGTTGACTTCAACTGTACTTGGCTTTTCGGCTCTAAAATGGAAATAAACCTCTTTTTGAGGCTCGTCATGCGGAAACAGGCTTACATAGAATTCTCTACCCCAACTGTCATTCTGCGCAAAGCAAGAATGGCCTAAAAGGAGTAGAAAAAACAATACATATGTTTTCCTCAATAATAGCACTAGTCGAATCCGATTGAATTGATAAAGATATGGAATCGACCGTCATCTCAAAACAATATTATTTGGTTGAAAAATACTTATGAGAAGATGGTGAGTAAAAAGATAGAAGTATAAGACCTAGTATTAGCCTGAGGTTGGCTCGTTATTATACCATCATATAAAACAGTCGGAATCTTTTGGTTTACTTAATAACCCCATATTTCTGGAGTATGGGCATTACCTTTTCCATTGGTAATTGTTGAATTGTATGCCCATCTTTTCCTTTTGAGGTTTCGGCCATAAAAAGCGAATTAATAATGGCTTCTTCTGTCGCTTCTATTGTTGCCATGAAAATAGAGCTCATGTGGTCATTTCTTAGTACATCACCTGTGTCAAACTTATCTCTAGTTTGGTAAGGAATTCGCATGGATTCTGCGGTGGAGGCTGCTATAACGTAATCTCCACTGCCATTTGAGGCAATGCCGCCTGTTTTGGCCAAGCCCATCATGGCCCTTTTAGCTACACGTTCTAGTTGGCGAGCGTCTAATGGGGCATCGGTTAAGACTACAATCATACAAGAGCCATCGCTTTTTTTGATGGCACTTGAAAAGGGAAATTGTTCGAGTTCTTTTCCAACTGGTGCGCCATTGATGGTGAGTACCCCTCCAAAATTAGTTTGCACCAAAACACCTACGGTATATCCACCCAAGGATTCTGGTAATTTTCTAGACGAAGTGCCGATTCCCCCTTTAAAACCAAAAGCGACTGTGCCCGTTCCAGCGCCAACATTTCCTTCAGGAACGATGCCCGTTTTTGCATTTTCAATAGCGGCAATCACATCATTTTCAGAAACATGCATTCCTCGAATGTCATTTAAATAGCCGTCATTAGTTTCGCCTACTACCGCATTTACAGACTGGATGCTTTCATTTCCTTCTAAAGCCAATGTGTATTTTACGGTTCCCTGAATGCCCATGGGAACACTTAATGTGTTTGTAAGAATAATGGGGGTTTCTAGGTTTCCTAGTTCCTGCACCTGACTGATGCCGGCCAGTTTACCAAAGCCATTTCCAATGTAAATGGCGGCAGGCACTTTGTTTTGAAATATATTTCCTGAATGGGGTAAAATGGCGGTTACGCCAGTTCGAATACTATCACCTTTAATGAGTGTTTGATGACCAACTTTCACCCCCATTACATCCGTAATGGCATTTAGATTTCCCACTGCCATTACCCCAATTTCAATTCCGTAATCTCTTGCCCTTTTCTTTTCTTGAGCATTAGAAAAAGTAAAAAGAAATAGAAATGATAGGGTGAAAATGTAGCGTGTCATTCCCGAAAATAGCAATTATTTACGGACTAACGAACTACGGTTATCGCTCCTCTTTGTTCGAACTCACCTCTCTCTGGTTGGAATCTACTTCTGAATTTAATCACATAAGGATAGGTGCCTATTGGAACCAGCTGACCATTAAAAGTACCATTCCATTGGAACTCTAGTGCGCTACTTTGGTAAATCAATTCTCCCCAACGACTGTAAATGAAAATCTGGAAGTCGGAGACAAAACCGTTTGGAACCACTGAGAATACGTTGTTTGGTGGATTGCCCTCTGGTACAATTACGTTAGGAGCAAGTATGACAGGGTCACAACTTTCAATAATCTCCATTTGATCCACTCTTACACAACCAGTAGCTGTAGTCATGGTTACTTGGTAAATGCCTGGCGCAGCAATGACCAGGTCTTGGTCTGAATGGGCTAAAGGTTGTCCATCTAAAGTCCACTCATAAGTTTCAAAACCAATACCAGCTGTTACTGTAAGTACATTAGAAGAGGTTGAGCAATAGTATTCCAAGTCAGGTAAAAGCCCTTCTGGAATTACGCTTCTACGAATCAAAATACTTCTTTCAATTGAGCAACCGCTGTTGTCGCTAATAGTAACTGTATATGACCCTTCTTCATTTACTACCAACGGGTTGCCAGTTCCTGCAGCTTGACCATTACGAGTCCAAGTGAAGTTAGTGGCATTTCCAGATAGAACGTCTACAGTAAGTGTTATTGGTTGTCCGTCATCACAAGCTGGGCTTGAACTCAAAGTAGCCTCCAATTCTTCAGGGAAATCAATGGTTTCTGAGTATGTTCCAGTACAAGTTAAGTCACCCGCTTCTCTTACGGTTACATCATAAGTGCCATCAGCGCTTACTGTAATGCTTCTGGTGTTTTCGCCCGTAGACCAAGCAAAGTTGTAGGTAGCAGTCGGGTTCTCATTGTTGATTTGAGCCTCCAATACCAAGGTGCCGTCACAAACGTCTCCAATCTGAATAATTTCTACATCTGGCTGAACGGTGAGTGTTACAATAACCGATTCAGAAGTAGGGCAGGCTACGCCTGGTGCATCTGCAGTAACGGTATAGGTGCCAGACTCGGTTACGGTAATACTGGCTGTATTGCCTGCTGGTCCGCTGGGGCCAATCCATGTATAGTTTGTGCCATTATTCGAAGTTGCAGTCAGTGTTGTGCTTGGGCTTATATCGCACACTTCTGTAGTGCCAGAAATTTGCAGGTTTTGAACATCCGTTGGTTGGTTTACCACAATACCCGAAGCGGTAGCAGTACAACCCAAAGCTGTCGAGGTTACTTCAATACTGTAAGTGCCCCCTTCAAGACCTGAAATTACAAAGCCATTTGCCACAGCGTTTCCTGATAAAGGTGTAAATCCTGCTTCATCTCTTGTCAGTACATAGGAAACAGGGAAAACGCTAGCATCATCTAAAGTAATAGTAATACTTCCATCGGCAGTATCGCAGGTGGCATCAGCCGTTACCACGGGTTCAATAATATTGAAGTTGTTGTTCTGAATTTCAATGCCTGTGAGTTCATCTGTACAGTTTGTACTATTATCTGTTACATTAACAGAATAAATACCTCCGTCTAAACCCGTTACTGATACATCATTTGGTCCGTTTACCGAATTGCTTTGGGCTACTGTAGCGCCTGTGGCATTACTTACGGTATAGCTGTAATTTCCTGTTCCTGCGATATTGAATACAAATTCGCCATCAGGAGTTGGCCCTACTTGTGGGCAACTAGCATCTTGAGAACTCACTAATGACAAATTTGGTGATCCATTAATGGTAACTACAGTCGAATCATTGGCAAAACAGCCTGGTTCAATTGGGTCTTCAATGGAAACTACATAAGTGAATATACCTGGAACGCTACTATCGACCGTAGCAGTTCTTTGGTTAGGTAGTGTAGTTGTTGAATTGTCAGGGTTAATTCTTGTCCAGATGTAGTTGTTGGCGTTCACGTTTGGATCTAAGGTCAGCGACTCGCCTTCACAAAGATTGGCGGTTTCGGGTAATTCAATTTCGAAAGGAGGTGCAGCGTAAACTTCGGCACTGGAAACACAACCTCCGCCACCAACACTAGTAATGGTGATGGTATAAATTTCTTCTTCAGTCACCGAATAATACCTTGAGTTACTCACTACTGCGCCTTGACTGTTCGTCCATTCAAAACTTAAAGTCGGATCGTCAGGCTCTCCTCCCAAAGCATCTAAATCATGGCTAGAGCCTTCGCAAAGCACAACTGCAGTAGGTACGGCTGGCCTTGGTGGAATCTCGAATACATCAATGGTTTGAACGAATGTAGTATCGAAGCCACAGCGGTTAGAGATGTTCAACGAAATGTCAAACCTGCCCGCTTGTCCTTGAGGGAAAACATAGGCCGTATCTTGTCCAGAAGCACTAAATACAGTGGTGTTCGCATCGTCAATAATCGTCCATAAGAACTCGTCAATATCAGAGGTGCCAACTCCCGAAAGTTCTATTCTCTCTTCTACACAAGTACTGTCTGGAGCCGACATTGAAGGTTCCATTGGTGGGTTCACATTATTCTGAACAAAGTTAGGTAGCCCTAATCGCGAATTGCCTGTAGTTAATGGAACTTGCATTTGGTTGAAAGAAGAAACCGCAGCGGTGTCTTCATTCACATTAATGGAACCAATAAATGGAGTTCCTGCTGGGTTGCCAGGAATTTCCATGGCCACATACAATTGTCCATCAGGGCCAGTTTGAATGGCACCGTAGTTTACGGTAACAGTAGAACTGGTTGAAATATCGGTTTTAGAAGCCAGTCGCGTAACTTCAGTCGAGGCAGAGTCAATTCTGTATTCTAATATTCTGCCTCCTGGCGCTCCGCCATTGCGGTTGTTCATGGTAGCAAAAAGCTTGTCGCCTCCTGTTGAAAAGTGGACATCATAAACTTGGTCGTTTAGCGCTGGCCCACCTTCTCCTAAATCAATTTGATACAATAAATCAGTTACTTCTCCAGTATTGGCATCAAAACTGAAAAGCTCTACATAGTCTTCATTACCTTCAATCAAGGCAACAGCAATACGTAAACGATCACCTGAAAACTTCATTCCTGCTTGACCGCTTAAAGCATCGTTAATGCTGTGAACAGACCCAACGGAAGATAAGATTGGTTGCCCAATCCCTTGGTTTGTAATGGGGTATGCTCTAAAGGTATTTGTACCATACTCATGTGCCATTAACCAGTAACCACCAGCGCCTTCTAAGGCGATCAATTTTTCTGTGCTTCTGGTAAAGAGCACATTGTCTTTTGAAATTACTGCGCCTAATCCATTGTCTTCTTTGAGGTCAACAACAGAATATTTGAGCATATAGGTGTTGTCACCATGCACTTCTTCTGTAGTAAATACATAGAAGAGTGTTTCGTCATCTTCAAACGGAACAATGACCACAGCTTGAGTAGAGGTAGAATCCCCACCAATCTTAGTTCCGTTAGGCATTACGCCATTGTCGGCATTCCATACTGATGTTCCATTGGTATAGAATAGCACTTGGCCGTTCGCATCAGATATGGTGGAGGTACCTTCTGGTGCGTTCATGGCGTGTGCTGTTGTAATACTTCGCGGAGGCGGTGCCAGTCCATCCACTTCATTAAAATCTATTCCCGCGCCATTCCCAAAATACCAAATATTGGCCGTTGGGTTTTCGTCACCATATACTTTTACTTCAACCGTTTCGTAAATCGGGCAACCTGTTGTAGGGGTAATCACGACCCAGTAATTGCCAGCGTCTGTAACGTCAATAGAAGAGGTGGTTTCTCCTGTGTTCCATCGGTATTCAAATGGGCCGCCAGTTGCTCCGCCTTGCTGCCCTTGACCACCGCTCTGAGGTTCAGCGTCTAAGGTTAAGGTTTCTCCTTCACAAATAGTGGTGTCTTGAAGCGATACCTGAATGTCGTTTTCCATGATTTCACCCATAAGGGTATTGGACATGACTGTGCCAATGCCATCAAATTCCACGGTAAGAGTGGCCATGTACATTCCTGCTTGATCAAATGTAAAAATAGGGGCAATGGCATTTGAGGTAATTCCAAAAGGCTGAATATCCCAAGAATATGAAGTTGGAATGGCTGTTGATGGATCAATATTGACATAAAACTGAACAGGAGTGTTCATGCAATAATCTCCATCATCTGAAATAGTTACCGTTGGGCCAATAGCTGCCGGAGGCATAAACTGCTGGAAATAATCAGAGGCAGGGTCAAATTCGTCAAAAAGAGAAGGTTCGTAGTCTAATGCAGTAAGTGCGCTATCAGGTTGGTTAATTCTAGCCAATAACCTGGGGCCAGCTGCGGTTTCTTTATATATATGGTAGAGCGAACTGTCTGGTGCAAGCATTACACTTTGGCTCGCGCCTATTGGATTACTGAAAACGGGCTCTACTGAAGCCATAGGGTCAGATAAGTCAATTCTGTATAAGTTGCCAGAAGTTGAATTAGCTAAGTTTCTACTGAAGTAAAGTTTGGTTCCGTCATTCGACCAGCCAATAGAACCGGTTAAGGTTTGGTTCGGAACAAACGAGTTGGCTACCGAACGGTTGAACATCAGCTCTGGGGTGTCGCGGTTAAAATCTAAAATTTGAATGTTGACATTATTGCTTGGGCGAACTGCAATTTGGGTACCCATTGGGTTGAGTGATAAATGCGCAGCCTGAACATTGGCTGTTAATACTGTTGGTGCACCTTGTGGGTCGAATGGCTGACCTGCTACGGGTATTTCGTGGATTTCGAAGTTTCCGTTGGTGCTATTCTGAGTTACCAGCCAAAACTGAGTCATATCACCTGAAGCTACGGTAAGCATACCATCGCCTCGGCTAATAATTCCTGTGGGTTGGTTTTTACTACCTATTACAACTGCTCCTGCTGGAGGGCCATCTACTCGGTTTCCTTGCGAACTCATATCCACTAAAGTGTACAGAATTTCACCTGTTACATTACGGTGAAAAACGTAATAGCGTGATTCATTTCCCACACCTGGTACTGGGCTTAAAGCCAACGGTTGAATACCATTTGGGTCTGTGGTTAGGCCAGTTCCATTTTCCATAATGGCATGGGTGGCGTCATAAATATTGATTCCGTCTGAGTAAAATAATAGGTCTCCAGTAGTCGGGTCGGTGGCGGTTAGCTTTTCACCTGCATTGGTTTGAGCTATTTTTCCGTCTGCTATAAAAGATCTTGCGGCTTGTTCTTTACCAAAAATAAGGGCTTGGTCATTGTTGGAGAAATACCAATTATGACGTGTAAAGTTCTGAGCTTGTGTCAGTACCGAGAAAGTGATTCCTAATAAAAGGAGTAAAATGCGAGTTTTTCTTACCACGCTAAATGATGTCTAGTAATAAAACACTGGAGCTAAAATATAACCCTATTACGTGGTTAACGGAGTTTTTATTATATTCATCGCTCCTTAAAGTCAGCCCTAAGATAAGGGAATTCTCTTAGTAAGGTAAGCTTTGAGTGTTGGGTTTCGAGGAAAAAAAATAACTTTACGTTTCACAATAGTTTGAGGGTACTCAAGCGTTAAAGGTTAAAAGTTTAAATGCGCAAAACTTTATTTTTGTTGATTGCCATTTTGGGAATAGGATTGGGAGAAGTTAAAGCCCAGGATCCACAGTTCTCACAGTTCTATGCTGCACCCTTGTATATCAACCCTGCTTTTACTGGTGCTTCGGGGTTTACCCGATTGGGAATTAACTACCGAAACCAATGGCCATCGCTCGATGCCTCATTTGTAACCTTTTCATTTTATGCCGATCATTATTTGGAAAAATATAATAGTGGTGTAGGGTTTATTGTAACTACTGATCGTGAAGGTGTTGCTGGCTTGCAAAGCACAAATGCTGGGCTTACTTACGCTTATCAACTGAAAGTTTCTGATAATCTCGTTTTTCGTCCGGGTATTCAGGCCAATTATTTTATGCGGAATGCCAATTTCTCAGACCTTGTTTTCGCCAGTCAGATTAACCCAGTTACAGGCTTTGACCCTAACTTACCAGGCGACCCAAGTGTAACGGGCAGTAATTTGAATGTTAATTATTTAGACCTAGGAGTTGGGGGAATTCTTTATTCAAGAAATTTATTTTTGGGTGCTTCGGTTCAACATTTAACAGAACCAAATCAGTCGCTTTTAGATGGTGATAGCCCATTGAATCAGCGTGTTAGTATTCATGGAGGGTATAAAATTATGCTGAAGGAAGGAGCTCTAAGAAGAGACCTTACCTATACAAGAAAGGAAAGAAGCATTACTCCAATTTTTCAATACAAAACTCAAGGAGAATTTAGTCAGTTAGATGCCGGTTTCTTTTTACACTTAGAGCCAATCAATTTGGGTTTACAATACAGGGGATTGCCAATTAAAACTTTCGAGAACTTCCCTAATAATGAGGCGTTGATTTTCTCTTTTGGGGTTACTACCAGCGACTTTAATTTCGGCTATAGCTACGATTACACGCTCTCTGAATTGAGTAATGCGAGTGGAGGAGCTCATGAAATCTCCATATCTTACTTATTTCAATGGGGTAAACCTTTGAGGCTTCCGCGTGACCAGTGGAGCATTCCTTGCCCGAAAAACTAAATTAGCATGTCTTCGGTACAGCTACTATACCTGATTATAGGAATTGTTTTGGTTGATTATTTCTTTGATCAACTGCTCGATTTCCTCAATATGAAATCAGCTAAAAGTAAATTACCAAAGGAACTCAAAGGTATTTATCCCCCAGAAGAATACGCTAAATCACAACGATATTTCAAAGCCAGGTCGAAATTCTCATTTCTTACCACCGCGTTTAGTACAACACTTACTGTATTAATTATTGCTTTTGGGCTTTTCGGAGATTTGCATATTTGGCTTTCGGCTCATTTCACAAGCCCAATGTTGCATTCATTGGCCTTCTTTGGTGTTCTGTTTTTGGTTTCTGACATTATTAATATACCCTTTGAGCTATATTCTACTTTTGTGATTGAAGCAAAGTTTGGCTTCAATAAAACTTCCTTAAAAACATTTTGGGCAGATAAGCTAAAGGGCTATTTGTTGGTCGTTATTTTAGGTGGTGGTTTGGGCTATGTGTTGCTGTGGTTAATTTTTGAATGGCAAGAGCAATTCTGGATTTATGCACTTATCGTTATTACGACTTTCTCACTATTTATGAGTGTTTTCTATACATCACTCATTTTGCCTTTGTTCAATAAACTGACTCCTTTGGCCGAGGGCGAATTGAGAGATAAAATTAACGCCTATGCCGAACGCGTTAAATTTCCTTTAGACAATATTTTTGTAATTGATGGCTCTAAAAGGTCTAGTAAAGCGAATGCTTTTTTCTCTGGAATGGGGAAGAAAAAGAAAATTGTGCTTTACGACACGCTCATTGAAAAACAATCAGATGAAGAACTTGTGGCTGTTTTGGCGCATGAAGTAGGTCATTTTAAGAAGAAACATATTATGGTTGGCATGGCCATATCTGTAGTGCAAATGGCGGTTACATTATATATTTTATCTCTTCTTATTTTTAATGAAAGCCTTTCCATGGCCTTGGGTGCAGAAGACCTATCGGTTCATTTAAATCTTGTTGCATTTGCGTTGCTTTATACGCCAATTTCGAAACTCACAGGTATTTTAATGAACATGATTAGTAGGAAGAATGAATATGAAGCAGACGCTTATGCCTCCACAACCTACAATCCTGCGGCTTTACAATCAGCACTTAAAAAGCTATCGGTGGATAGCCTTAGTAACCTTACACCGCATCCTGCATATGTTTTTGTAAACTATTCACACCCAACACTTCTCCAGAGGTTGAAACATATGGATCAATTTAAAAAACTAGAATAGCTTTATCTGAAAATACTTGGAGATGGGCGTGTGATTAAGAAATCTGAAAAGTTAAACCCACTATTCCCAGATAGGCTCAGGTCTGTCATTGGTATTCCAACTGGGGCATCGGGGTAATAGGCCAAACGAATTTCAATGGCTTTAAAAGTAAGGTTGTCATTTCTAATCCTAAAGCCTAAACCTATTCCAGATTGAGCCTTTTCGCTAAAAATGCTTTTCTTACCATTGTTTACCATGCCAAGGTCGTAGAAACCAAAAACAGCTAATTTAAAGTCAGCGGCTTCAAATGGGGTAAAGCTTACCGTTTCAATATTAATTAAGAAACGTTGAGTTCCTCTCAGTGTATTACTTTTCAAACCCCTTATGCCATTTCCGTCTCTTATATCAATGTACTCGTTCGAAAATCGGTCGATGCCGTAGGTGTAATTTACATTTATAAATTGCCTGAATTTCCATCGGTTTAGATCAATTAATGAGCTGAAAAAGCGGAAATCAGCTTTGAATACACCTTGTTCAAAAACTTGGTTTTTCAGAAAGCTTTCTAACGAGAATCCTCCTAAAAAATAGCCTAGGTTGCCCATATATCCTCCTCGGCCGGCTTTCCCGCCAAGAAAATAGCGGTGACCAAATTCTGCCCATTCATAACCTCCTAGTAATTCAATTTGATAGCCATAAGGTATATCTTCAGTTCTTCCATAACCAAAAATGAGTTGATCCTTAAAGTATCTTCTTTGCGAAATTCCTACAGAGCCAATGGCTAAAGTTCTATTATGGAATGGTTGATTAAGTTCAGTGTCAACTTCTGGTCTGAGTGTAAATTTTATATTTGAAATTCTTCCCGAAACAATAAGCCTTGTCCTTTCATTTCGAATAGGGTCTTTTAAGTTGAGAGGGAAAGCCCTAGCCAGCCAAAAGTCTTGGTAGTCATAGCGTTGGTTAATTGTTTGAAAGTCATACTCTTCGTCTGAAATGATATTGGATAGTTCAGTAAAGCGAAGTCTTTGGTTCGTAAATTCAATACCACCTGCAAACTTAATTTTTGGTGAAATAAACTCACGCTGGAGTTTTACGCTGCTAAAATCTTGATTTACCGTATTGGCGTAATTGGCTTCAAACGAAATGAAAGAACGCTTAATGTTGGGCACTCGATAGCGTATCTGATAACTGTACCTTTGGTCTGAGCTATGGTCTACGGAAAAACGATTGTCTATTTCGTGCCCAGAACCAAAAATGTTTTTGTGGTTTACCCTTAAAACACCCGAGTCAAAATCGCGTGCTTCAATGTCAAAAGATAAGGCCAGAACGTCTTTCGTTATAATTTCAACATCAACAATTTCGGGGTTATCCTCTCTTGGTTTTAAGTAAATCCGAGCATCTTTAATGTAAGGCAGTTCACGGAGAATCCTTTCATTATCGGCTATAATTAGCGGGTCAACAATATCACCACTAGAAAAAAGCAGGTTGTTGAGAATTACCCTTTCTCTGGTGTTAAAGTTGACCGTATTACCGGTTTTTTGAATAAAGGATTTTGGCTTCTCCTCGGGTTTATCCATTCTAGTACCTAAAGCTTTGAGCTTAATAAGCTCAATGTTTCCGATGATTTTTCCATTATGACTTTTAAATGGATTTTCACTTATAGAAAACTGTGTGGTGTCGAGCTTGAAATCATCAGAAGGCAGCGAAAACAAAAGATTGAAAAGCTCTTTTGTTATTTTTCGGTTAGACCATTTACCTTGAAGGCGCTGATAGAAATTACCTCTTACTTTATAAAAAACAGTGTCCGGTAAAATTAAGACGGTGTCTTTATCGAAAGTATATCGGGCATCTTTTAAAATAATAGTTGTGTTTTTTGGTAAGGGAATAGTGTCATAATTTATTCTTTCCTGCTGTGCACAAAGTGAAAGACAAGACCATAAAGTCAGACAAAGAAAGATAATATGGTGTCTTTTAAGTTCGATAGTCTTCGGAGTTAGAATGCCTTTCTCTTAATATAGTTGAAAAAGGGAATTTGAAGAAATAGAAGAGGACTGTTTTTGGGGCGACTTTTAAAGAAAGTCGATATCGATATTTCCTGGATATTTCATAAGATAACTTAAGCCATCTTGAGGCTTCATTCCTTCATAAAGAATTTTATAAAGGGTGTCGGTAATCAAAGGTTTAATCCCTTGGGCATCTGCTAATTGCTTAATGATTTTAATCGTGTTTACACCTTCAGCGGTTTCCTCCATCTCGGCAATGGCTTCATCCATGCTTTTTCCTTGTGCCAATTTAAAACCAATAGTGTAGTTTCGGCTGGTTTGACTAGAAGCGGTGGCGACCAAGTCGCCAATACCTGCTAAACCAATGAATGACGATATTTCACCACCTAAGGCTTTTCCCAAGTATATCATTTCAACTAAGCCTCTACTGATCAATAACCCTTTGGCGTTATCGCCAAAACCTAAACCAGAGATGATGCCCGAAGCAATAGCAATTATGTTTTTAAGTACTCCACAAAGTTCGACTCCCTTCAAGTCTTGATTACCGTAAACTTGAAATTTTTCAGACCTCAGTAATCTTTTACCCTCATTAATTACCTCATTGAATGGCGAAGCAATTACAGTAGCTGCTGGGTGACCTAAAGCTAATTCTTTTGCCAAATTAGGGCCTGCCATGCAACCCACACGCACCACTACACTTTCTTCCCTTATTACCTCACTCATGGTTCTAATGCATGATCGATCCATTTTGAAATCGGTTGGCATTTCGTGAGGTAGAATTAAATCTAAGCCTTTGGTGCCATGAATGAGTACATGGTATGGATGTAGAAAAGGAGCAAACTGCCGCATCATATCCCTGAAATTAGCTGAAGGAACTACAGGGAATATCACATTGCATTTTTTAGCAACTTCTTCTAAACTATTTGTAACAGTTATGTTTTCGTGGAGGTGTTGTCCGTTCGAAATTCTGGTCGACTTAATTTTTTCGACTGTTTCAGCATTTCGGGCATATAATAACACCTTCGAATTCTTTGAAAGAATATTTGCTACAGCTGTTCCAAAACTGCCTGAACCAATAACCCCAACACATTCCTTAGACATATTTCTCAAGATTATAACCTACTAAACGGTTGTGATAGTAAAACAGCAAATTTAAATCTTGGGTATAAATATCCCCCTTCTTATTCTTTATCAGCGGACGCTTGGCGTGGTACATACCCACGTTGGCCAAACCGTGTGCAATAATTTTATCAGGATCTCCGGTAAGGTAAGGGGAAACACTAACTTCTCCCTTATTATACATTTCATGAACTCTTCTTAATACTGTCTGGAAAACAGCCTTAAACTCCTCATAAGGAATAATCTGGTCTTCTTCCGGAATTCTCAAGAAGTTATACAAATCCAGCTTATTGAATTTCTTTTGTAGCATTTCAAAGGCTACAAATGCCACCAAATGACTGGCGAAAACCTTATTGATTCGATGGAATTCTTCAACTATTCTATCACTCAACATTCGGGTATATTCATCTTCGCGTTGCTGGTCGTGCGAAATGATTTTTCCGTCTTTGGTAAAGTACTCTTGAGTATCTATTTGACGGCCACTTTTGTCATAACTGTTGCCATCTGTATCTACATAATTCCCCAGCACATCCAAACCTCTTCCGATGGACACTGATATGTCGGAACCTTTGGTAAAGAATTTAAGCAAGAAGGCAGAAATTTTATATGAGGTGGAATACTCATCGTTTTCTACATAGTAGCGCTCTTGTCCCTTTAGTCTTAAATATTCACGAATAAGAGAAGGAGCTTCAAGCACAAAATTGTAGTTTAAAGTTACTGGAACAATAAATATTTTGTGCAGACCGTCTCTTTTTCCCTTCTGATAGTTGACACGCTGTGCTTCAATAGCTGTACTTAAAAGACCAAGTTTCAATCTCTTTTCTATTTGTCCTGAGCGTGAACGGGTTCCGCCAGGGAAGAAAAGGCTATGGCAACCTTTCTGAATTGCAAGACTAGAATAACTCTTTAGGGTTTCTAAATAGAGTAGGTTTTTCTTTCTTCTGTCTACTTTATAGGCCCCAAGGCTTTCCATAAAGTAGGCAAATATTTTTATGTTGAAGAGGTTTAAACCAGCACCATAAATAAATGCAGGCAAGCCCAAAGCACTAATTACCCAGCCTATTAATATAGAATCAAGATTACTGAAATGTGTAGGAACCATAATGATTGTTCCTTTTTTGGCCAAGGTGCGCAATTCCTCTACTTCTCCAGTAATATGAATTTTATCTTGAAGCGAATATCGAGTACTGAAAATCGACCAAAAACCTCGGGCACGAGATGCGTTTAAAAGCCTAGCAAAACCAAAAGTAACAATGGAACGAGCCATTCTGTACCGCGACTTCTTAAAGTTTCCGGCAATCTCACTGGCGTAGCGCTCTATAATTTCTGAAAGAATGTCTTCTAAAGTCTCGTCAATGTCCTCCTTGTCGTCATTTGTTGAGATTTCAAGAAGTCTGTCTTTGATGGATTGAAGAAAGTCAGCTTCGTCTGGTGGGTCAACCGCCCAAGGATTTCTTTTTACCCTAAGCTTTTCCCTAAAAAGGGTTGTTTCTATTTCCTCAATTAGGCTTGAACGCTTTGGGGTAAGTTTTTTTATACGCTTAATACTTTCAGCGGTGACTTCCTTAATGAAAGCATCCCTGTTATTGCTTAAGCTCACGACCGGCCACTCGTCAATTCCTCCCGGAACCACCTGGTCGTACTTCTTCTTTACGTAGTCTTTGCCGATTGGCTTCATTCAGTTTTTAAAAACCCCAAAGATATGATAAAAATTCTTCCGCTAGCTTCCGCTGTTAACAAAGTAAGGAATTCAGCGCATGTGCCAAACCCAATACCTCATTTTTACTATTAAAACTATGTAAGCAGATTCTCAAGCGTTCTTCCCCTTCTTTTACCGTAGGCGAAAGAATTGGGCGAACATCGAATCCCATTTCTTGAAGTTGCTTTGACGTAGATTTTGCTTTTAAGTTGCCCGAAGTAATCACTACTTGCACAGCACTGGTAGATAAATAACGCGGAGGTCTTTGTGTTTCAAGTGTTTGGTTGAAGATGGAAATGTTTTCTTTTAAACGAATAGCCAAATCTGGGTGATGGGTTAAAAACTGGAAGGCTTGCTGTATTGATAAAAACTCAAAAGGAGAGGGCGCGGTAGTATATATAAATGGGCGTGAATAATTGATCATATAATCAATTACTGTTTGGTTTGAAGCTATGCAAGCACCGTGTATACCCATGGCTTTACCAAATGTGAAAATAACCGCATAAACTCGTTGGGTTAGTTCTAATTCAGCTACTAAGCCCGCTCCGTTTTTGCCGAATACCCCTGTGCTGTGTGCTTCGTCTACAATAAGTTTTGCATTGTATTTTTCTGAAAGTTCACAGAGTGCTTTTAGTGGAGCAAAGTCACCATCCATAGAGTAGACGGCTTCGCAAACGATATAAATTTCGCCTTCACTTAATTTTAATTTCCGCTCAAGATCGGCCAAGTCGTTATGCTTAAAAGGCATTGATTTGGCCAAACTCAATCGACTACCATCTTTAATACATGCATGTGAAAGCTCATCATATAGAATAGTATCGCCCCTTTGAGGAAGGCAAGAGAAAAAACCTAGGTTGGCTGTGTAGCCCGAGTTAAAAACTAGGCAGGCATCATATCCAAAAAGCTTGGCTAGTTCTGATTCCACCTCGGTGGCTAAGGCTGAATTTCCAGTCAAAAGCCTTGATCCGGTTGACCCATTTTTATCCGCTAGGTTTTCATAGCTGTTTAGAATTTGGTTTTTTAAACCTTCAGACCTCGCAAGACCTAAATAGTCGTTTGAGCTGAAGTCTATCAGTTTTTTATCTACTAATGACAAACTGCGTTTATTGCCCAGCAACGCTCGTTTACTTAGTTGTTCCTCAATTCTTGAATTCTTTTTATCCATTTGCCGATAATACGCTGGCTAAAATTATAAATAATTGAGACTTTAGCGCCTCAAATTAAATATCACTGCAATCAAGTCGGTTCTTATTTTTTTCTCACTGCTCTTTACGTTGCCAATTTTAGGGCAGGTAGACTATCGTAAATCTGAATTTTCGTTCACCACTGAAAATGATGTTTACTTACTGAACAGGGATGATGAGTACTATTCTAATGGGTTTCTTTTTCATTATAGGTATGTTCCCAAGAAACCAGATTCTTTAAACACAAAGGAAATTATAGATATAAGTCTTACGCATAAGTTTTATACGCCTGACGATTTGTTTTATAATGAAATCTCTGAATTGGATAGGCCATACGCAGGCTTGCTATATGCTGGAATTTCAAAGTCTATGTTCAAGAATGATAATTCACGATTTAAATATGGTTTGGAGTTAGGTACAACAGGCAAAGCCTCGGGAGCAGAAGCTTTGCAGAAGTGGTATCATAATGCCGTGGGTTTTAAGCAACCAAGAGGATGGCAACATCAAATTAGAACGGCTTTGGTTTTAAATGCCACTGCTGAATACAGTCGGCAGTTTAGTTTGGTGCCGAAAAGTATGGATTTCATTAGTTCATCATCAGCATCGTTAGGAACAGGTCATACGAACATTGCCCAGAATTTCGATTTTAGGATGGGTATATTGAATGTTTTGAACAAGTCGCCATTTGCAAATGCCATGATTGGTGAAAATAGCCAAGACCTTGAGCGGGTAGGTTATGTAGTTTTTGGTTACGGAGTGTCCTATATTTTTCATGACATTACTGCTTCGGGTAGTTTATTCAATAATAAAAGTCCGCATACTGAAAGGCAGATGCCTTGGGTGAGTACTTTTAGGGTGGGTTGGGCTACTGGTAATGAAAAAGCGACATTTAAAATTATGTTTCATTGGTTGAGTAAAGATGTACAAACAGCAAAAAATGACGCTTATATTTCTTTCGTTTTTGATTTTAGACTAAAAAACAAGGACTAAGAATAAGTTCAGCGTAAAATTTTTAAACAAAAGGCTTCTACTTTTCTTATCAAATAAAACTGCCCTCACTTTGCCGTTGAAGCATTACCTGTTAATATTGTGGCATTCTACTGATATGGCGTTAAAGCTTTCCGAAATACAGGCCCCCATTGCTAGTGAAATGACTGAGTTCGAACAGAAATTCAGGTCATTCATGAAGAGTAAAGTATTTCTGCTCGACCAAATCATGAGTTACATTGTAAAGCGCAAGGGCAAGCAAATGAGGCCTATGTTTGTGTTTTTGGCAGCAGGGGTAACAGGCAAAATATCAGACAGAACTTATAGAGGCGCCTCTCTAATAGAATTACTTCACACCGCCACTCTGGTTCACGATGATGTGGTAGACGACTCAAATTACAGAAGAGACTTCTTTTCAATCAATGCACTTTGGAAGAATAAAATAGCTGTTTTAGTAGGTGATTATTTGCTTTCGCGTGGTTTACTGCTTTCCGTAGATAATGAAGATTTCGATTTTCTAAAAATTGTTTCCCGAGCTGTGCGCGAAATGAGTGAAGGTGAATTGCTTCAAATGGCCAAAGCCAGGAACTTAGATATTACCGAGGATATCTATTATGATGTAATTCGTCAGAAAACCGCTTCGCTTATTGCCTCATGCTGCGCTGTTGGTGCTACCGCCTCCAATGCTTCTCAAGAAGACATAGAAAAAATGCGAGAATTTGGTTTAAAAGTCGGAATGGCTTTTCAAATCAAAGATGACCTTTTTGACTACGGTACTGAAGAAGTGGGTAAGCCCCTAGGTATTGATATTAAGGAGCAAAAAATGACTTTGCCGCTGATTTATTCTTTACAAAATGCCAGCAGCAGCACCAAACGAAGAATAATCCGAACCGTAAAAAGTAAAGGAGATCATTCAAAAAAGGTGAATGAAGTAGTTGCTTTTGTAAGAGAAACGGGCGGAATTGAATATGCCCAGAAAGTAATGAATCAGTATTACCAAGAGGCAATACAAATTCTGGAAACATTTGAGCCAAGTGTTTACAGAGATTCTCTTTCTCAGTTAGTTACCTACACAATAGAGCGATCTAAATAAAAAAACAACGCCATATTTTGAGATATGGCGCTGTTCAGTTAGTTAGTAGTAAATTTGTTTTTTGCTATAGCCCAATAGTAAAATCACGCTATGGCAGATGCTAAAATAACAACCTGTCGGAGAAAAGACCTTATATAAAAGCCGGTTTTTTTTAAAAAAAAATCACCAACCACTTTCTGCACCAATGAAAAAATTAAAAATAATTGAGTTGGCTTCCGTTCTAGCTGGGCCTAGTGTTGGGCAGTTTTTTGCAGAATTGGGCGCAGAGGTAATCAAAGTAGAAAGCTCTAAAACTGGCGGAGATGTTACTCGGTCATGGTTGTTTAAGGGGGAAAAAAGAAACGGTACCGTTTCGGCATATTTTACTTCGGTAAACTGGGGTAAAAAATCTTTGTCTATCGACTTAAGTAATAAGGAGGAAAGGGCAATAGTCTATAAACTTGTCAAGAATGCAGACATCGTAGTTGCCAGTTATAAACCTGGTGATTCCGAAAAATTGGGTGTAGACTTTAACACTCTAAAAGAGATTAACCCAGCGCTTATTTATGGTCAAATTACCGGTTATGGATTAAGCAACCCTAAAGTGGGTTATGATGCTGTCATTCAGGCAGAATCGGGCTTTATGAGCATTAATGGTGAGCAAGGGGCTGCTCCGTTAAAAATGCCTGTCGCTCTGATTGATGTTTTAGCAGGGCACCAACTGAAAGAGGCGCTGCTGGTCGCCCTTATAGAGCGTATGGAAAGTGGTAAAGGAAAGTGTGTTCAAGTAGCATTGATCGATGCTGCCATCAGTGCCTTGGTAAATCAAGGTGCAAATTGGTTGGTAGGAAAAAATGAGCCAAAGTCAATGGGTAATCTTCACCCAAATATTGCACCTTATGGTGAGCTTTTTGAGACCAAAGATTGTCGCCAATTGCTGTTGGCGATTGGAAACGATAAGCAATTCTATAGGCTCTGTAGTATTCTGAGCATTAATGAGATGGGTGGTTTTTCTGCCAATCAAGAAAGGGTGGTAAACAGAGATGAATTGAATAGAATTCTTGCTGATAAAATCCGACTATGGCCTTCACATGAATTAATGGAATTGCTGGTCAATCAGCAGGTACCAGCTGGCTTGGTAAATACCATAAATGATGCACTAGATCAAGGCGAACCTCATTGGTTTTTAGAAGCCGAAGGCATTACAGGTTTACGCTCTTTTGTGGCTTCGGGCTTCGATCGCCTTTCGCTGAGCCCGCCTCCCCAATTAGGGCAGCATAATCAAGAAATTCTGGATGGTTTGAATTGACTTCTCCCACCGAACCGTATTTTACCGCAAGCGAATGTTTTTTAGTGATTTTTCTCCCACTTTACTCCACATGATCTAAAACCGGGTTGGTTAAGCCTTTTTTTATACCCATTTGGTCTTTTATTCTTGCCTTTTAAAAAAAACTCACTCATATGGATTTTATGGGGTTAATCCATTTTAAGCCTAGTTTTCTGAACAGCTAAAGCCCTTGTAATTCATCAGAAATGGACTTTTTACCTCCTTTACCTTCCTAGTGATATTTTTCGATCACACTTGTTTTTCTGTACGGAAAAAGATACTTTTCATAAAAAGTGGGGAAAAGTGAGGAAAAGTGGTGAAGTGTGGGAAAAAATCTTACTTTTGTAAAGGTTCAGGTGTGTAATGGCTTTTTTTACAAGTGAATATGACTGTAAGCTCGATGTAAAGGGCAGGTTGGCTTTACCTTCAAAGGTAAGGGCTGCACTGCCAGATAATGCATCAGAAGAGCTTGTGCTAAGACGAGGTTTCGAACCTTGCTTGGTGTTATATCCTATGCTTGAGTATAAAAAGATCTATGCGAAGATAAAGGGACTAAGCGAATTCAGTGAGGAGTACCGCAGGTTTCAGAGAACTTTTTTTAGGGGAAATGTAGATGTTGAGTTAGACGGAGCAGGAAGAATCAATATCCCTAAAAAGATGATGGAATATGCGGGTCTTGAAAAAGAAGTTGTGTTAGTTGGGTTGGGGAATAGAATCGAAATCTGGAATCCTGACCAATATGAGGAATACCTCATCCAAGACGCAAGTGAGTACTCCAAGATGGCGGAGAAATTTTTGGCAGACGAATAAGTAAACTATGTCAGAGTATCATGTGCCAGTTATGCTTAAAGAATGCGTTGATGGCCTCTCTATCAAGCCGAATGGAATCTATGTAGATGTCACCTTTGGAGGTGGCGGACATTCAACCGAAATATTAAAGCATTTAAATAGTGAAGGTAGGCTCTTTGGTTTCGATCAAGACGTTGATGCTAGAGCTAATGCTGAAAAAATAGACAATCGTTCTTTCACATTTGTACAAGCCAATTTTAGGCACATCAAGCGGTACCTCAAGTTATACGGGGTAAAGCAGGTAGATGGAATTTTGGCGGACTTGGGAATTTCATCTCATCAAATTGATGAGCCAATGCGTGGGTTTTCTACCCGTGCAGAAGCTGATTTAGACATGAGGATGGATTTGAATGGTTCGCTTACGGCAGCCGATGTGGTGAATGAATATTCAGAAGAGCAATTGCATAAGCTTTTGGGTATTTACGGAGAGGTGAAAAATGCCAAAACTTTAGCTGCGGCTATTGTTTCGGAGCGTTTTTCCAACCCTTTTAAAACCACCAAAGACCTGATTCAATTATTGGATCGATTGGCGCCTAGGCATAGAGAGTATAAATATTATGCTCAGGTTTTTCAGGCCATCCGTATCGAAGTAAACGATGAAATGGGGGCGCTGGAAGATTTCTTAGAACAATCGGCTGAGGTAATTAAGCCTGGAGGTCGCCTAGTGGTAGAGTCTTATCATTCGCTAGAAGATCGAATGGTAAAAAACTTTATTAACAAGGGGAAGGTGTTTGGTGAGGTTGAAAAAGACTTTTTCGGAAATCAGTTGAAACCATTTCATGCGATCAACAGAAAACCGATTGAAGCAAGTGAGGAAGAGTTAAAAGTGAATAACAGGGCAAGAAGTGCAAAACTTCGTATTGCTGAAAAAATATAAGTAAAGAAAGTGGCAGCGAATAAATTCAAAGCGAAAAGAGATGAGAAATCCGGCACTGCAGGTGGTGGCTTATTTGGTCTTTTATCGAAGCTGAAAATAGCTGGAAACTTAGAAACGGGGCTTCCAGTGAAGCACCTGCCGAAAGTAGCTTTCGCACTAGTGTTGGGTGTGTTTTATGTGTGGAACAGCCATTATGCTGAAAAGGCAAATAGAAATATTAAGAAACTAGAAACCGAAGTTGAGGATTTAAGGGCTGATGTTACCACGCTGGAGGCAGATTACATGTACAGCAGTAAGCAGTCGGAAGTAGCCAAGAACGTAAAGAAACTAGGATTAGAAGAAAGTAAAGAACCGCCATATAAAATTGTTGTAGACGAACGTGAATATTAAGCAGTCGATATTACTGAGAGTAAGAATAGCTTTTTTAGCTGTGATTGCCTTTGTCTTGGTAGTAATCTACCGGATTGCAGACATTCAGTTTGTGCAAGGCGATGATTGGCGAAAACAAGCACAAGAAATTGGGTTGGATTATAAAACAATTAAAGCCACCCGTGGAAGTATTTATGCTGATGGTAACGACCTGATGGCGACCTCACTTCCCTTTTACAAAATTGCATTCGATCCTTCGCTTGCAAACGATAATACCTTTAAAACAGGTATTGACTCCCTTTCACTACTATTGTCGAAATTTTTTCGAGATCTCTCTCCTGGCGAATACCGGAAGAAGATCTCGGAAGCTCGACAGTCTCGCAAACGGTATTTGGTTCTAAACAACCGCCTCATTAATTATCAGGATAAGGCCATGATGGAAAAGTGGCCGATTTTTCGGGAAGGCCAAATGATTGGGGGAGTAATATTTGACAAGGAGGATAGGAGACATCGTCCTTTTAAAGCTTTAGCCCAACGTACAATTGGCGGTTTAAATATAGATGGTGTAGCTACTGTAGGAATAGAAAAAAGCTTCGATCATTATTTGGCAGGTCAAGATGGAAAAGGCTTGTATCAAAGAATTGCAGGTGGTAACTGGATGCCAGTAAATGTAGCTTCAGATGTAAAGCCTAGAAATGGTTATGATGTGTACACTACTATCGATATCAACCTTCAAGATGTTGCTCAAAACTCACTTTTGAGGCAGTTAGAGAAGTTTGAAGCGGCCTACGGTACAGTAGTTTTAATGGAAGTGAAGACAGGTGAAATCAAAGCCATGTCTAACCTTACCAGAACAGAAAGCGGCAATTATGTAGAAGATTATAATTATGCAGTACAAGGCTTGAACGACCCAGGCTCTACCTTTAAACTGGCTTCAATGTTAGCCCTCTTAGAAGCAGATAAAATTGAGCTTACCGATTCAGTAGATACCAATGACGGTACTGTTAAATTTTATGACCGCACAATGGAAGATCAAAGCGCTTGGAAAGGTGGTTATGGTAAATTGACTGTTCAGGAAGTCTTCGAAAAATCATCTAATGTGGGTATTTCCAAACTGGTAGATCAATACTTTGGTAAGGATCCTCAAAAATACATAGACATTATAAAATCAACAGGTTTAGGGAAACCACTCGATTTTCAAATGATAGGTGAAGGTATACCTTATATTAAAAATGTTGATGACAAATCATGGAGTGGAACAAGTTTACCGTGGATGTCAGTAGGGTATGAAACAAGTATTACTCCGCTTCAAACCCTAGCTTTTTACAATGCAGTGGCCAACGATGGAAAAATGATTCAGCCTATTATTGTAAAGAGTATTAGGAAAGGAAATCAGATCGTAGAAGAGTTTGAAGCTAAAACACTTGATAAGAAGATAGCCTCAAAAGCTACACTAGAAAAATTGAAAATCATGCTTGAAGGCGTGGTGGAAAGAGGTACCGCAAAAAACATTAAAAACGATTATTACAAGATTGCCGGAAAAACTGGAACAGCCCAGAAATTGATTAATGGACGATACTACAAACAGCGCTACTATGCGTCTTTTGCTGGTTATTTCCCTGCCGATGAGCCTTTGTATTCTTGCATTGTGGTGATTGATGACCCTAAAGGCTGGAACAGTTTCGGAGGAGATGTTTCTGCGCCTGTTTTCAAAGAAATTGCTGATATGATATTCGCTTTAGACCTTGACTTACACGATAAGTTTGAAGGAGAGCGCTTGGCCAAAGAGGGAACCTTCCCTGTAATTAGGGCTGGAAATTTCGATGAATTGAATAAGCTGTTAAATCAGTTTGGCATTTCAAATCATATGGAAGAAGAAAATGTAGAATGGGTAAGGGCTAGTGTTAATAATAATGCGATTGCTTGGAAACCCAATCATTCTCAGTCGAACCTCGTGCCTAATGTGGAAGGAATGACATTGAGAGATGCGCTTTACATACTGGAAAATAAAGGATTAAGAGTTAATGTTTCTGGTACGGGTCGAGTGCTTAGGCAATCGATTTACGCAGGAAGAAGAATAGAAAAAGGAACAACCATCACGATAGAACTAGGGTAATTCATGTCTGCATTAAAAGACATATTGTATAAAGTGGCTTTGCAGTCAGTATCTGGCGATACAACTGTAGAAGTGGCCGCATTGGCTTTCGACTCCAGAAAAGTAGAAGCTAATACAGCCTTTATCGCTACGCGTGGTACTCAAGTCGATGGTCACGATTATATAGAACAGGCCATTGAAAAGGGCGCTGTAGCTATTATTTGTGAAGAATTTCCTGAAAACCTAAATGCTGCCATTACCTACGTTCAGGTGAAGGACAGTAGTGAGGCTTTGGGTATTATGGCTTCTAACTTCTTTGGAAACCCTAGTACGAAATTGAAGTTGGTAGGCGTTACTGGCACCAATGGAAAAACTACTTGTGTAAGCTTATTATTCCAGTTGTTCAAGCAACTCGGTTATAATGTTGGCTTGCTTTCTACGGTAGTTAATAAAATCAATGACGAGATAATTGTGGCAACTCACACTACGCCCGATGCCATTCAAATGAATGAGTTGATGGCGAAGATGGTAGCTAAAGGTTGTTCACACTGTTTTATGGAAGTCAGTTCACATGCCTTAGTGCAACATCGTGTTTCAGGACTCACTTTCACAGGAGCGGTTTTCACCAACCTCTCTCACGATCATTTAGATTATCACAAGACTTTCGATGAGTACATCAAAGCGAAGAAGATGCTCTTCGATGGGCTTCCCTCTTCTGCCTTTGCTTTAACCAATACTGATGATAAGCGAGGGTCGATAATGCTTCAGAATACAAAAGCAACGAAACACAGCTATGCTTTAAAAACCATGGCTGATTTCAAAGCAAGAATTCTTTCCAATACCCTACAAGGACTGGAATTAGATATTGAAGGCCATAATGTTTGGTTCAAGTTGATTGGCGATTTCAATGCTTATAACCTAATGGCGGTATATGGAGCGGCTATTTTGCTAGAAGAAGAACCCGCAGATGTGCTTCAAACTTTATCGGATTTGAACCCAGCGCCAGGTCGTTTTGAGCAGGTGCTTACCGATACAGGAATCACTGCTATTGTGGATTACGCACATACGCCTGATGCTTTAGAGAATGTGCTTTCTACCATTAAAGTTTTCCGAAGTGGAAACGAGAAAGTAATTACGGTAGTAGGCTGCGGTGGAAATCGAGATACAACGAAAAGGCCTGAAATGGCAAAAATTGCTTGTGAACTAAGTGATAAAGTGGTACTCACTTCAGATAATCCACGCTTTGAGGAGCCAATGGCGATTATCGAAGACATGCAAAAAGGCGTGAGCCCGAGCAATTATAGAAAAACACTGGTAATGGCAGACAGAAGAGAAGCGATTAAAACCGCGTGCTCTATGGCCGAACCTAAAGATATTATCCTAGTGGCGGGAAAAGGTCACGAAACCTATCAAGATGTAAAGGGTGTAAAATCCGATTTCGATGATAGAAAAGTATTGAAAGAAATGTTAAACCTAATTCATAAATAAAATACGATTGACGATGTCAGAGCTCAGAAAACCGATTTTCTAAACTCTAGCGTCTAAAATTTAAAACCTATTAGAATGCTATACTACCTATTCAATTATTTAGATAGAGAGTTTGATTTGGTTGGCGCGGGAGTGTTTCAGTACATCTCTTTCCGTGCGGGTATGGCTGTGCTTTTGTCTTTGTTAATCACCATTACTTTCGGTGAGAAGCTGATCAATATGCTTCGAAACAAACAAGTAGGCGAGAGCATTAGAGATTTAGGTTTAGAAGGCCAAATGGCCAAAAAAGGAACACCAACCATGGGTGGACTTATCATTATAGCCGCCATTGTAATTCCAACTTTGCTCTTCGCGAAGCTTGAAAATATTTATGTCATTCTTTTGTTAATCACCACTTTGGGTTTAGGAGCCATTGGCTTTTTAGACGATTACATCAAGGTTTTTAAGAAGAACAAAGAGGGGCTTGCCGGTAAATTTAAAGTGGTAGGTCAGGTGGGAATTGGCCTTTTGGTAGGTGCTGTACTTTACTTCAACGATGATGTAGTGGTAAGGGAATTCAACCCTGTTCCACAAGAGCAAACTATCTCGGTAACAGAAGCACCAAATTATGTTGATAGCAAATCTACTACAACCACAATTCCTTTTGTGAAGAATAATGAGTTGGATTATGATGCTTTCAACCCAACAGATAACAAGTGGATTACTGCAGCCATTTACATTTTGGTGGTGATTTTCTTTGTTACAGCCATTTCTAACGGAGCCAATATTACAGATGGAATTGACGGATTGGCTGCGGGCACATCGGCCATTATAGGCCTTACGCTGGCAATTTTCGCCTACATATCGGGTAACGCTATTTTCTCTGATTATCTGAACGTAATGTTCATTCCAAATTCTGGAGAGCTCGTAATTTTCTGTACTGCCTTTGTGGGGGCTTGCGTAGGTTTTTTATGGTACAACTCTTATCCGGCTCAAGTTTTTATGGGCGATACAGGTAGTCTTTCATTGGGTGGAATCATCGCTGTGCTGGCTTTGGTACTCCGAAAAGAACTTTTGATTCCAGTATTGTGTGGAATCTTTGTGATCGAAAATCTCTCTGTAATTATTCAGGTGAGTTATTTCAAATACACAAAAAAGAAATATGGAGAAGGAAGGAGAATCTTTAGGATGTCGCCTTTACATCACCACTATCAAAAAATGGAAATTCCAGAAGCCAAGATTGTAACAAGGTTCTGGATTGTGGGAATTCTGTTGGCGATTATAACATTGGCAACATTGAAATTGAGATAACGAAGAATGTTTGATTTACGAGGTTTAATGTAAGAGTTAGAAAGAGTACATTTTGAATAGACAGGACATCATAAAGAGGCATAGAAAGTTTGTACTAGATATAGTACATGTCTGTGATGCTTTGCCCAAGAGCTATTCAAATGGTGTTTTTGCTAGACAGCTTATTAGAGCGTCAAGTTCAGTAGGGGCTAACTACAGGGCTGCTGGTAGAGGTAAATCGACTGCTGATTTTATCAATAAGCTCAAGATTGTTGAAGAGGAAGCAGATGAGTGTAGCTACTTCTTAGATCTTATTTTGGCATTGAATAGAAGTAATACGTCTGAAGTCCAAAGGCTAATAAAAGAGTCAGAAGAGATTTTGGCAATGACAGTTGCAGCTATTAAGACTGCTAGAAGCAATGCAGCTTCTAATACTCGTACATCAAACATGGTAAATCGTAACTCTGAACAATGAAACGAAAACTAACCATACTAGGCGCAGGCGAAAGCGGAACAGGAGCGGCATTGCTTGGGAAAGCAAAAGGCTATGATGTGTTCGTGTCTGATATGGGGCAGATCAAAGCACAGTATGTTCAGGAGTTAGAGGCCAATGATATTGAGTTTGAAAGCGGAAAACATTCAGAAGATCGAATTTTAGAAAGTGACTTGGTAATTAAAAGCCCTGGAATTCCTGAATCAGCTCCTCTGATTAAGAAACTCAGAGCCAAAGGGAATTTAATCATTGGCGAAATCGAGTTCGCAGCTAGGCATACAGCCGCAAAGTTGATTGGCATAACAGGAACAAACGGTAAAACCACTACCACGCTTTTGACATATCACCTTCTAAAAGAAGGAGGGTTTAACGTAGGTCTTGGCGGAAATGTAGGAAAAAGTTTAGCACGTCAGGTGATCGAAGATCAACACGATTGGTACGTGCTAGAGTTAAGCAGTTTTCAGTTGGATGACTGCTACGAATTGAAATTAAACATTGCTGTTGTATTAAATATCACTCCAGATCATTTGGATAGGTACGATTACGACTTCGAAAAATATATCGCATCGAAGATGCGCATATTTCACCTTGTACACCTGGGCGGTCATGCCATTTATTGGAACGATGACCACCAAATTGGGAAGAACATTTCTAAAGCCGCTCGCGGCCTGAAAGTTCATCCTTATTCGCTTGGAGGAGACGTTTCCGAGATTAACAATGATAGGTTGTTTTTTACCCCTTTAAACGTTGAGGTATCTGCCCCCAGAGCAGATATCTCAATAAAGGGGCAACACAATATGCTCAATGCCAAAGCCGCAGGTTATGCCGCAAGTTTGGCAGGGGTAAGTGATGAAGCCATTATTCGTGGTTTTAAAAACTTCAAAAATGCACCGCACCGATTGGAGCCAGTAAGGGAAATTAACGGAGCGAAATACATTAATGATTCAAAAGCGACTAATGTGGATTCTGTCTACTATGCTTTGGATGCGGTTGAAGCACCTATTGTTTGGATTGCGGGTGGGGTAGATAAAGGAAATGATTACAGCCTAATTCAGGCTTTGGTACAGAATAAAGTAAAAGGCTTGATCTGTTTGGGAAAAGATAATTCGAAACTCTTTACGGCTTTCGAAAATATAGTACCCAGCATTCAGGCGACTGATGATTTGATAAAAGCGATTAGAATGGCCAAGGAATTGGCAAAACCGGGCGATACGGTGTTGCTATCTCCGGCTTGTGCAAGCTTCGATTTGTTCAAGAACTATGAAGATCGCGGAGATCAGTTTAGAACAGCAGTTTTAGCCATTTAAAATAGAATATAGAAAATACGATGTTAGTAAAATTGAAAACATGGACCGATAAACACCTTCAGGGCGATCCCGTCATTTGGGTGGTGGTGCTATGCCTTTCTCTCATTAGTATTTTGGTGGTTTATAGTGCAACGGGCTCCTTGGCTTACAAACAAATGGGGGGAAATACAGAGTATTACCTTATTCGTCATACCATTATGGTAGGTTTGGCCATGGTGGTAATGTGGGTGGCTCATAAAATTGACTACCGCTATTATTCTAAAATTACCCGATACGCACTTTTCGTTTCTGTGCCATTATTGCTTTATGCATGGCAAGCAGGCTCAACTGTAAATGAAGCTTCTCGTTGGATTGAGTTGCCATTTATTGGTTTGCAATTTCAGCCTTCTGATTTGGCTAAAATGGCTCTGATTGCTGGTTTAGCTAGTATGTTGGCCAAAAGGCAACAGAATATTGCCAATATCAAAGAATCATTGATTCCAATGTTGGCATGGTGTGGCGCGATTTGCGGACTTATTGCAATGACCAATATTTCGACCGCAATTTTACTCTTCCTTACCTGTATGTTGCTTTTGTTTATCGGTCGAGTACCGCCTAAATACTTGGCCATGTTGGTGGTTGTAGGTGCTTTCGTAGGCGTACTAGCCATGAGTTTTGGTCAGCGTGGTGGAACTGCAATTAGCAGGGTAACTGACTTCATCAGTCAAGAAGAGGTCCCTTATCAGGCTCAACAATCTTATATCGCTATCGCCACAGGCGGAGTAATTGGGAAAGGGCCAGGTAAAAGTGACCAAAGAAATTTCCTTCCATATCCTTATTCAGATTTTGTGTATGCCATCATTATCGAAGAGTATGGAATGATTGGAGGCGTGTTCGTTTTGTTCCTCTATTTAGTACTGCTCTATAGAGGGATGCGAGTAATGGCCAACAGTGACAGGGCATTTGGAGGACTGCTTTCAGCAGGGCTCAGTTTCGCCATTGTAATTCAGGCCTTGGTGAATATTGGCGTTGTGGTTGGGTTAGGTCCTGTAACAGGTCAAACATTACCATTGATTAGTATGGGGGGAACCTCGCTACTATTCACTGGGCTTTCCTTGGGAATTATCCTGAGCGTGAGCCGAGGAGAACAAGAAAGTTTTTCGCCTATCAATGGCGATCTAAGAAATACAGCTAAAGCATAATAACCATAGAAAATAAACAACCATATCGAATCATTATCAGCGGAGGCGGCACAGGCGGGCATATTTACCCAGCTATTGCCATTGCCAATGCTTTTAAAGCGCGTTTCGGTGATGCTGAAATTCTTTTTGTGGGTGCCGAAGGAAAAATGGAAATGCAGAAAGTGCCTGAAGCGGGATATAAAATCATCGGTCTTTGGATCAGTGGTTTGCAGCGCAGACTCACTTTCGACAATCTTCTTTTCCCAGTAAAGCTGGTGAACAGTCTCAGCAAAAGTGCGGGGATTATTAGAAGGTTTAGGCCACATGCAGTGGTAGGTGTTGGTGGTTATGCTAGCGGCCCTTTATTAAGAGTGGCTTCGCGAAAAGGAATTCCAGCAGTGATTCAGGAACAGAATTCATATGCAGGTCTTACCAATAAATTATTGGCAAAGAAGGTGCAAAAGATATGCGTAGCGTATCCTGGCATGGAACAATTCTTCCCGACCAACAAAATCGCTTTTACGGGAAATCCTGTCAGAAAAGACATAGTGGATTTAGCAGGAAAGAAAGAAGCTGCTTTGAAGCATTTTGGTCTGAGTGATGCACCAGTTTTGATGATTTTAGGAGGAAGCCTTGGTGCCAGAACCCTTAATGATAGCATGGTTCTAGGCTTAGAGAAATTAAAGGAAGAAGGTGTTCAAGTGATTTGGCAGTGTGGTAAGTTTTATCATGCTGAAATGAAAAAGAAACTTGAGGCTTCTGGAGATGCAAAAGGCATTCTTCTTTTCGAGTTTTTGAAGGAAATGGATTTGGCCTATGCTGCAGCAGACGTTGTGATTTCCAGAGCGGGTGCATTATCAGTTTCTGAATTGAGCATTGCTGCCAAGCCGACAATTTTTGTGCCTTCGCCCAACGTAGCCGAAGACCACCAAACCAAAAACGCGAAAGCTTTGGTAGATAATGAGGCCGCCATTTTGGTGAAGGATGTGGAAGCCAGAGAGAAATTAATAGACGAAGCCATTGCGCTAATCCGCGATCAGGAAAAGCAAGAAAGGTTGAGTGAAAAAATAAAGGCATTGGCTAAACCCAATGCTGCTGACGAAATAGTTGACGAGATTTTAAAATTGATAGCGTGAAGCTGAGAGACATACATAACGTATATTTTCTTGGGATCGGAGGGATCGGGATGAGTGCTTTGGCCAGGTGGTTTAAGCACAACGGCAAAGCTGTGTCTGGTTACGATAAAACCCCAACACCTTTAACGCGTCAATTAGAAAACGAAGGGATTGCAGTTCATTTTGAAGATGACCCAGCGCAAATCAGCGATAATTTAAAAAGTTCGAAAGAAGATGCTTTGGTGATCTACACGCCAGCAATTCCAAAAGATCATAAAGAATGGGCTTGGCTTAAGGCAGAAGGTTTCACCATAATGAAGCGCTCTCAAGTACTGGGCTTAATTACCGAAAGCATGATTTCTGTGGCCGTGGCCGGAACGCATGGTAAAACTACTACTAGTTCTATGATCGTCCACTTGATGAAAACTGCAGGCATTGATTGCACAGGTTTTTTGGGAGGAATTGCGACCAACTACGGTACAAACATGGTGATGAATGAGGAAACGAATTCTATCGCTGTGATTGAGGCAGATGAATTTGATCGCTCGTTCTTAACGCTTCGTCCAGATGCGGCTGTGGTTACCTCTATCGATGCAGATCATTTAGATATTTACGGTGATAAAGACGCTTTGAAAGAGTCTTTTGCACTGTTTGTAAGTAAAATTGAAAAGAAAGGTAAACTCTTCGCGAAGCAAGGAGTGGGGAGTCAAATATTGGGTGATGAGAATAGAATCCATCATTCTAGTTATGCCTTGGAGTCGGCTGATATTACAGCGGAGAACTTAAGAATTGAAGAGGCCGCTTTTGTTTTCGATTATAAAACGAGCAAGAAAACGATTACAGGTATTCGGTTGAATGTGCCTGGTTTTCATAATGTAGAAAATGCTTTGGCTGCCATTTCGGTAACCAAATACTTTGGTGCCGATGATGACTCTATTCGCGAAGGAGTAAGCACTTATAAAGGAGTGAAAAGGCGTTTTGAGTATGTTATCAAGTCTGATAGCTTGGTGTATATTGATGATTACGCACATCACCCAGTTGAGATCGAATCACTATTGAAGTCGGTGCGAGCGCTTTATCCGAATAAAAGAATTACAGCTGTTTTTCAACCGCATTTGTTCAGCCGCACAAGAGATTTCGCTCCAGAATTTTCGGAGAGTTTGAGCTTAGCAGACGAGGTGATTTTGTTGGATATTTACCCTGCCAGAGAGCAACCTATTGAAGGGGTTACTTCAGAAATGTTGCTAGAAAAGGTAAGGGCAGAAAGAAAAACGGTTTGCCCAAAAGAAGCATTGCTTGAACAAATTAAAGCCTGGCAACCAGAGGTGCTTTTAACCATTGGCGCTGGCGACATTGATAAATTTGTAGAACCTATAAAAACTGAATTGTCATGAGAGCAAAAGAAACAATTTGGAGGGTCGTAGGGATTACAGGGGCTTCAGTGCTTCTTTTATCTATGATCAGTTTTATCGACAAAAGAGAGCTGGGCTACAGAATTGATGACATCGAAGTGGACATCGTAAATACCTTCGAGAATTTCTTTATAGATGAGGAAGATGTAATGTCGCTCATTTTCGAAAACAAAGGAGACACAGTGTTGGGTGATGCTTACGGTAGGGTGAGTTTGAAAGAAATAGAGCAAAGAGTGGAGTCGCACAGTTTTGTGAAAGACGCCCAAGTGTTTAGAGATTTAAATGGGCATTTGGTGGTGAAAGCCATTCAGAATAAACCCATGGCAAGAATTATTGCCGATAACGGAAAACATGCTTATTTGGGAGAAGAGGGTGATATTTTACCAGTTTCAAGTAAATACACGGCAAGGGTTATTGTGCTTTCAGGGAAATATATGGATGAGTTGACTTCTCGAAAAAGCATTGAAGAAAATGAATATGACCAAAAGCTTTATGATTTGATCGAATACATTAATAAAGATAAGTTTTGGAGCATGCAAATCGCTCAGTTGGTAGTAAGCAAAAACGGAAAAGTAGTGATGATTCCGCAAGTAGGAGATCAGAAACTTGAGTTTGGTTATGCTGAAGACTTTAAGTCGAAGTTCAAGAGGTTGGAAATTTTCTTCAAAGAAATTATGCCAACAAAAGGTTGGAATACATACAGTAGAGTAAATGTAGAATACAAAGATCAACTCATTTGTGAGTGATCGAAACAAAGGAATTTAAAGCGAAAGTGAATGTAGAAGTGACAGGTTTACAAACACAGAAGCTCTGAAATATAAAATACAAACAACGCCATGCAAGAAGATAAAATAGTTGTCGGACTAGACATTGGAACCACAAAAATCTGTGTGATTGTGGGAACGAAAAATGAGTATGGAAAACTCGAAGTATTGGGAATGGGTAAAGCTGTTTCTGATGGGGTGATCCGTGGTATAGTGACCAATATTGACAAAACCGTTATTGCAATTGAAAAGGCAATTGCCGAAGCAAGTGAGCAATCGGGTATCGAAATCAATGTGGTAAATGTGGGTATTGCTGGTCAACATATTAAGAGTTCGGTGCACCACGGTAGCATTACTCGCGATGTAGTTGAAGACGAAATTACGGTGAGCGATTTAACTCGTTTATCGAATGATATACACAAAATTGTAATGCCTCCTGGCTGTGAAATTATTCACGTAATGCCACAGGATTACATTGTGGACTATGAAGAAGGAATTAAAGATCCAGTGGGTATGTCGGGTGTTAAGCTTGAAGCAGATTTCCATGTGATTACTGCTCAAACTAATGCCATCAGAAATATCAATAAGTGTGTGCGCAGGGCTGGTTTAGAGATTGAGAATTTGATTTTAGAGCCTTTGGCATCAAGCATGTCGGTATTAAGTGACGAAGAAAAAGAGGCTGGCGTTTGCCTTGTAGATATTGGTGGTGGTACTACTGACATCGCGATCTTCCATGATAATATTATCCGACACACAGCAGTCATTCCTTTTGGTGGTAATATCATCACCTCCGACATTAAGGAAGGCTGTAAAGTAATGCAGAACCAAGCCGAATTGTTGAAAACGAAATTTGGAAAAGCCATTGCAGAAGAAGCCAATCCGAACGAAATCGTTTCAATTCCTGGCTTAAGAAACAGGCCGCCAAAGGAAATTTCTATCCGTAACCTAGCCAATATTATTGAGGCCAGAATGGAAGAAATTATTGAGTTAGTACATGCAGAAATTATCACTTCTGGTTATGCAAGCAAGTTGGCTGGTGGTATTGTAATTACTGGTGGTGGTTCACAATTGGGCTATGTAAAACAGTTGTTCGAATACATGACAGGCATGGACGCTAGAATTGGTTATCCTAACGAACACCTTGGCAAGAGCAAAGTTGAAGCGATTAAGAGCCCAATGTATGCAACCACAGTTGGTTTGGTGCTTTCGGGCTTCAGAGCAATAGATGAAAGAGAAAATCGCTATATGCAAAATCAAGTGGCTTCTGGAAAGAAAACCATGAAGAGCGCAAAGAAAAGTTCAGACTTCTTCAAAGGTCTTATCGATAAAACAAAAGGTTTATTGATGGATGATTTTCAGGATAAAGGCGGAGAGTATTAGAAACTAAACAATAAGTGAATTTGATGCTGTAATTGGTTATTCAACTTGATGACAGCATTTAAAAATAAGATAAAATAACAAACGCCTGTTTTTGTCTTCGGTCTTCGGACTTCGGACTTCAGGCTTAAACATAATAATCATGGCAGAATCTTATATGTTCGAAATTCCTAAGCATCACAAATCGATCATTAAAGTGATTGGAGTTGGTGGCGGAGGGAGCAACGCAGTAAACCACATGTATAATCAAGGGATTAAGGATGTGGAGTTTATCGTTTGTAACACCGATGCACAGGCATTGAAAAGCAGTCCTATTCCAAATAGGTTGCAAATTGGCATTGGTCTAACCGAAGGACTTGGTGCTGGTGCCAGCCCTGAGGTGGGAAAAAATGCCGCTTTAGAAAGCAAAGAAGACATCCGTCAAATGCTGGGTGACGATACCAAAATGGTATTTATCACTGCCGGAATGGGCGGAGGAACTGGAACTGGTGCAGCTCCAATCATTGCCAAAATTGCACGCGACATGGACCTTTTAACTGTGGGTATTGTTACGGCTCCTTTTGGTTTTGAAGGAAGAAAGAAAATGAATGCGGCTAACGAAGGTATTGCTGCATTAAAGGAAAATTGCGATACTGTTTTGGTAATCCTCAACGATAAGTTGAGAGAAATCCACGGTAACCTTCCAATCAGTAAGGCATTTGCAGAGGCCGACAATATATTGACCACTGCGGCCAAAGGAATTGCAGAAATCATTACTGTTCCTGGTTATGTAAATGTCGATTTCATGGACGTTCAAACCGTAATGAAAGGCGCTGGTGCTGCGGTGATGGGTTCTGCTTCTGCTGAAGGCGAAGGAAGGGCACTAAGAGCTGCCGAAATGGCCATCTCCTCTCCATTATTGAACAGCCAAGACATTTTAGGAGCGAAGAAAATCTTGCTCTCTATTATTTCTGGTGAAGATGCAGAACTTCAAATGGACGAGCTTACTGAAATTACTGAGTACATCCAAGACAAAGCGGGTGATGATGCTGAAGTGATTTTCGGTCACGGTATTGACGTTGAGCACGGGCAAAGCATTAGCGTAACCGTTATTGCAACTGGCTTTGAAACTCCGTTAGTGGAGGCGAGACCAAATGCAACTAAGAAAACGGTCATTGATTTAGAGAGCAACCAGCCAATTCAGCGTAATGTTGAAAAACCTTCTTTCGTAGAAAAGCCAACACAATCCTCATTGTTTAGTGCGGGTTTTGAAAAACCTGAACCGCGTCAAGAAATTGATGAGGTAGAGAATAAGGATGAGAGCGATGATGATAATATCACTTCGGGTTATACTTTCTTGTCTAGGTTGGCTCAGAAATATGACATCGAAGAAGTTGGGCCAGAAGCCAACGAAGATCCTGAAGTTCGTATGCGAAATGAACGCATTGAGTTAGACCATGAGGAGCAGCGTTACAAGGATTTCTTGGAAATGAAGCGTAATAAGCTTCAGCAACAAGCCAGATTAAGAGAAGAAAAACTTCGTAGCTCTGGAAATTATCAGATCAAGAATGATGACATAAAAGAGAAACTTGAAGTGCCTGCTTATCAGCGTAGACAAGTAAGGTTAAACGATGCACCCCCTTCATCTGAAAGCAATGTGTCGCGCTATAACCTTAATGATGACGATGAAATTATGGGCAACAATAAGTTTCTACACGACAATGTAGATTGATTAAAATCTTTCACCTAAATACAAAAGACGACCTGCTGCCATGGGTCGTCTTTTTTTGTTTTTAGCACTACCTTTTGGAGGGTTTTTAACCCTCCAAAAGTTTATTCAAAACGTGTGGGCTCGCCATAGCAGTGATCACACGTCCCGATATCAGCTTTCCTTGTGTTACTGAAAAGGATGCTTACAGCATGACTTAGCTTTGAACTTGGTGTACAGAATTTTTGAATGCTCATAAGCTAGCTACTCAGTCATCCCGTAGGCCGAGAGACTTCGGGGTTTTCACGAAACACAGACTGTCTGATATCTGTAACTCTCTTTCCTGTGTTACTAAAAATCAGAGACTTCGGTGCTTACAGTATGACTTAATTTTGAACTTAGCACTACCTTTTGGAGGGTTCAAAACCCTCCAAAAGTTTATCAAAACAGCTCCATCTGCTCGGGCAATAGCCTAAAGGATTTCCGGTGCAAAGGTGTAACGCCCAAATCTCTTATGGCCTGACGGTGCTTTTTAGTAGGATAGCCCGCATTACTTTCCCAGCCATAACCAGGGAATTGTTGAGCTGCTTCACTCATAATTCTGTCTCGTTCTACCTTAGCTAAAATGGAAGCCGCGGCAATGGATAAATACTTTCCATCGCCCTTTATAATACACTCATGCGGAATACTCTGATAGACTTTAAAACGATTTCCGTCAATAAGTAGTAGCTCGGGTTTTTGCTTTAGTTGGTCAATCGCGCGATGCATGGCCAAAAATGAGGCGTTTAGAATATTGATTTCATCAATTTCCACAGGACTTACTTCGCAAACCGCCCAAGCCAAGGCTTCAGCTTTGATTTCGATTTCAAGCTGCTCTCTGTGCGCCCTTTTCAGTTGCTTAGAATCATTGAGCAGTTTATTCTGGTAATCTACTGGCAGAATAACAGCGGAGGCCACTACTGGGCCCGCCAAGGGGCCACGGCCAGCTTCATCGCAACCGGCTTCAATCTTTCCAGAGCCAAAATTTGATAATAACATGCCCAAACTTAAAACTTTGATTTGGATGCTGAAACATATGTCTAATTTTGCGGCATGGAATCGCATAAAAACCCTTGGAAGACTTTAGATGGAAAACTGATTTACGAGAACCCATGGATTAGAGTCGATGAGTTTAATGTGATCAATCCTTCGGGTGGAAAAGGGATCTATGGGAAGGTGTCTTTCAAAGGTCGAGCGGTAGGTATTCTTCCGATTGATGAAGAAATGAATACCTGGCTGGTTGGGCAGTATCGATATACCTTGAATGAATATAGCTGGGAAATCCCGATGGGCGCTGTACCCGAAAACGAAACTTTAGAAATAGGAGCGAAGCGCGAACTGAAAGAGGAAACTGGGCTTCATTGCCAAGAACTTGAATTTCTGTGTAAAATTCATACCTCCAATTCTGTTACAGACGAAGTGGGATTCGCCTATTTAGCAACTGGCCTTACTGAGGGTGAAACTAACTTTGATGACACCGAAGATATTTCTATCAAGAAATTACCCTTTACCGAAGTGTTAGAAATGGTGCTCGATGGCCGCATTACCGATAGTTTAAGCGTAGCGGCAATCATGAGGTTTGCAAGAAAAAAAGGAATCTGATGTTGGAGAAACTATCGTACAAACAACATTTCAGCAAAACGATTAACCTTGCCTATCCAGTAATGTTGAGCCAAGTAGGCCATGTTACCGTGGGGATTGTAGATAGTATTATGGTAGGCCAAATTGGACCAGAAGCTTTGGCGGCATCTTCTTTTGCCAATAATGTACTCATGGTATTTCTGATGTTCGGTATTGGTGTGTCGTATGGCATCACTCCATTAGTCGCTCAGGCAGATGGTGAGGGTGACCGCAATAAAATCACCCGACTGCTCCGCCATGGAATTGTTTTGTGTTTAGGTACCAGTTTAGTGTTGGTATTACTAGGCTACCTCTTGTCTTTTGGTTTCGATAATTTCTCTCAACCCGAAGAAGTAATAAGGCTAGGAAAACCTTATTTCTATGTCATCCTTTTTTCGATGATTCCGATGATGCTTTTTCAGAATTTCCGACAATTCGCTGAGGGGCTTTCTATCACCAAACCGACCATGTTTATTACCATTAGTGCTAACCTGATCAATGTGTTATTCAATTACATTCTAATTTATGGAAAGTTCGGATTTCCTGAATTAGGCCTAATTGGAGCGGGTTGGGGAACACTAATTTCTAGGGTATTCATGGCCGTAGGTATGATGCTGTATGTAGGAAGGAGTAAAAGAACACAGTATTACAGCGCTGCTTTTAAAATCTTTAACATTACTGCTGCCTACTTTAAACCCATGCTCAAAATTGGAGTGCCGAGTGGAACCCAGTTTGTATTCGAGGTAAGTGCTTTTGCAGGAGCAGCGTTGTTGATGGGAAGGCTTGGGGTAGTGCCTTTGGCAGCACACCAAATTGCGTTGAGCTTGGTTTCACTCAGTTATATGATGGCCACAGGTATTGCAGCTGCTTCTACCGTGCGTATTGGTAACCAAGTGGGGAGAAGAGATGCTTTCAATCTTAACCGTGCGGGTAATACCAGTTTTATGATGGCGCTTATTTTTATGGCCTGTTGTTCCGTAGTATACATTGTCTTCCATAATTTTTTTCCAACACTCTATATCGATGACCCCGAAGTAATAAGAATAGCAGGCTCATTGATTATTGTGGCAGGTTTCTTCCAGCTGTCAGATGGTGTGCAAGTGGTGGGGCTAGGCTCGCTTAGAGGAATGTCTGATGTTAGAGTGCCTACTGTAATCACTTTTGTGGCCTATTGGGTACTCGGTATTCCTGTCAGTTATTTGTTTGGTTTCACGTTAGGCTTTGGTCCGGAAGGTGTTTGGTATGGCCTGCTAACCGGCTTGAGTATAGCGGCCATCACCCTCTTTATCCGCTTTAAGGTGTTGGCGAAAAGGAAGGCACTTTCTTTTGGGAATGAAACCTGAGAAAGGCTGATGCAATGTGTTACTTATTGACTTGTCTTTAGGCTTTTTACAAACTCAATAATGCCCCTTACAATCATAAATTGGGCAATAATGTAGGTGAGCATAATGAAGAAACCCGCTTGCGGAAAAGGGGTTCCAAATTGGTTAATGGCCAAAATGCTATCACTGATGATGAAGAAAAAGGCGCCAATCATAATCCACCAAAAACTCGTTTTGTCTGTTTTTCCCCAGCGCTTGCTGGCGGTAATGCCCATAATACAAATCACAATGGTGTAGAGTAGGGCAGGAATCATCATATCTCCCAATCCTGGTTTGATTTGCTGAAATATAACGAGGCCGTACATACCAAAGAGTAAATCGTGCCACCTGAATTTTAGTTTTCGGTCTTCCGTATCTACCAAATTGAGGTTTAGAAAAATGTAAACAAGGTGAGCGAGTAAAAATGAAGCCAAACCCAGCAGAAAGAAGATGGGTTGAGCATCGGAGAAAATCAAGAAAACATCTCCCAGTAAAGAAAAAAATAGGGCTGCATTAACAAATTTGCTCAGTACCGTTTTAGGCACTTCACTATTGAAGTAAATCATCAATCCCACCATCAAAAGTGGTTTGGTGAAATCGGCCATGGTAGGAAAATCCATAAGCTTGGCCAACAGATGGAGAAAGGCAAATGCAAAAAATGGAAGCAGTGTCTTTGGTGTTTTCATGATTTTTAAATCTAGGAATAACCCTCCAAAAGTTCTGTATATTAAATGGTTATAGGTTATTTGGAGTTGTCGTTAAATATATTAATTACCGCTCTCTAAATGATGGGATACTGAAACAAGTTCAGTATGACTGGGAAGGAAGGTTTGATTCAACTAAACCGTGCCTTTCACAAGCCGCTTCGACCAATTTAAACCAAAAGTTAGAAATAAGAAACCAATAAGGGAAAGTGCCCCACAAAGCAAAAAGGCTTCGCGCAGGTTTTCAATATGATTGGCGTAAATCCATCCAGCAATAAGTGCTCCTGAACCAATACCAATTTCTAGCGCAATGTACATCGTAGCCAATCCTTTGCCGCGCAAATGATCTAAACTTAAATCAATCGTCCATGCGTAAATGGTTGGGGTATTCATGCCTACTGCAACTCCAAACATTACAGCACTCACCATGAGCATGGTTTGGGTATGTGTATAGGCAATAAGCACATCGGAGACAACTATGGCGAGTGCCGCTATTTTCAAAACTATTATTCGCCCATATCTATCAGAAGCTTTTCCGGCCAAAAGTCGAATGACCAAAGAAGAAATCACGAACACGGTAAAGAAAATTCCTTTTTGACCTTGATCATAACCTAGTTGTATGGTAAGGTCTGGCACTAAAGTAAGTACTGCCCCAAAAGAAAAAGCGGTCAATAAAAAGAGGAGAGAAGGATTAAATACTCTTGGCTCAATCACTTCATTCCATTTAATTTTGAGTAATTTCGGATGGAATTTCACCTTTTCTTGCAAGGTTTCTTTCATGCCCGCTAAAATGATTACAGAGAGAATTGCTACTATTGAAGAGGTATAAAATGTCATGTCCAAACCATAGGCGGCTGTAATCTTCGGGCCAATGGATGGGCCAGCTGCCATGCCTAAGCTTCCGAAAAAGCCAGAGTACCCCATGGCTTCACCTCTTCTGGTGGAAGGTACAATATCGGCTATATAAGCTGAGGTACCTGTAGGTTTAAAACCCGTTGAAAAGCCGTGGAGAAACCTGAGAAGTAAAAGAGCCCAAACGGTACCCACCATTGGGTATAGAAAACCCATTACAAAGCATACACTGGCTCCGAAAATCATTACTGGTATTCTGCCAATCGTATCTGACAGTCTTCCGCTAAAGGGCCTTGAAAGTCCTGCCGTTACGGTAAATAGAGAAATGATTAAGCCCTTGTATTCGCCCCCACCCAGTGAAGTGATGTAATCATATAAATCGGGTACGATCATATTAAAGCTACCGAAGAACAGAAAGGAACTTAGGCAAAGTAAAAAAAACTGTAAGGTGTAAATACTGGGCGTTCCTGTCTTTCTTTTGAGCATAGTTGTAAATAAAAAATGGAGCCTAGACTCCATTTGATTTATTGCTGCATTAAATAAGCCTTTATGTAATCGTCTAAATCACCATCTAACACGTTTTGTACATCGGTGCGTTCAAAACCAGTTCGGGCATCTTTGATTAATTTATAAGGATGTAGTACATAGTTTCTAATTTGAGAACCAAAATCGACTCTCTTTTTTTCGCCTTCTACTATATCTCGAGCTGCGTTACGCTTGTCCATCTCAATTTGATAAAGCCTCGATTTAAGCATTGAAAGCGCCTTTTCCTTATTGCCCAGCTGCGACCTACCTTCTGTATTTTCTATCGTAATACCCGTAGGAGCGTGCTTTAGGCGTACCCCAGTTTCTACTTTGTTTACGTTCTGTCCACCAGCTCCTCCCGATCGGAAAGTATCCCAACTAATATCTGCAGGGTTAATTTCAATTTCAATGGTGTCATCAACTACTGGGTAGGCAAATACAGAGGCAAATGAGGTATGTCTTCTTCCTCCAGAATCGAAAGGAGAAATACGTACCAATCGATGCACTCCTGATTCGGCCTTCAATAGCCCAAAAGCAAATTCGCCTTCGAATTCAAGCGTACAGGATTTACAGCCTGCTACATCACCTGGTTGGTAATGAATTTGTTTGACTTTATAACCCTTACTTTCGCCCCACATGATGTACATACGCATCAATATTTCTGCCCAATCGTTGCTTTCGGTACCGCCAGCGCCTGGGTTGATTTCAATCATGGCACTCAGTTGGTCTTCTTCGCCACTGAGCATTTTCTTGAATTCAATTTCTTCTAAAACTTCAAGGGCTTTTTTGTATTCTTTCTCTACCTCTTCAGTGGACACTTCGCCCATTTCGAGAAACTCGTTTAGGGTTTCAACATCCTCTAAGGCAGTTAAAACGTTTTCAAAGCTGGTGGTCCATACTTTCTTTAAACGTATTTGTTTTAATACTTTTTCGGCCTCTTTTGGATCGTTCCAAAACTCTGGTTGGGCTGTAACCAGCTCTTCTTCTTCTACTTCACGTTTCTTGACATCGTAGTCAAAGATACCCCCTCAAAGCCGCTACTCTGGCTTTTAAATCTTTCAGCTGATCTGAAGTCATAGTTTGTGATTTTTTGAAGCGCAAAGGTGGTGAAATGTAGGGGATAATTCAAGGTTGAATTAGGTATGAATGATACTTTGGTAGTATTAAAAAAGAAGAAGCCCAATTGTATCAATTGGGCTTCTGTAATTTATATGATGTGAAGGTTTTAAATCT
>NZ_LQZQ01000007.1 GCF_001593005.1 Roseivirga ehrenbergii
CTAAACTCAGTAGGTGCCACTACGGCTGTTTTGGTAGATGGAATTGTTCCAACGGTAACGAGTGTAAGTTCAACCAAAGCTGATGGTGCTTATAAAGTAGGAGAGGTAATAGGAATAACAGTAACTTTTAGTGAGGCTGTTGACATGAACTTAAGCTGTGGAGGATCACCTTACATTACATTGGAAACAGGAGGCACAGATAGAGATGTTGATTATTCAAGTGGCAGCGGAACAAATACATTAACGTTCAACTATACAGTTCAGGCTGGCGACACAAATTCAGACCTTGATTATGTAGCAACAACCTCATTAGTATCTAATGGATCAATTGTAACCGATGCAGCAGGTAACGATGCAGTTTTAACATTACCAGTACCAGGAGCTGCCAATTCATTGGGAGCGAATAAAGCGATAGTAATTGACGGTATAGCCCCAACCCTCACCTCAGTAAGTTCTACGAAGGCCGATGGCAGTTATGGATTAGGAGAATCGATACCGATAACAGTTACTTTCGATGAAGCAGTAACGGTAACCGGCACCCCACAGTTGGAGCTGGAAACCGGAGCAGTAGACCGTAAAGTGGACTACAGTTCAGGTACAGGCACAAACACCTTGACTTTCAATTATACCGTTCAGATGGGTGATGAATCAGCAGATTTAGATTACAAAGCGACCAACGCATTGACCTTGAATGGTGGAACGATCAAAGATGCAGCAGGCAATGATGCCACCTTAACCTTGGCAGCTCCGGGAGCAGCAAACTCATTGGGCAACAATAAAGCCTTGGTGGTTGAAGCCTTCCCAACAGTAACCTTATCTGTAGGAAGCACAAGTATAGCCGAAGCCTCAGGAACCTCAACGGTGACGGCCACTTTATCCGCCATATCGAGTCAAGATGTAACGGTAAGTTTGGCTTACTCAGGAACAGCGACTAGTGGTACGGATTATAACAATACTGCCAGCACAAGCATCACCGTTCCGGCAGGTAATTTATCGGCCAATGCAGCAGTGGGTGTTACAGCCACTCAAGACGCCAGTCCAGAAACCAATGAAACGATCATTATAGACATTACCGGGGTTACAAAAGGAACCGAGAACGGCACACAACAACAAACGATCACGATTACCGATGACGATACACCAAACGTTTCATTTACGAATACCACATCATCGGGATTAGAAAGCGTAAGTTCAGCCAATATGACGGTAGACCTGAATATTGCCAGTGCTCTGACGGTAACGGTAAATTATACAGTAACAGGAACAGCCAGTTCAGGGACAGATTATACCTTGGCCAATGGAACGTTGACCTTCAATCCAGCCGATGTACAAGAGACGATTACCATAGCAGGAATTGTAGACGATGCGATTTTAGAGTCTAATGAGACGGTGACTGTTACCTTGTCGAATCCAAGCAATGCAAACCTTGGAACGAACACGGTACATACCTATACCATTACCGACAATGATGCAGCAGCAGTAACAATAGCCGATGTAAGCGGATCAGAAAACGGAGGAGCGATTACATTGACCGCAACTTTGGACAATGCAGTACAAGGCGGTTTTACGGTAGAGGTGAGCACAGCCGATGGCACAGCCACAACAGGGGACAGTGATTATACAGCAATCACCAGTCAGACTTTGACCTTTGCAGGAACAGCAGGCGAGACCCAGACGTTTACCATTACTCCAACCGCAGATACGAAGTTGGAAGACAATGAAACAGTAACGATCAGCCAAGGGAATCTGGCAGGAACCACACTATCAGTAGACATCACCGATGGTGCCACCGTAACGATCAATAATGACGACAATGCTTCAGTAACAATAGCCGATGTAAGCGGATCAGAAAACGGAGGCGCGATTACGTTGACAGCTACTTTGGACAATGCAGTACAAGGAGGCTTTACGGTAGATGTAAACACAGCAGACGGCACCGCCTTGGCAGCAAGTGACTATACAGCAATCACCAGTCAGACTTTGACCTTTGCAGGCACGGCAGGCGAGACACAAACCTTTACGGTAACACCAACCGATGATGCGGTAGAAGAATCTACAGAAACCTTGACGGTGAGCATGAACAACCTGTCAGGCACAACGCTGGGAGTAACCATTACCGACAATGCCACCCTCACCCTTACCGATGACGATGACAACACAGCTCCAAGTGGCTTTACGATCACGCTAAGCGATGCATTGATAGCCGCTTCAGAAACAGCGACTACTAAGTTTACCTTTGCAGGCGCAGAAGTTGGTACAACATACAACTATACAGTAAGCTCCAATAACGGAGGAGCCAATGTAACAGGCACTGGAACAATAGCGACAGCGACTGATCAAATTACAATCAATGACCTGTCGGGACTGAACGATGGCACGCTGACCTTATCAGTAACATTAACTGATGGAAGTAGCAACACGAGTTCTGCCCAAACCGCTACCAGTCAACTAGACAAAACGGCTCCAGCCGCCCCAGTGGTGACAGGAGTAAGTGCAGACAGTGGCAGTAGCTCAAGTGATGGCATCACTAGCGATACCACCCCAGATGTAAAAGGAACGGCAGAGGCCAATGCAACCATAGAAGTTTTTGTAGGAGGCAACAGCGTAGGCACAACAAGCGCAGACGGATCAGGAGACTGGACGTTGGCTTATAGTGGAGTTAATCCATTAGCAGACGGAACAATCTCGGTAACCGCCAAAGCTACCGATGCAGCGGGTAATACCAGCACAGCAAGCACTGCGGTCAATGTTACGATTGACGCTACCGCCCCAGCCGCCCCAGTGATTACGTCCATTACACCAGACTCAGGAACGAGTACTACCGATAAGATTACCAATGACCAGACCAACCTTACCATAACAGGAACAGGCGAGGCCAACTCACAACTGGAGATTACGGTAAATGGAGTCACCTATTCAGGATTACCAGTAGACGGTTCAGGGAACTGGTCAATCGCAGTAGGCGCGATATTGGGTACAGACGGTACCTATCCGGTAACGGCAACAGTAACCGATGCAGCAGGCAACCAAAGCGCAGCCTCTGCAGCGTTTAGTATCATTTATGATACCACGGCACCAGCCGCTCCAACCGTAGACCTAAATGCAGCGTCAGACTTAGGACAAAGCAATACAGACAACATCACGCATTATAATGCTACAGATGGACTGATGCTCTCAGGCACAGCCGAGGCCAATGCTGCGATAGAGTTGAGCCTAACGTATAATGGAACCACCTTCTCAGGACTTACGGCAGCCGCAGACGGATCAGGCAACTGGACTTTCGATGCAGGCGCAATAGTATCAGGCATATTAGCAGATGGCACGGTGAACAACCTTGTGATCAATGCCCAAGCCACCGATGCAGCCGGCAACCAAGGAGCAGCCGGCACACTGACTGTAGTGCTGGACCAGCAGATGACAGCCACGCTTAGCCCATCCGACAACGCGATAGACATTCTACCATCAGCCAATTTAACCATGGCCTTTGGCGAAGACGTATTCAAGGGAACAGGCAATATTACGATCAAGAAGAAGTCGGATGAAAGTACCATAGAAACGATACCAGTCAGCGCAGTAACCATCAGTTCAGGCACAGTCACGATTGACCCAGTCAACCTGATTTTACCACCAGCCACAGAGTTCTATATAAACATAGACGCAGGCGCACTGACCGATATAGCAGGCAACAGCTATGCAATCAGCAACAATACCGACTGGAGCTTTACAATTATCGCCTCATCGGTAGTAACGAGCGTAGCCGTACCAGCCAATGCCACCTATAAGATCGGAGACGAGCTAGACTTTACAGCCAGCTTCACGCTTCCGATTACAATCACAGGCACGCCAAGCATACCAGTGACGATAGGAGCAAGCACGAAAACAGCGAACCTAAAAGCAGCAGTTAACAACAGCAACACAGCCATCTTCAGTTACACCATAGCAGAAGGCGACTTAGATACTGACGGCATAGCACTCGGTACAGCGATCAACTTGAACGGAGGCACGATCAAAGATCAGTTTGGCACAGATGCACAACTGGCCTTGAACAATGTAGCCGCCACAACAAGCATCAATGTAGACGGAGTTAGACCAGTACCAACGCTAACAACATCAGCAACTACACTTGTTAATGGCAAGTTCACTGTAGAATTTACCTTCAGCGAAGCGGTAACAGGCTTTACTTTGGCCGACATTACAGTAGCCAATGGTACAGCCAGTAATTTTACCACCATCACGGCAGGTACCAAATGGTCGGCAGAGATTACGCCAACAGCAGATGGAACAGTAAGCGCAAGCTTGGCCGCAGGGGTGGCCAACGACAACGCAGGCAATGCCAGTGTAGCAGGAGCGGCAGTAAGCAAAACCTATGATGGCACAGCACCAACAGCAATCAGCCTGACTAGAAAAACCGCCAATCCAATCCTTACTGCAAGCGCAGGCTTTAGGGTGACCTTCTCAGAAGAGGTGACAGGCGTAGACCTCACCGACTTTGAAGTGATCTTGACAGGCACTGCAACAGGCACACTAAACGCAATCACCCAAGTAGACGCCAAGACCTATGATGTTACCGTAACCGGTATATCAGGCCAAGGCAGCATTGGACTGAACCTGAAAGATGATGACAGCATCATTGATGCCGCGAACAATCCATTGTCAGGAGCACTTACAGGAGAGGTGTATGTGACCAATATGCTACCGACCGACATTGCACTTGCCCCATCAGCCATAGATGAGAACAATGCCTTGAGTGCCGAAGTAGGAACACTGAGCACCACAGACACAGACGCTACTGACACCCATACCTATAGCCTAATTGCAGGCACAGGAGACACGGACAACGGCAGCTTTATGGTAGCAGGCAACAAGCTGTTTGCAGGCGCTGCTTTCAATCATGAGGTAAAAGACAGCTATAGCATCAGACTTCAAACCGAAGACAACAATGGTGGCCGCTTTGAAAAAGCCTTTACCATCACCATCAATGATGTAAACGAAGCCCCGACCGACATGAGTTTGAGCAATAATGTGATAGACGAAGCAGATGATGCAGGCGTATTGGTGGGCACAATGGCCTCAGTAGACCAAGACGCAGCAGAAACCTTCACCTACACCCTTGCAACAGGCACAGGCGATGACAACAACCTGCTGTTCACCTTTACCGGAGACGAGCTGAGAACCGCCACCCCGATCAACTTTGAGAGCAATACTACACTCTCCATTAGGGTGAAGGTGACTGACTCAGGAGGCTTGAGTTATGAAGAAGTGTTCAGCATTACAGTGAACAATGTAGAGTTAGAAGAGATCAGAGACTTTACCAAAGATGCCCCAGATGCAAGGATCAAGAACTTCTTCTCACCAAACGGAGACGGAATCAATGACCTATGGGTGATCGATGATATTTTGGACAACCCGATTAACGAAGTAAAAGTGTTCTCCCAAAACGGAACGCTGATCTTTAGTGAGCGCAACTATAAAAACACATGGGATGGCACCTACAAAGGCGAAGCCATACCGCCAGGCACCTATTACTACGAGATCAATGTGTACAATGGCGAGCAGATCGTGAGAGGATTTTTGACCATCATAAGAACAAAGAATTAAGATGATGAAAGCATCAAACAAGAATATAGCAATCCGATTTACCCTAGTATTATTAGCACTGGCCCTATGGGCAAGTGAAGGGATGGCACAGCAAGTGCCGCTTTACAACCAGTACTTCCACCGCGCCACTTTGGCTTATCCCTCAACGTCCGCCTTTGGAACAAAACCCGAACTGTCGGTAGTATATCGCAGGCAGTTTTCGGACTTAGAAGGAGCGCCAGAGAGTTTTGCAGTAGCCTTCCAAAACCCATTAGGAGAAAGGATGGGCTTTAATGTCAATGTAGTAGGCAACAACATTGGCTTTATTCGCCAAACCAAAGTACAAGGAGGCTTTGGTTACGCACTGCTCAACCAATCATCCCACAAGCTATCGGTAGGTGCCATGCCAAGCTTATCCTTTTTCGGTATTAATGAAGACGTAGTTAGCCCAGAATCCTTCAATGACCCCACCCTTCAGAACCTAATTGGCAATAACGGGACGGCTTTGAGTGTAGACTTTAGTCTGAGCTACCGCTACAACAACTTTGGAGTAGATGTAGCAGTACCCAATGTAGTGAACGAAAGCCTGTCGGACGATGAGTACATCCAGATCAACGAAGACAACGTGCCCGACTATATTGCAGGAGCACATTACCGCTTCGCCCTGAGCAATGATGTATACCTCACCCCGAACGTAACTTGGAGGTACAGAGAAGTAATCGGCAGCGAGTTTGACATCCTTGCCAGAATGGAGTACAAGAACAAGTTCGAAGCCAGTGCAGGTTACAGGGACAATTACGGTCCAACCTTAGGCGCAGGCATTTATATCAACCCGAATATCTTGTTTGTGTATAACTATGACTTTGGTAAAGCCGATGTCCCTTTCCTCTCAGACGGACTGAGTGAATTTGGTCTTCACTTTTCTTTTGAGAAGAACCAGAACAAACAGCAAGAAAGATATGCCCAAGGCGAAGCGATCTTAAACCAGATCAGGGCCGATAATATTTATGACAGAAACATGATACCACAGAGCGAGCAACGTTTGGTGGTAGATTACCTGGCTTCGCTAGAAAGCACAGGCAGCAAGAAAGAAAAGCTAGAAAGAGCAGACGCCCGCTTTGATGAAATCCT
>NZ_LQZQ01000008.1 GCF_001593005.1 Roseivirga ehrenbergii
TGCAGCATATTTTATGTCATTTGATTATTTTCAAACTTGCTATTATAGCATTGCTTTTAATTTGAAAATATTAAATACTACCATTCTTTGCTCAAGGTAGTATCATCCTTTATAGTCAATTGAAAACCTCGATTTAATGAACTTCCATTAGTATAGTAACCCATACATTCATAAATCTGTCGGCCATTAGCGTTCGTAGCACTCACCACATAACATCCGTCTGTTGGGTTGGGGTCAGTATTCACAAAACTACCTTTTAAACGTTCACCAACTCCCAAGCTACCAAGGTTAGTTGAGTCGTTACTATGAACAGAATGAATAAATACGTTTTCAAAAACTGTACTTGACTCATTAACAATAATAATGTCAGGGTTTTCCTTGTAAGCGCAACTTGTAAACGTAAATAAAGAAATGATCACCAAGGTACTAAAGCTCTTCATAATTTCTATTTATAAGTTAGTTGGTATTAATTGAGATGAGTTAGTTGCACGGCCACGAGCCGCCCCTCCTTCTAGGTTTGAGAGATAGACTAATTCGCCACTATTGAATGCTGCATTAATAGAGGTTAGAATGTCAGGGTAACCTCTTTCAGAGTAATTAGACCACTCTCGACCAATTCTATTGTTGTGTAAATCCATTTGAACCTCTTTAAATTCATAACTATAATTAGGTGGGCGGTTTTCATGAGCGTCTCCCAACTGCTTTGATAGAGACTCTCCTATCGTAATGGTATTCAAGGCATGAAAAAGAGCATGTCTAATTGCGTCTCCTTTCCCATTGTAATTCGACTCTCTATAGTTGGCGGCAACATAATTTAAGGCTTGTTTGGCATTTGCCAAATAGAGTGCTTGGTTCCAAGTAGACATATTGTCAAATATTCCGATTTCAGCTGTAGACATTTGGCTTCGGTAATCTTGTTCTAGTTCTATTTTATATAAGCATCCACGAACTGAGTCACCACAGCCTGCATAAGGTCCACCTCCATTCTGAGAGTAATAAGTGCCACTGCCTCCCCCGCCACCAAGGTACAGGTCCGGAATATATTCAAGGTTACACTCAGTTTCATAGGATATATTTACCAATTCAGAGTATTGATATACCCATTCGTTTTCATAGGAGAGCAAGTAACTGTCGATATAATGATAAGTGGCGGTAACTTCACAGTTTTCCACCATTCTGTTTTCAATGTTGCCATTGCTGAAGTCACTATTTAGCGAAAGAGGAGCATCTAATAATTTGCCATTGTCCATCTTCTTGGCGTAAACCATTTGGTTGTTATTATCGAACACATTGAGAAGCCCCGAGAAACTTTCCATTTTGGAAAGGGAAACATCCTTTACCGACTTGCCTTCGGACTTCCAACGATCCATAAAGTACTTGGCCACATAGAAATCATATTTTCCACCCTCTCTTTTTATGGCGAGCAGTGATTGCTTTGTGTCATAAAGTTTGTTTGTGATCGGGACTTGTTTTTCCGAAAGGCTGATTTCAAACTCATAGTAGTCCAAACCCAGCTCTTCGGAGTGCTCAAGGAGCACTGATATATTCCAGTCCACTTTATAGTCACTGGAAACAACCTTGCTAAATGCCTCTGGAGAAAACTGTGAAATGATGCTGTTGACTTCTGGGGCTTCAGTTGTCTCGAAGATATCCTCTTCAGAGCAGCCCAACAGTCCCAAGCCAATGGCTGAAAGCAATAGGATGGTTAAATAAATCTGCTTTTTCATGTGATTCTTTATTGTTCTTAGCATTAAAACTGAGGGTTTTAATACCCATCCACAATGGAGTATTAACTATACCCTATATTTATTAATGATATAAACACCGAAAAGTCACCCTTGAAATTGAATTATTTTCGAAAAAAAATATCGCTACACGATTAAACAACGATAAATCAGCGCCTTAACCCTTATATGAATAACCTTAAAAAACAGCCTCTATAAAATAAGCAAAGGTAGATGGGCGAAGGAGTAATGTGAAGATAACGCCATAGATGGCACCAAAAAGATGAGCATCGTGGTTAATATTGTCTGTATTTCGCTTACTCATAATAATGGAGTAAACAATAAAGAGTCCGCCTAGAATATAGCCCGGCAAACAGATAATAGCATAAAGGCACAAATCTCTAATCGGGTCAAACAGAATAAAGGCCATCACCAAGGCCGAAACCCCACCGGATGCCCCAAGTGAATTATAGTTGTAGTTATTTTTATGTTTTATCGTTGTGGGAATATTCGCCACAATAACTGCTGTGATAAAAAGAAGGATATACAGCACAAGGCCTAACTCTCCAAAGTAGGTATAGAATATTTGCTCTATTGCCAGACCGAAAAAGTAAAGCGTAAAAAGGTTGAGAAGTAAATGGATACCATTGTTGTGTACAAAACCTGAGGTAATGAGTTGGTAATACTTCTTCTCGTGAACAACAGTGTACGGATTAAGCATTAAACGCCTATGCCATTCCGGTCGCTCCCAAGCAAAATACGTGACCAAGCCAATTACGGCCATCAATATGTAGGTAACCTGCATTTAGTGCTCTCTATCAATTAAGTATTCTGCAAACCTCTTCAGCGAAGCTCGTTTTTCTTCTTCAATATCAAGTTGTTCCAAATCTGAAAAACCATGATCGAAGTATTCGTTCATTTTGGCTTTGGTTAAAGCTTCAATGCCAATGGCATCATAAATAGCACGTACTGCCTCCACTTTAGCAACAGCGTCAAATTCACTCAGCCCCAACCAATAATCGAGTTGTTTTTTCTGTTCTTCATTGGCCAATTCAAGTGCCTTTAGCAAAAGGAAAGTCTTTTTATTAGAAATGATATCTCCTCCTACCTGCTTCCCAAACTTGGCCTGATCGCCATATACATCCAGTAAGTCGTCCTTCAACTGAAATCCAATGCCAATACTCACCCCAAAGTCATATAGCAACTCAGCGTCTTCCTTTGAGCTTTGGGCAAGCATGGCTCCCAGCTTCAAACTAAAACCTAAAAGCACGGCAGTTTTCAGCCTAATCATATTGATATAAGCCGACTCATCTACTGTAGCTAATCTTTCGAAATTCATATCCAGTTGCTGACCTTCGCAAACTCCCGCAGCACAAGCGTTAAAATCGTGTACTATTTGTTTAAGGTTGGCCGGAGCATCCAAAAGCATATCGTAGGCTTTCACCATCATTACATCACCTGAAAGAATGGCGGTATTTGCATCCCACTTTTCATGCACGGTGGCCTTGCCCCTTCTCAAAGGAGCATTGTCCATTATATCGTCATGTACTAGGGTGAAATTATGAAACACCTCCACCGCCAAGGCTTGGTCCACAACCGTTTCGGGGTCGTCTTTAAAAAGTTTGTACGCCAAAAGCACGAGCAAAGGGCGCATTCGCTTTCCACCTAAAGACATAATATATCTTATAGGTTCATAAAGCTCTTTTGGCTCGCTACCGTAATCTCGTTCTTCTAATCTTTTATTTATGAGCTGAACCAGCTCTAGGTGATTTTCGGTCATCCTCTGCAAATGTTAAATCGATGGTTCTTCTGTCAATGTCGGTAGCTTTCACCCTAACATCTACATTATCGCCAAGGGTAATGATTCTCTTGTTTCGTTTACCAATCACTCGATAGTTTTGTTCATCAAACTCATAAAAATCATCTGTGAGATCAGACATTCTTACCATGCCCTCACATTTGGTTTCGGTGATTTCCACAAAAATACCCCATTCTGTAACACCACTAACAATCCCTGCAAAAACTTTATCTTCGGCCATGGCCATAAATTCAACTTGTTTGAATTTAATAGAAGCACGTTCCGCATCGGCAGCGCGCTTTTCTCGTTCCGAAGCGTGAACACAAAGTTCTTCTGTTTCTTCTTTGTCTACCGATTTACCCCCATCCAAATAATGCTGAAGCAGACGATGCACCATCATGTCGGGGTAACGCCTAATGGGCGAAGTGAAATGTGTATAATGATCGAAAGCCAAACCAAAGTGACCATTTTCAGCCGTGGTATATTTTGCTTTCGCCATAGTACGGATGGCCAATTGTTGCAAAACGTTCTGCTCAGGCTTTCCTTCAATCTCACTGATTAATGCATTAAGTGATTTGGAAATTCCTTGACGTTCTACATCCATTTTATGCCCAAATCTTACAGCAAAGTTTGAAAAAGTATTCAACTTTTCAGGATCTGGGTTGTCGTGGGTTCTGTAAACGAAAGTTTTTGGTTTGTCTCTAGTACCTTTTTTAAATACAAATTCGGCCACACGCTTATTTGCCATGAGCATAAACTCTTCAATCAGCTTATGCGCATCTTTTCTTTCCTTTGGGGTAATTCCGAGCGGCTTACCGTTTTCATCGAGTACAAACTTAACCTCCACGGTTTCAAAATTTACCGCACCATTTTTAAAACGCCTGTTTTTCAAATGATGAGCCAGCTTGTTTAAATGATTGATATCCTCTGCAAAGTCGCCTTCGCCCGATTCAATTCTTTCTTGGGCTTCTTCATAAGTAAACCTTCGGTCAGAATGAATGATGGTTCGGCCAAACCATTCGTTTTTGATATTCGCGTTTTCATCCAATTCAAACACAGCCGAAAACGTAAGTTTATCTTCATTAGGGCGAAGAGAGCAAAGTCCGTTCGAGAGCCTTTCAGGCAACATCGGAATGGTGCGATCGACCAAATATACCGAAGTAGCCCTGTTTACGGCTTCCTTTTCGAGTTCAGAATTTGGTGTTACATAATGCGTTACATCGGCAATATGAATTCCGACTTCCGTATTTCCGTTTGGTAATTTTTGAACAGATAACGCATCGTCAAAATCTTTTGCATCGAAAGGATCAATCGTTACGGTAGTCACATTTCTGAAATCCCTACGTTTGGCTATTTCTGCTTTGGTGATTTTATCTGAAATGCTTTCGGCAGCGGTTTCTAGCCCTTCTGGAAACTCCAAAGGCAAGCCAAACTCGGCAATAATAGAGTGAATTTCTGCATTGTGTTCACCTGCTTTTCCAAGCACTCTGGTGACCACTCCCTCAGGTTTTTTATTTCTTTCGGGCCACTGGGTAATTTTCACAATGACTTTATCATTGTGCTTCGCACCGTTTAAGTCTTTTAAATTGATGAAGATGTCGTAAAACATTTTTCTGAAATCGGAAATCACGAAAGCGTATCGGCTCGACATTTCCAGTCGGCCCACAAACTCATCGCGGTTTCTTTCCAGTACCTCAACAATTTTACCTTCAGCATGCTTTCCATGCTTTTTGTTCTTCAAAACCACTTTGACTTTATCGTCATCCATGGCGCCATTGGTATCGTCTATCGATACCCAAATATCAGCAGTATCTTCATCACCGCCATCGGGGGTTACGTAGGCAAACCTTGCGTTCACAAAATCGACTGTTCCTGTAATAGTTTCTCTTTCACTCTTATCGAGGGCAAAAGAGCCGTTACGTAGTTTTTTAATTGCGCCTATATCTTCCAATCGGAAAATGGCTTCAGTTACAATTTTCTTCGAGTTTTTATCTCTGACCCCAAGGGCCGTTAATATCTGCTTGATCTGATATCCTCTACCCGGATGTTCACCGAGGAAATCGAGGATGAGGGGCTGTACTTGTTTAGCTCCGCGATCGGAGCCATTTGTATTTGTTTGTTTTTTTCTTCTATTACCCATAAAGGGGTTATTTAATAATGTTTAAAAATATGCTAGAAATTAAGCAAAGGTGGGGAGAACACGAATCTTTCTAGATGATGAAAATGTCATCATTTTTTATTGCAGGAAATTGATTGAGTTTTAAAAATACCTGCGCGAGCACAATAACGTCCTTTTTACAGTATTTCGCAATTCTCTCCAAATCGTTTTCTTCGTAATACACTCTATTTACCTGACTTCCATCAATGTCGTCTTTACTAGTGGGAATGTTTAAAATGGCGGCCAACAAATCCAGTGAAGTAAAGTGTTTATAGTCACCAAACTTCCACATTTCCATGGTATCTAAATGCGGAATTTCCCATGGCTTTTTACCCGACATTTGAAGTGTTTTAGGCACTTCAATGCCGTTTATAATCATTCTTCGGGCGATATATGGAAAATCGAACTCCTTACCATTGTGCGCACAAAGCCTTAATTTCTTCGATTTAAATTTTTCTTCTACCAAGGTTTTAAACTCGGTTAAAATTTCAATTTCATCGTGGCTCGATATGTCCTTCACCCTAAGCGAAAATCCATTTTCTTCTTCTTTAAAATAGCCCACCGCAATGGAAATTATTTTTCCAAATTCTGAATAAATTCCTGCTTGGCCATACAACTCGGCTGGCGACAGTTCATTTGGATTTCGTAAGAACGCAGCTTTTTTGGTCCAAAGCTTCTGCATTCTTTCGGGTAATTCATCAAAGCTTTTATAGGCTGCGGCTGTTTCTATATCCAGAAACAAAAGGTCGGAAAACTGTTTCATCCTTTTAAGATAATAAGTATTCTAACAATTATAATACTGCGCACCCGATAATTAGGGCATAAAAAAAGCAACTACCACCTGTAGTTGCTCTCTTAACCTTAGTTTTTGAAATAAAGTTTAGTTTCTGTTCATGCAATTCAAATCGCTGAAGGCTTCTTCTAATCTTTTCACAATGCTTTCTTCTCCTTTTCTTAACCAAACACGTGGATCGTAGAATTTTTTGTTTGGAGAATCATCGCCTGTTGGGTTACCAATCTGGCCTTGAAGGTAATCCTTCTTATCGTTGTAATAGCTGTGAACGCCATCCCAGAATGCCCACTGAATATCAGTATCAATGTTCATTTTGATTGAACCGTAAGAAGTAGCTTCCTTAATTTGAGCAGGCTCTGAGCCTGAACCTCCGTGGAATACAAAGTAAACTGGCTTGTCTTCGGTATTGAATTTAGCTTTGATATAATCCTGAGAGTTTTTCAAGATTTCTGGTTTCAAAGAAACATTACCTGGCTTATAAACACCGTGTACGTTTCCGAAAGAAGCAGCAATTGTGAAAATATCTCCTACTTGTCTTAACGCATCCCAAGCTTGAGCCACTTCTTCTGGCTGAGTGTACAGTCTTGAAGAATCTACATCTGTATTGTCTACACCGTCTTCTTCTCCACCAGTAATTCCCAACTCTATTTCAATACCCATTTCAAGGGCATGCATTCTTTTGTAATATTCAACACTGATAGAAATGTTATCCTCAAGTGTTTCCTCAGAAAGGTCGAGCATGTGCGTGCTGTACAATGGCTGACCATTCTCTTTGTAATATTTTTCACCGGCTTCTAAAAGGCCGTCAATCCAAGGTAATAATTTTTTGGCAGCGTGGTCGGTGTGAAGAATTACAGGAACACCATAATGCTTGGCCATTTGATGTACGTGCATAGCACCAGAAATAGCACCTTGAATAGATGCATTGTAGTCGTCATTTGCAAGTGACTTGCCAGCATAAAAAGCGGCACCACTTACTGAAAACTGGATCATTACTGGTGAATTCACTTTGGCCGCAACCTCTAAAACTGAATTGATTGTGTTTGTACCAGTAACGTTTACTGCTGGTAACGCAAACTCATTCGCTTTGGCATAAGCTAAACAATCCTTAAGCTCTTGGCCATAAAGTACACCACTTCTGAATCTTGACATTTCTTTAAATTTATGCTGGTTAATTTTTGGGCAAAGAAACAAAATTAATCTATCTAAAGGAACTCAAAGGGGAAGGAATAAAAGATTTGAGCACTAGCCAGTTATAGATTGCATCATTTAATTATAAACGATCGTGTAAAAGTGGCTACACTGCTCCGATTTCTTTTTTAACTTCCGCCTCCAAATTTTTATGACTATGAAAAAAACACTCTGCATACTCTTTAGCGCTGCGCTAGTCTTTACGGCCTGCTCACCAAAAGCCGATGACCAAGCCACGGTTTTCAAAAAAATTAATGAAGAAGTTTTGGCCAACTCTAAAGCCTACGAAACTTTAGGAGAAGCCATTGAAACCATTGGTCACAGACTTACAGGTTCTGAAAATGGCGCTCAGGCCGAACAATATACTTATGACCTACTGAAAAGCTATGGGATGACTGATGTACAGTTCCAACCTTTCGAAGTAGAATCATGGTCGAGAGGAAATATTGATGTGCAGATTGGCGCAAAGGGTAAATTGGAAACTGTGCCTGCCGTTACTTTGGCACACTCTCCTGTTTCAGCAGATGTGACTGCTGAAATCGTGGACATGGGCAATGGCGTTGATGCTGACTATGAAGCCAGACCTGATGCCGTAATGGGGAAAATCGCTTTGGTGTATATTGGTACTTTGCCAGATAGCCCAAAAGGAACTCCAGGGTTACACCGTTCTGAAAAAACCGCTTTAGCGACTAAATATGGTGCTATTGGTATCATCATCATTAACCAAGTAGATGGAGGCGTTTTACTTACCGGAACGGCTTCGGTTACGGGTAGCCTTATTCCAATCCCTGCGGTTTGTATTGGGAAAGAAGATGGAATGGCCTTGAAAGAAAGTTTGGCAGCAAAAAGCCAATTTGCTTCTATTAAAATGACCAACCAATCGGGATTAATTAAAGCGAGAAACGTGATTGCCACAATTAAGGGTTCAGAGTTTCCTGATGAGAAAATTATTGTAGGCGGACATTTAGATTCATGGGATTTGTCTACTGGAGCAATCGATAATGGCATTGGTTCATTTGCTGTATTAGACATGGCTAGAACTTTCCAAGCCTTGAATTTGAAACCAAAAAGAACTGTTCAGTTTGTAATGTTTATGGGTGAAGAAGAAGGTTTACTGGGTTCTAGATATATGGTAGACGAAGCCATAAAGAATGGAACGATTGACCAAATTAAGTATGTAATGAACCAAGACATGTCGGGTAACCCTGCTGGATTTGGAACAGGCGGAAGACCAGAAGCCGAAGCTTTCTTTAAGGCTGTTGGAAAAGAAATCATGGCGATTGATTCTACTACCTACACTAACGCAGTTAGCAATGGTGCTGGACTGCATAGTGATCATCAGCCATTTATGTTGCAAGGAATTCCTTACACTGCACCAAGCTCAAGATTAGACCGCGCCATTTATGGTTGCTACCATGCCGATTGTGATTCCTTCGACTTAGTAAACAAAGAGCATATGGTAAACAATGTTCGTTTTAGTTCTATGATGCTTTACGCATTGGCCAATGCCGAAACGCTTCCTGCCAAAAAACTAAACGATGCCGAAACCAAAGCTTTCTTAGAAGGTCATGACCTTAAGCTGAAGCTACAAATTGGTGGGGATTGGAGATGGGATAACTAACATTGGACTATCAAATTATCTTGGTATTACTGGCAGTCGGTTTAATTGCCGGCTGCTTAAATACCCTAGCAGGCGGAGGTTCTTTGCTTGCTTTACCTGTGATGATATTTTTAGGCTTGCCTCCCAATGTGGCTAATGCCACAAATAGAGTTGCCATAGTTTTACAGAATATTTTTGCTGTACTCGGCTTTAAGAGCAAGGGCGTTTCCGTGTATCCATTTAATGTTTGGCTGGGTATTTCTGCTTTTTTTGGGTCGATTGTAGGTGCTTTCTTAGCAGTCGATATCAATGAAGAACTTTTTAATAAAATCTTGGCTTTCGTTATTGTAGCGGTTGTAGTTTATATGGCCATCAATCCGCTCAAGTATTTCAAAAAGGAAGAAAACACGAGCAAAAAGGCAACCTTAACTTCTATCTTCATTTTCTTCTTTATAGGTATTTACGGAGGCTTTATTCAGGCTGGAGTAGGTTACCTAATGATTATGGCACTCACACTAGTAAATGGCTTTAGTTTAGTGAAAACCAACAGCATTAAAGTATTTGTAGCTCTTACCTATACTTCGGTAGCCTTGGCTATCTTCATTTATTATGACATCATCAATTGGGAATTTGGTATTCCTTTGGCTTTAGGTCAAGCGGTTGGTGGTTGGTTATCGAGCCGATGGAGCGTGAAATTAGGCGACAATTGGATTCGCTATTTTGTGATGGTCACAGCTTCGGCCTTTGCGATTAAACTATTCTTCTTTTAGCTTTTTGGCGTAATAGGCCTCAACTTCTTCCAGTTTCGATAAGTCATCTAAGTCTTTATATCGCTTCGATCGGGATTTTTCATTTTTCAGGTCTTGGAAAGAAATAACTTTTATTTCCGTTCCTTCAATTATCCGAGTTTCGGCTTTTTCTAGCGCTTCATCAAAGCTTATTTCCTTACTGATATTGATTCTTGCAAGTAATTCCACCGTGTAATTTCCTTCTGAAAAACTCACAATATTATTTTTAATGATCTCATTTTCAGCTTCTTCTGAAAATTCATAACCCATTCTGTAAAAAGCATTCCCAAGCTTAATCAAGTTGTTCTCATCATTTGATACCCACAAATCTAAATCTCCCGTTGTGCGGTTGTAACCGTAAAAATTGACGGCAAAGCCACCAATGACCATATAGCGGACACCACTCACATTAAAGGCTTTGATCACATGTAGATAATAATCATCCATTTCTTTTCTTCAATTGAAAACCTCTGGGTTCTTTTTTATTAGGCTGAAATTTATTCATGACCTTGATTTGGTTCAACAACCAAAGAATACGCTCTTCTGGAGTTCGGTTTAAAGACTGTTCCAACATAAACCGTTCGGATTCTTCGTGAGACTTAAAAATACGGATTGACTTACCCATACCTAAAGCTATCAAAAATGACTCCGATTTAAAACGCTTGTGCTATTTTAGATTCATGGAAGAAGTTTTGCAGCAATTAGAAAAGAAAGTCCGAAGCATTGTCCAGCCCAATGATCAAGAATGGCAAGCTTTCACTCAAAAATGGAGACCCTTTTCCTTCGATAAAAACCATCGAGTAACCGAGCTGGGCGAGGTTGAACCTTACTTTTATTTTATTTCAGAGGGAGTCATTCGCGGCTACTTTATAAAAAATGGAGAAGAATTTAACATCGGTTTTTCTTACCATGGCGAATACAGTGGTGTTTACGACTCTTTCATGCTACAAAAACCATCTCAATATGCGCTTGAAACGCTCACAGAAACTTCTGGAATACGAATTAAATATCATGACTTAATGCCCTTATTCGATCAGTATAAAGTCTTTGAACGCTGGGGACGCCTTTTCAATCAAAGTGTATTAGTAGGTTTTGGTGTTTTCATTCAGTCCATTTTGGCCGATTCAGCCGAAGAGCGTTTTAATCGATTAATGGATCAAAGCCCACATATTTTTCAGTTAGTACCACAAAAACACTTGGCCTCTTACTTGGGCATGTCGGCAGAAACTTTTAGTCGCATGAGAAAAAAGACGATGTAGTTCTTTCTTGATATAAATCAAGTTTTGGTTCGAGCACCCGGTTTAGCTTTGTAAAAAATTAAAGGCATGGCAATAAGCACTCAGAAATATCTAGATGGAGTTATAAACGAACTTGAGCAAGCAATAAGCCGAGTAGAAAACCTCACAGCAAATTTAGATGAGAAAACCCTAAACCAACCCGAATCACATGGCAAATGGAGTATGCTACAATGCATTGAGCACATTACTTTGGCCACAGCGGTTTATGTAAAAAACTTCAAGGAGAAGCTAAATGGTCAACAGCTTCCGGCAGCAGCAGATAATTACAAAGGTCATTGGAAGGGTAAAATGTTTGCCAAAATGAACGCTCCAAAACCCGAGGGAGAAATATCCATGAAGTTGAAAACCTTCAAATTTCTAGAGCCCAAAAGTCAACTCAATTCAAATACTGTAATGGCTGAATTCAAACAGGTTCATAAACAGATGATCGCCTTAGTAGAGAAAAGCCGTGCGGTAAACATTGATCGCATAAAAGTACCTACCGCTCTAGGTTCAATGGTGAAACTAAGATTGGGCGAAGCCCTTCGCTTTATCATTGCCCATACGCAACGCCATTTGGTGCAGCTGGAGCGCATCAAAAATACGGTAACAAAATAAGTTAGGGGAAAGGAGTTCTTTCCCCTAACTGGAATTTTCTATTCGTCTCTCAATCGTTCTGAAGGATTTGAAACCGCAGCCTTAAAGGTTTGAAAGCTAATAGTAACAAAAGCGATGGCACCTGCTATAAGCGCGGCCAGTAAAAATGGCGAAACCCCTAGCGTAGTTCTGTAAGCATACCCTGCCAACCAGTCGTTCATAAAATACCAGGCCACAGGGAAGGCCAAAAGCATGGCCACAGCAATAAGAATAACAAACTCTTTTGAAAGAATGCCCACAATTTGCTGCACCGAAGCACCAAGCACCTTTCTGATGGAAATTTCTTTACTTCGTTGCGACACGGTAAATGATGCCAAACCAAACAAGCCTAAACAAGCTAAGAAAATAGCCAAGCCTGAAAACAAAGTAAACAATTGACTACGTTGTGTTTCTGTAGTATAAAGGTTCTCGAAACGGTCGTCCAAGAAATTATAATTCAATGGAGCGTTGGGTGAAAAGTTTGCATAAAGTTCTTCTACTTGTTGAATCGCACTCCGAATGTTAGTGCCCTCAATTTTGATAGAAAGATTACGCATTTGGTTAGGGCGATTGACCATAATTATAGGCGAAATCTCGCTTTGCAACGACTCGAAATGGAAATCTTTCACTACCCCTATTACTTTGCCACGCACCCCTGCATAAATCATATTTTGGCCTATGGCATCTTCTGCGCTACCCCAACCAATCACCTCCACCGATTTTTCATTTAAAACAAATGAAGTTGAGTCGTTAGCAAAATTATCGGAAAAGTTGCGCCCACTAGCCATTTCCATTTGGTAGGTTGGAATAAAGTCAGGGTCAACAGATAGACTTTTTATCACCACCGGAGTTGGCAACATCTCTCCGTTTACTTCAGCCTGTGCTCCTTGCGAATCTAATAGCTGGCCTGAAGGCACTCGGCTTGATCCGCCTACCATTTTTACACCTTGAATAGTAAGCAATTCATTTTTAAAAGCTTCATACTGATCTGCAACTTGCTGACTTACCCCCATAATCATCATCTGCTCACGGTCGTAGCCTAATTTTTTATTCTGAATAAAATCGAGTTGTTTGAACACCACAATGGTAGAAACAATTAAGATTACAGAAATGGTAAACTGAACTACCACCAAAAACCTTCTTAAGTTGCCACTTTTAGCTCCTCCTGTTAGTTTGCCTTTCAAAACTTTTAAAGGTTGAAAAGAAGACAAATAGAAAGCTGGGTAACTGCCCGAAAGTACCCCCACCACAACGGCACTGGTTAAAATAACGGCTACCAACGGAAGGTTAGTGAATAAGTCAAACTCAAGTTGCAGGCCGGTAAATGCTCTAAAATAAGGAAGTATCAAAGAAGTTACTCCAACGGCCAAAAACAAAGCGAAGAACACTAATACAATGGACTCCACTAAAAACTGATTGATCAACTTGCCTTTTCCTGCCCCAAAAACTTTGCGCATTCCCACTTCTTTGGCGCGAGTAGCAGAACGGGCAGTGGCCAAGTTCATGTAATTGATACAAGCAATGGCCAAAATCAAGAAAGCAATGGAAGCAAAAATATAAACATAAGTAATATCACTGTTCTGCCCTTGTTCGTCATCCAAGTTAGAATGCAAGTGGATATCTGTAAGTTTTTGAACATGTAAGGCCGTCCAAGTGGTAGCCTCCTCATCGATGTGTTTATTTAAAAAATCACCCATTCTACGTTCGATTTCGCTGATCCGCCCTTCGGGCTTGAGCGTAAAGAAAGTAGCGAAATTATTACTCCCCCAATTTTGCATCATCGCTTCTCTACCTCCATAAAAGGCTTCCAGCGGAGTCATTTCGGCTAGAAAATCTACCTGAAAAGAAGAGTTTTCAGGAAGCTTTTTGAAAACGCCTTTTACAATTAAATCCGCTTGAGAAAGAAAATTAATCGACTTACCAATGGGATCTTCATCACCAAAATACTTATAAGCCATTTCATCTGAAATCACTACAGAGCCTGGTTGAGTCAGTGCCTGTACTATATTTCCTTCAATTACATCGAAGGTTAGAATTGCTGCTATTTCAGGGTCAGCAAAGTAGAAGTTATCTTCATCATAGAGCCTGTTGTTGTACTTCACCGGGCCGCTCACCGACATCATTCGGCCAATTTTTTCTATTTCTCCAGAAAAATCCTCTTTGGCCAATGGCCCAAACGGAGGTGCCACACGTGACAGATGAAGAGATGTAGAGCCATCGGGGCTAATGAACTCACGGGTAAATCGGTAAATATTATCCGAGTTGGTGTGAAACTTATCGTAACTGGTTTCTTCAGAAATGTAAAGACCGATTAGCATACAGCAGGCAAGCCCAACTGACAAACCCAGAACATTAATGATGGAAAAAACCTTATGGCGCTTTAAGCTGCGTAAAGCAATTTTGAGATAACTTTTAAGCATTGTGTTGTTGTTTGAGATTTGAATTTGTTTCTATCCGTTAAGCCGCCTTTTTCAGACCTGAGACAGCTTAACTGGTTAAAGATAAATAATATAGCCGAAAGTTGCACAGGCAAAAAGTTAGATTCTAGAAACTAGAAGTTGAATCATGGGCCTGATAGGCTTAGGATAAAGAAGTAGAACTATTTGGTTAAAATGCTCTACTAGAAACCAAAAAATCCTCGCATTTTTGCAAGGCTTTCAATTCTGTGGAGAATACCGCCCCGAAGCCTCGGGGCGAACCGGTGACCTTCCCGAAGCAAGTTCGGGACGCTCTAGCCAGCTGAGCTAATAGCAAAAAAGCCTCACATTTCTGTGAAGCTTTTTACTTCTGGTGGAGAATACCGGAGTCGAACCGGTGACCTCTACACTGCCAGTGTAGCGCTCTAGCCAGCTGAGCTAATCCCCCAAAAGGTCGGCAAATATACAAGGCCAAGTATATAAATCAAAGCACTCTTCTGGCTCGTTTGAATCTTTGTATATAATAAGGTGAAAACAGATTGCTTTCCGTTACTCCAAGTGAGGTAGAAGCATGAATAAAACGGATGTCGGATTTACTTCTTACCGCAGTAACAATGCCGGCATGGGTAATTTCATTTTTCTTCTTCCCCGTAGCAAAAAACACCATGTCGCCCGGTTTTAAATCCTTTAGTTTAATCTTCTCACCAATTTTCGCCTGATCTTCCGATACTCTTGGCAATTGAATTCTCACACTATAATAAGCATGATAAAGAAGTGCCGAGCAATCTAAACCTACTCGGGTAGTTCCTCCATATTTATAGGGTGTACCTACATAAGACCGCGCGGTTTGAATTACGGTGTTAACTTTTTGATCTCTTCCTTTCTTTGTTCCTGTACAGTCGGTCAGAAAAAACAGGGAGAAAACTAGAAGGGCTGATAAAATTAAGGCTTTGTTATACTTCACTTAAAAATATTCTGTTTGAGTAAAACTAATATAAAATGATTTTAAAGTAGAACGATTTTCGGATTGAAATCCCGCTATGTCTTAAATTAACGTATATCTTCGTGCATGAAATCCCACAAATTTTATATTCTTCTGGCTTTAATGTTGTGCTTTTGCTCAACCTTAAGCGCTCAGCGAAAATGGGATGATAAATATTATAAAAAATTGAATGACAATGATTTCAGATCGTTCAAACTTTTTAAAGCACCAATTGATTTAGATAAGATTAACTATAAAGTACTGAATGCGGCCTTATTTTTTGTTACCAACGAGGCCAGAATAGAAAAAGGCATGAAGCCCTTGGCCTATCAGCCCAACCTAGAAATTATGGCTTGGAACCATTCTGTTGAAATGGGTGAAGAAGATTTTTTCGACCACATTAATAAAAGCGATAAAAAAAGAAGAACGCCAGAAGAGCGTGCCGCTTTGGCAGGAATTACCAACCCTACCATTTCAGAAAATATATCGGCTGTTGGAGGAGTATACTTTGGGTCTTACCTAGCACTGGCCGATCATATTGTGGACAAATGGATTGACTCTCCTCCACATGCCAAAGCAATTTTTAGTGAAAAAGCTATTCAATTAGGCTGTGGAGCTTATTATTACAAAGGCGTTTGGCAAGGCAACAAAGCCATTTGGAAACAAGGCGATGGTTTCTGGCTGGCTACTCAAAACTTTCAGTCTTTTGCCGAAATTGTGAGTGAAAAATCAAAAGACAAAGACATTAAAAATTAACCACAAACAAATATGATTAGAATTTTATTGGCTGTATTGATTACATGCAGTTCCTTATCCCTTTCGGCTCAAGAGCTTTCTACAAAAGAGACAAAAGCCATTAATAAAAGGCTAGACACTTATGTCAAACTCACAAAAAAAGAAGACTACAATGCCTTAATGAACCTTATCTATCCAAAAATATTTGAGGTAGCATCAAAGGAACAAATGATCGAAGTTTTCAATAGCCTAGAAGCACAGGGGTTCGATATGATTTTTGAAGAAATGAAGATTACAAGTTTGAAACCCGTTTCAATCAGCACATCTGCTAGCTACGTACTTTGCCCTTATGATATGAAAATGAAGGTTGCATTGGTTAATAAAGAAATGCAAAACCCAGAAGTAGCCAATAGCATGCTAGAGGCATTCAAAATGGTGTATAGCACAGGAACTGTAAGCTTGGACAAAGAAAATTACACTTTCCAAATTGAAGGAAAGAAGTACTTAATAGCCATTCAAAACAGCGACTATGGAAAAGATTGGTATTTCGCAGAATTTGACCAAAGCAATCCAATGCTACTTAACATGATGTTTCCAGAAGAGGTGATTAAAAAAACAAAAGAGTTAGTTAAAGACTGAAACTGCAACTTATCACGTTGAATGATCGTCTTCCGTTTTTAGCCTAAGAGATAAATCAAAAAAGGCCTGAAACTTGTTAAGTAGAAAGAAAAGAATTGAACATGAGAAAATATATTATAGTGTTTGCCATTGGAATGCTCTCTTCAGGGCTTATGGCACAGTCTTTAAGCAAAACCGATTCCGAAGCCATTAGTGCAAGGTTTAGTAAGTTTTTAGAACACACTTCTAAACAAGAGTTTGATAAACTTTTGAATTTCTTACACCCTAAACAGTTCGAGGGCAATTCCTCTGTAAGCATGAAAGAAATGGCTCAGATGCTACAGCTAATGAGGATTAAATTGGAAATGGAAAATGTAGAAGTAGGAAGATTAAATGGATTAAGTCCGCAAGGGAATAACAAATATGCCTTAGCCGATTATTCCATGGATTTGAAACTTACTTTAAATGAGCAAAACAAAGCCTTTGCCGATCAAATTGTAAATGGATTAAAAGGTGAGTTTGGTGCTGGAAATGTAACTTATGATGCCTCGAAATACCTAATTACCGCTAAGGGTGCCAAAAACGTAATTTGGGTGAAGGAAAAAGCACTGGGTAACGATTGGTATTTAGTGGATTTTGACCCTCAAAGGCCGCAGGCTTGGAAGAGTATTATTCCTGAAAAAGTACTTTCAGAAGCTGCAACTAAAACAAAATAAGCTTAATAAGAACCCTTCAAAAGTTACAGTTTCACCTTTTGAAGGGTTTTTTCTTTCTTCAATTTTACTTCCCTCCATTTGCCTTTAAATCGGCCAAGCATTGGGCATCTAAAGATGGAGGAGCACTCATTCCCAATAAATCATTCAAACCCGCAGTAGATTCCACTGCAAAATACATTAAGCAATCATCTACATCGCAGTGATGTCCATTTGCTACATCTTGATGATCACTTTGTAATGCGGAACCAGTATTCACTAAACCCAAAATATGGCCGAATTCATGTGCCATTACACTCGAGGTTAAAAGCGATGTAGAAGACTGGCCAATTCCACCTGAAAGTTCTTCGATTCTACTCTGGAAAAGCACCATGGAAGTATTCTTATAAGCTACACCCAATACGTTTTCGTTAGTGGCATAACTACCATCGGCAAAGAAGAGATAAACACCCAAAGTCGACTCATTATTGAACTTCAAGCGGTTGGCCGTTTCAATATCGACCAGTTCCTGAAGGCTATATTGAGATTTACCTGGTGTAGAAATTTGACGTGTTATCACAGAAATTCCTTCCGGCTTATTCAATCGTTCAGCTAAAAAACTTCTGATGTAATCCACACTAGCAGATGGTGGTTCAAAACCTACAGCGTACACCAGCTCTACTTCTAATCGATTATAATTTGAAGACGCTAAAAGGTCATTGGCCGACTCACCCACAGGTCGGTTATTCAAATTTGCTCCTCCACCCCCATTCGGGTCTGAATCGCCTCCGCAAGACGCTAAAAGCAAACAGAGGGCAATAGAGTATATTCCTGACTTTATCTTCTTCATAACCACTAAACTAGTAATCACTTACGATGTTCAAAGACGATTTGGTTTAAGTTTCTCGATTAATTCACAAAAAGCGACTTTGCCTTCTTCTTAATAACAAGCATTCCTATCAAGCCCGTTAACATTGTAGCGAGCATTACCACCCACCAAAAATATTGCATGTCGAAAAAGCGCACCCCTACTTCGGACCAAAAAGCACAATAAAGCCCCACTACCGACCAACTCATAAAATAGAAGTGTTTTTTGTACCAATCCTTACTCCTTCTTATGGCCGGAATTACGCCTAAAAGCACAGTAACTAAACTGATAAGCGCAAAGGCGTGGAATAGTGAAAAGCTTCCGAAATTATAAATACCAAAACCACTGAGGTTCATGAATACCATTGCAATTACATAAGCATAACCGAGTTTTCTATGCAAACTGGTTCCCTTTGCATTTAACACTACCAATGCTCCAAAAATCATGGACAACACCGCACAACAGGTATGAAACAGCCCTAAATAAGAACTAAACACCTTTAAGCTTTCTAAGAACCCCATAACTATTTGAGCTTAGTAAGGTTCATTTCCAGAATGGTGAAGGCTTGTCCATTGGCCATGATAAATTCTCCCTTCTCATGCCAAGTATCTTCTTTCAAAGTGGTAGTGTATTGAATGCTTCCACCGGGTACGTCAAAGCCCCAAATAAATTGGCCTTCATTATTGAGCTGAGCAGCAGTTAAAGCCATATTACCGTCTGCCAGAAGCGATTTCATTTCGTACTGCTTTCTTTCGTTGTTATAATACAGCACTCCTAAAGATTGAAACCCCACTTTACCATCCGATTTATTAGTGCCAACACCTTCAGCGAGTATGGCCATTCCGCCAATTTTTCTTTGTATGTTTTCTACTACAGTAAACTCAGCCTTTTGACGTGATTCATCCATCGACCAACCCTCTCCTTCCCACTGGCCAATCCAGTTTGAAAGCTTTTCCATAGCCTCTTTATTCAATGTGCCAACTTCTTGGGCATTGGCTACGTGATTTACAAGTGCTCCGTAAAGCACTACGATAAAAATAAAAATTACTTTCACTGTCTTCATTTTAATTGATTCTGTTTCCATGATTCTAAATTTAAGTTTTACAAACTAGTTTATATTATAAACCATAATTGCAAAAAAATTATGGCTTCAAATACTGTTGAATTTCTTTTACGTAAGTGTCGAATGCGTCCACTCCCTTCGGAGTTATCTTACAGGTGGTTTTAGGCTTCTTGCCTTCAAACTGCTTAATGATTTCGATATAACCCGCAGTTGAAAGCTTATCTAACTGCACGCTCAAATTACCTGCAGTAGATTCCGTTTGCTCCTTAATGAATACAAAATCCGCAGTCTCTACACTAATCAGCAATGACATTACGGCCAACCTAAGCTGCGAATGTAAAAGCGGATCGAGTTGATTAAACCCCATTGTTTCTGAAATTTGCTTTCATAATATATCCTGGCACCAAATAGCCCACTGCAATACCAAGAGCCAGCAAAAGCATTTGATAATTTTCAGGTTGTCTAAAAGCAATAAATGCCAAAACCCAAAAGACAAAGCCCCCAAATTGCAAAGGCCTAAAACCCATCATTGCTCCAGATACCGCAGTGCCAACACCAGCCAAAAGTAATATGAAAGGAACAGTATTCCAGCCAATAAGCTGACCATTAAAAACAATGGTAAACATGGCCATACCCAAACTGAACCACAGCCAAGCATACATCTTATCGGTATAATTCTTTACCTGGCTTTTCTTACCACGCCTAGCTCCCACCACTCCAGAAACAATCGCTCCTACGATAGTAAGCGACCAACCAATGAACGGGTATTCAAAATCTGTAAATGTAGATAAATAGTAATGCCCAACACTAGCCACCAGGACAATCCAGCCCCATAAGAGAAAAAAGAAACTGTTATCTGAATAGCGCTTTCGTGCCTTTCCAATCATCGATTGAATAAGCGCCATGCTTTCCTGAGGGGTTAATTCTTTTTCTTCCATCTTAAATTATTTTCTCAAATGTAAAGTAGTTTATTTTATAAACCAAATACATACACGCACTGAATCACTCTAAGGTTTCATTCGAATTGCTATTTTTGATTTTCATAATAAAGCATGACCAAAGTATTAATAGCAGATAGCGGCTTTACTAAAACCGATTGGCGACTGATTGGTGCCGATGGCAGTATTGAACAGGCCCGAACCACAGGGATTAACCCTTATTACCAAACCGAAGAAGAAATTCTCTTGGTGATTCAAGACCTGCACAGCCAGTTACCCGATAAAGTAGACGAAATCTATTTTTACGGAACGGGCTGTTCATCAGGCACTAACCGCGACAAAATAGCCAAGCTCTTGAACCGCTATTATTCAGAGGCTAAGATTGACGTGAACCATGATTTATTGGCCGCTGCTCGCTCTTTGTGTGGTGACGAAAAAGGTATAGCGTGTATTATAGGCACTGGCACAAACTCATGCCTTTACGATGGCAGTAAAATTATCAGCAACGTACCTTCCTTAGGTTGGGCCATTGCCGATGAAGGTGGAGGAACCTACTTAGGCAAAACCTTGGTTACCGATTATTACAGAAAAGATATGCCCGAACATTTGAGGGTTATTTTTAAAGAGCGTTTCGGATTGAACAAGGATGCATTTCTTACTGCCATTTACCAAGAGCCTATGCCAGGTCGCTTTTTGGCCAGCTTCGCGAAGTTTATCAACGAGCAGATTAGCGAGCCTTATATGTATAAATTAGTGTACGATGCCTTTACCACTTTCATTACAAAAAACGTAGTGAAATATGAAGGCTACAAAGAAGTACCTGTCCATTTCACGGGCTCAGTGGCTTATTACTTCAACAACATTTTACGCAAAGTAGCAGTAGACCAAGGTATTTACATTAAGCACATTACTGAACACCCAATAGCTGGACTTACGCTTTTTCATCAATAAATAGAGTTCGTCAACCTTAAATTGGTTTCTTTGCATCATCTGAAATTTCAATAACAAACCCAATGAACATCACCGAATCAGAGTCGCATTACAATTCGCTTGAGCACATGTCAGTACAAGATTTGCTGACCAATATTAACAAGGAAGACCAAACAGTTTCTTTGGCCGTTCAAAAAGTGATTCCTCAAATCGAAGCTTTGGTCAATCAGATTGTTCCTCGTATGCAAATGGGCGGAAGGATTTTTTACATTGGTGCTGGTACAAGCGGACGTTTGGGTGTGGTTGATGCTTCGGAATGCCCTCCCACTTACGGGGTCGAACACGGTGTTGTAGTGGGCATTATTGCTGGCGGAGATACTGCCATTCGTAAAGCCGTAGAAAATGCAGAAGACGATGAAAATCAAGCTTGGGAAGACTTGCAAGAACACATCATCAACCATAAAGACACGGTAATTGGTATTGCGGCTTCGGGCAGAACACCTTATGTAATTGGTGGACTAAAAGAGGCGCGCAAAAACGATATCCTCACAGGCTGTATTGTTTGTAATCCAGATAGCCCTGTAGCTTGGGAAGCGGAGTATCCGATAGAACCCATTGTAGGCCCTGAGTTTATTACGGGCAGCACACGCATGAAATCTGGCACTGCTCAAAAGCTTGTACTGAATATGATCTCTACCTCGGTAATGATTAAACTAGGCAAAGTGCAAGGTAACAGAATGGTCGACATGCAGCTTTCCAATAACAAGCTAGTAGACCGTGGCACAAGAATGATTATGGAGATGTTACAGATCGACAGCCCCACTGCAGAAATGCTACTTAAAACCCATGGTTCTGTCAGAAAGGTGATTGACTTTGTGATGAGTCAGGGGTAAAATAGGCCATTCAGGTGACTGGTTTTTTGTTTCATTGCATAATATCGTGCTTAATGATAAAACTAATCTCTAATCCTACCGAGGAACATCTGGCTGACATAGAAAGCTGGCTGGTAGAGGAGTGGAACAAGACACAGAATGGATTCTACTCGGATTGGAGTATGATTCCGAATGCTTTTAAAGAAAATAGATTGAGCGTGATCACAGACAATGATTATGCAATCGGATTTGTAGTTTATCGGATTTCTGAATTTGAAGTAGATATTGATATTACAGAAATAAAGCCAACTGAAAGAAACAGAGGAGTCGCAAGGCAGTTAATAAACGAAACTTTAAATTTCTTAAAACTCAAAGGAGTTTTAGTTGCTAGGTTGTTTTGTCAGCCCACAAATTCAGAGCCTTTTTGGAAAAAAATTGGTTTCAATAATTTCCCCCAAATTATTGACAATAAGCAAATTCATATGTTTAAACCACTCATAGAAACCTTAAAACCGACCGAAAAGATTGAAACAAACTCTACAATTAGATTATGGAATTGTCCACCACATCAAGCTGATAGAATAAGCGCGAAATGGGCTTGGGACTTAAATTTCAAAGAAGATAATGAAACCTTAGTTAAACCAATTATCTCACCAGTTTCAAGAGAATGGCAAGTGCAACTAATCATAAATGGCGAAGAGTCAAAACCCGTAAGAGTGAAGAATCTCCAAATAAATTTAAACGATGATTCCGAGTTTATGATTGTTCGAAATGTTACTGCAAAAAAGTAAGGCCCAAAGCCGTCTGCCTTGGGCCAATGAAGTATTGGAATTGTGTTGTTTTGAACTGATTGTTATTTCACTGCATATCTGAGAATGGTTTTAAGTTTTTCTTCTGCCGTTTTTCTTGGGTCAGAAATATAGATTTCATGATGCTGACCATTCATTTCTAGGTCATTGTCCTTCATGAAAGCAAAGATCTTTTCCAGCGTTCTGCGCTCGTCATAATACGAACCTATATGTAATGCTTGCACCGATTTACCTTCATAAATCGACTCGAATTTTAGCTGGTGGTCGTTGGCCAGTTTGCCTTCCTTCACCAATTGATCAACAACGAGTTCGAACTCTCCTTCTCCAACAAAATCGGGCATACGGAACATGATTTTCCAAAACCATTCTTCCTGAGGCGTTTCTTCAAAAGACAACTCTCCTTCTACCCACCAAAAAGCTTCCATCTTCGGAACAACAAAGTCCATTCCCTCATTTTTGTGAAAGAATTTAATACCATAAACGAGCTTATATAAATCGTCAATGGCGGCTAAAAAAACGGGGGCATTTGGTGCAGAATTGCCTTGAATGGTGATGTACTGATAGGGCTCCAGTTCTACCAATTGAGGATTGGATTTTGCCTTATAATATTCAGGGTAGGCTTCGGTGAGGTTTAATTTCGACATGATCATAGGGTTCTATTTTTGGCTTAAGAAATTGATTATGCACTAAAGTAAATGACCACTAGTGACAACCCTATGTCAGTAGATTTTAGAAAAGGTTGATTTTTCTTATTTCATTAAACTGAATAACACTTCCGCAACTCTTCAATTCGTTCCTTCACCATAGCCGTAAGTTTTGCTGGAGAAATAATCTCGACCGCATCACCTAAAGTAAGTACCCAGCGTGAAGTATAGTTTAAGCTTGGCGTTAAGAATTTCATTTTAATGTGAGTTTCACCCACTTCTTCGCTCACAAAACCCTGACTGTATTTTTGTTCTGAAATATAGCGCGCCACGATTTTATCAATGTTAATTACTACTTCTTGCAAGTCAGTACTAAAGGCAATTTCTTCTAAGAATTGACTAAAACTAGGCTGATGCCCTGTATCATAAGTTTCATCTAGTTTTTCCAATTTCACTAACCGATCGACCCGGAAATCTCGAGGCGCTTGTCTTAACCTACAATATGCAAGCAAGTGCCACCTTCCTGCATAAAACACTAAGCCAATCGGCTCAATATCGCGGGTGGTAAAGTCGTCTGAAAAGCTAGAATAATACCGAAAGCGCAATACCGATTTATCAATCAATGCCTGCTGAATAGTGGCTAAAAAGTTATTCGGGAAGCCTTCCTTTTCAACTTGAGGTAAATGCCGCACAACAATTTGAGATTCGAGCTTTTCTATTTCGTCTTTCTCGCTGCTTTTCAGTACCGATTTAATCTTTAACATGGCCTCGGTAAAATTCCTTTTAATAGACACGTCAGTCTGCCCTTCTATTAGCTTTGCCCCCAATACCAAAGCATTGGCCTCTTGCTGTGTAAACATTACCGGAGGCAAATAATAACCCTCCATTATGAAATAGCCTTTTCCAGCCTCTGCACCAATAGGCACACCAGCGTCTTCCAAAGCACGCACATCACGATAAACTGTTCTTAAGCTAATCTCAAAACGATTGGCAATCTCTTGGGCGGTAACCACTTTCTTAGATTGAAGTTGGACAAGAATTGCAGTAAGCCTGTCGATACGGTTCATAGGTAGGTTTGGCTGTTAAAAAAATTAGTGAAACGAAGATAATCAATGCAGCTCATAAGACCCTTTCTAGAAAAAATAACATAATTCACACAAGGTTTTAAACGGTTATTCAGGGCAAAAAATAATGACTATCATTGCCTAGTATGTTACTTAACCATTTGATCTTTTTTGGCTGCTGGGCATTGTTTTATACAATCCATAGCCTGTTGGCTTCAAATGGTTTTAAGAGCAAAGTAGCTTTAAAGCCTACAACATACCGGCTAATTTACAGCCTATTTTCTACCCTCAGTTTTGCCTTTATCTTACTATTGGGCGCCAGCATTTACAGCGCTTTTGTTTTGCCTCCCAGCCCAATCACTACATACATAGGCTTAATGTTAGCAACTTTTGGCCTTTTTGTCATCAAAAGGTCATTTAGAAACTATAGCCTTCGGGTATTTTTAGGCTTAAAAAAAGAAAGTCAATCAGACCAGACACTAAAAAAAGATAAGCTTCAATCGAAAATTCGCCACCCTTTATACACTGGTACAATTCTGCTTTTTCTGGGCTATTTTATTTACAATCCACTTTTGGTCAACCTCGTCAGCTTGGTGGCACTGCTGGCTTACCTTCCTTTTGGTATTCGATTGGAAGAAAAAAAACTCATTCAACAATTTGGGGAAGAATATCTTGAGTATAAGAAAAGCACCCCTGCACTTTTTCCAAAGATCAAATTCTCATGAAACGACAAACCATTGTAAAGCTAGCTTCTGCTGTCGCTATTTCTGGCGTCCTACTGGTCATAGGTACGCTGCTTTCTCGATTGATTTTCCAAATTGAAACTTCTGGAAAAAATACGCTTTTGATCATTGGTTTCACAATGATGCTTTTAGGCACTCTTTGGAAAGTAGTTATGGAAATGAATAGTAGAGAGGATTAAAGGCCACTTTTGGAACAAAATTCACCTTAGGTTGTTCTGCTCCTATGCACACCATTGAACCTCACTACGGCTGGCTCAAATACTACAATGTAGCAGAAGACGAGAATTCTCCATACGATGGAAAAAGCTACAACTTCGACTTGTATTCCGATACCATTTACGGCTACTATATCGATCCGCACTGGGACTTTATGGGGTCGGAAACGCTCTACATCAAAGTGCTTTATGCCGATTACGATCGAGGTTTTATCGTGATCGAATTTATTGGGGAATGGAATGATGCGCTGAACAACGACATTATGCACCTCAAACGAAATATCATCGATCACTTCACCCCTCTGGGCATCAACAAGTACATTTTAATTGGTGAAAACGTACTCAACTTCCACGGCTCTGATGATAGTTATTACGAAGAGTGGTTTGATGATGTGGAAGAAGGTTGGATATGCGGCATCAACTTCAGAGATTTTGTAGTAGACGAAATGAGAGTATATAATGTAGACAACTACTTAAACTTTGGTGGCGACTTGGATATTGAAAACTGGCGTACCCTAAAGCCAGAACTTTTATTCGAAAAGGTTGATCTGATTATTAGCCGTAGAATTGACCTTCTTTGATTTCTTAGTAGGAACCACTTTTGGCGATTCGGCAGTTCCTTCTTTATTGACCGGACTGATTTCAGCAATTTGAGAAATGAGATAACGCCTATTATTGGCCAAGTCCAGACACAAAGCTCGTGTTCTTTTCACCTCTAGCTTTCTGAATTTCCTTTTTCTCAAGAAAAATTCTTCACCTATAACCACAGATTCAAGGATTGGCTGCGAAGCAGTATGAACATCATATTGGGCGAGTACCTTTACCAGCTTAGGGTCGGCTGCTGTGCTCGCTTTGGGGTTCTTCATATGCTTAGCCAAAACACGAAGTACATCGTCAGGAAAAACGCTTGGATTGAGCATGGGTAAAATCAACTCCTGAAATTTACTCTTCCACTGCAGGCCATGTGGCAACTGTCGCGACCGAGGTTTATGCACCACCCTGTGCGCCACTTCATGAATGTAGGTAATCAGAAATTGATAAGGATTAAGATCGGTATTAACCGTAACGGTATGCGATTGCGCTCTTGGATCGTAGCGGTAATCGCCCAATTTCGAAAGCCTTTTTCGATTTACCTTAAATTGAAAAGGGTAAAGTTCCCAAAGCTTAATACAATACTCGATTGCGGCTTCAGGAACCTTACCTTCCAACTTTGACCTCACATTTTTCACCTATTTCTGCCTAAATACAAGCTTCATAGGCACCCCATCAAACTCGAAATGCTCTCTGAGTTTATTCTCTAAGAAACGCTCGTAAGGCTCCTTAATGTATTGAGGAAGGTTACAGAAAAACGCAATCGTTGGTGTTCTTGTAGGCAGCTGAGTAACATACTTAATTTTGATGTGCTTGCCTTTCAAGGCTGGTGGCGGGTAATGATCAATCTCGCGAAGCATTATATCATTCAACCTAGAAGTAGAGATTTTACGCTCACGATTTTCATTTACCTTCACCGCTAATTCTATGGCCTGAAATATTCTTTGTTTTTCCGTAACCGAAGTGAAAATCTTTGGAATCCAAGTTAACTGACCCAGTTTATCATCCAAATCGGCCGTGAATTTCTTCATGGTATTTGAATCTTTTTCAATCAAATCCCACTTGTTAATCATAAGCATAATGCCCTTTCGGTACTTTATTGCCAAGCTCACAAGGTTCATATCTTGCGCTTCCAAACCACGTTCGGCATCAATCATGATTACACAAACATCTGAATCTTGCAAGGCCTGTAAAGCACGCATTACAGAATAGAATTCAATGTCTTCGTGAACTTTAGATTTCTTTCGAATTCCAGCAGTATCAGTCAGAATAAAATCCTGACCAAACAGAGTATAACGTGTATTGATAGAGTCGCGAGTAGTTCCTGCAACATCCGTAACGATGGTTCTTTCTTTACCTAATAAGGCGTTGATGAAAGAAGATTTTCCAGCATTTGGGCGTCCTAAAACTGCAATTCTAGGAATTCCATCATCTGGCCCTTCGATACCATCTTCTTCAAAATGTTTTACCACTTCATCAAGAAGTTCGCCTGTTCCTGCACCACTGGCTGCAGAAATAGGGAAAATATCTCCCAATCCAAGTGCATAAAAATCATTGGCCATGTAATGGTAATCGGTATTGTCAGCCTTATTGGCCACTACTAAAACCGGCTTCCCTAGACCCCTTACAATTCTTGCAAATTCTTTATCTAATGGATTTAAACCCGAATGACAGTCCGTCATAAACAAAATTACCGAAGCCTCGCTCATGGCCTCAGCAACTTGGGTTCTGATGGCACCTTCAAACACATCTTCAGAACCGGTAACATAACCTCCAGTGTCAATCACTGTAAAATATTTACCGATCCAATCTGCGTAACCGTAGTGTCTGTCGCGGGTAACGCCACTTTCGTTATCCATGATCGCCTGCCTTCTTTCTATCAGACGATTGAATAAAGTCGATTTACCTACGTTAGGCCTCCCTACAATTGCAACTATATTTGCCATTTTGATTTCAAATTTTTAATGTACGATCTAAGATTGATCTTGGGTTTATGCATTTATCGCCAACAACCCCAAATTGTAATTCTTACTTTGTTACTCGTTAATTTAAGTAACCAAAGCGTTTTAATTTCGCTTCCTTTTTTCGCCAGTCCTTCTCTACTTTCACATGGGTTTCAAGAAAGATCTTCTTCCCAAAGAAAATTTCCAAATCTTCTCGTGCTGCCGTACCCACTTTTTTAAGCGATTCGCCTTTATGCCCAATCACGATCCCCTTTTGGCTATCGCGCTCCACATAAATATCGGCCGAGATGCGAATAATATTTTCGTCTTCTTTAAAAGAAGTAGTCACCACCTCACAGCTATAAGGGATTTCCTTTTTGTATTGTTTGAAGATTTTTTCACGAATCATTTCATCCACGAAAAAACGTTCAGGTTTATCGGTCAGAGTATCTTTCGGAAAATAAGCAGGGTGCTCTGGCAAGTGCTCAATAATTTTCTCAAACACGCCTTCAATTCCAATATTCTCTAAAGCCGAAACCATTACTATATCATGGAAGTCCATGAGCTCTTTCCAATAAGCTACTTTATCTTCGGCTTGAGACCCTTTAGCCAAGTCAATTTTGTTCATCACCAAAATCACCGGCACCTTCACTTCCTTCAGGTAATCGATTACTTTTTCACCTTCATACTTTTCGTACAGGTCGGTAACAAATAAAATAAGGTCTGAATCTTCGAAAGAACTGGTCACAAAACGCATCATGGTTTCATGCAGTTCATATTCTGGTTTAATAATCCCAGGAGTGTCGGAATAAATGATTTGAAAATCATCTCCGCTCAGGATTCCCATAATCCTATGACGGGTAGTCTGCGCTTTTGAAGTGATAATTGAGAGTCTTTCACCTACCATCGCATTCATTAGAGTAGATTTACCAACATTAGGTTTACCTATAATGCTCACATAACCAGCCTTGTGCGGACGACTCTCCATGAATTTTTAAATTAGTTCGCAAAGGTACTTGTTTCGAATGGATTTATCACCTACTTTTGTATCCCACTTCAGAAAAGCTGAAGGATATATCGCGGGATGGAGCAGTTGGTAGCTCGTTGGGCTCATAACCCAAAGGTCACAGGTTCGAGTCCTGTTCCCGCTACAGAGAAAGAAAACCTGATCAAAAATGATCGGGTTTTTTTATGCCCTTTGGGCTATAACTTAGGAGTAAGCATTTAGTCGAAGCGAGACGCTTCAACTAGAGGTGTTTTAATAAAAAAGACAGCCGTTAAGCTGCCTTGTTTATATCTAATTTCTCTCACTCCCTCGACTGCTTAATAAAAGCGTTTGCGAGCATTCGCAATTGCATTCGGTGTGGGATTACCCGACCCAAGGTTCTGTAAAATTTAGGGAAAACGCCCGGAATAGACACTGGCTTTCGATTAAACATTCGGCTTAAAGCATATTCGGCCACTTGTTCAGCCGTTTGCCTTGTTATTTTAGAAACGAAGCCCATGTTTGCATCGCGCTTAATCACTTCAGGATTGGTAAGCACAGCCGCAGGACAAAGAATCGAAACGAAAACGTTAGAATCCTTCAATTCGTAGCGAAGCGAATGAGAGAATGAACTCACGAATTTCTTACTGGCTGCATAAATGCCTTTGAACGGAATATCATAGTAGGAGGCCATGCTGGCCACATTTAAGATATATGCCTTATCAAGCTTTTGCATTTCGGGTAAAAAATGGTGGGTAAGCATTACCATGGCCACCATATTCAATTGCATTTGGCCAAAATAAAACTCTGCTTTTTTAGAAAGGAAGTCTCCAGAATTACCTAAACCAGCATTGTTTGCCAAAATATCAACTACAAAATTATTCTTTTGGCACCATTGAAAAACCTCTTGAGGTGCCCCAGCATCCATTAGGTTTACTCCCAAACAGTGGAATTCTTGATTCGGGTATTTAGCTGCCAATGCATTAGTTACTTCTTCAAGTTTAGGTTCTGGTAGTGCCACCAAGAGAACATTAAAGCCTCTAGCTGCACAGTTTTCTGCAATAGCACGACCAATGCCATTACTAGAACCTGTTACTAATGCGAATTTCTTTGAATTTGTCATTTGTTGTCTGTTCTTAACCAATCTACCGTCTGCTGAATTCCATTCATGAGTGGTGTTATCTGGTAGCCTAGTTCTTTTTGAGCTTTATCGCTTGAAACGCTCCATTTATACAGGTATTTTCTTACCCATCCTGGCGTAATCATAGGCTGCTTGCCAAAATTTTCAGCTAAAAATAACTGAACTTTGCCGAAGGTAAGCATAACTCCCAAGGGCATTTTATAGAGCTTATATTTTTTACCACCAATCTCAGCAATCATATCAAAGAGCTCATGATAGGTGGCATCTTCGCCTCCAAGCAAGTAGCGCTCCCCTGATTTCCCATGCTCCATGGCCAGCATATGCCCACGAATCACATCTTCTACATACACATAATTGCCAGTGCTGAGCCCATCACCTGGCATGAACTTCCATTTACCATCAATGTATTGCTTCACCAATTTAGTAACAGAATTACTCACATTGAGAGGCCCCGGGCCATACACCCGTGTTGGGTTTACAATTACAATATGTTGTCCATCAGCAGCGCGCTGACGTATTTGTTCTTCCGATTGGTGTTTTGTGCTTTCGTAATCGGTAAAGAAATCAACCTGCCGTGGGGTATCTTCATTTACTGGACCATCAATGGCCGGGCCAATTACGCCTGCAGTTGAAGTAACCACTACTTTAGAAACGCCTTGGTTTTTGGCTGCATCTAAAATATTGGTGGTGCCATCAATATTCACTCTTTTGAAGGTATCGTCCTTGGCCCAAACGCTTGCAAAGGCCGCCAAATGATAAACCTCCTCACAATTTTCCATGCCTTTTTGCAGGGCATCGGTGTGAAATAAGTCACCTTCTACGGTTTCAATATTTGGGTGAATTAACGTTTCAGCCTTGGCTTTAGATCGAACTAGAGCAGTTACCCTGTGCCCTTGCTCGGCTAAAGTGTGAGTCAATTTTTGACCAATAAAGCCTGTGCTTCCGGTGATAAATATCTTTTTACTCATTAAATAACTTTCATGTCGGGGTGATGCCTAAGCGAAAAGAAAAAATTGGACAGCGCCAAGGTAATGTGAACGAAAAAAGCCACCCAAATCGTTCCTGTTGTTAAGGTAATGAGGCAGAGCAACACGCCCAATGGAACTGCCCCAATAGTTTCTTCTAAGTTTTTAGGCACATGTACTAAGGCATATAAAGCTGCATTCAATACAATAGCTGGCCATTCGCCCAATAAGGGAACAGTAGCAAAAAGCAGTAATCCCCTGAACATTAATTCGTAACCGAATAAATAAGACACCCAGGTGAAGGCGTTTTTGGCTACCATGGCTTTTGTCCACTCCTTCTCCCTTACATTTGGGTAAAAGGCTAAATTCTTTTCCTTTTTGGAATTGAAAAAATTCATGGGGATAATTACCGCAGCCAAACCTAAAATCCAATAAAGAGACGTGGCATGATTCTTAAATGTTACTCCGTAATCAGCAGGGGTTTTATCTAAAATCACCATCATGATTATAGCCGGAATTACTCCGATAGTCATGGCTCCTAAGTACCTGAAATACCACAGTGCTTTTGTATTACCCCTTACTTCACCATATTTTTTGGCAAAACGCTCTTTAACTTTTGGCGAAATAGAAACGAAGTGATAGACACTAAATCCAATAGTGAGAAGGCCAATTGCTAAAATTGGTTCTAGAAAGGAAGGATCCCAAATTGGAATTTGCATGCTGTTGCTACCGTTGAGTCAGATTGCAAAAATAAGAACATCTCTTACATTTACGTGTAGAACCATCTAAATTCAACATCATTTAACATTATGACCCGCTACTTTACCCCCTTACTTCTTTTACTGTTTATCTCCTGTACGGTATTGAGTGCTCAAGAAGAGCAAATCTCTGGTACAGAACTTCTAAATCGAAGCATTTCCTTTCATGATCCTAGCGGGCAATGGCAAAAAGTAAAAATGGAATTGGTGATTGATCAAGAAATGCCAAATGGATCGGTTCGCCCCTCACATGTTATTATTGACAATCAGAGAGGAGCGTTTGAGTTGTCTTTTGTAAAAGACAACCACTTATTTAACTGGAAAGTAGATGGACGAGACTCTACCGAATCATTTATGGATTACAGAGTAATTACGGATTCCGTAAGGGTCGATACACTACAATTGAGCCCTGATAGGGCCAGAAGATGGAGAAACTATTATAGTTATTTATACGGCTTACCAATGAAGTTAAAGGACAAAGGAACGAATATTGACCCAGTGGTTCAAAGCACTACTTTTGATGGAAATACTGTTTTAGCACTCAAAGTTACCTATGATAAAAACGTAGGTTCCGACACTTGGTATTTCTATTTCCACCCAGAAACTTACGCCTTGGTAGGTTATCGGTTCTTTCATAACGAAGCCGAAAACGATGGAGAGTACATTGTTATTGAAGGTTTAGAAATTCAGAATGGAATGCGAATTCCGATGCACAGGGCATGGTATACAAATAATGAAAATCGTTGGTTGGGAACAGACAGGTTTATTAGCCTAAAGCTGACGAGGAATTAGAAAAAGCTACTTCTTCTTTTTCAGCGAGTTGATAAACTTTGCCCAAGCAAAAGGATTCAGCAGTGGATTTGTTGTTGGCCCCGAACGGTACTGCATTTGATTATATTGCTGATTCATCATGTACCTATAATTGGCGTCAGGACTACCTCCCATGGGCATGGTAAGCACCATTCGTTGTACGGCCTCAGGCGCAAAAGCATTCAGAACGCTCTCTTGCTCTTCATTTAAATTCATGGCCAAAAATGCCTCTTTGAAAAGTTCCTCACTCGGAAAACGGCTTACTTCTACATCAGGAAGTTGAGTAACCTCTTCTTCCATAGCTACAATAATGGTGTATTGATCGCCCACTGAATCAGGAACTACTATTTTACGGTCTTTAAAACCTATAGAAGTGAATATTAGCGTATCGCCAGCATAAAAAGCCTTACTAAACCAACCTCTGTAATCTGACACTGTTCCTCGGCCAGTTTTGAGCGCAAAAATATGAACTCCAAAAACTGTTTCGGTACTATCGGCATTCATAACAAGCCCCGAAAGTTGAACTACGCCAGAATTGCTATTCTGTGCAAAACCCTTTTGAGCACTGCAAAAAAGGAAAGCACAAAGCACAATGGCGCGTAGAGAATATGTGATTACAGTTTGTTTCAATATACTTGTGCTTTTGATTGTGTTCTACGTGAACTTAGACTTAAAGATAAGAAGATAGAACTTATTTTTTTTCGCTTCGCAATATTAACAATCAAAAAGGGGAATTGTGTTGGCTTAAACCAATTATTCTTCTCAATTTAACAATAATTAACCCCAGTCTTTCTTTGGTAGAAATCATTGAATAACAACGGATTTAAGCCATGAAAGCAAAGTCAATTCAATGAAACTCAAAAATTTCAGCCTTCCCTTTGGGGCGCAAATCTTCAAATCCTTATCTGACGAAGCTAGGGTAAGAATTCTTCACTTACTTCTGAAAAACGGAGAAATGACCATCTCTGACCTAGAGCACATTTTGGATTACACTCAAACCAAAACATCCAGACATGTTACTTATTTAAAGAACTCCAATATTGTGAATGCCCGCAAACACGACCAGTGGGTTTTTTATAGTATAAGGGAAGAAGTGGAACTAGTGATGATACAAATTTTCAATTTCTTAAATAAAGATGCTCGTTTACAAAAAGACCAAGAGACTTACGAAATACTTAAATCGAATCGTGAACTGGCCGAAAATAGAATTTCTAAACAAGGTTGGTCAATTTGAGTTTCCATAATTTCTATTCTTTATTTTGAAAAACTACCAACATATCTTTTTCGATTTGGACCATACCCTTTGGGATTATGACACCAACGCCATGACGGCCTTACACGAACTTTACGACCATTATAGGTTCGAGCAAATTACTCATTTCGACAAAGACACTTTTGTACAACACTTTTTTCAAGTGAACAACGAACTTTGGAGCCTTTTTAACAAACACCAAATTCAGCGCGAACAAATTAGAGAAAGGCGGTTTGCCACGATTTTTGAGAGATTAAATGCCAAACTCGACATTATACCGCAACAATTGGATTGTGAATATGTAGAACTCTGTCCAACCAAAGAGGCCGTTTTCGAAGGAGCTCACGATGTTTTAGATTACCTGAAAGAGCGCTATCAGTTGCACATTATTACCAATGGTTTTGACGATGTGCAGACGATTAAAATGAAAAGCGCCAAACTAGATCATTACTTTGATGTGATCGTAACTTCTGAAAACTCAAATTCCAGAAAACCCTCCGCTCCTATTTTTGAACAAGCATTACAAAGGGCTGGCGCCAAGCTAAATGAGAGCATCATGATTGGCGATAACTTGGAATCAGACATTCAAGGCGCACGAAATTTTGGTATGGATCATATTTGGTTTAACCCCAGCAAACTAACAAGCGATTTTCCGCCTACATACGAGATTCAAATGCTTAGTCAATTAAGGAACTTACTCTAGCCAATCGGGTTTTTAATCCATAGGCGAAACCTTATATTTGCCCAAGTCAATTTATGACCCTGAAATGCTTTGGGGAAAAAACAGAAAACAAATTCAAAAAAAGAAATTATGGCAACAGGATTCTTCAACGTACCTCCCGCTAGAAACGAACCAATAAAAAACTATGCGCCAGGATCTCCTGAGCGTGAAAGCTTGCAGGCAGCTCTTGCCGAAGCGCGTTCGAAACAAGTGGATATTCCGATGTTTATCGGGGGAAAAGAAGTGAGAACTGACAACAAATCTCCGCTAAGCCCTCCACACGATCACCAACATATTTTAGGTTACTTTTCTAACGGAGATGCCTCTCATGTTTCGGCTGCGATTGATGCTGCCATGGCAGCAAAAAAAGATTGGGCCAACACAAGTTGGGAAAACAGAGCAAGTATTTTCTTGAAAGCTGCCGAGCTTATTGCTGGACCTTATAGAGACAAATTGAACGCAGCAACCATGCTGGGTCAGTCTAAAAATGCTTACCAAGCAGAAATCGATTCGGCTTGCGAAATTGTAGATTTTTTAAGGTTCAATGTTCAGTACATGACCGAGATTTACAAGCAACAGCCCGATTCTGCACCAGGCATTTGGAACAGAGTAGAACAAAGACCACTAGAAGGTTTCGTGTTTGCCTTAACTCCATTCAACTTTACAGCCATTGCAGGTAACCTTCCTTCGGCACCAGCCATGATGGGTAATACCGTAGTTTGGAAACCTTCAAACACTCAAGTTTATTCTGCGAATGTTTTGATGGAAGTTTTCCGCGAAGCAGGTGTTCCTGATGGCGTAATCAACCTTTTCTTTGTAGATGGCCCAACAGCAGGTGAGGTAATTTTCGAACATAAAGATTTCGGTGGAATCCACTTTACTGGTAGCACAGGTGTTTTCCAGCACATATGGAAAACCATTGGAAACAACATTTACAAGTACCGTTCTTACCCAAGAATTGTAGGCGAAACTGGTGGTAAAGATTTTATCATGGTGCATGAATCGTCTAAAGCAAAAGAAGTGGCAACTGCTATTTCTAGAGGCGCGTTCGAATTCCAAGGTCAGAAATGTTCTGCCGCATCGCGTGCATATATTCCTTCTAACCTTTGGGAAGATGTGAAGAACTATGTAATCGAAGACTTGAAGTCGTTCAAAATGGGCGGTACCGAAGATTTCGGAAACTTCATTAACGCTGTAATTGACGAAAAATCATTCGATAAAATTGCCAAATACATTGACGATGCCAAGGCAAGCGATAAGGTAGAAGTAATTGCTGGTGGTGGTTACGACAAATCGAAAGGTTACTTTATTGAACCAACTGTATTGTTAACAACCGACCCTAAGTACACAACCATGTGCGAAGAGATCTTCGGCCCTGTAATTACAATTTATGTATACGAGCCAAAAGATTACGAAGCTACTTTAGAATTGGTAGATAACACTTCGCCTTATGCATTAACGGGTGCGCTTTTCTCTGCCGACAGATATGCACTTGAGGTAGGAATTAAAGCCTTAGAAAACTCTGCAGGTAACTTCTACATTAATGATAAACCAACAGGTGCCGTTGTAGGACAGCAGCCATTTGGTGGAGCTAGAGGTTCTGGTACAAACGACAAAGCAGGTTCTATGATCAACTTATTGCGTTGGGTTTCTCCGCGTTTGATCAAAGAAACTTTTGTAACGCCAACAAATTACAGATACCCGTTCTTGGGAGAGTAATTCTTAAATAACTATCTAAAAAGGCCTCAAATGAGGCCTTTTTAGATTTTAGGGAAGTCCATTTCATGAATAGCCACAAAGGACTAACTTTAGGCTACAACATTAGTATCTATGAGCAATCACTTTCACTCTCAAAAAGAAGTAGAAAATTACTTAAGCACCACCGTAGCTGAACTTTTGTCTCAACTTACACCAGAACAAAAGCCTCTCTGGGGAAAAATGACTCCGCAACATATGGTGGAACATCTGATTGTGGTATACAAGCTGTCAATGGGTAGGTTTAGTGTGCCTGTGGTTTCTAAAGAAGAAGATTGGCCTAAGTTGAAAGAATACTTAATGAAGGACAGCCCTATGCGTAGAAATGTGCCATCCCCCAATGGTAAAAGCGAGCTTCAGCCACTAAGATTCGCTGACCTTGAAGAGGCCAAACAGAAGTTCTTTGCGGAAACAGAAACTTTCTTAAAGTTTTGTGAAGCCCAGCCCGAGTTTATCGCTAATCATCCATATGGCGGCCCATTAACAGCTCAAGAATGGTTGTTCTGCCATAAAAAGCACATCAAACATCATCTTATTCAGTTCGAGCTTATTCCAGATTATGAATGATCTCGAACATTACAGGCGATTAGAACGACTATTTGATTCTGCTCCTTTGAATCAAGGGATTTTCGCTGGTTCCGAATTGAAGGTGAGTGACCGTGAAGCTACTTTGGAACTCACCATTGGCAGCCATTATTTTCATGCGGCCGATGCCATGCATGGCGCCATCTACTTCAAACTGCTAGACGACTCGGCTTATTTCGCTTCGGCTTCTGTAGAGAAAACTTTTTTCTTACTTACAAAATCCTACACCATCCACTTCAGACGCCCCGTTTTCGAAGACCGCTTAACGGCCATTGGAAAAGTACTTTCCGTTAACGAAAAGGAAATTATCAGCAGTTCTGAAATCTATAACCAAGAAGGAAAACTCGTTGCCCATGGCGAAGGCGTTTTTGTACGGGGGCCGAAGAGGTTGGAAGATTTGATTACCTAATTTCATAGATTACGTATTATGAAAGTGAAAAGAAACATCAAACAACTATCAACAGTAGAGCTCTTGTTTGAACTAGATAACAAACGTTCTTCTTACCCAAAAGAAGAAATTGATAATGAAATAAAAAACCGAAACCTCACTGAAGCAGAACTTAAAAAGGCATTCACCGAGAAGCAGTTTGTTACTAGAATCCGGAGTGAAAAAGTAAACCAATCAATGACAATTGCTCAAATGATACTTCTATTCATATTTCCCATTGGTATTGAATCTCATAATAACGATGGCGGACCAGAGCTCTCCTCGTGGGAAACAAAGGATGGTTTTTATCGATCAGGTGGCTATGAAAAAATTGCTAAACAGCGTTTTATAATTAAGTTATCCAGTTTACTTTTTTGGACTATTATTGCTATTGCCGCTGCGTGGTATCTAGGAAATAGGTAGTTAAAGCTCGTGGCTTCCCCTTAGCCCCTCCAGTATTCCTTCGCGTTTTTATTTGTCTTCTTTCGGTTGAGGGGGAAAGCTGTTACCAATAGTTTTGTGCGTTAGTCCAACAGACTCTTTCGGTCTTCCCTTTCAGGGTAAGAAGCTCAGAGTGACGATAATGTTAGGCCATTCCACTCCCGAGGGTTTTCTTCCGCTCCCTTAAATGTCTTCAAAAAGGGTATGTAGCCCACGTACTTTTGGGTACAACAAAATTTACAAGACATGAGAAAATTCAAAACAACAATTCTGGTCACTTTATTAAGTATCATCAGTTTTCATCTGAAATCACAAGATCCCGGTTTAAACATTCGCGTAGTAGGTAAAGGTCAGCCTGTCGTGCTTATCCCAGGGCTTACTTGCTCTGGCGAAGTATGGGATTCTACCATCGAAGCCCTAGATGCAAACTTCGAGTACCACATCATCACCCTGCCGGGCTTTGCTGGAAATGCACCCCTTGCCGATCATGAAGGAAAGTACTTGGCCAAAATGAAAGATGAAGTAGTAAAATACATCCAGAAAGAAAAGTTAAAAAAGCCCATCATTATTGGTCATAGCTTGGGCGGATTTTTAGCATTGAACATTGGTATTCAGAACCCAGATCTTCCTTCAAAACTAGTAATTGTAGATGCGCTACCATTTATGACAGGTGTAATGATGCCCGGCATGACAGCAGAAGAGGCCAAGCCTATGGCCAAATCAATGAAAACGCAAGTAGTGGCTTCTGCCAGTCAACCACTTGAAGGAAGAAAAGCCTACCAGCGCCAAATGCTCACAAGTATGATTAATGATCCTGCGCAAATTGAAATTGCTACACAATGGGCAATTGACAGCGATCAGGAAACTGTAGGCGAGTCGATGTACGAAATGTATACGACAGACATTAGAGGCGAGCTTGGCAAAATAAAAGTACCAACCTTAGTATTAGGGGCATGGGTAGCGTATCAACCGATGGGTTCGACCCGAGAAAGCACTTTAAAACTTTATACAGACCAATATGCCAACTTAAAAGGAGTTCAAGTAGACATGACCGACATTGGCAACCACTTTATCATGTGGGATGATCCTGAATTCTTTCAGAATTGGTTGAAAAAGTTCTTATAAATTAGCCAAATGAAATAGCGTTCTAATTGATGAATTGAACGCTATTTCCTTCAATTTCGATAACGATGAAGCAATCAACACTCTACTGGATCTGCCAAATTTTTGGCTGGGCCATTTACTCTTTGTTTTCTGTAGGCATGATGTATGTTTTTGGTGGAACAGAGAGCATAACCCCCGACACATTAAAGCTACAGCTCATTATTGGAGTTTGTTTGATCTCTTTCTCTCACTTATTCCGAACGTTTATAAAAAAGAATGATTGGACACAATTAGCACTGAAATCCTTAATCCCAAAATTGATTTTAGGTGTTCTTGTAGTGGCTTTTTTAGCCCAATCTTTCATCCATTTACTTATTTATTACTTACTCCCTCTAAATAATATTGCTGCTTTCAGCTGGGTGAATTTTGTTGGGTATGTAGGAAGTGTTACCATTGTAATGGCCAGCTGGGCAACCCTCTATTTTGCTTACCACTTTATTCAACGCAACCGAAGAAGCGAGATTGAAAAACTTGAACTTACGACAGCCTTGCAAGAAGCAGAATTGGCCATTTTAAAAAATCAGATCAACCCTCATTTTCTGTTTAATGCGCTAAACAACATCAGATCACTTATTCTTTCCGACCCTGAAAAGGCGCGCTCTATGGTTACCCACATTTCGGAACTCTTGCGTTATTCCATCCAATTTAACGCAGCCGAAAAAGTAACGCTGGGGCAGGAAGTGGCTATTGTGAAAGATTATTTGCAATTGGAGTCCATTCAGTTCAACGACCGATTGACCTATGCTTTTGAAATCGATGACAGCAGTTTGGATATCAAAATTCCTCCAATGGCCATTCAACTTTTGGTTGAAAATGCCATTAAACATGGCGTCTCTCAAATGACAACTGGTGGAAATATTTTGATCAGGTCGGTACTTGAAAATGACCACTTGCGCATTGAAGTTTGCAATAACGGCCAGCTCAAGGAAAAAAGTAAACGCGAGGGAATTGGGCTAAAAAACCTGATCGAACGTTTAAAAATTCTGTTTGGCCATTTTGCCGAACTCAAAGTTGAAAACTCATCTGAAAATACCGTAACCGCATCGCTCAAAATTCCATTGTCATGAAAGCCCTAATTATAGATGATTCAAATTTAGCAAGGCAAGAACTTAAGCACTTGCTGAAAAACAGAGATGATGTTCAAGTAATTGGCGAAGCTGAAAACGCTGATGAAGCAATAGAAAAAATTCTTGACCTAAAGCCTGAGCTGCTTTTCCTTGATATTCAGATGCCGGGCAAAGATGGCTTTGAATTACTTCAGGAATTGGAAGATGCACCAGAAGTTATTTTCACCACCGCCTTCGACCATTATGCCATGAAGGCTTTTGATCATAATGCCCTCGATTACCTTCAGAAACCTATTAAAGACGATCGTTTGGCTTTAGCGCTAGAAAAGGCGGCTTCAAAAATCAGAAAACGGGCATCAGACGCAAAAGACAAAAATGTATTGGGCTTGAATAACCAGGTTTTTGTGAAAGATGGCGAAACCTGCTGGTTTGTAGATTTAGCAGAAATTCGAATCTTAGAAATTATGGGTAGTTACACCCGCATTTTCTTCAAAAACCAAAAACCCATGATTCCGCGGTCGCTCAATTATATGGAGTCACGCTTAGACCCTGAAGTATTCTTTAGGGCGAATCGCCAACAAATTATCAATCTAAAATACATTCAGCGTATTGAGCCTTGGTTTAGCGGCACGCTCAAAGTCTATTTAAAGGATGGGGAAGAGATTGAAGTTTCTCGCAGACAAAGCATCAAGTTTAGAGAAGTAATGAGTTTTTAATCGCCCCTAAATTCAATTGTCAATTGAAGAGATTAAAAGTCAACCAAATTTAAATTTTCGATTGGTTTGAAAAATTTTGATCTTCAACGACTTAAACCTTAAAACTCCTAAACCATGAAAAAGAAAATCCTTCTCGTTCTATCCGTACTCTTTGGGCTAATGTTTATTAATGCAGGCTTAAACAAATTTTTCAATTACATGCCTGTACCAGACGACCTACCCGAAAACATGATAAAAATAATGGGTGCCATGGCGGAAATAAGTTGGCTGATGCCGCTTGTTGCCGTTGTCGAAATATTAGGTGGAATACTCTTTATTACGCCTAAATATAGAGCATTAGGTGCAATAATGATTTTTCCGATAATGGTCGGAATTATGTTAACGCACACCATAAATGACCCTTCTGGTTTACCAATGGCCCTTGCTTTCCTTGCCATTAACCTTTGGGTGATATTTGAGAACAGAGCGAAGTATATGCCGATGATTAAGTAAATACTATATCTATCCCAGGTCTTCTACATAAGGTCTGGGATAAAATTAAATTCGCTTCCCATCTTTCTACAAAACAAGGCTTAACCTCTCAGAGGTTACTTTTTCTTAGCCGGCCCTTATCCATTACACCCCACAAAATAAATTTTCCTCTCCCCCTAAATCCAGTCGTACGTAGGGTTCCGTATGTATGACCGAAATCAAAAACAAACACCTAATGAGAAAGAAAATCACACAGTTACTGATGATCGCGTTTTTCGCAATAGGAGCAAACTCAATTCAAGCCCAAAGTACCGTAATGGTAGGGGGAGAAAAGATGTTCCCTATGAAGAACATTATTGAAAACGCGATTAATTCAAAAGACCACACCACCCTAGTTGCCGCAGTGAAGGCAGCAGGTTTGGTAGAAACTTTGCAAGGCGCAGGACCATTTACGGTTTTTGCACCCACCAATGCAGCGTTCAACAAATTGCCAGAAGGAACAGTAGCAACGCTATTAAAACCTGAAAACAAGCAAATGCTGACTCAAGTACTTACTTACCATGTAGTGGCAGGTAAAATGGATTCAAAGGCCATTATGAAAGCCATTAAAAAAGGCAATGGCATGGCAGAATTAAAAACTGTGAGTGGAGGCGTATTAGTTGCCAAAATGAACGGTGAAAAGAACATTACAATCACCGATGAGAAAGGAAACTCATCCAACATTTCCCTGTACGATGTGTATCAGTCCAATGGAGTTATCCATGTAATCGACTCGGTCGTACTTCCTAAGTAAACCATCAAATTTAACATAACTATTTAAAAATCAGATTGATAAAATATCAATCCGGGATTCTTATTGTCAAAAATTATTAACATTATGAAAAGAAAAGCAGTAATCACCCTCGGTAGTTTGGCGCTAATTGCCACAGTCTACCTTTTCGCAGCGGATCATATTGATGCCCCTGGCGTTGCAAGTACATCTTCGGATATCACAGACTTTTACGCATTCCAAAGCCCTGAAACGAGTTCGAACGTAGTGTTCGTAGCCAACCTTCAAGGTTTGTTATCTCCATCAGCTTCTGCATCGGCAAATTTTGATGAGAACGTAATGATTGAATTCAATATCGACAATACTGGCGATGCTGTTGAAGACCTTGTTATTCAGTGTACTTTCAAAGACGGTAAAGTTTATGTGTATGGCCCAATGGCGCCAACAAGAACAGGAACTACCTCTACAATTGTTTCTTCCATGACTGCAACAGCCACAGCTAACATTACCGCTTACGGTGCCAATGCTACAGTTGGAACAGCTGGTGGAATAAAAGTTTTCGCTGGCCCAAGAGATGATCCATTCTTTATGGACTTTGCTCAGTATGGTGAAATTATAGCAGGAAACGCAACAAGCTTCAACAATCCAGGAGCAGATACTTTTGCAGGTACAAATGTAATGTCTGTTGTAGTTGAAGTTCCAAAGTCTGCCGTAGGCGGATCAGGAACCATCAATACTTGGGTAACCAGTAACAGAAAGCAATAATTTTTAATCAGAAAAAGATACTAAGATGAAAAAGACATATTTAAACAAATTTTGGGCAGTAGCCGCAGTTTGCACACTTGCCCTAGGAACTTTATCATGTGGTGACGATGACGGAGAAATGACTCCAGAAACTTCAACTACATATGTACAAGAAGATCAAATGGGTAGACCTGCCATCAATACGGTATTTGTATCGGCTGATAAGAAGGACGAATTCAATACTACCATTCCTTCTATGCAAGGCCCTGCATTCCAGTCGGCATTTCAAGCTAAGCTTTTGGCTTTAAACCCAAATTACACTACCAACTTATTAACCTTTGATGCAGCTACTTTTACAGGTGCTTTAGCAACAGATGTTTTGAGTGTATCATTAGATGGAACAACCACTTTCTATGATGGAACAAACGTGTTAACTGGTAGGGCTTTGGCCGATGACGTAATCACCGTAGAACTGATTTTGATCTTTGGTGGTCCAAACGCGACCGATAACCCTGGTCTAACTGACGACAATGTAAGTTCAAACGACAAAGCATTCTTGTCTACTTTCCCTTACTTGGCAACACCTTGGTAAACCATAAATAAATAGCAGCAGTCTTGAATGTTAGCATTATAAGCAGCCCCTGATACATCCCGAATTGTCGGGACAGAGTGACTTTCAAGACTGCTCCTTTTCTCACCTCAAAAGCTACAATCATGAAAAATCTAATTTGGCTATTCCTTAGCTTCGCTGTTCTTTCTTGTCAAAGCAAAGTATCAGAACAAAAAATTGCCGATTCGGCAGATTACGATCAGTTTCTACAAGCGCAACCATCACAGCAATCTTTAGAAACTTTGAATGAAGAAATTAAATTCTGGGAAAATAAACTTTCCAGTTCTCCCAACAGCTTTACCTACATCAGTAAACTGGCTGGTTTAAAAAGCCGACAATTCAGGCTTGATGGATCTATAGAAAACATCCACATTTCAGACAGCCTTTATAAAAAAGCTGTGGAATTAAACCCCTTTAGCAACGCGAGCTTATACCAAGCGCTGAGCGGCAACTCAATTACAAAACATGAGTTTGTCGAGGCAAAAAAATATGCTGAAATGGCCTTGGCCGAAGGCGATAAAAAAACAAGTACTTACTATTTACTCTTTGATGCACTCATGGAATTGGGTGAGTACCAAAGAGCAACGGGTATCCTGAACATGCAGGAAAACAAATCATCTTTTGATTACCTAGTACGTGCCTCAAAATTGGCCGATCACAACGGAGGTTTAGATAAGGCCATTGCACTTATGGAACAAGCTTTTGACAGAGTAAAAGCCGATCACTCACTTTTCAGTTGGGCAAAATCTAACCTTGGCGATATGTATGGACATGCTGGAAGAATTCAAGACTCTTACAATGCCTACCTAGAAGTGTTGAACAAGAATCCGGAACACTGGCATTCATTACAGGGCATTGCTTGGATTAACTTTGCCCATGATAAAAATACGAGTGAAGCCAAAAGAATTTTAAACAAGATGAAAGCGCATGTAAATGATCCTCAGATCAATTTTATTCTGGCCGAAATTGCCGAATACGAAAACAATGAAGCACTTTCTACAGAATTGAAAAAAGCATACTACGCACAAGCTTCATCTCCCGAATATTTAGGTATGTATAACAAGTATCTTATTCTTTTAGAGGCTGAAGATTTAAGAATGCCAGATGCGGCCTTAACAAGGGCAACTGCCGAACAAGAAAAGAGGCCAACGCCTGAAATGTATGACTTGCTTGCCTGGTCTTATTTTCAGAAAGGCGACCATAAAAAAGCCTTAGAACTGGCTACTGCTCATATTGAAAATAAGACTTCTCACCCTGAAGTACTTTATCACTTGGGAGTAATCTTCAAAATGAACAATTTTGCGAAAAAAGGTAACACTTACTTAAAAGAAGCCTTAGAAAGCACTTTTGAGCTAGGCCCTTTAACTACTGCAAAAATCGAAAAAGCACTAAAAAGCTAAATGACCAAGCTTGTCGCCACCGGACTTCTAATCACCTACGTGATCATACTCTTTGGGTATGGGGCAGCGACAGCAAGCCATAATTTTTTACATGCAATTGAAAATCCATTTCATAGCCATGGTCATGCTCATAAACACGAGCAAGACCATGGACATGAGGAGGAAAAAGACGAAAGTCATCATCATGAACACGATACTGTTGCTGAAAATGAAAATCATCATGCAGTAGACAGTGATCACGATCATGCTGAAACCCAAGCCAATAACAATAAGCACAACATTGAAGATCACACTTTGGGTTTTAACAAACTGAATAGTCAGGATCAAGATGTTTCACCAACCGAAACTTTAAATCCTCTTTTCATTTTCGTTTATACACAGTCCAGTAATTCAACTGAGCATCTTGCTATTAACTTCAAGCTTTCAGAAACAGAGCATCATTATTTAAGCCTTTACAAAAGTTTAGACACAGAACCGGTTACTCCTCCGCCTCCAACCATTTGTTAATTCCTCGAAAAGCCAACTCATCTGTTGGCTACTAAATCAAATCATTAATTGAGCACAGAACTTTCATGTCCTGAACAGGATACGAATGTCTAATAACATCAATCTGTCGCTCATGAGGCTTTAACATTAACAACATGAAATTTAAATTCATCATAGTATTGCTGTGTCTAATTACCAGCAGTCTGGCTGCCCAAACAGGAGAAATCAAGGGCACAATTATAGATCAAGATTCTGGCGAACCTTTAGTAGGTGCCAGCGTTGCCATAGCACAAACAAGTATAGGAGCGGCCGCAAATAGTTACGGAAAATTTTCTATTCAAAACCTTAAAACTGGTGAGTATGAATTGGAAATCAGTTTTGTTGGCTTTGAAAAACTCAGCAAAAAAGTAATGGTAACAGAAGGTAGTTCAACTCAAGTTGAGCTCTCACTTAAACCTTCTGCCCTTTCTCTTGGCGATGTTCAAGTAACCCAAAACTTAGCACAAAATGCTTCTATTATTTCAGCATTAGACATTGAACTTAGGCCCATTAGTACTTCGCAAGATGTACTGAAAATTGTACCAGGTCTTTTTATTGCCCAGCATGCCGGAGGAGGAAAAGCAGAGCAAATTTTCCTTCGTGGTTTTGATATAGACCACGGAACCGACATTGCCCTTTCGGTAGATGGAATGCCTGTGAATATGGTTTCGCATGCGCATGGTCAAGGTTATTCAGATTTACACTTTGTAATTCCAGAAACCATAGAGCGAGTTGCTTTTGATAAAGGGCCATATTATGCCAACAAAGGAGATTTTAACACTGCTGGCTTTGCTACCTTCAGTACTAGAAAGCGATTGGAGTCAAACCTATTTAAAGTAGAAGGCGGTCAGTTCGGTACTTTCAGAACAGTTGGTCTTTTTAACTTATTAGAACCAAAAACCACCAAAGACCCAAGCCTCTATTTGGCTACGGAGTACTTTCGTACCAATGGTTATTTTGAAAGCTCACAGAATTTTAATCGATTCAATACCCTTTTAAAATACCACCAACGACTTTCAGATAACAAGACCATAGAACTATCTACCTCTGCCTTTACCAGCAGTTGGGATGCTTCGGGACAAATACCTCTAAGAGCAATTGAGAGTGGACAGATTTCAAGGTTTGGAGCCATTGACGATACTGAAGGAGGAAATACCAGTCGCGTGAATTTGAACGCTAAACTCACAACCGATTTATCGGATGGGGGAATTATTGAAAATCAGGTTTTTATGTCGAAGTATGATTTTAAACTGGTTTCTAACTTCACCTTTTTCTTAAACGACCCAATCAATGGTGATCAAATTACACAAAGCGAAGACCGCCAGATTTATGGCAGTAACAATAGCTATTGGAATAACTGGAGCTTGTTTGGATTAAAAGCCTCTACCGAATTCGGAACAGGTTTTAGATACGATCAGGTAGATGATATTCGCCTATCAAGAACATTGAACCGAAGAGAAGTATTATCGGATTTGGCCCGAGGAGACATTAGGGAATCAAGCGTTTACTTCTATGCCGAAGAGCAATTGGATCTAACAAAAAGGCTCTCATTAACCGCAGGTTTAAGGTACGATTATTTCACTTTTGACTACGTAGATGCGCTTACCCCTACTTACAACAGGCAAGTAGAAAACAAAGGAATACTAACTCCAAAGTTTAAACTAGGTTATCAAGCCGCTACCGACCTGAATTTTTATGTAAAAGCTGGTATGGGGTATCACTCGAATGATACACGTGTGGTTGTAGCTCAAAACGGTAGTGATATTCTGTCAAAAGCCTATGGCGTTGACCTGGGTACACTTTGGAAACCAACGGAAAACCTTTTGGTGAACGTAGCCTTGTGGCGACTGGATTTAGCTCAAGAGTTTGTGTATGTAGGAGACGAAGGAGTAGTTGAAGCTGGAGGTAAAACTCAGCGACAGGGAGTAGACTTAACTGTTCGTTATCAGCTTACGCCTTCTTTATATGCCAATATGGATTTGAATTATACCGACCCTAAATCGGTAGATGAAGCGGAAGGGCAAGATTATATTCCATTAGCCCCTACTTTCACTAGCATTGGTGGGTTGAATTATGAAGGAAAAAAAGGGTTTAGAGGAAGTTTACGCTACCGCTATTTAGATGACAGAGCAGCCAATGAAGACAATAGTGTAGTTGCCAAAGGGTATTTTCTTATGGATGCTGTTTTGAACTATGAAGTTGGCGCATTCGACTTTGGAATTGCTATAGAAAACGTTTTAAACACCGAATGGAGAGAAGCGCAATTCGATACAGAATCGAGATTCCGAAATGAAGCCCAGTCTGTAAGTGAAATACACTTTACACCAGGCACACCTTTTCAAGCCAGATTATCTGTTGCTGTTAAATTCTAAATGAACTTGATCTTTGACAAGGGAATTCAAGCAATTGATTTTCTGATGGGAGTCTCACCGTAAGGTGAGGCTCTTTTTTTGAAAACTCTTGGAGGCTTAAAGTCGATATTCACATTAAAGTGAAGCCCACTAACAAGCCCTCCAAGAGTTAAATATTGTTTACCCTTTCTTTTTACCAGCCACTAGCACAATCGCACCAATTACGGCCAATACGCCACCAGTAATAGGTGACCAATAGATTGGGTTATTTTCCTTCTTATTGATTTCAACAACGCCTAGATCAACTACCTCCTCTTTGGTAACTAAGTTAACCCCAGTGAAAATGGTCATTAAAATTCCGCCTACGAGTAATATGATTCCTATGGTTTTCATTTTTCTTTGATTTGGTAATGAAAACTGATTGGCAATTAGTGCTCCAATGCGTTTAAAGCATTTCAGATAGGTTTTCACTTTAGGAAGTTGTAGATTTTATTACCCAGATGTATTCAGATTTCTCACTTATTCCAGAGAAAGGCCTTCGAAGCCTTGGAGTAGGTGGCAGAGTATATTAACGCTCAAGGATAATTCATTAAGTCACCCTGTAAGGATCCTTTTCAGAAATACAGACCTCAATTATAGATCCTTCCTTCGTCAGGAAAAGAAAGCGACAGTACTTTTGTTTTCAGTCTGCCATTAAGATGACACCCGTATTTTTAAGAAAAGAAAGAGCACAAAAAAACCACCTTACGGTGGTTTCAATTTCTTTGGTAAAAGCTTTTAAGGCTTAAACAGCTCCGGCTACTTGCATCAGGTCAAGTGTTGGGTTTTCACTTCCGCCTTTAGGCTCAATGGTTACTGCAAACATGGAGGCATTCTGAACATTCTTCATTTTCATCAGTCCTTCCACATCAAAATCAAACACGCCCATATCTACTGGCACTCCATCTACAATGGCCCAAAGCTGATATTGCTGTTCTTCGGTTAATGTTTTTAACTGCTTAATATTCAAGTACGCCTCATCCGTTTTAGCATTCCAGTAAACACTTGCCGCATATGATTGGGTTGGGTCTACCGCACCCATATTCACTCTTTTAAAGTCGGTGTCGCTAATAATATCAATATCTGCTACCAGATCGTCCAAGCGGTTATTTACTTGGTTATACTGTTCTGCCATTTGCGAATTCTGTGCTTGCAACTGAGCAAAGGCATCGGAAGAAGCCTTCCATTTTCCGTGATAATCATAAGCTAAATATGAAGTTACCAGTGCTATGGTTACTGAGGCAGCCACCATATATTTCCACATTCCATTATTGGTTTGTGGCATAGGAATCACCTTTGGTTCTTCCTTTTGTTTCGTATTCTCTTCTTTCAATCCCACCTCACTAGCGCCCAAAGTCGACATAATATTTGCTTTCAGATCGGCAGGTGGTTGGATTGCAGTAGCCATGGCGATACCCTCTAAGCTATCCTCAATGGCGTTTAATTCTTCACGCAATTCAGGATACTCAGCTAGGCGCAACTCTACCTCTATACGCTCTTGTGGGGAGAGCGTATCGAAGATGTATTCTTCGAGTATGCCAGACGCTATGTATTCTTTAATATCCAATTACAACTGTACTTTATTTCTTAAATGTTTTAAAGCCGATCGCAAACGAGATTTCACTGTACCCAAGGGTATATCATATTCGTCAGCAATCTCTGAATGAGAAAAACCTTCGAAATATACCTTTAATAGAACAAACCTTTGTTCTTCCACAAGGTCGTCCATCAATTCTCTTACACCAATTCCATCAACTGAAGTTTCCGTGCTGTTTTGTCGGTCGATGGTATATACGTACTCATCAATAGAATCAGTTTTAGCACTTCTTTTTATTTCTTTAGAACGAATTTTATCAATGGCTGCGTTTCGGGACAAGTTAAGCATCCAAGTAAACAAACGCCCTTTTTGAGGGTCGTACATTCCTATCTTGTTCCAAATTTTCAAGAAAATATCTTGAACAACTTCAGCGGCCACGTCTTCATCTTGTACAATCCTCTGAACAGCGCCATACAAAGCAGCCCCATATTTATCATATAAATACGATAGTGCATCCTTGTCCTGATTTTTTAATCTCAAGATCAATTCCTGCTCTTCAATATGGTCTGGGTTGCGTGCTATTGGTAGTAAGTTGCTTTGTAAAAGTAAAGGGCTTGATGATCAAGCCCTTTACTTTCTAAATATATTATTATAAACCGTGGTTTACAAATGAATTACTTCATCATAAGCCGCAGCTGCTGCTTCCATAATGGCCTCAGACATGGTTGGGTGAGGGTGAACTGTTTTAATGATCTCATGCCCAGTAGTTTCCAGTTTTCTTACAGAAACCATTTCGGCAATCATTTCAGTTACGTTAGCACCAATCATGTGGGCTCCTAGTACTTCGCCATATTTCGCATCGAAAATTAATTTTACGAAACCATCGCTAGCGCCACCAGCTTTTGCTTTTCCTGAAGCTGAGAATGGGAATTTACCCACTTTAATTTCGTAACCTGCTTCTTTTGCCGCTGCTTCGGTATAACCTACTGATGCTACTTCTGGCTGGCAATAAGTACAGCCTGGGATATTTCCGTAGTCTAATGCTTCTGGGTTTTCACCCGCAATTTTCTCCACACAAATAATACCTTCAGCAGAAGCTACGTGAGCCAAAGCTGGGCCGTGAACGATATCACCAATGGCATAAACGCCATCTACATTTGTTTTGTAGAAATCGTCTACAGTTACTTTACCTTTTTCGGTTTTCACCTTTAGGTCTTCAAGGCCAATTCCTTCTAAGTTGGTAGAAACACCTACTGCTGAAAGCACTACGTCTACATCTAGCACTTCATCGCCCTTTTTGGTCTTCACCGTAACCTTACAAGTTTTACCTTTTGTATCTACAGAAGTTACTTCAGCGCTGGTCATGATTTTCATGCCTGCTTTTTTGAAGCTTCTCTCCAATTGTTTTGACACCTCAGCATCTTCAACTGGAACGATTCTGTCCATGTATTCAACAATAGTTACTTCCGTTCCAATTGAGTTGTAGAAGTAAGCGAACTCTACTCCAATTGCGCCAGAACCAACAATTACCATAGATTTTGGCTGTTTGTCCAGCACCATGGCTTGTCTGTAGCCTATAATTTTCTTTCCGTCAATTGGTAAGTTTGGCAATTCTCTAGAACGGCCACCAGTAGCTAGAATAATGTTATCAGCAGAATAGTCTACTTTTTTACCATCAGCGCCAGTTACTTCTACTTTTTTACCAGCTTTTAGCTTACCAAAGCCTTCGATATGATCGATTTTGTTCTTTTTAAACAAGAACTGAATTCCTTTGCTCATTCCAGCGGCTACGTCACGGCTTCGTTTTACCATGCCATCAAAATCGGCAGAAAACTTACCGTCAATCTTGATTCCGTAGTCTTGCGCATGTTGAACATACTCATATACCTGAGCACTTTTAAGCAATGCTTTGGTTGGGATACAACCCCAGTTCAGGCATATTCCGCCTAGTTCTGAGCGCTCTACCACGCCAACTTTCATACCCAATTGAGACGCTCTAATCGCTGCCACATATCCACCGGGTCCACTGCCTATTACTATTAAATCGTATTTAGTAGCCATATTTTATGAGGTTTTTTCTGTTCAATGCGGCAAAGTTAAGCCAAATGTTCGCAAATAAAATAGTCGAATTGGAGGTATTGATCCTTTTCGTTTTCTTTGAACAGGATTAAAAACCAAAGACGCTTGTCGAGTTAACCGCAAGCTGATTTAATTGTTAGAGAGAAATATGGGTTTATTAACAGGAAAAACAGCACTGGTTACTGGTGCATCGAAAGGAATTGGTAGAGCAATTGCCACCAAAATGGCCCAAGAAGGAGCCAATGTAGCTTTCACTTATTTGTCGAGTGTTGAAAAAGGTGAAGCTTTGGAGAAAGAGCTTGCTGCTTTCGGCATTAAAGCCAAAGGGTTTAGATCGAATGCAGCTGAATTTGCTGCTGCCGAAGAATTGGTGAACGCTGTAGTGGCTGAATTCGGAAGTCTAGATATTTTGGTGAACAACGCAGGCATTACCCGCGACAATCTTTTAATGAGAATGTCGGAAGAAATGTGGGACGATGTAATCAACGTTAACCTCAAATCTTGTTTCAATACAGTAAAAGCTGCTACCAGAACCATGATGAAGCAAAGAGCAGGTTCTATCATCAACATTACTTCTGTAGTAGGTTTAAAAGGAAATGCTGGTCAAGCCAATTATGCAGCATCTAAAGCCGGAATCATTGGTTTCACTAAGTCAGTAGCTTTAGAATTAGGCTCAAGAGGAATCCGTTCAAATGCGGTTGCTCCCGGTTTTATTGAAACTGAAATGACAGACGCCTTAGACGAAAAAACCGTACAGGGCTGGAGAGATGCTATTCCTTTGAAAAGAGGTGGTTCTCCAGAAGATGTAGCCAACGTTTGTTTATTCTTGGCTTCAGATATGTCGGCTTATGTTACTGGCCAAACCCTTCAGGTAGATGGCGGAATGCTTACCTGATTTTAGATACTTATAAAAGTTGGCGCTTTTATGGTGAAAACGTGTTTTTACTTCCTCTTAAAACAGGATTTAGTACGTTGAAATAAAGGCGCTAACTATTTAATTACCTTCTCGTATCTTACCTAGCTTAAATGGATTTGTTGTAAATCGAGTTCAGAATTCACCCCATAATCGCTATTGTCAATTGATATTCGCTAGCCTTCTTCTTAAAACAGACGTCCCTTCGTGGTTTATTCTTTTCTGTTTATTGGCTGGGGCACTCTATGCATTTCTACTTTATTCTAAAAAAACGCCTTGGTCTAAAAACACCAACCGCGCCTTGGCTGGGCTGCGTTTTGTACTCGTTACTCTGCTTTGTTTTTTACTCATGGGGCCACTGCTCAATCAGGTGACTTTTTTTGAAGAAAAGCCTGTGGTTGTAATTGCGGTAGATAATTCAGCTTCTATGCCTGCTACTTATGAAGAGGGCGAATTTGAGTCGTTGAAAACTCAACTTGCAGAAGTTTCAGAGGAAATTATTGATGCCGGTTATGAAGTAAAAGTCAAAAGTTTACAAGACTATGTAGCCAGTGTTAACTTTGTTAACTACGACCAAAACGCTACTAATCTTGAATCCTTACTTAAGGGAATATCCAGCGATTATGAGCAGCAGAATTTGGCGGGCGTTGTTCTTGCTAGCGATGGCATTCATAATTACGGCATTTCACCTCAGTTCACTCAACTCAATTTCCCTGTAGTTACTATCGGGCTGGGCGATACCATTCCTACCAAAGACTTGAGTATTAAAAGCCTGAATTATAACAAGATTGTTTACGAAGGCAACCGCTTTCCACTTGTGGTTGAAGTGTTTAATAATGGCTTCGTGAATGAAAGTGTGAAGGTTCAGGTGTTGAAAAAAGGGACGGTGATTGAAGAAAAATCCTTCAGCCCAAAGGGGGATGAACAAATAAATTCGCTTGAGTTTATTCTGAACGCAGAAACCAAAGGCATTGAAACTTATCAAGTACAGATTCTTCCTTTAGAAGGAGAAAATTCAACCTTAAACAATACCCAACAGGCATTTCTAGAAATAGTTGATAGCAAGCAAAAAATATTGATTGCCGCCCGTGCGCCTCACCCAGACATCAAAGCGCTAAGAAATGTAATCGATCAAAATGAGGGTACCGAAATGCAAGTATTTATTGAGGGAATCAACACCGATATTCCTGAAGGGCCTTTCGACCTGATTGTTTTACATCAGCTACCTGCCATAGAAAGTTTACCCGTTTGGTTAGACAATGCGCTCAAAACAACGAACAGCTTTTACATTACAGGAACAAGTTCTTTGAGTGCCATCAACGAAAAAAACCCTGTGCTCTCTTATAACAACGCAGGGCAATCGGACAATGCGGGGCCTCATTTCAACCCGAATTTTGAGCTCTTTAAAATTGATGAAGTATTGGCGCAACGACTTATGGAATACCCTCCTATTTCCGTTCCTTATGGCCAATTTATGTTTAAAACACAGGCGGATATTTTACTTTATCAGCGAATAGGTTCTGTACCTACACAACGCCCATTATTGAGTATCTATAATGGTGATGAGTTAAAGTCCGCGGTGTTCTCTGGTTCTGACTTTTGGAAATGGTCACTCCAGGAATATGCCCTGAACAATGACCAAAAAATGTTCAATAACCTGATGGGCAAGCTGATTCAGTATTTGGCCACAAAAGACGACAAACGTAATTTCAGGGTAAACACGGAGCGAAATCAATATTATGACAGCGAAGCTATTGAGTTCAACACCGAAGTATATAACGAACTTTACGAGAAAGTTTATGACCGTAATATTGACCTTACCATTACCGATGAGCAAGGTGCTAAGCAGAAACTCAATTATGTAAACAATGCTGGTAGCAATTATAGAGTCACTGGGTTAGATCCTGGTGTTTATAGTTTTGAAGCTTCGGCAACGGTGAATGGAAAACGAGAGGTTGCACAAGGCACTTTTTCAGTTCAAAAATTAGATTTGGAGAACATTAACCTTACGGCCAACCATCAATTATTAAAAAATATAGCCAACAATTCAGGGGGTGAATTTATTCCTCAAGAAAGAATTAACGAAGCCTCAAACTACTTTAAAAATCTTTCTGCAAAATCCATAACGCGTTCAGATGAAAAGCTGCAATCCATCATTAATAACCCTTGGTTGCTGCTTCTTTTCTTGGTTTTGGTCTCTACAGAATGGTTTATTCGAAAATACAACGGCAGTTACTAGCCCCCACAACAAGGTTAAGCCTAATCTTTTCATAAAAAATTCATTGATTAAACTAAAATATTAGTTTAATTAGGAGCATGAATTGCTTGAAAACTCTTTTCTGCCTCGCAGCATTTTTTTCGCTAAGCGCTTGTAGTATGGAAGCCACACAAGAAGAAGCTGATATACTTTTTTCGGAAGGCAACTATGAGGCTGCAGAAGCGAAATATTCTAATGTTATAAAATATGAGCCCGACAATCACTTTGCCATCTTTAACCGAGGTCTTTCGCGCATGGAGATTGAAGATTATGAAGGTGCATATAACGACTTTACTCTACTAATTAGAGCCAAGCAAAACATGCGTAAATCCTTGATTGCAAGGGCAAAATGTTCATTTGAACTTCAAAATTATAAGGGAGTATTAATAGACATGAACGCGCTTTTGGCTGGAGATGAAAAGAACATAGAAGCTCTTGAGCTAAGAGGAAATGCCTATGTAAAACTCTTCGAAAACAATAAGGCCGTTGACGATTTAGATAAAGTAATCAGGGCCAATCCAAACAATGTTCAGGCCCTGGTAAATAGAGGAGCAGCATATGCAAGAGGGAAAGCTGTGATCTCTGCAGTGAACGACTTTGACAGGGCCATCAAAATCAACCCAAACTTACCTGTGGCCTATTTTAATAAAGGTGTAGTATTTTTTATGAGTGAATATTGGGACGGTGCCATTGAAAACTATAACAAAGCCCTCGATCTAGACCCAGACTATGCAGACGCAATAACCAGAAGAGGTATGGCGAAACAAAATTCACCCAAATACACAATTGCAGACGCCTGCGCAGACTTTAAAAAAGCCCAAAAATTAGGTGATCAACTGGCTTCCGAATACATAAAAGAATTTTGCAAAAACTAGTTTATTTTCCAACTTAGAGAAATAAACTATCGCCATGTTCAAAAAACTTCTCGCTACAGGAAACCATAGTTCGTCAACCAGTACAGGCCTATTAATTTTAAGAGTTGGTTTAGCCATAATGATGCTCACGCATGGCTACCCTAAGTTTTTAAAACTTATAGAAGGTAATTTCCAGTTTGGCGACCCTATAGGTTTGGGAGTAGAAGTTTCGCTTATCTTAGCCGTACTGGCCGAATTTCTTTGTTCTATTCTATTAATAGTTGGCCTATTCAGTCGTTTTGCACTTGTGCCCCTGATGGTCACCATGGCGGTAGCACTTTTTGTAGTTCATTCCGCTGACCCTTTCGGCACACAAGAAAAACCAGCAATGTACCTGTTAACCTTTTTCTTCTTATTCATTACTGGCCCCGGAAAGTATTCGCTCGATCAGAAGTTTTTTGGGAAAAGAACTTTCTAGCCTAAAGAAACTGATCTGGAATTTGAGCTGAATGCTTGATTTCTGACATTACAAAAGAGCTTTGTACGTTGCCTATATTATCTAAGTCTGCCAATTTCTTAGAAATAAAGCGTTGGTAAGCATCCATATCGGGCACTAAAACCTTTAACAAATAATCGAACATACCACCGATGTGGTAACAGTCAATTACTTCATCCAACAATTGAATATCCTGTTCAAACTTCTCTATAAAAGCACGCTCATGATTTTTTAATGAAACACTACAGAAGGCCATCATCATCAACCCTACTTTTTTTCTATCAATGCGAATAGAATACTGCTGAATATAGCCTTCTCTTTCAAGCTTCTTAATTCGCTCATGCACTGGTGTTGTGGTTAAGCCTAAGTCTGCAGCAATTTCCTTAGTTGTCTTTTTGGCGTCCAATTGCAGTAAGCGCAGAATCTGTTTGTCAATCTTATCAACCATTTTGTAGCAAATTTTTCTAAATACTAGTTATCATGAGTTAATATTCAGAATTAAATTCTAATGAAAAAGCATTTGTAGATATATTTTCTAATTATATAAGCGATTAAAGAACAGGCTACTTTCGTGCTAATTTTGTAAAAAAAACAGCATGAATAAACCACAGCTTCACCCAGAGAGTTTAATGATGTCTTACGGCTACAAGCCTGAGCTTTCCGAAGGATCATTAAAATGCCCAATTTTTCAGACCAGTACCTTCGTTTTTAAAACCGCAGAAGAAGGGAAAGCATTTTTTGAAGTAGCCTATGGTTTGCGCGAAAAAGGAGACACCGAAGAGCTAGGTTTGATCTATAGCAGACTCAATAACCCAGACCTTGAAATTCTTGAAAACCGCTTAACACTTTGGGACAAAGCCGAAGATTGTGCTGTATTTGAAAGCGGAATGTCGGCCATTACCACCGTATTAATGGAGTTCCTTAGCCCAGGTGATGTTCTACTTTATAGCCAACCCGTGTATGGTGGAACTAGTCATTTTATTGAGCAAATCATTACCCGTTTTGGTATTAAAGTTATCTCATTCGATGCCAAAGATACTGAGCAGGACATTATCGATAGAGTTGAAAAAAGTGGCTTTGGCAATAAAGTAAATATGGTTTATATAGAAACACCTGCCAACCCAACCAATCAACTTATTGATATGGTAATGTGTAAGCGATTGGCCAATCGATACAGCACAGAAGGGCGTCAAACCTTAGTAGCGGTTGACAATACTTATATGGGGCCTCTTTGGCAGCATCCATTAAAGCACGGTGCCGACCTGGTATTATACTCTGCTACAAAATATATTGGAGGCCATAGTGATGTAATAGCAGGCGCTTGTTTGGGTTCAAAAGAATTAATGGCTCGGGTAAAAGGTATGCGTACCTTCTTAGGCAATATGGCAGGGCCTTGGACGGGTTGGTTGCTAATGCGCAGCTTAGAAACCCTAAAAGCACGAATGAATGTTCAGGAAAAGAATGCTCAGAACGTTGCTGAATTCTTAATCAACCACCCAAAAGTGGGCGAAGTCTTCTATTTAGGAAATATCAAAGACGAAAACCAACAACGGATTTTCGACCAGCAATGTGAAGGTACAGGTGCAATGGTTTCTTTTGAAATAAAAGCCGACAAAACGGAAAAAGGAGCTTTTAAATTCTTGAATAATCTAAAACTGATGAAACTTGCTGTAAGTCTTGGCAGTACAGAGTCGCTAGCAGAACATCCTGCTTCGATGACACACGCAGGAGTTTCTCCAGAAGACAGAGAAAAATACGGCATCAGCCCTCAGCTTATCCGCCTTTCTATTGGTGTAGAGCACCAAGACGATATTATCTGGGATATTGAACAGGCTTTAGAAAACGTTTAAAAACACGTCACATACCAAATTGGTTAAACAGGAAGTTCTTAATTGAGCCGTTATGAATTTCCCGTTTAACTTTGGGTATGAAAAAGCTATTCCGAATTCTCGCAGTAATTTTCCTCACCCTAATCCTAGGGCTTTTCGTATTCTATTTGGTTAAGAATGAAAGTTTACCCGAAGAAACTGCTGGGCCAAAAGCCGACAACTTAGCGATTGAAATGATGGAATCCCTTAACAAATCTGCTTGGGATAGTACTACTAACGTTTCATGGACCTTCAAGGGAATTCATCATTATGAATGGAATAGAACCAAAAACTCGGTGCTCGTAAAGTGGGATGAGAATGAGGTTTTACTCAATACAATTAACCAAACCGGTGAAGTCATTCGCCCAGAAAAAATAAGAGAAGAAGGAAAAGAAGAATTGATCAAACAAGCATTTGGCTACTTTAACAATGATAGTTTCTGGCTCTGTGCCCCTTTCAAAGCCTTCGACCCTGGCACTGAAAGAAGCCTTGTTACCCTTAAGGATGGAAAGGAAGGTTTAAAGGTTACCTACACCTCAGGCGGTTCAACGCCAGGCGATTCCTATGTCTGGATTCTAGACGAAAACAATAAACCGATTTCTGTAAAAATGTGGGTGTCTATTTTACCCCTTGGGGGAATGGAGTTTACTTGGGAAAATTACTTAACTCTAAAGTCTGGAGCATTAATAGCTCAAGACCACATACTTTATAATGGTGTAAATATTAATATAGATAATCTGAAGTAAGCTTTAAATTTATAGCTCTATCTCAATTTATATCTTAAAATGACAGCGTGAGTTTAGCTCACAAGCAAAGAGAAAAAGGTTTAACTATGGTTTCAAGATTTACATGAACGGAATAACCACTAACAGGAAGTCACTGCCAATCATCATTATTAGAAAAATCAAAATTATACTTTACTAATAATAGCGAATATCAACTGAGTCTATTTTATAAAAAGGAAAAGCTAATCATCGCTACAATAGTCTAAAAGGCATATTTCATGAATGATATTCATAAAATAATAACTATGCCAAGAGACTAATATAAAATTTCCGACTAAATATTTAGGCTAGCAGAAATCATCTATTCCTTTTAGTTAACAGTCCTTGCTCTACTAATATTCTTATAGTACCACACTATCCGAATATAATTTGCTTACAAGCCATACAAACACACATTCATACTTCATTAATACATTTTGACATTACAATCTATTCTTTAGGTTTAGAACTATTTTAAACCATAAACAAATAACATGAAGAGACCATTACAA
>NZ_LQZQ01000009.1 GCF_001593005.1 Roseivirga ehrenbergii
ATACGACCAAGGGCGGTGTTGATACTAACATCTGTTACTTCAGCAATTTCCTGAAAGCTCATTTGCATGTAGTGCCTCATCATAAGAACTTCTCGCTGTGAGTCGGGTAGTTCTTTTATTAACTCCCTAAGTAACGCATGTGTATCTTCTTTTATTTGACGATCCTCGATAGATTCTTCAGAAAACTCTAAACTGTTGAACACATTGCTGCCATCTTCCATCACAATTGTAGGGTACCTCTTGGCCTTTCTAAAATGGTCAATCGCTAAATTATGTGCGATTCGGCTCACCCAAGGCAGAAATTTACCTTCCTCATTGTACCGTCCAGACTTTACTGTATTCACCACTTTCACATAAGTTTCCTGCAATAAATCTTCTGCAAGATCATGGTCTTTTACAATCATATAGATTGTAGTAAAGATTTTGTTTTTGTGACGTGAGACTAATTCCGCGAATGCGTCTTCATTACCGTTTTTGTATAGCGATATTAATTGGCTATCGCTTACTTCGTACTTCCTCATGTTAGTTATTGTTAGGTCTAAGTAGAGGTTTATATCATACGGTAATGTTTAGTTTTTGGAAATGGATTAATGAAAGTAACAATCTCAAATGTATTGATTCAAATACAGATTACAAATATTTGATCGTAATTTTTGATTTTCAAGTTTTAGGCTAATGCTTTCAAGACTATCGCAAAACTTTAATCAAGTATAATGCCAGAGTTTAGAATTTAATTCTGAAAAAGGTAATTATTTTTCAGTTAACAATTAGTTGCTAGCTCTGTTATCTTTGCAATCTTATGAATTCAACAACACTTAGCCACCCTACCCTTATTGACGACCTGAATCCTAGAGAGTTCATTATCATTAAGGGTGCAAGGGTAAATAACCTCAAAAGTGTCGATGTGGCCATTCCAAGGGATAAATTGGTAGTGGTTACTGGCCTTTCTGGTTCTGGAAAATCATCGCTGGCTTTCGATACGCTTTTTGCGGAAGGGCAGCGCATGTATGTGGAAAGTTTGAGTTCATATGCCCGTCAGTTTTTAGGCCGAATGGAAAAACCTGAGGTGGATTATATTAAAGGCGTTTCACCTGCCATTGCTATTGAGCAAAAAGTTAATACACGAAACCCTCGGTCTACGGTAGGTACTACCACCGAAATTTACGATTACCTAAAATTACTTTTTGCCCGAATAGGAAGAACCTACAGTCCGGTTAGTGGCAAAGAAGTAAGTCGTGATAGTGTAACCAGCATTGTAGAGTTTTTGATGGCCAAAGAAGAAGGCACCAAGGTGATGATTCTTTGTCCGCTGATTCAGAAAGAAGAGCGTAGCGTAGCAGAAGAACTGAACCTCTTGCTACAAAAAGGTTATTCCCGTGTGGTAGCCAAAGGCGAGCCCTATTTTATAGAAGATTTACTAAAAGACGAAAAAGACATTGTCTCTAAAGACTTAGAAATCCTGATTGATAGAGGGGTTGTGGCCCATAATGAAGACACCCAATTCCGTTTTTCAGATTCGGTACAAACCGCCCTTTTTGAGGGGCAAGGTGATTGTATTATTGAGGTGATTGGTGAAGGCCGAACGGCTTTTTCAGACAGATTTGAGGCGGATGGAATTCTATTCGAAGAGCCAAGCGTTAACCTTTTCACCTTTAATAACCCCTTTGGCGCTTGTAAACGCTGCGAGGGTTTTGGGAAAATTTTAGGAATTGATATCGACTTGGTGATTCCAGACAAATCGCTTTCGGTATATGAAGGCGCCATTGCTCCATGGCGCAGCGAAACCATGAGCAAATGGTTGCAGCCGCTATTAAAACACGGGATTGAGTTTGATTTTCCCATCCATAGAACTTACGCGGAACTGACGGAAAAAGAGAAAGAGTTGCTTTGGACAGGCAACAAATATTTTAAAGGGCTCAATAAATTCTTCGAACATTTAGAGTCGAAAACACACAAAATTCAATACCGCGTAATGCTTTCGCGTTACCGTGGCCGTACTGACTGCCCAGAGTGTAAAGGCACCCGATTAAGGAAAGATGCTGCCTACGTAAAGTTGGACGGAAAGAGCATTACCGACATCGTACTAATGCCTGTAAAAGAGGCAGCAGTTTTCTTCGATAAGCTTCCGCTTACTGCGCATGAAGAAAAAATTGCTAAAAGGTTACTTCAAGAAATTCAGAACCGACTCGAATATTTAGGTCGAGTAGGCTTAGGTTACCTTACCCTCAACCGATTGACCAGCACTTTATCGGGCGGGGAGTTTCAACGCATTAAATTGTCTACTTCCTTGGGCAGTGCCTTAGTGGGCTCCATGTATATTTTGGATGAACCGAGTATTGGTTTACACCCTCGCGATACCGACCGATTAATTTCTGTTTTGCTTACCTTGCGCGACTTGGGAAATACCGTTGTGGTAGTTGAGCATGAAGAGAAAGTAATGCAAGCGGCTGACCAAATTATTGACATTGGCCCGGATGCAGGTTCGCATGGAGGAGAGTTGATTTTTCAAGGGACAATCGAAGAATTGGTTCAGAATGGCACAGGCCATACCGCCAATTATTTGAGTGGAAGAGAAAAATTGCCTATTCCTGAACACAGAAGAAAATGGAGAGACGCACTTAAAATAAAAGGAGCCAGAGAAAATAACCTCAAAAACGTGAGTGTTGATATTCCTTTGGACGTGCTGACCGTAATTACGGGCGTAAGTGGTTCGGGGAAATCTACTTTGGTGAAGAAAATTCTTTACCCTTCGTTGGGTAAAATGTTAGGTACCGTAGGTGAGCAAACAGGTAAAATGGATGCACTGGAAGGCGACACCAAAAAGGTAACCCAAATCGAGTTCATCGATCAAAACCCGATTGGCAAATCATCCCGATCGAACCCCGTTACTTATGTAAAGGCCTACGATGCCATTAGGGCGTTGTACTCCAACTTGCCGCTCTCGAAGCAACGTGGTTATAAACCCGCATTTTTCTCTTTTAATGTAGATGGCGGCCGTTGCGAAACTTGCCAAGGCGAAGGTGTAGTGAAAATTGAAATGCAGTTTATGGCCGATATTCAGCTGACTTGCGAAAGCTGTAAAGGCAAGCGTTTCAAACAAGAAATTCTTGAAGCCACCTACAACGACAAAAGCATTGCCGATGTATTGGACATGACCATTGATGATGCTATGTACTTCTTCGCCAATGAAAAAGCAGTGCATAGTAAACTGAAGCCGCTGCAAGAAGTGGGCTTGGGCTACATCCGTTTGGGGCAGTCTTCTAATTCGCTCAGTGGAGGCGAAGCGCAAAGGGTGAAACTGGCTTTCTACCTAGGAAAAGGGAAATCGAATGACAAGGAACACATTCTTTTCATATTTGATGAACCGACTACGGGCCTTCATTTTCACGACATCAGTAAACTGATGAAAGCCATCAACGCGCTGATTGAGCAAGACAATTCCGTCATTATTATTGAGCACAATACCGAGGTCATCAAACTAGCCGACTGGATTATTGACCTTGGCCCAGAGGGTGGTCACGAAGGTGGTAACATCACTTTTACGGGCACCCCAGAAGAAATGGTAAAACTTAAGGACAACTATACTGGGCAGTATTTGAAGGAGGATATGGGTAAATAAATACCAAAGTGACATGTCAAGCAACAGAACACTTCTAGCTGTCTATTGCTTTTTTGTATCCAAGTGAATACATTTACGTATGTATTCTATTGAAAAGACTCTAGAATTTGACAAGTGGCTCAGAAAACTGAAAGATCCACGAGCGAAGGCCAAAGTCCTCTTTAGAATTCAACGAATAGAACAAAGTGGAAACTTCGGAGATTGTGAGCCCGTGGGGCAAGGGATTAGCGAATTACGTATTCACTACGCCAAAGGATATCGCGTTTATTTGAAGGAATACAAAGGTACGGTTGTACTTCTTCTAAGCGGTGGAACGAAATCGTCTCAACAGAAGGATATATTGAAAGCCAAAGAATTATGGTCTCACTATAAAAACAACTGAAATGGAAAATAAAGAGATTACTAAGTTTGATATTGCTGAATACCTTGAAGACGATGCTTTAATTGTGGAGTATTTGAATACTGTTTTGGAAGAGGGTGATACTGAAGATATTATATCCGCACTAGGCCATGTGGCTAAAGCACGAGGAATGACAAGAATCGCAGAAGAGACAGGTCTCAGCAGGCCAAGTTTATACAAAGCATTATCGCAAGGTGCTAAACCGCAATTTGACACTATTCTTAAAGTACTTAGGGCGGTTGGAGGCAAATTGAACGTTCCTACTGCATAAGTTCTTATTAACATGTTCTTCCTATTTCCACCCCCTGCCCCCGCCAGCTTACTTGAATAACAACCCGTCATTTCAACTCTTACCGTTAAACACCCGAATCAGTTTACCGTCTTCTTCGTCAGAAAGTAAATAGAGTTGCCCTCCAGGAGAAACAATTGCTTTTCTTAGCCTCACCCTGCTATTGATGAATAGTTCTTCGGCACTTATGATTTTATCACCATCAACCACCATTCTCCACAAGCTGCCTTTGCTCAACCCGGGCACAATCAAATTCCCCTTCCATAATGGAAACTCAGCGCCTGAGTAAAAAGTCAACCCTGTTGGCGCCACAGTATGATCCCATGAATATACTGGATCGGTAAAAGTAGCTCCCGAAATGGTTTTTGGTTGATAATCCGTTCGGTAACTACCTGTAGTAACATTCGGCCACCCGTAGTTTGCGCTTGGCTTCAGAATGTTCAGTTCATCTCCTTGATTGGTGCCGTGTTCACTAAACCAAATATCTCCCGTTTCTGGGTGTATAGCCAGGCCCTGCGAGGCACGAATACCAATGGCAAACAAACCTTTAATCACACTTGGCCCAAAATCAGGATTGTCTTTGGGAATACTCCCATCAGGATTAATTCTGATGACTTTTCCACGTTTGTCTTTTACATCTTGTGCAACTGGAATTTCAGGGTTCATGTACTCAAAAAAGTTACGTTCGCCTATGGTAATGTATAGCTTGCCATCGGTTCCGAAGATCATACCGCCACCATAGTGATAAAGCCCATGCACATAAGGTTCTGCCACAAAAAGTGTCTCCACCTCTTTCAGCTCATTATCAATCAGCTTTCCGCGAATAACTTTGGTGGTGCTGGCGCGCGCTTTATTCTCCGCTGCGTAGGAAATATATACATAGTTATTTTGGTCAAAGTCTGGGTCGAGTAGCACCTGAAACCACCCAGCATTGGCACTTATGGTTTGCCCGTGCAGACTATTTGGGAAAATGCTTTTCTTAAATTTGGCAGTGTCAATCTGCACAGCCCTTGCCACATCCTTGGGTAATCCGGAAATGGCTTTCCATTCTTTGGTTTCCAAATTAATACGAAGAAGGCTGCCATCCTTTTCAGTAATAAGCACATCGTTTTCTGAAATAAAGGCCATGCTCCAAGGTTTGTTGAGCCCTGTCAGTACCACTTCCTTTGCTGGGTTTGGTGTAAACTCTTCTGGCGCTTTAGGAATCGGCCCTGCTGAAGTGGCCTTGCCCACAATTTTCCACTGACCAAGGATCTTTTTAAGCAAGAGTAAATCATGATATCGATTTCCATAAGAAGGAATATCAATCTCTAATTTGGCATAAGCCACATCTCTGTCAATCTCAATACCGATGATCTTTGATGGCCGATTATTCAACGTTCCTGGCGCCCTGCGTCCATACAATCCTGCATATTCTTCAGAGGTCATAAAATAGGCCGAGTCGGTGCCATTATAAAGAAACATTCGGGTGCCCGGATGGAACGCCATGGCTATTGAGTCTGGATAGTTATACTGGGTACCCAAAATAAATTGATTGAGTGTTTTCGTGATTTGTTCGTGATCTGTTTGGGCAAAACACGGACTGATACTTATGACTACGAGAAAGATGAATGCTCTAATTTTCATTGAATGAATTGATTTGTTCAGCCAAGATTACGATCAGTGCCGTCAAGAAATCGAATTAATCGGAGATAAGAAGTCCAGAATGATCATTCTGGAGTAATTTGTGGCTTATGCCACCAGTTGATGGCTCTTTCTATACTCCGAAGGGGTGGAATTCGTGATCTTTTTGAATGCATCAAAAAAAGATGACTTAGAGCTAAAGCCTGCTTCATAGCCAATGCCCTCCAACGAAAGTTCATTTCTGGTATGAATCAATTGCTTCGCTTCTTTCACCCTAAACTCTTTTACATATTGTGCAAAGCCATGTCGGTACTCTTCATTCAATAGTTTGGACAAACTGTGTTTAGAAAGACCAGCCTGCACAGCCAAGTTATCCAGTTTGAGTTTCTGATTGATATATGGTTTTTGCGTATCCATCAGCACATTCAGTTCCTCCAGTTTTTTTGAGGCATTAGCGAGTGGTTGGTCAGTAGGTTTCGGGGAGAAAAACTTGCTAGAAAGCAGCATCCTACCCAAGAGAAAATATAAGGTGAAGGAAAAAATAAGCGCCCCCCATATGTAGGTAAACAAACCATATAGCGCCATCTGATAAGTCAAATTGATGATGAGCATGGCAATGGTGAGCATGGCCAAATGTTGCTGTGGCTTGCTCATTGTAGAGGGCTTGAGTATTACAGGTTTCAGCATTTTGACAGCGTTGTACAAACCTAAAAGTGTGAAAACCGCCCAGATATAATAGATACCATAAATGATATAGCCATTCCATATAGCGGGATGATTTCGGTAAGGGTAGACTGAACCAATAGTTAGAATTGATGCCAGTAGAATTATGAGCAGGACAGTGTTTCTGGTATGAATTTTCCGATGTTGTTTGTAAATGGCTTTGGTGTAGAGGTAAAAGAATGGCCCAATAAAAGTACAGGCAGAAAGCCCAATTTGAAGGATCAGTAAGTCTACATTATCTTCAAAATAATAGAAAACAGATTTACCAATCCGTAAGCTCAATGCCAATAACAGACCGCCCAGATAGGCATTCGCGACTTTGTTCTGGTTGCGAAAAACCAGAAAAGCACCAATCAATAATCCGTTGATTACCCCCAAACTAGAGAGCAAATAAAGTACTGACATCTTAAGGTTTTAGAATGATAGGATAAAGATAGAAAAAGACTGCTTCTATGTAACGGTTCTGTTTTGGCGCAGGTTGGTGTTGTGAATAGGAAAGAGATAAAGCAGTCATAAAATTCAATATATTTATGGCAATTAGTTATAAATGTGACTGATAGTTAACGCACTGCTTAATTTTAGAAAATTATGGACATTCCTAAATTTCATGAGACTTTCATTCCAATTCTGAAAGTACTAGAGAGTGGAGAAACGCTCCAAGCTAGGGAAATGTATCAAAGGGTTATTGATCAATTCTATTATCAACTATCCAAGGAGCAGCTTGAACAGAAGACTAATAGCGGTGACATTTTGATAATTAACAGAATCGCATGGGGAAAGTCTTACCTTAAAAAGGGAGGGTATATTGAATTCCCAAAAAGGGGTTATGTTAAAATAACAGAAAAGGGTAAAAAGAATAGCTCATCTAAACTTACATTGAATCAAGTTGAAAACTCCGACAACTTTTTAGAGTTCTACAACGAAGAAAACCCCAAAAACGATCACATCCCTTCAAAAATTCAAAATGCAACCCCTCAAGATCTCATAGACGAAGGGTTTAATTTGATTGACGTTCAAGTAAAAGATGAGCTTCTTGAGAAGCTGAAAACTATAGATCCATTCTATTTTGAAAAGGTTATTCTTATTCTTCTAAAGAAGATGGGCTACGGAGACTTTGTAGAAACTTCAAAAACAGGTGATGGAGGTATAGACGGAATAATCAACGAGGACAAGCTTGGGCTTGATAAAATTTATATCCAAGCAAAGCGATATGGCGAAAACAAAGTTCGTGAGAAGGATATCCGGAATTTTATAGGCGCTATGAGTGGTGATACTCAAAAAGGGGTATTTGTTACAACATCATCGTTTGACCCAGGAGCGGTTAAGAAAGCACATGATGCACATCATACTATAATTCTAATTGATGGTATAAAGTTAGTTGATCTTATGCATCAATATAATGTGGGTATACAGATAAAAGTCATCTACGAAGTAAAAGAATTAGATAACGATTTCTTTGAAGGGGAATAATTTTTATGGCAAATCGATGGGGCATTCCAAAAGAAGTTGAGGACCATGTGAGAGAAAGAGACTCCACTTGTGTTTATTGCAAAGTTGAATTCAGAAATGAAGAGAGATCACGAAAAAACAAACCTTCTTGGGAACACATAGTGAATGACATCAGGATAAATGGGATAGATAATATTTCGCTTTGTTGTATGTCTTGTAACTCTAGCAAGGGAGCGAAACTTTTGAAAGATTGGCTTCAGAGTGATTATTGTACCCGTAAAGGAATAACTTTTAATTCTGTTGCTGAAGTAGTAAAAAATGCCATCTTAAACCCACCAGTATTAAAAGAGTTAGACTCTTTCAACTGAAACCCTCCTTCCCTACTCCGACCTCAACGCATTTCCAGGGTTGCTTTTTACCGTTTTCATGGAAATGAGTGAGATGGTAATGTGGATCAATAAGCACTTAGATTTAAATCAAAATAAACGAAACGATGTTTCGAATATTTCGTTTATTTTGGAGTGACTATTGAACGGAACCAACATGAATAACTTAGATGAAATAAAAAGACCCTCTAAAGAAGAGCAGAAGGCAGCTATGGAGTCTTACGATGCACTTGCCGCTACATTGGATCAAATTCATTCTGAATACCCTGAAATTGAGATTGAGGAGACTAATGAAAGAATTAAAATTCCATTAAGTGCCTTGCGCCTTCTGGCCAAAATATTAAAAGAAACGAGTCAGGGTAAACCTATATCCATTGTGCCAGTAGCTACCGAAATTACTACACAGGCTGCAGCAGAGATGTTGGGATGCTCAAGACCGCATTTGGTTAAGCTGCTTGAAAAGGGAGAAATCAACTTTACGAAAATTGGTAAACACAGAAGAATTCAGTATCAAGACCTAATTGATTACCGAAAGAAAATGAAGGCAGAACAGCGTAAGCTGCTGACAGAAATAATGAAAGCGGACGAAGAAGCAGGGCTGTATGATACATAGTGTAAGGTTTACATGTGTATTAGACACCAATGTGATATATCCAATCGATATTAGAGATCTTCTTTTTTGGTTTGCCTCCTATGACCTCTTCACACCAAAATGGAGTAAACACATTTTCACAGAGTGGGAAAACGTAATGCAACGAAAAGGTATTCCAGGTAATGAAATCCAAAAAAGATTAGAGAAAGCCCAACGTGCCTTTCCAGATGCTTTGGTCGATAATTATGAATCACTTGTCAATGCGTTGGAATTGCCTGATGATAAAGACAGGCACGTATTAGCAGCAGCTATAAAAGCAAATGCAAACATCATTGTCACTAACAATATCAAAGACTTCCCTAAAGATTATTTGGCTACTTTCGGTTTGGTAGCAAAGAGTGCCGATGACTTCATCACAGACACCATTGACCTGAATAATGACCTAGCGCTCGAAGCCTTTCGAGCCTTAGTGCTGAACCGAACAAATCCAAACCTTGACGAATTTGAAATATTAGATCGATTTCGTAAAAATGGTCTAATTGACTCTGCCAATTATTTACATGCTCTGATTTAGGTATAACACCTTTTCTTCCCTACTCCGACCTCAACGCATTTACTGGATTGCTTTTTACTGTTTTCATAGAAATGAGTGTGATGGTAAAGCCAATTAACAATAACACAGCAATGGCAGTAAGCACATAAGTCAAAGGATCGATTCCAATCTGGTATGTGAAATTGCTGAGCCAGTCCTTCATAAAATACACGGAAACCGGCACGGCAATCAGCAGTGAAACCCCAGCGATTAACAAGTACTTAAAGTTCATCAGCCATAGAATTTGAGAAGCCGAAGCACCCATAATTTTACGGATACTGATTTCCTTTACGCGCTGTTTAATAACGATAGAGACAATACCTAAAAGTCCACCACAGGCCAGAAAAATTGAAATAGCGGAAAGTAAAGTGGTTAGCTTCAGGGTTCGTGTTTCTTCCAAATAAAGTCTCTCGATTTGATCGTCTAGAAAACGATAGGAGAAGCTACCTTCAGGATAAACCTCTTTAAAGTTTGACTCTACACTTAATATCGTCTCCTTTAGGTTTGCTGGGCTTACTTTCGCCACCAAATAATTATAGCCAAATGAAGTAGGCACCATCATAATCATTGGCCGGACTGGAACGTGTAAGGAGTTGTAATTAAAGTCTTTTACTACACCAACAATAGTTCCTTTTACAAGCTGTTCGTTATTTACCCAATTAAGTTGCTTACCAATTGGGTCTTCCAAACTTAGTTCTCTTATGGCTGTTTCATTCAATACAAAAGCAGTTCCAGAAGAATCTGCCGAAAATTCTTTATTCAGCATTCTTCCAGCTTCAATATTCAAACTTAAGGTAGTAGCTAAGTCATTATCAATAAACATTTCAGCAGCATCCACCCGAAGGGAAGGATTGTTAGCTGCGTATATTGGGTGTTGGTTAAACTGACCTCCTGGTACGTTTGAAACAAGGGAAACATCTAACACCCCAGCACTTTTTTGAATAGATGTTTTCATTACTTCTAAGTCGCCTTGAAAATCGTCTACCTCCACAACCAAAAGATTTTCTTGCTTGAAACCAAGGTCCTTATTCTTTAAAAAAGAAATCTGATTTTTAATAATAATACTTCCGCTGATCATAAGAATAGCAGCAACAAATTGAATTGCCAGTAGACCATTTCGAACACTAGACCCACCCAGTTTGGTGGTTTTCAAACCTTTTAAAATTTGCCCTGCTTCAAAAGAGTTTAAGTAGAGCGAAGGGTAAATGGCAGATACAAAAGCGGTAACTATGGCTATTGATAGTAAGACTAAAATGACGTCTGTTTGATATAAATCCGCCACTGAAATGTTTCCATTGACCAATTGATTGAAGGGAGTTTCCAGCATATACATGGCCACAAAAGAAAGTGCCAGCGCCAAAAACGTAGTGAACAGTGCTTCGAAAATAAATTGCGAAACCACCTGTGATTTGTAAGCGCCCAAAGTTTTCTTCACCCCAACCTCTTTCAGCCTTTGTGCTGCTTTTGCCGTGTTGAGATTCACAAAATTGATGATAGAAATAAGTAAAATGAATAAAGCGCTGATGCCATAAATAAGCAAGTAGCTATAGCTGCCATTGGCTTCCAATTCCCATCGAATATTGGAATGCAAATGAATACTTTGAATGGGCTGTAATTCAAATTTATTCTCACCTGTTTTCAAGGCCTCTACATTTTCTTCATCCCAACCTAAGTACTTTGGCGCCCAATCAGGAATTTTCGCTTCGAAAGCTTTTGCATCTGTTCCAGGTGCAAGCTTTAAATAATTGAAGTGACCAAAATCATCCCACGACATCCATGGATCGTTGAATTGTAAAGACTTGAGGGACACATAAGAAATGAGGAAATTAAAGCGGAAGTGGGAGTTCTTCGGAGTGTCTTCAACTACGGCAGCTACTTCCAGCATATCTTCCATTCCGTTGAACGTAAGCCTTTCACCTACAGGGTTTGCCTCTCCAAAATACTTTTCGGCTACCGACTTAGTTAGAATAATTCCCCAAGTTGTTTGGAGCGCCTCTTTCACATTACCATGAATTGGCTTAAAGCTAAATACATCGAAAAAGGTACTATCAACAAAATAGCCGTTAGGTTCATCAAATGTGATATTGTTCTTTTCGTTTTTTAGCAATACTGTCGCTTTAGTAAGCCCTGAACCATAAATTGGCGAAATACTCACTGCGTCAATCACCTCTGGAAAATCATCCGCGAGTGCCTGCGCCATAGGATGAGGTGTTCGTGTTTGAGGGTTTTGGTTCATCCACGCTACCCGATAAATGTCATCAGCGTTATCGAGAAAAGAATCGTAAGACGACTCGTATTTTATGTGGGAATAAATGAATCCGCAAACGCAAAAGGCCATAATGAGCCCGAGTAGATGGAAACTGGTTTGCAGTTTTTGGCGGAGCATTCCGCGCCAAGTAAATTTGAAATAGCTTCTGTACATGATGATTGTATTTGAGTTTTGACCGAGTTTTTTGATGGCAAAAGGGCGTAGAAAATTGAGCATGTGAAACCAGTAATAAAGGTTCGCTACCCGTTTCGTTTTCTCTTCCCTTTGGCCTTGGTAGTATTCGTATAAATCGCCTTCTATTTCTTCAAAAAGTTTTTTCTTGCAAACAAGCGAAAGCAGCTTGACAGCGAGTTTTGGTGGTTCATATGTTGATTGGAGCCCCACGAGATTACACTATTTTTAGGGCCATTTCTGGAATTTGACTGAAAAGAGAGTTTCTCAATTCGTGGTTCTTTTCCAAAGCTTGTTTCCCACTTGCAGTAATCTTGAAAAGTCGTTTTCTTCTGCCCCCGCGTTCGTGAGTGCCTTCGGCCAATTCAGATTCTAAAAAACCTTTTTCTTCGAGCCTACTAAGAGCAGAATGTACTGCGCCAATTGCAACTTTTCGCTTGGTTTGATTAATGATTTCCTCGCGGATATTCAGGCCGTAAGCTTCAGGAAATAATACGCCAACCACCAACAATACCAGTTCTTCAAATTCACCTAATTGTGTCCCTTTCATTTTGCAAATTTCATATTTGTAGAACAAACATAATCAAAATCTACAAATATGAAAATTGCATTTGATTTAAATTACAATGCGTATTGTCCGTTAATGAGTTTATAGCATACCTATATAAGAGAGAAGCTATCAATTTTTCCTAAGCTGTTGTGGAGCAGTTAGTTTCTGTATTGAGCTTGCTCCCTTTCTTCCGAATGGAAATACCTGTCAGTTCATTAGAAGAAATGATTAACTGAAATTCGTCTAAATTTTTTTGGTAAAACTTGTTTATAGTGAAGGGCGTGTTTAGTTTTGAGCTCAATTTATAATTAGTCTAAATAAGAATAATGTTTTGACATGCAAGAAAAGTTGATGGGTTTGTTAGAAAAATATTTGAAAACTTTTGTTGTGCCTCTACTCAACGGCAATGACCACAGGGATACAACTGCTTTTACAACCTTATTGCAGAAGAGACCATGAACAAGTGGTTTACTCCAGCCCTCATTGCTATAAGTCTATTTGTGGGTAATATCTGTTTTTCTCAAAAGGGAAAGGTTTCTGGTAAGCTGACTTTAGAAGACGGTACTCCTGTCGTATTTGCAATAGTTCATTTTCCCTCTGTTAAAAAGCATACTTTATCGGATGAGTCAGGTTTCTATCAAATGTCTGGCATCCCATTCGGAACCTACCAATTAGAAATTAGCAGTATTGAGATTAATGACACTATATATACAGTCAATATTAATAAGGCAATTATTGAACATAATGCTGTGTTAAAAGGCGCTAATGCCGTGTTGCTCAATGAAGTAGTGGTTGAAGGGATAACAGAAGAAAGAGAAATAGAAACTAAAGGTTTTGCGGTTGAGGTATTGGAAACAAGCAAGGCAGCCCTTCAATCGGTGCAAACTAATGATTTACTGAACCGAACCGCAGGCATAAGAGTACGCCAAAATGGTGGTTTAGGGTCGTCCGTAGACTATAATCTCAATGGAATGTCAGGCAATTCGGTACGAATTTTTATCGATGGACTCCCCGTCTCTACATATGGTAGATCTTTCAGTCTTAATAGTATTCCACCTGCATTAATCGAGCGAATTGAAGTGTACAAAGGAGTGCTACCTGCACATTTGGCCGATGATGCTTTGGGCGGAGCGATAAACGTGATTTTGAAAAAACAAATGGCCAATAACCTTAACGCTTCAGTTTCATATGGATCGTTCAATACCTTCCAAACCAACTTTAGCGGAATGCACCGTAGTGAAACATCAGGTTTCACGCTAAAGGCATCGGGGTTTTATAACTACTCTGACAATGACTATGAAGTTTGGGGAAAGTTCGTTCGTAATATTTTACCAAATGGCCGCTACTATTACGTACGCGCCAAACGGTTTAATGATGCCTATAGATCAGTAGGCGGGCAAATTGCCCTTGGATTTACAGATGTAAAATGGGCCGATCAGTTCTTTTTCAGTTTCAATGCTTCAGACGATTACAACGAAATTCAGCATGGCACTTATATGTCCATTCCCTATAAAGGTAGGTTTACTGAGTCTCGGGCCAATGTGATGGGCCTCACCTACACAAAAAGCGATCTGCTTAAAAAAGGTCTTGAATTTACTTTTAACGGAATGTACAGTGATAGAAACCAAGTGGTGAACGACACTGTAAAGTGGAATTACAACTGGTTTGGCGAAAGAAGCCTCGGATTAGATGGGGAGCCAATAATGAGGCCTCAAGGTGCCCAACAGGGAGCCCCAACCATCAACCACATTAACAGGGATATCGCTACATTCCGGTCGGGGCTGAATTATACCATTAACAGTAATCACAAGGTCATACTAAACCATGTGTTTTTTGATATTGACCGCACCCAGCAGGACGAAATGCGCAGTGTAGTGGAGCGTGAGTTTATTGGTACACGCGACTTAAAGAAGAATATTTCGTCTTTGGCATATGAGCTGACAACAACTGACGATCGACTGAAGGGAAGCGTTTTTGGAAAGTTCTATCAACAACGGATAGATAGAATGGATCCCGTATTAGTGCAGCAAAATGGTGAATCTGTTAGGGTAGAAGATCGGGTGTCGAGCAACAGAAACGCTACGGGTTATGGAACAGCCTTGTCCTTTACTGTGTGGCCACAGTTGATTGTTATGGCCTCGGCCGAAAAAGCCGTTAGAATGCCGTCAGAAAACGAAGTATTCGGGAGCCCTAGTGAAAACATTGTAGAAAATCTGGCTATTGCCCCAGAAGTTAGTAACAATGTAAACATCGGTTTTCAGGCAGGTTCTTTCTTTATACAAGAGCATAATTTTTCATTTTCTACAACCGGTTTTTTGCGTGACACACGCGATAAAATTGTACAAAGGATCAACCCAAGAATAAATGATGCAGTACAGACCAATCCCTATGAAAATCTGGGAAAAACTAAATCTATTGGGTTTGAGGCGGAGGTAAAATATGTCTACAGGCAGCAGCTGAATCTAATATTGAATATGTCCCGATTCAATTCGGTGTTTAACACAAAATATGATAGCAATGGAAACGTGTTTGACAATTACAAACAGCAATTACCAAACGAACCTTACTTTACAGCCAATGCCATGGCAGAATATACATTTACAGATATTATTGCCAATGGTTCAAGCCTGAACCTGTCATACAGTTTTGGTTTTGTAGATCGCTTTTATACTACCTGGCTAGAGATTGAAAGCTTTAGGACACCCCGCCAGTTTATACATGATCTTGGAGTCAACTTCACCTTCCCGAACAAATGTTTTGTGGTAAGTGCAGACGTAAGGAATATTTTCGACAAGCAGGTATACGACAATTTTGCAGTACAGAAACCAGGAAGAGCATTTTTTTTAAAGCTAAACTATACTATAAATAATTTATAACCCTAAATAACTATTATGAAAACGAAAAAACTATTTTCTAGATATTGGCTATTTGTTGTATTAATATCGTCATTTTTTGTAACCAATTGTGAAGATGACGACAAGGTAAATCCTACAGAGGAACTGGATGGTTCTCGTTGGGTAACAGTTGCCGGAGCTTTAATGGGTGATAATCCTGGAGACGGTAATGGCGGTACCATGATATATGCTGTAAGCTATGAAGATGCCATTGATCCTGCTACAACGATTAACCTTTATGATAATGGCGAACCAGTAAAATCTAATCGTACAGCCCGTTTACAAGTTTCAGAAGATGGAAACACCATGTTTAATATTGCGTATGCAGGTGAAAATGGAGGAGAATTTTCAAGGTTCGGTGTACAAGGCGGTGCAAACTACGTAGAAGAAGATGTAACCGTAAGCATTGCACAATATGCTGGCACAGCTCCGAGGTGGGGTAAATTGTACGATGGCGACAAAACGGGTATTGCTGTAAATATTGCTAACATTGCCGCAAACAATACCAATTCTGAAGAACCATTTAAGTACTATCGTGGTACGGCCACAGTACTTGCTTTAGACCTTCAGAATGTCCTTATTTCCAATTACAAGCAATATGAAATCGCACTATCTGAACAAGAGGAAGCAGAAGGTCATGCTATTTTCCGTTTAGATGCTCCAGTGCTTAATCAGGCGGGTAATAAATTGCTTATTGGTACATGGATGCGTAAATACGATCCTGCTACTGGCGATAGTGAAAGCGAGTGGGAGAGGCTAGGTACAAAAACAGTTGTAGTTGATTATCCTTCTCTTGAAAACCCTAAGGTTATTACTTCTACTGTAGCCTTTGGCGACTGTTCTGGTTACCGTAGTAATGTTAACTTTTTGGCAGAAGATGGAAGTATTTATCAGGCCACACAAAGAGACCCTAATGGTTCGCATATTCTTAAAATTACGACTAATAATGAGTATGATAACTCTTACGTATTTAGTCTAGACCAAGCATTGGGCGTAGAAAATGTTTATGTGCAAACGTGGAGATATGTAAAAGACAATATTGGTTATATCGTTTATCAATATGGTGATTCTGACCAAAGTTATGTAGCTCGTGTAGACCTGAATAACAGAACAGCTGAAAAAGTAATGGATATTCCTAACGATGCTGACTTGGACTTGTTCCAGTACCAAGGCTTCTTGGCGTATGGAGACTACCTGTTAATGGCGATTACGCCTGTAGGGAAAGATGGTAACATTTATGTATTCAATAGCCAGACAGGCGAGGTTACCAAAGGTGCTACTTTGGCCAACAAGCCAGGCAACCATTATATAGGTGTGTTCTAAAAGCAAACTATTTCATGTAAAATCTGGCACTCATTAAAGAGAGTGATAGGTGTAAAGAGCAGGGTTTCAGTTCTTGCTCTTTACTAACATTAACACATCTTCTAATTAAGGGATCTTTATTAGTTGATAATACTGAGAAGACTCTAGCGGGATATACAATTACTTTTTTAATTATCTCCTTTTTCTTTTCCTCATCAAAACCCCGAAAACATTCGCAAAAATGATCAGAGCGGCTCCCATAATTTTCTGCATAGGCATGGCTTCATCTAAGAAAATAAAGCTGGTAACCATAGCGATTGGCGTACCCAAATAGAAAATAAGGCTCGTGTTGGTTGGAGGCAAAATGGTGGAGGCACGTAGCCATAAAGTATGTGCGCCTACCGTACATACCGTGCCGAGAATTGCGAGGTAAACCCAGTCCTGTTGGGTCAATTCCCAATTGGACTCAAATGACATGGGGAGAAAAATAATAAGTGCGAAAGTGTATTGACCAAATGCCCTTGTCAAGGAGTCGATATGTTGGTTTTTCCGCTGAATAAATGGCAGGATGGCAAAAAAGGCCGCACTGACCAGACCAATTAGAATACCCGTTGTAAGGTTATTTTTTAGGTCGAATGCCGGTACGATTAAATAGATACCGAATAAGGCGATTAAGACTGCGGTAATCTCATAAGGCGATGGCTTTCTTTTGTTAATCGCCCAGTCTAAGTAAATCATGTGCAGCCCGAATGAAGAAACCGAGAGGATGGCCATGGAAGGTGTGGCAAGTTTTACACTCATAAAATAAGTGATCCAATGCGCCCCGAAAACAACACCAATGAGAACAAGTGCCTTCCAGTCCTTTTTGGTAAGCTTTTTTATGTTCTTATTTCCTGCTAAGAAAAACAGAAAACTTGCGCCAATCACTAAGCGCACCAAGCCAATAGTTACCGCATTGGCAGAAACTTCCTTGATAAAAATTGGAGTAATGCCAAAGAGAAAAACGGCAATCAATCCCTCGATGTAGTAACGTGATTTCAATTTTCTGAATTAGGTAGCAAATAACGAAAAAAGCACGGCTATTAGATAACCGTGCTTTTAGTAAGGTATTAACCTTTCTTATTTTTCTATTTGCTCTTTTTGACCTTTGATCAAGCCCTTACGTCTCATAATTGTCTCTACGAATTTTACTTCGTTTTGAGTTTTGAAAACAGTGTAAGGGAACATCATCATTTGGGCTTTGTTTACCACAAGCACAAACTGTTTTTTGTCCATCCAAGCATATTTAATTTGCTCCCATTTCATGGGCATGCCTTGCTTGGAGTTCATTTTGATCAAAATCTGACGGCTGTCAATTTCGTAAGAAAGCTTATCGAAAAGCATTTTGCTTTGTTCTAACTGGGTTACTCCCGTAAACTGGATAAGCCAAAAAAGTAGATACAAAACGTAGGCGATCAAAGCGCCAATCCACCACCAGTTTGAAGGAATGACAAAGGCCATGGCTGAAATGCCAATAGCAATTAAAACCACCCACCATTGCTCTTTAAGGATGTTTCTCATCCCCGCACGGATGTAAGCTTTTTTGTCTAAAGCGTATTTTTTTGTTTTTACAATCATGATAATTTACCTGCTAACTCGCACAGTGTCGAAAAAGGAACACAAACATAATGATCAAAACTAAGGCTTCAATCATTAACACTAAAAAATTGCGTTTCTTAACTTTCAAATTATTCTGCTTTCAGGCTTATGTCCAGGCTTTTTGCCGAATGGGTAAGTGCACCAACGGAAATATAGTCTACTCCAGTCTCTGCTACCGCCCCAATGGTCGATTCGGTAATGCCACCGGAGGCCTCGGTTTCTAAACGGCCATTAATCAAAGCCAAAGCTTCGCTCATTAATGCTGGGCTCATGTTATCGAGCATAATTCTATGCACTCCTTCCAAGCTCAAAACCTCTTTAACTTCCTCTAAGTTACGGGTTTCTACTTCAATTTTAAGGTCGCGGCCAGTTCGTTGTAAATAGTTTTTGGTGGCATTCACCGACTGAGTAATTCCACCAGCAAAATCGTTGTGGTTGTCTTTCAGCATGATCATATCATACAAGCCAAACCTATGGTTTACGCCTCCACCAATAAAAACAGCCCATTTTTCCATCAGTCTAAAATTGGGTGTAGTTTTTCGGGTGTCTAAAAGTTTTGTTGAAGTATGAGAAATCTGAGAATTCAATTTGTTGGTATAAGTAGCAATACCGCTCATGCGCTGCATACAGTTAAGCATTAAGCGTTCACCAGATAAAATGGCCCTTGAGCTGCCGTGGATCCGCATGATGATGTCGCCTTTTTTGACGACATCGCCATCTTTTACCAAGGTCTCTACTTTAATAGAAGGACTTAATTTTTTGAAAATGATTTCTGCCAATTCCACACCAGCAATAATGCCACTGTCTTTCATGAGAAGATAGGCTGAGTTTTCAGCGTTTTCTGGAATTGAAGCAAGGGATGAATGATCGCCATCGCCAATATCTTCGGCTAAAGCGTTTTCAATAAACTGATCGAGAGATTTTTCTGTAATGTATTTCGGCCACATAGGCCAAAAATACTAAATAGATTGCAAGGGCTTATCGGTCTTCAGTAAATTCGAGGCGATAGATTTTATAGTCTGCTTTATATTTCTTCGCCCTTAGAACAACTCTGTATTTTTTGTTTCTCGAAACGTAAGAACCAATGGCATAAATAATACCTCCATCTGAATTTCCTTCGTGAATAAACTCGGTAGAATCAGCAGGGTTTTTCTGGAAAAATTGCTTCAGAACAATTTCTGCTTGATTGGTGCTATAATCCTTTTTTTCGTTGTCGAGTTTGATTTCAACTCTTTCGTGTAGGTATTTTACAAGCTCTCGCGAGCTCGAAGACTTTAATGCCTCTTGTACGTTTTTTATCAATTTTTCTTCTGGTGTTTGCGCAAAACCCGAAAAGGTGCTGAACACTAGCAAAAGAGACATGAAAGTAATAACGATATTTTTATTCCTCATTTTTAGTGACTTAGCCATTAGTTTAACGAAAATAATGCCAATTATTACTCTCCTTAGGTTAGTTCAGAATCAAATTAATACAATCGCTTTGGACTTACAAACCAGATCATAATAATATATATTTGCCCCATGGAAAAACGCGTTCTCTTAATGATCTTGGACGGTTGGGGTTTAGGTACCGATTCCAACGTTTCTGCTATAGATCATGCCAAAACACCCGTAATCGATTCGCTCTATCGCAAATATGCTCATTCTAAACTAGAAGCCTCTGGTTTAGCCGTTGGTTTGCCGGCTGGTCAAATGGGGAATTCAGAAGTGGGTCATATGAATATTGGCGCTGGTCGAGTTGTTTATCAGGATTTGGTGAAGGTAAATAAGGCAGTGGAAGAAAACACTTTGGCAGATAACCCAACATTGAAATCTGCTTTAGACTACGCAAAAGCGAATTCCAAGAAAGTGCATTTCTTAGGTTTACTCTCAGATGGTGGGGTACACTCTCACATCAATCATTTAAAAGCTTTACTCAGTATTGCAGACAATCAAGGACTGAAAGATGTTTTTGTACATGCATTTACTGATGGCCGCGATACTGACCCAAAAGGAGGTATAAAGTATATGGCAGACCTAGAGGCACACATGGAAAAAACTACCGGAAAAGTAGCTTCTGTGATTGGTCGCTATTACGCCATGGACCGAGACAATCGCTGGGAAAGAATAAAACTGGCTTATGATGCCATGGTGAAAGGAGCTGGTGTAAATTCAGAGAATATATCTGAAAGCATTGCTAAATCATACATAGAAGGCGTTACCGATGAGTTTATCATTCCAATCATTCATACAAAGAATGGTGTTCCCTTGGCCACGATTGAGGAAGATGATGTAGTCATCTACTTCAATTTCAGAACTGATAGAGGAAGAGAAATTACCCAAGCACTTACGCAGCGTGATTTTCCTGAACAGGAAATGAAAGCCATGAAACTTTACTTTGTTACGCTCACTAATTACGATGACTCGTTTAGTGGCGTAAAAGTGATGTTTGATAAAGATAACCTAAAAAACACCTTGGGTGAAGTACTTGCTGAGGCAGGTAAAAAGCAGATTAGAATTGCTGAAACTGAGAAATACCCACATGTCACCTTCTTCTTTAGCGGTGGGCGCGAGGTTCCGTTTAAAGACGAAAAACGTATTTTATGTCCTTCGCCAAAAGTGGCTACTTACGATTTGCAACCAGAAATGAGTGCGAACGATATTAAGGATGCCATTGTAAAAGAATTAGACAAGCAAGAAGTAGACTTTGTATGTCTCAATTTTGCTAACCCTGATATGGTAGGGCATACTGGTGTTTTTGAAGCGGCAGTAAAAGCTTGCGAAACGGTAGATAAATGTGCTGGAGAAGTGATTGTTTCAGCCTTGAAAAATGGTTATACCACAATAGTAATTGCTGACCATGGTAATTCAGATATTATGGTAAACCCAGATGGCAGCCCAAATACTGCGCATACCACGAACTTGGTTCCTTGTATTCTCGTTGATAATGAATTGAAACCTCAAATGAAAGATGGTAAACTTGGCGATTTAGCGCCTACCATTTTAACATTAATGGGAGTTGAAATTCCAAAAGAAATGAGTGGGGAAATACTCTTATGAAATTAAAAAATCTAGTCTTCTTACTTTCTCTAATGCTGCTTGGTTGTTCCGTAGGGAAGAATTCGGAGCCCATACGAACAGGCACTTACTTTGACCTTGTAGAGTTATTAGACGAACAAATTGCTGAATTTGAAGTAAAGAGACCTGTTTTGACCAAAGAGCTTAATGTGAGTGGGGAAACGGATCGGGTAACAATTCAGTTGGATTCGGCAAAACAATGGAAAGAAGAGCTTGGGCTCTTTTATCAGGCCGACATCAATAAGCTAGGCTTGGAAACCTCTTATACCACAGAAGAGATTTCAACGGGGGTTAATACAAAAAAAGTGATTGATTCGGCCAAAACTGAAAGGCCAGCTGTTCGGTCAATTGATTATAATTATACTGACGACCAGTTGGAAAGCATTCGAATTATAATCAGAGACGAAAACCCTATCTATAAATTTGAAAAAGAGCTCAACCTCTATTTCCATATTGAACAAGGAAAATCAATTTTGAGCTCTTTTACTATTTCTGGAGATCAGAGTATGATCTTAAAAGACGAACTGAATTATAGCTTAAAAGCTACAATTGGCAAATAGATTACAAGCGGAACAAAGCCTCAAGTAGGCTTAGATTCTCTTTTCCTTTCTTTACCAAGAACAAAGGAATATCACCACTTTCGTAAACCAGTTTTTCGGCAACACTACCAATTAAAAAGGCAGCAGCACTTGTTCTGCCTTTGGAGCCCAGAATTATCATATCTACACCTTTTTCAGAAGCTGTTTTATAAATTTTATCTGCTGGGTGCGGATCATCATCTAGGGCAAAGGTGTGTTCAAACTTTACATCGCCAAGCTCCATTTTCTTGAAGAATTTTTCTGAGTCTTTTTTAGTGTTCTCAAGCATTATTTCAGCGAACTCATCATAACTCTTACCTGATTTGTGGTAACCCGTTGGAACTCTGTAAATGTGATTACTCATTAACATTGCACCAGTTTGCTGCTGAATTCCCATACCTATTTCAAAAGCCATTTGAGAATGCTCAGAATAATCAATTGGGATCAGTACTTTATTGAGCTCCAGCTTTGGGTTCTCTGGTACATAAATTACTGAAGAAGGAGAACTCTTTGCGATTTTGCTTGAATTCAAACCTGCATTAGAACGGTGATGCTTTCTGCCCAAAACCATAAGGTCAATCACCTTAACTTTGGCCATTTTTAGCACTTCTTCAGTCACTTTTCCTGTGGCTACTTTTATTTGAACATCACAACCTTCTGGACAAACAAAGTTCTCTTGCACCTTGGCATTTATTTCGTGCTCAAGCGTTTCGTCCAATGGTGCAATAAGGTCAGGGTATTTCTCTTGAATCTCTGCAGGTAGCTCCAATGATTCGGCTACGTGCAAAAAGTAAACAGAATTAATTTCAAAAACACGTGCTATCATAGACGCATACTGGATAAGTCCTTTATCCATTCCGGTTAGGTCTAAACAGACCATCATTCTCTGAAACTTGCTTAAATCGTACATCTTCAATCAGGAAATTTGCTGATGTAATTTATTGAAATAATTAGCCCATACCCACGTATTTGAGGTTTTTTTGATAAGGTTTTATTTATGGTTGGTGATTGGTATCAACATGCCTAACTTCGTGCGCTTTTAAAAAGGTAAAAGGTTTGGCAAATACACAGTTTTTAGAGAAGATGAAAGAGCGGTGGAATCTCAATTCGCTCATTCAGGTGGTTTTAGTGTTGATTGTATTTTCACTTACAGGTACATCTGTTGTGTTTTTAAAACCTTATGTTTTTCAGCTTTTTGGTATTGAAAGCCTTACAGGCATTAAAGGCGTTTTTTTATATCTGCTCTTAATTCCGCCATTATATCAAATTCTGCTCTTATTTTACGGAACCCTACTAGGTCAGTTTAGTTTTTTTTGGAAATGGGAGAAGAAAACGTTCAATTCTATAGGAAAGCTTTTTAAAAAGAGAAAAAAGAAAGTTTAACCCTTTGTGGTGCTTCTACTCTATAAATAAGGAACTTAAAATTTGGATGTAGCATTCTACTTTCTAATAACTATCTTTATTACGTGGACAATCATATTAAAGAACTTTTAAGAGATCACGCCTTAAGGCTTACGCAAGGTAGGGCAGATGTTATTGATGTTTTTCTCAATCATGAAGTGGCTGTTTCTCATTCTGATATTGAGCTGGCTGTAGATGGAAAATACGATAGGGTTACGATTTATAGAACTCTGAAATCCTTTTTAGACAAGGGGTTGATTCATAAAATCCTCGATGACAAAGGTGGAATTCGCTATGCACTTTGTGCCGATACTTGTTCTGAAGGAAGTCATCAGCATAATCACATTCATTTTAAGTGCAATAAATGTGAGCAAACCACTTGTTTGGAGCACGTTGAAATTCCAGTAGTGAAATTACCTCGAGGCTTTACGGGCGAAGAAAGTAATTTTTTGATTACAGGTATTTGCGATAAATGTAAGCAGCAGTAATTAGTATGCTTTTTCGGGCTTTCTTTTTGTCACCAGCGGAGAGTCGGGCCAAACAACACCAGGAGGTAAATCAATATGTGGAGGTACAAACTCACTCACGCCTCCTTCATCATCATCTGTGCCATTATTCACCTTTCTCCTTTTCATAAGCTGAAATGTCAAATACGTTAGAATTACGTAAGTGAGGCCGCTTAAAATTAGATCGAAGTAAATACTATTCATTTCAAAACATCAGAGAAATGAAGTTACAAAATGTTTCTACATAAAATCAATAATGCTGCAGTCTTTCCTGCTTTACATTTAACCTAATGGGTAAAGAAAATAAGCCAAATAACAAACAGTATTGGTAAGAGTATAGGTATAGAATACCTTAATATATAGCCAAAGAATGAAGGCATGTGAATCCCCATTTGTTCAGCAATAGATTTTACCATAAAGTTAGGGCCATTACCAATGTAGGTCATCGCTCCGAAGAACACCGCACCAAGTGAGATGGCGATTAATTTAGATACAGAGTCATCATAAACACCCCCTACTGCATAGTCATGTACATTACTGATAACTGCAATATCGCCCCCTTGAGAAGCCATAGCAGCAGCTAAGAAGTTTAAGTAAGTAGGAGCGTTATCTAAAAATCCTGAAAGAATTCCAGTTCCCCAGTATAAGGTATTGTGCGTAATAAGGGCAGTGCCTGTTTCTGATTGGGCAAACTCGCTTACTAAAGCTAATGCTGGCATCATTGTACCGAAAATTCCAATAAAGATAAAGGCGACTTCACGAATTGGTTCAAAATTGAATTCATTTCCTTTAATGGCTCGTTTATCGGCAAACCTGTAAGATAGAAAGCCTACAGTGAACATTATCAATTCGCGAATAAATGAGAACTTCTGGCCGTGATAGTGAATGGCAGGAACGCCTTCAATTACGTTTGGATCAATAAAAACAGATGCAATAATAATGGCTAGCCAAATGAAATTTCTGGAACCAAGAATAGTAGTTTTATTGGTGAAGGTTGAGATTTCTTCTAAGTCTTCATCAGTATTGCGTTTGTCAAAAATGTAGAACACTATTGATAGCATACCTAAAGCAGTTGCCCAAGGGATAATATTGTGTTCAAGCGTCCAACCAAAAGGTACACCTTTCAAAAAGCCAAGGAATAAGGGAGGGTCACCAATAGGGGTTAAAGCTCCACCCACATTACTTACCATAAAAATAAAGAATATGATATGGTATGGCTGGATTCTGCCTTTATTCAAACGAACAAAGGGTCTAATTAAAAGCATTGATGCTCCTGTTGTACCAATAAGGTTAGAAATAACAGCACCTATGAGTAATAGGCCCACATTGGTTATAGGAGTGGCTTTTTTGTCCACATCTATCATTATTCCACCAGAGGCAATGTATAGCGAAGACAGTAAGGCTATAAACTGCACGTATTCTGCAAGTGCGTGCACAGGATGATTGACATCACCTACTCCAAACAAATAATACAAAACGACAATTGCGGCCAATGAAACCGCAATAATGGGGTAGTTCTTATGCCAAAAATGCTCGTAAAATAATGGGCCTGTGGCAATCATTATCAGTAACAAGGCAAATGGAATTACTGACCAACCCGCTGGAGATACATGCTCTTCTTCAGAAGATGCATCAGCAGAATCGTCAATTGAAACCGCTGGCAGTTCTTCTGTGGCTATAGCAGTAACTGAAACTTCAGGGTCAAACCCATTCATAGTTTCAGCTTTGGCTATAAAAACCATAAACAACATGCATAATGTTAGTAGTAGTCTGTTTTTCATTAAAGTCGCTGTGTGTCGCTAAAGTATACTTCTGATTCGAGAATACAAATTCACTTTGCAGATTTTGGGCTAAGATAAGCATTAGTGGTAAAACCAATGTTAATCAAAAATCAAATTCTCGAAGTCAAAGGAAACGTTAAACTCTTGATTAAAATAATAAACATAAAAGATCAACTCATATTAAGGTGACGTTGTAGTATAGTAAGCCTTTACTTTTTTCTAAGCTCAATTTTAGACGATTGCTTGATTGACCAAAGGATATTTACTCGAAAGGCAAAAATATAAATCAGTAGGTTAATCAACCAATCCCGTGACTATTCATTTTGAATACCAATGGAGTAGCCTTACGCAATAGCTGTTCGATAGGTTATGAAAATTCAACCAGTAGGAAAATATCAGGGGTTGGTTTAAAAAATGAGCTTAAGTTTTAATTTAAATTAAGTTCACGAAAAAATTGTCACGACCATTTTAATCAACTAAATTTATAGTCGATTTTGAATGAAAACTTCCAAAAGGTGCTTAATAGGCTCGGTGTTTTGCAGTTAGTTTTAGCGATTGGAAAGACTATTAATAGGTATTTGTAAATCTGCCTAAGCGATGAACTGAGGCTATTTTCACAATTTTGGTTAAAAATGCCTGATTTTAAGGTGATTATTGATATCCCTTTTTATAAAGGTTTGAATCTAAAAGAAAAGCTGACATATTTGTAACCCTCAAATTAGTGCTCGTTGGACTGAATGTGTTTAGGTTAAGCAATGCTCAAAAATATCATTAAATATTCGGCCCTTTTAGGGGCATTTTTATTCTGTGCTCCTCTTAAGGCGCAGTTTACTCAAAGTTCTTATTCTGCTTTTGGAATAGGGGACATAAACTGGGGTGGTTACTCCAATAACGCTGGAATGGGAGGGTTTGGCATAAGCTATAATAATAGGTTTTATGTTAACAATCTTAATCCGGCTCTCATTGCATCTAATTATGACGCGGTATTTCAGATAGAGGCTTCATTTGACTCGAGAACCTATAACAACGGAGACAAGAGCTATAGCTCATTTACAGGTGGGTTCAAAGATTTTGGATTTTCATTGCCGATTAAATACGGAAAATGGAATATGGCCTTAGGTCTCAGTCCATATACCTCTGTTAGCTACGGAATTCTACAAAGTACAACTGGGCCAGATAACACAACCTTGTTATCTCAATTAGATGGTAATGGCGGTATAGACGAGGCTTTCATGACTCATGCACTGAGACTCGGGGATTTCATGATCGGCTTGAAAACATCATATTTATTTGGTTCTATAGAAAGAGATACAGAATTTCTTCTAACGGGTATTCCAGCTATTACCTTTAGTAGCACTATATATAATGAAAGAAGAAGCTTCTCAGATGTTACCGCCAATATTGGTGTGGCTTATAAATTAAAATTCAATGAAAAGCAGTCACTGAATTTTGGAGCATTCTATAATTTGGAAACTAATATTAGAAGTAGAAACCTGACGAGGTTAGAAAGCCAAGATATCAATGGAAATGTTCTTTCGAGTGATACGCTTAAAAATAACATTGACACAAATATCTCTATTCCTCAGCGTATTGGTTTTGGTATTTCTTATGAAAAATCTCAGAGGTTTGCAGTGGGGATTGATATACAAACTCAAGCGTGGAGTCAGTACCTGAATGAATCTGGCCAAACTAGTTCTGAATTTGGAGATGCCTTTAGAATTGCCGTTGGTGGAGAATTATTACCAAATTACGAAGTTTCAAAGGCTGGCCCCAGAATAACCTATAGATTCGGGGTTCATTATGAAAGGACTCCATATTTAGTCAATTCACAAGAAGTAAACGACTTTGGTATAAATTTTGGAACATCATTACCGCTGAGCGGAATTTGGGGTGTTTCAAATGTGAATTTAGGAGCTACCTTCGGAAATAGAGGTAATGTAACCGATGGGTTAATTAGAGAAAACTACCTCAAGTTGAGCATTGGATTTAGTTTGCAAGACCAGACATGGTTTGCAAGACAAAAGTATAATTAAACTACAGTATTATGAGAATTAAATTTTTATTGACCTTGATCATTATTACCTCTGGGTACTCTGCTATGGCTCAATTCAAATGGCCAGAAGACCCGGAAAAAAGAAGTGATGCCCAAACAAAATGGACATTATTTAGCGATACCGAAAAGGCTGGTAATTATGATGCCGCTAAGGGTCATCTAGCATATATCTTGGAGAATTACCCTGAATTAAGTGAGTCAACTTATATAAAGGGAATCGCGATTTGGGATGAATCTTGGGAAAATGGTAAAACTGAGGCTGAAAAGGACGCAGCGGCTGCTAAGGTGATGTCATTATATGACATGCGCTTTAAGACTTACCCAGAATCAAAGAAAGACAATATAGGTCGTCAGGCTATTTCTGCTTATAAGTATTACATTAAGGATAAGGATCCCGAAAAAACGAAATATCTTCTAGACTTATTTAAGCTCACTTATGAGCTTGAAGGGAATGAGGGTTTCTACTCAACTGGCCGTTATTATATGCAGACTGCCGTTTTAGGTTATGCACGTGACATTGGTCTTACAGATGAACAACTTCTTGATATATATAATAGATGTACAGAGCACATTGATTATCAAATTCAAAAGGCGAAAAGCCAGAATAAGAGCACCAAAAGTATGGATGCGGTAAAAGAGTTTGTTGATAAAAAATTAGCAGACCTTAACCTAATCGACTGTAATTTTATTGTCGAAAAGCTTGTTCCAGAATTTAAGGCAAACCCTAAAGATGAAGAGCTTGCAAACAAAATATTTGTTTATGCATTCAATGGTGGATGTACCGATGCTGATTGGTTTATTGATGCCGCTAAAACGGTATTAGAGACTAAACCTCAATACGGTATTGCTAACATGCTTGGCTCAACTTATCTTAAAGAAAAAGATTATGTAAACGCTAAAGTATATTACGAGAAAGCCATTGAAATTGCTGAAGATAACACCGATAAGGGTAAAGCCATGAAGCAGATTGTTTTAATGGAGCGTCTTGAAGGAAATAAGGCTGAGGCTAGAAAAATGGCCATCGCAGCTGTTGAAATTGACCCGACTTTGAAAGAAGAAATGTATACCTTAATTGGTGATATGGTGATGCAAAGTAACGAGTGTAATCAAGAGAAAAGCCAAGTTGACGATAGAGCTAGATTTATCGTTGCTTATGATTACTATATGAAAGGTGGTAATCAGTTAAAAGCAAGCCAAGCCAAGTCGCAATTCCCAAGTGGTGGAGAAATTTTTACCGAAGGTAAAGAAGTAGGAGATTCTGTTACAGTAGGATGCTGGATACAACAAAGCGTTAAATTGCAGAAAAGACCTGATCAGCAATAGTTGATTTCTAAATAATAATAAAGGCGGTCTTCTCTATTCGGGAAGACCGTTTTTCATACAATGAGATTCAAAAAGTTTATACCTCTTTTATTTGTAATGGCATTTACGGCCTGCTTTTCTGAGCCAAAAAAATTGGCTGAAATGGAAGAGTATGACGGCCCTATTCTAGAGTCTGAATTTGTTGAAATCATTATGACTGAAGGTTCCATTCGAAAATTGGGAATTAAAGGGAATAAACAACTAACTTTCTCCAATGGAGATTTAGAGTTTCCGGAAACCATAAGGATTGATTTTTTTGATAGCGAAGGAGACACCACTTCAGTGCTTACGGCTTTGGAAGGTTTTTATGATGCAAAAACGAAACTTTACAGAGCCAATGGCGATGTAGTAGTTAGAAACTTAAAGGAAAATCAAACCCTGAAAACCGAAGAGTTATTCTGGAACCCAAACACAGAAAGAATTTATACAGATCAGTTTTTTATTGTGACAACAGAAACAGAGTTAATTCAGGGCACAGGGATGGATGCTCCTCAAGATTTTTCAGAATTCTCGGTAACGAACCCAAAGGATTCGGAATTCGAAATTAAAGAGACAAATGAAAACAACTAGTGGCACCATAATCTTTTCACTTTGTGTAGTCACATTTGTGATAGGGGTTCATCAAACCATGACCTATGGAATCGCCTATTCCTATTTTATTTTTATGATATCAATAGGTCTGTTATTTTTATACAGATATAGGAAGTCTAAACACAAAGAACAGGAAGAACAAGCCAAGCCAGCACCTAAGCGGAAAAAGAAACATTAATGGACTATTACCAAATTACGGTTATCATTATTACCCTCATTTTTTCAGCATTTTTTTCTGGAACTGAAATCGCGTTTGTAACCTCCAGCAAGCTCCAAATCGAACTTCAAAGCAAAAAGGGATCGCTTAGTGGTAAAATCTTAGTATTCTTTACTCAAAAACCTTCGAGGCTTATCAATACCGCTTTGGTGGGCAATACAATTGCCCTAGTTATTTACGGTTACTTCATGGCTTTAATTTTAGAACCTCTGATCATCCGGGTTTTGCCAGAGTATTTAAATAACCCTGGTGCTGTTCTCCTTATTCAAACCGTATTATCAACCCTGTTGGTTTTGTTTACTGCTGAATTCACGCCAAAGAGCATATTTCTAATTAATCCCAACCGATTATTGAGCATACTTTCGGTACCAATTATGCTCATTTTCATTATCATGTTTCCGTTGGTTTGGGTAATTGAGCAAATGTCTCGTTTTATCATAGTTTATGTTCTAAGGCAGAAATTCTCTGAAGATCGCCCAGTTTTTGGACTTACCGATTTGCGCTCATACATCCAACGCAATACTCATAAAGACATTAAAGAATCCAAAGTAGAATTGGATACAAAAATCTTTAACAATGCCCTTGAGTTCAAAACCGTTAAAGTAAGGGAGTGCATGATTCCTCGAACTGACATTGCTGCGGTGGAATTGGAGGATTCTATTGAAGATTTAAAAAACGAATTCATAGAAAGCGGGCACTCTAAAGTTTTGGTGTATCGCAACAATATTGATGAGGTGATTGGCTATTGTCATGCGCTGGCTTTATTCAAAAAACCTCAAGACATAGAGAGCATTCTTACTCCAATAATAATTGTACCCGAAACTATGCTGGTGAATGAACTTATGATTCAGTTTATTCAAGAAAGAAAGAGCTTGGCACTTGTTGTCGATGAATTTGGAGGAACCTCTGGCTTGGTAAGCTTAGAAGATGTGATTGAAGAAATTTTTGGTGAGATCCAAGATGAACACGATGATGAAGATTGGGTGGAGCAACAGCTTGACGACAATAATTATATTTTTAGTGCTCGTCATGAAGTTGACTACTTGAACGAAAAATATAATTTCAACATTCCAGAGGGCGATTACGATACGCTAGGAGGCTTTATCCTGTCGATTACTGAAAATATTCCTCAAGTAAATGAGACCATTTCTGTTCCTCCGTTTAAAATAAAAATAGTGGCAATGGAAGATGCTAGGATTGATAGTGTAATGCTTAGCATCCTGCCAGACAGAGAAGACTGATTAACAGGGCTTTTTGTCTGTATTTTCTTTTGCTAATAGGTCATAAATCAATTATGTTTGCGGCTATTTCAATTAATAAGTACAAATGGCAATAATTAACACGCTTCGTGAAAAGATGGGACGACTTTTGGTAGTCGTAGTTGGAGCATCGATTTTAGCTTTCGTTTTAACCGATGTTTTAAGTAGTAGGTCGTCCATTCTGGGTAGTGATAAACAAGAAGTTGGAGAGATTTCTGGAGAATCCATCAGTCAGCAAGAATATGCTAACCTAGTAGAAAGCATCAAACAAAATTACATGGCTCAATACGGTATTAATCCGAATGAGTTCTTAATGCAAACCATTAGAGATCAAGCTTGGGAGCAGTTAATCGCTCAAATTGCTTACACTAAACGTTTCGATAAGGCTGGCATTGCGGTGTCTGGCGATGAAAGAATCGACATGGTGCAAGGAAAAAACATTTCCCCACAAGTATTGCAGCAATTTGCAGATCCACAAACAGGAGAGTTGGACCGTCAGTTCTTGAACCAAGTTTTGGTTAATAGCGATTTAGACCCGCAATCTAGACTTAGATGGCAGTTGTTTGAGAACAGCTTGGCTGAAAACAGAAGAATGACAAAATATCAGAACCTAATTCTGAAAACAAACTATGTGACTTTGGCTGAAGCACAGCAAGAGTATATGGAGCAAGAAGGTGGCATCACTTTAGATTACCTTTACATTCCTTTCTTAGCGGTAGATGACAACCAAATTGCTGAAGTTACAGATGCGGATTTGCAAACTTATTTAAATGAGCATAAAGATGAATATACTGTAGAAGAGAGTCGATCTATTGATTACATTTCTTTCCCAGTGATTCCTTCAGCTGCTGATAGTGCTTATTACACCGAAGAATTGAACCTCCTTAGAACTCAACTCGAAGCAGGAGATAATGACTCTACTTTGGCAGTGATTAATACAGAGCAAGGTGTTGGATTCGGTACTTTTGATCCATCTGCTCTTCCTGACGATATTGTTAACAACCTTTCTAACCTTAATAAAGGTGATGTAATTGGTCCTAAGTTGTCAAACGGAATTTATACACTTTTCAAATTATCTGATATCGTTAAAAGTGATGCAGAGTTTGTAAGAGTAAGCCACATCTTATTAAGAACAGAAGGAATGTCGGCAGCAGAAAAAGCTCAAGTAAAAGCTAAAGCAGAAGGCATTTTACGTCAGGCTAGAAATGGTGCGGATTTCGCTCAATTAGCAATCGAAAACTCTGAGGATTCTTCAGGACCTACTGGAGGAGATTTAGGTTGGTATAGAAAAGGAGGAGATGCACAAGGTCAGTGGGCTGAACCATTCGAAAATGCTGCATTTTCTGTAAGTCGCGAAGGTGTAATTAACCGTGTTGTTGAAAGTGATTTCGGCTACCATATTATGAATGTAACTGGTGCGCCAAGTAACAACCGTTATAAGGTTGCAATGATTCTTAAGGAATTAACGCCATCAGACGAAACGATTGATGCTGCCTATCAGAAAGCAGGACAATTTGTTTTGGAAACTGATTCTTATGATGAATTTGTAAACAATGCATCTGCAAACGGATATTCTGTTTTCAGTGGAAACAATATTAACTCTAATAGCTCTAGCATTGGTAGATTAGAAAATGCGCGTCAGATTGTAACTTGGTTGTACGGAGAAGCTTCTGTAGGAGACGTTAAGGACTTTGACCTTGCAGACGAATATGTTGTAGCGGTTTACAGGGCCAAAGTAGAGGCTGGAACAGCAAAACTTAGCGATAGTGGTGTGAGAAGCCAAATTAAGCTTAAGGTTGAAAATGCTAAGAAAGCGAAATACATTACTGATAAAATTGCATCGGCATCAGGCTCATTGTCAGATATGGCTGCTTCATTTGATGCCATAGCTCAAGTTTATACTGATACTGAAGTGAAATTAAGCTCTAATTCTTTACCTAATGTAGGAGTTGCCCCTGCTGCGGTAGGTACGGCTTTCGCTCTTAAAAATGTTGGTGATAGATCTAAGGCCATTACAACTGATGTTGGAGTAGTTATTATGGAGTTGAAATCGAAAAATGCGCCAGCGGCCATTACTGATTACACAACTTATGTGAATCAGATTCAACAAAGAGCATTAAATAATGCCCAATTAAAAATGAATCAGTCGGTCAGAGAAAAGGCTGAAATTTTAGACAAACGTTATAAATATTACTAAAAATATTAAATCGGCCTTCGGGCCGATTTTTTTTTGACTCTTCCTGCCTTAACTTAGCATGATGCAAAAATTCACTTCAGAGAATTTTAAGGAAAAACTAGAGAGCACCCTTAATTTTCCAGCTTTATATATGTTTAAGTTTATTGTGGAAGATGAAAAGCAAAATGAAGTAAAAAAGCTTTTCCCAGGCCACGACCTAAAAGCCAAGGCTTCTAGCAAGGGAAAATACGTAAGTATTACTGCCCAAGTCATGATGCCCTCTAGCGATTCCATTATTGAAGTTTATCTTGAAGCTGCCAAAATTGAGGGGATTATAGCTCTGTAATGGTGAAGTCATTATCCTACATATTGCTCATTCTTCTAGTCTGGTCATGCTCCAGTCGGCCAAAGGAACAGGGTATTGATTCTTCAACCACTCAGAAGGAAAAACTGGTTCCAGAAGCATTAGAAGATAGTCAGGATTTACAGGAAGATGAAGCAAGGACTGAGTGGCAAAACCCTGAGTTTGTAGTCAACTTGTTGGGTGACTTAACCGATAAAACCGTGGCCGATGTTGGAGCAGGATCGGGTTACTTCACTTTTAAGATTGCTAGAAAGGCCAAGAAGGTAATTGCGCTAGATATCGATCCCAATTCGTTAGAATATATTCAAAATCAGAAGTCAATTGTAGGAAAGTGGGCCGATAATATTGACACCCGTTTAACTCCTGCAGATGTGCCTAATTTGCTAGATAATGAGGCTGATATTGTATTAATAGTAAATACTTACGCCTATATTCCGAATAAAGATCAATATTTAAGCCGGCTAAAGAAGGGGATGAAGAAAGGCGGTACTTTGGTGATTATTGACTTTAAAAATGGAGATATACCTGTAGGGCCTTCAGATGAGGCTAAGGTTCCGAGTAGAAGATTAGAACAATCCTTACAAAAGGCTGGTTTCTCAGGTATTAAAACAGATATTAAAAGTCTAGAATATCAGTACATCATTACAGCTAAAAACTAAGATATGTGGGAAGAGAAGGATAACAAGCTCGTTCGAAAGTTTGAGTTTGATGATTTTATAGAGGCTTTCGGCTTTATGACCAAGGTGGCTATTTGTGCTGAAAAAATGAATCATCATCCAAATTGGTTCAACGTGTATAATACGGTGACCATTGAATTAACAACACATGATGCTGGCAATACCGTAACTAAGAAGGACCGTGAATTAGCGAATAAAATTGACCAATTAATTTGAATTAGATGTCTGAGGTTGCTTTGTATCTTGTACCAACCCCAATTGGAAACCTTGAAGACATTACTTTAAGGGCTTTAAGAGTATTGAATGAGGTTGATGTGATCTTAGCAGAAGATACACGGACTTCTGGCAAGCTCTTGAAGCACCATAATATTACTAAGCCGCTTCAGAGCTACCATATCTTCAATGAACATAAAACGGTAGAAAAACTGATTAGCAGAATGGAATCGGGTGAAAAGTTTGCACTGATTTCTGATGCAGGAACTCCTTCTATTTCAGACCCTGGATTTTTACTTGTAAGAGAACTGTTAAAGGCTGGTCTTGAGGTGAATTGTTTGCCGGGCGCAACGGCCTTTGTACCTGCCTTGGTTAATTCTGGATTGCCATCTGAGCGTTTTGTTTTCGAAGGCTTTTTGCCCCATAAAAAGGGAAGGCAGACACGGTTAATGAAATTGGCCGAAGAAGAACGCACCATAATACTTTATGAATCGCCTCACCGATTGATTAAATGTTTAGAACAACTGAAAGAACATTTGGGTGATAGAAAAGCCTCTGTATCTAGAGAAATCTCGAAAATGTTTGAGGAAACGGTTCGAGGCACATTGTCAGAACTAGTGGCTCATTTTACAGCCAAGGGAGTAAAAGGTGAATTCGTGGTTTTGGTAGAAGGAAAGGGCTAAACCTTGTACTAACCTCCGCACCCAATATTTTTTTTAAAGGAAACATCTTTAGGAATCCCTCCAAAATCAAAATCATTGTTTTCTATATCCTCTACCGCTATTTCAACGGTCTTATCTTCTTTTTTCACTATCTTTTTTTGCTTTTTCTCGGCCTTAACTTTCTTTTCTTTCATAATTTTATAACCAAATTCTCCTGTTTAAAATTCCAAAATTGTATAGCTTAGATATATGTTGAATTTCTTTTCCAAAATCATTCAAAAGCAATTCGATCCAGTGGACAATTCTCCGCTCGTTTTATTTCGGATGATTTTTGGCTTTCTGATCTTCGCAGAAACCTTTGGAGCCATACTTACAGGATGGGTAAAGCAGGCTCTGATTGAACCTGAGTTTACATTCACACTTATTGGCTTAGAATGGCTCCAGCCTCTTCCAGGTAGTGGAATGTACGTATATTTTGGAGTGATGGCCATTTGTGGCCTGTGTGTCATGGTAGGGTATCGCTATAGACTTAGCCTCAGTATCTTTACTGTTTTATGGACGCTAGTGTATTGGATGCAGAAATCCTTCTACAATAATCACTACTACCTGCTGATCCTCCTCTGTTTGTTTATGTTATGTGTTCCAGCCCATGCTTATGCTTCTTTCGATGCGAAAAGGTGGAATTCTGTGGTAAGTACGACCTGCCCTAGGTGGTGTATCAGCATTTTTATAATACAGCTCTGGATTGTATTCACATTTGCAGCCTTAAACAAATTGTACCCTGGTTGGCTCGAGGGACATTTTATTCAAGTGGCTATGAGCTCTAAAAGAGGCTATTGGTTAATCGGAGACCTTTTGCAAGAACAGTGGCTTCAAAAATTGGTAATCATAGGAGGTGTAATTTTCGATCTTCTGATTGTTTATTTTTTGCTATGGAAGAAAACAAGAGTAGTGGCATTTATTGTTTCAATTGGTTTTCACTTATTCAATGCAGTAGTATTTCAAATTGGCATTTTCCCTTTTATGATGATTGGGCTCACGGTGTTTTTTTTCAACCCAGAGACCATCAGAAAGATCTTTTTCCCAAGGAAAACATTAATTGCACTTTCAAATAATGAACAAACAAAACTTAAGGCGGGTAGGTTAGCCTTGGCAGTGGCTTTTGCCATTTATTTTGGTTTTCAAATTTATCTTCCTTTACGTCATCACCTATATAAAGGTGATGTCTTTTGGACCGAAGAAGGGCATAGGCTTGCTTGGAGAATGATGCTGAGAGTGAAATACGGAAGCTTGTCTTTTGACATTAAACATCCTGAAAGCAATAGAACATGGCAGGTAAATCCTAAAGAGTTTTTTACATCTAAACAAGTAGCAGCTGCGGCATCAAAACCGGACATGATTTTGCAAATGACCCGATGGATGAAAAAACATTATGCAAAGGAAGGGATTACTGGAATTGAAGTTTATGCCAACACTAGTGTTTCTTTGAATGGAAGTAGCCGACATGTAATTATTGACCCGGAAGTTGACCTAGCCAAAGTAAAATGGCAACCTTTTAAACATTCTGAGTGGATTCTGAGCCCAGAATAACCTTTTATTTACCTCTGCTAAAATAGATTGAGCTTAAAAGGCATCAGTATTTTGTTATCATCATTGACTCTAGTAAATTGCGGCTGTTTATATTTAATCTAAATAAGCATAGAGCCGTGAGAAGTCTAGCAGAGTTAAAGAAAAACGAGAGAGGAATTATAAATGGGTTTAAAGATGACTCTCTTTCAGTAAAACTAATCGAAATGGGCTGCCTGCCTGGCACAGAGGTTTCTGTAGAGCTTATTGCTCCGTTTGGCGATCCAATTGCTATTGGCGTTTCTGGTTACTGCTTATCGCTCAGAAAAGATGAAGCGGGCTGTATCATGATTGAAGATTAGCACATGGCAAAGGCAGACCGAATTAAAATTGCACTGGTTGGAAATCCTAATTCTGGAAAAACCACACTTTTCAACTTACTTACTGGGCTAAATCAAAAAACAGGGAACTTTCCGGGGGTTACGGTAGATAAGAAATCTGGATTCTCTAAACTTCCTGATGGCACTACGGCCGAAATCATTGACCTTCCTGGTACTTACAGTATCTATCCGAAAACATTAGACGAACAGATCGTTCAAGACATTCTGCTCGACCCAGAGCATTCACAATACCCAGACAAGGTAATTGTAGTTACCGATGCCTCAAACCTAAAAAGAAACCTACTCCTTTTTACTCAAATCAGAGATTTGGGTATTCCTTTGGTTTTAGTGCTCAACATGATGGATGTGGCTCAGTTGAAAAAACTGAATATTGATTTAAGAGGCCTTTCCATTGATTTAGGAGTTAAGATAATTCCTACAAACTCTCATTCTGGCGATGGTATAGCAGCTTTAAAAGAAGCCCTTACACAGCCTTTGGTTAAGAGTAAAAAACCATTCTACGATATTTATGATTTAGCGCCTAAAACCATAGACGCAATAAAAACCGAATTCGACCTCACAGAAAATTACCGTGCATATCAGTATGCGCAGCAGTCTGTAAGATTGAATTTCTTGAATGACAAAGAGAAGGAAATAATAGCCAAAATTAAGAGTGAAAATGGCTTTTATGATGTGCCTACTCAATCACAGGAAACCTTAGGTCGGTATCAGTTCATTTCAGATATCGTAGATCGAAATGTAAAGAACTCTCGTGATCCACTTAAGAAATCGGTAAGCCAGAAAATAGATCGAGTGGTAACTCACCCTGTCTTTGGTTACCTCATTTTCTTTACGGTACTTATGCTCATTTTTCAAGCCATTTTTGCTTGGGCAGAAGGACCTATGAACCTTATTGAAGGGTCTATTGCTGAATTTAGCGGTTGGGTAAAAGACATTCTTCCAGAAGGAATTTTATCTGACTTACTTACAGATGGCGTTCTAGCTGGGCTAGCTGGCGTCTTGGTATTCATACCTCAAATTGCTATTCTATTTGCATTTATAGCGCTTTTAGAAGAAAGTGGCTATATGTCGAGAGCAGTTTTTCTTATGGATAAACTGATGAGAAAAGTGGGGCTAAATGGTAAGTCTGTTGTGCCTTTGATAAGTGGAATGGCCTGCGCAATTCCGGCAATCATGGCAACAAGAAACATTGAAAGTTGGAAAGATAGGCTTATTACAATTTTTGTGACTCCATTTATGAGCTGTTCAGCTAGATTGCCTGTTTATGCCATTCTAATTGGTTTGGTAGTTCCTGAACAACAAGTTCTAGGCGTTTTCAACCTTCAAGGTTTGGTGCTTCAAGCGCTCTATTTACTTGGGTTTTTAGCAGCAATTGGTTCGGCATATGTAATGAAGCTTATTTTAAAGACTGGCCAGAAATCATATTTTATTATGGAACTGCCGGGCTATAAAATTCCGAGTTGGAAAAATATTGGACTGACGATTTACGACAAGAGCAAAACTTTTGTGCTTGAGGCTGGAAAAATAATCATCGCCATTTCTATTGTGTTATGGGTGTTGGCATCCTACGGTTTCAACGATAATTTCCGAAATGCGGAAGAAAACGTTCGGCAGAAGGTGGGAGTAAATGCTTCTCAAGAAGAGTATGAAGTGGCACTAAGTTCTTATAAACTCGAACATTCTGTGGCGGGTTCGTTTGGTAAAATTATAGAGCCTGCAATTCGTCCGCTTGGTTATGATTGGAAAATAGGAATTGCCCTGATCACGTCATTTGCAGCACGAGAAGTTTTTGTAGGCACCATGTCCACAATATATAGTATTGGAGCCAGCGATGACGATGAAGTGACTATTAGGGAAAGGTTGAGAGAAGAGAAAAACCCTGAAACTGGAGGGGCGATGTATACCCCTGCTGTTGCCTTTTCTTTAATGGTTTTCTATGCCTTTGCGATGCAATGTATGAGTACTTTGGCAATTGTGTATAGAGAAACAAAAGGGTGGAAATGGCCAATAATTCAAACGGTATATATGACTGCAGTGGCTTACATATCGGCCTTTATTACCTATAATATTTTCTCTTAAATAGGATAACGGCCAAATTTATTGGTCTGATTCTTTTGGTCTAAAGTTTAACGGTAGCTTTACCGAAAAACCACCCCATGTCCACCAGCCAAGGTACAGGGCAGCTCGCTTACTACTAAAATAGCCGGGGTAGGCAATTAATGGTTGTTTTTCTTGAAACAGAATTACTGACTTTTGAAACAGTGGTACATCACTGATGTCCATGCCTACTACTTGGTAACTTGTGAGGCTCTGGTCGTTGCTTAATGAAATGGTAGACCTTGATTTCTGATCAGTGTATTTATAGTTTCCACTTTTCGATTTACTTCTGAAAAGCTTTTTATACTCTTCGTCTTCATAATCTTTCGTGTAGGTAATTTCTATGTCAGAAGAGGTTATTAACTTATATTCTAGCTCTTTATCAGCTGGCTCAAGTTTTATAATTTCTGAAATTTTGGCAGGGTTTAAAGGTGTGCTGTATTCTGAAGTTACCGAGTCGAACTGAACAGTATTTACCAAAAAACCTTCTTCTGCGACTCTGCCATCAATTAAGGAGTTTAAAAAATGATTCACCGAACCCAAATAGGCCTTCTCTCTAGCGGCTTCCCATCTGCTGTTTTGCTTTCTAGATTTTGGTTCAAGCTCTGTAAATTGAGCCTTCCCAATGTAAGTTTTAGTGCCATTAATAAAGGTAAACTCTTCCAGAATGTAACTAACAGAATAACCTAATGCGTAATTCTCAATATATAGCTTGTCGTTGGCTGTTACTTCATAGTTGTTGAGGGAGTCTAACACAAAAAAATCAAGCACTTCTGGGTTCACAATCCTACAATCTTTAGCGTTACTATCTCTTCCTAAAAAGTCTTCTTCAAATCTCTTCAAGAGCCTCCGATCACTTTTTCGCTGCTTTCTGGTTTTGTTGGCCGAGACTTCAATAGGTTCTAAAGCCACTTCGTCAACATTCATTTCAATAATAAACCGGTTGTTTTCTAAGGGCTGAGAATAGTTGAAAGGAATTGTCTTGGCTTCATAACCTACGTAGGAAACTACTAGGTTAAAGGCTATATAGGGGATGTTACGAATTTCAAAATAGCCTTCTCGATTTGTGGGAACTCCAAAGGTGCTATTATCGATAAATACGTTGGCATACGGAAGGGGAGCTTGTGTTTCGGCATCAAGTACCTGCCCCTTTATTGTTCTATCTGTGGAGGGCTGTTTAAGGATCACTACCGTTCCGTTGACCTCTCTGTAATATAGATTGGCTTTTGATAGAATGTCATCTAAAATCGACCGTAAGGATACACTATCATACGTAACCGAAAATTTATCCATTTTCGGAATGATCATAGTATTGTACGAAAAATTGATTTGCGTCTGACGGTTCAATTGGCGTAAAGCCGCACTAAGCGTTACGTTGTCAAATTCAACAACGTACTCAAAGTCTAAAATAGAATTAGACTTGTCTTGAGCTTGTGCATTAATACACCAAAATGCGTAGATGGAAACCAGAAATCCCCTGAGCATGCAACAATTTAATGATAGCAGGCCTTTCCGTCTAATTTTATTTGATTTTCTTTAAAGGAAACGAGTTTTACTTCTGGAAAAGTGGCTACAATGGTCTTAATTACGTCTTCAATAGTAGCTCCTTGAAAAGTAGAAGTTAGAGAGCAAGCACCAATGGCTTGATTATAGTCAACTTCTACCCAGTAAGTGTCTTCTAAATCTTTGAATACTTCACTTAAAGGAGTGTCATCGTATTCAAGTTTTCTTGTCCACCAACCGCTAAAGTTAGTGTCTTTCATTTCCTTCTTTTGTAGTACTTTTCCTGTTTTATCAAGTTTGGCACTTTGTCCTTTGGCTACTTGTTCTTTGGCTCCTGTAATTGTTGAAGAAAATTCTACCAAGCCTTCAGTAACATCCAGCTCTACACCATCTTCGGCATCGGTAGTTAAATTGAAACTAGTACCTAAAACCTTTACCGTACTGTTTCCTGCTTCAATAATAAAAGGGATTTCTTCATTTCGAACAATGTCAAAATTTGCCTCTCCAATTAAGGTCACATTGCGATTACTATCTCCAAAATGCTTGGATAAGGTTAGCTTGGCGTTGGCATTTAATTTTACTAAAGAACCATCAGGTAATGTAAATTCTTTGATTCCATATGGTACTGATGCCAATTCTGTACCTTCAGCTTCTTGGTTCAGGGTAGAATTATAAATGAAATAACCAGCAACAGCGAGTACCAATAAAGTGGCGGCAACTTTTAAGAAAATAAAGTTAGTCCTTTGAATTTTTACAACCTTAGTCTCTTTCGTGCGTTCATTTACTTTATTCCATGCAGAATAAGCATTGAAGATTGTGTTATCCTCATTGCTTGTTAAATCAAGCACTTTAGCATAGGCCTCTAAATCGAGTCTAAGCTTTTCATCTTGAATCAATTGCGATTCAAAATCGGCTCGTTCGCTAGTATTTAGTTCATTGGCCAAGTATTTGGCCATCAACTCTTCCATCATTTCCTTCTTTCTGTCAGTTAATGTAACAACCCTGACAATTTATTCCCCTATAACAAAACCACCAAAGGCAGAAAAAAAACTAGATAATCTTGAAGTTGGGTTCTTAATAACTTAAGAGCTTTCCCCATATGTACCTCAACAGTCTTTTTTGATATATGTAGTTCATCCGCAATTTCGTGGTATTTTAAGCCTTCCTCTCTACTCATTCTAAATACTTTTTGGCATTGAGGTGGCAAGCCTTCAATTGCGTCATCGATTCTTTTTTGTAGTTCAAAATCGGGCTGATGACTTACATAACTTTGGATGCTGATTTCTATAGAATCTTGCTTATTGTTTACATATTTATTGACCACCTTTTCATGCTTAATGTAATTAAGAGCGGTGTTGTAAGCGGCTCTAAACAAGTATGATTTGAAGTTGATGTCTTCCTTAATCATCTCTCGTTTTTCCCATAGGTTTACGAAAGTGCTCTGTACAATTTCTTCGCAGGTGTCTTCATCGCGAAGAATTCTAAATACATACCTACAAGCGCCATTGTAATACTCTTTGAATAGATGTTCAAATGCACGTCTATCGCCATTGGCAAATGCAGCAAGAAGTTGGTTTTCGTTTAACGACACTCTTTAGAATTTCAGCTGTGTTGAAGATAAAAAGAAAAAACAAATTCCAATGAATTCACGTGTTCGCATACTAATTAATTGATGTTTTTTGTAGAAGTGTAAACTGTGGTGTCTATGTTTGAACATAAATACGCCTGAATGGTAAGATTGGTTTTTTATTCCCATTATTTTATCCAAAGCAGCATTTAAACCGCTTATTAACAAAATGGAAAAAATTTTTAACGAAAGGGCTGAGCAGCTTAGGCTTAGTCTTGATAAACTAAAGAAACAGTCACTTTCATTGGCATGGCTGAGGGTCTCTTCTTTCTTTGGGGCAATCGTTCTTATCACCTTGTTTGCAAATGCTAAAATAACCCATGGTATAACAGCAACCATTGTGGTTTTTATTCTGCTGTTTTTCTATTTGCTGAAAAAGCATCTCGCAGTAAAGAAACAACTAGATTTTACCGAAGCCTTACTTAAAGTGAATGAGGAAGAGCTGCTGAGATTAGAAATGAGCCTTTCTAAACTAGATGATGGAGTTGAGTTTATTAACCCACTTCATGAATACCATATTGACCTGGATGTTTTTGGTAGACATTCACTTTTTCAATTAATCAATCGTGCATCAACCGCTTTTGGTCGAGTTACTATGGCCAAATGGCTTAGCACACCTGCCGATAAAGATGAAATACTTCTGAGGCAAGAGGCCGCTAAAGAAGTAGCCCCATTAGTAGACTGGAGGCAAAACATTCAGGCAAGCGGAAGAGCATTCAACGAAGAAAAGGCAAATATTGAACCGCTGCTCTCGTGGATAAAGGAGCCGAATGTTCTCTTGACAAAAGTATTTTACCGACTTGCCATTTTTATTTTTCCGTTGTTATCTCTCACTTGTATTGTACTCTCTTCGATAGGCGTTGCCCCAATCGGGCTTCCTATTTTAGCGGTTTTCATCAATATTGGTGTTTTGGCTACGGTATTTAAATATGCGGGCGAAGTATATCAGAAAACGGTTTACAGTAATAAAATTTTGAAGGCCTACGAAGCCCAAATTGCTTGGATTGAAAAACAAGAACTGACATCGCCATTAATGAAACAATTGAAGGCGAAACTTCAAACCGATGGTAAAGACGCGTCTCTTGTGATTAGCCAGCTCCAATTTATTTTAGATAACCTGCACAATCGGGCTAACATGATGTATCAGATATTCAATGCGCTCTTTACGCTAGATATCTATTGGTTGATCCAGGCAGAAAAATGGAGGGAAAAAACCAAAGAAGATGTACAATCTTGGTTTGAAGCCATTGGTGAAATTGAAGCCGTGAATAGCCTTGGCGCATACTACTTTTCAAACCCAACTGCTGTTTTTCCAACTATTGAAACAGAGCCATTTGTGATTAGAGCCACTCAAATGGGCCACCCAATGCTTAATGCTAAAAAGAGGGTGAGCAATGATTTTGACTTTTCTGGTAAGGGTGGAATTTGCCTAATTACGGGTTCGAATATGAGTGGGAAAAGTACATTTTTAAGAACAGTTGGAGTAAATTCAATTATGGCGCTTATGGGGGCTCCGGTTTGTGCTGAATCGATGAATATTTCTAAACTTCAGGTGTTTACTAGCATGCGTACACAGGATGATTTGGAAGAAAGCGTTTCTTCTTTTTATGCTGAATTGAAAAGATTGAAGCAGCTTCTGGGTTCTATAAACACTGAAGTACCTACGTTATTTATGATTGATGAGGTTTTGAAAGGGACCAATTCAGAAGACCGACATACAGGTGCAATCGCTTTGATCAGGCAATTGAATAAATCATACGCCTTTGGCTTTGTTTCTACACACGATTTAACGCTTGGGAAAATAACTACAGAGCTTCATGGTATTAAGAATTACAGCTTTAATAGTGTGATTGAAAATGACGATATCATATTTGATTATACACTTACTCCAGGCCTTTGCAAAAGCTTTAATGCAACTAAGCTCATGCAAAAAATGGGAATAGAAATTATTGATTAAATTTGCCCGCATTCCATTAAAAGCAAGCATGTCGGTATTTGATTCTAATTTCAAAATAGGAGTTTTAGGAGGAGGTCAGTTGGGTCGAATGATGATTCAGTCAGCCATAGATTTCAACTTTAATGTGCACGTATTAGATCCTGATGCAAACGCGCCTTGTAAAGAAATTGCCACTTCGTTTACCCACGGAAAACTCACCGATTTCGATACGGTTTACAATTTTGGGAAAGACAAAGATGTAATTACCATTGAGATTGAAAACGTAAATACTGACGCATTAAAGGAACTGGCTAAAGAAGGTAAAAAGGTGTTTCCGCAGCCTGAGGTTATTGAGCTGATTCAAAATAAGACACTTCAGAAAAGATTTTACAAAGAAAACGGAATACCCACAGCCGACTTTATTGAAACTCAATCAAAAGCCGATGTGGCTAAACATACGGACTTCCTTCCTTTCGTGAACAAACTGGCCACTGGTGGTTACGATGGCCGAGGAGTGCAAGTTATTCGCACCGAAGAGGCACTAGATAAAGCCTTTGATGCCCCCGGTTTTGTTGAAAAGCTTATTCCTTTCGAAAAGGAAATAGCCGTAATCGCGGCCAGAAATGAGAAGGGAGAAGTCACCTGTTTTCCAACGGTCGAAATGGTTTTTCACCCTGAATTGAACCTTGTTGAATATTTGTTTTCACCGGCCATGGTGAACCAAAGTATTGAAGACAAAGCTCAGGAGATTGCCAAAACATTAATCAGTAAACTGAACATGGTAGGTTTACTGGCCATTGAAATGTTCTTGACAAAAGAAGGGGAAATATTAGTGAACGAAGTAGCGCCAAGAACTCACAATAGTGGTCATCAAACCATTGAAGGCAACGAAACTTCTCAATTTGAACAGCATTTAAGAGCCATTTTAAACTTGCCTTTGGGCAGCACCAAAATTGTACAGGCAGCTGCAATGGTAAATCTTTTGGGTGAAGCTGGATTTGAAGGGCCTGCAAAGTATGAGGGTATGGAAAACGTACTAAGCCAAGAAGGTATCCATGTACACCTCTATGGAAAAGGGATTACCAAACCTCACCGCAAAATGGGGCATGCTACAGTTACCGCAAGTAGCATAGAAGATTTGAATGAAAAAGTTAATTTCGTAAAAGCAGAATTAAAGATAAAAGCATGAGCAAGGCATTAGTGGGAATTATCATGGGTAGTCAGTCAGATTTACGTGTAATGTCCGATGCGGCTTCTGTTTTAGAGGAGTTGGGTGTGCCTTTCGAGGTAACCATTGTGTCCGCACATCGCACACCACATAGAATGGTTGACTATGCCGAAAAAGCCATTGACAATGGTCTTAAGGTAATTATTGCTGGTGCTGGTGGGGCAGCGCATTTGCCGGGTATGGTGGCTTCATTAACTACTTTGCCTGTAATTGGCGTGCCTGTAAAATCTAGCAATTCTATTGATGGTTGGGATTCAGTGCTTTCTATTTTACAGATGCCAGGCGGTGTACCCGTAGCTACGGTAGCGTTAGATGGTGCAAAAAATGCAGGAATTCTGGCAGCACAAATCGTGGGTACTTTTAACGAAAAGGTGTCTGAAAACTTGAAGTCGTACAAGACCGAAATGCGTAAAAAAGTAGAAGACAGCGTAGAAGAGTTAGCGGCTAAAGGCTGGAAAAAATAAGCACAATGCTCCGGCTTAGGTGTAACCTACTTTTCGTTTTACTCAAATCTCAAATTCAAACTCGTTCATTCCTGAATATTGAAAATCAAACCAATATTCATATTCGGAGTACTGAATACAATCCTCTAAAATTTGATCGGCCAAATTGAGTTTAACGAAACTCGTTTGTGGCAACCATTCTCTAAGTTTAAAAACTTGATCAAAAGGTAACTTCGAAACCTGAACATATCCGGTGCCTAAGTCGATGTGGGGCTGTGCTTTCATCTGAATACAATTTTAAACAATTCTATCATACCTAGCTTAATCTGTTGTTTACCAGATTATTAATTTTTTATGTATATAAACGAATAAGTCGCTCTTACTTCGTGCGACTTATTGTTAAGATGATAGAATGGACTAAAATGTTACAGGAGTGGTTCAGAAATTATTCTTCGTTGCCTCCATTACCTTTTTTCTTTTTCAGTAAACCTTTTAAAACACTTTCAGCTTTTTTCTTTGCTTCTTCAAGCTTCTGATCTGTCGTATCTTGTTTAACACCTAGTTTGCCAGCTAGTTTTAAAGCAACGCTATCTTTTTGGGCTTTCAATAAGGAATCAGCCTTAGATTTTAATTCAGTTTTCTTGGCATCTAATACTAGGCTAGCTGAATCTTTTGCTTGCTCTACCATGGCTTCTACTTCTTGTTTTGCTTCTTCTTTCTTGTCGTCCACTTTGGCTTTTACAGAAGCTGTTACCGCGCTCTTCATATCGGTGCCATCTCCATTCCCCACGCCTCTAAGTCCAAATTCTGGTTTAGCATATGTTCCACTCATGCCAATGTTTAATCTTACGGTACTACTTGTAGCGGCTGAGCTACCTGTGATTTGCGAAACCAAACTATTGAGTTGCGTGCCTATTTGTCCAGCTTGAACGTCCATGGCAAGGGTGTAGTCGATCGACCCATCAATTCCTGTGCTACCTGCAATTGTGGTTTTATAATCGCCAAGTTTGACATCAAATGGCTTTACAAATAGCCTTCCTTCTTTAATTTCGGCCGACATTTTCACTTTATCTAGAGTGGTGGTAGAAAGCTTTTGAAGTTTGGTAAGTGAAGTTAAGCCTGTAACGATTTTTGAGTCTTGATCTAAGCTTGCTTGTAATAATTGCAATACACCGCTTCCAGTCAGGGTGCTATAATCAGGCATCATGTCTGCGCCCAAAGCTCCTGCCATTGAAAAATCAGTAGATAAAAGTCCTTGCATTCTTTCTGCAATAGGGGCTAATTTCTGGATCATCTCAATGCTCTGAAACGATTGTGGGATAGAAATTTCTTGGACCTTGAATCCAAATGCAAAGAGTGGTTTTTCGGGCTTACTGTCATAAGAACCTTGTAAGCCTACTGTACCGTTGAGGGTCTTCATATTGGCGTTGTCAAGGGCTACTTTTCCATCCTTTACCACCAAACCACTTTTTACCTCTTTAAGCTCAAGCTTATTATACATCACCTTATTTACTGAAGCGTTCATGTTGAACTCCACGTTTTCTGGAATTCTAACTACTTCCATTGGCTCGCCATTTTCGTCAACCACCTCGTCTTCCGATTCGGTCATCCATTCGTTTACATTAAGTACATCGGCTGTAGCATTCAGATTACCTTTTAGCTTTCCTTCGTTCAAAGCAAAACCTAGATAGTTTTCAATTTTACCTGTGGCGCTAAAGTTAGTTTCACCAGCCGAGCCGTTTAGCTCGTTTAGGTTAATACTGCTTTTATCGAAAGTGGTATTGGCAGAAGCTACTTTGAATGTTTTGCCCATGGCTTCATCGGCATACACTAGGTTCTTAACGTTCAAAGCTCCTTTGGTATCCAGGTTTTGATAACGCTCGTTCTCTATATCGCTCATTCGGCCTTTTGAGCTTAAATCGGCAGTAATAATTCCAGATGCCTGAACCCCTTCCATTGGGTAAATTTTGAAGATTTTCTCAAGGTCGATTGTTCCTTTCGCGGTAGCATCCCATTCAAAGTTGTCTGGGTTTTGTAGCATCAATTTGGCCTGAAACGGCTGCCCATCCATCATAAAGTCCATATTGGAAACATTGATTTTGGTGTCATTCATTTTACCCGTTGGGTTAAGAACTTCTGCCATCACATTGATTTTCTCTAGTGGAATAGGGAACTCGGTAGACTGGATTAAACCGTCTTTCAAGTTCATAGTAATATCTAGCGTAGGAATAATGGATTGTATGCTATCATATTTACCGTTGGCTTTTGCATTTAAGGTCAAAATTCCATCTAAGATGAGCCCTTCAATCGGTAGCATACTATTGAGGTCTTTAAGGTTTAAAGTTCCTTTCATGTCCGCATCGATTGGGTAATCCTTAAGGTTGGCCACTTTCAGTCTTGCATCGAAGGGGTTTTTCCCAAAATCAACATGCATTTTCTTTAAGTCGATAACCGTATTTTCTATTACTCCATTTGGGTTATCTACATTTAAAGCAAGTTGGATGTTGTTAATTGCCTCGGGTAAATCGGGGTACTGAACAGAGGCGTCATCAATGTTAAGAGTAAGATTGAAAGCTGGCATTTCTGTTTCTGAATACCTGCCCTTTACCATTCCACTGAACGACACATTTCCTGCGGCTTTTACATCGTCAAAACTTTCAGTGTATGCTCCTGGAATTAGGGAGAATATTTTTTTGAATTCTGATGAAGGAGAACTGAATGAAAGATCCATTCCGTAGGCATCATCGAACATGGTAAATGAGCCATTGGCGGCCAATGGAAATTCGTTAATTAAAAACTCATTCTCTTTGAAGGTGAACTTCATGTTTGGTAAATCCATGCTCATAACTAAGTCCATTGTGATAGACTTGTTGGTCACATATTCTGTTCCATCATAAGTAAATGTGGCCTCATCTACTTTTCCTTCAGAAATCAAATCAAAAATATCTTCAGCAAAATCACCTTTACCCGAAATGTTGATTCCGTTGAGTTGCGTAAAAACTTGTGTCGACTGGTCGAAGTAAATAAACGCACCATTTGAAATTGAAAAGCTATTGATTCCGAAGCTCATTGAACCCTCAGACTCTGTTTCTGCTGTTTCGCTTACTTCAGCGGAAGCTTTCATTATATCGTAGTTGGCTGTTCCATCTTCTAAAACGATGATGGTAATGTCTGGAGTTTCTAGGTTTACTCCTTTGATGGTAATGGCATCGCCAAAAAGCACTTCTTTTAAGTTGATTTGTGCCTCTAGATTTTCTACGCTGGCCAAAGTATCACCTTCGAAAACGCCTTTCCCAATAATGCCAAAATCGCCTAGGCTTACTGTGAAATCAGGAAAATTTTTAATTAGTGAGAGGCCAAATTTATCTACATCAAAGAATAAAGTAGCTTCAGTGTTTTTGTCGAATTCAGAAACAATTTTATCCCGGATTTTATCTTTGAAAAAGACGGGAATGAGTAGCAACAACAAAAAGATAGCTAAGAATATTCCTAGAACAATTTTAAAAAAGCGTTTCATACAACCTTAATTTTTTATACTACAAAAGTAGATAATTAACTAAGAAGTAGCTTTGATGTTATGAAAATGAAGGTTAAATAATCTTGAAGCTTATGATTTTAGCTGTCGAATTTTTCTTGGGCCATACCACAACCATATACCCGAAACGGATAGTATCAATAGGCCAAGCCCTAAGATATTCATAGAAATCACCTTAAACAGCTCCGAAATAATACTGCCATCATGAATCCGCTCTATCCAATCAGAGTTTCTCTTGGCAACAGAAAAGACTTCTAATGTCTTTGCATCTACTTGAACTTCCCAACTTCCAGTGTCAAAAATTACTTTCGCAATTCCTTTGGTAGGTCTGTATTCAATTCTGTCAAAATTTGAGGCGCTCAATCCTAAACTGTCTACCGCCTGAATGGAGACTTCAGCCAAACGGTGAACAGGCTGCCATCCTGAAATGTCTAGAGTTTCTCCTGTTTGAGTAGGGGGTTGTAGAATATCAATATTCTTTTTCCAGCCTAAAATAAGACCTGTGATTGAACTTATAATCAGAAAAGCCACGATGAACAAACCGAGTGTCTTGTGGATTTGACGATATGATCTTATGCTTTTTACAAGTTTAACAGGAGCCTTCGCCATAAATCAATGAGTTTTGCTGAAAGCCCGAATAAGTGGAATTTAAGTGGAATCCGCAACCCTATTTACAGGAACAGAGCACTGGTCTAATAGCTAAACAGATCATTGAAAATTAACTAGACATAAATTATATGTTACCTAATTTGCTTTTATGTTACGCTAATGTTACCTTAATGTTAACAATCTTGTGGTAGATTGATAACTTTGCACCTAGATAATGAGAAAAAGAAGGTATATATGGTTGATAATAATGCTGGGGGTTCTCCATGCCAACCTGTATGCTCAAGCTCCTATTCAGCAAAATGTTTTAGTACAGACGCTAAGTAAAGCTGATTTATTTCTTGCCGATATTGAACTGGAACAGCGAACAGAGGCATATGAGAACCTTGCTCAACTTATTGAAAGTCTTGAGGTTATAAGAGAAAAGGAAGCGAATGATGATGCTTTTTTGCGTAAGGTATTCTTGAAAACTAATAGAAAAGTACTTCGCAGATATAACCTTTTCTCTGATTTTTCTGAAACCCTATTGACCGGAAATTACGGCTGTTTATCTGGCACTATTCTATACTCACTTGTGCTTACTCATTTCGATTTTGATTTTACTGCGATAGAGCTTTCAGACCATGTTTATTTGTTGGTTGAGAATGGTGAATCAAGATTTATTTTTGAATCTACCTTAGGTTCAAGAGGTTTTATTGCGAACAAGAAAGATATAGAAAATGCGCTTAGTGGTTATAGTGAGCGATCCATGATCAATCAATCAATGGCAGCCGTGGCTTCATATAGAAGTAATGAGCAGGCTTCTTCTATTAATAACCGTATAGGCTTAAGAGAACTAGCAGGCTTGCAGTTGTATAATAAGGCTATCGAAAATTTTAAAAACACTGAGCTGATTCTTTCGTTAGAATACGCTGAAGCGTCTCATGAGCTTTACCCTTCAGTTAGAATAAAACAACTTATGCAGTTATTAGTAAACGAAATCCTTTACAGTGAAGGCTTAACCAAAGAGGTAAAAGAAAACGCCTTGAAGAATTACATTTCTCACGTTCGTGAGAACAAGATTAGTCAAACCAAATAGGTTTCCTCTCTACATACTTATAATGGTGAACTCAACCCTTCGGTTGATGGCCCTACCCATTACGGTTCTATTGGTAGTGATTGGTTCACTTTCTCCGTGCCATACAAACTGAAGTCTGTCTTCTTTAATTCCCAAAGTAGCAAGTGCTTTTTTGACGGCTTCCACTCTTCTTCTAGATAAATCGATATTATACTCTAGCGTACCATAATTATCGGTATGGCCAGCCAGTTCAACAATGGCTGTTGGGTAGTCATTCATAAATTGGGCAAGGTTCCGAATTTCCGTCCATGACCTCGGTTTGAGTAGGTCTTTATCGAAATCGAAGAATACATTTCGGATAATAAACGAAGCACCAGGCGCTGCTTTTACCACTTGTGCATTTACGTTTATGATTGGAGCTTGTACACCACTCACCAAAGCATTAGATTCTATTGGTTCTTGCCCCAATTCTTTACGTTGGGCATTCAAAAGCTCAAATGTATCTCGCTTAATTTGAGGTAAACTCAAGTCGATAGCTACCGCCTTCATAATATCATTCGGTACACTAATCGGCTCTCCGGTTGCTAAATCGGCACTATCAAGGTCTAGTTTATCAAGCGTAACGGCATACACATTGATTTCAGAAATATCAAGAAGGTCAATGGTGGCTCCTACAGGAATGAAGCCTGGTATTTCTGCCCTGTAGCTATAAATTTCATCGGCTGGCAATTCGATACAATAGTTTCCGGCCGCATCGGTTCTTACTCGGCCTACTTCAACACCATCTCTTAGTCTAGAGAAAACCACCTCCGCATCTAATGGGTTGCCTGTTTCGGGATCTGCTATGGTTCCACACAAGGTTACCAATCGTAACTGACGAGTTACTAACGGTAAGGTTAAGGAATGAATATCTAAGTCATTGCCTTCTACCTCTCTACAGAAATATGCAAAAGAGCCATCGTGCGGAATGAAAAGGAACATGTCATCCACCTCAGTGTTAATCACGGGGCCTAAGTTTTCTGGCTCTGTCCAGCTCGTCCATGAGTTATCAAGGCGTCTGGTAACAAAAATATCTTTCTTACCATAACCACTATGTCCTTCAGAAGTGAAGAACATGGTTTTCTTATCAGGCATTAAAAACTGACCTTCTTCTTCGCCAGCAGAGTTAATCACAGGTCCCATGTGTAATGGTTCCGTCCATAAACCATCCTTCTGCAAAAAGCTTACATATAAATCTCTTCCTCCTTCTGTGCCCCTTCCTTCTTCAGAAATAAGTAAAATTTCACTATCGGGTGTGAGCCAGAAATTTACATTTCTATGAACATTGATATCATTAAAAATCTTAAGGTTGTTGGGTTTGGTCCATTCCGTTTTGGATATTCTCTGACTTTTTGAAATACCATATTTCATTCCGCCAGGCAAGTACTGGTTTCCTAGAATAATCAATTCTTCATCTTCTTGAAGGAATGAGCTTATAAAGTTTGGGTCGGGATTGTTGAGTACATCTCCGATGTTCTTTGCCAGACCCCAATCTAGGGTGGTTGAGTCAAAATCGGAATACCAGATATCTTCTAAGTCTTCCTCACCGCCTACATTTTCAGGGTGTCCCCTTCTGCTGAAGTAGAGTGTTTTTTTGTCCTTGGTCATTAAGGGTTTTATCTCCCTATTTGTACTGTTCACCAAATCGTTAAGTCTGTACACCATCAATTTGGTGTTGATATTGGGCATCAAGTTGATTTTAGCCTCTATTGGTTCTTGTGAGTTAGAAACGCCAATACAGTCAATAGCTGTAAAGCCATCTACAGACCTTCCGTCTATTACAATTTTAACCGCTTTTACATTGTAAGGAGTTTTATCCAAAAATATTCTGAACATCCTGTGCGATTCACTTACAGGTCCTGGGTTTTGTTTAAATACAGAATATTCTTTGTTATCATCATCGTACAAAAATACCTCCCTAATGGCTCCGGGATTAAAGGTTTCACCAATGGCAATTTGCTCGATAGGCATTTCTAAGTCGAATTGAACTTTTATAAATTCAACGGTATTGGGGTTGAAGGGAGACCAAGCACTTGGATTATCTCCACCTGCGGGAAGTACGTTGGGCTTACCCAATACTTGTTTGGCTGACCCTTGTAGCTCTGAAATTTCGGAGGAATAGTCAATCACGCGAGAAGCCCACTGAACTGTGGTTTGGGAATAGGTTGCAGTAAAGCATAATACCCAAAGAAGCGTACAAAAGACAATTCTCATAAAAGTGGAAACACACATGTTAATTGGGATTCAATAATAACCAATTATAACAAGTAAAAGAATATTTAAAGGAAGCAAATAGCCTTTTTCTATTCAATTGATCTTTGGTTGAAAATCATATACCCGAATGAGAGCGACAACCCTAAATTAGAAGTGGGGTTTTCTAAATAATTCACCCGAAGAGTGAGGGGGCCCAAGACGGAATTATAGATTAGGCCTGCCATTCCTAATAAACGAACATCCTCAAAGCCATTTTTATCCTGTGCTTGTTGCCCAGCTATTTGCTGTGGTCGATTATAAGCACTGAAGCCATAAACCTCTCCTCTAAAAAACAGACTGTTTGTTAAACGAACCGAATGTACCATTCCAGCCCCCACATAGCTATATGCTCTATAGTTTGGAAGAAAATAGGTTTCAGAATCGAACATAGGGTTAAACTGGCTAGCATAAATTAGGCTGGACTGATAGTTCATAAAGTTGGGTTGGGTACTATATATTGATTCGAACTTCCATCCAAAACTATAATTGTCAGATATATTCTTGTACTCTTCAAAATATAGCTCAAGTGCCAGCCAGTTTTTTGATTCTGTATAGGTGGTAGTCACATTAGGTCTGTATAAAACAGAAGTACTTCCTGGGGTATAGGAAAGATGCCCTAACAACATGTTGGCAGAGGTGTAAAATCTCACTCCCGAAGTAGCAAATTGTTTGGTGTTCAGGCTGTTTCTTTCGTAGCTGAGTTTGCCTTTAAAGGCCTCATACCTGGTGTGGTCTAAGCTTTCTTCAACTGAAATATTAGCCATGTTGCTAAAGTTATCGGAGTTTCTAACATAGGCGGCTTCGGCTGTAAATACACTGCGTTGGCCAGATCCTAAACCTACGATAGCACCAAATTTCCTATCTATTCTGTTTAGAATAGTAGGATTGGCTTTTTCATCGAAAAAATCATCTGTATTTAGGTAATCCCATTGGTTTAATAAGAAGGAAGGTTCTAAAAATAACCTTGTTCTAGGGTTAAGATTAAAACGAGAACCCAAATAAACCGACTCATAAAATTTACCAGTAGAAATTTTAAGCTTATACGAATTTAGGAAGCGATTAAAAGAATTAAGCGTCAAACCGAAGTGTAGTGTACTCACGCTTCTGGTGGAAAGATTTCCTCCAAAATCTACTGATAGGCCGTTTCTTGCAGTTGGTTTTAAATAAAATTCCAACACATAAAATTCCTTTTCATAATCGTAGTCAAAATTGATATAGATATTTCTGAAGTAAGGTTCGGAAAGCAGTTTAAAGTAGGCTTGTCTGATTTCTAGCAAACTTAAAGGGCCATCTTTAAAAGAAACTAAAGAGTTAATCAATAACTCCTGTTTTGGCATAAAACCAAATAACCTAATGGCTCCAAATTCATACGCTTCAAATTTTTCTCTGAACTTGGTTCGATTTGATTCCACCTGACTTTTATCTACTCTACGCAAAATTTTCTGCTTTATACCTTCCATTTGACTCATGGTTACATCGTATCCTGCTTGGATTAGTTCAGGAACTTTATCAAACGACATGGCCGTATAAGACTTCATTTCTGGCTCAATGTAAATATCCGTGCTGTCTAACTGAGAGGGGTCAGACTTGTTGAGGAAGAGAAAAAGAAGAGCGTCCGTCAAAATTTCTTCATCAGCATCAAACGGATAAGATTCGGCTTTTTTAGTGGCTACGTTTGACCCGATTGTTACTTCGGGCTTAAACTCATCTTTCATTATGTCTACAGGAAAGTTGTCGTAAACACCACCATCAAAGATGTATTGATTCTGAAATTTGATTGGTCTGTAAAAGAACGGGACTGCCATGGATGAACGTGTAGCCTGCATCAATGAGCCCGTATCTAGCCGAACTACTTTTTCGGAAAAAATGTCGGCAGCTACAGCCTTAAATGGAACAAACAGATTATCGAAATTATAGTTGGCTGCTTTTGCCGCCTGACCTAAATATTCGTTTAAAAGAAAATTGATAATAATATCGTTGGCCAATGGAGTACTAATGGATGCCTTGAAATTTTTATCTAAAAGAAGGTCAACGGTTAGCCATGAGGCATCGTCTTGAGATTTGGTATAGTTGTATTGATAACGTTCTGATGATACACCGTTGATCCAATTCTCAAAGTTGGGATTGGTAACAATTATCTCGATTTCTTCTGGGCTAAAACCTGCTGCATATAGCGACCCGACTACGGCCCCCATTGATGTGCCCACTACGTAGTCTATGGGGATATTATTTTCTTCGAGTGCCTTCATTACCCCAATATGAGCAATGCCTTTGGCTGCTCCTCCGCTCAAAACCAAGCCCACTTTTTGTGCATGGATAATGAAGGAAGTGCACAGCAACAAAAAAATAACTAGAGACCGGTTTGCAAATTTGATTGACATAAAAAAAGCAGGGATTAGCCTGCTTAAAAATATAAATTCAATTTCATTTATCTATTACTAGCAGTAATAACATCTTCCACCCAATCCATTGGAATGTCATTTAGTTTTTTATCCATCAATTCCTTCATGGCTTCAAACTTTATAATGTGTTCCGCAGAAAGTGGTTTTTCAGCTGGTAAATCTTCTCTCAAGAAATCAACTTGTTCTCCTCTTTTCCAAAATCTGAAACAAAGGTGGTTGCCAGTGGCTAAGCCTGTACTTCCGACATAACCAATAATATCTCCTTTTTTTACTTTTTGCCCATTCTTGTAATTTCCAAACTTAGACATGTGTAAATAGCCCGTAGTATAGGTGCCGTTATGTCTAATCTTCACATAGTTGCCATTTCCTCCGGTATAACCTCTTGCAATAATTACCCCGTCAGCAGCAGCTTTAATTGGGGTGCCTTTGGCAGCGGCAAAATCGGTTCCTAAATGAGCTCTTCTAGTATTTAGTACTGGATGAAGACGACTTTTACTATATCGTGAAGAGATTCGGGAAAACTCAACAGGATACCTTAAGAATGCTCTTTGAAGGCTTTCACCCAGATCGTCATAATAATCGAATCCGTCTCCTTGATCATAGGCATAAGCCATATAGTTATTTCTAATATGATTAAACTCTGCTCCTAAAACTTTGCCAATTCCAATAGGCTCGCCATTCACTTGTCTTTCTTCATATATTACTTTAAACCAATCTCCAACTTGAAGAGAACGCATATCTATTTGCCATCCGAAAACATCGGCCACAGCACTTACTAATGCGGCTGAGCCTCCTTTTTCCCTGATAGAATGATCGAGTGAAACGGTAATTCTGCCCGACATGGTTTTTTCTATGGTTTCAACCTCTCTTTCTTCTTTATAAATAGAAATTGAATCCTTCAGCTGATAAACCACATATTCTAAAGGGCTTGGCTCGTAAACAAAATAGGCGGCTCTCTTAATAGAGTCTTCCGTATAAAAAAGGGTGTAATCACGATTTGGAATAAAATTACGCACGCTAAACACATCTTTAGAAAGACGGTCGATGCTGAAAATATCTTGATTACTGATGTTAAAAGGGAGAAGAATATCTGCAATAGTCTGATTGCGCTTTATTTTCCCTTCAAGCATTTGATACTCATCTAAGGGTATTCCAAATTTATAAAGTGGCTCTGGAATCTCAGCAACTTCATTCGTTGGTATGTCCTCTTCAATAAATGGATTGCTTTCTTTGCTAAAATAGAAGTATAGAACTACCACAACGACTAAACTCACAACACTGGCAAGTCCTAAGTTTTTTTTCATTCTCCGTTAGTTTTTACCTTTCAACGGCAAAGTACTAAAAATGTGGCCTTTTAGTAAATATTTTTTTTCGGCTATATTTTTGAACCTCTGAGCCTAAGGCTATTCAGTACAACCGAAACAGAAGAAAAAGCCATTGCTGCGCCTGCAATCATAGGGTTTAGAAGAAATCCATTGATAGGAAAAAGCACTCCTGCCGCCAAAGGAATGGCTATTACGTTGTATGCAAAGACCCAAAACAAGTTCTGCTTCATGGTTTTTGTGGTTTTTTCGGAAAGCAGAATTAACTGATGTAGTTTAGAAATATCTCCGTTTAGTAAAGTTACAGAAGCGCTTTCTAATGCTACATCGGCTCCAGTGCTCATTGCAATTCCTAAATCCGCTTCGGCCATGGAGGGCGCATCATTAATGCCATCGCCAGCGAAAGCTACAATGTGTCCCTCGGTTTTGGCTTGTTTAACTATCGCGTGCTTATCGTCTGGCAATAGACCAGCCTGATACTTCTTGATCCCTGTTTCGCGGGCCACATTCGCGCAAATTTGTTCGTTGTCGCCAGAAAGCATTTCAATTTCTATCCCGCGCTTTTGAAGTTGATTCACCAAAGCTGCAGATGATTTACGGACGGTGTCTTTTAAAGCAATTACTGCTAAAACCTTTTCGTCCCGAATAAAGAACACTTGGGTTCTACCTTCCTTGTCATAGCTTTTTATCAAATCACTAATTTCACCTGAAAGCGAAATTTCCTTTAAACCGCTTTTTCCAACAATTTTATAATTGTGTTGGTCTAGGGTAGTGGCTAATCCAACCCCTGCAATTGTTTTAAGGTCTTTAATTTGAACAGGGAAAAGCAAATAATTTTCCTCTAGATAATCCGTAACTGCTTCTGCAATTGGGTGACTTGATGCCGCCTCCATTCCGTTGAGCACACTCAAAAGTTCAAGGTTATTTTCTTCAGTAAAGAAGGTTTTGAAGTCGGTAACCGAAAGTTTCCCTTCTGATATAGTGCCTGTTTTATCTACAAAAAGTTTAGTCACTTTCGAAGCATTCTCTAAAGCCACAGCATCTTTAACGAGAATTCCGTTTTTTGCTCCTTTTCCAATACCAACCATAATCGCCATTGGTGTGGCTAAACCAAGAGCACAAGGGCATGCAATAATGAGCACAGAAAAGGTGTTTATAAAGGCGTAAGTGAGGGCAGGGTCGGGGCCAATAAAACACCATATAACGAAGGTAAGTGCGGCTAAGCCCAGTACTATTGGCACAAATACACTTGCAATTTTATCGGCCAGTTGTTGTGCGGGAGCTTTGGAGCCTTGGGCTTCAGTAACCATCTGAATGATTTTGCCCAACATGGTGTCTTCACCCAACTTTTCGGTTTTAACCTGTAGACTTCCATCGGTATTGATGGTACCTGCTTTTACTTCATCACCTTCTGATTTTTCAACTAAAACAGATTCGCCAGAAATCATGGCTTCGTCTAAACTTGCACGTCCAGAAATTATTTTTCCGTCTACAGGAATTTTCTCTCCGGCTTTTACTAAGAGAATATCGTTTAGCTGAACTTCTTCAAATAGAATTTCATGTTGTTCTCCATCTTCAATTCGGATTACCTTTTTTACCTGAAGCTCATAAAGCTTCTCAATGGCTTTTGAGGTAGAAAACTTGGCTTTTTCTTCCAAATACTTACCCAATAGAATAAAGGCAATAATCACGGCTGCCGATTCATAATACACATGCACCTGCAAACCTTGGTTTCTAATTATTTCTGGAAAAATGGTGTTGAACATGCTGAACAGAAAAGCGGAACCAGTTCCAAAAGCAATGAGCGTATCCATATTAACGGCTCCTCGCTTAATTTGCGAAAAGGCACTTGTGAAAAACCTCCACCCAGAAATAAAGACCACAGGAAATGAAAGGGCGAGTAGAGCCCAATTTTTATAGAGGAAGTCACCTACAAACATGGAAAGCACCATGACAATAGCACCAAGCGTAATGGCCAAAGCCAATGCTCGTTTCGTATTCTTCAAACCTTCTTCTCGTGCAGTGGCAACTGAGGCTTTGTCTTTTTTGGCCTGAAGTGTATAGCCGGCACCTTTTACATATTTCTGGAGCAATTTAAAGTCAACTTCGGCCTCGTTATAGACTAAACTAACCGTATTGGTAGCATAGTTTACCGAAGCTTCTTGTACTCCTTTACTGTTCTTGAGGGTTTTCTCAACGGTAGAGGCACAGCCTGCGCAGTGCATTCCTTCAACGGGGTAAGTATCTTTAATCATGGCTTTCTGCATTGCGTTTTGTCAACAATACCAATGCTTGAAAAGTGCCATCGGTAATGGGTTAGCGTTTGGTGAATTCTGCAAGCCCTTTGTCTAAAAACTCAACAAAGTTAGACACTTCAACATCATATGCTTTGGGTCTAACCAAAGGTGCTTCGTTATTATCTAAAAGCACATAGTAAGGTTGGGCGTTGCCATTAAATCGGGTGATCTGAAAATCGAAATTTTGCTTCCCAATTGTTTTTTTCACTTTGTTGTCGAATTCAGAAGTGTACCATTCCGATTCCGGCAGTTCCGTTTTATCATCTACATAAAGAGCCACCACCACATAGTTTTCTTTCAACCTTTTGAGTACTTCTGGGTCTGACCAAACATATTCTTCCATTTTACGACAGTTCACGCAGCCGTGACCTGTAAAGTCAATGAACAAAGGTTTCTTTACCTTCTTGGCATAAGCCAAAGCTTGTTCGTAATCAAAAAAGCCTTTGATACCGTGGGGCAAATGTAGAATGTCTGAATATTTTATTTTACTCGGAAAACCTGTTTCAGTGGCCGACCCTGAAATTTGTGCAGCGCCAATCTCTTCTCTTATCATTTCCCTTAGTGCAAAATCATGTGTGGTAAGTGGAGGCAAATAACCAGAAAGGCCTTTGAGTGGTGCGCCAAACATACCAGGCAATAAATACACGGCAAAAACAAAACTGATGATGGCCAATACTAAACGTGGTACCGAAGTTTTTTGAACTTCATCATCGTGTGGCAAGCGTAATTTCCCTAACAAATAGAAGCCTAAAAGCACTGCAATCACCAACCAAATGGCAATGTAAATTTCACGGTCGAGCAAGCCCCAATGATAAGCCTGATCGGCTACGCTTAGGAATTTGAAACCCAAAGCCAATTCGATAAAACCTAAAACCACTTTTACGGAATTTAACCAACCACCGGATTTTGGAAGGCTCTTCAGCATTCCTGGGAAAATAGCGAACAGGGTAAAAGGAATAGCAAAGGCAATAGAAAAACCCATCATGCCCACCACGGGCTTGGTTACTTGCCCTTGAAAAGATTCGATTAGAATTGTACCTACAATTGGACCTGTGCAAGAAAACGACACAAGTACCAAAGTAAAAGCCATAAAGAAGGTGCCGAACATTCCGCCCTTATTGGCTTTCTTATCCATTTTATTGACAAGCCCGCTAGGCAATACGATTTCGAAAAGCCCAAAAAAGGAAAGTGCAAAAATGACGAATACAGCAAAGAATATAATGTTTGGAATGGCTCCTGTGGCCAGTTCATTGGCAATACCTACCCCGAATAAACTTGTGAAAAGCAGACCGATTAATATATAGATAACAATAATTGAAATTCCGTATATACTCGCCTTAGTAATTGCTTGCGCCCTCGATTGGCTGCTGTTTGTAAAGAAAGCCACTGTCATCGGAATCATGGGGAAAACGCATGGCGTTAATAATGCCGCTAACCCGAAAAGAAAAGCGGTAATAAAAAAGCCCCATAAGGAGCCATCATCTTCGGGTTTTAGCAAGTCTTCAAAGCTGCTTTGACTGGATTTGCTGTTTGTACCAGTGGCTACTCCTGCCGTTGTGGTAATCTTCTTCGCTCCATCTTCTAGGGCTGACAGGGCTACATCAAAATCCTCACTTCCGTTAATACAGAGGCCTTCAACATCGGAGCAAGTTTGAAAATCGAGCTCGCCCTTAATTTGAAAGTCGGGTTTCAATATTTTTATTCTCTGCTTAAACTCACCTTTTCCAGAAAAATAGGTTACTTCTTCATTGAAAAAATTATCGAATTTCTTTTTTGGATTGGTAGGAATCAAACCACCAATTACCTCAAAACCATCTGTTTCTTCAAAAACTACGGTGGCAGGAATAGGAGAAGCATCAGGTGCTAAATCACTAGAATAGATGTACCAGTTGGCATCGACAGTTACATTGAAAACCAGATCAATTTCACTGCCTACTTCTGCAGTTCCTTCTTTGCTAAGTTTCCACGAGGTTACTGTTCTTACTCCAGGCCCTTGGCTTAATAAATTCTGCGGTGCAGCTTGAGTTGGCGTTTCAGTTGGTTCTTTTTCTCCTCCAGTTACTTTTATAAAATCAATTACAAAGTCTTGCTCCCCCGGAACACACTGCCCAGTAACATCGGTACAAGTTTGAAAATCAAGTGTGCCTGAAATCTTAAGGTTATTGCTCAGTACTTTTATTTTTTGCCTAAACTCTCCCTTCGCACCAAAATACTCTACCGTATCGCCCCAAATTTGGTCAAACTTATGTTTTGGATTAACGCCATATAGCTTTCCAATCACTTCGAAAGAAGGGTCGGCATTTAGTTCTGCGGTGGCGGGTATAGCCATCACATCTTCTTTCTGGTTTGAAGAATAGATGTACCAGTCTTTAATCACACTTACATTGAAGATCAACTCGATTTCATCCCCAACTTTTACTTCTTTTTCTGAAGCATCGAAGGTCCAATTGGTGGTTTGCTTGAATTGAGCAAACGAGCTTAAGGTAAAACCAACCAGAATAAGTGACAGCAGATACTTTCTCATATGTAACCAGAGTTTGTAAAAAGTGGGCCTTAAAATTTTAAGGCCCACTGTAAATGTACTTTAGTCGTTCAGTTCAGCAAAATTTTTGAAGAACAATGGAATGGTTTCAATTCCTTTAAAGTAATTGAAAACACCATAATGTTCGTTTGGAGAATGAATGGCATCTGAATCAAGGCCAAAACCCATTAATACGGTTTTTAAACCCAGGGTTTGTTCAAAAAGTGCCACAATAGGAATACTTCCTCCACCTCTGAATGGTACTGGCGCTTTTCCAAAAGTAGTTTCCATGGCTTTTGCCGCAGCAATATAAGCTGGAGAATCTGTTGGAGTAACCGCAGGCTTTCCTCCGTGGTGTGGAATAACTTTTACCTTTACGGATGGAGGGGCAATTGATGTGAAGTGATCTTGGAAAAGCTTTGTGATTTTATCAGGATCCTGATTCGGTACTAAGCGCATTGAAATTTTTGCATAGGCTTTAGAGGCAATTACAGTTTTAGCACCTTCGCCAATATAACCGCCCCAAATTCCGTTCACGTCTAAAGTTGGTCTAATAGAAGAACGCTCCATAGAGGTATAACCTGCTTCGCCTTCGGTAGCGCTTAGGCCGATTGATTTTTTGTATTCTTCTTCATCAAAAGGAGCAAGAGCCATGGCTGCCCTTTCATCAGCAGAAAGCTCAATTACATCCGCATAGAAGCCTGGGATGTTAATTTTCTTGTTTTCGTCTTTTAACGAAGCAATCATTTCGGCCAATACGTTGATTGGGTTTGGCACTGCCCCACCGTATAAACCTGAGTGCAAATCTCTATTTGGGCCAGTTACTTCTACTTGTACATAGCTTAAACCTCTTAGTCCCACAGTAATGGAAGGTACATCGTTGGCAATGATTCCAGTGTCGGATACTAATACAATATCGGCAGCCAACTTCTCTTTATTCTCTTCAAGGAAAATCCCTAAATGGTCAGAACCAACTTCTTCTTCTCCTTCTATTAAGAATTTTACGTTACAAGCAAGGTTATCAGTTTTCATCATGGCCTCAAACGCCTTGATATGCATGTAAACTTGACCTTTGTCGTCACAAGCACCGCGAGCAAAAATGGCTCCTTCTGGATGGATTTCTGTGGTTTTTATTATGGGTTCGAAGGGAGGTGAATCCCAAAGCTCGTAAGGGTCGGCTGGTTGAACATCGTAATGACCGTAAACCAAAACGGTAGGTAATTTGGCGTCAATAATTTTTTCTCCGTAAACAATCGGGTGGCCTCCAGTTGGGCAAATTTCTGCTACATCGGCACCGGCTTCTAGTAATTTTCCGTGTACGAATTCAGCTGCTTTTAGTACGTCTCCTTTGAACTTACTATCGGCACTAACCGAGGGAATTCTGAGTAAATCGAGAAGTTCGTTTAAGAAACGGTCTTTATTGTTTTCTATGTAATCGTTGATGTTTGCCATGTCTTTTAATTTATGACTCGAAGATAATTGATTTGTAATGAAACGCCCATGGAGATGATGGGTTTTGGGAAGTCCTAAAATCCATCGCCTTCAACCACTTCTTTCTTTTTGAGTGATTGATTTGAATCGGCCGACATCACTAATTTATAGGGCTCGTCTATACCGTAAAACAGCTTTCTGTAGTTTTTCGACCAAGCGATAACTTCCTCCAAAGAATAAGCGAAAACATTGAATTCGCCCACTTTGGGTTTAGATGATTTTCCCTTGGCATCTAACGGATTGGCGATAGAGGCATTGAAGGCTTCGTTAGATGAAAAAGTGCCTAAGCTGAAGCCATCATAGGTGAAATAGTACCATGTGCCATCGGTCATTTGAATCAAAACATTTACAATGTCCCCTTCAGGGGTTTTCTTGATTTCTACAAAACCATCCAGCTCCATATTGATGTCGGTGTTATTGATATTGCTGACACTAATTTTGCCTTCGCTATAGAAAGTCTTTAATTGTTTTGACCACCTAAGGTCTACATTAGAAATGACTAAATTCTTAGCCAATTCGCCTTTGATAGAAGCATTTACCAGAGGGATTGGTACCGACTGATAAGATTTATCCCATTTCTTGACGGCCTCATCACCAATAAACTCTGCTGCTTTGTAAATCAAATCAGACCGGTCGTCATGCGCTCTTTTAATTCCCAGTTTTTCGCCCATGTCTTTTAAGTTTTGAGCCATAAGCGGAACACTGTTTACAGGCAAACCGAAATCCATTACCAGCATGGCGTTGATTTTAAAATCGGCCGAATCTAAATTTCCAGAACCTTTACCTGCTCCCTGAACAGTCAATCCTTTGCTTAACGGACTGACAAAGTTTAGCTTTCCTTCAAAAGAAACATCTTGAGTTTCTTCATTATAAGAAAACATGTTGCCTTTGTAAAAATTAGCAGGGTCGTCTAGTTTGTTAGGGTTTGCAATATTGTACGAACCAGTACTTTGATCGTAAAACAAGTTTCCGCCTTTAGGAATAAAGAAATCGTCATCGCTTGGGTCGCGTTTTTCAGTGATAAAGGAAAGATATATGTCTCCATTATTAAAGTGTAGTCCAGCTGTAAGTGGCTCTCCAAATTCGGTTCTGGCCTCATCAAAATTGAAAACTACTTCGGCAATGTCATCATTCGATTCATATTCAATCCAAACGTTTTTCTCTTTTAGTTTCTGAAGGTTGAGTTTTACCGAACCCTTTAATTCTAACGCCTTTCTAAAGGCATACATAAATACGGTGCCTTTGAAAGTAAATCCTGGAGATACAATTACACCCGCATCTGCTTTTATTTGGCCACTTGATTTTGTGTAAAGGCCACGTACGGGGTCTTCTTCAAATCCAAATTTGTCAAACTTAATGGCGAAAGTGTCTTGCACGGTCACGAGCTCGTAGGTGCCCTCACCCCTAAAGCGACTACGCGAAATGATTTCTATTTTGGCATCGTATAATCGGTGGTTTGTATTGGCCGTATCGAAAACAATTACTGCATTTTCCAATACCCCCAGCTCTGAGTTTTCAAGAATCAGCACTTCATTATTTTCTGGAGTAATCAGCGCATCTGCCACAACAATGTAGGGAATGCCTTCCACTTTTAACTCTTGTTTTTCTATATCGTAATTGGCGTTTGTTCCCATAAACACCAGTGAATCCATACTCTTTTTAGTTGAATAGAAAAAGGACTTTTCCAACGCAACAGTGTCTGGTTTGGTCATGGTAATCATATTATTCGCGATGTCCCATTCGGCTGTTGGAATAGAGGTTTTGTACTGTGCAAAAGGGAAAGCTAATGCTGCGTTACCTTGTACTTCGGGCTGAATGATAGCCCTGTTATTGGCTAGATCATAATTCACACGTACATCGGCAGAACTCAATATTGGTTTTTGAGGATTTCCTGAATCCAGCTCAAAGTCTGAATTTCTAGATTCAAATGAGGTTTCTTCTAAAGTGTAATTCTCTGAATTAGTTTTAGACCCTTGCATTTTCATTTCTCCGGTACCGTAGAGCCCCTTTGTGGATAGCGTAAGCATACCGCTGAATGCACCAAGGCTGTCATACATTTTAAATGGAGCTTCCAAATTTCTTAGATTCATGCTATCCTTTTTGGCCAGCCAGTTTACTTCATATCGGGCTAGTTTTACCGCAGGATAGGAAACGCCATCTAATGTGCCTGGCAAAATTTGGCCCTCAATTCCCTTTTTCGAATACATGGAATCTAGATAGAAAGTCACCGATTCGGTATTGAAATTACCTGTAAGAAAATCTATTGCCCCCGGTGATTGAAGGCCTGATTGATCCATTTTTATTTCACCATAAAGCTTACCTGTAGTGCCATAAAGGCTATAACCAGAATCTGGAATGGAGTGAATAAAACCAAACGATTTATCGGGCATAGCCCTAAGGTTTTCTTTAAATTCAGGGAAAATTCCATTGGAATAGAAAGTTCCTTCAAAAGCATAAGCCGAAGGGTCTGCCTTAGAGGCACTATCAAGTTGAAAAGGTGGTACATCGAAGTAAACCGTGCTGTCATAAGCTCCGCCTAATACACCATTTTTATCAAACATTACACTGGCGCTTTCATTGGAAGTAAAAATGGGATATTCTGGTTTCGAAATTCTTGCCGACTTGTTATTTGGGTCGTTAATATTCAAAACTCCTGAGGTATTTACCAACTGGTTGTTCAGGGCTTCTTTTCTGCCTTCTTCTAATTCTACTTGTAGTTTAATCGAATCAATTTGAGGTAACTCTACTAAAAAGTTGTTATAGTCGAATTTGAATTTCTGGCCATTGAACTGGAAGTTTCCGGCCTCAAGTGCGCCATCAAATTCTATGGTTCTGTTATTCGAAATTTTAACCACTCCGTTGGTGGGCGTAATCATTACATCGAGCGAATCGCTCACATAGAACTTTTCCACTCCTCTAACCGTCAGGGTATCATTTACTAAATTGATAGTGGCATTGGGTGAAGAACTAATTACCGAAGGAATTACTAGGTCGTCAAAATCAGATTCATCTCGGCCAGAATCGTAATAATGAAGCCCTTTTGGGGTAATAGTCACCTTGCCGGTGTATTCGTTGTAGAGCACCAATCCTTTCGACATTAAGTCGATCATGCTTCTTTTTAAAATTCCGAGGCTAATTTTTCGATCTTCTGACAGTTCAGAAATGTAGAATTCATTTTTAGGGTCATATTTTTGAGCCTGTCGTACCGAAAGAATTAGGGGGTTAAAATCATACAATTGCGAAAGGCTGTAAAACCTTGATGAACTGAAGAAGTTCTTCGATTCCACAATCAATGGAACTTCACTTCGGGCTGAACCAATGGTAAGGTGTAAGGAATCAGATTTTAAGTCCCACATCAGTCTGTCACCTGTAAGGTCCACACCATAATAGGAAGAGCTAAAAGGAGTGCTTCCAAAATCACCGGTATTAGGTTCAAGGTTTAGGTAGTAATTTCCATAGTTGTATACCATTTCTACATTTGGGTTGTAGATGGAGTCGGTGCCATGGTAAATCGTCACTTTCGCTACGGTGGAGCTCACCATTGAATCCTTTTTATTGAAAACAAAGTTGGGGGCCTCTGCCCTAAATTTTAATTCACCGTTCAGAAAACCTTCTACCCTTGAAAGTTCGTTGAAAGCAGATTTACTGTAAAAGTCTCTTCCTTCATAACTCACCCCACCTCGATAGGTCAGGTCGCTGGTGCCTAAATCGTTTATGGGTGCGTCAGCAAAATCAGATATAAACTTAGGGTAGGAATCTACTGTGCTTCTTTGTGGTGCAAGGGTAATTTCCACAGCGCCCACTACGGGTTGATCTAATTTGCCTTCGTAATGAAAATAGGCCTCGTCAAACTTTATGTCAGTTTGGGTAACTGAGAAAAAGTAATTGCGCAACTTGGCATAAGTCGTTTCTGCTGGTAGCCCTACGTTCGTCCAGTCAATGGCTCCATCTTGGCCAGTGAATTCAAGTGTTTCGAAAGAGAAATTTCCCTGCGTGTTCCTGAGATAAATGGTGTCTAAACGATTTACAAAAGCCAGGTCTAGTTTTTTAAACTCAATTACTGGCCCCATTTGGGTGGGCATGGAAGGTAAAGGGGCTTCTACCTGTGGCTCGTTGGTGATAATATCTTCTTCACTAGAAATTAAGCCCTGCTGCTTCATGAGTAAAAGCTCAATGGCATCGGGACCTTTTTGAGCCTCGGCTACGAATGGCTCTTCTTCAGAAATGTCTTCACTTCCGTTGAATTTCAATGCATAATCTGCATTCTCTACATAAATGCCATAACTACGGTCTTTAAAAAGCGCCATATCGCCCAAAAAGAATGCAGCATATTGGTGAAACTGGTCAATGATTTTCTTATCGTAGTTTTCCGAAACTTTCAAGCAAGCCTTCACTAAATCGTCTAGTTGAGTTTGGCTGAAGTCTCGTTTTTCTTTCGCCAGAATCAATATGTTAAAGATTGCTTTGAAATCGAAGCGGGGCCTAAAACCCTTTTTTTCCATGTTCAATAGGGCCTGGCCTAATTGGTTTTTTTGGGTTTGGGTAAAGATATTCCCTTGCCAAGCTTCTATAAAAGGTTTGTAATCTACCCCAAAACTTGCGGGATTGGGCGTGGTTAAAATTCGGGCAATATCTGGGGTATAAACAATAGAATCCGTTTGAGTTGCTTCTTGCGCAAAAGTGCTTGGCAGAAACAACAACAGTATCAATAAACTATATATAATCCTTTTGACCAGAAATTGCATATGACCCCTCAACTGACCTTTAATAACGATAAAAAGACGGAAATAATACTTAGAAACTACAGTTTCTTTAAAAGTATGGCCGCCCAGTTTTTCCTTTCTGTGGAATTCAATTTTTCAAAACCGTTTGCTGCGGTACACTCCAGAATATCGGCCTCATCATAAGTGTAAAAGCCACTCAAGAATAAATGCCCTCCTGGTTTTGTGAGCTTTGCATAATATTCCATTTCAGCCAAAAGCACATTTTTATTGATGTTGGCGTAAAGAATATCGAAAGGTTCATCAAAACTTAACTCATCAATGGTGCCCAATAATACATCTTTCGGTACAATACCATTCAATGCAAAATTCTCCTTAGCGTTGTCAATGCACCAATCGTCAATGTCGGTGGCGGATACTTCTGAGGCACCAAGTTTCGAAGCCATAATGGCCAAAATCCCTGTTCCAGCGCCTACATCTAAAACCGTCTTGCCCTGATGGTCTAGCGTCATTTCGAGCGCTAGCATTTGATGGGTGGTTTCATGATGTCCTGTTCCGAACGACATTTGCGGGTGGATGATAATTTCATGTTTAAAGCCAGGCTTCGACTCATGAAAAGTAGCACGTACGAAAATATCTGTACCTACTTCAATCGGATCATAGTTCTTTTCCCACTCTTCGTTCCAATTTTGCTTTTCAATTTTTTTCAATTCATACCAAATACGGGTTTGCTTACGGTAATTATTGAAAAGTTGCTGCAAAGCGGGGTGACTAAAAACGTCTTCCGAAATATATGCGTCAAAACCCACCTCGGTTTCAACGAAGGTATCAAAGTCCAATTCGCCCATTTCGGCAATTAATATTTCGCCAAAAGGCGGGTCGCAATGGACTTTGATTTCTATGTAATTCATTGGTTTCAATTAAAATGACTTAGCAATTTCTACAAAGTCTCTGGCTTTTAAAGATGCCCCGCCAATCAGGCCGCCATCCACATCGGGCTGAGCAAAAAGTTCTTTTGCATTATCTGGCTTGGCGCTTCCTCCGTATAGAATGGAAATTTTATCGGCCACTTCTTGCCCAAACTGACCTGCCAAGAAATCACGTATAGATTTGTGCATGTCTTGTGCTTGTTGCGATGAAGCAGTTTTTCCTGTTCCAATTGCCCAAATTGGTTCGTAGGCAATTACAATTTTCTGAATTTCATCTTCTGTGAGGTGGAAAAGGCTTTCTGTAAGTTGGTTGCACACGTAGCTCACTTCTTTGCCAGATTCTCTGATTTCAAGCGATTCGCCACAACAGAAAATTGGGTTTAAGCCTATTTCTAAAGCTAAATCTACTCGCTTGGCAAGTTGCTCGTTTGTTTCGTTGTGGTATTCTCTTCTTTCGCTATGACCAAGAATAACGTATTCTGCACCTACAGACTTAATCATTTCGGCAGAAATATCTCCTGTATAAGCACCTGAAGCGTGTTCGCTCATGTTTTGCGCACCTACAAATACCTTGTCGCTTTCTTGGGCATTTTTTGCTACTTGGGCCAGGTGAATAAAAGGAGAACACATGATTACGGTTACATCATCATTCAGTTCATCGTTCACAATGTTTACCACTTCAGAGGCCAGTGTAAGGCCTTCGCTGAAGTTTTTATTCATTTTCCAGTTTCCTGCAACAATCTTTTTTCTCATTATCGGTTTGTTGTGTTTTGCCCAAAGATAATTCATTCTAACTTAGTTCGATGGCTTTTCAATACGAAGAACGTAAACCAAAGCGACTAGACCCCAAAGTGGCCAAACTTAAAGCTGCCGATTTTTGCGCTTATCAGGAGCGTTCGCAGCAAGAGGTGCGCGATAAGCTGTATGGCTATGGCCTTCATCATGACGAGGTTGAGGAAATTTTGTCGGACTTAATTACCGATAATTTCATTAATGAAGAGCGTTTTGCTAAGGCTTATGTGGGTGGAAAGTTTAGAATTAAGGGTTGGGGGAAACGGAAAATTTTGCAGGGTCTGAAGCAGCATCGTATTTCTGATTACTGTATAAAGAAAGGATTTCAAGAAATTGACCCCGATGATTATTATGCTACCCTAAAACGCCATGCAGAGAAAAAATTACCGACCATTAAAGCCGAAAACCAATACACTGTGCGTGGCAAACTGACACAACATTTGGTAATGAAGGGCTTTGAAGGCGATTTAATAAGAGAAGTAATTGAGGAGCTGCTCAATTCAACAGCTCCATAATTAATAGCCAATTACTGTCTTTCCCAGAAAAAAGGAGGTTCTATACCCAAAGAGCGCAGGTATACATAACCTTGGCCTCTGTGGTGGATTTCGTTATCAATGCAATAAAAAATTAAAGAATGATTAGTGCCTTCATATTGACCAAAAGCTTTTTCTATTTCTTGAAAACGCTCAAGTTTGATTTGAGGAAATAACTCATTCAATTTTTCTGTTGACTCGTCCCAAAGTTTGAGAAGCCCTGCTTTAGTTGTGGGTTTTTCTTCAGCCTCTGATTCGCCAAAAGTTTTCCATTCTCCAGTAATGATTCCTGCTACGCTGGGCACAGCCATGTGAATCATTTCAAGGGCCAATTCAGAAAACGGACGCATTCCGCCTACTGAATAACTAAAAAGTTTGTCTTCTGGAAAAGCCTCAATTACTCTTCGGGTAAGGCTTCGGTGACCTTGCCATTGGGTTAATAAGTCGTTTGAGCTAATGACTACTGGTGCTAATGTTTCGTTTTTCATATCGTGCGATTTAAGATTATGGAATAAACTTAAAGGGCACTTATGACAACCCTATGTCAGTAGGTTTTGGGAAGGAAGAAATTTTTTTGGATTTGCCCTTGGCTCATAAATAGGTACGGTCAGACCCTGAGTATCACTCTCAAATTCAGCTTACCTCACTATCGTTCTAAAAGTCAGATTCACCCTTGGGGCATTTGCTTTTTTGGTGGGAGGTAAGCGATGAAGCCAATGAGTTTGGGTAGCATCTTTCATCACTAAGAGACTGCCGTGTTCTAAGAAAATATCAACCTTCTCTTTGGTTTCTTTGTGCTTAAAAGCGAATTTTCTTTCCGCCCCAAAACTTACCGAGGCAATAGCTCCATTTTTCTTCAAATCCTTTTCACCATCGCTGTGCCAAGCCATTCCTTCTTCGCCTGTGTGGTATAAATTGAGCAAACAAGAGTTGAATTTTTCACCCGTTTTTCCTTCTACTAAAGCTTTTAAGCTTAGAAGTTCAGGCGTCCAAAGCAAGGCTTTTTTTGTCACGTTTGAGTAACTGTATTCGTAGGGTTGGTCGGCATACCAAGCTACTTTGCGTTTGGTAATGTAATGCTTACCAAAAATAACGGCTTCATCGTTTCGCCATTCGATTGTATCGTAGAGTTTTCGGAAATAGAAGTTGGCGTCTTCTTCGGAAACTAATTTTCCATAATAGTTAACCGTACCTTCTTTGGGTAGCCAGTTTTTGGTTTCGTCTATTTCTTCAGGAAAGAGGTTCATTTCCCCAATTTAAGTATTCGGTTCTTATTCAATGTGAAAACCTGCTGAATTTAGTTTTAACAAATGAATCGAAAAGAGACAGGTTGAACTAGACTATTTCAGGGTTAGATTTTGGTTTAATGCTCGCGTCATTCCGAACCGAAACAGGAATAGGCTGACCTTCTTGGTAAATTTTAAGTTCAATAATGTCGGCAGGCATGTTGAAGCCAGCTTCGGATAACCGCAATAATACCTGATGCATTACCACGCTTTTGAGCTGTAAAGATGAGCCTGTAAAATCATAAGTGTTAATCCAAAAGTAGGTTTTTAAGTTGATGGTGCTTGTTCCAAAATCATTGATAATTACAAAGGGCTCAACCCCTTCAGCTTTGGTGATATTTGCCATATTGCCTAATTCATCAATAATAACTCTAATGGCTTCGGCAATATTATCTCCATAATCAAGCCCAATTACAAAGTCATAACGCATTAAGCCATCGCGGGTAAAGTTGGTTAAAGGACTCTTGATAAGCATTGAGTTTGGAATAAATACGTCTCGTCCATCGAAAGTGCGAACATGCGTATTTCTGAAGTTCAGCGCCCTGGCTTTGCCGGTAATATCTGTTACTTGAATTACATCGCCAATGCTAAAAGGGCGACTGAAGGCTAAAAAGAAGCCGGCCAAAAAATTCTCTCCTATATCTTTAAATGCCAGGCCGATAATCAATGCAGAAACACCTGCGCCTGCCAGTAAGCCACCAGCTGCTTGGCCTAAGCCAATTTGATTTAAAAACATGACTACCCCGATAATCAGGAAAATCAAAAAAATGAGCCTTCCAATAAAATTGGAAAGCAGTTGATCATTAATGCGCACCATGATTCTCTTCTTGACTAATCGAGAAATGAGCACAGCCAAGCCCCACATAATGAATAAAAGGACTAGGCCTAAAACAATTGAAGGGCTTTTATCTAAAATGGTTTCCCAAAACTCTTGAAAAGAAGAAATAAAACGATCTTTCATTGCATGAGATGATCAAAATGAATTTGGTTCAAAGAGAAAGAATTAATCACGTTTGGGTGATTCATATATATTTCCGCTTTTGCTTTTTATACCTTCAATCTCAATTCCTTTGTTCACAAAGTCATAAGCAGAATGCACAAAAAAGACAGTGTTATTCAGCATTGCAATTGGCGTTTTCAGTATTTCTGGGTGTTGCTTTACGATCTTCATCATTTCTTCGTTTGAAAAGCGTTGATCCTTAATCTCATTTAAATAAGCGTCTGATTTCTTATCTATTAAATCAAGAATCTGCAACCCCATATCGTTTGCTACTTGGTTCAGCTGTGTTTCGGTCAATGGGTTTTTATCTATGTTTCTGTCGTTCACGGTATATTTCTGAACAGCACTCGCATAGCCTAGTACTTTTGTGTCATGTGACTTTCGACCATTATAAATAAGAAGAATTTCGTTTTCCTGTGGTTTCATAATAATAAGTTAAAAAGTGGAGAAGAATTCGGGATGTTAATTCAAGAACGGTTTCTGAATTTTCAGAAACCGTTCTATCTAATCTATATAAAGAGTAGTGCCTATCGTCCACTGGTGACTCCTCTTAAGAGAGAGACAACAAGCAGTACCACGAAAATGAAGAATACAATTTTAGCCAAAGAAGCAGCACCAGCGGCAATGCCTCCAAAACCTAAAATACCTGCAATAATTGCTATAACTAAGAATGTGATTGTCCAACGTAACATATCTGTGGGGTTTTAGTGATTAATTGATTTCACTCCCACTAGTAGCAAAACTGTGCCAAGCCAATTTTTAGCAAAAAATCAGGTTTTTATTCAATTTAATGAGACGTTAAGACCCAGCTTGTAGAGATGTCTCCACAACAAGATGTTTGAAAATGAGATGATTAGTGTAGGCTATGCCAAACCCTTTACCCATAAAAAGGCATACCGTACAGCCAAGAGTAGCATGACTGGGAGTAAGGCAATGGAAAATACTTGTAGTTGAAAAACCCATATAAAGGTCATTCCAATTAAAAGAATAAACAGAAAGCGGACATAGCCTCTAGTCCATACCGGAGCTCTTTTCTTCGCTACATAGAAGGCCACAACAAGGTTAGGAGCAAAAGCCCAAAGCAAGTTTAGGTTTTTGGCCGTAGCGGTATGGTCGGTAGCAAACCAAAGTAATGCTACTACTAGCCCTATTAAACCTGTTATAAATAGAATGGTGAAATCTAAATATCTGGCCCTTGTGTTTTGGAGCGTGTCTTTGTAAGTGAATACTACGACAACGAGCAATAGGATTGAAAATATCATCCAAGGAGTAATCGATTCCCTTGGTGTTTCATAGTAATCAGATTCAAACAGTTGGTTCTTAGCTTTTACTGCTGGAACAGTTTCATCACCCCTTGTTATGGTTGCATTGGCATAAGCCTGCATAACGTAATCGGGCAAAAACATATGCTCTTCTGCTGTGGCGTTTACATCAATTACTGCTCCTAAGGCAAGGTCAATTCCAAAATCCCACCAAGGAAAGTTGAAGGTGTTTTCTTGAATTAGGTCTCGAAAGGTTTTTTCTTCTGTAAGGTGGCTGTTATTAAATGTAAGCTTGTTGCCTAACACATCACCCACTACATCGCGTAATTTGGTAGCACAGTTATCGTAGAAGAAATCGTATAAATAATAACTGTTTTCGGGAATGGCATTGTTTTCTAAGAATTCGAAAATTTCTTGTTTTTCAGCTTGAGTCAGACTTAAAACCTGTTCGGTTATCCAACGGTTTTGGGCTTGGTAGTTCCCTAGAAAACGATTGAAGTCCTGAATTGAAAGTTTATAATTGAGTTTTCCCTGTGCAAATTTCAAGTAGAAACCATCTTCAAAAGAATCAAATGTTCCATAATTATAAACCCTGTCAATACTCAAATAAGGGTCTTGAACTCTAATTGCGCCATGCCCAAAGCTGTCATATAAATTTTCACCTGGCCCAATGGTAATAATACTAATTTCAGCTTGGCCAGAAAGTCCTGGAAACTGTGCCTTCGCGCTGAAAACAAAAAGGAGTAAACTGAAAAAAAGTACAAACCGCTTCATTCGTAATAGCATTGAGTTGTACGAAGATAAAGAGACTTATTTGATTAAAAACCCATATCGGTTTTGAAAGTGAACTTTGCCAACCTAATTTGACGCAATGAACAGAAATTTCACCGATGGACTTAATTATGCGTCAAAACTGACGCCTCTTCGGGTATGGAATATGTTTCAATTGGTGGGTAGCTATTGGCTTTCTAAAATCACCAAAAAGGCAATTCATTCGGGAATGCCTACCAGCATTAGCTTAGAGCCTACCACCTCCTGCAATTTACGTTGCCCCGAATGCCCTAGTGGAATGCGCAGTTTTTCACGAGATACGGGAATGCTCACTGACGAAATTTTTCAGAAAACCATTGATGAACTAGCGCCAAGGCTCACTTATCTTATTTTCTACTTTCAGGGCGAGCCCTATTTAAACGCCAGTTTTTTAAACCATGTAAAATATGCTTCGCGAAAGAAAATCTATACGGCCACTTCGACCAACGCACATTACCTCCACGATAAAAATGCGAAAGCCACAGTTGAGTCTGGTTTAGATCGACTTATTATTTCCATTGATGGCACCACGCAAGAAACTTATGAGCAATACCGCGTTGGCGGAAAACTAGAAAAGGTAATTGAAGGCACAAAGAACATTATTCGCTGGAAGAAGGAGTTGAAGAGTAAAACCCCGCATGTCATTTTTCAATATTTGGTGGTCAAGCCAAACCAACATCAGTTAGATGATGTACAAAAGCTGGCCAAAGAATTGGGTGTGGACGAAGTGGCTTTTAAAACCGCACAGATTTATGATTACGAAAACGGTTCAGAGCTTATTCCCACTATCGAGAAGTATGCACGTTACCGCCAAAAAGCGAATGGAAAATGGGAAATCAAAAACCGATTACTCAACCATTGTTGGAAAATGTGGCATTCATGCGTAATTACTTGGGATGGAAAGGTAGTGCCTTGCTGTTTCGATAAGGATGCGCATTACCAATTGGGCAGCATGCAGGCTGAAAGTTTTCAGCAAGTTTGGAAAGGGGGGGCTTATCAGAATTTCCGTCAGTTGCTGATTAAATCACGTAGCGAGATAGAAATGTGTAAGAATTGTTCTGAGGGAACAAGGGTTTGGGCTTAATTCTTTAAATGCTCAGGCATTTTAAAGTCCATCTTTTTCACCTCTTTAGAAATATCACAAGAGCCACAGCCTTTCGGGCAACCGCTTTCCGATTTGTATTGATGATAAAAGTGCCTCCCGATAAAGATTAGCGCTACTAAAAAAACTATACCGACAATTACCTCTTGCATTTCGCTGAACTTTTGAAGGGTTAACCCAAAACTCGCTGGCGAAGTTCGGTTTTATTTAGAATTATTCCAAATAAAGTAGATACCTATTGATACCTCTTTTGTTCCTTTCTCCGAAGTCTCGGAGTCATCATGAAAAGCAGTGTGTATACAATTAAAACTGGTAGTGAATTTTCACCTTTTGATCTACTCCATCGGGATGGATTCTCCTCAAAATGTTTTGTTTCCGTTCCTGAAACCAGAAGGATTTAAAACTTCCCTAATAATTCACGCAATTTCAAGATTTACATACGAAAAAGCCCCAAGTGGGGCTTTATGTTGTGCATTTGAGTTTATATAGGTTTTCTAAAAATCTAGTTTGGCGAGAAATGCTTTGGTTGTTTTCTCCCATTCTGCTTTTTGCTCAGTTGCTCTTATTTTATCTTTTTCGTATTTCTCGTTGGTGGTCAGGTTAAGCTGGTAGCTATAGATTTTTCCTTTCTTGGCATTTGGGTATAAAAAGCTTTTAAAGTAGTGCGAAAAATCTGAGGCTTTGTAATTGCTCATTACAGAATTGTCTACTTTTTTGTCATCGATCCAAATTCCGTAAATAGTAGGGTCACTCCAATTTTCTACAATTTCTTGTGTCGGCTGAAGTTTCCCTAAATATGGACGTGGTGGTAAAGTGAGAGATTTTAATGCCTGTTTTTGCTCAACAGATAGGTTAGCCATGTCTTTAATAATAGGTTCCTCATTCTTTCTTAAGAATATGGCTTTATTATCATCATAGATAATTTTTTCGTATTCAAACCCAGCGCCCAAGTTTACATCATAATGCTCCTCCTTTACAGCATAGACTGCTACATTTTTTGGGTCTCTTGATTTTTGTTCTAAGATCAAGATGGCTGGTCGAGTTGGTGTATCAGGAGTCGCTTTATAATAATCTTTCGGGTCAACCTTTTCGCCAGCTTTGATTACCTCATAATGAAGGTGCGGGCCTGTACTGTGGCCTGTGTTGCCAACTTTTCCTATTAACTGTCCTTTTTCTACTTTATCACCTACCTGAACGTTCATTTCGCTGAGCTGTGCATACAGGGTTTGGTACTGATCGTCATGCTTAATTTGAATGTAGTTGCCATAACCACCTTTCAGAGATTCTACCTTTTCTACTGTTCCAGAGGCGGTAGCGATTACTGGCGTTCCTGTTTTTGCTGAAAAGTCAACCCCTTTGTGCATTTTGTCTTCTTTGGTTACAGGGTCTTTACGCATACCATAGGTGGAGGTAGTGCGTAGGTATTTATAATCTCCTAATGGATGCAACTCTGGTTTGTTCTCTTGAAAAATGGAATTTTCTATAGTGGAAATAAGCGTGTTTGCATTGTTGCCAATTATGGCTTCGGCCTTAGTTTTTAAACTGAAGCAAAGTGTGGTTACCGCCAAAAGCGGTAGCAAAATAGCCGCACGAACCAGTGCAGCCATTTTAGTGGTTTGTTGTGTCATCATTTTGAACCTTTTTTTAGTTAATGAATAATTTGAAAGACAGGCCAAGCTCATCTCATTACTTTGGTTGCGGTTGGCAAACTTGAGCAACAAGCGCTGATAGTTGGCGATGTCATTAAACTTGCCAAGCACCATCGCATCTGCTAAATATTCATGGTTCAGCCGAATGGCTTTGGCATAGAAATAATACATTGGATTGAACCAGAAAAGCACTTGAAGCAACTCTACCAATAGAATGTCTAATGAATGTCGTTGCAGAGCATGACCAAGCTCGTGTGCCAAAAGTTGTTCCCTCAAAGCTTCCTTTTTATAGTCTTCATTGTGCATGAAAATAAATTTCAAGAAGTTATGAGGAATGGTAGGTTGGCCAAGAAGCACCACTTCAGCCGACTTGTAAGGAATTCGAGTGTTCTTTCTAGCCTTAGAAAATAGCTGGTAAATGTTCCTTCCGAAACGAATTAGCAGAACAAAGGCGATTACCAAATAAAGTCCACTAATTGTCCAAGCCGCATAGTTGATACTCGTTTTAGGTTTTACTTCTGTATACTCCGATGGGCTTATTGCTTCTGGAGTTATCGCCTGCTCATTGGCTACTACTTCGTAAAGCGTTTCTGAAATCATTTCTCCGGTTGGAATCATGATTTTATCCGAACTGATTTCTAGGTTCAACCAAGGGGTGGTCAATGAGAAAATCAAAGCGAAGAGGAGGTAAAACCTTTTTACTCGATGAAGCGCAGTTTGTTCTAAAACCAGCTTATAAATGCCAAAGAGCACCAATAAGCATAAGAAGATTTCGAATAAGCCAGCAATCATTGTTTCTTCTTTATCTGTTCGTCAATCATTTTTTTAAGGTTTTCCAATTCCTCTGTGCTCAAATCAGTTTCGTTGGTGAAAAATGAGGCAAACTGAGTGCTTGAATCGTTAAAGAAATCCTTAATTAATCCTTTGAGGTGCTGCGAAAAATATTCGCTTTTACGCACCAGTGGATAGTATTCTCGTGAGTTTCCAAAAAGTTTGTAATCCACAAAACCCTTGTCTTTCATTCTTTTTAAGAGCGTAGCCACTGTAGTGGTAGCAGGCTTTGGTTCTGGAAACTCGGTGAGTAAATCTTTCATGAAAGCTTTTTTTAGCTTCCACAAATAATTCATGAGTTGTTCTTCACTTTTCGATAAATTCATGCTCTACTTCTTTAGAGTGTATTCTACAAATGTAGAGTATTAAATTTAATTTCCAAATTCTTTCTAAGTGCGAGATAAAATCACAGAATTGATACTTAATCGAAAGCCTTTTATATTTTTGCTACATGCACATTAATCTTTTCGATCCGCCCCAAATCAGGGAGAATCTTCTTCCTTTTACTTTTACTAGACCAGTGGCCTGCATTCGTGTAGGAATTTTAACCATTGGCGAAAAATGGGAGAAATATGGCTTTCATATTGGCTTCGAAACCCAAGATTACTTGGGGAAGAAGTTTGAGGCCTTGCCAACAAACGTAAAAGTGAATGGCGCGTTGTGTCCTTCAAAAGAATTATCTGAAGCAATTTTAGCCTTAACCGCAAATACAAAAATGGTGTCGGGAGATACCGTTTTAGCAGTTTCAGGAAATGGCTCGGAAGAAGTAAGTTTTGAGGGCGCATTTAGAATGATCAACCAGCCTTGGGAGATTTTTCAATTCAACAAAGAACAGATTGAAGCAGATTTTTCGCTCATCACTAAAGGCCGAACTTCTCAGCCCATCACCGATCCGCATACGGTGGTGTATGGAAAGGAAAACGTTTTTTTGGAAGAAGGTGCTACAATTCGCGCAGCCATTATTAATGCTGAAAACGGCCCTGTGTATATCGGTAAGAATGCGCATGTGCACGAAGGAGCGATCATAAGTGGTGCCTTTGCTCTGTGCGAAGGAGCGCATGTAAATATGGGGGCAAAAATAAAAGGCGATAGCACCGTAGGCCCTCATTCTAAAGTTGGTGGTGAGGTGAGCAACTCCGTTATCTTCGGATTCAGTAACAAGGGTCACGATGGCTTTTTGGGCAATTCAGTAATTGGCGAATGGTGTAACCTAGGGGCCGATACCAACACTTCCAACCTAAAAAATAACTACGCACCTGTTAAGCTTTGGAACTACACCAGCGAACGTTTTGTGCAAACGGGCTTACAATTCTGTGGGTTAATGATGGGCGACCATGCCAAATGCAGTATCAATACCATGTTTAATACAGGTACAGTGGTGGGTGTTGGATCGAATATATTTGGGGCTGGCTTTCCGAAAAACTTTATTCCTTCTTTCTCTTGGGGTGGTTCTTCTGGTTTAATTACCTTCCAGCCAAGAAAGTTTTATGAAGTAGCCGAAGCAGTAATGCAGCGCAGAGGGATGACTTTTGATGATACCGAAAAAGAGATTATTGACCGAATTTTTGAAATTACCACCCAATACAGAACTTGGGATAAAAAATAAACATGCGTTTTCAAGACATACCTGGTTTAGACGAAGTTAAGAATAAGCTCATTGAGGCCGTTAAGGTAGATCATGTGGCGCATGCACAGCTCTTTTTAGGCGCTGAAGGCTCGGCAAATTTGCCTATGGCGCTGGCTTTTGCTACCTATCTAAACTGTGAAAACAAACAGGAGAATGATGCCTGCGGAGAGTGTTCGTCTTGCACAAAACAGGCAAAACACATTCACCCCGATGTTCACTTTGTGTTTCCAACTGCGGCAACCCCTAAAATTAAAAGGGAAGACGCAACCAGTGAGAAATTCCTGAAAGAATGGAGGGAATACCTTCTAAAATCACCTTACGGAAACGTAAGCGATTGGAGCTTTCACTTTGGTTGGGAAAATAAGCAATTGCTTATTCCCCGTCAGGAAAGCCGAAATATTATCACCAACCTTTCGCTCAAGGCTTTTGAAGGAAAGTATAAGGTAATGCTCATTTGGTTGCCTGAACTAATGAACAGCAATGCGGCCAACGGAATTCTGAAAGTATTAGAAGAGCCACCAGAAAAAACCATTTTCTTGATGGTGTCGAATGATGAGAATAAGTTGCTCACCACCATTCGTTCTAGGGTTCAGTTAATGAAAATTCCTTCTTTTACCGATGAGAATATTCTTTCCACAGTAAGTAAGGTGGAAGGTGTGAGTACTGAACGCGCCCAAGAAATCACCTATTTGGCCGAAGGAAATATGCGCGAAGCATTGCACTTGGTGCAAGGCGGACAAGATGCAATGGGTGTGCAGTTTAAACAGTGGATGCGTCTGTGTTTTACTTATGATTTTCAGGCTTTGGTAAAAATGGCCGATGAATTTCAGAGTGGTGGAAAGGAGTTTCAGAAAGGGCTGCTTAATACCGGAAGCAAAGTAATGCGCGATACCTTGATTCATCAATACGGAGTTAGTGAACTGGAAAGAATTCCAGATACAGAAAAGGACTTCGTAGCGAACTTTGGAAAGGTATTCAATGCAGAAAAAATAACAGAAGTGGTGCCTAAAATCGAAGAGGCCAACTATCATATAGAGCGGAATGCTAACCCTAAGATTCTCTTTCTTGATTTATCTCTAGCGATTGCACAAATTGCACGTTCTAAAAAGTAGAATGTCGAAACCATTACAGCTAATAGGAAGGCAAGATTTCATCAATTTGCCAGAATTTGGATTGAAAGATGTAAACGCCAAAATTGACACTGGCGCTTACACTTCGTCTATTAACTGTTCAAAAGTAAAACTAACTAAGGTGGAAGGTGTGCCAACACTTACCTTTCAATTATCGGCCAATAAGATTCATGAAAAAAAGGCCAGAAAGTTTTCGACCACTAATTTTAAGAAGAAGAAAATTCGGAGCTCTAATGGAGTAACTGAAGAACGTTTTATTATCAAAACAACAGTAGTGCTAATGAAGAGGCGCATTAATGCAGAGTTCTCTTTATCAGACAGGAGCAAGATGAAATTCCCTATACTTTTAGGCCGAAAGTTGCTCACGAATCGTTTTATTGTGGATGTAAGTCAAAAGGATCTTTCCCTTAAGATGACACCCAAAAGTATCAAGGCCGAAAGTGCCGAATAATCTAAAACTAAGAAAAAATGAAGATTGCAGTGCTCTCTCGAAACTCAGCCCTTTACAGTACAAAGCGGTTGGTAGAAGCGATTGAAACCAGGGGGCATGAAGCCGTCATATTGGACCATCTAAAATGCGACCTTGTTATTGAAGATGCTGGCCCAGCAGTATATTATATGGGAGAAAAGGTGGAAGGTATTGATGCGGTAATTCCAAGAATAGGAGCCTCAGTTACCTTTTACGGAACAGCCACGGTTCGTCAGTTTGAAATGATGGGTGTTTTTAGCACCACCGATTCTCAGGCCATTGTTCGCTCCAGAGACAAACTAAGGTCGATGCAGATTTTGGCAGGAGCTGGATTGCCAATGCCACGCACGGCCTTCACCAATTATTCTAAAGAAGAAAAATCTTTGATAGAGCACGTGGGCGGAGCACCCGTAATCATTAAATTATTAGAAGGAACTCAAGGTTTGGGCGTTGTTTTGGCCGAAACCCGAAAAGCAGCGCAATCTGTAATTGAGGCTTTTCATGGCCTAAAAGCGCGAATTTTAGTGCAAGAATTTATTAAAGAAGCCAAAGCTACCGACATACGCGTTTTCGTTGTGAATGGCAAAGTAGTAGGCGCCATGCGCAGAAGAGGAATGGAGGGTGAGTTCCGTTCTAACCTTCACCGTGGCGGTTCGGCCGAGGTGATTAAACTCTCAAGACAAGAGAGATCGGTTGCGGTAAAAGCAGCCAACGCAATGGGGCTTTCCGTAGCGGGTGTTGATATGCTGCCATCATCAAGAGGGCCATTGGTATTAGAAGTAAATTCTTCGCCAGGTTTAGAAGGAATAGAAAAGGCTACGGGAGTAGATATTGCAGGAACCATCGTTGAGTTTATTGAGAACAATCAGCCTAAAAAAAGAGGCGCGAAAGCAAAATTGAACGCTTAAATGAAAATTAGAATAGGAACACGAGGTAGCAAGTTGGCCCTATGGCAAGCTTATTTTGTGGAAGATAAGCTGGTAGCGGCTGGAGTAAAAACCGAAATAGTCACCATTGAAACCAAAGGAGATAAAATTTTAGATGTTTCAATTTCGAAGATTGGAAGCAAAGGGGTTTTTACAGAGGAAATAGAAGAGCAATTGGCCAATGGAGCGATTGACATTGCCGTGCATAGCGCCAAAGACATGCAGTCTTCCCTTCCTGATGGTTTCGAGCTCATTTCGTTTTCAGAGCGAGAATTGGCCAATGATGTACTGATTAGTGACAATAAAACGACCTCTTTAAATAATAAAGACCTCGTGGTAGGTACTTCTTCAAACCGAAGAATTGCTACGTTAAAACACTTTTATCCTCATATCAAAACCGTTCCAGTTCGGGGTAATCTTCAAACCAGAATAAAGCGAATGGAAGAAGGAGCCTGCGATGCTTTATTGCTCGCTTATGCCGGAGTACACAGAATGGGCTACGATGATAAAATCGTTCAAAAGCTAAGCTTAACAGAGTTTACGCCTGCAGTAGGGCAAGGCTCTGTGGCCATTGAAGTACATAAAGGTTTGAGTAAAGCCAAGAAAGATTTAGTTAGAAAAGCACTGAACCATGAACCCACTGAAGTGTGCCTTTTGGCTGAGCGATCGTTCTTAAAAACCATGGATGGAGGCTGTTCAATTCCGGTATTCGGTTTGGCTCAAATCAAAGATGACAGCCTTCAAATGACTGGCGGAATTACCAGCCTAGACGGCAAAGAAATGATTCGTAAAGTGTTCATTGGCAAGCTAAAAGATGCCAAATCAATAGGGGAAAAACTTGCCGAAGAAGTATTATCTTCGGGCGGAGATCGCATATTAAAATCCATAAAAACCGAATTATCAAACCAATGAAAAAGTATATACAGTTGGCCATAATGGCCTTGCTAATTGCAGTTGTCGCTTCTTGCGGAGGCTCGGGTGAAGAAAAAGTAAAAGGCAATGATTATTTGGTGACTATCAAAACAGACATGGGTGAAATGAAGGCCATTCTTTATGATGAAACTCCAAAGCATAAAGAGAACTTTATCAAATTGGCCAATGAAGGCTTTTTCGATAGCCTTTTGTTTCATAGAGTAATGACGGGTTTTATGATTCAAGGCGGTGACCCAAATTCAAAGAATGCAGAACCGGGTGCTCGTTTGGGTACTGGTGGCCCGGGTTATACCATTCCTGCAGAGTTTGTTAAGAGCTTCTTCCATAAAAAAGGAGCATTATCCGCAGCCAGACAACCCGACCAAGTAAACCCAGAAAAAGCATCGAGCGGAAGCCAGTTTTTTATTGTTCAAGGTAGAGTGTTTACAGAACAAGAAACAGGCATGAACATGCAGGCTTTGTCGCAAGCCATTTCTACTTTAAGAAGAAGCGATCCAGACAACCCTTTGAATAAAGAATTGGAAGATTCTTTTAATGAAGGAGGGGATGAAACCTTTAGAATTAAGGCAATGGAATTGGCAGATAAATTAAGTGAAGCCACAGGAATCATGATTAAAATGCCAACAGAAAGAGTAGAGGCATATACTACAGTGGGGGGCTATCCTCCTTTGGATGAGGAATATACAGTTTTTGGTCAGGTAATTCAAGGCTTAGAAGTGATTGATGCAATTACCACGGTTGGGGTAGACCCAAACAACAGACCTTTTGAAGATGTGCGTATGTATATCTCTATAGAAGAAATACCAAAAGAAGAAATCGTAAAAAAATACGGTCCAGTTTATCAATAATTAGCCATGAAAAAGACTTTTTTAAACTTAGTGTTCCTTGTCTCTTTCAGTCTGTTTTTTTCAGCCTGTAATACTGAAATGGATGAAGTAGTAGTAATTTCAACTCCTTACGGAGACATGACAGCCGTATTGTATGACGACACTCCATTACACAAAGCCAATTTTTTGAGTTTGGCCAAAGAAGGAAAATACGATTCAGTGATCTTCCATAGGGTGATTGAAAACTTCATGATTCAGACGGGAGACCTTTCTACGGGTACTCAAGAGAAAGATACTGACTACAGAGTGGATGCAGAGTTTCTTCCTGAAAAATATATTCACGTAAAGGGTGCTTTGGCTGCCGCCAGAATGGGAGATAATGTCAACCCTCAAAAGCAATCAAGCGGATCTCAATTTTATATTGTCGATGGCGAAGTGTACGATCAAGCGGGTTTGCAAACCAGAGCAGATAGAAGAGAATATTTAAAGCTCAATGGCTTTTTTGAACGCATGCGCAAAATGGACAAATACATTGAGTTGAATGAGAAGTATAACTACCATGTAAATAAGTACCAAGAAGACACCACTTACGATTTCCAACAGGCGCAGCGCGAACTGGTTTTTAATTCGAAAAACTTGATTGAAGAAGAATTTGGACCGCAAGTTGACCCAGGCTTTACAGATCAACAAGTAGAGGCTTATACAACCATTGGTGGCGCACCACATTTAGATGGAGAATACACAGTTTTTGGTCAGGTGGTTGAAGGTTTGGATGTAATCGATAAAATTGCTGCGGTTGAAACCAATAGAAGAGACAAGCCAACCGAAGACATTCGAATGACTATTGCTGTTATCGAAATGTCGAAAAAAGAGATTACAAAGAAATACGGAATAGAATACCCTAAAAAGGAGCAATGAAAATTTTAGTCACAGGTTCTAACGGTTTACTTGGTCAAAAACTGGTTCAGCTTATTTTAGATGAAGCAAATCACCAATTGGTGGCTACTGCCAGAGGAGCTAACCGACTACCTATTCCCGAAGAAAAATATACTTTTCAATCGCTTGATATCACCAATCGTGATCAAGTTCTTAAAGCAATAACACAGCACAAACCCGATGTGGTAGTTCATACCGCAGCCATGACCAATGTGGACCAATGTGAATTAGAAAAAGAGGCCTGCTGGGATTTAAATGTTACAGCTGTAAAACATTTGGTTGAAGCTTGTAAATTGAATAATGCCTTTCTAGTACACCTTTCTACCGACTTTATTTTTGACGGTGAAAACGGCCCTTACGATGAAGAAGCCGAAGCCAATCCTATTAGTTATTATGGAGAAAGTAAACTTGCTGCTGAGCGTATAATAGAAGAAAGTAAAATTGATTGGGCGATTGCTCGTACTGTTTTGGTGTACGGCATTGCGCACGACATGAGTCGTTCTAACATTATTCTTTGGGTGAAGAATAGCTTGGAAGAAGGCAAGGAAATTAAGGTGGTAGATGATCAATTGCGAAGCCCTACCTTGGCAGAAGATTTGGCCAAGGGCTGTTTGCTAATTTCAGAACAAAAGGCGAAAGGTATTTTTAACATAAGCGGAAGCGATTTACTTACACCTTATGAAATGGCGATTAAAACCGCTCAATTCTTCAACCTAAGTACGGCTACTATGCAAAAGGCCGATGCCTCAACTTTTACCCAAACCGCTAAAAGACCTCCAAAAACTGGACTGTTAATAGAAAAGGCCCGTACCGTTTTGGGGTACGAGCCTCATACTTTTGACCAAGGTATAGCCATTGTTTCCGAACAAATGGCTGGTAAGTAAGTCAAAGTTTATTCTTCTGTATTTGCGTCTTCAGTTTTCTTATCTGATTTAAGTGCGATCGTAAGAAAGGTGACAAACCCCCCAAAGGTGATCGTCAAACATATGATCATTCCTATTATAGCTTCTTGACTCATTTTTTCACGAATTTTTTGTAGAACCATCCATTAAATACAATTGCAATAATGAGGGCAATGGCCCATTGTGTTACAATTGAAGCATTACTAAACGTATCGAATACGTTCCAATTACCGTTTTCGTCAAACCATGGGTACTCGCTGTACCCTTGATCCATCCACCAATACACCAAGAATAGCCCAGCAAAAAAGATAAAGTAGATCATGCCAGTAAAGTATTTAGAAGAGACTTTAAAATCGGAGTTTTCATCTATAAAGTCCTTCTTAAATTTTGATGGGCCATAACGCATAATAAGAAAGGAAATGAAAATTCCACTCACTAAAAGACCTACACCCCACACCCAATCTTGGTTTTCAAATATGGCAAGGCTCCATGCAGAAGGGAAACCAATAACAAAACATGCCACACCTGTGATCAATGCAGCCTGTTTTTTGGAAATGTTATAGTCGGTTAAATTCCTGATGATTAACTGCATCATGGGGAGTACCGAACTAAATGCCGCCATGGCGAATGCTCCAAAGAAAATCCAGGATAAGAATGGCCCGCCTGTCATTTGAGAGAATAACTGAGGTAGTACGGTAAATACTAGTGCCGTATTACCGCCATGTAAAAAATCAATGGCATCGGCAGATGTGGCTGACATGGCAAAAACGGCTGGTAAAATGGCCATGGCCGCTAAAAGTGCTGCTGAGTTGTTTCCAAACGCTCCTAAGAAAGTGTTAAGCGTTACATCTTCCTTCTTCCTTGAGAATGACCCAATAGTAATCATTAGTCCCCAGCCTGCTCCTGTACTCCAAGCAGAGTCGGTAATGGCCTGAATCCAAATGTTAGGGTCTTTAAAAAGCTCAACATTAATTGTGAATAAGTACTCAAGCCCTTTTACTCCTCCTGGCATCTGAATAGCAAAAGCCGCCACCACCATAAGTAGAATAAAGAGTGTAGGGATTAATATCTTATTTACCTTCTCTAATCCTTGTTTAATTCCTTTGCTCAAAACCCATATGGCTATGGCAATGGTAAACATATAACAAAGAACAGCCTCCCAGCTAGAGTTAGATAAATGCGCCCAAAAGTTGTCCATGTAGTTCACGTTGGGGTCTGCAAACTTCTCGTTCATGGCGCCTGAGCCAAAAATATAATCGACTAAGTTTTGTGTATTGAGGAGGAAGTACCTGAAAGACCAACCCGTTACAACGGAGTAATAAAAGGCAATTCCCATGGTAACAAGCGTAACAAACACGCCCATCCAATTAAATTTTTTACCCGACAAACTCCCCAGTGCGCCTATGGTTCCTTTCTTATAGTGTTTACCAATGGCCAATTCGGCCATAAGTAAAGGGATAGACCATATAACAAGGAAAAACATCCATAAAATAATGAATGTTCCTCCGTACTCTCCTGCTATTCTTGGGAATCGCCAAAGGTTACCCGCCCCAATGGCCATACCTAGTGCGGCTAAAATAATTCCCCACCGGTTACTAAATTCTTCTGGTTTTTCTTGCGTGCTCAATTACCTGTAAGTTTTGTTCAAAGTTTAAGAAAAATCAATTTTCAAGCCCAGCAAGGTAGTTTTTTGAGGCACAAACCCAAGCGTTACACGGTTTTTCTACATTAAAACTTTATTTACGGTAAATATGGTCCTAAAATTTTGGTAGCCACAGGTGTTCTAACTGCTTGGTTTTTAGGAAGAAAATGCTCAATATTCTACGTTAATTTTTTCAATAATCAACTCAATTTTTAAGAATATGGCGGTTAGCGTTAATAATGAGGGCAGAGGCCAATGGGGATCCAAATTTGGGTTTATCATGGCTGCTGCCGGTTCAGCTGTCGGGTTAGGGAACATCTGGAGATTCCCTTACATCACAGGTCAGAATGGAGGCGGAGCCTTTGTTTTGGTTTATTTGCTTTGTGTAATACTTATTGGAGTGCCTTTGCTCTTTACAGAAATGGGCTTTGGTCGGTACACAAAGAAAGGCACCATTGGTGCATTTAAAGACACAGGTGCCAATCCTATCTTTATGGGTTTGGGGGCAATTATGGCTTTGTTGGTGAGCTTTTTTGTGCTTTCCTATTATGGCAATATTGCGGGTTGGACAATCGGCTATATTTTCAAATCACTAAGTGGTAGCGAAGTTCCCTTTGAAGAATTTGCTGCCAACCCTATGAACACAATTCCTTTAATGGGGCTCTTTACGCTGGTTACAATTCTTATTGTACGAAAGGGAATTTCAGGGGGAATTGAAAAGGCCGCTAAAATATTGATGCCTATTCTCTTTTTACTCATTCTTATTGTGGCCATTCGAAGTATGTCGCTAGAAGGCGCAATGAAAGGCGTGGACTTTTATTTAAACCCAGACTTCAGTAAAATTTCTGGACAGACTTTCCTAGTAGCCTTAGGCCAAGCCTTTTTCTCTATGAGTATTGGTTGGGGTATTATGATAACCTACGGTTCGTATTTGCCTAAAACGGCCAATATTGTGAGCAGTGGTGTTTGGGTGGGTATGATGGACGCTGGTGTAGCATTACTTGCTGGTTTCATGATCTTTCCCGCGGTTTTCGCTTTCGGAAAAGACCCTGCAGCTGGCCCAACTTTAGTTTTTCAGGTATTGCCCGATATTTTTAATCATATGCCAGGCGGGGCCATTATTGGTGCGTTCTTCTTCTTATTGCTAATGGTAGCTGCGCTTACTTCTTCCATTTCTATGTTAGAAGTACCTGCCTCATACTTTATGGATGAGAAAAAATGGAGCCGAAGTAAATCAGCTTGGGTAGTGGGTATTTTGCTTTTTGTGGTGGGTATTCCTTCTGCGCTTTCGCAAGGCGGTTCTGAATTTTTCTCCACCATGAATGTTACCGTTTTTGGGGCAACATACACTGGTTTTCAAGATATTCTCGACTTCTTCTTTGGTACCTTCTTTATTGTTGTGGTGGCTTTGGTTACTTGTATTTATGTGGCTTGGAAAATGCCAATCAAGAATATTGTTTCCGAAATTGATATGGGAGCACCAGGTTGGAAACCGGGTACATTCGCTTCCAATGCCTTTATTTTCTTTATCCGTTACGTATGCCCAGTAGTAATTTTAATTGTATTGCTGAACATGATGGGCTTGTTCGGAATTTTTGGTGGAGGCGGTTAATTTATGCTGAACTCAATTAATCAAAATGACACTGTAACAGGTGTCATTTTTTGTTTGAGTAGTTCAGAATGCTCAACTTAGCTTTATGGCAAAAGATCACAGCAACTTTTTTAATAATGTTTACGAAGTAGTTAAACTCATTCCTGCTGGGCGAGTTACTTCATATGGAGCCATTGCTCAATACTTAGGCACAAAGGGTGGAGCCCGAATGGTAGGCTGGGCCATGAATGCAGCACATGGACTTTCAGATGTTCCCGCACATAGGGTTGTAAATCGGGCTGGAGTTTTAACCGGTCGTCATCATTTTCAGACACCTACCCTGATGCAAGAACGTTTAGAAGCCGAAGGAGTAAAAGTGAGCGAAGATAAAATTGTGGGCTTTAAGGAAGTGTACTGGGAGCCAATTAAAGAGTTAGAACTTTAAACTTTTTTGGTTCGAAATTCCTTTAATTTTGCAGCGGAATTATAAGCATGATTAAGACGAGAGTAAAAGCAAATAAGCCTATTGATCAGGCAAAAAAGGAAGGAAGAAGACGACTGTTTTTCTTCCTTAAACTGGTTATATTGGTTGTTTTGGTTTGGTTGTTTTGGGGGAAACTAGACCCTAAAGAAGGCGATATTTGGAATAGGATTGTACGTGGAGTGATCTCATATATTTCTGGTGTGCTTATTGTCTCGCTTGGACGTATTTTGATGGTATATTTCTACCTCAAGCGAAAGAAGAAGGGTACTGACTTTAAGGATAACTTCATTTTAGGGATCAACGGAATCTCAGCTATTCTCCATGTTATCATTTTACTGATTGCCTTGCTCGCCTTCTTTGGCTTGGATGCCAAAGAGTTCTTTACTTCCATAAGTATTGTAGCTGCTGCTATTGCCATTATTTCTAAGGATTATATCGCAAATACGATTAATGGATTTATACTGATGTTCTCCAATCAGCTTTCGTTGAACGACTATATTGTTATTGAAGAACACAGTGGCAGAATAACGGACATTACTTTGCTGAACGTGGTGCTGTTAAGCGATGAAGATGAGATTATTTATGTGCCTAACACTTTGCTTGTTACCCATAATGTGGTGAATACCAGTAAAAAGAATTTCAAAAAACTAAGCTTCGATTTTGAAATGGACAGGCAAACCTTGGGCAACCCAGACGATCTTGAAGACTACATCATAAAAGCTCTTAAGTCTGAGTTTCCTAGTATCAATCTTGAAAAATTCAGTTTGAGGGTCTTCCATATTCTGAAGGATACGGTGAATCTGAAACTTTATATTACGCTCGACAAAAAGAGCAAGGAAATGGAAAGGGCGGTTTGGAGGTTCACCAATAAAACCATTCTGAATTATGCCAAAGAAAACTATGTTCCTCTTCCACAACAGTAAATATGTAAATTAGAAATGGAAGCATTACTTACTTCAGAAGGTCTTGTTGCACTTTTAACCCTTACTTTTTTAGAGGTTATTCTCGGGGTCGATAACATCATTTTCATTTCAATTGTATCGAACCGATTGCCAGAAGCTGACCGTAAGAAAACCCGAAATTTGGGTTTGGGATTGGCTTTGATCATGCGTATTGGTTTGCTTTTAGGAATCAGCTGGATCATCGGTTTTACCGAACCCTTGTTTACGGTGCTCGAACATGATGTAAGTATTAAAGACTTGATTTTAATTTTGGGAGGTTTATTCCTAATCGGAAAAAGCACGACCGAAATTCACCATACTTTAGAAGGGGATGAACATCATGTAAAAAACAGTAAAAGCGTTACTGTGAGTAAAGTGATTCTTCAAATAGTAGCCTTAGATATCGTTTTCTCTTTTGATTCTATTTTAACCGCTGTGGGCCTTACCGAGCATGTATTGATCATGATAATTGCAGTTACTTTAGCCATGATTGTGATGATTTCTTCCGCAGGAAAAATCAGTGCTTTTATCAATAAACATCCATCGCTGCAAATGCTGGCCATGTCATTTTTGATTTTGATTGGCTTTATGCTAGTGCTCGAAGGTATTGGCGAACACATTGAAAAAGGCTACATCTATTTTGCCGTATTCTTTTCATTATCCGTTGAAGCCCTCAACATGAGAAAACGAAGCAAAGACCGTGTAGTGAAACTCAGAAAAAGGATTGTTGAGGAAGAGTAATCCTTAAAGGAGGAGTTAACTAGAAATGAGATGACACTTGCTTCATCTCATTTCTATTTTTATGTTCTATTTCTAGGAACCGAAAGCCTGTCACTCATTTTCTAGGAACCGAAAGCCTGTCACTCATTTCTTTGTTGAAATCAGCAACATTCCCAAGAACGTAAGCCCTGCATTAAAAATCAGGATAAAGAAGCCAAACTGAAAGCCGTTGAACCAGGCAGCTGAATTCATATCTACTAGGTAAGATATGGCTGGAGAAAGCAAACAAACAGGCAACACCAGATTGTCCCTCACTTTCAACTTGGTCATTAAACCAAAACTGAAAAGGCCTAATAACGGGCCATAAGTATAGCCAGCCACTTTAAAAATCGCACTAATTACACTACTGTCATTAATAGCGTTGAAGATAATGATGACGATGAAGAGCAACACAGAAAAGCCCAAGTGCACCTTAAGCCTGGTTGGTTTCTTTACCGACTCTTCTTTCTTTTCAAAATTTAAGAAGTCGACACAGAATGCAGTTGTAAGCGAGGTAAGGGCAGAGTCGGCACTGGAGTAGGCCGCAGCCACAATGCCCAATAAGAATACAACTCCGCCAAAAGTACCGAGGTGATTCAGGGCGATTAAAGGATAGAAATTATCCGTTCTTGTTGGAATTTCAATTCCATTTTGACCTGCATACAAATAGAGCAGCGCTCCCATGCTCAAGAAAAGGATATTGGCAATCACCAAAGCTATAGTGAACCAGAAAATATTTTTCTGAGCGTCCTTTAAGGTTCTGCAGGTCAGGTTTTTCTGCATCATGTCTTGGTCTAAACCCGTCATCACGATGGCAATGAAGACCCCAGAAATAAACTGTTTGAAGAAATCCTTTTTGTCGTTCCAATCGAAGAAGAAAGTTTTGGAATACTCACTGTCGCTAATTTGAGTAATGGCATCTCCCAGGCCAATACCCATTTCTTTGGTGATAATGTAAATGGTAATCACCACCGCTGAGAGCATAAAAAAGGTTTGTAGCGTATCCGTCCATACAATGGTTTTTATTCCGCCTCTAAAAGTGTACACCCAAATAAGGGCGATAGTAACGAGTACCGAAACCCAAAAAGGAACGCCATAACTATCGAAAAGCGCAATTTGAAGTACACTGGCCACCAAGAATAGACGAAAGGAAGCCCCAACCGTTCTAGAAAGCATAAAGAAAAACGACCCCGTTTTGTACGACCAAAAGCCAAAGCGCTGTTCTAAATAGGTATATATAGAAACCAAATTCAGACGGTAATAAAGGGGCATCAATACCGTAGCGATAATGAGGTAACCAACGATATACCCCAAAACAACCTGAAAATAAGAGAAGAAGCTATTCCCTACTTCACCGGGAACAGAAATAAAGGTAACCCCCGATAAGGAAGCCCCAATCATTCCGAAAGCTACCAAATACCAAGGCGACTGTTTGTTAGCCGTAAAAAAGGTAGCCGAATCAGCCCCTTTCGAGGTAAATCGAGAAATGAGAATCAGCAGTAGAAAATAACCGCCTATAATTGAAATGACTAAAGTGGGGTTCATACCAAAGAACTAGTAAATTAAAGTTTGAATATCCGTGAAAAAACTGTGGACACCAAAAAGCAGAACGAACCAATTAGGCAAACAGACAGTTTAGGCAACAAGTGTTTTTTTGTACATTTGTAAAAAATTAATAACATGAATTTCAGCTATCAAGAAGAAGAGTTAGTCGAGGTACTCGAGAAAACTACAGATGAGGAATTATGTGATTTGGTAGTTTTCAATGATGACTTTAATACGTTTGAGCATGTCATCAATATTTTAATCAAGGTTTGCAAGCACACTGCAGAGCAAGCAGAACAATGTACAATGTTGATTCATTATAAGGGAAAATGCACAGTAAAAAACGGTTCTTTTACAGAGTTAAAACCGATGTGTGAAAGCATTCTTTCTGCCGGAATTACGGCCACTGTGTTATAATTAGAAAGATTTTCATCATAGCTCAATTTGAACTTCCCTCCCAAAATTGTCGACAATGCCATTGAGGAAATCTCTAAACTTCCGGGCATAGGAAAAAAGACCGCCTTAAGGCTGGTGCTTCATTTACTAAAGCAAGACCCTATCAGTACGGCTCATCTAACCACTGCGCTCAACGAGTTGCGCGATGGGATAAAGTACTGTGGTACTTGCCATATTATTTCCGACACCACAGATTGTACCTGCCGCACCATCAAGCGTGATTTGTCTACCGTTTGCGTAGTAACCGATACCCCTGATGTAATGGCCATTGAAAACACGGCTCAATACAGAGGGCTTTATCATGTATTGGGAGGAGTCATTTCTCCGATTGAAGGGATTGGCCCAAGTGATATTCACATCGACTCTTTGGTAGAGCGAATTCAAAATAGCGAACCGAAAATAGAAGAAGTGATTTTAGCCCTAAGCCCTACCATGGAAGGCGATACCACTGCTTTCTACATTACCAAAAGATTGAAAGAATTTGGGGTGAAGATTACTTCAATTGCACGTGGAATTCCGATGGGTGGAGAGCTAGAATATACCGATGAAATTACTTTGGGTCGAAGCATTATGACTCGTTCGGAATACAAATAAAACTGCTTCAACAGTACAGACATAAAACACGAAGGGCGATCATTTCGATCGCCCTTCGTCATCTATAGCTACGGCTAAAAGCCTAATTGATTTCACTTAACATACCCGATGCATAAAAGCGCTGGGTATTCAAGGCTGATAATAGAATGCTTAAGTTGTTCGAAGCTTCATTCAAATCACTGATTCTTATGTTTGAATGTGGGGTTGAAGCCACTTCCTCAAGCTCTGTAAGAACTTTACTTACTTTAGATTTCAATACATCAATCATTTCTAGATCGTTGTATTTCCAAAAACGAATTTGAGCATATACTAAAGCTGGCGCCCAGTTAGTACCATATAAAAGATGTAGGTCTTTGGTGGAGGCACCAATGCTTTTGAAAAGCAAGGCCCTAGTGTTTGACAAATTATTTTCGTGAATGGCGAAGTAATCCTTAGAATCTTCTGATGCTGAAAGTTTGTTCATGAAGTGGGCAATCTTAGCTGCGTCAGCAATTTTCTTAATTACTCTTTTCAATTTTTCCGGGCTAGTTTCTAAAGTTTTCATAACCATGTCGTTTGACTAGTCTATATGTGATAATCGTGCCAAACCGAAGAATCATTCGAAATTTTAATGTAGGGCTTGTTTTTATGTTGGAGTATAGAAACAAGGTGGGGTAATATTTTCTACAATCGAGAAATATTCGGTCGTTTTGATTCAACAATCTGTGGAATTGCAGAACATTCCAACTGGTTTTTGGTACAACAATCTATAAATAGCTACTTTTGCCCCACATTGAATTAATCGCATGTCTACAATGGTATCTGATAGAGTAAAGAACATGGCCGAATCGGCCACATTAGCCATGGCCGCTAAAGCCCGTGAGCTAAAAGAAAAAGGCATTAACGTGATCAGTTTAAGTTTGGGGGAACCCGACTTTAAAACTCCAAAACATATTCAAGAGGGCGCTAAGGCCGCAATTGATGAAGGTAAATACTTTGCTTACCCTCCTGTAAATGGTTATTTAGACCTAAGACAAGCCATTTCGGCTAAATTTAAAAACGAGAATAACTTAGATTATTCTACAGATCAGATTGTGGTTTCCAACGGAGCCAAGCAGTCTATTGCCAACGTATTTTTGGCCTTATTGAATGAAGGTGATGAAGTAGTAGTTTTTTCTCCATTCTGGGTGAGTTATTCTTCACTTATTGAATTAGCTGGTGGTGTACCCGTGTATGTCAAAGGAGGAATTGAGTCAGATTTTAAAGTAACTCCAGAGCAATTGGCGCAAGCGATTACGCCAAAAACCAAGGCCATCATCTATTCTTCGCCATGTAACCCAACAGGTTCTGTATTCACACTAGAGGAATTAACAGCGATTTCTGAAGTAATTAAAAAACACAAAGACATTGTGGTTATTGCAGACGAAATCTACGAACACATCAATTATACAGGTGCACACGCGAGTATTGGCGCGATTGAAGGAATGATTGACAGAACCGTAACCATTAACGGTATGGCCAAAGGTTTTGCCATGACAGGCTGGAGAGTTGGATACCTAGGCGCACCACTTTGGTTGGCCAAGGCATGCAATAAAATTCAAGGACAAATTACTTCTGCCAACTGTAGCATTGCTCAAAGAGCAGCGTTAACTGCACTTACTACCGACCTTGCTCCAACGGTAGAAATGTCGAAGGAATATTTAAGAAGAAGAGATATAGTAAAAGCATTATTGGACGAAGTGCCAGGCTTTAAAACCAATTTGCCTACGGGTGCTTTCTACTTCTTTCCAGATGTAACAGCGCTTTTCGGTAAGACTGATGGAAATGTAACCATTAACAATGCAGATGACCTAAGCCTATACCTTTTAGATCAGGCGCAGGTGTCTGTGGTAACTGGTGATGCTTTTGGCGATGCCAACTGCATTCGTTTGTCATATGCTGCTTCTGAAGAAGATTTACGCGAAGCCATTACCAGAATTAAAATAGCGGTTTCTAAACTTTATTAATGGAATTCTCAAACGTTAACGAACTTTTCGAAGAGTTCTCCAAACTTAGAGTATTGGTGATTGGCGATGTAATGGTAGACTCTTATGTGTTTGGTAAAGTGTCTAGAATTTCGCCAGAGGCGCCTGTGCCTGTGGTGCTTACAGAAAGAAAAGAGAAACGTTTGGGAGGTGCTGCAAATGTAGCTTTGAATATTCAAGCCTTGGGTGCTACTCCAGTGCCATGCGCCATTGTGGGGAACGATTTAGACGGTGGGTTTTTCTTGAACAGGTTGGAAGAAAAAGGAATTCCAAGCAATGGCGTATTGACAAGCTCTGAAAGAGATACCACTGTGAAGGAGCGTATTTTGGCCGGAGCGCACCAAATGTTGAGGGTAGATACTGAAACCGATAAGGAGCTTAGTGCTACGGAACAAACGCAGCTATTGGCCAATATCAAACGCTTATTGCCCAATTGCGATGTAGTGGTTTTTGAGGATTATGACAAGGGCGTGATTAATGCCACCATCATTGAAGAAACTGTTAAGGAAGCGTCCCGATTGGGGATAGCAACGGTGGTAGATCCGAAGAAGCGCAATTTTATGGATTATAAAGGGGTGACCCTTTTTAAGCCTAATTTGAAAGAATTGAGAGAAGGCTTGAACATTCAAGTGGATCCTAAGAACATAGATTCAGTGCGCGATGGAGTGACTTTGCTTCAGAATAAACTGAATGCCAAAATGGTGATGGTGACCCTTTCTGAATATGGAGTTTTCATTAAAGACAATGGCGAAACACACCTGATCCCTGCCCATATCCGTCATATTTCTGATGTTTCTGGCGCTGGAGATACGGTAATCAGTGTGATGGCTTGTGCTTTGGCAGTGGGCATGTCGGCTCAAAAAGCTGCGGCCTTGGCCAATTTAGCGGGCGGCTTGGTCTGCGAACATGTAGGCGTAGTGCCCATCAATAAAGCAGACTTGATGGAAGAAGCCGAAGACAATAAGATTCTGAATTAAATGTTCTTCATCAATCCAAAAGATATCCTACTCGGGTTAAGGGATAAATTGATTGATTCCCTAATGTTTATATCCAGTTAAACTCGAAAGAATAGATAGACAAAACTGTTTTAAAGTTTCAAGTTGGTCATTTCCGTTAAAACCAAAGGTTTTGTAAATTTTGTCTTCGTGAATAGAGTGAGATGCTAAATTTCTGGCTTTATTTATTTTTCTCATCATATCTTTCCAACCCTTTGGGAGATCCTGCATAGCATCTAGCCATGTCTCGTTTACAAATCTATATTTCTCTGGGTTTTCAATATCGTCTATTGTTGAGTTTGGAAGCTCCTCTTGGGTGTAGTATTCCTTTTCATATTCAAGGTACCTCCTAAAAAACGCCTTATCCTTTAACATTGAGGTAAGCATACTACCTGGAATCTGAATGCTTTTTGAAGAATAGTTGGGCTTCTTGTTTTTTTCACTCTGAATGATTTTGTCCAGAAGCTCTAGTTTGTCAATGAACCCAAAAGGAAGAATATGGATTTCCGAGTAAATTAGTACCTCCAATCCAATTCCTTTTAAAATAGTTCTTTTTAGCAATTCATCAAGAACAAGCCAAGTTTCAAGTATAATAATTCTTGGTCGATCGGTAGTTCGAATAAGGTCAAAGGTGTCTTCAAGATAGATTCCTTGAGAAATAAGCTCTACCAAACTACTATAACTGCTTAAGTTGATGTTGTCTTTGTAGTTTTCTATTATCCTTTTTGAGTCTATTTCTGAAGTCGAGAAAACCTCATCTATAGTTAATTTTTTCATGAGACTTTCTAGTTGCGGTTTTCAGGATAATCCACCACCATTCTACTTAATAAATTAATGCCTGTTAGCATTCCAGCATCATCCACATAAAAATCTGGCGTGTGGTGAGGTGCTTGTTTTTCAGCATCCACTCCTTTTGGAGCGCCTCCAATAAAGAAATACAGCCCCGGAATTTTTTCCTGAAAGAATGAAAAGTCTTCCGCACCCGTAATGGCATTCATGTTGGGTGTCACGTTTTCGGCACCCATTACATCTACAAATGTACCCGCCATTTTTGCGGTGAGTTGTGGATCGTTGTAGGTGATAGGATAACCTTTATCAATGTACAAGGTGGCTTCCGCCTCATTACTTTCGGCTGTACTCTTTACAATGGTGCGAAGGCGCTCAAAAAGTCTTTCTCTCATATCTGCATCCAAAGTACGAATGGTACCCACCAAGGTGGCTTCTTCCGGGATGATATTGCTTCTTACCCCAGCTTCAATTTTACCAAATGAAACTACGGCTGCTTGAGTCGTTAATGGCATACTTCTGCTCACTATGGTTTGAACATTATTAATGATCTGCGCTGCGGTTACAATCGGGTCGATGCCCGTCCATGGTGTAGAACCATGCGTCTGCTTTCCTTTGATTTTAATTTCGAAGCTATTTACGGCAGCCATAATTCCTTCCGGACGATATTTCACTTGCCCTACTTCAGTTTGGGCATTAATGTGTAAACCAAAAATGGCATCCATTCCTTCTAATACCCCTTCTTTCACCATTAAGTCGGCACCGCCTTCTTCACCAGCAGGAGCACCTTCTTCCGCTGGTTGAAAAATGAATTTTATGGTACCTTTTAACTCGGCTTTCACTTGAGAAAGCACTTCGGCCACGCCCATTAAAATAGCTACATGCGTATCGTGACCACAGGCATGCATTACAGGTACTTCAGCGCCTTGAAACTCGCCAATAACTTTAGATGCCCATGGCAAATCAACTCTTTCTTTTACTGGGAGGCCATCCATATCGGCCCTTAAGCCCATTACTGGTCCGGGTTTTCCTCCTTTAAGAATCCCCACTACACCCGTTTTGGCTACGCCTTCTTGTACTTCAATACCCAAGCTCTTTAAATGAGCAGCGATGTAGGCAGCAGTTTTAAACTCACGATTGGAAAGCTCTGGATTTTGGTGAATATGATGTCGCCATTCAATCACCTTAGGCTCAATTTTTTTGGAGAGTTCAATGATTCTTTCTTTTAAAGAAGGTGCAGGGTCGGTTTTAAAAGTAAAAGCCGACAGGGCTAAAAGCATAAATGCGAACATAGAGAGTTGGTAGGGTCTTTTCATAGCTCAAGATTTACCAACCAATTAACACAATGCAAGCGATATTTGAAAGTGGGTGATGAACCCTTAGTTTTTCAAAAGAGCTTCCTAAGATTTAAGAAAGAAGAATGTTTAAATTTTAAGGATAGCTGTGAGGTTAGTTATGCATTATTTTTACTCTCTTTAACCGAACTTCTTAAGAAGCTTAATTGCTAATAACTCTCCAATTGTCAATCAATAACTCTATGTTTCCCTCAGAGTCAATTGTAGCTGCCTTCCATTCCGTAGAGCCAAGATCATCAAGAAAAAAACTTACAAAGCGATAGTTGTCATCCATTTTCACAAGTTGAACTGTGCTGCACTTTTCAATCTGATAAATTTTTTCATCTATGAGCTTTAGATAAAGACTTACTTCACCTTCAGAACAACCTATAATTTGGTCTTTTTTTATTTGCCCGATCTCAGGTAAGTCTCCAAAAAGGCGCGTTGGGGTCTCATACTTGTATAAAGTCGCGAGTTCCTTTCCGGTAAGTTCTTTAACCTCGTGAATTTCTTTGAATGGCGTAATTAACTCTTTCAACTTATCAAATGAAGAAGAGTCAATAATACCAGCCCCTTGAGATGATATATATTTAGGTGGCAAATATTCATTTTTCAAAGAATCCTCCTCTTCTATAATCCAATCAAATACAGGTAAGATAAGATGGACATCACCGATTCTCCTCAGGGCAATCCAATTACCAGACTCACAATGTGAAAATCCACAATGATCGCAAATAATGGATTGAAAAACATGCTCTCCATCTCCGTGATCTTGAATTGATTCTGCTTGATTAAATAGAAGTTCATTGTTGGCATATATAGATGTGCCTACATGAACATCTTGTCCAGATGATTCGAAGTTAAGAGTCCTTTTCTCCGTGGATATGCTTTTTACTTCCCACACTGAGTCATGGTTAAATTAAGAGTTACGAAGTGTTGTACTATATTCCTTCACTGTATTCACAAACACCTTCACCTTCTCAGGATCGATATCTGGGTAAACACCATGCCCTAAATTGGCAATATGACGGTCTGGTCCAAAGGCATCGAGCATCTTTTTGGTGGCTGCTTCCACTTCGGCATTAGAACCGTAAAGTGCACAAGGGTCGAGATTACCTTGCAAAGTTTTATTTGGCCCAACTAGCTCACGACTTTCTTTAATGTCCATATTCCAATCCAGCCCAATGGTTTCACAATCTAAAGTAGCCATAGATTTTCTAGCGAAATAAGCTCCTTTGGCAAAAGCGGTTACTGGAACATCGGTAATGGCCGAACAAATCTGACGGATGTATTTCATCGAGAATTGTTCGTATTGATCTGCGGATAAAATACCTGCCCAAGAATCGAATACTTGAACAATATTGGCGCCTGCTTCAATTTGAGCTTTCAAGTAAGTAATGGTGCTGTCGGTAATCATCTGCATTAGTTTTTCGGCCAAAGCAGGTTGAGTGTACAGCATTTTTCGGGCATTGGAGAATGTCTTACTCCCGTGGCCTTCCACCATATAGCAGAAAATCGTCCAAGGCGCACCAGCAAAACCAATCAAAGGCACACGCCCAGCCAGTTCTCTTTTGGTTACTTTAATAGCATCGATTACATAACCCAAATCGGAAGAAGAGTCGGCAATTCTGATGTTTTTTAAGTCTGCCTCAGACTTTATAGTGTTCGGAAACCAAGGCCCTTTCTTTTCGATCATTTCGTAAGGCAAGCCCATAGCTTCTGGAATCACGAGGATGTCGGAGAAAATAATGGCGGCATCTACGCCTAAAATATCTACTGGCTGAATAGTCACCTCGGCTGCTAAGTCGGGGTTTTTCACCAACTCAATAAATCCGCTAAGGCTATTCCTAACCGCACGATATTCAGGTAAAATTCTGCCTGCTTGGCGCATTAACCATACCGGAGTTCTTTCAGTCTTTTCGCCTCTGGCAGCACGTAAAATCAGATCGTTCGTCAATTCCATGCCGCAAAGATAGGAATTGTTCGTTCTAAAATATCCGCTCTTTCCGAATTGTCAGTTGCTTATATTTCCCCTTCATTTTTATAAAGTTTTGATTCGTCTTAGTGTACCAAAACTTTGTGGGCTGTGTGCCGCCATAGTCCGTAAATAAAATCCAACAATCCAATTCTCTGCCATCGGGCAACATTAGCTTTTCATCACCAATAATTTTCAGACGATAGAAGTTTGGTGCCGTTCCTCTGGGATGATAGAAATTCATGACCGCCTCATAGCCCATTTTCATAGGGAGTAATGAATAGGTTTCTAAGTCAATTTCCCAGTTGTAAGTGGGCTCAGTCAACTCTAAGCTAAAGTCCTGTTTTGAATTGTCCTTTGCCGAATCTAACCCAACAATCTTCATTCCCTGAAAGCTAAAGGCCTCTTTGCCATTTTGCTTGGTATTTCTAATGTGCTGAACTGGCTTTAGCGTTTCAGGCTCGCAGAGGTAGTAAAAATCACCCGAAGTCTCTGGGCTTCCTGTGGTCCAGCTATGCCTAAAGGCCAAGTAATCGATGCCGTTAATGTTTACTTTTTCAGTGGACTTAGTTTTCAAGCTTACGGAGCGGACTACTCCGGCCACTTCAGTAAAAATAATATCCTTTGTTGTGCCCATTTCCAACTGATTTATCATCTTAAAATGATCACCTACGCGAATGGTATCAACGACTTGAGCATTTAATTGCCATGAGAAAATCATGGAGATAAGAATTAGAATTTGTGTTGTCTTTTTCATGGACGCTAAAGACCCATTTTTCTTTTTAAAAGGGCGAATGAATATATCCTCCGCATGCAAAAATCGACAATATGTACTTTTGGGATAGGTGAAGCTGAGATGTAGATTAAAACCTACCAATCATCGATTATTTGACCATGAGTTAATGTTGTCCTTCTCAAAGCCATCGAAAATGGATACTTTAGGGCGGATGACGCTCAACTTTTTAAGGAATCGGATTTTCTGGCTGAACTTCAGCTTTTGGCTGCTTTTCTTCAGCTATAAATTCTACGACTTCACGGTTTTTATGCCTGCAGAAGTGGCCTTTGTGCGGATCGCTTTGCCGATGTTCTTTCATATTATTCTGAGTTATACTCACTATTTTTTCATTTTACCCGATTTGCTCAGAAGTAAGAACATCAAGAAATACTTGCTCAAATTGGTATTGGCCATTACTGTGGTAATGTTCTTCCAAGTATTGGCTGAAAATACCGTACTGATCAAATATCCGCCTTCCGATTATTATGAAACTTTCGGCTGGGCAAGGTTTGTAAGTACACTTTGGGACGAAATGAGCTTTATGATTTTCACGGGAATGATCAAGTTTGCGGTAGATTGGTTCGAATTGGAGAACAAAAAGCGCGAACTGGAAAACCAGAAGTTAACCGCTGAACTCAATTATCTTAAAGCGCAAATCAACCCCCATTTCCTGTTCAATACGCTTCACAACCTAAGTTATTTGACGCAGATTAAAAGTGACCAGGCCACTGAAGTGATTGTAAAACTGTCTAACATAATGCGGTACATGATTTATGATTCCAACAAACCTAAAGTGGCGCTTTCTAAGGAAATCAACTATATCAAAGACTATTTGGCACTGGAAGGGATTAGGCTTAATAATCGTTTTGAACTGAGTTTTGACACCAGTCAGGTGGATGAGCAAATTGAAATTACACCTTTGATTTTTATCCCTTTTGTAGAAAACGCTTTCAAGCACGGCATCAGCGATCAACAAAGCGACAATTGGATTAAAGTGAAGCTTTCTTCTACTCCTAAACAACTGATTTTTGAGGTTGAGAATAGTGTGAGTTCTGCCCAGAAAGAAAAGGGTGCGCCTTCGGGTTTTGGTTTGAAGAATGTGGAAAGGCGATTGGTGTTGAGCTATCCTCATCAGCATCGCTTGGAAATTCGACCAGAAAAGGAAAAGTTCAGTATTTCACTTAGCTTAGACTTACCGTGAAGATTCGTTGCGTAATTATCGATGATGAGCCTTTCGCTCGCAAACTGTTGCTAGACTATTGTAGTAGAGTTCCACAGCTTTCTGTTTTGGGCGATTTCTCCAATGGGTTGGATGCGCTTTCCTTCCTCAATCATAATCAAGCAGACTTAATTTTCTTGGACATCAAAATGCCAGGCCTTACTGGAATTGATTTACTGAAAACACTTGGCAATCGCCCTAAAGTGATTTTTACCACCGCTTTTGCCGAGTATGCTATTGATGGTTTTGAATTGGATGCCATTGATTATTTACTCAAGCCTTTCGATTTCCCCCGTTTTTTAAAGGCGGTAAACAAGGCATTCACTTCTTTTCCAATTGAAAAACCTGCCATTTCCTTAAACAACTCACCCCAAGACGACTTCCTGTTTGTGAAGGATGGACGAGATTTGGTGAAAGTAAAACTGAGCGATATTCTCTATATCAAAGGTCAAAAGGACTATGTGATGTTTATCACCAAAAACCGAAAGATTATGAGTCTGATGAATATGAGAGATTTGGAGCAAGACCTTGTGGAAAAGGCTTTTGTAAGAATTCACCAATCCTATATTATCAATACCCAGCATATTGAGGTGGTGGCAAGCGATAAAGTAAGAATCAATAGTGAGTATCTCCCTGTGAGTCAAACCTATCGATTGACCTTTAGAGAGTTTCTGGAGAAGCACAAATGAGTGCCATTTTAGCTTAGTCAATACTTATTCCATCCTTTGCTTAAATTCCCTTAGCTTTGCAAAAAAGGTATACCGTTATGAGCTTTCTTTTCGATGATTTTAAAGGTTGGAAGTCTTATTGTGAGGCCAACGACATGAAGCTTTTTGAACCCGTAATTGAATACGAGGTGCAACAAAAGCAGCGTACTGAAGAGTTTATTTGGGCGAGTTTAGATAATGCTTATACGGTGATGAAAGAAGCTGTACAAACAGGCCTCACCGAAGATATGACTTCCCGCTCGGGCATGATCAATAACGGAGCAAAGAAAGTATACAACCACCCTGTTACCGTTTTGAGTAAAGAATTTCAAGTATTGATTTCTCGTGCACTGGCTGCTAAGGAGGTGAACTCCTGCATGGGGCGTGTTGTAGCTGCGCCAACAGCAGGTGCTTCGGGCATTATCCCAGGTGTTCTTGTTACTTTTCAAGAATTACATGATGTACCAGACCGTAAGATTCACGAAGGGCTCTTGGTAAGCGCAGGTATTGCCTTGATTATGGAAAAACGTGCTTCAATTGCGGGCGCAGTAGGTGGTTGCCAAGCGGAAACAGGAAGTGCGGCAGCCATGGCTTCTGGTGCTATTGTTTATTGCTTAGGAGGCTCAATCGATCAAGTATTCAATGCCGTAGCCATTACTATTCAGTGTATGCTAGGTTTAATCTGTGACCCTGTTGCTGGTTTAGTAGAGGTGCCTTGTGTAGTACGAAATGCAAGTGCAGCCGCTATTGCCAACAGTTCGGCACAAATAGCGCTGGCCAATGTAAGTGCCGTAATTCCAGTGGACGAATGCGTTGAAGCGATGGGCGAAGTAGGTCAAAGTATGGAAACCCGCTACAAAGAAACTGCTTTGGGAGGGTTAGCCGCTACACTCACGGGTCAATCCATTTCTAAAAGAGTCTTGATTCAGGATATTGAAATGTTGCCTGATGAGGGAGAGGAGTAAATAATCAACTTTTTTCAAACGCTATTTCAGAGCTATGTATTTCCTTGTCATTATTTGGTGCATATAGAATGCACTTAAGGTATGTATATGGGGCTTTTTAGCTTCGTGTGAAGCCGTTTAAATAAACTGGAGTCATTGAATCGATGGTTAGTCACTGTAAAGTTAAACTACATATTTAAAGATGAAAGATGGCGATATGCTCTCCTATAGACATCTTCATAAACCCCAAACTCATGTGCATAGGCTTTGAAGAAGGCATCCAAATTGTCACGATTATGTACTACGCTATTTCCTAGTTTTAGCATTTCTAAACTGAATGGAGTTACATCGTTTCCCCTCAGGTATTGTTGAATTGGTAACACTAACGTTTCCACGATAACATTCTGTCTAAACCTATTGTCATGGATTTGATAGCTAGCGTATATTTGATCAAGTGCTGTGGTTTGTTCTGGGAAATTGGCTTGTATTTCAGGGTTATGAATTACTTTCTCAAGAAATGAACTGAATGCAGTCACGTCATCACCCCATTTTGTTTGATACGCCAAGTACTTCTCTTGAAATAGATCTTTAATACGAGGGAGGTCATTTTGAATCTCGGAAACGGCCCTAACATTCTTGAATGCCATATTGAAATTCGATAGGCTAATCCGATTCTTGGCAGGGCCAATGAAAAAAGCTTCATAAAAGTCGGAGAAGGGTATTAAAAGGAAAGTTTCTAAATGACCAATGGTTCCACTGAACATCTGGAAATCTTCATCATTATCGATATTTAAACTTTGGCTAAGATTTTGAAATCCGTTCGCTTGGCTTAATACATCTCCTGAGATGGAGATCAAGAGCTGTTTAAAAATGTTTCGATAATTCTTTCTTTTCTTCCATACACGAAAACTTCTACCACCATATTTAAAAGCTTCCCCCATGAAGAAAATGAAAATGGTTATCAATATTGGAGCAAGAACCTCCTTATTGATCCCCGTAATACATTCCAAAGAGTCAAACATCTCAATTTTTTTAAGAATCAAAGCTAAATAATTCTAATAGAACAATTGTAACTTCAATCATTTCTTAAAAAGTTGAGTTAACCTATTTCAGGACGAGACAGAATTTCATCACCTCGAATTAATCAATCCCAAATCTATAAACCAATCCACAGAGAAGGTCCATACTACTGACCAAAACAGCCCAAAAATAAACATATAGAAAAAGACTTGCTTGCGAGGAGCGCCAACCGTTGAAACTAAAAGAGAACCACCCACAGGAGATAGAATTAAAGGGGTAAGAAAGCAGGTGCCAATAATGCCGTATTTCGTCCAAATTTTTACCATTCTGCGGCTTTGAGGCGAAAATTTACCTTTCTTTTTAATGAAAATGGGCAATACATTTTTCTTGATCTTCTCACCCAAATATGAAAATAAAACAACACTGGTCATTAACCCAGCCATGGTGATAATGATAATCTCCAAGGGGCTCATGCCAGCAGCTGGCCCTAATAAAGGAGGAAGAATTGACTTGAGGCAAGCCAACAAATAAATGCCAAGGTAAGTAAGAACCTTCTCTAACATTACTTCAATAAGAAAAATACATACGCTAGATACGAACCAATCAGGATAATTCCCGAAGGCATTCCTAGTCTTTTACGGAAGACCATCAAAGGAAGGATAAGTATTGTAATACCGATCATCCAAGGGAAATCGGTATGGAGAATATCCATGTTTACCGAAAGGGGCTTAATAATGCTTGTAATCCCTACAATGGAAAGTACATTGAAAATATTTGAGCCCAATAAATTTCCTAAGGCAAGGTCGGTTTCTCCTTTTCGGGCGGCAATTACAGAAGTGAAAAGTTCAGGTAAGCTTGTGCCCAAGGCCAATACTGTCAGTCCGATAACGCGCTGCGAAACTCCTAAATCTACGGCAATTTCTTCAGCGCCTCCTATAAACCAATCAGCTCCAAAGTACAGGCAAACAATGCCCAAACTCACCTGAAAAATATCTTTAACAATACCCCACTTTTCTAGCTTGTCGGGCTCTTCAACATCAAGTTTGATTTGTTCTTTGCGCGTAGTATATAGCAATGAACCTAAATAAATCACCAATAGAATCACTAGAATTGTGCCTTCCAAATTGGAAATCATGCCGTTGTAAGCGAAAATATAGAGGAGCACAGATGAGCCTAATGTTACAGGCCAATCTCTCCTTGCGCTGTCTTTTTTTATGGGAATAAACCCAAAAAGAGCGGCTGTTCCTAGCACTAAAGCCAAGTTGGAAATGTTGGAGCCGATTACATTGCCCAAAGCAAAATCAGGCGCGCCTTTCAAGGCTGAATTCAAGCTGACAAGTAACTCTGGTGCCGAGGTGCCAAAAGCAACTACGGTAAGGCCAACCACTAAGCTGCTTACGTTAAACCGCAAGGCCAATTTTGACGCTCCTTTAACAAGAACCTCACCGCCAACAATTAGGGTAGCCAAACCCAAAACAAGAATTAGAATCGTACTCAAAAGCATGAATTAAAGTTTTGACCCGAATGAAAGATCACCCGCATCGCCCAAACCGGGCACTATGTATGATTTATCGTTTAACTTTTCATCTACCGCCCATGTCCATAACTCGTGGTCGACCTCGATGTTCCTTTTTAGGTATTCAATGCCCTCTGGCGCGGCAATTACTGATGCCAAATGAATACTGGTGGGTTTACCGTTTTTTAGAATTTGATTCAGACTGGCCACCAGCGATTTGCCAGTTGCCAACATTGGGTCTATCAAAATCAATGTTTTTCCATTTAAGTTTGGGGCAGCTGAGTACTCCAACGCTACTTCAATATTTTCGGTTTCTTCTTTTCGCCATGCGCCAATAAAGCCAACTTCGGAATGGTCAAATACATCTAAAAAACCATTCATAAAGGGCACTGCAGCCCGTAAAATAGACACCAATACAATTGAGTCGCTAATGGTTTGTTCAGTAGTAATGGCCAGTGGGGTTTGAATTTTTTGTTCTTCAAAATGAAGCGTTTTTGAAATTTCATAGGCCATCAAAGTTCCCAGTCGCTGCAGGTTTGTTCTGAAGCGCAACCGATCGTTTTGCACCTCAACATTCCTGAGTTCGGCCAAATAAGTATTGGCAATGCTGTTTGATGTATTGAGTACTCTCATTCAATTTCAAATTCGCTGCAAATTTAATGGAAACATTCGCTCATTCAGACAATATGGGTTGAAAGGTGAATTTGCCTGACAATGCTAGGCTATCACAAAAGACCATCTTAATTTTGGCCAAATTCTCACTTATGGATTTCAAACTGCTTAAAACCCTTTGCCAAATTCATGCGCCTTCTGGAAACGAAGTTGCCATGAAAGAGTTCATCTTAAATTACGTGGAGGTCAATGCTTCTAAATGGAAAACCAAACCTGAAGTGATTTTCGGTGATGAATTCCAAGACTGCGTCATGCTCAAATTTGGCACACCTCGAACTGCCATTTTTGCTCATATGGACAGTATTGGTTTTACAGTGCGCTATAACGATCAGTTAGTAGCCATTGGTGGCCCCAAAGCAGAAACAGGGTATAAGTTGGTGGGAGAAGATTCAATGGGGCCCATTGAGTGCGAATTGCTTGAAGACGATGGAAACCTTTATTACAAGTTCCCAAGAGGTATTGATCGAGGAACAGAACTAGTTTTTAAGTGCGATTTCCGCGAAGATGATGAATACATTCAGTCTTGCTATATGGACAACCGTTTGGGGGTGTTCAATGCATTAAAAGTAGCTGAAACCTTAGAAGACGGAGTAATTGCTTTTGGTTGTTGGGAAGAACATGGAGGAGGAGCAGTGCCCTATTTGGCCAAACACATGTACGAGCAATGGGGCGTAAAGCAAGCCTTGATCTCCGACATTACTTGGGTAACCGAAGGGGTTCCTCATGGTGAAGGTGTAGCCATTTCAATGCGCGACAGAAATATTCCGCGCAGAAGCTATATTCAGAAAATCATCAAAATTGCCGAGGAATCAGGTATTGACTTTCAACTTGAAGTAGAGGGTGCTGGCTCTAGCGATGGCCGTGAACTTCAGCTTTCGCCTTATCCGTTTGATTGGTGTTTTGTTGGCGCACCTGAAGATCATGTACATAGCCCAGACGAGAAAGTGCACAAACACGACATCGATTGCATGATTGCTTTGTACAAAGTGCTGATGGAACAGCTTTAAGTCAGTGAAATAATTTTCTACTTCATTTTAACAAAAAGCAGCATTGAATTTTCATCCCCATTTATGCCTTCCAAAACAGGTTTAAGAATTGGGTGATAGTCCGTTTCTTTATTTTTGCTTTTGTTTTGTTCACGGAACATCTTAACGTATTGAGGCTCGACTAATAGTATAAACTGAGACTCAGTTGCAGCGATAATGGTTAGCGGTCCTTTGCCCGATCCATAGAAATAGTCATTGGCTATAGTTGTATTTGAGTGTAATACCTTATTAGCAGCTTTGTCAAAGACCGTTTGGTAACGAAACCCTTTAATAGAATACTGGAAGGAGATATGCTTGTCTGTTTGCATAAATCCTTTGGGAGGCCCAGCATAGCCACTTTCTTTTATAAACTGTGATCTTTTAGACTTTGGTGGTAAGTTTTCGAAAAAATCAGTAGGCCTTTTCAGGTCGCCTTCATAGTTGATAACATATTTTGGTTTAACCTCTTCAGCCGATACTGAATAGATGGTGTCGGTGGTAGAATAATTGAGCAGTACGGCTGAATTTAATTTGGAAAAATTTTCATCAGAGTAAGGCACTATTTGTTCTTGATCTGCTAAAAATTTAGTGGAGATTACTTCTTGATCTTTATAGTTGTAGATTTTCAGTTTATAATCTCCAAAAGGGTATGATGATGATTGTAAGTCGGTAAACAGTGCCACTACTCCATTGGAAATAACTTCGATACTATTGGCAGGAGCTACTAGTTTATGTCTTTCTAGATAATTACCCTCTGAATCAAAAAAGAGAAGGTTATAATGATTATCAAGGATGATTATTCTTGAGTTTTCTCGATCAATGCAAAAATCCCTAATCTTATCATATTCTCCTGGGCCTCCCCCTTGTCTCCCGATATTTCCAATATAGCTTCCATCGCTGCTGAAAATGGCCAACTTATTTGCCGCGTACTTGTCAAGTACGAAGATCTTTCCGTCATAAATTTCAAGTTTATCAATGTCACCTATCAGTGAAGTTTCAATAGTTTCAAGTGCCACAATTGAGTCTATTTCGTATAAATCACTAGTGACTAGTTCGGTGTCGGTTACTGAAACATTAATTTTAATTGGGACGGATGAATCACCTAGTTCTGCGTTGGAATTATTGTTTTTTGATTCTTTACTTCCGCAAGAACAGAGGAGCAAAACTGGGACTAGTAGTAAAAGTTCTTTCATGTCAAATATTATTGGTGTCTACGAGTTTTACCACTCGTTTGCTTTCCGCTTTTAGCAGTCATAAATAAAGAATCCTCATAGTAACTAAGTATTTTGTCTGGATCAATACACTTTAGATTAGCGGTTTTCTTGTTCTGAAAACTTTAGTTCAGTGATTACTTAAAAATGAAAAGTGATTTAGTCGAGCTTACCTGACCTATGATTTGTTAACTTGCGCCAAAATTTATTACCTGTGGAAACGATCAAAGTTCGAGACAAGGAGTTTGAGGTTTATTTAGAAGAAACCAAAATTCAGCAACGCATTGCTGAAATTGCCCAAGACATTAACGAGGAATACGCGAGCAAGAATCCGCTATTCATTGGTATTTTGAATGGCTCATTTATGTTTGCCAGCGATTTGATGAAGGCTGTAAACGTACCTTCAGAAATAGCTTTTATCCGAATGGCTTCCTACAAAGGAATGGAGAGTACTGGGAATGTAAAACAAGTACTCGGGCTGCAAGAAAACGTATTCGGAAGGCATCTAATTTTACTCGAAGACATCGTTGACTCAGGTTTGACAATGGAGGAAGTAATTAAATTTTTTCAGGAAAGAGGGCCAAAATCTATTCGGATAGCAACCTTGTTGTTAAAGCCCGAAAAGCTTGAAAAGGACCTAAAACTGGACTATGTAGGGTTTGAGATCCCTGAAAAATTTGTAGTAGGTTACGGCCTAGATTACAACGGCCATGGCCGAAATCTCAAAGATATTTATCAATTGAAGGAAGCCTAAAAATTTCCTTCACTATATTTGAACCCTCAAAATCTAATTCTGTAAATGGTTAATATAGTTTTATTCGGCCCTCCAGGAGCGGGGAAAGGTACACAAAGCGAAAAGATTATTAAAAAGTACGGGCTGAAACACATTTCCACAGGAGATTTATTCAGGAAGCATTTAGGAGAAGGCACCGAATTGGGCAAAAAAGCACAAGGCTTTATGGACAACGGAAAACTTGTTCCAGACGAAGTAGTGATTGGAATGGTGGGAGAAACGGTGAAGGAATTTCAAACTGCTCCAGGCTTTATTTTCGATGGCTTCCCCAGAACTGTAGCTCAAGCAGAGGCTTTAGATGAACTTTTAGCTAAATATGACACTTCCATTTCCAGTATGGTGATGCTTGAAGTGCCGGTTGAAGAACTGAAAAAGCGTTTGTTGGAGAGAGGCAAAACCTCTGGCCGAGCAGACGATCAAAATGAAGAGAAAATTAACGTTAGAATTCAGGAGTACAATAATAAAACGGTTCCCGTTGCTGAGTTTTACGCCAAACAAAATAAAATCTGCAGGGTTAATGGAGTGGGTACTATCGACTCAATTTTCGCACAGATAGAAAAGGCAATAGATGGGCATTACGCTTAATATTGGTTGAAAAAATTAGTAATTTGAAGATGGTCACTTTCGGGTTGATCATCTTTTTTATTTTCATAAAGCCCTTTTTAATCTACGGGTTAGGGGGCGTTCTTAATTTGAACAAAAGTTAAATACGTATTATGGCCAGTTCCAATTTTATCGATCACGTCCGACTTTATTGCCGATCGGGCAATGGAGGAGCAGGCGCTGTACACATGCGTAGAGAAAAACACGTACCCAAAGGTGGCCCCGATGGTGGTGATGGCGGTCGTGGTGGACATATCATCCTTCGCGGAAGTTCAAACCTTTGGACATTGCTTCACCTTCGATATCAGAAACACGTTTTCGCTCAAAATGGCGAAGGTGGATCAGGACATGGCAGTACTGGTGCCGATGGGAAAGACATTATATTGGAAGTGCCTTTAGGTACCGTAGCACGCGATGCCGAAACCAATGAAATTGTTTGTGAAATTACCGAGCACAACGAAGAAATTATACTTGCCAAAGGCGGAAGAGGTGGTTTAGGAAACCAACATTTCAATACTTCTACCAATCAAACGCCAAGGTATGCACAACCTGGAGAGCCTGGGATTGATACTATTTTCGTGCTCGAACTTAAGCTTTTGGCCGATGTAGGCTTAGTGGGCTTTCCAAATGCGGGTAAATCAACTTTGCTTTCAGTGCTTTCGGCTGCCAAACCAGAAATTGCGGATTACCCATTCACTACCCTTGTTCCTAATTTGGGCGTGGTGTCTTATCGCGACCACCGTTCCTTTGTAATGGCCGATATTCCTGGAATTATTGAAGGGGCTGCTGAAGGAAAAGGACTGGGCTTAAGGTTTTTACGTCATATTGAACGCAATTCATTGTTGCTATTTTTAGTGCCTGCCGATGCCGATGATGTAGCCAAAGAATATGAAATCCTTTTAGGAGAACTCACAAAATTCAATCCTGAACTGTTAGATAAAGAGCGAATTCTAGCAATTTCTAAAACCGATATGTTAGATGAGCAAATGATTGAAGAGATGAAGGAAATGTTGCCTAAAACACTTCCTACATTATTTATTTCATCAGTGGCTAATATTGGGTTGCAAGAACTGAAAGACTTGCTTTGGGCAAAACTGAATCCCGCTAAACTTTAGATAGGGAACTGCCATTTACCTTCTTTCTTTTTACATCTTATGTCAGAATGACACAAAACTACGCTTGGCAATATAATTGTAGCCGAGCGTCTGTTTTTAAGGAGGTAAAATGGCGAGAATTAAGAAAATGTTTTCGGCATTTTTAAAAACTGATAGAGAATCGATGAAGAAGAAAAACAAAGCGCAAGAGAACGAGGAAGTGGTAAAGGATAATCTTACTGCTGAAGAGACAGAAGCTAATGAGGCTGCTGAAGCGCAGAACGAAGAAATAGAAGAGCCTGTTGAGTTAACTGCTGAAGAAAAGTTGACCATTGAGGTAGCAGAAGCAAAAGACAAATACTTAAGGTTATATTCTGAGTTCGAGAACTTCAGAAGAAGAAACGCCAAAGAAAGAATAGACTTGATTAAAACAGCCTCGCAAGACTTAATGGCTGATTTAATCCCTACCATAGATGATTTTGAAAGGGCTCAACAAGCCAATCAAAAGCAAGAAGATGTTGAAGTGGTGAAAGAAGGCTTTGATTTAATTCATAAAAAGCTTTTAAAAACACTTGAGGCAAAGGGACTTAAGTTAATGAATACGGAGAAAGGAACGGCTTTCGATGCAGACTTGCACGAGGCGGTTACGCAGTTTCCGGTTGAAGAAGAAGAGTTAAAAGGTAAGATTATAGATACCGTTGAAAAGGGCTATTTCTTAGGTGAAAAAGTAGTTCGTTTCGCAAAGGTGGTGATAGGAGCATAAGATGGCAAAAAGAGACTACTACGACATATTAGGGGTAAGTAAAACAGCAACAGACGATGAGCTAAAAAAGGCTTATCGTAAAATGGCTATTAAATACCACCCTGATAAAAATCCAGACGATCCTCAAGCAGAAGATAAGTTCAAAGAAGCTGCCGAAGCCTATGAAGTATTGAGCAATGCAGATAAGCGTGCACAATATGATCGTTTCGGACATGATGGCATGCGTGCTGGTGCGGGCGGCCATGGTGGCGGAATGAATATGGATGACATCTTCTCGCAATTCGGAGACATCTTTGGAGGTGGAGGCGGTAGTCCGTTCGAAAGCTTTTTTGGAGGCGGGGGCGGAGGCCGAAGTCGTCAACGCAAGGGTTCGAATTTGCGCATAAAGCTTAAGCTTACATTAGATGAAATTGCCGAAGGTGTAGAGAAGAAAATAAAAGTAAACCGTTTGGTGAATGCCAGCGGAGTTACTTTCAAAACCTGTACTACCTGCGGTGGCTCTGGCCAGCAAAAGAAAGTGGTCAATACTATGTTGGGGCAAATGGTTTCGGCCAGTACTTGTTCTACATGCCACGGTAGCGGTAAAATTATCGATCAGCGCCCTCCTGGTGTTGATAGCACTGGTTTGGAAATGAAGGAAGAAATTATTCCTATCAAAATACCAGCAGGTGTAGCCGAAGGAATGCAGCTTTCAATGTCGGGTAAAGGTAATATGGCGCCAGGTGGCGGCATTGCTGGCGACTTATTGATTGTAATCGAAGAAAAAGAGCATGAAGAACTAAAAAGAGACGGCAATAATGTGTTGTACGATCTCTATATCAGCTTTACAGAAGCAGCCTTGGGTACGAGTATCGAAGTGCCAACTATTGATGGCAAAGTGCGCATTAAGATTGATCCAGGAACCCAAAGCGGAAAGATTCTTCGCTTAAGAGGAAAGGGTATTAAAGACCTTAATGGCTATGGAAAAGGAGATCAGCTGATTCATTTGAATGTTTGGACCCCGAAAAAATTAACATCGGAAGAGCGTGCAATGCTTGAGAAGTTGAGTACTTCAGACAACATGAGACCTAAACCAGAAAAGGGTGAAAAAGGCTTTTTTGAAAAGGTAAAAGAGTTTTTCTAGACAGATTTAAAATTCAAGATTATATTTGAGGAGTCGGTGTAAACCAACTCCTTTTTTATTTGTGTCGAATATCAGTAATATTTTTGTTTTGCAACCCTATTCCCTACAACTCGTATTCAAGTCCATGTATAGGGTAATATTGCTGGCAATTGTAAGTATTGGAATTGCAGACATGGTTGTGTGGGGACAAACAAAAACCCATTTTGCAGTGCAGGAAGATGCTTCCTGTGAAAAAATCAATTTTTATCTCAAAGCCAGTTCTGGCACTTGTGAAATTCGAACAAGAAATGGCGACACACCCATTAGTATTATGGGCTTATGTGAGGAAGAGTATGTAACTCCTGAATTTGGTCAACAGATGGAAGGAAACGTACTCAATGCTTGGTTAAACTTGAACGACAGCGGAAAAGAAGGCTTCACTAGCAAACTGACAAAGATTTTTGGAAGAAAATCCACAGATACAAAAAACTACTGGAACATTTACCTGTCTCATTTTAAGCCTTATAATCTCGATCTGAATTACGGAGTAGGTAAAGCGTATATCGACTTGTCGAATATTGCAGTGGAGAATATGAAAATTACTTCGGGCAATGCGCATGTTAAAGTGGGCTACCATTCTAAAATGGAAAATCTAATTGAAATGGACACCTTTATGGTGAATGTGGATTTAGGCGATGTAGAAATTGACAGGCTGAATATGGCAAGGGCCAAAACGGTAATTGCCGAAGTAGGCTTTGGTACTCTGACCATGAATTTTGGAGAAAGTCCTGAGCTAGCCAGTGAAATTTGGGCACGTGTTGGCGCTGGCAGCCTCACTATTAATCTTCCCTTAGAAGAAATACCCATGATGATCCGCATTAAAGATACGTCCTTCAGGAAGCTAAAAATGCCTAGCAACTTTGTATCTATTGGCGATAACGTTTATGTGAACCCTTCTTACAAAGAGGATTCTCCAAACCTGCTCACATTCAACATAGACCTTTCTATGGGCAACGTGATTTTTGCGAAAAACTAAAAGGCCGGAGTCTCAAAAATCCACAAATCGACAACATCTTCCGCTCAGCAGGTTCTTGACTATATTTAGGATTTCAATTTTAATCTTGTGATACTTTTAAAGGTACTTAGTACCGATTAACTTTAAAGTATTCACAAAACCACATAACCTTGAATATACTCGAAGCCAATCACATTTCGAAAAGCTATGCCGAGCATAGAGCTTTGAACGATGTGAGCATAAGCATTCCCAAGCAGTCTATTTTTGGCCTATTAGGACCAAACGGGGCAGGGAAAACCACACTCATCAGAATCATCAACCAAATCATTATGGCCGATGAAGGCGAAGTACTCATAAATGGGGAAAAGCTAAATCCACGTCATGTTGAAATTATCGGTTATTTGCCCGAAGAGCGAGGTCTGTATAAGAAAATGAAAGTAGGCGAACAGCTTATGTATTTGGCACAGCTGAAAGGCATGTCGAAGTCTGAAGCGAAAGCCAAAATCAAAAAATGGCTTGAAAAACTTAGTCTAACCGAGTGGGCGGGTCAGAAAGTAGAAGACCTTTCAAAAGGGATGGCTCAGAAAATTCAGTTTATCGCTACGGTAATCCACGAACCACAGTTGCTTATTCTAGATGAGCCGTTCTCTGGTTTCGATCCAGTGAACGCTAATTTGATTAAAGACGAAATTCTTGAATTGAGAGATAAGGGGGCAACCATTATTTTCTCTACCCACAGAATGGAATCTGTAGAGCAGCTTTGTGAGCACATTGCCATGATCAATAAATCGGAGAAAATTTTGGATGGTACTAAAAAGGAAATCAAGAACTCTTTCCGATCAGATAAATACAAAGTGGAATACAAGGGAGATTTCTCTGGTTTAGGTGCCGAATATGAATTGCTGGACACCAAGCATTTGGAAGACGGTTATTATGAGGCGATTATTCAATCGAAGAACGGGCATAACCCGAATCACCTGCTCAGTCAGTTAATTGCTAAAACCGAAGTGCATTCGTTTGTAGAAGTCATTCCTTCAGTGAATGATATATTTATTTCAATTGTGGAAGGAGGGAACAAAAGATGAAACAGATATTTTTAGTACTCAAAAGAGAATATTCTACCAGGGTAAAGAAGAAGTCATTTTTACTGGCCACCATTCTTATCCCACTCATATTTCCAGCCGTAATTTTTGGAATTGTTTATTTAGGAACAAATGATGGCGACTCTTCAAAAGAGGTGTATGTGCTCGATGAAAGTGGTTATTTTCAAGATTCTTTCAGTAATACTGGTTATGAATATACTTACCTGTCGAGTAACCTAGATGATGCGAAAGAGAAGTTTCAAGAAGATGATGTCTACGGGTTAATTCATATTCCAGAAATTGACCTTGACGATGTTTCTAAAACGCGTTATAGTGATTTTTCTTTTTACTCAGAAACCAACCCGGGTAATCAGGCCATGAAAAATTTCGAGTCTGAAATTAAGAGAGAACTTGAAGCAGTAAAGCTGGATAGATCGGGTTTAGACCCTGCTGTGATTAATTCGCTTAAAGTCAGCGTTAGTTTGAGTTCTTTCAATCTATCTGAATCTGGCGAGGCCAAAGAAAGCAATACAGACTTGAGTTCCGCTGTTGGGTATGTGTTCGGCTTCTTGATTTACATGTTTATTTTCATCTACGGTAGCCAGATTATGCAGTCTGTACTCGATGAGAAAACCAGTAGAATTGTAGAGGTAATTGTATCTTCTGTGCGTCCTTTCCAACTGATGATGGGTAAAGTATTGGGCGTTGGAGCTGTTGGTGTTACCCAACTTCTCATTTGGATTGTATTGATGTTTACACTTTTCTCCGTGGGCATAACGGCCTTAGGGGGCGGAATGGAAGCTATGGCAGGTCAGATGCCTGCTGAGGTTGATATGACTCAAAATCAAGAAATGGCGGCCAATATTCAGGGAATGTTAGATACCATTCCTGTGACCCAAATTGTAGTTTCATTCTTGTTTTACTTCTTAGGGGCTTATTTCCTTTATGGAGCACTTTATGCCGCCATTGGCTCTGCGGTAGATAGTATCCAAGATGCTCAGCAGTTTATGCTGCCTATCATGTTGCCAATTATCGTGGGGATTATTTCATTAACATTCGTGCTACAAGATCCGCATAGTACAATGGCGGTTACCCTGTCGATGATTCCATTTACATCTCCCATTGTAATGATGGCCCGATTACCATTTGGAGTACCTACATGGCAGTTACTGCTTTCTATGGGGCTTTTGGTTTTAGGATTTATTGGCACCATATGGATGGCCGGAAGAATCTATCGCGTAGGGATATTAATGTACGGAGCAAAAGTGAATTGGAAGACCATCGCCAAGTGGTTTACCATGAAAGTTTAACTGAAAGATCTATAACAATATTAGAGGCCGTCTCAGTAGAAACTGAGGTGGCCTCTTCGTTTTCTCTTAAGGCTATTTCGGAAGAACCCTCCCAAAGCTAATGATTCTATACTCTCAGGAGTTAATGGATTCAGTTGAACTATGGAGAATAACTTTTGGAGGGTTCTCAATAGAAAGCTAGTGCAAGGCAGCAAATGAAACACAAAGAAGGCAACCCATGGGCTGCCTTCTTTGTGCGTTCTAAACGATGACCAATTAGTTGTCGAGCATATTTTTTGAAAATTTACGACCGTTAATGTCGGTGTATTTAGAGTCGATGTCCCAACGCACATATAGATTGTTGATGTCGAAATCGCCTCTTACTTTGGTGTATTTAATGTCCAATGATCTTTCAAAACGAGCCGAAGAAAGGTTAACCCCATTTCTAAATTTTGTGTATTTGAAAATGGCATGTTCGTCAAAGGTGGTGTTTGAAAAATCTGCTAGTCTAGAAAATTCAGCATATTTAAAAGTGGATTCATCTTTGAAAGTAGAACCTGCAAATGAAGCTTCGCGCTCAAATTCTGAATACTTGAACATGGCGTCACGTTCAAATTTGCAGTTTTTGAAAACTACATCTTCTTCAAAATCGGCTGTAAAAGTATATTCCGACCTGTCATCGTGAAAGTAAGCGATTACATCATTTTCGAAAACTACATTCTCGAAAGTGATTTTACTTTTGATCAATTCATTAACGGTGTTGTCTCCGCCATTTCTCCACCAACTTCTTCTGCGGGGTAAATCGGGTGCTTTTTCATCCATATAAGTGAAATCTAGCGTTCCAGAAACTGTCACATTAGAATACTTAATATCTTCTCCGTTTTTCATTGCCTTCATAATATCCGAAGCCTTCACTGTAGACTGCGCTTGGGCATTGACTGAAAATAATGAGACCAGAAGAAATGTGAAAAAGGTGAGTTTGAGTGTGATTTGTTGTGTTTTCATGTTGTTTTAAGTTTTGACCTTTTATTATAGACTGATAAACCAAGAATAGGTTACAGTACCTGTAACAGATGACCAAACGAAGTGAAAGGTTGCATAGGTTAAATGCTTAAATTTGAGAGGGTCATTTGACATTACTACCAGTATGATCTAATTAGTCACGTTAATCAAACAGACTCTTACGGCCTTGCCTTAATGGCAAGACACTCAGAGTGACGGTTCATTTTAAACAAAAAGCCACTCATTTGAGTGGCTTTCGCATTATTAGTCTGAGTAAATCAGATTTATCTTCTGCTGTAGTTAGGCGCTTCGCGGGTAATCATAATATCATGCGGATGGCTTTCGCTCATGCCGGCATTGGTGATTTTCACGAATTGTGCTTTTTGCAAATCTTCAATAGTGCCTGCACCACAATAGCCCATTCCTGCTTTCAAACCACCTGTTAATTGGTAAAGCATTTCCTGAACTGTGCCTTTGTAAGGTACACGACCTACAATTCCTTCTGGCACTAACTTCTTAATATCATCTTCCGCATCTTGGAAATAGCGGTCTTTCGATCCATCTTCCATGGCCTCCACAGAGCCCATACCTCTATACGATTTAAATTTTCTTCCTTCGTAAAGAATTACTTCACCCGGAGCTTCTTCAGTTCCTGCAAGCAAAGAACCAATCATAATAGTACTAGCCCCGCCAGCAATGGCCTTTACCAAGTCGCCAGAGTAACGAATGCCGCCATCAGCAATAACCGGAACGCCCGAGCCTTGAATGGCTTTAGCCGACTCATATACAGCCGAGAGCTGTGGCATACCCACTCCCGCAATTACTCGCGTGGTACAAATACTGCCTGGGCCAACACCTACTTTAATGGCGTCTGCACCAGCATCTACCAAAGCTTTGGCAGCCGCAGCCGTGGCTATGTTTCCTACTATCAATTCTAAATCAGGGTAAGAAGCTTTAACACGTTTCGCCATATCAATCACTCCTTTGGAATGACCATGTGCGGTGTCAATAGAAATAACATCTACACCCGCATTTTTCAATGCATCAATCCTTTCGATAATATCTGGTGTAACTCCAACAGCAGCCCCTACTCTTAAACGACCGTATTCATCTTTACACGCGTTAGGTCTGTCTCTGTTTTTCAGGATATCCTTATAAGTAATCAAGCCACTTAACTTACCGTGTTCATCAATAATCGGAAGTTTCTCGATTTTATATTCTTGAAGAATGCCCTCGGCCTCATCTAAACCAATTCCCATTTTCGCGGTAATCAAGTTCTCGATGGTCATGATTTCGCGCACCGGCTTGGTCATGTCTTTGATAAAGCGCATGTCGCGGTTGGTTACAATACCAACCAAGTTTTGGTCTTTATCAACTACAGGAATACCACCAATTTTATTCTCACGCATGATTTTGTCCGCGTCCCTTGCCGTGCTTTCTACATTCAGGGTAATTGGGTCTAAAATCATTCCGCTTTGCGAACGTTTTACTTTTCGCACTTGCTGGGCTTGTTCATCGGCCTTCATGTTTTTATGAATAAAACCTAAGCCACCTTCCAGCGCCATAGCAATGGCCAATTCGTATTCAGTAACGGTATCCATAGCGGCCGAAACCAATGGAATATTCAACTGAATGTTTCTGGTAAGTAATGTTTTTGTGTTGGTATCTCTGGGTAAAATCTCAGAGTAAGCAGGAAGAAGCAGGACGTCATCGTAGGTCAGTGCTTCAAAAAGGAATTTGTTTGTGTCGAGAGCCATGGCAAATAAAAACAGGGTTTATTTGCCGGACAAAATTACGGAGATTGACGGATTAAAAAAACTATGGACTCAATATTAATTTTCTTTCCGCTTTCATGCCTTTCTAAAGTCTTTACACCTGCTTTAAAGATCGGATCAAACGCCCAAAATCTTCTTTGGTATTATAAACATGGGGCGACACTCGGATAGAATTTCCGCGTACCGAAACAAAAACTTTGTCGGCAGCCAAGCGGTTTTTCACTACTTCTAAATCAAGGCCTTTTGGCAATCTGATTCCGAAAAGGTGTTCGCTCCGATATTCTGCGGACTCAATTTGAAAACCCATTTTCGCCAACTCCTGCTGTGCTTCATGGGCAATCGACTTACAATAGGCTTGGATGTTTTCTGGCCCCCAAGCATTTACTTGACGAAGCGCCTCTGTAAGCATTGGGCTAAGAATAAAATTGGCACTTTCGCCTACTTCGTAGCGGATGGCTCCCGGCTGATATTCATCTTGATAGTTCACCAAATTGGCAAAATTCTGACTGTCCAAACGGTTCATCCAATTGTTTTCAATGGGTTTTCCGTTTTGGAAATATTCGCCAAAATAAGCCATGCCTGTTGCGTAAGGCCCCATCAGCCATTTGTAACCAGAAGCCACTACAGCATCGGGCTGAAATTCTTGCACATCAAAAGGCAAAGCGCCAATGGATTGTGTGCCATCAATCACTAACAGCGCACCTATTTCTCTGGTACGCTCTCTAATTTTTTTAAGGTCGAATTTAGTGCCGTCTGCCCAATGGATATGGCCAATGGCGACCATTTTGGTTTTACTGTCGATGGCTTCTAGAATGCGTTCGTTCCAAAGTTTACCACGGTTTTCAGCAGTTTTCGGAGCTTTTACAATACGCAATGTCACGTCTTTTTCTTTCTCCAACTCCTTCCAAGCATACACATTGCTAGGAAATTGCCCTTCGGGAATGATGATGTTATCGCCTTTTTCTACCTGAAGGTTTTTGGCCACATTGGCCATGCCATAAGAGGCTGAGGGCGTAATGGCACAAAGGTTTTCGTTTTTTACGTTGATCAGTTTGGCAAATTCTGCCCTGAGCAGTTCGCCATTTTTAAAAAAGTCTTCAGGCTTAATTGTGGTCGGATCTTCCTTTCCGTACACTGCCCTAACGCCTACTTCTGCCACCGATTTAAGCATGGGCGACATATACCCGCAATTGAGATAAGTAATGTCTTGCGGTAAATTAAACAGGTGACTTTGGTTAGGAAGCATGGCTATTTTAAAATGCGTACCAACTCCTCTTCAAAAGAACCTTCTGGCTCTTCAATTACACGCTTAATTTCTTCGCCATTCAGATAAAAAATAATGGTAGGTGTATTCTTAATATCGAAGCCTTTTTCCTTTCCTTTTAAACTGGTTTTATCTACATCTAGCGCATAGAGCTCAAGCTGATCTCCTATTCCCATATCGTCCATAATGCGCATTAAACGAGGTATTTCTCGGTTGCTGTCATGACACCATGTGCCCATGAAAGCAAGTATTTTTAGGTTTTTGATGTTCTTTTTCTTGGCATCCTTAAGTAAGTCAGTATTAACCCTATAGGTCTTATAATTACTATTGAACCATAGCTTATACGGCATCTGTTGCAGCCCTTCTTTATTGATAGGTCCATTCAATATTTTATCCACATGGGTCGACACACTTTCCGTCTCAACATTGTATTCGGTCTCTTGCCCATTCATTACCAAAGGGAATGCAACGAGAATAACCACTAACATAATAATTGCTTTCATGATCTCCATTCTGTTTAAAATCAACAAACGAAATATACCACAAAATTATATCTTTGACGACATGCACCTCAACGACATCTGGCAAGACATCATTTCATATGCTCAAGGAATAAGCATGTGGGAGCTTTCAGGGCTTGTTTTTGGAATTCTGGCAGTACTCTTTTTAATTAAAGAAAGTGTGTGGACGTGGCCTGCAGGTGTGGCTTATGTTCTTGTTTCCTTTTTCGTTTTTTGGGAAGCGCGATTATATGGCGACTTCATTCTGCACATCTTTTTCCTAGTGTTAAATATTTATGGGTGGTACTATTGGACCAAAGGGAAGAAGGGTGATCAACCTGATGTTCTTATAAGTCATACCAGTGCTAAACGGGGTGTTTTTCTTATTGCCATCACCTTTGTTGGAATTTTTCTATTCGCACAATTCTTAATCAATATTCACAACTATTTTGAAGGAATGGAACCAGCCGCATTGCCTTACTGGGACAGCACTACTTCTATTTTGAGTGTAACAGGGATGTGGCTAACGGCCAGAAAAAAAATTGACAACTGGTATTATTGGTTTGCGGTAGACGTGCTCGCTACTTGTATCTACTTTTATAAAGAACTTTATTTTTATTCGTTTTTATACTTTTTATACATCGGTATGGCCATTGCAGGTTATTTGGCTTGGAAAAAAACCATGATGAAACAACCACAAAAACAGCATGATTAAAGTAGCAGTTATTGGTCCAGAGAGTACGGGGAAAACTACTTTAACAAAGGCATTGGCCAAGCAATACAATACCGTTTGGGTGCCTGAATATGCAAGGGAATATTTAAATCAGCTCGATAGGCCTTATGTGCAATCCGACCTTTTGGAAATTGCTAAGGGGCAAATCGAGAGCCAAAAGAAAATGCGTAAACAAGCCCGCGATTTACTTTTCTGCGATACAGATCTACATGTGATTAAGGTATGGAGTGAGCATAAATATGGGGCTTGTGATTCTTGGATACTGAATCAGCTTCAAATGCAGTATTACGATTTGTATATTCTTACGGACTTTGATATTCCTTATGAAGAAGATCCACTTCGCGAACACCCAGAAATGAGATCTTACTTTTTTGATATCTATCATAACCTCATGAAAGACAACGACAAAGCCTTTATTATAGCGCAAGGAGATTTAAAAGCTCGCATTGAGCAAGCCAAGAAAGCCATTGGCGCCTTGCTATAATTAAAAACTGTTCTACCTTTGTCGCGAATTAAGGGGTGCCCTATAACAGCGGGCTGAGATTATACCCATTGAACCTGATGCAGATAATGCTGCCGAAGGGAGGTATGGTAAACATTTAAAAAGGGAGCGCTTCCCCTGGCGCTTCGTTTGTGAACCATTTAAAATTACAAAATGCAAAAATTAATTTTGACGTTGGCTTTAATGCTGACAGCAACGGGTGTGTTTGCGCAACACTCCCTAAAAGGAACAGTTGTGGACGAAGCAACTGGGTCGCCAATTTTTGGTGCCAATCTTATGATTGAATCAATTCAAAAAGGTACTTCTACAAATGAAGAAGGTGAATTTGAGTTGAACAATATTCCTCCGGGCACTTACAATGTTAAGGTAAGTATGGTGAGTTACATCACCTTAAACAAAGTGGTTGAAGTGACAGCCAATCAAACGGTTGAATTCAGGCTGAAATCTGATTTAACCAAGTTAGAATCGGTGGTAGTAACTGGTACTAGAGCCAGCGAAAAGACGGCCACTACTTTCTCTGAAGTTTCGAAGGAAGAAATCGAGCAGCAGAATTTAGGGCAAGATTTGCCTTTTTTACTGAACTGGACGCCTTCTGTAGTGGTAACTTCTGATGCGGGAGCTGGTGTAGGCTACACCGGCATTCGAATTCGTGGTAGCGATGGTGCCAGAATTAACGTAACCATCAACGGTATTCCGGTAAACGACTCTGAATCACAAGGCACTTTTTGGGTAAACATGCCCGATTTGGCCACTTCCACAGATAATGTGCAAGTGCAACGTGGTGTAGGGACATCAACTAATGGCGCAGGCGCTTTTGGTGGTTCAATTAACATTGCCACTAACAATTTGAGCCAAGATGCGGAAGCCAGTATCAACACTTCAATAGGCTCATTCAACACTCAAAAATATAACGCAGTGTTCAAAACAGGTTTGTTAGAAAACAACTTTGCTTTCGAAGGAAGGTTGTCCAATATTTCGTCTGACGGTTATATCGATAGGGCCTCTTCTGACCTAAGTTCTTACTTCCTTTCTGGCGGTTATTACGGCAAAAAATCAATTCTGAAATTGATCACCTTTGCGGGTAAGGAGCGTACCTACCAAAGCTGGTATGGAACACCAGAAGCAAAAATCAAGAACGATGCCGCAGGAATTGATGCCGTAATTGCCAACAATGGTCTTTCGGCTGAGCAGGCCGCTAACCTTCGTAATTCTGGCAGAACTTATAATTTCTACGACTATCAAAATCAAGTAGACGATTACAAGCAAGCGCATTACCAAGCCCATTTTTCACATCAGATTAACGAGCCATTGAGCTTTAACACTTCATTACATTACACCAAGGGTGCCGGTTTTTTTGAGGAATACAAAGACGATGAGGATTTTGCAGACTATGGTTTAAATAATGTAACGGTAGGTGCAACTACCATAGAATCGACAGATTTGATCAGAAGACGCTGGTTGGACAATGACTTTTACGGAGTGACTTATGGTTTGAATTACGAAACCGAAAACCTACAAGCGAATTTTGGTGGCGCCTACAATGAGTATAAAGGCGATCATTTTGGTGAAATCATTTGGGCCGAATATGCGAGCACCAGCCGTATTGGAGACAGGTATTATGAAAGCACTTCAGAAAAATTCGACTTCAATAATTTTGTGAAGGTGAACTACCAAGCCAACGATAAGATTAACCTCTATGGCGACTTACAGGTGAGAACAGTAAACTATGCGAGCAGAGGCAACGATAACGATTTAAAGGCTTTCGATTTCGATAACCAATATTCGTTCTTCAATCCTAAGTTTGGCTTGACTTACCAAGTGAGCGCCAGTGCAAACGCCTACATTTCTTACGCTCGCGCGAATAAAGAGCCGAATCGTTCAGATATTATTGACGCACCAACGGGAGCCGAGCCTAAAGCGGAACAGTTGAACAACCTTGAGGTGGGCTATAGACTGAACAAATCAAAATTTGCTTTTGAAGCGAATTACTATTTGATGGACTATAAAGATCAACTGGTGTTGACAGGTGAGGTGAACGATGTAGGATCGAACATTAGAACCAATGTAGCCAACAGTTACCGAATGGGAATTGAGCTTCAGGCAGGAGTAGAGTTGGCTAGAGGTTTAGAGTTGAACGCTAACCTTACGCTAAGCGAAAATAAAATCAAGAATTTTGAAGAAGTACTTTACGATTACGGAGCAGCTTTTGACGAATACAACGAAGTTAGAAACAATTATACTGATACCGATATTTCATTTTCACCAAGTGTAATTGCAGGTGGTCAGCTGAGTTATATGCCTACTTCTGGCTTGTCGCTGAGTCTGCTTTCTAAATATGTGGGCGATCAGTATTTAGACAATACTTCAAACGAGAATCGTCAGATCGATGCATTCTTCATTAATGATTTTAGAGTGAATTACAGCATTAAGCCGAGTTTCGTAAAAGAACTTACGCTGAATTTATTGGTGAACAATATTTTCAATGTGGAATACGAATCGAACGGATACACCTTTGGCTACTTTGGTGGAGCTAATTATGAGGTAAGGGAGAATTACCTTTACCCTCAAGCGGGCACTAACTTCTTGTTATCCTTAGGGCTGAAGTTTTAAAGATAGATTAGTTTAGTATTTCGAAAAGCCTTCGGCATTTATTTGCTGAGGGTTTTTTGTTTTAGGATTCAACCTATTTCAGGACGATACACCACACTACTTGATCAAAATTCTCTCACCAATCGTTTTCGATTCCTTAAAAATGCTGCAATTTTGAACAGCGTATTTAACCAAGGAAATCAGCCGTATGTCATCACACCACATTGTTAGAGACGAACAAGAACCCGCTTTACTCATTGACGACCCAAAAGCTTTAACGATTGAAGATGTAGATCAGCTATTGGAGTGGAGTCCCACGGTTATTGTTACTGAGAAAGCGCTTAGCGAAGTGCTAAAATGGGGAATTAAAATTGATGTGGTGGTAGCCAACATCGCCAACCTACAAACACTGAAGCCAAGACTTGCCGAGCAATCTCCAGTACAGTTATTGGGCTTTGAAGATGATGATTTACTGGCCTGTGCTTATATCTTTCTGCTCGATCATAAATACCCTGCGGTAAATGTAATGGCTGATATTTACCAATCTACAGTGCTCGATACAGTAAAGGAATTCTCAAAACAGATTGACAGTATCGTATTTGCTATTCACCAAAAGTGGACTTACGTTTCTAGTGGCCATTTTGAAAAATGGGTGATGGTGAGCCATCATTTTGGAATTCACCCAGTAGCGCAAAACACCTTTTTTACTTCGGAAGGATTTTATAATGATTACGAGAATGAAATGCTTTTAGAACCCATTGAGCTTACTGCCGAAATCACAGGTAAAATCAAACTTAAAACCAACGAAAAGCCCCTTTGGATAGTAGAGGCCGTAACCACGGACAGCTATAAATAGAAGTTTGATATGTAGGAAAACCCTCTAAAAGTTAAGATGATTGGTTTTCCAGCGCTCAATGATTCCATTAAGGCATAATTAAGAACTTTTGAGGGTTGAGCTTGATTGAACTGTTATGAAACATTATCTGTAGCACTTTATTATTTAGCTCAGGTTATGAACAAACCGCTCCAAAAGATTTGTACTTATTTCATGAGGAGGAAAGTATTATTAACCCTTTAGCGAAGAACTTTTAGAGGGTCTTTCAAATAGAAACAGCCGACTGTTGCCGGCTGAATCTTGTGAAGTGTAGTAAAACTAGAACTACAAAAGTGATTTTGGTATTTCAATGGTTACCCAAGAAGATACTTCCTTCCCTTTCTCAAGGCTAGGATCCCAGCTGTAAAGATTAGACACCGCAATTATGTTATCATGAAGCTGTCTTAATAATGCATATACATCATCTTCATGGCGGTTTTGCTTCACTTTACTTTCAAGTGACAATTGAGAAATGTAGCCTGAGCGACTCACCTGAAACTTAAACTCAATCTTATCTGGTAAATCCTCTTTCTTCAAAGATTCAGTTCGAATAACATCGGTCACTACATTTTTCAAAAATCTGTCTAGGCCTCCAACAGGCTGAGCTTCTCTTGTAATTGCATTGGCCACCACAACATCTTTCTTGCTTCTAATTGTATCAGCAGGGTTAAAAGTATAAGGTCTAATCACCAAGTATTTATTTGTGACAAACTGCATTTCTGATGGCATAGGGTAATCCGGATACACTTGATGCACATTTTCCTTTACCCAAGTCTTTGCTAGCTCGAACATGGCCAAGCGATCTTCTACAGTAAGCTCAATATTCAATTCAGACTTGTTAGGAGCTGGTTCGAATCGTTGAAACACGTTATCAAAAACTAATTTTTTCTCCGAATTCATGTTGATATACAACCCTACTTCTTGCCCAGCATTTTCATTTTCGCTCTTGAGTGAAAAATAAAAATTATCAATTAATACTTGGTGTTTATCAAGAAATACAACTGGAAAAGTAAGATGATGAGGGCCTAATCTTACCCATGTATCTGGTGATTTACCACTTTTCTCAACTATTTCTTTCCCGTAATGTGGTTGATTTCCTTGGCCACCTGAGGCTACCCATAGATCAGATATTTTAAGAACTTGGCTCTCATTGTTACTCTGTCTTTGCCCATAACTTACCGTTTGGCTAGCGATAACCAGTACCAATACAGCAAAGGAAATGAGTGAAGCATAGCTGCTTCGTTTAGATGTTTTTTTGAGTTTCATAACTTTAAGTCGTTTAGAAAGTGAAGAAATCAATGCGAAGGAATGCCCAAGCGTAACTGAACTGGTTCTTAAACTCAGGGCCAATAAAATTTCGGTATAGCGCCCAAAATTGGTGGACTTTAGTACTGCGGAATCGGCCAAAGCTTCGTGGTTGGTCTTCAATCCTTTTTGAAAAAGGTAAATGGCCGGATGGTACCAAAGTGCACATTGAGCCAAAGCAGCGCAAAGAATATCTACCGTGTGCTTCTGATTTAAATGCAGGTTTTCGTGCTCCTGAATAACTGTCCATTCTGATTCAGAATAGTCAACTGACTCGGGAATGAAAATCCATTTCCAGAAGGAGAAAGGGTACTTTACTGAAGGGTGACTGATTACGTTTTTACCCAAATCCCTCAATTCCGTACCCGTTAATCGCCAATAGGTGAGTTTTGCTAATTCACTAAAGAAAACCAAAAGACTTATGGCCACTCCTGTTAAATATACCCGCCAAATAATATTTGAAGTGCTGTTTACAGAGGAGGTTTCGGTGACTAGGGCTTCACTGGCTTCAATTGATTTGGGCACAATTTCGGCCACAGGAGAAATCAATGATTCATCAAGCTTTTGAAACACCTGAGTATTAGATACGGGCTTTTCGCTGGCACTGAACTTTATTACTGGCCAAAGTAGGGCTGCTACTAAGACCGATAAGAGCAATACTCGTTTCAGATGAAACTGCGTATTATTTCGGAACAAGAAAAAATAAACACCATACAAGAGGCTTAATAATAAGCCCGCTTTTAGGCTCCAGATAAGTATAGGGTTCCACATCATTTCTGTTCTTTATTTTTCTCAATTACATCAATGATCTCATCGAGCTCTTTCAGGTCAATGTTCTTCTTTTCGGTAAAGAAGGAAACGAGTTTACTTAAAGAGCCTTCGAAATATTTTCCTACCACATTGCTCAAAGCAAATTCACTGTAGGCCTCTTTGCTGACAAGGGGATAGTAGCGCTTGCTGTTACCGAGTTTTTCAAAATCGACAAAGCCTTTTTGTTCGAGTATAGTGAGTACGGTAGCAACAGTAGTGTAGCTTGGGGGTGTGCCTTCAAACTGATCCAGAATTTCGCGAGTAAAGGCCTTTTCTAGCTGCCAAAGCAACTGCATAACCTTTTCTTCGGCCTTAGTAAGTTCTTTCATACTATAAATATAGTAAATAAACTAAATAAATAGTAATACTTCTATAAAAATAGTAGAAAGAACTTTTGGAGGGCTCTACTTTAGCTTGGCGATCATAACAACAGGATTGTCTTCGGGCTCAATATTTTGCAGCGTTTGTAGGTTTTCAGGAAGAGAGGCGATTTTGTCGGGGTTGTTCTGAAACCATTCGTAGACTTCTTCAGCCGTGATTAGGCCTAACATCTCACCCTTTTCATTGATAGAGGTGGGGTAAAAGGGAACAAAATTATCAATGTCGTTCGTGTAGCCAGTTTTGCTATTACTTGTTGATGGATCGGAAAGAAAAGCTTCTTTGGTTTTTCGATTGTAATATCCGTAGGCCAATTTCTCCTTAAAGGAAACATTATAGAAAACAAAATCTGGGCTTTGCAGGGTATTACGAACAAACATATATTCGTTTTTTTTCTCGTCACTCATGCTTTCTTGTTCTGCATAGGGAGGACTGTATTTTCCTAGTTCATAAAGAAAAGCAGGTTTCAAAGTGTCAGCGCCCACATTAAAAACAGTATCATTAAAACTCTCTTTGAAAAATAGTGCGTTGTTGTAGTTTTGAAAATCAGTCTTTTCAAAACGAAACGAATCGCTTAGTTTCTTATAACTCTGGTGATTCGGATATAATTTTAGTACTTCCCCGTTAAAATCATAAACCACTAGCCTAAATGGCTCGTCTCCTTTAATATTCATAAAGTAACCCGCAACGAACCTATCGTTGATAATGCCATGTGAGGCAATAACACTGATATCGGTCAAAGATCCTTTAGTGAGCTTTTTGTCGAGATCATCCATTTGAGGAGCAGGAATCGTGTTTACTAAAAGCCCCTCGCTTAAGGAGTATTCATATAAACCAAGTTTACCTTTCGCGTAAACCGTTTTGTTTTTTGTATTGACACCAAGCTCAGTCATTGCATTAGAAAAGCCTTCAGGGTCGTCTCCTTTGCGGCCAATATCTCTGAGGTAAGTTCCTGTTTTCCGGTCAAACAGCGATATCCGATCAGTAGACTTCATTAGAATGACTGAGTCTCCAAGTGTAGTTTTCAGGAAGAACCATTTGTAAAAAGCCCCTTCACCTGTCTCTAATCGAATGTATTCAATGTCTGAGGCAAAATCACTCATGTTGATCGGTGCAGCATTGTTGTAGGCTTCTACCAAATTAATAGTGGTCAGGCCAGTCTCGATCTCCTTCTCGTTGCTACAAGAAGAAAAAGTAAAGAGGACTATGAATACGGCAAGAAAGGGAAAACCAGAGCTGATTAACTTAGATTGGAACATATAAAGCTTATATCTAGATTAGAAATAAACTCTAAAGATATAAGTTAATCCCTAATTCGCTACTTAGATCAAAGTGTTCTTCAAATTTTCACATAAGGTGTCTAAATCTACTTTCTCCAAAGGGTGTGGCATATTTGGGATCGAGATAAACTTTCCGTTGGGAAGAATTGTAGCCACATTTTCACTTTCTTCTTTGCCCACCATAGTGTCATCAGCACCCAATAGAATTGTTACTTGATTGGTGATTAAAGGAAGATTTTCCATAGTGAGCAAAGGCTCATCGCCCAATTCTAGCATCATGCCTGCGGTTTGCCAAATCACTTGTTTCCATTGCTTTTTACCATGACGCTCTTTCAAAAGCGCAGCATATTGCGGCACTTTCTCCTTCATTAGTTCTGGGTTCAAACGGGCAGTTTCTTCTTCTGCACCTTCGGCTGTCCAGGTTAATTTAGTGCCAAGGGTGACGATTTTGCCTATCAAGTTCGGCTTAGAAGCTGCCAGATAAAGAGCCACATAACCGCCCATGCTGTAGCCAAAAATATCCGCACCTTCCAATTTGTGCTTGGTAATAATGGCTTGGAGTTCTTCAGCAAAAACTTCGATTCCAAAGCCTTCTTCATTTACTGGTGCACCGCCATGTCCAGAGAAATTCAAAGTATGTACTTCAAAATTTCCTTTTAGCTTATTTGTAAGGCCTTCAAACATTGAGGCGCTACCAAGCGCACCGTGTAATAGAATCAATTTTTTCATTTCGAATATTTTTGTGCTTGTAGCATTCTGTCTTTTCCTTGTAAATCTTTTTTGAGGAGCACTTTAGTAAAACCAATGTCCTCCACCAGTTTAATCATTTCCTTCCCAAATCTTTCATGAATCTCGAAATAGAGTATTCCGCCAATCTTCAAATGCTGGAAGGCTAATTCTGCTATTCTTCTATAGAAAATCAACGGATCGTGGTTCTCTACAAAAAGCGCCAAATGTGGTTCGAACGATAATACATTCGAGTTCATTTCGGCCTTATCACTTTCAGGAATATAAGGTGGATTACTGACCATTATATCCAACTGAGCAAAAGGGAAAGTGTTTTCTAGAATATCTAAGAGTGTAAAGTCAACCTCAACGCTATTTTGTTTGGCATTCTCTTGAGCCAATGTGAGAGCTTCTTCACTTACGTCAACAGCTATTACTTGCGCGTTTGGTATTGCCTTTTTTAGCGCAATTGGAATACAGCCTGTTCCAGTACCAATGTCTAAAATGGAAGGAGCTTCAATTCTATTCTCTGTCACAATCCAATCCACCAGTTCTTCCGTTTCTGGCCGAGGAATTAAAGCCCGTTCATCTACCTTCAATTCGCAGCCATAAAATTCTACACTTCCTAAAATATGCTGAATTGGCTTGTGTTGATTTAACTCATTAATCGCTTTTGCCAAGCTCTGTTCAGAATGTTCAGCCAACGAAAATTCATCGTTCAAAATGATCGCCATTCTATCTAAACCATAAAAATGACTTAGAAGTAAGTTGGACATGTTGGTGGCTTCGCGCTCATCATAAACACCACTGAGTTTCTCAACAATAGATTGAATTTTAGCTTTGGGTTTTTCAAAAGGCATAAGCAAAAGTAGTGAGAAGGATTTGCATGTGGGTTAGTCAACCCTCCAAAAGTTGTCAACTAGCATTTGGAACGTTTAGTCAATTAAAATAGGGGAAGAAGGAATAGTATTACGCATTCGCTAAATTGCGCGGGTGAATGATCAGCAAGACTTGAAATGGATGCAGCGTGCATTGGACTTAGCCGAATTGGGGCGAGGTCATGTTAGCCCAAACCCGATAGTGGGCTGCGTAATTGTTCACAATGATAAAATTATTGGCGAAGGCTATCATCAAAAGTATGGAGGTGCGCATGCCGAAGTAAACGCTATCAACTCCGTATCCAATCCCAATCTGCTTTCTGAAAGCACTTGCTACGTTACTCTTGAACCTTGTGCACACTTTGGCAAAACTCCGCCCTGTGCCGATTTATTAGTGGCTAAAAGCGTAAAGAGAGTTGTCATTGCGTCTATGGATACTAATCCGCTTGTTGGAGGAAAAGGTATTCAGAAACTTAAAGATGCTGGAATCGAAGTCAGCACTGGAGTTTTAGAGTCAGCCGCGAGAAACCTGAACAGTAGGTTTTTTACCATGATTGAAAAAAAGCGACCCTATATTTTGCTTAAATGGGCGCAAACAGCTGATGGTTTTATTGCGCGCAATAATTTTGACAGCAAATGGATTAGCAGTGAGCAATCGAGAATGATGGTGCACCAATGGCGGGCTGAAGAAGATGCTATTTTGGTGGGTACGAACACCGCATTGCACGATAATCCCAAATTAGATGTTCGCGATTGGCATGGTGATTCACCGCTTCGCTTAGTGATAGATAGACATTTACGAATACCCACCGACTTTAACTTATTTGATAGGAACTTACCTACCATTGTTTATAATTTGAAAAAGGCGGAAGAAAGCAACAACCTATTCTTAGTGAAAATTGGAGAGAAGGATTTTCTCCAAAACATGCTAGCTGATTTGTATGAGCGCAAAGTACAGTCTGTCTTGGTGGAAGGAGGAAGTTTCTTGCTCAATTCTTTAATAGCTTTGGGTTTGTGGGACGAAGCTCGCGTGTTCGAATGCCCTGTTTTATTCAATGAAGGCATTATGGCGCCAAGTTTAAAAGATGCGCCATCAGAAACGGTTCAATTACAAACTGATGTGCTGAAAATTTACCGACATTAAGGAACCAACATTCACACAATTCTCTTTTAAATTCGCAATTCAGAATTAAAATTATGGCCGAAGAACTTATCATCTCGAACGATTTAAGCAAAGCAGAAAAATACGAATCGCTTATTCCGCAAATTGAAGCCTTGGTTACTGGCGAACCAGACCAAACAGCCAATTTGGCCAATATTGCTTCGGCTCTAAAGTATGGAATGGGCTTCTTTTGGGTAGGTTTCTACTTGGTAAAAGGAGAGGAATTGGTATTAGGGCCTTTCCAAGGGCCAATTGCTTGCACTCGTATTCGTAAAGGAAAAGGAGTTTGCGGAACCAGTTGGGAAAAGGCTCAAACCATTCTTGTTCCGAATGTAGATGAATTCCCCGGTCACATTGCTTGTAGTTCGGCTTCCAAATCGGAAATCGTATTACCAGCCATGAAAAACGGGGAAGTCAACTTAATTCTTGATGTGGACTCAGACCAGCTCAACGATTTTGATGAGGTAGATCAAGTACATTTAGAGAAGTTAATGCGGATAATTGAAGACTTAATTTAAGCCAACTCTGCAATTAAGGTTTGTCCGCCTTGGGTTACTTGTCCAATCTCTACTTTTACCACTGCATCTAACGGTAAGAAAAGATCGACTCTTGACCCAAACTTGATAAAGCCGAATTCCTTGCCTTGAATCACAGACTGATTTTCTTTTACGTAGCACTTAATTCTACGGGCAGCTGCACCAGCAATCTGACGGATTAGAATTTCTACTCCTTTATGGATTTCATAAACAAGTGTAGTTCTTTCGTTTTCTGTGCTTGATTTTGGATGCCAAGCCACTAAATACTTGCCTTCGTGGTATCTGAAGTACTTTATAAGGCCAGTAACAGGGTTTCTGTTTACGTGCACATTGATAGGTGACATAAATATAGAAACTTGAATTCTTTCCTTTCCTTTAAAGTATTCGTCTTCGGTAGTTTTTTCAATTACCACCACTTTTCCATCAGCAGGAGCTAGAATTTGCTTTTCATTGATTTCAATTTTTCGAGATGGGTTACGAAAGAATTGAAGGAAAAACAGGAACAGAATTAAGCTGACGGCACCAATAATTCCGATCCAAGGGCTAGGGATGTTCAGCAAAAAGAACAAGCCTAAATTTAAACCTAGTAATATGGAAAAGAGCACTGCTAGCAGTGCTCTTCCTTCTTTATGAATATTCATTAACTAATTTTCTGGTTAGAAACCACCTCTATATTTATAGGTAGAAGCAACTTTATCAATCGCTACAATGTAAGCCGCAATACGCATTGGTACATTATATTTAAGCGATGTTTCATATACTTTGTCGAAAGCATCTTTCATGATCCTGTCAGACCTTCTGTTTACTCTTTCGCGCGTCCACTTATAGCCTAAACGGTTTTGTACCCATTCAAAGTATGATACAGTTACACCACCAGCGTTCGCAAGAATGTCTGGAGCAACCATAATACCTTTTTCGTTGATAATTTTATCTGCTTGGGCGGAAGTTGGTCCGTTAGCACCTTCAACAATAAGTTTTGCCTGTACTCTATCAACGTTACCTGAATGGATTACATCCTCTACAGCAGCTGGAACAAGAACATCCACTTTTAGCACTAACAAATCAGAAGCATCGTCCATTAGTTCAGCGCCTTTGAAGCCTTCCAATGTGCCATTATTGCTATCGCGATAAGCCACAGCAGCTTTGATGTTAATTCCTTTTTCGTTGTAGTATGCGCCAGAAATATCACTAATCGCAATAACAGAAGCTCCTCTTTCTTCAAGAAGTAAAGCTGCATGAGATCCTACATTTCCAAAACCTTGAACAGCTACGGTAGCATGATAAGGATTGATATTTAGTTTTTCCATAGCGGCCAAAGCAGAAACCATTACACCACGTCCTGTGGCTTCGGTTCTACCTAAAGAGCCCCCAAGTACTAAAGGTTTTCCAGTTACCATGGCATTTACAGTCATACCATGAGCCCTAGAGAACTCATCCATCATCCAAGCCATTTCTCTTGGTCCTGTACCCATGTCTGGTGCAGGAATGTCTCGGTCTGGACCGAAAACATCTAGCATAGCATTGGTATATGCTCTGGTTAACCTTTCGATTTCACCAGCAGACATCTCTCTCGGATTACATTTGATGCCGCCTTTGGCACCACCATAGGGGATGTCTACAACAGCACACTTCCATGTCATCCATGCAGCGAGTGCTTTTACTTCGTCAATGTGTACATCCATGGCATATCTAACACCACCCTTTGATGGTCCTAGGATATTCGAATGAATTACCCTGTGACCCTCAAAAACGCGAATAGAGCCATTATCCATAGTGATTGGAAGTGACACAGAGACTTGTTTTGAAGGAGATTTGAGCACGTTATATACTTGCTCGTCCAGTCCGAGTGCTTCAGCAGCAATGTTGAATCTGGACATCATTGACTCGAAAGGATTAGCCTTGTCCTTAATCGGAGCCGGTTCAATGTAACCCATAGAGAAATCTATCTTTGTTTAAAAACTTGGTCAAAATTAAGGAAATTTTAAAGTAATACGGTCTATTACTTGATGCTTATTTGAGATATTATGTGATGACCATCAAGTATAGCGTAACGAACGGAAGCGCGAACAGTAGTCCATCAAATCTATCGAGAAAGCCGCCATGCCCTGGAAGTACGCTCCCAGAATCTTTAATGGCCAAATGGCGCTTAAATAGCGACTCAATTAAATCACCATAACTACCAAAAACACTCACGATTATCGATAACCCAAACCATTCAATTGTGGTAAGGTCGGTAAAGTATAAACTCCATATATAGATAATTCCTAGTGAAATCAGTACTCCACCAACGGTTCCTTCCCATGTTTTGTTTGGAGAAACACTCTCAAATAGTTTTGTCCTCCCCATGCTTTTGCCTACAAAATAGGCTCCGGAGTCGTTTGCCCACTGGGCAATTAGCACGCCTATAATTAAGGCATATTCGTATGACTCATTCTTAAACACAATCAAATTGGCCATGCTTAAAGGGAAAGCGATATATATTACCCCAAATAAAGTGAGTCCTAATGAAATGATAGGTTGATGCGTTTTCTGACGATAAAGGGCAAACATAAAACAGATCACTAATAAGGAGGGTAATAACCATAAGTATTTAGTGTCTAGTTTTCCCGCAGTGGAAAGGTGTACTAAAACAAAGAGGCAAACGCTAAAAAATGAACCCCATATTTTAAAAGGAGTATTTCCCGAAGCGACAATAAGACCATAAAACTCTCTAAGAGTGAGAATCATGATGCATAAAAAAATCAAGGCAAAGGTCCATGAACTAAATACTATACCCGCTATTATCAGAGAAACTCCGAAAATGCCAGTGATAATCCTTAATAAGAGATTACTCATGATTAAAAGTTCAGGTCGCCTATAATCTTTAAGGCTTTGATCACATTAGATTGTTCCACTTTCACTTCTAGATTTCCGAAATGATAGGAAGAATCCTTTTGGTTAAGCAGCACTGCTTCAATGTTGTTATCTATCAACACGTCTTTCACAATCTCGGCTTGGTGCGGCATATTAGTTTTGAAAACTGTGTTCCAATTGCTCATCTAAATGATTTTGGTTTAAGATAGTAATTTCTGAATACGAACAGCAAAAAGGAAACGACTATCAGCGCAACGATTCCCGCATAACCGGGTAATGAATCAGTTTCGTCAGGGTTAATATCTGTTACTTCTGTTTGATACATGTAAGCTACAATAAGCGCGAAGCCATTATTTGCGATGTGGGCTACAATAGGGTACCACAAATTTCCAGACCAGACATATAAGTAACCAAATAGCGCCCCAAGGATCATACGTGGGAAAAGGCCATAGAACTGCATGTGTATAGCAGAAAATAAGAATGCCGAAACCCAAATGGCGACATGTGCATTTTTAGACCATCGGTGCAGTGAGTTTTGCAATAAACCCCTGAAAAGAAGCTCTTCGCCTATTCCTGGTAGTATAGCAACTACCACAAAAGCCAAAAGGAATGTACCGAAGCTGTCGAAGGTGGTAAACATCTCCGTGGTTTCTTTTAAAGAGTCTTCCATCTCGCGAGCAAGTTTTTCAAAACCAGCCATAAATTCTGGAAGTTGAATATTTTCGTTCCATTCAATAATGTAACCATTAACAAACACAAAGGCGATGGTAACAAAAACAGCTAGAGCTAGAGGAAAAGATTCAGTTTTGGATTCGCCAAAAACAACATTCATTGGTTTTCGTGCTAGGTTTTTCATATAAAACCAAGGCACCAAGAAAGTAAATACTACGGTATAAAGTGATTGCGAAATTAATAATTGTGATTGGCCTATTAGCTCAAAGAGTGCTTCGGGGTTTGATAAAACCTCAGTTCCTCCACCATTGATTAATACAAAAATTATTACTGCTATTGTGGCTGCAAACTGACCCACGAAAAAACCTGCAAATAACAGCCCTAGTACTACCCAAAAAGTCTTTTGAGTGTTTTCGTTATAAGTGGTTACGGTGTTTAATTCTCCGTTTTCGAACTCCTTAATTACATCTACTCTTTCCCCTCTCAAGGAAATATTAATCCCGTTGTCGATTCTCGCCATAATGACGTAAATTTACGCGATTTTTCGAAATGGGCATGGTTAAAATTGGGAACATAGAATTAGGTGAATTTCCGTTGCTTTTGGCGCCAATGGAGGATGTTAGTGATCCACCATTTAGGGCTGTATGCAAAGAAAACGGTGCAGACCTGATGTTTACTGAATTTATTTCTTCTGAGGGATTAATTCGGAATGCGGAAAAAAGTGTGCAAAAGCTCGATATCTATGATTACGAACGCCCTATTGGGATTCAGATTTTTGGAGATAAAATTGAGTCAATGCGCGAGGCGGCTTCTATTGCTGAAGCAGCTCAACCCGAAATTGTGGACATCAATTACGGTTGCCCAGTAAAGAAAGTAGCTTGCAAAGGAGCTGGAGCTGGTATTTTACTCGACATTCCCAAAATGCAGCAGATGACTGCTGAAATTGTGAAACAGGTAAGTTTGCCGGTTACCGTAAAAACCCGACTAGGTTGGGACGATTCCACCATCAGAATTTTGGAAGTAGCCAAAAGACTGCAAGATGTAGGAATTCAAGCCCTGACTATTCATGGTAGAACCCGTGCGCAGATGTACAAAGGCGAAGCGGATTGGACAAAAATTGCTGAGGTAAAACATCACCCTGATATTCATATTCCGATTTTTGGAAACGGAGATATTGATTCGCCAGAAAAGGCATTGGACTATAAAAACCGCTATGAGCTTGACGGTATTATGATTGGTCGAGCGGCCATTGGTTATCCCTGGATTTTTAATGAGGTGAAACATTTTATTAAAACAGGAGAGCACTTGCCCGTTCCAGATATGAAAACTAGGGTGGCCACCGCCAAAAAACATTTACAGTTTTCTCTGGAATGGAAAAACGAGCTTCAAGGCATTTTTGAAATGCGAAGACATTACACCAATTATTTCAGAGGAATACCTAACTTCAAGCCGTACAGAGCACGCTTGGTTGAATCTGAAAATCCAGAAGAGTTGTTTAATATTCTGGATGAGATTTCGACCGTGTTCGAAGATGCTTATGCTTTGGTTGAATGAAAAATACGAACGTTTTAGCGTGGTCGCTACTTATCTTGCTTGCCCTGATTTGGGGAAGCTCCTTTATCCTTATTAAAAGAGGACTTGCGGTTTTTAACGCTGGCGAAGTTGGTGCTTTGCGCATTTTGGCTGCCTGTCTGTTTCTAATTCCAATCTCAATTCCAAAAGTAGGAAAGCTGTCGTTCAAGCATCTTAAATTACTCTTCATTATTGGTTTGGTAGGAAGTTTCATTCCGGCCTTTCTCTTTGCAATTGGCCAAACCCAATTGCCTAGCGGGGTTACGGGAGTATTAAATGCCCTTACGCCAATTTTCGTTCTAATAATGGGTGTGCTTTTCTTCAAACAAGAGATTACAAAAAGGAAGACATTTGGATTGATCACGGCTTTTGTAGGAACTACTGTACTACTGGCGGCAGGTAGTACTGGTGGGCTCAGGGGTATTAATTATTACGCACTCTTTATTGTATTGGCTACTATCTGTTATGGCATAAACCTAAATGTAATAAAGTATTATTTGGCGGATTTAAAACCACTGGTAATTACATCTGTGAGTTTATTGTTTATGGGTCCCTTAGCCGGAATTTATTTACTCATTTTTACAGATTTTTCGGTGACCTTGGCTACTGAAGAAGGGGCGTTGGAAGCCTTTGGTTATATTTCTCTTCTGGGGGTTATGGGCACAGCAATAGCGCTTATTCTTTTTAATAAGTTGGTGCAAATCACTAATCCACTATTTACAAGTACGGTAACGTATCTTATTCCCATTGTGGCTTTAATTTGGGGTTTTTGGGATGGTGAAGACCTAGGTTTAGGGCAGGTAATAGGAATGCTGGCTATTTTTGTTGGCGTCTATATTACCAACAGAAAGAAGTCTATTTCAAAGTAAATTTAGCGTGGATCAGGTAATGATCTGAAACGTACAATCGATTTCTTTCAAAACGGTCGATGCCTGAAGTGGTCATTTCAAAGCCATCAGACTTTCTGTAAAATATATAGTCAATTCTGGGGCAGTTCCTTCCACCATGAAAACTGTGATAGGTACAGCCTTCGAATGGGCCTCCGGTATACGTGTCGGCATATTCTTCTAAAATTCGCTTAGTAACGATGTCGTCAGAAGGCACATTGAAATCGCCAACCAATAAGGTTGGGTATTGGTCTTTATAGTCTTCCAGTTTTGACAGAATCATTTCAATGCTGTTCAACCTAGATGATTCAGACCTATGATCTAGCAGGGTGTTTAATACCCGAATACGCTTCTTGTCTGTTTTGTTTTCTAATACCACAACGGTGGCAATTCTTGGTAGTGTATTTCCCCAGCTTTTAGATTCTGGTTTTGTAGGAGTGTCTGAAAGCCAAAAAGTTTCTTCTTCAATCAACTTCCAAGTTTTCTTGCTATAGAAAATCGCATTGGCTTTTCCGTCTCCGTTTTTGAGCCCTTGCGTTCTGTAAACTACATCTAAACCAGAAACGCCTTTAGAAATATCCTTGATTTGGGTTTCGTTTACTTCTTGTAAACAGATGATCCCGTCTTTGTATTGTTGAAGATTGGCAATCGCCCTTGATTTCCGTTTTTTCCAGGTATTTTCTAAATCGGCAGGAGTACCGTAAAGCAAATTTAAAGATGCAACCTGAATCTCATTGACAGGGTCTTGCTCAAAGGAAGTTGCATTTAAAACACCACTGAACAGAACGAGAAGAGAAAAAAGAAACTTCATACTCTAAAGTAGTATGAATTCCATGAGTAGAACAAGTTTTAAGCAGAAAAAGCGTGACCAACAACAATTAATAAGATGCAATAACTTATTATATGGCTTTTTATGGGGGTAAAAAAAGACCCTTGAGAAAATTCACTTCTCAAGGGTGTTTTCAGAGCTGCGTTTTGCAATTCTTATTTAAACATTTCTATAATTGGTGTGCCCGTGGCGCCATTCGGAAGTCTCATATTCAATAACATACTTACAGAAGGCGCAATATCAGTAATGTGAATTTCGCGAACAGAATTTCCTTTCTTAATTCCCCAACCGTAAAACAAAATAGGTACATGGGTATCATAAGTCCATGAATTTCCGTGACCTGTACCTTTACTGCCTCCAGTTTGCCATCCCGGATCCATTACTACCAATACGTCACCTGATTCTTTAGTGTGATACGCATTTTGTAATAAGTTCTTAATGTTTTTGGTGTAGTTGTTGGTCACTAAATCACGAGCAGTGAGAGCAATGTAAATACCATCTTGCTCCATCATTTTAGCGGCAACAAAGCTTTGCATTTCATAAAGGTCAATACCTTCAGCTTCGATCAATTTGTGATTTAAATGGATGTTGTTAGAAAAAGATTCAATCCAGGCTTTTGCTCCATATTTTGCACTCAAAGCGGCAGAAACAGCTTTTCTCGCATTACTGTTACTAAAGTTGTCAGTTTTAAAGCCATCATCTTTCATTTGGATTGAGTTTTCGGCCACTGCATGGTCAGCAGTTAAGAAAACACTGTAATTACCTTTACCTACTTTTTGATCGAGCGCATCAAATAATTTGGCGAGTTCACGATCTAATCGGATATAAGTGTCTTGAACCTCTTTAGATTGAGGGCCAAAGTTATGGCCTATATAATCGGTGCTAGAGTAGCTCACAGCTAAGAAGTCAGGCGTGTTGTCTTGCCCTAAGTTTTCGGCATCAACAGCAGAAATGGCAAACTCGGTTAATAGGCTATTTCCGAACGGAGTACTTGAAATCAATGAGAAATTGCCATTGTCCTTTCTTAACTCTTTTAAGTTATAAGGAAATGTGGGGGTGTCTTTTCCTCTAAATCCCGACTCATATTGAGAGTTGTCTGGGCCACTTATATTATAATTCTCAATGGGCAAAAAAGTATCCCATGTCATGTTTAAATACTTGTCTACATGCTGAGCTGAGTTGAATGATTTCACCCAATTTGGTAATTCTTTCATGTAATAAGTAGAAGTCATGAATTCACCAGTACTTGAATCGTACCAATAAGAACCATCTGACAAGTGACCACCAGGTAGGGCTGAACCTCTATCTTTGATTGACATTGCAATCACTTTTCCTTGTTTCTGTGTGTATAGCTTAAGCTCGTCTGTAATTGTAGTAGAATAAAGATTCATTGGAGAAATAAGTCCGCTTTTGGCCGAGCCTCCTACTGCCACTACGGTGGTGTCTTCTGCGCAGTAAACGCTTCTGCCTAAACTTCTGCTATACCAACTGTTATTTACAATCCCGTGTACTGCTGGGGTTGTGCCAGTATACACTGATGCATGACCAGGGCCAGTATTTGTTGAAGAATAATTGTAATGCCCATTTCTGGCCATAAACCCTTCTTCTACAAATCTTTTAAAACCGCCTTCGCCAAAATTTCCGTAGAATCGGGTCAAATATTCTTGTTTCATTTGATCTACAACAATACCGACTACTAGCTTAGGCTTTTCATTTACGTTTTGCGCCTTTAATTGTATAGACGTTAGCAATGCAAGCATTAGAATTAAATAAGAAGACTTCTTCATTTGTAGTTTTTTCAATTTATAGGGCAAGCTATTTTAAAATATTCATCCTGTTTAAAAGTCTGTGTAAACAGTTTATTACCATTTTTGTCGAAGTAGATTACCACATAAATATTGGCTTCTCTTACGATCTTCACAGCAAAATAAATAGGATCATTCGCTGTACCTAATACTTTTATTTCATCGTAGGTTGCTTCAATAAATTCGCCTCGCGTATTACTGTAAACTCCCTTTCCGTTTTCTGTGGTAATCAATAATTTTTTCTCTTGAGAATTTTCTTCAAGTATTTTATAATTCAGAATTCCCTCATAATGTAAAGACTCATCTCGGATGTCATGTAAAAACCATTCGTTTTCAATTCTTGCTAAGGCTACGGTGTCGGTAAAATATTTAACTTCATCATAATCAAAAGCACTTAATTCTCTGTTTTTTGTGGAAATAAAGCCTTTAAGCTTGCCTTTGGTAGCCACCATCACTGTGTCGGAATAAGGTTCAATAAGCTTATCGTAAGAAGGTGGGATTTTAATCTGCTTTTCAATATTGATTACACCTACTTTTCCTTTATGTAAAATGCTAACATAACCGTTTGTGTTGGAGCCAATTCCATCATAAATAAAGTTCAATACATAGTTGCCAGTACTGTCGGTAAGGGCCGCATTTGTTTTCTGTAGACGGATTAAGTTAGGCCCTAGTGCCACTGCATCTTCCAGTGTGATGCTAAGAATTTCTCTTCCAAAACTATTGTAAATCTTCCTCGCTTTTTTTGGGCCAGTAAGCATTAAAAAGTCGAACTCTACTTTTACTCCTGTACTCACATAACTCTGAGGTATCAGGAGCTTCGGTTCCCAACCTTTCTTAATATCAAGTTGTTTGCCGTTGGAGAATAGAGCAGTGGTTTGCTCTTCTTTTTTCAGCATAACTATGTTTTCGCCCCAAAGCCCTAATGAGTCGTAATTATATTTTGGTTGAAATTTTCCGGCCTGATCTAGCAAAGTCCATTTGCCATCTTTTTTCACTCCAAGCCAACGCTCACTTTCAACTACTTTTTCGTAGTGGAGGTCTTTTAAGGATAAATACTTGTTATGTAATAGTTGAATTCCTTTGGCAGACTTTAGTTGCCAACCGTAAGTTTTAGGGTATATTTTATAAGTGCCCAAGGGAATTAAAGTGTTGAGTTGAGTATCAAAAATAGCCTCTTGCCCATTTTTAACCACCCAAAAGTTTCCATCATCAAGAAGCTCAACTTCTTCATACATAAAGTCTAGGTTCACTTTGTTGCCATTGGCGGCTGGAAATAGCGTCTCTGCTTTTGCCAGTGCAATTCCTTCCTCTTTTTGAAGCCAAATGAAATTTCCAATGGTATCGATATCTATAAACTGATGGCTTAGCAGAGGCTTTTTATTAATGGTGGTTAAGCCATAAAAGCCATTTTGTTCTGTTCTGATAAAATGTGAATTCAAAATAGCAATGGACGACATGGGCTGGTCAATAATTAGCTCGCCCGATTTATGAACAAGCATAAAGCCTGATTCACTTTCTATTTGGATATAGCCAAAACCGACATCGGAAGCATTATCGAAGTCCCCTTCATAAATCACGGTTCCGTTTCGTGCAACGATTTGCTGCTTACCACTTTTTTCACCCACGACAAAATCAGCCAACTGAGGCGAGCATAGACAGTTAGTGTCTACTTTATCGAAACCTGTTTTAAGTGTGGTTTCGGCTTTGCTGTTTATGAAGTTGATTTTGCCATCCTCAATTTTAGGAAGCCAATAGCCAGTTTCTAATGATGCGACTTTTTTTATCGAGTCTTTGGCGGTCTGAAACTTAAAGTATTTAAAAAAGTCTTGATCGGGGTATTGCGCTTTAAAAAGCTGATAAAGCCTCGGAACGCTTTTCCTTGTAAGTTTTTCGTTAGGATATTTTTTTAAAAAATCGGTATAATCTTCTATGGAGTTGGTGGCTGTAACAATTTCGTAAATGTCCTTTTCTACCGATTCGTGATATGGCGTTTCAGGGTACTCTTCTAAAAAACTTATCAGACTTTCCAATTTACCGTCAGCTGTTTTTTCTTCAAAGAGCAGTTTTTCGTAGAGAGGCTTTGCCTTTTCAAAATCTTCTGCTCTTGGGTATTTCGTCATAAAGGTCAAATAACTCTGCCAAGTATTAATGGCAGAAGCATCTTCAAAAGCAATATGATTTCTCAGTTGAATCGCCTCAGGTATTTGGTCGGCATCAGCATGTTTATTAATAAACCAATTGTAATCTGAAATAGCGTGTTTGGCTTTAATAACCTCAAACTTCAGCTTATCAATTTTATCTTTTTGCTTTTGCAAAGCAACTGAGTCAATGCCGAGCTCTTTTAAGTTGCCTAAATCTTTGGGGTCTTTAATTTGTTTGAAATTAGAAATGGCCTTATTCACAAAATGATAGGCAGAATCGATGCTATAGTTTTTAAATAGGCTATCGATAAAAATTTTTGAGTACAAAAAATTGCCTGCGGGATTCAGGCTGTCCTTCTCTAAAGACTTGTTCAGTACTTCAATAGCCTTTTCAGTGTCTCCCTTTTCATATAAGCGAAAAGCACGAGTAGGAATCTCTAAAGCGAATAGAGAAATCATAATAACACCAACAAATAGCTGAATCCCTTTTGACATAGTGATTAATGAAAGGCAAAAATAACAAACATAAGCGCAATACGGTAGGTTATCAGGTTCCTTTTAAGGGTAGAGAGGGTTAACTGGTTTCTGGAGTTGTAAATCTCAAGGAAAGAAGCAGTTATACCGATTGTCATTTTTGTTTTGAAATTTATGCCATGGCCCAAATTGTTGAATAACGACTTTGACATGCTCAAAAAGGGTAATGGTGTTGTTTCAGCCATAATTCGAACCTCGAATTCTAATTTTTAGTAAGATTTATATAAAAGTATTGTGCAATTGACGTTAACAGTTAGCAAATTGCGACTAGAATTCTCTGAATTCTAAAAACCTCAATCAAATGAATAAGATAAAAGCCGTTCTTCGGGAGCAAGGCCGTACTCAGGCATGGCTATCCGAAAAAATCGAAAAAAGTTATGTAGTAACCACCAACTACGTAAACAATAAGACTCAGCCAAGTTTACATGTCTTATACAAAATAGCTGAAGTGTTGGATGTAGATGTAAGGGAACTGCTGGTTCCATCAAAGCCTTAAGAGCGTTGTTCCTTAACTAATCTGTTGCTATTTTTGCATTAAATAACGATGTCATGAAGAAAATTAGCACACTATTACTTATCGCCCTTTTCGTTTTTTCTTGCGCAGGCAAAAAAGAAGAAGTTAAATGGGACGAATCTACCGTAGTGGGGTATTACGGAGAAAAAATCAACAATGAAAACATTATCTCTGTAGAGGACATGATGAATCAGTTGAATGAAAGTGATTCTATTATGGTAAAAGTGGAAGGTGAAATTACCGCCACTTGCGCAATGAAAGGTTGCTGGATGAACCTTGTTCTTCCTTCTGGTGAAGAAATGAGGGTTACTTTTAAAGATTATGCATTCTTTGTTCCTAAAGAAGGAATGGAAGGAAATAGAGCTATAATTGAAGGTAAGGTGAAAAGATCAATGACTGATGTGGCAACTCTAAAGCATTATGCTGAAGATGCTGGTAAAAGTGTAGAAGAAATTGCGGCCATTACAGAAGATAAAAACGAATTGGCCTTTGAAGCCACGGGGGTTATTATTTTAAATAGCGAAGAGAAAAGTCTTTAAAGCTTACCCTTAGAAATATGAGAGGCCATCTGTTGGAAAACGGATGGCTTTTTTGTTTTAATATATTCCTAATTTCCTGAAAACGTAGAATACCCCTTTACCTTTTCATAGGTATTATGATCCATTTCTGCTAGCTTTTCTATGTTATGGTTTTTGTAGAAGTGTTCTCTAATTTCCAGCATTTCGTCATAAGGTCCACGACCAGAAATGAGCTTGGCTACAATGGGGGTACACTCCAATAAAATGAAAAGCAGCATAATGAAAATATTGGCAAAATGAATGGCTGTATTTTCTTCCCCCAAAATTCTTAAGGCTTGTAATTGAGCGGCCATGCCATTCCACGGGTTACGTTTTAGGTTGGCAATTTCAGTTTGCTTGGCCTCGAAAAGGGCATTCCATTCTTGTTGTTTATCCGCTATAAGGGGTAAGTTTAGGGCTTGTAATTCAGCAAGTTCTTTTTGCGCTTGATCGGCATCTGCTTTTTTGATTTGATAGATAGGGCCAGCATTTCTTTTTCCCGAGCCACCCGTGCCATCGGCTTCTTGCTGAGCCGCTTTGGCTAGCTCATCACGCTTTTCCGTTTTGGCGACTATTTCAGTTTTGAGACTGCTAATTTGCCCATCGATTGTCGCCAGTTGTGCGGTGTACCTTCGCTCCAAATCAATAATCTCTTTCTGATAAATTTCCTCTTCGAGTGTAATCAGTTTTCGATCAATTTCTTTTGAGAAAATTCGGAGTTCAAGAGGTTTCGAAATCACAATGGCCAGCATAATGGCTAATAATATTCTGGGAGAAGCAGTTAAAAATTCACGCCCAAAACCCTTCTTATTTTTCCGCATGGTAGAAACGATAAAGCGGTCGAGATTGAAAATGATGGTACCCCAGAGTAAGCCAAAGGCCAGTGCCCACCAAACATTTTCAAAAACGGTATGAAAGGCATAACCGCCAGAAAGTGCGGCTAAAACACCAGTGAAAAAAACGGCAGCGCCTATCCCAGTGTATTTTGAAGCATCGGTGGGGCATCGGTTCAATAATGAGCGGTTGACCCCCGCACAGAACCAGAAAAATTCTTTGAGTTGTTGCATGTTGTTTGAGTTGTTGACCTTTGGACTATTTGACCGTCCGGTTTTAGGTTGTTGGAGAACAACGTAATGACTATCAAATATGTTGTGTTAACTAGTACCTTTTTATACAAGGTAGTGATTTCAGATATGAATTGCTAGAAAATGGCAATACCTTGACCTATGTGCTAATGGGTTGGTTGTAGTCAATAACAGACGGATTCTTTCGGTCGAGTATTTCTCTATCGAGAAAAATTCTCTCTCAGAATGACGTCAAAATGGACCGTTACTCTGAGGAATGTGCCTTTTGGGGGCTGTTCCGAAAGAGTCTGTCTGATGAATTTTCAAAACTATCGGTAACCGCTGTCCTCCTCAACCGAAAACATTAGAGTTGGGCAATGAAGATAATTGGTGGGGGCTAGGTGAAGGATTTCAGCTATGAATGAAAAACCAGCTACTTTTAACTCTCACACTAGTTCATAATGGCCTTTCCCAATAGAAGCAATGCGCTGCAAGCGCATAAGAAGATAGGTGCTCGCCACAGGCAAGCACCAGTTAGTTATATCCTTGATTACTTTTGACCCTCACCATTATATTCCTCCAAAAGCAGTTTCATCATTTCTTGGGCGCTTACTTTGCCTTTCTCTTTGATCAAATCTCTAGGGGTGTCATCACCAATTTCGTAGGTAATGCCTTCGGCTTTAAACTGGCTATAAAACCAGTTTTTGGAAACGGCTGAACCCACTGCTGCTGGGCTTATTCTGCCTTGGTCTTGAGGTACACGTTCAAAGATGCTTTCAATCCAATCTTTCGAAAAACCTTGAATTACAGATTCAACCGTGTCGTGATAAGTGTAATAAACATCGGAAAAAGTAGAATGGAAATCGAGCCCAAGTTTTACGTCACCACCAGAAGCATTTACCTTTTCAACAATGTCGGAACAGACTTGTTCTATTTCTGGCTGTCTATAAAAGGCCCAATCGCGGTTTAAATCTACTCCGCCTGTGTTATGCCTCCAATGCCCTAAATCTACACCATCGGGGTTAAGCATCGGATAAACGATTAATCGGTATTGGTCTAAGAATTTATTGCTAAGCTCGCTATCGTTCACGATTTCTTCAAGAAAAGCCATCATAGCCAAGTTGCCCGTTACTTCTGGGGGATGCTGCCTACTGAGCACCACCACAATATCTTTTCCTTCTGCGTTACCATTGGTGATATCCATATTGAGTAGGTCACGGCCAAGTTTAGATTTTCCAATCACCTCGTGCTGAGTTTTGGCAGTCGAGAATGACTGCGTCCATTCCAACATATCTGTAGAGTTGATAATTTCTTGAGCAGCAATGTAGAGCGTGTCTGCGCTAAGGTTTACGGTCATGGTGGCGCTTTGGCGGTCTTCAGCCACAGTAAACTTTGTACTGTCTATTGCAGTCCAGTTCTCTCGGTCGGCACTTGTTTTTGGCCAGTAACGATGTCTTCCAAACCCATATTTGAGTGTGATGTCAACGGTCTTTTCATCTTCAGAATAAATTCTAAATGCATACCAAGCACTTGGGTTTATGGGGGTGTTTTCAGGACTAATTTCTACTTGATAATGATTTTTACTAATCGAAGTAAAATTGTTCATTCGGGCACCATCAAATAAATTATCGGCTGTTACGCCTTCGTCTGTAAGGGTATAACTGCGCTTTTCCTGAGGGGTTATTTCTTTATCGTTGGTGTCGTTTTTTTGAGCGTAGTCAAACTCAGTAAGTACATACTGGGGTTTGGTTTCACAAGAAATGAGGAATAAGGCCAGAGTGGCCATCGAAAAAAATGCTTTCATTTTTCAATATGTCTATTGAAATGAAAGCATGCAATTAAGTTCTTATAAGTGGTGTATCTAGTCTTTCACTTCCTGCACCTCAACATCGTTGAGTATGTACATTAAGCGCAAAGGATCGTCTGAATTTAGGGTAAGTATCCCTGTTACTTTAACTTTCTTTTCCGTAAACTTTACCTCCTTTTTACTAAACACTTCGGCTACGGTTTCTGGGCCAGCACCACCGCAAAAAAAGCAATTGGCAAATGGTAAAGAAGACAACACAAAGTAGTTTTCGCCACGCAGTTCATCTAAAGGAATCATCCAGCCTTCAAGACTAATTTCTTTTCCATTAAGGGCTTTTACCTGGCTGGCAAAATTATAATGCTCTACATCAATACTCAGGATTTCATCAAAGCTCTTTTCAACGGTTACATTGGAAAGTGTTTTCCACATGTTTTTTTCTTGAGCAAAGGCAGAGGTAGTAACTCCTAAAATTAACAGTATGAAAATCAGTCTTTTACTCATTATTTTATTAAATCAAATATTCTATTCCAACGAATGCTTTCGAAGAATCCAGCTTCAGGGTTGGTTCTATCCACAGACCAGAAAATGAATAATGGTTTACCTACAATATGATCTGCAGGCACAAACCCCCAAGAACGAGAATCCTCAGAGTTATGGCGGTTGTCGCCCATCATAAAGTAGTATCCTTGCTTAAAGGTGTATTCTGTAATTTTTTGTCCTTCAATAAATACTTCACTTCCTCTGATTTCTACATCATCATTTCCCTCGTAATGCTCAATTGGAGTTCTATATAAATCAACATTCTCAGGTGTCAGCTGAATGGTTTGTCCTTTTTCAGGCATGGTCAAGGGGCCAAAAGAGTCGATTGTCCAACCAAAATCCGTTACTGGGTTATAGGCAGTATATTCGGCCCCTAAATATTGTTGTGATTCAGGGAAAGCAGTGTAGCCTTCACCTTTTCTGTAAACTACTTTCTCAACACTGGTAACGAAATTCAGTTTAGCCAGTTCATCGGCTTGTTCCTGACTAGTGTTCATATAGAAACCCAATTTTCCGTTGTATTGATAATTTGGAGAAGCCGTAGTAGCATAAGTGTCCATCGGGTTATCATCGGTATAATCTGTTATGCCCAATTCTCTCATATACCTTGGATGAATTCCGTTTTGGGTTTCCACAAAATAGCTGGTTTGCATATTTGGAGGGTTTTCCATTGGTTCACCATTGATGTATACTTGTTGATCTCTTACTTCTAAAACATCACCAGGGATGGCCACACAACGTTTTACATAGAATGTCTTAATATCAGTTGGATATTTTAAGTCTGGTGGGTAATTGAAAACCACTGGCTCACCTCTTCTTACTTTTCTAAAGCCCGGCAATCTGTATTGCGGAAGTTGAATTCCGTCCCAGTAGGATGGAATGCCAGATCCCCAAAAGTCTTGATGGGCCAAAGGAAATTTTATAGGTGTTTTTGGCGTTCGGGCGCCATAATGCAATTTGCTAACAAAAAGGTGATCGCCAATAAGCATGGAGTTCTCCATGGATCCCGTTGGAATCGCATAGGCTTCGATAAATAAACCTCGGATAATAGTGACCGCTATTAACGCGAAAAGCACGTCATTGAAGAGTTCTCTAAAGAAACCTTTCTTCTGTTTTGGTGCCTTGTCTTTTTTCTTTTTAAAGAAATCCAACATATAAATCTTCAATTTTGAGTAAGCTGTAAAGGTATTATTTATTCTTAAAAATTCGAGACATTCAAAAGAGGAATGACTTTCATTGAAACGAAGGAGCGCTATAATGGTTATTTTGGCCAAAACTCCACCATCGGTTACCGTTTTAATTAACAAGTTGGTTACTTAGCATTTGAATTTTTGAAAGGGATATGATAACCATAGAAAATCTAAATTTCGGCTATTCAGAAAAGCGACTTCTGTCCATTTCCCATATGGAAATTAAAGAGAAGCAGCATCTGATGATTCTTGGCAAGTCAGGAAGCGGGAAAACCACTTTGCTCCACATTCTTGGTGGACTGTTGAAACCTGTTCAGGGCAAAGTGCTCATTGATGACACCGATTTGTATAGTCTTTCAGGTACTGAAATGGACAAATACCGAGGTCAGAACATTGGACTAGTTTTTCAGAAGGCGCATTTAATTTCGGCACTCACCGTGAAAGATAACCTTTTATTGGCGCAGTATTTTTCTGGAATTCCTCAAGATACGGGACGCATCAAAGAAGTATTAAATACTTTGAACTTGGGTGAAAAACTGAATTCTAAGGTAAGGCAATTGAGCCAAGGCGAGCAACAAAGAGTGACGATTGCTAGGGCTTTGTTGAACAAACCACGTGTGCTTTTGGCCGATGAACCTACCGCAAGTTTAGATGACGATAATGCCAATAGCGTAATTCAGCTGCTGAAAGAACAAGCCGAAAACCACAATGCTTCATTAATAATAGCTACTCACGACCAGCGTGTAAAAGATGCTTTTGATTTACAACTAAACCTGAACGAGCAATGAACCTGTTTTTACTTAGTTGGAAGTATATAAAAGATAAACCCCTCAATACATTCTTAAATGTATTGCTCATGGGTTTAGGAATTGCCATTATTTTGGTGCTGTTAATTCTCAATTCTCAGTTGGAAGAAAACCTAGCCAAGAACAAAAGAGGAGTCGATTTGGTAGTGGGTGCAAAGGGAAGTCCACTACAGCTGATTTTAGCGAATGTGTACCACATCGATTTTCCTACTGGAAATATAAAATTAGATGAGGCGAAAGCATTAACTCGAAACCGTCAGGTGAAATCGGCAATTCCTCTGGCTTTGGGCGATAATTACCAAGGCTTTAGAATAGTAGGTACTAACCACGATTACGTAAAGCTTTATGAAGGAAGTTTGGCGTCTGGCGATTTGTGGAAATATAATTTGGAATGCACCATAGGCACTAATGTGGCCATGCAATTGGGGCTTAAAATTGGCGATGAGTTTTTTGGAGCACATGGCTTGAGCGACACCGATCTTGATCATGATGAGGCCAGCTATAAAGTAGTGGGAATTCTAGAACCTAGTAATTCGGCTCTGGATAACCTTATTTTAACCAATATTGAAAGTATTTGGCAAGTACATGCACATACTGCCGAAGAGGGTGAGGAAGAAGCTGATCACGATCACGAGCCAGTGTTGGGGTCTGCTTATGAAACAGGTTTGCCAGAAGGTGGCCCGGATGCTGAAATTACCTCAATGCTAATTCAGTTCAGGTCGGCCATGGGGGCGGTTGTTATGCCCCGAATGATTAACAGCGACACCAATATGCAAGCAGCGTCTCCTGCTTTTGAAACCCAGAGGTTGTTTTCACTTATGGGAATTGGTGTAAACATGATCAAGAGCTTTGCGTATATAATCATCGTAATTGCAGGATTGAGCATTTTTATTTCTCTTTACAATGCCCTGAAAGACCGAAAATACGATTTGGCCATTATGCGATCGTTGGGAGCTTCAAAAAGCAAGCTGTTTGTACATGTAATTTTTGAAGGCATTATAATTACCACAATTGGTGGTGTATTGGGGTTTGTGCTCGGTCATGGTTTAGTAGAATTCTTAACCGGGCTTTATGAGAAATCTGAAGCCATTGGTATTTCAGGAATGGTTTTGGTAAAAGGTGAATTCTACGTGTTATTAATTAGTATTGGTGTTGGAGTTTTGGCTTCAATTCTGCCAGCATTCAATGCATATAGAACAGAAATTTCGAAAGTATTAGCACAAGAGTGATATGAAAAAAATATTGATAGTACTATTAATCGCAGTTGTATCTGTGGGGCTTAATGCTCAAGAACCTAAAATGTCAGGAGCAAAATTATGGAAAACCTTAACTGAGGTAACCTATGAGATTTCTAAAGATGAATATGGTGATGTTTACCTCCCTGTTTTCAGTAAAGAAATTGAAGCAGTTGAAGGCCAAGAAGTAGAAGTGGATGGTTACATTATTCCTTTTGAAGGAATGTTTAAGCCTACTCAATTGATTATTTCTTCATTGCCTATTAGTGAGTGCTTCTTTTGTGGATCTGGTGGGCCAGAAACGGTGATGGAAGTTACCATGAAAGAGCAGATTAAATACACCACAAAGCGAATAAGAATAAGAGGTAAACTGGCATTGAATAAGAAAGATCCAGACAAGCTGATGTATATTTTGAAAGATGGCGTATTTGCTGGTTTAGCTTACGATAGCTACTAGTTTATTCTTTATAAAATTCTTTGCGGCTTAGATTGCCAAAAGTTAGCTTTACGCCAAATTAATAACCGTTATGAAAAGAGCTTTTTCGTTATTCGTAATTATACTGTTCGTTTTTGCTTGCGAGAAAAAAGAGGATAAGTTTGAAACCCTTAAAACTGAAGTTTTCGCCATTCATGATGAAGTAATGCCGAAAATGGGTGAGCTGATGTCGCTTAAAAAGAAGATACTCGATAAAGTAGAAGGCAGCGCAAACCCTGATGAGCTTAGAGACATCGCTTTGAGCTTAGAGAAAGCACAAGAAGGTATGATGAGTTGGATGAACGATTGGAGCAAAAACTCTACTCCACATGTAAACAATGAGTCTACTGAAGAGGAGAAAATGACTTTTATTAATGCCGAAATCGTAAGAGTCAAAAAGGTTAAGGAAGATATCAACAGCAGTATAGCGGCAGCTAAGAAAGCTTTAGAGAACAACTAAAACTATTCTTTCTCCGAAAGGCTGGTAATCACTTCTTCCGTGGTAAAGCTTCCTATTCCGTTTCCCCAGGTATTTCCTATATAGGTAAGAATCTCAGCCACTTCAATGTCAGTTAATTTAGGGTTAGCCGGCATTGGCTGGTTATACTCAACCCCGTTTACGGTAATTGGGCCATGCAATCCGTATTTTAGAATTCTGGGTAAATCTGCTCTGTTTTTTGTCAGAAAATCTGATTTAGCCAGAGGTGGAATTAGTCTGCCAAGCCCTTCGCCATTTTCCATGTGGCAGTTTTGGCAAATAGTTTTGTATAACCTTCGTCCGTTTGAATAGTATTGGGTTTCCTTATGATCGAAGTCGCTCAGTGTATTATTTGGCACTTCGTTCTCCACAGCCTTTTTATTATCTGAACAGCCCGAAGCCATGCTTAATATGACGGCTAATATGAATAGCTGTTTTTTCATTTCTTTTCGTATTCACTTAAAAGTCGGTCAATATCATTCATCAGTATATCAACATCGGCAGCAACTGTACCGTCATAAAAACCTCTAACTCTTCTTTCCTTATCTACCAAAATAAATGCACCACTATGAATGTATCCGCCCTCTGCAGAGGCATCTTCGCCTACCTGAACCATGTAGCCAGCTGCTGTTCCTAAGTCATAAATCTCTTCTTTTTTACCCGTTACAAAATGCCAAACATCGTTATCCATAATACCAATACGTTCCGAATAGTCTTTTAAGTAAGCAACAGTATCATGGTCTGGGTCTATGGTATGCGATATAATTCCAAACTCCGGGTTTGATTTGAAACGGTCATAAATACGGAGCATTTGCTGCTTCATTACTGGGCAAATAGTAGGGCAGGTGCCGAAAAAAAAGTCAGCTACATAAACTTTATTTTCGAAGGTTTTAGGGGTTACCTCAGTACTGTCCTGATCTACAAAGCTGTAATCTGGAATCGTATGATAAATCGTATCGATTGTTCCGTTTACTTCTACATAATCGGTTCTTCCTAAAATAGGGAGTTTATTTTTTTTCTGTGAGTTACATGCAGAAAACCCGAATGCGAATACTAAAGTGATAACTGCCAAATGCTTTTTCATACCTACTTTTTTCCTTCTTTTTGATTTCTTATTCTTTTGTAAATTCTTATACCCAACATTAAAAGTACCGCTACTAATACAAAACCAATGGTTCCCTTAATCCAGTTGAGTTCGTTTTTCAATACGATTAAAAAGACAACAGAGATTAAGATAATTGTGGCAATTTCATTGAATATGCGCAGTTGGGTTGAAGTGTACTTTATATTGTCGTTTTGAAGCTGTTTATAGAGTTTGTGGCAAGCGAAATGATACACATAGAGTAGCAAAACGAAACTGAGTTTGATCTGCATAAATGATAACGAAAGCATAGCAGGATTGCTGATGATCATCCAACTTCCAAAAAATAAAGTGAGTATTGCTGAAGGCCAAGTAATAATGAACCACAAACGGTTGGACATTAACTTTAATTGAGCCCCAAGAATGGATTTGTCTGGCTCTGGTTTTTCAGAAGCTTCAACCTGATAAATGAAGAGCCTTACAATATAAAATAGCCCTGCAAACCAGGTGACTATGAAAATAATGTGTAACGCTTTTATGTAAGGATCAGCCATTTCGCTTGTTTGTGCAAAGGTAAACCGAAAACGTTTTCGACCTAAATATTATGCTAAGAAAGCGTCTAAATTGGTTATTGGCGGTCATGGTTTTTTAGTAGAATGTTTAACTTGTTGGAAAAGGAAGGAAATGAAAAAGATATTTAGCCTAGGAGTTACCCTAACTATGTTGGTTTTAACTCAAACTACAACGCTCAAGGCACAGTCGGATGAAGTCATAATTAAAGAAACGATTATGACAATGTTTAACGGAATGAGAAAAGGGGATAGCACTATGGTGCGTTCAGCATTTGCTGACAAAGCTATTTTACAAACTATTAACAAAGACAGAACTGGGAAAGCTGTAGTGTTGGATGCTGGGTTGAAGGGTTTTCTGAACGCAGTTGGAACCCCACACGACCAAATTTGGGATGAAAAAATTGAGTTTGGAAATATATTAATTGATGGAGATCTGGCCTCCGTTTGGACTCCTTATGAATTTTACCTTGGCGATAATTTTTCGCACTGCGGTGTAAATTCCTTTCAACTTTTTAAAGGAGAAAACGGCTGGAAGATTATCTATTTAGTAGACACCAGAAGAAAAGATAATTGTAAATAGATTTCAAAGTATTATCTACTACGCTTGTAATGGGCGTCAATAATGTCTCGTACAGATACTCTTTTGCGTGCGGTTATTTCGGTAGATAAAGAATCACTATGCCTTTGCGAAATACCTTTTGTTTTTTCTCTTCCAGACTCATTCTGTTTGTGGTTCGGGCTAAATTGTTCCATTAGTTCTTTTTTTAACTACTGTTTAAAATTTAACAAACTGGTCTAGTCGAGTCTCAATCGAAAGTATGCAATTGGTAGCGGTAAACAAATTTTACTGACAAAAGTACTTTACTATCTAAGATCAGTCAAAAGTCTAAGTTTGGATTATCCGCGTTATAGAATTGGTACGCTTAGCTTGGTATATACCCTACTAAAATGAGGTGACTTTTTTATTGTGCGTAAACACCTTTGAGTCCAAGCTCTTCAATGTCTTGTAACTCGAATTCATTGAATGGAGCAATTATGAATTTTTTATCGAATAACTCACCAACAATATAATAGCTAATCCAAAACTCATTTTGGAATGAAAATACTTCGGGGCTTATCGCTTCGATAGGCGCTGAACTCTGAGCATCTACTGTTCCTAAAATATGTCTTAGTGTTGATGTTTTTCTGCCTTCACCATTAGGCTTTTCTTGGCCTTTAGAAACTGCAAGCACATCATTCAGTTCAATCAGGTTTTTATTAATGATATAGGCATGCCATTCGCTTTCAACTAAATTATTTGTGCTTTTAGCAATTGCTATTTTAACACCGGTGACCTCCGGAAACGAGATGTCTTTTTTCATAACAAGTTCTTGATGTGCTTTATTAGAAAGGCAAAACTAATAATCAAGATTGAAAACTCTTAGGTTATTTGAATTTAGCGAATGAATCAATAATCACTTGTTCGGCTTGCTTTTTCTGAGGGGTGAAATCAATATTGAATTCACTTGAATTTCGTGAGTTACCAAAGTTAGGGTACCATTTCCAGATGTGTAAACCTGCAAACCAGGGTTCGTCCATTACTTCATCAAAAAGTGCTTGATACGCATTGGCTTGCGTTTCTTCAGAAAAAATCTTTTCTCGTTCTTCAGCGTTTATTCTTTGCGGCCATTCCCAAGGGTCAATGCCAGCATCTTTGGTGCTTTTATAGCCTACTTCGGTAAAAAGAATAGGTTTATTGTACTGAATAGAAAATGCTTCTAGATCTTTAAGTGGTTGAGCCCAGCCTTTTCTTAAGTCTTCCACAGTGGGGTTCTCTTTGTCTGTTAAAGGAAAGTAACCTTGTACACCTATGTAGTCCAATGCATCCCAAAATTTAACATCTTGGTATTCGTCCGAAAAGTTTGCAGCATAGGTAATCTCTCCAGAATAGATGGTTCTTATTTTAGCAATAAGCTTTCGCCAATCTTCCTCTCGCTCAATGCATGTTTGATGCAGTTCTGTGCCAATACAGAGCATTTCCATTTCAACATCTTCTGCCACTTGGGCGTAGTGAAGCATAAAATCTTCATAATCTGAAAACCATTTTTGCCAGTCTTCTTCGGTTTTCATTTGGATTTCACCACGCCATTTTCCTTCTTGGTCGCGAAGCCAGATGTGTGGCTTTAGAATAGTTTTAATACCGTTTTCCTTAGCGTATTGAGTGGTTAATTTGAGGCCTTCATCTCTTTCTCCCCACCAACCGTTTTGCTCTTCTCGGCCATGATTTCCTCGAACTTCGGGGTTGTCATATCCACTTTGCCAGCCAAAAGGAGTTTGAGATATCCAATTTATATTTTTTGCAACCAGCGCTTTTATTTCGGCTTCTGCTACTTCTCTGGAACTACCTACCCAGCAAACACCACGGTGTTTTTCGTGATGTGGAATATTAATTAAAGATTTTGGAGAAGAGTTAGAGTCCGAGAATGCAAAATAGAAAGCCGCAATCAACAGGATTGGGGTAATGGTAATACCAAGTTTTTTGTACTGCTTTCTCAAAGAATTTCCATTTGGAATACTTCTGCAATATGGTGAATTAATTTTTGCTGAATCTCTGCCATGTCTACGTTATGGCCTAGCTCTTTGTTTAGAGAAGTGACTTCTTTATCGTCAATACCACAAGGGACTATGTGGCTAAAGTAACTTAGGTCTGTATTAACATTGAGGGCCAAGCCGTGCATGGTTACCCACCGGCTTGTTTTTACCCCCATTGCACATATCTTACGCGGACTTTGGGCACCTTCTTCAAAGTCAACCCAAACACCCGTAAGCCCATCAATACGGCCAGTATTTAGGCCATATTCCCGTAGAGTGAGGATTACTGCTTCTTCCAGGTATCTCAAGTATTTATGAATATCTGTGAAGAAATTTTCGAGATCAATTATCGGATAAACAACTAATTGCCCAGGGCCGTGGTAAGTAATGTCACCACCTCTGTTTATCCGATAAAATTTCGCGAAATGCTTTTCTAATCCATGCTCATCTAAGAGCAGGTTTTCCATAGACCCACTTTTGCCAAGAGTATAGACATGAGGATGTTCGCACAGAATAAGATAGTTGTCTGTAAGAGTTTGTAATTCAGCTTTTTCAAGCTTTCTATTTTCAATTTTCCTATCGACTGTTTTTTTAAAAACAGTTTCCTGATAATCCCATACACGTTGGTAATCTTCTGCACCCAGATTGATTACTTCAACAGCCTTATTAGTTAGAATATTCATGTCTTACGCGAAACAGCTTTATACACACACACTTTTAAGCCGAAACTTCAGAAGCCTCTACTTGGTCAACAGATAATACACGTACGTTTTTCGTGATTAATCGGTTGGCCTTGCGAAGGGCTGAAGTATGATTTCGCGCTGGAAACTCTTTCTTCACCACAGTCTCATCCTTTAGGTTTAAGAAAGTGGCTTCAAAGTTTTTCATATTCTTTTTTCCAGCCATGCCCAAAAGTAGCTTAAGGTAAGTAGGTTTCCAACATTTTGAAGCCCAAATTTGTCTTAATGTGTACTTCTGGAAACTTTTGTGGCACTAAAACTGCATTTCCTTTACTAATTTTTGCTGTTTGCCCCAAAGTTGTAATTTCTGCTTCTCCTTCTAGGCATACATATATTATGAATGAGTCTTTGTTGTAATGCTCACGGATAATACCAGTAGAGAATTCTAAGAGGTTTGTCTTGAAATATTCAGACTCTACCAAAGGAACCACTTCGTTTAGTCTTTTTTGCACCTTTATTTTAAAGTCCGAATGGGTATTGTAGTCAAGCGCCTCAATGGCTTCCTCGGTGTGAAGTTCTCGCCTGTTGCCTTCATCGTCAGTTCGGTCAAAGTCGTAAATACGGTAGGTAACATCTGATGACTGTTGTATTTCGGCAATTAATAGTCCTTTCCCTATTGTGTGTACTCTTCCAGCAGGTAAGTAAAATGTATCACCAGCTTCTACACTTTCTTCATTTAGGATGTCTATTAAAGTTTCATTCTGTAAATGATTTAGGTATTCTTCTTTGCTGATGTCTTTATTAAAACCACTAATGAGTTTAGCATTTTTGTTGGCCTGTAGAACATACCACATTTCGCTTTTACCCAAAGAATTATGTCTTTCTTTAGCTAGCTTGTTGTTTGGGTGAACTTGGATACTTAGGTCTTGAGCGGCATCAATAAATTTGATGAGTAGAGGAAAGTTGTTACCGTATTTTTGGTATACTTTTTTACCTACAAACTCTTCTTTAAACATATCAGTGATTTCAGGAATGGTCATGCCTTTAAGGGAGCCTTCACTTACTTTAGAAAGGTTGCCTTCGACTCCTGATATCTCCCAGGTTTCGCCACAATTTTTAAGGGGTGAAAAGTCTTTACCCAGAATGTCTCTAACTTTTGTTCCTCCCCAGATTTTTTCTTTAAAGATGGTGTCGAATTTCAGAGGATATAGGTACTTTTTATCAGTCATGGCTCTAAATCATTTTTTTGAAAGTATTGATTAATCCATTTGTAGAACTGTCGTGGTTTTGTACTGGGGTTTTATCTTGTAATTCAGAAAGGATTTTAGAAGCCAATGCTTTACCCAATTCTACACCCCATTGGTCAAAGCTATAAATGTTCCAAATGATTCCCTGCACAAATATTTTATGTTCATAAAGCGCAATGAGTGACCCTAAGGTTTTTGGTTTTAGTTTTTTGACAAGGATCGAGTTGGAGGGTTTATTGCCTTCAAAAACTTTAAATGGAGCTATTTTCTGAATTTCAGTTTCTGAATTTCCAGTTTCGGTCAATTCATTAAAAACTTCATCATATGATTTGCCATTCATAAGCGCTTCGGTTTGCGCAAAGAAATTCGAAAGCAAAATGGAATGGTGATTACCTATCGGGTTTTGGCTTATGGCCGGAGCAATAAAATCACAAGGGACTAACTTTGTGCCTTGGTGAATAAGCTGGTAGAAGGCGTGTTGCCCATTTGTTCCTGGTTCTCCCCAAACTATGGGTCCAGTTTGGTAATTGATTTTCTGTCCCGAACGGTCAACTGACTTACCATTGCTCTCCATATTTCCTTGCTGAAAATAGGCGGCAAAACGATGCATGTATTGGTCGTAGGGTAGGATTGCCTCACTGTCAGCTCCAAAGAAATTGTTATACCAAATACTCAGCAAGGCTAGAATTACAGGTGCATTTTTTTCGAAAGGCGTTTGCTGAAAATGTTCATCCATTTCAAAAGCTCCTATCAATAACTGCTCAAAGTTATCGTAGCCAATGGAGCAAGCAATGGAAAGCCCAATAGACGACCAAAGCGAATAGCGGCCACCAACCCAGTCCCAAAAAACAAACATATTGTCTGGGTCGATGCCAAAGTCTACTACTGACTCTTGGTTGGTAGAAATAGCAATAAAGTGCTTGGCAATGTCTGTTTGGTTTCCTCCTTGGCTTAAAAACCATGTTTTGGCCGTATGGGCATTGGTCATGGTTTCTTGAGTAGTAAAAGTCTTTGAGGCAATCATGAATAAGGTTTCCTCAGCATTTACCTTCTTTAACACTTCAGAAATGTGTGTACCATCTACATTTGAAACAAAGTAAGTTTCAATGCCAAAAGTATTGTAGTTCTTTAACGCTTCCGTAACCATCACTGGACCTAAATCTGAACCACCAATACCGATATTTACAATTTGCGTAATTGGTTTTCTGGTGTAGCCAATCCACTTACCCGCAGTTACTTTGTTGGCAAAAGCCTTCATCTTCGACAAAGCAGCTTTTATTTCTGGCATTACATCTTCCCCATCTACCAATATAGGTTTGTTCGACTGGTTTCTGAGCGCAGTATGCAGTACAGCTCGTTTTTCCGTTTGATTAATTGCTTCACCCGAAAACATTAAATCAATTGCTTCTTTCAACTGGCATTCTTCCGCCAAGCTTAGTAGTAATTTGATTGTTTCTTCTGAAATACGGTTTTTAGAATAGTCAATTAAGATGTCGTTGAATTGAATAGTGAACTTTTCAAACCTTTTAGGATCTTCAGAAAACAGTTGCCTCATATGTACATCGGCCATTGCGCTAAAGTGTTTGGAGAGCGCAGCCCATGATTTAGTCTGGGTGGGGTTAATGGATTGAAGCATCATTGTGTTTTTGAATTGACATCATCTATATAATGCCTAAATTAAGGAGGACTTGTTTTGATACAATGCAATCGTTTGGAAAAAAAGGAGAAGATTTAGCGGTAAGCTTTCTGAAGAAGAAGGGATATCAAGTTTTGCATCGAAATTTCAGACATAAAAAGTCTGAGATTGATATTATTTGTTCAAAGGCCGGTTTGTTAGTTTTTGTGGAAGTGAAATCTAGGTCAAGTAAGGCTTTTGGTCAGCCAGAGAGTTTTGTTTCGAAAAGCCAAGAGCAATCAATTTTAAAGGCCTCTGAGGCTTTTGTTTTGAACGAAGATTGGCATGGTGATATTCGCTTTGATATTATTGCGATTTATAAAAATGGCCAAATTGAAGAGATTGAGCATTTTGAAGATGCTTTTTATTAGAAGGGCAGGCCTTATTTTATTTTTGGTGATTCGTATAATACATTGGCAAACCTGTCCGATTCTTTTCGAATATAGGTTCTGAAATGTTTTTGATAAGGATCTGGAGCAAACTGAATTTCACGCTTTGCAATAACCCGAGTGGTGTTGTTATAGTATTCGGTCCAAACACCGACTTTCTTATCGAATTCATAATAGCCGCGTACTGCCACTCGACCATTTTCATAAAAGTAATAATAGGTGCCTTCTTTTTTTCCGTACTGAATTGGGATCACTTCTTTTACTTTGGTCTTCTCGGCATCGTAATAAGTGATTTCCGAATCTCTATACCAACCTTTTGAATAGTGTTCTTTATCAGTGAGCATTTGATCTCTTGTTAGGCTTAGCCATCTTTCATGTTTCACTCCATGAAAGTACATGCCTTCTTCTACCACTATGTCGTTGATGAGCCTTTTGTATGGGCCATGTAATACATCTTCTATCAATCCAGCCCTTGTTTTTGCATTTACAATTTGCCTCTTATCGTGGTCATAAACATATACAATAGGCGCATATGCGTCTACTTCAACAGCTTCTTTTAAAGTGTAAAAATCTTCAATTTGATTACGGCCTTGCACTTCAGTGACCGTCCACCTCCTTTTGGTTTTTTCACCGTAGAAGGTGTTTTTTTTAACTTTCAAGTCTACATCGGTCAGTGTGTCTTCAGCATCTAAGTCGATAGAAATGTTGGGCTTATCTATTTCTTCGGTTTTCGCCTTTTCGTTCTTCTCTTTTTTGCTTTGCGCAACGAGAAGTGCTGGAGAAGCCATTAAGAATATGAAAAGAATGAATTTTTGCATTGCCCAAAAATAACGAAAAAAGTAAGGGAGTATTTCTTTAATGGTCAAAAGAACGATAGGAGTTTCTTTGAATGTATTCATAAAAGGAAAGGGTCAACATTGCTGCTGACCCTTCTGATTTTTAAGCTCCTCCTCTTGGGCTCGCCCCGAGTGTTCGGGGAAGGACCCTTCCCGATTCTCGGGATCAGATGTTTTAACCGAACTGAGCTTTTAATTGTTCTACTAATTTGGGGTCGTTTGATAGCTCCTGAATATATTTCTTGGACTTCATTCGCTTGATGTGCTTTTCTATTTTGAGTGCTTGGCTTTTTGTTAGGTCTTTAATGATGAAGAATTCTTCCCAAGGCTGTCCCCTTTTGGTCCATATATTGTTTTTGACCGTGTCGTTGTGAAACCTTATTCTCTCTTCGAAATTAGAAGTATACCCAATATAAAACTTGTCTATTGAGGCCGAAAAGAGAATATAAACTACGAATGTATTCATAAGAGAAAAGGGTCAACATTGCTGCTGACCCTTCTGATTTTTAAGCTCCTCCTCTTGGGCTCGAACCAAGGACCCTCTGATTAACAGTCAGATGCTCTAACCAACTGAGCTAAGGAGGAATTTGTGGTTTGTTTCACTCTTCTTGCGAAACGGAGTGCAATATTAGTGGTTGGTTAAATATATTCCAATACCTTATTGAGATTTTTTTTCAGATTATAAAAAGAAGTACACGGCAATGTAAATGACAGCGAAAACTGTAAGGAAAACAATGCCGCTTTTAGCCAATAGGAGCAGTTTTTTTCCAGGTTTATAGTCATCCGGAATTTGTTTTGAGGTAATTACCCTATAGTTAATAATTGCAATAACTGGAGCGATAACAAAGGATAACGTAGTAGCAAGGTCAACTAAGTCTTTCAAATTGGATGAAAGCAGCAGAATAAACAGAAATGAAATAGCTGATACTATAATCATCATCCATTTATAAGTATTTTTAGCATCAGCTTTTTTAAAGAATAACAATCGAGTTGTTTCTCCCATTGCCCTTCCAAAACCATCTACAACCGTGATGGTAGTGCTGAACATTACGCTGAAAGCTGCTGTGGCAATAATTAAATAAGCCCAATTGCCTAAGGCGGACGTATAAAGCGTAACGACTTGGTCTGAGAAAATCGTGGAGTTATTAGAAAGCTCAATCCCTGTTCCGTACATCACTTTTGCGCCTAAAGTAAGGAAGCAGATGGCTAACACTGCTGTAACGATGTACCCAAAATTGAAGTCGGCTAGAATTTCTTTTAGTTTAGGAACATAGCCAGTTTGCTTCATTCTTTCAATTGTCCAAAGGCTATTCCATGTAGAAAGATCGACCGCTGTTGGCATCCAGCCCATAAGGGCAATGATGAAGATAATGCTGTCGCGTTCGAAGATGTCTTTAGGTACAAAATTTTCGACAGGGGTAACTTTTCCTTTATAAAGGGCTCCAAAAAAGGCTACCAAAGTTGAAATCAACAATACTGAACCTATAACTTTCAGCAGGGTGTCGAGTATGCTGTATTTTCCTAATGCTAAAATTAAGGTGCATATAACCAAAATAATTCCTGAAATATAGGCGGGGTCTAAGGTTACTCCTGTAAGGTTGTTGAACATTCCGGCAGTTACAAAAGTAACGGCAGCTGTAACGGTGAACATAGAGGCCAAGCTCAAAATAAAATATACCCACAATACCCACTTTCCTTCAGCTAAGTAGCCTTCTAAAAGGTTCTTTTTGGTGGCTGCGGCAAAGCGAGACCCAAACTCGAAGAATGGATATTTAAATAGGTTGGCCAATAGTATGAAGGCAACTAATTGAAAACCAAAGTCGGCTCCTGCTCTAGTGGATTGAACCAAATGTGAAACCCCAATACAAGTGCTGGCAAAAAGTATTCCTGGACCAAAAGCCTTTAGCTTATTACTAATGTCTGATTTCATAAACTCACAAAAGCTAAAAATAGATAATCTTTTTGTATCGCCATAACCGCTCAAAAAACTGAAAATTGCAGACATTATGACTTTATTTTTGTTGAATTTTAAACAAAAGCAGACATAGTGACGCAATTTTAGTCTAAAAAGGGATTGGTATAGTTTTGAATTATAGGGATGGAAATGAAACAGAAACTTAAAAATAAAAACGATATGAACTTAGTTAAGAGAAATCCCGAATGGTATGGTCCAGCATCAGTAGATGCTTTCTTTGATCGATTCTTCAATGATTCTTTGCAGAAAAATCACAACGGTTTTTCTCCAAAGGTAGATATTGCTGAAACTGCTAAAGCGTTTGAAATTCAGGTAGCAGTACCTGGTTTTAACAAAAGTGATTTCAGCATTGATTTAAAAGAAGGTAAGCTAAGCATTACCGGAGAGCGAAAGCTAGAAAAGGAAAATAAAGAGAAGAATTTCATCTCTATTCAAACGGAATATGGAAAATTCTACAAGAGCTTCCAGTTGCCAGATAATATTGATGAAAAAGGAATTGAAGCTGTTTACGAAAATGGTATTCTAGAATTAAGAATTCCTAAAGATGAAACTAAGAAAGTGGAATCAAAAATTGCAGTAAAGTAGTTTGAGTTTGGTTGTGTTGATGGAAGAGCCTCGGTTTATCGAGGCTCTTTTTTTGTTAAAAGGGGTTAATTCTTACTTTAAATTAAATAAATTAGAACACCCGTATTCAAATTGCGTTAGTCTTTTCGGAGAAAGTAAATCTTAAAGTCATGTTTTTATGAGTAAGAGACAGTTTATTTTAGGCATGTTGGCTTCCTCATTGCTAGGTGGCCTAGTTGTTTTAGTGGGGCTTAGTTTTTTTGGAGGTAGCGAAAGCGTTAATGGCTCTTTTTCATTGAACCGTTCTAATTCAGTAGCAACTAGTTTTGGAACGATCAGTGATGAGCCTCACGATTATTCAGTGCCAGCTGGTGTTAATTTTATTGAAGCTTCTAGAAAAATTGTTCCTGCTGTAGTTCATATTACCAATAGAGAAGAGATAAAAGGTACTTCTAGTCGTTGGAGAAGGTTGCTGCGAAATGGAGTGAAATTTAGAGAGTCTACCGGCTCGGGTGTATTAATCTCTGAAGATGGTTACATCACTACCAACTATCATGTGGTAGAAGGGGCAGATGAACTGGAGGTAAGGTTAGATGACAATAGGAGGCTTAAGGCAGAGATAATAGGAGCTGACCCGGATACTGATTTGGCATTAATCAAAATAAAAGCCAAAGGAATGCCTTATATAGACTTTGGTAATTCAGATCAAGTAGAAGTGGGAGAATGGGTTTTAGCAGTAGGTAATCCTTTCGATTTAAATAATACAGTAACCGCAGGAATAGTAAGTGCCAAGGCCAGAAACATTAACTTGATTACTGGAAACACAGATAATCAATATGGGATTGAATCCTTTTTACAAACCGATGCAGTAGTAAATCGCGGTAATAGCGGAGGTGCTCTAGTGAATCTTCAAGGTGAACTTATTGGTATTAATACCGCTATTGCCACAAATACAGGCACTTTTAGCGGTTACTCTTTTGCGGTTCCGTCCATTCTGGTTAAAAAAGTGATGGATGATTTGCTTGAGTTTGGAGAAGTAAAAAGAGGGCTTTTGGGGGTTACCATTCGCGATGCAGACGGTGTGGGTACGGTAGAGTTATCGGGTGTTCGAATTATGGGTGTTTCTCCTGGTGGTGCTGCAGATGAGGCTGGTTTGAAAGAAGAAGATGTGATTACTGGCGTGGATGGAAAGGAAGTGAAAACTACCAGTCAGCTACAGGAGTTAATCGCTCGGAAACGACCAGGAGATGCGGTTTCAATTAGCTACAAACGTAAAGGTGATGATAGAGAAACTTCTCTTAAACTTCAGAATAGAGAATCTTTAGCGGTTATAGATCTTCCCGAGCCTGGGCTTATTTTCGAAAAAGAAGATGGTGTGTCGGAAAATACAGTGACATACGAGATAGCCGGGGCTGTATTTAAGGACTTATCTGGTCAGTTGAAAAAAAGCCTTAATTTAGAGAGTGGCGTGCATTTGTCACAATTGGGCGAAGGAGCCTGGAAGGCAAGTGGTGTGAAAGAAGGGTTTGTGGTCACTAAAGTAGGTGATGATGATATAACCAGCTTAGAGCAGTTTCAGAAAATTATTGACACCAAAACTAAAGATTTCTTTGTGATGGGGAAATACCCTAACGGAGAAAAGGAATATTACAGAATTACTTGGTAAGAGGAATGTTTACCAGTTGTTAATAAGCCAAATCTTTATGGGTTTGGCTTTTTTTATTTCATTCTGAATTTGTCAAGGGCTTTTTTGCAGTCCTTTGAAAATTCCCGTAACTATGAATTCTATTAATTGACAGATAAAATATTATGAATATTCAAACTGAATTTGGTCTTACAGAGGCCCTAAAAAACCTAGGTGTAGCAGCTGAAAACAACGGAACCTCAACAGGTTTGCAGTCACATGGTGGAGAAAACTATATAGAGTCTTATTCTCCTGTAGATGGTGCGCTCATAGGAAAGGTAAGTGTGACAACACAAGCTCAGTATGATAAGGTAATCGTAACGGCTCAGGCTGCTTTTAAAGAGTGGAGAAGTACTCCAGCGCCTTTAAGAGGGGAGATTGTTCGTCAATTCGGTCAAAAATTAAGAGAGCGCAAAGCGGACTTGGGTAAGTTGGTTTCCTATGAAATGGGTAAGTCATACCAAGAGGGTTTGGGCGAAGTACAGGAAATGATCGACATCTGTGATTTCGCAGTGGGTCTTTCTCGTCAATTGCACGGCCTAACGATTAAGTCTGAACGTCCGCTGCACCATATGCAAGAGCAGTATCATCCACTAGGTATTGTGGGTATAATTTCAGCCTTCAATTTTCCTGTGGCAGTTTGGGCTTGGAATACCGCCCTGGCTTGGGTTTGTGGCGATGTATGTGTTTGGAAGCCTTCGGAAAAAACACCTTTAACAGGGGTGGCTTGTCAAAGTATAATTGCTGAAGTATTAAAAGAAAACAACTTACCAGAAGGCATCAGTTGCTTGATTAACGGTGACTATAATGTAGGTTCTTGGATGACAAATGATGAGCGAGTGCCATTGATTTCGGCTACAGGATCTACCCGAATGGGTAAAATCGTTGGGCAAACTGTGGCGGCTCGTTTAGGAAAATCCATCCTTGAGTTGGGAGGTAACAATGCGATTATCGTAACACCAGATGCCGATATTAAAATGACAGTGATTGGTGCCGTATTTGGTGCTGTAGGAACTGCTGGCCAAAGGTGTACTTCAACCCGTAGGTTGATTGTTCACGAAGATATATATGATAAGGTAAGAGATGCCGTGGTAGGTGCTTATGGACAGTTAAGAATTGGAAATCCACTGGACGAGAAAAACCATGTTGGGCCTGTTATCGACAAAGATTCGGTAAATAATTATAATAAAGCCATTGAAGCAGCAAAAGCTGAAGGGGGTAACGTTTTGGTTGAAGGCGGTGTGCTTTCTGGCAAAGGTTACGAAAGCGGCTGCTACGTAAAGCCATGTATTATAGAGGCAAAAAACGATTTTAAGATCGTTCAAACCGAAACTTTTGCGCCAATCTTGTACATCATTAAATACAAAGGCGATGTGCATGATGCCATTGCGATTCAGAACGGAGTGGCACAAGGTTTATCTTCAGCCATTATGACCAATAGTATGCGAGATGCCCATCAATTCCTTTCAGCAGTAGGTTCCGATTGCGGAATAGCAAACGTAAACATTGGTACTTCTGGTGCTGAGATTGGCGGTGCGTTTGGCGGTGAAAAAGAAACTGGCGGAGGGCGAGAGTCTGGCTCGGATGCCTGGAAAGCTTATATGCGTAGACAAACCAATACCTTGAATTACTCTACTGAATTGCCGTTGGCGCAGGGTATCAAGTTTGACCTTTAAATGATCTGTTGAATTTATCTTGAACTGAAAAACCAATACTTAGAGTGAAAGAGGGCGACCATAGGGTCGCCCTCTTTTTGTTACCAGTTATTTTTTTATTCAGATGTAAACCACTGATTATTGGTGAGTAAATAGCTAATAATCAGTGGTTTTGTATTTATGTTTCTGTTTTAATAGATAAAAATATTATATCACAGTATTGGTAAATGATATTTTAATTACGTATTTATACATCTTAAACTCATTATTTTATATAATGTTAAACATTGTTCCTGAATTTGATTCTTTTATCCAGTGAATTAGTTTGTGTGTTTAGCATTTTTGTGTATTTGAAATGTAATTGTTCGAAAGGCTATGCAGGAAATCAGTGTTGGCGTTTTAATTCCAGTGTCTACCATTTACCCTATTGGTAAGAATTTCCAAAGGGGATTAAAAATGGGATTTAAGACAATGGGGGGAGAAGCGGATATACAGTTGTTTCCAGAGTTTATAGGTCAATGCTCTGTAAAGAACATGGAAGATGCTATAGATAAGCTAAAGAGTTTTCATGATGTAGACTTTATTACTGGATGGGCTTCAAATATGGTTCTGACCATGGTGGGAGAAAAGTTGAAAGGAAATGTTCCATGTTTAATAAATAATCTAGGCGGACATTTACCCAACCCGACACGAATTCCAGAAAATATTAAGATTAACTCCACAAACCTCTGGCAACAGACTTGGTCAATCGGACATTGGGCCGTCAATAAGTTTGGTAAAAAAGGAATGATGATAGGTAGTCTTTATGATATGGGTTATGCATTTCCGCAAATGCTAGATTTGGGAATGTCGGCTGCTAACTCGAATAGAGAATACTCATTTGCGGTGTGTCCAATGCCAGAACATGGGCAATTATCAGAGGTAAATAGGGTGCTTGATGAAGTGGAGAAAGTAGCGCCAGATTTTCTTTTCGCAGCCTTTTGTGGTGCGGAATCAAAAGTCTTTTTAGATGCCTTTATCAAAAGGGGGCTTCAAACTAAAATTCCATTATTGGGCAGTCCTTATCTCTTAGGTGAGTTCAGTGACGAAGCAGATTTACCAATAAAGTGGTATTCAACTTTACAGTCTTATACAGAACTTTCCGATGAGGATTTAAAAAAAGAATGGACAATCTCACAAGGTATATTTCAGCAATTAGGAATAGAAACAGCTGAATGTGTTTTGAAAGAGTTTGGGCTCAAAAATGAACTGAATCTATTGAGGGGTAATCATGATATGACGGTTGGAAATGCTGGGGAAAGTTCAAGAATCTTTATTACCGAAAATTTATTTAAGGGTAACGAGGCCGGTTTGGAGCGCAGGATTTTACAAGAAGAAGAAACCATAGATTTTAAAAATAATGAATTTCTAAAAGTAGCTAATGAAAGTAGCTCCAACTGGTTAAACCCTTATTTGGGTATATAGAGAATTACAGTTTATATCATTTTTTAAACCTTTTAAATTTAATTAATTATGGATCCATTTCTAGGAGAGATAGTAATGTTTGCGGGCAATTTTGCGCCCAGAGGATGGGCGTTTTGCGATGGTCAATTGATGGCCATTAGTCAAAATACGGCTCTTTTTTCAATTTTAGGCACTACCTATGGTGGTGATGGTAGAACTACGTTTGCCTTACCAGATCTTAGGGGAAGAGCAGCAATTCATCCAGGAACTGGCCCTGGTTTAAGTAATTACAGGCTTGGACAAAGAGGAGGGGTAGAAACAGTAACTCTTAATCAGCTCCAAATACCATCGCATTCTCATATTGCAATTCCAAGCACTTCTGGAGGGACAGCCAATATAAATGCAACAGCAGTATTACACGCTGATTCAACAGGGGCAACAAACGACCCAACGGATAAATTTCCAGCTAACGTGCCAAATGCTGGGCCTAGTCAGGTGAAAGCTTATGGAAGTAACGCTGATATTACAATGAACGCTGGTGCTGTTACTGTTACAGGTACTGTGGATTTAGGTACTATTCCAGCTCCGACCATTGGAAATACTGGGGGTAATCAATGGCATACCAATATTCAGCCTTTTGAATGTGTAAACTTTATCATTGCCATGGTAGGAACCTTTCCTTCAAGGAACTGATGGCTTTAATTATTTTGAATCTACTCAACATGAATTAAATGTTGAGTAGATTTTTAAAAAGTTTATCAGCTACTTTTGCCCCCTTAATACCTAATTAGAGAATTAATTTTAAGTCTGTTACCTATGAAAAAAATCTACTATTTTTCATTTAAACTATTATTCTGCCTAAGTGTTCTGGTTTTTTTCTCTAAAACTAGCCATGGCCAAACCATAGATTTTAATGCCGAAGCATTTGTGGAGAATGCCGATTTTGGTTCAGCCACCTATACCAGCGGAAACATTAGGATTATTTATTCTTCTGGCAACTGGTTTGAAGATGCTGATAGTGGAGAAGGTGGGGGTAAAGCTTTGTCAGCTTTGTCCTTTAATGCTGGAGAAACGGTAACATTAGAAACTATAGATGGATCTGAGTTTGATTTTCAATCGTTTTTTTATGATGGTTTTGCATCAGCGTTTATCAACAAGCTAGAAGGTTTTAAGGATAACATCTCTTCGGGGACTAAAACAAGTGGTTTCGTAGATGGCACAAATACTTTAACGGGAACAACTTTTGACGATGTGGACAAGGTGGTATTTACTTCGAACGATGGTTTTTTTAGTATTTTTGACACTTTTGTTTTAGGTCCAGCAGCAGCAGCCAACACTGCCCCAACCATAGGCGGCACTTCAGCCGGCCAAGCCGTAAATGACAATGCAACCATTTCTCCTTTCTCTGCAATCACAGTGGCTGATGCTGATGGAGATAATCTAACGGCAACAATTACTTTAGATAACAATGTCAAAGGAGTGATTACAGGGGCGTCTTCAGGTTCTGGCCCTTATACAATTACTAGCCGTACACCTGCGGCTATGCAAACGGCTCTAAGGGCTTTGGTATTTAACCCAACAGACAACAGAGCGGCAGTTTCGGAAACAACCACTTTTACGGTTGTGGTAAATGATGGTACGGTCGATGCTACCAATAATACGACTACGGTTATTTCAAGTGCGGTAGCACCAGTAATTTCTCAGGTAACTCCTGTAACAACCCCAACGAACGATAATACTCCAAATTATACGTTTACAACTAACGAAACAGGAACGTTCTCTTTAGGAGGTAGCTGTGGAACAAGTACGTCAACAACGATATCTGGTACTGGTAACCAAACAATTACATTAACACAAACAAATAATTCATCAGCGTTGGCAGATGGTACTTACAGCAACTGTACAGTTACTGTAACAGACGCAGGGGGAAAAGCTTCATCTCCGCTGTCAATTACTAGTTTTACAGTAGATACCCAAGCTCCTGCTACACCTGGTGCTCCAAACCTTACTACCAGTTGGGATACAGGTACATCTAGTACGGACGACATAACTTCCAATACCCAACCGAGGTTTAGTGGTTCAACAGAGGCCAATGCCTCTATAAAGATAGTTTCATCAATTAATGGTCAGGTTGGAACTTCAACAGCCAATGGTGCTGGTAACTGGCTTCAAACAATCAGTGGAACCCTTTCTGAAGGAACCCATAACATAACTTTCACAGCAACCGATGCCGCAGGCAACGAAAGTGCTGCATCGGCTGCCTTGTCAATTGTAGTTGACACTTCAAACCCAACTTTAAGCTCAAGCAGTCCTGCTGATAACGCAACCGGGGTAAATACAACTGGAAATATTACCCTTACATTTAATGAAAATATAGCCTTTGGAACAGGGAATATAGAAGTGATTGACGAGACGAATGGTTCGAATTCTTTCACAATAGATGCAGCTTCTCCAGGTACACAAGCCTCTATTAGTGGTGCCGTACTGACCATTAATCCAAGTAGCAATTTAGATTTGTCGTCCAATTACTCTGTCAGAATTGCTGCTACTGCTATAGATGATATCGCAGGAAACAGTTACGCAGGAATCACAAACGGTACAGCGTTGAATTTCGGAACAAATAACGCCCCAACGGTAACCGTAAATACTGGCCTAACCTTAAACGAAGGGGCCACAGAACTTATTGATTCAGGGAAGTTAAACGCCAGCGATACAGAGGGAGGAACACTTACTTTTACGATTACAACGGCCACTACCAAAGGCATCCTGTTTATAGATACCAACCCAAGCAATACTTTTAATGCAGGCGATACGGAACTTGTATTGAATGCCACTTTCACTAAAAACGATCTTGACAGTGATAGAATCAGGTATGTCAGTACAACCGACAATGATATTTCAGATAGTTTTGTCTTCAAAGTGGCTGATCCAGATGGTGGAGAGTTAACGAATCAGACCTTTAATATTACGATTACCCCAGTGAATGATGCCCCAACAGCAACTGGCGTTCCTACAGATATTACTGTGATAGAAGATGCAGCGAGCAACTTTGATCTTTCGGCAGTTACACTAGTTGATGTAGATGGTGACGCCCTTACCGCAACATTAGCGGCTTCGACAGGTACTTTTACAGCAACCTCGGGTGGAGGAGTAACCATCGGTGGTTCAGGTACTGGTACAATTACTTTATCAGGTACAGCTGCCAATATCAATACATATTTTGATACCCCGGCCAATATTAAATACACTGGAGCTTCAAACGTGAGTGGAGACGATGCCGCAACTTTTACCATAAATGCGAATGATGCCACGGTTAATCCTCAAGTAGGTAGCGGAAATATAGATATCACCGCAGTTAATGATGCGCCTACCTTTACGATTGGCGCAAACCAAACAGTGGCTCAAAATGCCGGTGCGCAATCAATAAACAGCTTTATCACAATATTTGACGATGGTGATGCAGAGGCAACCCAAACTGTCCAGTTTAATATCACCAACAATACTAACGCTACTTTATTTACATCTGGCCCAGCCATTAGCGCAACAGGTGTTCTGACCTTTACGCCAGATGCAACGAAATTTGGCAAAGCAACCATTTCAGTAACCATCTCAGATAATGGAGGTACTGCCAATAGTGGTGTAAATACTTCACCAGCACAAACCTTCGATATTTTTGTTACTCCTACGAATATTAAGATTAATGAAGTGCATGCTGGTGCAGGCGCGGATGCTGAATTTATTGAAGTGTATAATACTGAAGCTAATGCCACTAGTCTATCAGGTTTAGTAATGGTTTGGTTTAACGGTGGTGATGATTTAGCATATAAAGATTTTGATCTTACAGGGTCAACAAATGCCAACGGGTTTTATGTGATAGGCGAAACAGCTTTTGGAAGTAAAGACCAAGATTGGGGTGCTTCACCCGACCTCCAAAATGGCCCAGATGCAGTAGCACTGTATGTTGGAAGTCAGAACGACTTCACCGGAGCTTCGGCACCAACTTTAGACGGTTTAGTGGATGTAATAGTGTATGGGAGCTCTGATGATGCAACTCTTAGAGCCGCTTTAGGAAATCCTGCTTTACAAGTAGCAGGTGATGCGAGTAATTCTATATCTCGTAGTGCTGACGGAACTGGAGGTTTTGTAGCTCAAACTCCATCTCCACAAGTCACCAATGATGTTACCTCCCCAACCGTAACAAGCGTTTCTGTTCCCCCTAACGCAACATACATTGCCGGCCAGAATTTAGATTTTACGGTTAATTTTTCTGAGAACGTAACTGCAGTAACAACAGGCGGAACCCCCCAATTGGCAGTAACAATAGGTTCTACCACCCGTTGGGCAACATATCATAGTGGTTCAGGAACAAGTGGCTTACTCTTTAGATATGTTGTACAGTCAGGAGAAGCAGATACCGATGGTATTTCTGTAGGAACCCTTGCCGCTAACGGAGGCACTTTGAAAGATGCCGCAACCAACGATGCTAATCTTGCCCTAAACTCAGTAGGAGCAACTACGGCTGTTTTAGTAGATTCGTCTGTACCAACAATAACGAGCGTTTCCGTTCCTCCTAACGCAACATATATTGCCGGCCAGAATTTAGATTTCACAGTTAATTTCTCTGAAAATGTAACTGCAGTAACAACAGGCGGAACCCCCCAATTGGCGATAACGGTAGGTTCCACAACTCGTCAGGCAGTGTATCAGAGCGGTTCAGGAACAAGTGCCTTACTGTTTAGATATGTTGTACAGTCAGGAGAAACAGATACTGATGGTATTTCTTTAGGAACACTTGCCACTAATGGAGGTACTTTGAAAGATGCCGCAACCAACGATGCTAATCTTACCCTAAACTCAGTAGGAGCCACTACGGCTGTTTTAGTAGATGCGGTAGCCCCAACAGTAACAAGTGTAAGTGTACCAGCAAATGCTACTTATGTAGCGGGTCAGAATTTAGATTTCACAGTTAATTTTTCTGAGAACGTAACTGTAGTAACAACAGGTGGAACTCCCCAATTGGCGATAACGGTCGGTTCAACAACTCGTCAGGCAGTGTACCAGAGCGGTTCAGGAACAAGTGCCTTA
>NZ_LQZQ01000010.1:5000-6187 GCF_001593005.1 Roseivirga ehrenbergii
CGACCTGCACGAATGGTGTAACGATCTGGGCACTGTCTCAGCCACGAGCTCGGTGAAATTGTAGTAGCGGTGAAGATGCCGCTTACCCGCAACGGGACGAAAAGACCCCATGAACCTTTACTATAGCTTCACATTGGTATTGGGTAAATGATGTGTAGGATAGGCGGGAGACTTTGAAGCTGTGTCGCTAGGCATGGTGGAGTCGTTGGTGAAATACCGCCCTTTATTTATCTGATGCCTAATCCATTACTGGAGACAGTGTGTGGTGGGTAGTTTGACTGGGGTGGTCGCCTCCAAAAGAGTAACGGAGGCTTTCAAAGGTACCCTCAGTACGCTTGGTAACCGTACGTAGAGCGCAATAGCATAAGGGTGCTTGACTGTGAGGCCTACAAGCCGATCAGGGTCGAAAGACGGATATAGTGATCCGGTGGTTCCGCATGGAAGGGCCATCGCTCAAAGGATAAAAGGTACTCTGGGGATAACAGGCTGATCTCCCCCAAGAGCTCATATCGACGGGGAGGTTTGGCACCTCGATGTCGGCTCGTCACATCCTGGGGCTGGAGAAGGTCCCAAGGGTTGGGCTGTTCGCCCATTAAAGTGGCACGCGAGCTGGGTTCAGAACGTCGTGAGACAGTTCGGTCTCTATCTGTTGTGGGCGCGAGAAGTTTGAGAGGACCTGACCTTAGTACGAGAGGACCGGGTTGGACCAACCGCTGGTGTACCAGTTGTCCCGCCAGGGGCACTGCTGGGTAGCTACGTTGGGAAGAGATAAGCGCTGAAAGCATCTAAGTGCGAAACTCCCCTCAAGATGAGACTTCTTTAAAGGGACGTCAGAGATGATGACGTTGATAGGCTGCAGGTGTAAAGGCAGAGATGTCATAGCTGAGCAGTACTAATTACCCGTAAACTTTCCGTTGAAAGCCCTCTTTTTGTGTAATACTCTTACAGTTAATATGTCAATTTAGTAGTTCATACTGCTTATAAGAAATTGTATCTCATAATGAGATTAAGATTTTATGGTGGCTATGGCGGTGGGGTCCACCTCTTTCCATTCCGAACAGAGAAGTTAAGCCCACCAGCGCTGATGGTACTGCCTTTACCGGTGGGAGAGTAGGTCGCTGCCAATTTATTATCAAAACCCCTCGACTAACCTCTTGGGGTTTTTTTATGACCTTTACTTTGGGAGG
>NZ_LQZQ01000011.1 GCF_001593005.1 Roseivirga ehrenbergii
CCAAAATGGGTTAACCGCAGACGCTAACCAAACCTCTAATAACACAGCAAGCCTCAATGATAAATCTGCCCCAACGGTAACAAGTGTAAGTGTACCAGCGAACGCTACTTATCTAGCAGGTCAGAACTTGGATTTTACGGTTAATTTTTCTGAGAATGTAACAGTTGTAGACGCTGGGGGAACCCCACAACTAGCAATTACTATAGGCTCGACTACTCGCCAAGCGGCCTATACGAGTGGTACAGGCACAGGAGCTTTATTGTTTAGATATGTTGTACAATCAGGTGATGTTGATGCCGATGGTATTGCAATAGGAACTCTTGCCGCTAACGGAGGTACTTTGAAGGATGCCGCAACCAACGATGCAAACCTTACCTTAAACTCTGTTGGAGCAACTGCGGCTGTTTTGGTAGACGCAACAGCCCCAACAGTTACCAGTGTAAGTGTGCCATCAAATGGGAGTAAGCCTGTAAATAGTTTTATGACTTTCACGGTGAACACCAGTGAGAATGTGATTGTGAATACTACATCAGGCACCCCTCAAATAGCAATCACTATAGGGTCCAATACGCGTCAAGCGGTTTTCCACAGTAATTCTGGTACTCAAGCTTTAGTTTTCCGCTATAGAGTAGTAGCAGGCGATGAAGATACCGATGGTATCACTGTAGGAGCGCTAGACCTTAACGGAGGTACAATGAAGGATGCAGCAGGTAATGATTTAATTACCACACTAAACTCAGTAGGTGCCACT
>NZ_LQZQ01000012.1 GCF_001593005.1 Roseivirga ehrenbergii
GTGCTACAACAACGCAGGGTATCACAATCACCGATAATGATGTCGCAGCAAATCCAACTGTTGAACTTAGTGTTTCTGCCAACGCAGGAACAGAAGCTGCCGGAACAGTTATTACCGTAACTGCCACAGCTTCCGCAGCTGTTACAGGCGACCAAACCGTTGACATAGCCGTAAGTGGAACTGGAATTACTGGCACGGATTACAGCTTAAGTGCCACTACAATCACCATCTTAAATGGCACAACTACTGGTACTGCTACTTTCACCATTGTTGATGATACTGATATCGAAGGCACTGAAACCGCTACTCTAACGATAAGTAATCCATCTGCTGGAATAACCCTAGGAGCTACCGCAACACAGAATATAACGATCACCGATAATGATGTCGCAGCAAACCCAACTGTTGAACTTAGTGTTTCTGCCAACGCAGGAACAGAAGCTGCCGGAACAGTCATTACCGTAACTGCCACAGCATCTGCTACGGTAACTGGCGACCAAACCGTTGATCTTACTGTCAGTGGAACAGGAATTACAGGTACGGATTACAGTCTAAGCGCTGCAACAATAACTATCTTAAATGGAGCAACTACTGGCACCGCTACTTTCACTATTCTTGACGATGCGGATGTCGAAGGCACTGAAACAGCCACGCTAACCATTAGCAATCCATCTGCTAGAATAACGCTTAGTGCTACAACAACGCAGGGTATCACGATCACCGATAATGATGTCGCACCAAATCCAACTGTTGAACTTAGTGTTTCTGCCAACGCAGGAACAGAAGCTGCCGGAACAGTCATTACCGTAACCGCCACAGCTTCCGCAGCTGTTACAGGCGACCAAACCATCGACCTATCCGTAAGTGGAACTGGAATTACTGGCACGGATTACAGCTTAAGTGCCACTACAATCACCATCTTAAATGGCACAACTACTGGTACTGCTACTTTTACCATTGTTGATGATACTTATATCGAAGGCACTGAAACAGCCACGCTAATCATTAGCAACCCTTCTGCTGGAATAACGCTAGGAGCAACTACAACTAAGAATGTGGTAATTACAGATAATGATTTTCCAGAAGTAAGCCTCTCAGTAAGTACCAATAATGGCTCGGAAAAGGAGGGAACAATGATAATAGTCACGGCTACAGCTTCAAGTGAAGTAGTGGGAGGGAAAACCGTTGACTTAGGGATTAGTGGAGCGGGCATTACCTCAACCGATTACGCCATCAGCTCCACTATCCTCTCTATCTCTAATGGAGAGACCTCAGGTACCGCAGTGATTATGATTACTGACGACTCTGATATCGAAGGAATAGAGACAATGACTTTGACAATTAGCAATCCTTCGGAAGGGATTGTATTGGGCACCAATATCACTCAGGATATTGTGATAGAGGATGACGACTATGCAAGGCCTGATCCAGCGAATTCAAATACTACAATTACAGCAAGTCCATCAATCTTAGTCGCAGACGGTGTTTCAACAAGTATAATCACAGTGATATTATCCAATGCAAACGGAGACCCACTATTGATCAGCGGAGGAACAGTAACCCTGACCACCACAGGCAGTGCCTCTTTAAGTGCGGTGGTCGACAATACCGATGGTACTTATACAGCAACTTTAACCAACACTGTTGCTGAAGATGTGACAATAACTGGTCAGGTAAATGGAGAAGACATTACCAACAATGCGCTTGTGATCTTCACCCCAGATTTAACGGACTCAGATGGAGACGGTGTAATAGATAGTGATGAGGACACCAACGGAAATGGAGATTTGACAGACGATGATACCGATGATGATGGAATTCCCAATTATTTAGACCCAGATGATGATGGCGATGGAGTTCCAACAAAGGATGAGGATGTAAACAAAGATGGAGACCCAACCAATGATGATACTGACGGGGATGGAGTACCAAACCACTTAGATGAAGATGATGATGGAGACGGAAAGTCGACTGAAGAAGAAGGGACTGGTGATTCAGACGGAGACGGTACACCCGATTATTTAGATACTGTTGATAAGGTGGAGGCATCACAAATTTTAAGTCCAAATGGTGATGGGATCAACGATGTCTTTATTCTAAAGGACATCGAGAAATACCCAGAGAATATGGTGAGCATATTCAATCGAAAAGGAAATCTGGTTTTTGAAATTCAGGGCTATAATAATAATGATAAAGCTTGGCGGGGATTTCCTAACACTGGTTTCTTAACCAATGGAGATCGAATTGTTCCGAATGGTACATATTTCTATGTGGTGGATCTTAAAGACGGAGAACGCCCAATAACAGGTTTCTTTGTTTTAAAACGTTAATTCAATGGAGTTTAAAAGACTATTAATATTCTTGATTATTTCCATTGGGCATTCTATAAGCGCATATGGTCAGCAGCAGATTTTGAATACCCAGTATGTATTTAATCGTCACCTAATCAACCCCGCCTATACAGGAGTTGGAAACACGTTGAAAGCATCTTTGTTATTCAGAAATCAGTGGAAAGGAATAGAAGGAGCTCCAAATACTCAATCATTTAGCCTTCACGCACCCGTTAATTATGATAATTCATTTTCTCTAGGTGGAATTATTATAAGAGATAAAATAGGAGTAACTACTCAAACAGGTGCATATATGACCGCTTCTTATGCGCTTCAGGTGAGCAATGAAACCTTTGTTTCCTTTGGTTTACAAGGGGGGCTTTTAACCGACCGAACTAACTTTTCGGAGCTAGATGGTTATGCAAGTGATCCTTCATTGATTGCAGAGGATCGAACTTACGTTCGTCCTAATTTTGGAGCAGGGGTTTATGTTTTCGATGATCGATTTCATATTGGTTTATCCGTCCCCAACTTGGTCAACCAGAAATTCGAGCAATTCACTTCACAAGAAGGATCAGATATACATCGGTTCTTCTATTTTGATAATGGCTATGTTTTTTTTCTGAATCCACAGTGGACCTTGGATTTGAGTACATTATTTAAGTTCCAACCCGGTGATCCAGTACAGTTTGATATAAATACTCTCATAGGTATTAGGGAATCTGTTTGGTTTGGAACTGCCTACCGTTCCTTCGAGTCTTTCGATTTACTCTTCAGGTTGAAAATTGGGAGAGACTATTACTTCTCGTATTCATATGATATAGCCACTGGTCCAGTAGCATTAAGCCGGGTAAATACGGGTTCTCACGAATTCAACCTTCAGTTTGGATTAAGTGAAATCAGCAAGAAAATGAATCGCAGGAAGACTTTTAGAAGGTAGTATTGGTGTTCTCTTTATCCACAGTTAGATACGTTTTTTTTCCTACCTGTCGTAATCTTTTAGGTAGTCTAGGTGGTTTTTTCTTTGGTCCTGATATCAAATCGGCAATTACTCTAGTTCTTGGGAATTGCTCTAAAATTATTTTAAAGAATACAGTCAATGGAATGGACATAATCAGCCCAGGAACACCCCAAATATAACCCCAAAGCATAAGCATCACTAAAATGGTAATAATGTTGATCGAGAAAGATTTTCCCATAAATACAGGTTCTAACACACCGCCAAATAATGCTTGAACTCCTGTAATACTAAGAATGAAGAAAAACAAAGTACTGCTAGCATCCATTTCTACAAAGGCAAATATCGCGAGCAGTATAACAGATACGAATGATCCAATCATTTGTACAAAGTTGATCACAAAGGCAAATAATCCCCAAAAAATAGGGAAACTTACTCCAAAAAATACGCAGGCTAAGCTAATGCCAATTCCTGTGAAAAGACTTACTATAAATTTCACCTTAATAAAGGTGATGAGGTCTTTTTCAATTTTCATAAAAGCTTTAACTGATGCAAACTCCTTTCTTAAAATGGTGCTATTTAAAAGCTTTTGAAAGTTGATAGACTCGGCTAACCATAATATGGCAAAGAAGGCCGTCATTAAGGTCATTGAAACGGTATTTTTAACAAACCCTAGAATAGAGCCTACATTTTTAAAAGAGCTATCTTTTTCAAGAATATCGCCCAAAAGATTTTCCCCTTGCAGAATTTGAACACCAAAGAGTTCTTCCACAGAGATGATCATGGAAATGATTTTCGACTCAGCCTTCTGGAAGAAATCATTTTCAGCCGAAAGTATTTCTCTGCTTGAAAGCTGTATCAATTCAATCCCCACCTTAAGTACCCCGGCTATAATCAAGAAGATAATAAAGATACTGATGGTTTTGGGGAGGTTTTTTTTGTTGAACCAGCGCATAAGTGGCAAGAACAAAAGCGCAATGAACATTGAGAAAATGAGCGGAATGAAAATGAAAGAAAGGATCTTAAGCAGGTAAAATACCAGCGGAATCACAATGATTAACAACAGGGTATTTGTTGTTCTTAAATCTTTTAATGGACTGTCTTGCATTTTCTGTTATTACTCTCGGTTATTTCAGGTGCTTAAATAATGAACACTCATACGAGTTTGGTGTGCAAAAGTACATAAGGAATGGACTATTTTTTTAGAATACAGAAGAATCTGTTGCTTGATTAAACATTTCTAAAAAACGCATTCCCTTATATGAGTTTCCTTTCTCATTTAATGGTGGACTCCATACTGCTACACTAAAGTGTTCTGGAAGTACAGCAATAATTCCTCCGCCCACGCCACTTTTGCCAGGAATCCCTACTTTGAATGAAAACTCTCCGGCTTCATCATAAAAACCACAAAGCTGCATCAAGGTGTTGATTCTTTTAGATTTTTCGGTGCTTATAATCTTTTCTTTGGTGAATGGGTCAATACCATCATTCACTAAAAACATAAAGGTTCTAGATAGTTCTGCGCAAGTCATTTCAATAGCGCAAAGGTGGAAATAGAAGTCTAATACCTCGTCACAATTTCCATCAATGTTGCCATAAGCTTTCATCAGGTTGATCAGAGCAGCATTTCTATAGCCATGCTCTTTCTCTGATTGAGCTACTTTTTCATTGTAATTAATAGAATCGTTGTCTGCTACTTTTCTAATATACTCAATAAAGGTTTGTTTGGAGTTTTTCAGGTGGTCAACTAATATATCACAAACTACCAATGCCCCTGAATTAATGAGTGGATTTCGGGGGATCCCCTTGTCGTGTTCTAACTGCACTAGAGAATTAAAGGCCGTTCCTGAGGGCTCTACACCAACACGTTTCCAAAGCTTTTCACCTTCCAACTCATAGGCCAATACTAGTGATAAAACCTTAGCAATACTTTGAATTGAGAACTTCTCATCGAAATCGCCATGACTGAAACTTTCTCCATTTATAGTTGTAAGGTGCACTCCAAACTTGTTGGGGTCTACCGAGCCCAATTCTGGAATGTAGGAAGCTACCTTGCCCGGGTCGTTTATTTTAGAGAGGAAATCACAGGTATTTGAAAAAGCTTGTTTGTACTCCATTCTTTACTTGAATTAGGGGTAGATCGAAAAATAGAATTAAATAAACCTAAAGAAATTGAGAACAGAACAAAAGTGAAAGAGGATTGTTTGTAGCAACCCTCTTTCTTATTTTTTAATAAATGGCTTTTCTCTGTTCAGCCCAAGTGGCATTTTCGATGTAATCATCGTAGGTGCTTAGCTTGTCTAGATAGCCTTTTGACCCTAACTCCACAATTCTGTTAGCCACTGTGTGCGTAAATTCGTGGTCATGAGATGTGAACAACACTGTTCCTGGAAAGTCCTTCAAAGCGTTATTAAAAGCTTGAATAGATTCCAAATCTAAGTGATTTGTAGGTTCGTCAATAATCAAAAGATTGCCCTGCTTTAACATCATTCGAGAAAGCATACAACGTACTTTTTCTCCTCCTGAGAGTACGCTACATTTTTTGAAAACTTCTTCGCCAGAGAAAAGCATTTTACCTAAGAAACCTCGAATGTAAACTTCATCTTTTTCTCCGTCCGAATATTGCCTTAACCAGTCAATTAAGTTGTCGCTAGATTCAAAGTACTCGGCATTGTCGTTTGGTAAATAAGAATGGGTAATTGTTTGGCCAAACTTGAATTCACCGGAGTCGGCTTTCATGCCACCAGTCAATATTTCGAATAGCGCAGTGGTAGCCATACTGTCTTTGCTTAAGAAGGCGATTTTGTCTCCTTTGTTTACAAACAAATCTAGGTTGTTAATGAGGGTTTTTCCTTCACTCTTTTTGCTCAAGCCTTTGATCTCCAAAATCTGATCTCCGGCTTCTCTGTTTTGAGTAAAAATAATGGCAGGGTATCGTCTGGTAGAAGGCTGAATATCATCTAAGTTAATCTTCTCCAACAACTTTCTTCTACTGGTAGCTTGCTTAGATTTAGATGCGTTTGCACTAAATCTGGCGATAAATTCTTGTAGTTCTTTTTTCTTCTCTTCTGCTTTTTTGTTGGCCGAAGATCTTTGTGATAAGGCCAGCTGGCTAGATTGATACCAGAAAGAATAATTACCAGTGTATAACTTAACTTGGCTAAAGTCGATATCAACAATGTTTGTACAAACCGTATCTAAAAAGTGCCTATCGTGAGATACTACGATTACTGTGTTTTTAAATTCGAGTAAGAAGTCTTCTAACCAAGAAATGGTGTTGATGTCCAAGTCGTTGGTAGGCTCATCTAGAATCAAAATATCTGGGTTACCAAATAAAGCTTGGGCTAAAAGTACACGGACTTTTTGGCTACCGTTAAGGTCTTTCATTAACATATAATGAAGGTCTTCTGTAATACCCAAACCACTTAGTAATGAGGCTGCGTCTGATTCAGCATTCCAACCATCCATTTCGGCAAATTGGCCTTCAAGTTCAGAGGCTTTAATGCCATCTGCTTCAGAAAAATCAGGCTTCATATAAATGGCCTCTTTTTCTTTCATCAGGTTCCAAAGCGTGGTGTGTCCCATCATTACGGTATCTAAAACCGTATGTTCATCAAAGCCAAAGTGGTTCTGACTTAATACCGCCATTCTTTTACCTGGTTCTAAAATAACTTGACCTGAATTTGGGTCAACTTCACCAGAAAGTATTTTTAAGAAGGTGGATTTTCCTGCTCCGTTGGCTCCAATTACACCATAACAGTTGTTGCCAGTAAACTTTATGTTTACTTCATCGAACAATACTCTTTTACCGTAGGCAAGGGAAACATTTTGGGTTGATATCATAGCGACCGTATTTTAAGGCCGCAAAGGTAAGGCGATCAAATGGGAAAGGGAAGTATAGCGGCAATTTTATGATTTGTAATGCTTAACTATTAAAAATAAGTGAGTTATGTTTATTGAAACTTGATTACTTTCGCAGGCTTTTTTTACATGACTAAGTTCTCGGAAGAGCAGTGGATTGACTGGGTTGATCAGCTCTCACAAAATGATTTTGTAGTAATTGATGATTTTCTCGATAAGCAATTGTTTGAGAATATCCGTACCTATTTTATCGATCGCCTAGAGATGGATGGCTTTTCTGACGCGGCTATAGGTGCATTAAATCATAAGCAATTAGAGAAATCAATTCGCGGAGATAAAATCTATTGGCTGGAACGGAAGAATGATATAGAGATGGAGTCGTTTTTTCAGCTGTCAGATGAATTGATTCAACAACTTAATCAACTTTGTTACCTCAGTCTTTCGGGCTGCGAATTCCATTTGGCGCATTACCCTATTGGTACTTTTTACAAAAAACACATTGATCAGTTTAAAGGCAGAAGTAACCGATTGATTTCAGTGATTATCTACCTCAATGTGGGTTGGAAACCTGGAGATGGTGGAGAACTTAAGGTTTTTAAAGAAAATGGTGATGAGCTATTGGTAGAGCCGCTTGCAGGCCGATGTGTTATGTTTAAAAGTGACACGGTCCCTCATGAGGTTATGAAAACTCAGGTGAATCGTTACAGTTTAACTGGCTGGCTTTTATATCAGCCTTCCACTTTAGGCTATTTGTTAGGCTAGACTTTGTTACTTCAAGACAGCTTCCACTACAACTGGTAAATGATCAGAGGGGTATTTTTTGTCTTTGGAGTCACTTAACACGGCATATTTTCTTACCTCAACTTTATAAGGATTAGTAAAAATATAGTCGATGCGTTTAGTTACGGGCTCATTAAATTTGAACCCGTTGAAAGTGCCTTTTGGGCCAAATACTAGGTCTGAGCTAAAATGTCGTGAATCATTTAATTTTGAACTTAACTTTTGAATCGGCTCCGAGCCTGGTTCTAGATTTAAATCTCCCATTAAAAAAACGGGAAGGTTTTCCATATTCAACTTGTTAATTTCAGCAGTAATAAGGTCTACACTATTTACCCTTGCTGTATCTCCTACATGGTCGAAGTGGGTATTAAAAACCCAAAATTTCTTATTGGTTGCCTTATGTTGAAATAGGGCGTAGGTACAAATTCTTTCGAGTGCGGCATCCCAGCCTACACTAGGTTTTTCTGGAGTTTCCGAAAGCCAAAAAGTGTTCTGATTGATCAGCTCTAGGTTTTCACTTTTGAAAAAAATTGCGGTGTATTCTCCAGCTTCTTTTCCGTCATCTCTACCCACCCCAATGTGGTTATATGTGGGTAGTGCATCTTCTAAAAAAGTAACCTGATGCGCAAGTCCTTCTTGAATTCCCAAAACATCTGGCTCGATAAAGTTGATTTGATTAGCAAGCCAGCGCTTACGCAACTCCCAATGATTTTCTCCATCATTCGGGTTGTCATAGCGAATGTTATAAGTCATTACTTTAATCGGGGTTTGCCCAATTAGATTTATGCTCAGTAGAATGGTGAATAGGGGAACGAGTAATTTACGCATAGGCCAAAGTTCGTAATTGATTTGGAGATAACGAAACAATCTTTGGGCTTGGGTAACCAAAATTTAGGCCAGAGATGTACGCGTTGACCTAGGCTTAGCTATCCTTGCTTATTTAGAAGGCTATAAAAAGGAAAAGGTGCCCGTACGGCACCTTTCCTCTCCTAAACACCACTATGATTGGATAACCATTTAATCCAACTGCTAGCGAAAATCTTTAATCTAAATCATATCACCTGGTATTGGCCCCATGTAAAAAATTGACACTGTGCCCCCTGCATTTGCCGATGCTCTTTGGATGTTACAAATGGCTTCAGTTTGTGGAACTGGGGGCGATGGCGCGCCCAAAGGTTTGTTGTTACACAATGGAGGAGACACGCTTGCCGTGCATATGTCGCAGCCATATGGAAAAACACCAATATTTCCGATGTTTTTGCCAAGTGGAGCATTTTTGAACTTTGTTACATTCGGATGGGTTGGCCCAGCATTCCAATTCTCTCCATCTGTTAAAAGAAATTTTATATATGAATTTGCCCCTGATACATTACTGATATCCACGGTTTCCCAACTTTTCGGGTTGGAACTATATGAATTTAAAGTGAATTCGGCCAAGTTAATTCCCATAGGGAAGTCATTTGTAGGGCAATTCAGGGGTGGAGAATTGAATGCGATATTGCCACTGAATGTCTTGCCTTTCGGAGAATTGTACGAAATGAATTTACTAGGGCCTAAAATAAAGTAGCCTTGATGTGGGTTAGTTATTTCTTTAACAAAGGGTATTTTACTGATGTCAGAGACGTACTCCTCTCCCTCATCTAAAGTAAGATATACCTTTATCTCTTCTGTCCAGTCGTTAATAATTATTAGTTCAGTAGTTCCCATAGTGGCTTTTTACTTGATGAATCAATAAGTCTTCATAACACCATTACCAGATGTGTCTGAAGAAATTCCGTTGATCTAAGTTTAAGACATCCCAAAATTGAGGGATAAAAGGAAAGGTTTAATCCGCTGTAAGTAGTAATTTCACGATACCACTTTAGAGGTATCAGCCAAAAGATTAGCGCTTGTATTTTTGAAGGGATTTCAACTAAAAACTAAAAATTAAGATTATGTCAAATGTTATTAATGACCAATATCCGTTGGGTCCTGGTGGATCCTATGGTGTAGCTACATGTATTGTTGCTGAAAACTTAGCTTTCGAAAACACGAAGGGTGTTGGAAAAGACCCTCTCGCATTCCCTGAATCATTTTGTCCGTTTTTAAGGATGACCAAAGTTGAAAATACCCAAGCGCAACGTTTGCACGTGGTTATTTTTGCTCCTGAAGGTTTTGTTTTAGATCCTAAGACTCCCTTAGTTTGTGATTATATGGGATCTGAATTGTTTTTTTATGTTAATTTCAAGCAAAATACGGTAGACCCAACGAGTAAACAGTGTTTCGTAATTCATGCTGATTTCACAGTTGAATTTTCAGCCAAACTTAAAAGAAAGAAAATCTTTGTTATTCCAGTGCACGGAGACCCAGAGGAGGGTGAAGCTACCAAAGTAACAGTAGAGGATGAAGGAGAAGTATAATCAATTTTAAATTTAACTATGGGATCAGGTAATTTTTTCAGTCTGTTAATTTTTCGCTTAGGGCTTGGTCTCATAGTTTTATTTATATCCAGTTCAACCTATGGTTTTACACCTCAGGATCAATCTAGAATAAAACAACTACAAGAAGATGCTGATCGAATAGGAAAAAATAACCTAGATTCAGTTTTATTACTTCTTGACATGGCTGAGAATTTAGCCCTTAAAGAGAATGTACAGAAAGTTCAGGCAGAAAATGCCTGGATTAAGGCTAAAACTTATTATGGGCTTAGAAATTATGCTGAATCTCAGAAATTCGGAGAGTTAGCCATCAAAATCGCCACTCCAATAAAGCATTATCAAGTACTCGGGGATAGCCATAATTTGCTTGGTCTCTTAGTTAAAAGAGAAGGTCAAATCGACTCAGCCATTGACGAGTATAAACTTAGTTTAAAATATAAGGAGCTACTTTCCGATTCCTTAGGAATTGCTAAGACTTTGCAGAATATGGGGCTTGCTTTTAGAGCATTAGAACTTCACGATAGTGCCCTTGTATATTATCAAAGGAGTATAGACATCAAGAGCGTACTCAACGATACGCTTTCTTTGGCTTTAACGATTTCAAATTTAGGTACTTATTATTTTGATGTAGGCAAGTATCAAACTGCTATAACAAAATTCCAAGAGGCTATAAAAATATATTCAAAAGGAAATCACAAAGAAGACTTAGCAAGAAACTACAATAATGTTGGAGGTGCTTATCTCAGATTGGGCTATTACCAACTTGCTTTAAACTTTTACTTGAAAGCGCTGAGTGAGTATAGAACTTTGGACTTAAAGTTAGAAGAGGGTAACACTTATTATAAAATAGGAGCTCTTCATAGTTACATGGCAAATATTCCTGAAGCCCTAAATTACTATTCGGAAAGTTTGAAGATTTATGAATCCATGGATAATGATTTAGATAAGGCGGATGTATTTCTGGGTTTGGGTGAGGTTTATCTAAAAGACAATAATCCTGAGGAAGCATTAAAGTATTATAAGATGAGCGAAGACCTTTATATTAAAAAGGGGCGACCAGGCGATTTGGCGCTTGTACGTCATGGACAAGGCAAGGCTTATGCGCGATTAAAGGACTTTGTAAAAGCTAAAGCATATTATGCGGAAAGTATTCTAAATCAAAGTGAGGTAAATGAAAGAGTGGAATTGGGCAATATCTATAATAGTTTGGCGGTAACCAACTATGAAGTAAAGGAGTACAAAGAGGCATTAAAAAATTATGAAGCTGGGTTATCCATAGGTCGGGAATTGAGGTTGCCATCTTTAGTACGTGGTTCTCTACTTGGTTTGTCTGAAGTGTATCAAGCCTTAGGCAATAACAGCAAAGCTCTTGATTTTAGAATTGAGTATGAAACAGTAAAAGACAGCTTGGATAATGTGGAAAAATCACGCCAACTGGCTGAGATTAGAGAAATCTATGAATCTGAAAAGAAGGACGAACAGATTTCTCAATTGGAACTAGAAAACGAAGTGGTAAATGCTAAAAGCGAAGCAAATGCGGCTTTGGCGGCCAAAGAAGCAGCTAATAAGTTAGTATTTATTGTTTTAGCTATTGCGCTCTTTGTGCTGGCACTCATATTTTACTTCTACTTTAGACAGCGCCTAGTACTTACTAAATTGAAGATTAATGAAGAAAAGGAATCGCGAAACAAGGAAGTAAATCAGTTGATGATTCAGCAGCAAACCAAAACCCTTGAGGCAATGGTGGAAGGTCAGGAGCAAGAACGTAAGAGAATCGCGAAAGAATTACACGATCACTTCGGGAGCTTAATGGCTACGGTAAAAGTGAATTTAACCACAGTGGCTTCTAATAAGGAAGTGACTCCTGAAAGTGAGCAGCAGATGCAGCACTTGGCTAAGCTTGTAGATCAGGCTTGTGTCGATATCCGAAGTCTTTCTCATTCTATGCATGTGGGCATTTCAGAAGCTTTTGGTTTGGTACCTGCTTTAAGAGATTTGGCCAACTCTATTTCTCAATCAGGAAAAATTCAGGTGTCATTTCATTCTTCTAACTGCGCTGAAAAATTAGATTCAACCATTGAAATTACGGCTTATAGAGTAATTCAAGAGCTCGTAAGTAATGTGTTGAAACACGCAAAGGCAACAAAGCTTACCATCCAATTAACTTGTTTAGAAGATATTATCAACATTATTGTTGAAGATAACGGTCGTGGTTTTGATGCTGATTTCTTAATGAAGAATTCGCAAGGGATGGGGCTTAAAAGCCTACAAGAAAGAATTACTGAATTGCATGGGGAGTTTGAAGTAGACAGTAGGTCTGAAAAAGGAACTACGGTTATCATTGATTTACCCATATCTATTGAACAAACCCTATTAAAAGTATGATACGCGCCTTGCTTGTAGATGATCATCAATTATTTGGTGAAGGAGTTCGCTCTATGTTTAAGCCCAATGATGGAATTGAGATTGTAAAAATTACAACCAATGGAAACAACGTTCCTTCCATACTTTCTGAAATAGAGGTAGATATGATTCTGATGGACATCAGTATGCCATTAATTGATGGTGTAGGGGTGTTGGAGTTGATGAAAAGCAAAGGTTTAGATGTGCCGGTTTTGATGCTCACCATGCACCAAGACATGAAATATATAAGAAGAACATTGGAAACTGGTGCGCAAGGCTATATTCTTAAGGATGCGTCAAAAGCGGAGTTGACAGAGGCTATTGAAAAGGTAAGTAGAAGAGAAAACTATTTTCACCCTAAAATCAATAATCAAATTTTTGACTATTTACGAGGTAATAAAAACCCAAGTGAGGGGAACTTAGTAGATCAACTTTCTGACAGAGAAAAGGAAATTATTGGTTGTATTGGGAAGGGGATGAACAGTAAAGCCATTGCCGAAGTCCTTTTTATTAGCGAGCATACAGTTAAAACCCATCGCAGAAATATAATGCACAAGTTAGGAGTAAAGAATACAGCAGAACTGATCTCTTTTTCAATGGAAAAGGGGATTATTTAGTGTTTAGATAACTTTTTACCTTTGCTAAACAACCCCGTTTTTGATGCACTCTTTAGATTAAAGTTAATTTACTAACGAGCTTACTGTTCGGCTTCATAAAGAACTTTCCCACCCACAATAGTCATCGTAACTTTGGTGTTTAGAATTTCCGCTTCGGGAATTGTCATAATGTCTTTATCGAAAACAGTAAAGTCTGCTACTTTACCCACCTCAATGCTGCCTTTAAAGTCTTCTTCAAACTCGCTATACGCACCAAAAATGGTAAATGATTTCAGTGCTTGTTCCCTCGTCATTTTCTGATTAGGCTCGAATCCACCTTGGGGTAAACCCGCTAATGTTTTTCGAGAAACCGATGCGTAAAAAGAAGGGATGGGATCAACAGGCTCCACTGGTGCATCGGTTCCGTTTGGAATAATTGCCCCAGATTTAAGTAAGTCTTGCCATACATAAGCACCTTCTTCAATTCTAGCTTTACCCAGTCTGTCAATTGCCCAAGGTCGGTCTGAACTCATGTGAATGGCTTGCATGGCCGGAATTACGCCTAATTGCCCGAATCGCGGAATGTCTGCGCCACTCAAATGTTGTGCATGCTCAATTCTAAAACGGTGATCTGTGGCCAAATCAGGGTATTTCTCAAAAGCAGCTTGATAGCGATCTAGGATTTCTCGGTTAGCACGGTCGCCAATGGCGTGAGAGCAAACCTGAAAACCATGCTGAAGCCCTTGTTCTGAAACTTCAGTTACCATCTCCATTGGCAGTGTTTCGTGACCTGTATGGCCAGCTCTGTCGGTATAATCTTCTAAAAGCCAAGCACCGCGAGGGCCTAAAGCACCATCGCAATTTAATTTGATAGAGCGGACAGTTACATAATGATCTGGGTCGATCATAGGGCCTCTTTCATACCAACGTTCAAGCAGTTCTGGCGATCTTCCTGTAAGCATAACATACATCCTGATTCCAAGCTTTCCTTCGGCCTTAAATCGCTCTAATCTATCGATAAAGTTCTGGCCTGAGCCAGCATCGTGAAAACTAGTAATTCCTTTTTCCAAACATTCTTGAATGGCCATTTCTAAAGCTTGGTCGTCTTTATCTTCGGTAGTTGCAGGTACTAAACGCCCCACCAAACCAGAGGCACGTTCTGTAAATACTCCCGTTGGGTTGCCTAAGTCATCCTTGATTATTTCGCCACCTTCTACTTGACTTGAAAGTTGCTCAATACTCAATCGGTTTACACCAGCCAGCTGCATCGCTTTTTCATTGGCAAAGGTGGCATGACCACTGGCATGTCGAAGATAAACGGGGTTATCTGGTGAAACTGCACTTAACTTGTCATGCGTTTGAAAGCCTTTTACCATATTGTCGGGGCGCTCAATCCACTTATCTTGATGCCAGCCACGGCCTGTAATCCACTCGCCTGGCTTAGCTTTCTGGACGGCTTCTGCTACTTTCTCTACCAGTTCATCATAGGTTTTAACATACATTAAATCCAGTTCTAGTTTGTTATAGCCAATGCCCATTAAGTGCCCATGAGACTCGATAAAGCCCGGGGTCATGGTTTTGCCATTAAGGTCTATTACTTTCGTTTCTTTGCCTTTCATAGCCTCAATTTCGGTCAGACTTCCTGTGGCTACGATCATCCCATCCTTGACAGCAACCGCTTCAACTTTCGAGTTGCTGATGTCAGAGGTGTAAATGTGTCCATTGGTATAAATGGCATCTGCCGTGTCGGCTGAATTGCAAGAGAGTACCGTGAGCAAAAGATATAGCCCTAGGCAAAGGAGTTTAGAAGTGGTTTTCATAGTTAAGGATTGATTTTGCTGATGAATCTAATCCTTTTGCTTGAAAGCTACAACGGCTTTATATTCCACTCAAGAATTCTAGGGTGTCAACCCCATCGGCATAGTCTGAAAGTTCGGGCTGTTGCGCTTTTCCTAAAGGGATACTTCCCTCATACCAACCATTGGCAGAAACCACACACTGAATTTTGTCATGATGTTTGGCAAGGGTAAGGTCTAGCTCTGCTTCGCTGGTGTAATACTCATAATAGAGCACTGAAATAGGAGAGACCAACGCTTCGCTTTCTCTCATTAAGAAGAAACCAGAGTCGAGGTGTGGTTCACCATTTACGAGATAGATAGATTTATTGTAATCGTAATTATTACGGTATTTATGATGGTCGAGAACCTTTTCATAGCCCATAAGTGCATCGATCAATTTCACGAAATCATAACCTTTGGGCGCATATATTTTTGAGATGTTTCTGCAGCCTAAACCAAAATATTGGAAGTAGTCTTTACCAAAATTGGTGAGTTCTTCAGCTGTTTCATCGCCCTTAATCACTGCAACAGCCGTACGGTTTTGCCTGATTATGTGTGGGTGTTTGGCAAAATAGTGTTTGAAATAGCGGGCACTGTTATCGGAACCCGTGGCAATTATGGCATCCGCTTCATTCATTCTTTCAGCATGAATGATGTTAGTTCCGAGCGTTTTTGAAATGGCGTTGATTTCTGAAATCATAAACTGCATTAAGATTTTGTCTTGGGAAGACAGCTTTACCATGGCGATATGCCCAGAAATAAGTACTGAAAGTAGGTCGTGAAAACCGACCAATGGAATATTGCCCGCCATTACCAAACCAACTTTTTTAGGGGTGGTGGGCTCAAGTACATAATCCTTAACCCAAGTAGAAAGTGATTCTTCCGTTAGAGATTCGCTCCAAGCATTGAGCGCCTGTTGAACGCTTTCCGCTGTAAACCACGAATTTCCATTGCCTGCACGAAAACAGAGGTTGTCGGTTTCAGCATTACTTAGCGATTTGATTCGCTCTCCTAACTGGGCAAAGGCCTGAATTCTTTCCTTAAGTATCATATTCTGTAAATCTTGGGCAAAAATACATCTTATGTTTACTTCAAAGTCAAAATAGTGATTAGTTTTGCAGCAAATAAAAACCTTTGGCGAAGAAACTTAGTCAGATAGTTTTTGTTTATGAATTGATTACAAACTACAAAGGAGATCAGAAATGGCAATTATTATAACTGACGAATGTATCAATTGTGGGGCCTGCGAACCAGAATGCCCGAATACTGCTATATATGAAGGCGGCCAAGAATGGAATTGGGCTGGCGGTACTGACCTTCGTGAAGTAGAATTAGAAGATGGAACTGTGTTGGACGCTAATGATATGCAAGAGCCTGTTTCAGATGAATTCTATTACATCGTTCCAGGAAAATGCACAGAGTGTACTGGTTTTCATGAAGAGCCTCAGTGTGCGGCTGTTTGTCCAGTTGATTGCTGTGTAGATGACCCAGATTATAGAGAAACGGAAGAAGAGTTAATGGCCAAAAAAGAGTGGTTACACGTTTAATTCGCTATTTTTTCAAAATATATTGAGAGCCTTCAGTAATGAAGGCTTTTTTTGTGCTTAAAAAATTAAGCCATTTTTCTTCTCTTGATTAGGTATGAATTTAAAATCTGGTCGAAACCCAAGTTAATGTCGGCTTCAATCAAGTCGATTTTCAGTTTTGCGCACTTCAAGTAGAGTTCTTTGTAATAGCTGTCCATTTGAATTTTGAAGTGCTTTTTAATGGCCGCAGGGTTCAGTTTTATCCTTTCCTTGGTTTCAGAATCTATAAACTCATAAGGGCGATCTTCAAAATCGAAATCAAATTCTGTTTTATGGTCAGTAACATGGAAAAGCAGGACTTCGTGTTTCTTGTGTTTTAAATGTTGAAGTGCTGCTAATATTTCAGCCTCATTATTTTCATTATCGAACATATCACTAAAAATAACGATCAGCGATCTTCTATGTACTTTTTCCGCCAACTGGTGGAGAATGGTAGCGACATTGGTTCGTTTTTCAGTTTTCTGCTTTTCAAGCAAACTATTAAACTGAATGAACAACTTATGAATATGTGAAGCAGACGATTTTACTGGGGTTTCTAATTCTAATTTGTCACTGAACGTATGTAGGCCAACAGCATCTCGTTGTTTGTGTAGCAAGTAAGTAAGGGCCGCACCAGCCAACACACTGAATCGCATTTTTCCATAATTGTGCTCTGGATAATACATAGACGAAGACTGATCAATTACGATTTGGCATCTAAGGTTGGTTTCTTCTTCGTATCGTTTAGTGTACAAACGGTCGTTCTTGGCGAAAATCTTCCAATCTACATGGCGCGTACTTTCCCCTGTATTGTAAAGCCTATGTTCTGCAAATTCTACCGAAAAACCATGGTATGGCGATTTGTGAAGTCCCGTAATAAAGCCTTCAACCATCTGTTTGGCAAGGAGTTCAATGTTTGTAAATTGTTTTACGTCATCTAGAGAAAACTTCATAAGCAAAATTGAATTAAGGTCTAAAATACGCCTTTATGCGAATCTTTATACCAAATAGAGTACTGTTTTCTATATATTAAGTTTACGGAATTATACATTCGGCTATTGCAATAGTAATTATTATTGGCTTATATTGGATAAGTTTTTAGCGTTATATCTACGTGGTAATTTACCAAACTAAATGTTGAATAGTGGAAGAGAACAAGGATAGTGACAAGAATGAGATTTTTTCGAAGAGGGTAAGGGCAGGTAAGAGAACCTATTTTTTTGATGTAAAGTCAACACGCTCAAACGACTATTACCTTACCATTACGGAAAGCAAAAGGAAGTATAAGGACGATGGTTTTACTTATGAAAAGCATAAGATTTTCCTTTACAAAGAAGACTTTAATAAATTTATGGAGGCATTTGGTTCTGCAGTGGATCATGTAAAAACCGAACTAATGCCCGAATTTGACTTTGATCAGTTTGATAATGATGACGAAGTATTGGCCGAGTCATCTTCTGAGGGATCGGATTTGAAGTGGGATTAAGAAAATTTTAAATAAGAAAACTTAAGAGTTCTTGATTTCTCAGGAGCTCTTTTTTTTGATATGAAAAGAACAGCCATATATATCGCTCTGATTATAGCAGCTTTGCTTCTGTTCATATATTTTTTTACCAGCATTTTTACTTACCTGGTATTGTCGTTGGTGTTGGCTTCAATTTTAAGGCCTTTGGTTGAAAAGATTAGCGGAGCCAGGTTTTTTAAGTTGAAAGTACCTAGGTGGTTAGCTATTCTGATGGCTTTTGGTGCTATGATTTTGGTGCTTACCTTGTTCGTTATTTTGTTCATTCCGCTAATTGACGATCAAATATCATTACTTTCTACATTAGATATCGATTCCGTTACCGAGAGCATTCTTGAACCTATTAGGTCGTTCGAAGAATTTTTACTTGAAAAAAGGCTGTCGAATGAATCGCCAGGCTTTTTGGTGGAGGGCTTGCGCGATACTATTACTGAAGCTATAAGTAAGATTCAGGTACAGAGTATTCTCAATATTATTTTGTCGTTTTTGAGTAGCTTTTTTGTAGGCTTGCTGGCATTGAGTTTTATTACTTTCCTTTTGCTTTATGAAAAGGGGCTTTTAAGGAATAGTATTATTGTAGCGATTCCTAATAAGTATTTTGAAGTTTCCATTGCAGCCTTAGATAAAATTGAAAAACTGCTTTCAAATTATCTTCTTGGCCTCTCTTTTCAAGTAACGGTCATCTTTACTATGGCTTCTATTGGGCTTACAATTATGGGAATCAAATATTCGCTCACCATTGCCCTTTTTGCAGCTTTGGCCAACCTTATCCCTTATGCAGGGCCACTATTGGGTTCGGCATTTGGTATTATTGTAGGGCTTTCTACTTCGCCCGACTTAGTCACTTCAAATGATTATCTATTCTTAATTGTAAAAGTTGTTTCGGTGTTTTCTGTAATTCAGCTTACAGATAATATTCTACTTCAGCCATTGATTTTCTCCAAATCTGTTAAAGTACATCCGTTAGAAATATTTGTTATTATCTTTGCGGGCGCTTCTATAGCGGGCATCTCCGGAATGATCGCTGCTATTCCTGCATATACTATTATCAGGGTGTCGGTAGTCGAACTTAGAAGGGGATATAAACAGTACAGTATTTTCAGATCATAGCAAATTACCATGGGACTTCAGTGTGGGATTGTAGGATTGCCAAATGTGGGCAAATCCACCCTTTTTAATGCATTATCCAGTGCCAAAGCAGAGGCAGCAAATTTTCCTTTTTGTACTATTGAACCCAATGTAGGGGTGGTTACTGTACCAGACCCTAGGTTGAAGGTGTTAGAAAAATTGGTAAATCCACAACGAGTGTTGCCCACAGTAATTGAGTTTGTAGATATTGCTGGCTTGGTAAAGGGGGCTTCAAAAGGTGAAGGTTTGGGGAATAAATTCTTGGCCAATATTAGAGAAGTAGATGCCATTCTTCACGTAGTACGTTGCTTCGAAGACGATAACGTAGTGCATGTGGCGGGTTCAGTAGATCCTATGTTCGACAAGGAAGTAATTGATACAGAATTACAATTGAAAGACCTTGAGTCGATTGAGAAGAAAATTCTTAAGAATTCGAAAATAGCGAAATCGGGAGATGCGGTAGCCAAAAGAGAACTCGCAATTTTAGAGAAATTTAAAGCAGCACTAGAGGCCGGTAAAAACGCTAGGGCTGTAGAAGCTACTAAAGAAGATTTAGCCGCAGTAAGTGATTTGAAATTACTTACCATTAAGCCCGTAATATATGTGGCCAATGTAGAGGAAGCATCTGTTAACTCGGGTAATAAATTCGTTGATGCGCTTCGCGAAGGAGTGAAGGAAGAAAACGCTGAAGTGATTATTGTTTCTGCTGCCATTGAAGCTCAAATTGCTGAACTGGAGGAAGAAGATGAAAAACAGATGTTCCTTGAGGAATATGGATTGACAGAATCTGGATTAAGCCAGTTGATTCGTGCGTCATATTCAATTTTAGACCTAATTACTTACTTTACAGCAGGTGTTAAAGAGGTGAGGGCATGGACGATCAAAAAAGGCTGGACAGCACCGCAAGCTGCGGGTGTAATTCATACCGATTTTGAGAAAGGATTTATTAAAGCTGAGGTAATAAAAATTGCTGACTATGAGCAGTATAAAACTGAGGTGGCTGTAAAAGAAGCTGGTAAAATGTCTATCGAAGGCAAAGAATACATTGTTAAAGATGGTGATGTAATGCACTTTAGATTCAATGTTTAGTTGCAGCTATAAAACAATTCAATAAAAATTTCGCTTGTCATTGAACAAACTTTGACGACATTAAGTTATCGCTATACCCAATTGATTTATAGCCGTATAAGTTATTGGGTGTTTTTTAATTAAAGTTGAGTTGTTGTGAGAGTAAGGATTATTTTTAAGCTTAAGAATAGAGGGGCAGTTCTTCCATTTCATCACCAATACATTCTAGCTCAGTTTATAAAGGGCGTGATTGTGAATGGTGGGTCAAAGGAATTTATTGATTATCCATATTACAGTTTTTCGGGATTGAAAGGCCAGACAAAGGTGAGTAGAACAGGTTTGCATTATTATTCAAACTTGGTAACACTTGTTTTGTCGTCACCTAAAAAGGAGTTTATAGATTATGTACTCACCGAAATTTTCAAGTTCGATCAGTTTGAACTGGGTAACCTTCAGCTGATCCCTCAAAACACGGAGTTGGAGAAACTTCCAGAGTTTACTTCAGAGATGAAGTATATATGCATATCCCCAATTATTCCTGTTACCGCTACTTACAATGGTCCAGAAGGTAAGCGTTTTATTGAACCCGAGAAGGACGAATTCTCTGATTTTCTATTTGACTCTACTGTACAAAGAATGGAAGAGTCGGGCCAATATAACATTGAGCAAATTGAGGGCTTTAATAAATTTCAGGCTGTTCCTGATAAAGAATACTTAAACAAACTAAGGGAGAAGGACAAGAAGTTCGCTCGAATTTACTCTTTGTTCGATATGGATGTAAAGTACGAAGTAAGAGGTTATACGCTGCCTTTTAAATTGTATGCCGCTAAGGAAGTGCAAGAGTTTATATTCAATTGCGGAATAGGGAATTATACTTACAAGGGCTTTGGAATGGTTGACTTGGCCAATGCAAATCCGATTGATAGGTCAACACAATATACCTTTTCAAAGAATATTTCTGCCGAGCAAGACTAGCGTCTGCCGTTGTAATCAATTCTAGAATATCCAACTAAAATATCTCCACGTCCACCAATGGGTTTGAAGTAAACATAAATCTCGTAGAGATTTTCGGTTTCAAAAAAGCTTTGTTCAAACTCATTTGGTGCTGTTGGGTCTGCGCTCCAATAGGAGTAATCGTACCAGCCTTGTTTCAGAAGGTATTCTGTTTCGTAAATTTCTTTTTGGGCATTCCATTTTAGTTTCGATTGATGGTCTCTCTTCCAATTGTTAAAGGCGCCAAGCAAGTAAATATCTGTAAGCCGTTTTTCGGTTTTCAAACTAAAGGTGGTAGCTATATATTCCGAAGTTATTGCAAAAGTGCCACCTCCTTCTAAATCACGAATATAGTATTGACCATTAAGATCCAGATTTTGGAAATAACCATCTTTCCTCATCTCATCTATTCCCAATTGTGCAAATGGTTTGTTGTTTTCAAAACCTGCGTCAATCACATTTCTACCTTTAAAATTTACCGTACTTAGGTCAAAATACCTAAACTCATTTCCACCAAGAAAATCATTTTCGCTACCCAAATTCTGATAACGGATTACCTTGCTGTTTTCATCAATAAAAGTAGGATTAAGCTTCAATTGCATATCTGGCCTTTGATTTTGCCTAACAATCACTTTGAAATCTTGTCTTGGGTCAATGCTGTTAAGGTTGCCATAACTCATGGTCACTTCTATGCGCTGATGGGTTAATCTATCGCCTACCGAACTAGAGCGAGATACATTTCCACCTACACCTACTTCATTTTGATAGACTCTAAATCGTTTGCTCAAAATGATGTCTTCTTTATTTCTGTCTCTGTAAACAACGGCTATATAGTTACCTGTAGACTGAAATTGAGGTAAGCGATATTTATAATGGACATAATTGATTTTGGATTCGCTACTGAACTCAAAGTCTTCAATTTCAAATTCATTGAAGTTATTCAGATACATGTTTGGTCTTAAATCAGAGGGCGTCCAATCGGAATTGCAATGAATAAATTGCACAAAGTAATAATCGGCATCATCTCTCAGGTCATCAAATTCAAGTAAGAGTTTTGTGGTTTGATCTAGTTCAGCAATGGCAGGAGCAAGGCTGCTTTGAATGGAGCTGCCTTCAGGATACATCCGGACAGTCTTAATTGTGCTTTCGTACACTTCGTCTCCAAATCTCAACTCCTTCTTTGTCTGAAAACCCATTAAGGGTTGCAGAAGGAAAATGGATGATACTAAAACTAAAATTGATTTTAATTTCAAAGTGATGCTTTTGGTGCAAATTAACATATCATTTGCTTTCAACATAAATTATTAATTGAACTAGAGTTTCCACCTATTTTGGTGCGAAGATTGTGCCGATCTTAATTTTTAAGCTTTAACTACATAACGTTTACAACCATAACTTTGTGTTTGGTGTCTAACAAATCGGAAGAAAGAAACCGGTACTTTTCTATTAATGAACCTGGACGAAAATTTAATTGCGCGAAGCATAAAAGGGGATCATAAGGCTCAGCGAGAGCTCTATGACCGATATGCGCAAAAACTAATGCCCATGGCAATGCGCTATGCCAAGTCTCAAGAAGACGCAGAGGATATTTTGCAAGATGCATTCATTAAAATTTTCAACAGTTTAGATTCATTTAGAAAGGAAGCACAATTTCTGACATGGTTAAAAAGGATTGTAATCAATACGGCCATAAATCATAACCGAAAGAAAATGTATCAGCAACCCATGCTAGATATAGAGAAGGTGGCACTTATGCATGTTGAATCTGATTTGACACTCTCTAACATGCATTTTACAGAAATTCTAGCCATGATGCAGAAATTGCCGGTGGGGTCAAGAACCATCTTTAACCTGTTTGCAATTGAAGGATATGGGCATAAGGAAATTGCAGAATTGTTGGAGATAAGTGAAGGCACATCGAAGTCACAATATTCCAGAGCACGAGTGCTCTTAAGATCAATGATTGATGATGCCAATAAAGTTGTTCAAACTAATTATTTGTCAGATGAGCGATTTTGAGAATGGGTTAAAGGAAATGTTTGAAGGGGCTGAATTTAAGCCCTCTGATCGCGTTTGGGCTGGTGTTGAAGCTGGTTTAAAAGCTAAAAAGAAGAAAGGAGTGTTCTTCTATTGGCAGACTTATGGTATTGCGGCTGGTATAGCCTTGATCTTAAGCTTTGGTTTTCTTTTTTCTGATCGCTTTAAAGGGAACGAACAAAGCGTAACAAAGGAAAGTAAAGCTGAGGTACAGAGTAAGTCATCTGAAAGTGATACAGATAAACAAAACACAAAGGATCAAGATGGTATTTTAGCACCTATTGATAAACCTTCAACAAATGACCAGTTGGATGAGGAAATAAGTACTAGGCTTCAAGCTTCAAACTCAAACCATAATTCTGAGTTATACCCTAGCTCAGAACTCTTTCAGAAAGAAGAAAATAAGGCGATGGCGTTGGTTGAATCTTCCGAATTTAAAAGAAATGTTGAGCAGCTAGATTATGCTCAACTAAGAGCCCCGCAGCGTAGCATTCATATATTAAAGGGTTTATGGGACATGAAGCATATGGTGGCTTCATTGGATTTGAAAGATTATAAAACTGAAGGATTCATAGGAGATGAACCGAAAGCCTTAGCCTTAACTGGAGGTTTGAGTGGAGGAAGTTTTAACCCAAATCCATCTGGCAATTCTCTAGACATGTTGTCAAGGCAAAGTAGTGCAACAGGCGATTGGTTTGCTTTATCTTCGGTAAGTAATGGTAACGATAAACAATTAGGCTCATTAGGTTTTGGCGCGGGCTTAGGCTTTGAACTAACAGATAGATGGGGCTTGAATTTAGGGGTTCGGTATTCTGAGTATCGTTTTGCCAATCAATCAAACGCTTACTCTGTTGAAAACGGGGTTTCGTACCCAATTTATCTTCCTGCTGGCTATGCTGGCGAAGTGTATTTTACGGGTAATTATGATATTACCAATACAATTAAGAGTATCTCTATTCCGGTTCAAGCATCATTCAAGTTATTGGATCTAGGTAAATTTAATATGCAAATGAAGGCTGGGCTTAGTGCCGATTATTTCCTGAGTTATCAAATAAAAGGTGAATTAGAGTCGCTTGAGGTTCGTAAAGTGAATTTTTCAAATGATGGTTTATTTGACCGTTTTAATGTGGCGGGCTTAAGTGCTTTGGCATTAAATTATAAGTTGAGTGAAGAATGGGGTATTTCGGCCGAGGGCTATTACAGGAAGTTTTTAAACTCTACCAATCAGGAAACTTCATCTCCATCTAGTCCATCTGTGGTGGGCGTAGGCTTTAGCTTAAATTATTTCTTAAACCGCAAATAGTATTGATATGAGAAAGTTAGTGATTGCTTTTGGCATTGTTCTAGGGTTGTACGTACTAATGAGTTGTTCTAAAATTGATGAGTTTGGTTTAGATAAGAACACCACCTTGGAGGAAGCCCTAGTTAGATTAGATGAAATTCAGAATGACATTCAAGATATGATTGCAGATAAGTCATGCAATGGTGGAGGTGACTGCAAAGTATTAGTTTATGGAAAAAAGGCTTGCGGTGGCCCTTCAACTTATGTGATTTATGGCAGCAATGTCGATGAAGCCCTTTTAGAGAAGAAAAGTAATGAATACACTGCATTGCAAGATGAAGTAAATCGTAGGTTTGGCTTGATAAGTGATTGTAGTATAATGGCTGTTCCAGAAGTGACTTGCGTGGATGGTAAATGTGTAATAGTTGAACTTTAGTGTCAGGTTATGATGATCGATAAGAGAATTTTAGCAACTTTTTTAATCTTGATTTCATCCATGGTTTTTTCCTGCGATGAGGAGTACGAGGTGTTTGAAGGCGGTGAATTCTCTCTGAGGTTAAATCAGCCTAAAAGATTAATTGATGGCTCGGTGCTTGAACTGGTGGGGGTTGAAGATTCACGTTGCCCAGAAAATACAAATTGTGTTTGGGAAGGCAGATCGGCAGTGAAAATCAGATGGACTAGAAACGAAACTTATGATATTGATTTGAATGATGTTGAATACATCCATGTGCAAGTGGAAGAGTACTTGGTCACTTTAGTTGAAGTAAATCCATACCCTACCACTGGCCTAACTATTGAAAAGGTAGTGAAGATTAAGATAGAACTAAATTAATTCACCTCAATCGCATCAATCATTTCGGCAATTTCTTCCCAACTGCTCTGAGCCGTTTCTAGTTTTTTAGTCAACGCATCGTATTCCGATTGCTTTTCTTGCAGCTTATTAAAATCTCCAAAAACCTCGGGTTTAGCCATTTCAGCTTCTAAAGCTCCTTTTTTCGACTCTAACTTTTCTATCTCGTTTTCTACATTCCCAAGCTGGTTTTGAAGCTTCTTCAACTCCTGTAGATTTGGATCTTTTGGCGGTTTTTGTTGCTGTGTAGGTTTTTCCTTTTGTACTTTAACTTCAGCAACTTTCGGCTTTTGTTCTGCTTCCTTTTTCTGTTGCCAGTACACATATTCATCATAGGTGCCTGGGTATTCTTTGATTTGATGGTCTTCGATGTACCAAATCTTATTCGCGATTTGTGAAATAAAGTGCCTGTCGTGAGATACGATTAGGAAAGTGCCCTCATACTGCTGTAAGGCTTGGATAAGGATGTTTACCGATAAAAAATCCAAGTGGTTAGTAGGCTCATCCATCATCAGGAAGTTGGCTTCCGAAATCAAAGTTTTAGCCAAAGCCACTCTGGATTTTTCACCCCCAGAGAGTACTTTAATTTTCTTAAACACATCGTCACTAGAGAATAAAAAGCAACCAAGAATCGCCCTTAACTCCATTTCCGATTTTTCACTACCTGCCTGAGAAAGCTCCTGAAGAATTTCGTTGTTAACGTTCAGCGCTTCTAACTGATGCTGCGCATAAAATGTAGTCAAAACATTAAAACCTTCTTTTCTCTCGCCAGTTACTTTTTCTGTACCAGCAATCACGCGGAGCAAAGTTGATTTACCCTTTCCGTTGGCACCAATCAATGCAATTTTATCACCTCGCTCAATTTTGGCAGTGGTGTTTTTAAGAATGGTTAAGTCGCCATAGGATTTCGAAATATTATCCAATTCAATAATGGACCGCCCAGACTTTTGTTTGAAACCAAACTTGAAATTCATCACCATTGAATCATCAACAATGTCTTCAATCTTATCCATTCGCTCCAAAGATTTCACCCTAGATTGAACCTGACGAGCCTTTGTAGCTTTAGATCGAAAGCGTTCAATAAACTGTTCGGTTTGCTTAATTTGCTGTTGTTGGTTTTCAAATGCATTCTTTTGAATTTCTTCACGCATTTGTTTTTCCTTCATATAAAAGGAATAATTACCGCTATACTGCGTCAGTTTTTGGTTAGCAACTTCCACAATTGAAGTAGCAACATTATCGATAAAGGAACGGTCGTGAGAAACCACTATTACCGCTCCTTCATAAGTTTTTAAATAGTTTTCTATCCATTGAATGGAAGGTAAATCCAAGTGGTTAGTAGGCTCATCGAGCATCAATAACGAAGGCTTTTCAAGGAGTAACTTGGCCAGCATTACCCTCATTCTCCATCCTCCCGAAAACTCCTTCAACGGACGGTTTAAGTCTTCTGTTCTAAAACCAATTCCTTCCAGAATTGCCTCGGCATCCGACTGCATAGAATAGCCACCAAGCGTTTCGAATTGGTCTTGCGCTTTGGCCAAATCATCTACCAACTGATCGTGATAGTTGGTTTCCATTTCCTTTAAAATACGCTCTATGGTAGCTTGAAGCTCATTCGCTTTGCCAAAGGCTTGCATGGCCACGGCTAAAATACTTTCTTCAGACTGATAAGAGAGAAGGTCTTGATTTAAGAACCCAATGCTGCAATCTTTACTTTTACTTACATCGCCAGAAGTAGGAGGAAATTCCCCATCGATAATTCTCAATAGTGTTGACTTACCCTTTCCGTTAAGGCCTATCAAACCGATTTTATCCTTCGGCTTAATATGAAGTGAGGCGTTTTCGTAAAGGGCTCGCCCTCCAATAAGGTACGATAAGTTGTTGATTGCAATCATGCCGCAAAATTAGTGTTTGTAAAGCCAATTCAAACGTTTATAAAAGTATTATTGGTAGATATCCATTTGTCAAATCTTTTTTAACTCTTAGCGGTTAATAGTCTACCTTTCGGCATTAAATAAATTGGTTATGATAAAGCGATTCTTGACAGTACTTTCAATTGGTTTATTCACGCTAATGGGCGCTAACGTCAATGTTTGGGCGCAAAGCGAAATTGATTTGTCGAAAATCAAACTCCCTGAAGGTTTTAAGATTTCTATTTATGCAGAAGGAATTACAGACGCACGCTCATTGAGTAGTACTCCTGATGGGAAAACCGTGTTTGTTGGAAACAGAAGAAGAAAAAATGTGTATGCGCTTACCGATACTGATGGAGACATGGTAGCTGATAAGGCGTACAAATGGGCATCGAAAACAGGCAAGGATTGGAATATGCCCAACGGTGTGGCTTATCATAACGGAGATTTATATGTGGCCGAAGTCAACAGAGTTCTCCGTTTTCCTGATATCATGAATAATTTGGATGACCCAAAGCAAGAGGTGATTTTCGAAGATTATCCAACAGATGCTCATCATGGGTGGAAGTTTATTGCCTTTGGTCCTGATGGTAAGCTTTACGTTCCAGTAGGAGCGCCTTGTAATGTTTGCGAGAGCGATAAGGAAGTTTATGCATCGATTACCAGAATGAATCCTGATGGTTCGAACATGGAAATATATGCTACTGGAGTAAGAAATAGTGTAGGATTTGCTTGGGATCCAAAGACTCAAAAAATGTGGTTTACCGATAACGGAAGAGACATGATGGGAGATGATATTCCAGCTTGTGAACTTAATTTTGCTCCAGAAAAAGGAATGAATTTTGGGTTTCCTTATTGGCACCAAGGCGATATTCCAGACCCAGACTTTGGCGATAAATTTCCTAGAACGAACTTTACTGAACCAAAATATAAGTTTGAACCCCATTCTGCTCCATTAGGCTTAAGGTTCTATCAAGGAGATATGTTTCCAGCCAAGTATAAAAACAATATTATTGTTGCTCAACATGGCTCATGGAATCGCTCGCTAGATGCAGGGCATATTGGTTACCAATTGCGCTTTGTTCAGGTAGAAGGAGATAAGGTAATTAGTAGTGAAATTTTCGCTTCTGGCTGGTTAGATCAAAAAACCAATAAGGGTTGGGGAAAACCTGTAGATATTTTAGAAATGCCTGATGGCTCCATTCTAGTTTCTGATGATGTTGCTGGTGTGATTTATCGTATTTCTTATGAGAAATAACCTGTTGGAACCCAAAGGTAAATAAGGAGCTATTGAAATTTCTTAAAGTAAATAAAGTATCAAAAACCTATTTAGGTAATGAAAAGCCAGCGGTTTCCGATCTGGCTTTTTCAATGAAAAAGGGCGAGATCGTTTCCTTTGTGGGAGCCAGTGGTTCAGGTAAGTCTACCTTATTGAAAATGATTGGTGGATTGATTTCGCCAGAAAACGGAACCATTCATTTTCAAGGAAAGGAATTGGATAAGCCGGAAGATAAGCTTATTCCTGGCCAAGAAGGAATAAAAATGGTGTTTCAAGATTTGCGATTAATGCCAAATCGAACCGTGGAGGAAAATATTAAATATCCACTTTTGTTATTTGATAAAGACTATCAAAATGATCGAGTGGAAGAACTCTTAGAGATTTGTCATCTTCAAGAATTTAGAAAAAGATTACCACGAGAGCTATCTGGTGGCCAGCAGCAGCGGCTGGCTTTGGCTAAGACCCTTGCCGAAGAACCTGAGCTTCTTTTAATGGATGAGCCATTTAGCAATCTAGATCCTATAGTTAAGAGTAAACTTATTGTTGAAGTGAGTGAAATTATCCGAAATCAACAATTGAGCTTGATTATGGTAACGCATGATACTCAAGATGCACTAATGCTTTCAGATAAGATTGGCTTTATGTCTGACGGTAAATTGCTACAGTTTGATTCTCCATTGAATATTTACAACAAGCCTACAAGCGTTGAAATTGCAGCGTTTTTCGGAATCGTCAACATTTTTAGCGAAGCTGAGTTTTCAAGTATTTTTCATGAAAAATTGAACATCGAAAAGGGGCAGCAGATTATTGTTCGTGCAGAGAGTTTTGAAACTGAATTCCAGGCTGGTGCTTTAACGCTTGACGGGCTGGTTTCAGGTACTTTTTTTAAGGGGAATGGGTACTTGATTAGATTGAAGGTTGGTAATCATTCGATTGATGTGTTTGCTAAAAATCAATTGAAAATTGAAGATAGCGTATCGTTTTATGTAGCTCGTCACAATCTCATGGTCATTTAGAGTTTAATCGTTCTTTTTAATTATAGATATTTCTTCATAACTTCGTCACGATGGTTTTACCAGCCATTACCTCAATCTAATCACCATTCTTCCGACTGACTGTTACTTTTTTAGTACACAACTAACTTTAGACTTTAGATTATGAAGAGTGCCATAATTTTTTCATTCCTTTTATTGTGTCTGACTACCGTAAGTCAAGCACAAAACCTCAATAAGGCCTATGCGGCTATGGAAGAGGGCGATTGGGAAGTAGCATTGGGAATGCTTGAACCCATTATTAAAAAGAACGCCAAGAACAATGAAGCGAAATTTTTGGCAGCTATATGTCACACAGAAAGATATAGATTAGAAGAAGCCATTAGTCTCTTTAATGAGTCTACGGCCTTTGCTCAGGATTCACCTTATTTTTGGGTGAAATTTGCTAAGGCATATTTGTTAAATGAGCAGATAGACGAAGCTGAGCAGACGATTCAAAAAGTTAGAATGCAGGATTTGGATGATTTTCTACGACCAGACTATCTATTGGTGAGTAGTAATATCCAAAATGCGAAAAAGTATTTACCCAACCCACGCGACATTATTATTAAGAACCTTGGGCCGAATATTAATACTGACGGAAACGAATATAGTCAGGTGGTAACTGGCGACCAAAGAGGTATTTATTTCACTGCAAGAAGAAAAGGAACCGCCAAAGTAGCGGATGATGGTGAAGCATATGAGCAGGTACTTACTGCTGATATGAATGATATTGATGAGTGGGATAAGGACAATCCATTGGAAGGGTTCGCTAGTACAACGGCTAACGAAGCACCAATTCAACTTTTTAATAATGACAGCACCCTAATCACTTTCTATGATGAAGATTTATTCATTTCGCAAAAGAAGAAAGATGGTACTTGGAGTAAAAGAGACGCATTACCTATTAATTCAAAACGATGGGATTCGCACGCTTTTATTTATAATAATGGCAATTCAATGATTTATGCATCAGATATTAATCATGAGGTTGAAAACCTTGATTTATACATTATGCATAAGGATGAAAAAGGAAAATGGGGTAAGCCAGCACCAATTACTGAGTTAAATACTCCAGTGAATGATGATGCTCCTTTTGTGGCAGAAGATGGCACGTTTTATTTTTCTTCAAGAGGACACGACTCAATGGGAGGCTACGATATTTTCTCAACTAAATACGACAGTGCTACAGGTAAATTTAATGCGCCCGAAAACATGGGAGCTCCTATAAACTTGCCTAATGACGATACCTTCTTTACAATGTATGGTGGTTTTGCATATTTATCTTCTAGTCGCCCAGAAGGTTACGGACAAGTGGATATCTATCGAATTATCATGTTCAACCAATCTCAGATCCAAGGTAAATTTTTGGAGTGTGATGGAGTAACACCAGTGGCTAATGCTACCATCACGGTGGAAGGCGAAGATGGGCCGATTTCAACAACTACAGATGAATACGGAGTTTATAAAATGGTAATGCCTATCGAAAGGTCTTTCGACTTAAGAGCAGTGTTAAACGGAGAAACTATTTATGAGAAGAAGCATACCATTCGTGTGCTTTTTAGAGATCAGTTTGATGTAGACCAAAACTTCTACGTGGGTTGTGAAAAGAATGATGAAACCATTTATGTGAAAATGATCAATGGTTTTGATCTTGACCCTACCAACTTGCCTGTTGATCCGCCATCGATTGAAGGAATAAAGCCTAAAGTGACAGAAGAAGTGGTAGAGGAAGTTGCTCCTCCAGCAGAAGAGCCTAAAGAAATTATAGCTGCGGTCCCAGCCGAAAAGAAAATTAAGCTTCCGAATGTATTCTTCGATTTCGATAAGCATAACATCAAATCAGAATTCTTCCAACGCTTAAATGAAGCCGCGGCACTATTGGTAGAAAACAGAGACTTGAGGGTTATGGTAGCTGGCCATACTGATGAATACGGAACGAACCCGTATAACGTAGCACTTGGTATCAGACGATACACCGAGGTATATAATTACTTGATAAGTAAAGGAGTAAATCCAAGTCAGTTAGAGGTGAAGACCTTTAGTGAAGACACACCTATTGCAACAAACTATACAATAGAAGGTAGGGCCTTTAACCGTAGGGTGGAGCTATCATTCATTGAAAAATAACATACCATATATTGGGTTACTACAACTAAAAGAGGCGATCAATTTGATCGCCTCTTTTCATTTATGGAAATAAACTCGAATCTCAGGAACGTCTGAGTGGCATTGTAGAACACCTGAGCAGGCCGCTAAGTTTTGAATTCTCAGTATAGTCTACTTCATGAACTGTGTAGCCGCGCTCTTTTAAAGCAGCAATCAGCGCCTTGAATGATCTTTCTACCACGATATCTTTTGGTGAAAGCGAGAAAATATTAGGAAACATTCTATTCATTTGAGCCTGATCTACCTTAATCATATCCTCTTCTTTAAAAAGGTCATAGATAATTTGTGGGTACTCAGCAAAGCCATTTTCATAGATGATGGCCTCTTTTGTTCCGATGGGTTGAAAGGTACAATCCAAGTGGAGAATGTTAATCTTCCGATCTTCGGAAACTACTAAAGGAATAGCGTGTACTTGTTTATGAGGGAAAGAGGCTTTAACGAATTCATAACCTTCCCAATTGGTGCGAGCACTAATACCTACAAAAATATGATCGTTCCATAGAATGACGTCACCTCCTTCAACATTGGCGTTTTTTGGCGGGTGAATAATGTTTCGTGGATTTATTTTATTGGTGATATGCCTTACCCCAGGAAGTTCCAATTGTCGAACTTCTTCTTGCATGCTGGCTACCACATAGGTGTTGTCTATTACAAACCCAATATCACGTGTGAAAACCTGCTCTAGGCCTTCAATGTTTTTTGGGCGATAAACCTCAACTCCGAAAGCTTTAAGCACCTTTTCGAAGGTTGAAATTTCATGTTGAATATCCTCTTCCGTAGGATATGTTCCTTCTTCCTTATGGTGTTTACTGGTTGGGTTAATTTCCGATTCTTCCCCTAAATCAGTGCCAATGCCTAAAACCACAGCTTCAAGCTTATCGGTTTCATTTTTAACATTTAGGTGGAGGTATGTGCTTTCTTTTTCTGAAGTAGTGAACTCAACTTCACTCATAAATCTGCCTTTTGGTTACAAAATTCTAAGATCGGAATTAATGATTTAATGCCCTAGATATAACCTAGGAATACCAGTATTGGTTATGAATTTTAAAGGTCAACCTAACTCAAGTTTGTTTTGCGTAGGGTTCGGTAAGCAAAAATTACACTTAGAAATGTTAGAATTGCGCCAAGCAAAAAGGCGGCTCCCGCAAAGTAAAAGTTGCCTTCGGTAGTGAAGTAGGCAAAAATGCCTGTCATTAATGGTGGGCCTACAATGGAAGTTACGCTGATTAAGCTGGTTAAACCGCCTTGTAATTCACCTTGCTCATTGGCAGGTACTTGTGTCGACATAATGGCTTGAAGTGTTGGCCCAGCCAAGCCGCCCAAAGCATAGGGAATCATAAAGGCATACATCATCCATGATTGATTAGCGAATGCGAAGAGTAATAAACCCAAAGCATAAAAGGTAATACCAATGTAAACAGCGCGCTTCTGTCCTAACTTAGGCACAGCCACACGAATAAGTAACCCTTGCACTAAGGCTACCATCAGCCCTACAAATGCCAAAGAGTATCCGATTTGGGCTTCTGACCATTGAAATTCTTCAATCACAAAAAACGACCAGTTGCTTTGCACGGCATGGGCAGCAATGTAAATCAAGACCAATGACAACACTAAGCCCATAATGACAGGGTACTTTCTCAGTTGTGCCAATGAGCCAATTGGGTTGGCTCGCTTCCATGAAAAAGGTCGTCTATTTTCAGGAGTTAACGATTCTGGAAGAATGAAATAGCCATACAGCCAATTGAGAAGTGCTAAGCAACCAGCTACGAAAAAAGGCACCCTTGGCCCAATTTCACCAAGTAAACCTCCTGTCAGCGGGCCAATGATAAAGCCAACACCAAAGGCTGCTCCAATCATACCGAAATTTTGAGCACGTTTTTCAGGTGGACTTACATCGGCAATATAGGCCATGGCCGTTGTAATGCTTGCTCCGCCAATGCCAGCTACAATTCTTGCCAGAAAAAGCCAAGCCAAAGTAGGTGATAGGGCCGCAATAAAATAATCGATTCCTAAAGCAAACAGTGAAATAAGAAGAATCGGGCGCCTGCCATACTTGTCACTTAATCCTCCCAAAATAGGGGAGAACACAAATTGCATAGAGGCGTAGGATAAGGCGAGTAAACCTCCGATTTTGGCTGTTTCGCTAATGGATTCGCCCCCCAGCTCTAAAATGAGTGTTGGCACTACGGGCAGTACAATTCCAATTCCAATAATGTCAATCAGAATGGTTGCCAAAATAAATGGCATGGCGGGCGTACGTTTCGACATCTTGGATAAATTTGAGGGGTCGAATTTATGGAATTGAAACGAGTTGAAGAAGGATTAAATGATATTCACTTCAGGGATAATTTCTATTCCAAATTTATCGGCAACAGAAGCCTTTATTTCCAAAGCTAATTTCTTGATGTCTTCTCCTTTTCCATTACCGTAATTCACCAGAACGAGGGGATGGTTTTTGTGTACACCAATTTCACCAAAGGTTTTACCTTTCCATCCTGCTTGTTCAATGAGCCACGCTGCTGGTATTTTTACTTTTTGTTCAGGTAGTTTGTACCCAGGAATGCTTGGAAATTCAGCCCTAAGGCCTTCATAGTCAATATTGTCGATGGTAGGGTTTTTAAAGAAGCTGCCAGAATTTCCAATTTCTACAGGGTCGGGAAGCTTACTTTGCCTGATTTTGATAACTGCATCGCTAATGGCTTTAATGCTCAAATCGGTTACTCCCATTTCGTCTAAAGTAGCCTGAATAGCACCGTAAGAGGTGTTAAAGGTTGGGGTTTTATCTAACCTGAATACTACGGAAGTAATGATGTATTTTCCTTTCAAGGAAGTTTTGAAAACGCTTTCGCGATAGCCAAACTCACATTCCTCGGCTGTAAATTCTTGATATTTTCCTGATGCTATTTCAACCGCTTCTAAGGAGTGGAAAACGTCTTTAATTTCTACTCCATACGCCCCAATGTTTTGCATAGGTGCCGCACCAACTGTTCCAGGAATTAGGGAAAGGTTTTCTATGCCTGCCCAGTTGTTTTCAATACAGTGTAAAACAAATTGATGCCAGTTTTCGCCAGCCATGGCTTTGATCCAAACATGGTTTCTGTCTTCATCGATAAGCTCAATGCCTTTGAGCTCGTTTTTGAGTACAACGCCTTCAAAATCTTTAGTGAGTAAAATATTGCTACCGCCCCCTAAAACCATTAATGGTTCGTCAGACTCTATCATTTTAAGTGCATCGAGCAATTCTTTTATTGAAGTGAAGGCAATAAAGTGATTGGCTTTGGCTTCTAACCCAAAGGTGTTGAAGGGTTTGAGAGAAACGTTCTGTTCTAGTTTAATCATTTATCTAGAATCCTACGATGGTAATTGATTTGACCTAAATGGTAATTTAAATGGCCTTGAAGATGAATAAGGAAGAACAGCGTACTCATTTCTTTATTATTAAAAAGCCTTTGTGGGTAGGGGTAATTCAATACCGATTCCGGCAAACGTTGGAGTGTGTCGGTTACAGCAGTTTTTGCTTCTTGAATTGAACCAAGCAGCTCTGCACGACTTATATTTTTACCTGCAAACTCAAAATCTCTATTCCTTTCGTATCCTGTTTTCCCCAGAACTGCTCCTATAAAATGCTGTAAGTTTCCGCAAAGATGAAGCACTAAATTTCCTGCCGTATTGGTAATTTCTCCATCTGTAATCCATAAATTTTCTTCTTTCGAATAAGCTTCTACTTCTTTCGAAAGGCGATCTAAATCACGATTGATTAATTCTGAAATGGATTGGGCTGCTATACTCATAAATTTAGGGCTTCTTTTAGGGTTTCGATTCTAGTTTCTAAAAATTGCTTTGTTTCGTTAAAGTCAACGGCTGAGGCAAGGGGAGTGTTCACGCTGATGTAGAATTTAATTTTTGGTTCGGTACCAGAAGGTCTAGCCGAGATTTTAGTACCATCTTCTAAATAGAATTGTAGCACATTTGATTTTGGTTGGTCAATGACTTTTTCAGAACCGGAAACAAGGTCTTTTTCTACCAAGCTTTGGTAGTCCATGGTTTTAATTACTTTGCTTCCTGCTATTGTGGTTGGTGTTTTTTCACGCATATCCACCATCATTTGCTTGATTTCGTCTGCGCCCTTCATCCCTTTTTTGGTCATTGAAACCAGTGTTTCTAAGTAGAATCCGTTTTCAACATATACTTGTTTTAGAAGGTCGAAAACAGACATGCCTTGATCTTTGGCCCAAGCACACATTTCGGCAAGCATGGCACAAGAAGCAACAGCATCTTTGTCACGAACAAAATCGCTAATCATGTAGCCATAGCTTTCTTCGCCACCGCCAATGAACTCTTTTTTACCTTCTTCTTGTCTTATAAGTGCGGCAATGTATTTAAAGCCTGTGAGCGTTTCAGGGCAGTCTACCTCAAATTTTTCTGCAATTCGAGCGAGCAAATCAGTGGTTACAATGGTTTTAATAATCATCTGATTACCATTGATTTTTCCATTCTCTTTCCACTTTCTAAGCAAGTAGTAAATCAGAAGACTAGCAGCTTGATTTCCGTTCAGTAATTCAAACTCACCTTCATCGTTTTTAGCAGCCATCCCTACACGATCGGCATCGGGGTCGGTGGCCATTACAAGGTCGGCATCTAATTCCTTGGCTTTATTTAGTGCCAAAGTCATGGCTTCTCTTTCCTCAGGGTTTGGGTAAACTACGGTAGGGAAATCGCCATTGGGCTCGGCTTGCTCTTCCACTACAAATACGTTTTCAAAGCCTTTTCGCTTTAATATTCCGGGCACCAATGTGATACCAGTTCCGTGAATAGGGGAGAACACAATTTTGAGATCTTTCTGATTTTTGATGGCTTCTGGTGCCAAGGTTAACTCCTCTATTGCATTGAGATACTTCTCATCTATTTCGCTACCAATTAATTCAATTTTACTGTCGTCTTTTTCAAATTTAACCGCTTCAATTCCAGCTATGGCCTCAACTTCGGCTATAATGTTTTTATCTTGAGGGGCAATTACTTGCGCACCATCGTCCCAGTAGGCTTTGTAGCCATTGTATTCTCTTGGGTTATGCGAAGCTGTGAGTACCACGCCACTTTTACAACCCAATTCTCTGATAGCAAATGAAAGCTCTGGCGTTGGACGAAGGCTCTCGAAAAGGTAAACGTGGATGCCATTGGCTGAGAAAACCGCAGCGGTAGTTTCTGCAAAGAATCGACTGTTATTACGGCTATCGTACGCTATGGCTACTTTTATAGCTTCATTCGGGAAGGTTTTGATCAAGTAATTGGCTAAACCTTGAGTAGCCATTCCAATAGTGTATTTGTTGATTCTGTTAGAACCAACTCCCATAATTCCCCTTAAACCTCCTGTGCCAAATTCTAGATCCTTATAAAAAGCTTCGTTCAATTCTTCAGCAGAAAGCGAACGAATGGCCGCTTTGCTGGCTTCGTCAATGCTACTATTTAACCAAGTATTTACCTTGTCTTGAATGTTGGTTGTCATAATTAATTAAGGTGAGATGTAATAGTATGGTACTAAGAAATACGTTGGGTAAAGTTAGGTTTTCTACTTGCTTTTAAAAAGGAAATTGACCTCTAGTAAACCTTTTTCTGTTATGCCTTGCATGTTTTAATTGAACTTGCATTCTTTGTGCTACGCCTAGTATTTAGAATATGAATGTAGAGAAACTGAATGATGATTTTGCTGCCATTGCAGAGAAAATCAATGAGTTGGACGACATGGATTATAGTGATGAACGCTACGATGACTTGGAGGAAGAGCTCCACGACCTAGAAGATGCGTTTATTGAAGAGTTCGGTTCTGAACTTGAAGAAGCCATTGCTTTAGTGCACGATGAATTTTGCCCTGATAATGATGTGCTTCTGCCTATCGCCTATTTTGCAAAAAACTATATCCGTTTGCAACGTGACAAAGAGGGTAAATATGGATATGATGTTGAATTTGGTGAAGGAGTGCCAGTAGAGGTAGACGATTTCCCTAACCAAGAAGTGAAATTGGTATTAGTGCCAGGCCCAACCCGTTTATTGGTAACCGTTGGTGAAAATGCTAAACAAGAAGCTTGGAGAGCTAAGTAATTAGTCTCTTTTAAATAGAACTAAAAAAGTCTGGCAAGCCAGACTTTTTTAGTTTGTAGTTCATCCGTTTAATAGAGCATTCTGAATTTTATGGTGTGCTCAATCTTTTTCATGGCTTTGCTGAGTTCTTTGCCATACTGTTTGTTAATGTCGGTAATTACGTAACCTATGGTTTCGTTGGTTTTTAAGTGCTGACCTACAATGTTGGCTTCAAATTCGGCCAAAGTATTATTGATTTTAGCCAACACTCCAGGCCTGTTTTTATGGATGTGAATAAGTCTATGCGCATCTTTCAGTGGAGGTAAGGTTATGTTCGGAAAGTTGACACTGTTTTCTGTATTTCCAGTATTGATGTAGTCCATGATTTTACGCGGCACAAAATCAGCAATGTTCTCTTGAGCTTCCAAAGTGCTTCCGCCAATATGTGGGGTAAGAATGGTGTTGGGTAAACCCATGAGTTCCGAAGTAAAAGGATCGTTGTTGCTTTTAGGTTCTTCTGGAAAAACGTCAACTCCTGCGCCAATTACTTTGCCACTCAAAATGGCTTCTTTCAATGCAAGAATATCAACCACTGGGCCACGGGCCAAGTTCAAGAAAATAACGCCATCCTTCATCATCTGAAAATGCTCTCTTAGAAAGAAGTTTCCGTTCTCTGGTCGGCCATCAATGTGCAAAGAGACCACATCTGCAATGGATAGTAATTCTTCTATGGTATCACACTTTGTGGCGTTACCTAGCGCTAGCTTTTCAACTAAATCGTAGTAATAAACATCCATACCAAGGTTTTCGGCCAAAACAGAAAGTTGTGCGCCAATACTTCCGTAACCAATAATACCCAATTTTTTTCCTCGAATTTCGAAGCTATTTTTAGCTGTTTTAGACCAAATGCCTTGGTGCATATCTCTGTTCTTGTCAGAGATACCACGCATCAGGCTAATCATTTCGGCTATGGCCAATTCTACTACCGAGCGTGTATTGCTAAAAGGAGCATTGAAAACAGGGATTCCAGCTTCTAGCGCTGTCCCAGTGTCAATTTGGTTGGTGCCAATACAAAAAGCACCCATGGCCATCAATTTATCGGCTTCTCTAATTACTTTGGCTGTTACTTGTGTTTTGGACCTCAAGCCTAAAACATGAATGCCTTTAATTTTCTCGCAAAGCTCATCTTCATCTAAACCTGCAGGGTAGCTTTCAACACTAAAGCCTTCTTCTTTTAATTTGGCCAGCGCATTGGGGTGAACGCTTTCCAACAAAAGCATTTTGATTCGGTTTTTGGGGTAGGATAAGGCTCCGCTCATTTTCTTGTGGTATAAAATTTCGTCAAAACTTGGGGCAATGTGATCGGCATGTTTCTTTACGGGTTCGCGTTCTACATTTTCGGTATAAGCATAAAAGTTATTGGCCATTCCGGCTTTACGCACCTCGTAATCGGTGTAACCATCGCCAATCATATTGATTTGACCTTTTAATTTTAACGCTTCAATCTGCTTTACTTTTCCTCCATTTATGGAAAGAACATTGTTGCGGTTAAGGTCGATAATGTTGCCATCTTCATCAAAAACCATATCGTTGGCAAAAACATGATCGGCTTTAATGCCAAACTTGGTTACTACAGGCACTATAAACTCTTTGAAGCCATTCGAAATAATAAAAGTGTTTTCAGGATGCTCGTTAAAGAAAACACTATTTCTTTCAATAGACTTTGATACCAGTTTCGATAGACGGGAGATTAACTCTGGAAGGTGTGCTTTATTGCCGTTTAATAACTGAATGCGAGCAATGAGTGATTCACGTAATGACATTTCCCCAGCCATTCCTAAGTCGGTAATGTCTTTAATTTTCTGTAATCGAGCATTCCTTTCGGGGTGGTTTGAAAGCGAAATTTCCCCTAAAATATCAAGTGCTTCTACTTGAGTGAAAGTACTATCAAAATCAATTACAAAATATTGTTTTTCTTCCTCTTCGACCTTCATTCTATTTTTTGCCTGAGATTAATTGTTTGCATTGGTTACCAAAAACACCAGCCACCCCTGCTGCAATTCCCCCGACAACTCCCGTAATCAGAAATAGCAAAAAGGTATTTCCTTCCAATGGTAATAGTACCGCTATTTTCTTGGTCATGGTGAAATCGTTGGGTTGCGCCAGAAACCATGCGTTCACGACCCAAAGTAAGGCGATTGCCAAGAAGGGAACAAAGAAAGACGAAGCCTTTTTTAGGCCTATAATGGCACCCATAACAAAGCTAGCGATCATCACTGACCACCAAGGGAGAAACAAACCTAAAAGAAAGGCGATAACTATATTTAGAATAATATTGATGAACGTTTTCATTACTTGGCTGGGCTTAGGTTTTGAGAAAAAATGATACGGTCTGAAGTTTGGTCAACGGACTTTATAAACAAGAGAGGAATATACTCTCCAGCTGCCCAACGATCAATCATATTGTCATAGAATTTGCTACCCGGGTTTCCTGATTGGCCTCCAGGGTAAATTCCAAAGGCATTGGGCTCGTTGCCTAATTCAACAATCATTCTCCAAGAAGGGCCATGATTTTCGCTAGTGGCATTTACAATGCCTGAATTTCCTCCAATAGGTAAATCAAACCTTGAAAAGGCGGGTTGCGCCTGTAGCAAATGCCCAACAAAAGTACCTTTATAATCCACCCATTTTAGGGACTTTCCTGTTCTAGATTGCCAAACGGTTAGGTCTTGCACGGCATCTCTAAACGACTGAAAATAAAGGTCTTTGGCAGTTTCTATTTCTGGCGTTTCCTTCCTGTCAAACCAAGGGTGATTCGGCTGATTTTTTAGTAACCATATGGTTTGGTAATCGCTTGGGCGGTTGATAGCGACATCGAGGTTATACAGTTCGTCCCAAGTTATTCGGTATAAATTATCCCACCATTTCTCCCAAACCGAAGCGCCCTCAGCGTCTATGTTATTGTTGAAATCCCAATCCTCTATTGTAGAGAGCATTTGTTCTTCATTAGCAGTAAGCGAGTTTCTGTCCATGCTATCGAGCATAGTTGGGATTAACTCTGCTGCTTTTAAGTTGAAGTTATTGGCTTGTAAGTCTTTAAAATCTTGAATATCGAATTTCTCCTTACTTCTGAAAAAGTTGTTGATCACACGGTTACGATAGGTTTCATAACCATCATCATATACATAATAAGGATACTTTTCATCTGTGGGGTGTTGGTTGGCGGAGCTTACAAAACCTCTCTCTGGGTTTTTTACATGAGCATTTTGGTTTTGAGGAATAAATCCTTGCCATTCGTATCTAGAATCAGCGCCATCCATTAGAAATTTGCCTTGTTCTGGCCATTTATTGGCCAATTCTCCCTGAATCCAGAGGGCAACATCTCCTTCGCGTGAAGCGAAAACAAAGTTTTGCGCTGGTGCAGTAAAATGTTTTAATGCTGCCGCATATTCATCGTAGTTCTTGGCCTTATTTAAATCCAGAAAAGTCTGTTGGTTATTGTTAGGCAAATGGCCCGTCCATTTCATGGCGTAACCCACTTTTTCTCCATTTCCTTTATGGGTGTGGTCATAGGTTACAGGGCCATAGTGGGTGTAAATTACGGTGTCGTACACTGTAGGCTTGCCTTTTACTTTAATTTCCTCTATTACTTCAGTAGTGGCTTTCCACTCGTTATCATATTTATAAGCTTTTCTGTTTTCGTCCTGAAATTCAATTTTATACCAATCTTTTACATCACGGGTGGCGTTGGTTACGCCCCAAGCTATGTTTTGGTTGAAACCAATAATGATTCCCATCGCGCCAGGAAGTGTAGCTCCAAAGGTGTTTTTCTCAGGAGTGGCCAATTGCATTACATACCAGATCGAAGGCAAGTTGAGTTGTAAATGCGGGTCATTGGCTAAAATTGGATTGCCAGAAACAGATTTGGATGGCGCTATAGCCCAGTTGTTACTTCCGTTGTGAGGGTTGGGTTTGTCCATGGTTTCTTTAATAAAATCACTAGGAAAATCAACATCGGGCTTTTCAATATTTTGAACTTCAAAGCTACTCCAATCTCTTTCTTGAGGAATTACAGGGTCTTGATCCTTATAAAAGTCAGGGAAAAGCAGATCGAAGGTTTCTTTTCCGAAGAGCTTGACAAAATTGGTGTTTTCTAAATCAACATCGCGCCCAGCCAACATATCCGTCATGTACATCAGTAGAAGGGCAGTTTTCTTGGTCGTCCAAGGTTCGGGCTGATAATCGAGTATTTTGTATTCCACTGGAAGTTCTCCTACAGTTAAACTTTCGATGTATGCATTGATTCCGTCTCGGTAAGCTTCAAGTAGTTTCACCTCCTCTGGATGCTTCATCATTTCCTTTAAAGCATTATCAGCTCCAAAGCCCATTCCTTTTCTGCGTTGGCCTCGGTCGTATTCAATGGCCGCTTCGCCTACTATTTCTGAAAGTCTACCGCCCGAAGCAAAGGTCTGGAATTCAAGTTGCCACAGTCGGTGTTGAGCCGTGATGTAACCTTGAGCTCTGTACAAATCTTCATCATTTTGAGCAAATACATGGGGAATCAGAGATTCATCATAATGCACAGTTACAGGGCTTTTCAGTCCAGGAATTTCTAAAACTTCTTTTGCCACATCAGACTCAGTGACTTCGTTTTTCCAGAAACCTTGGTTCGGGCTTAGGAATTTCCCCATCGGGGGGATATCTCCAAACTTGGTGTTTAGTCCGTAAAAAATGCCAAGGGTAAAAAGTAGGCTGACCAAAAACTTAACTGACTTCATAAAGTAGCGAATTGATGTAGACTTTAAATATAGTAGCCTGAACCCGATTAATAAAATAGCCATAAATTAATTATAGCTGAACAACCCTCCAAAAGTTGGCGCTATATTCTCATTGAAAAACAAATGAGTTCATCTGTATTATGAATAAGAACTTTTGGAGGGTTTTAACTATACGGTTCTTGCTGTATTTAAAGTCGAGTTCAGGTTAGTAGTTAATGTTGGATTCAGAAGAGGAGTAGTGCTATGGTTTTAAAGTGTTTTTATGACTTTATTCAAAATCGAAGCATTATGTCAGGCAAAAAAAACCTTCTACATTTGTCTAAACCTAAAGCTGTGAGAATACCCACCGAAATTGCCGAAAAAGCTAAAAAGATAAAAGCCATTATATTTGATGTGGATGGCGTACTTACCGATGGCCGTATCATTTACAATAATGAGGGCATGGAGTCTAAGGAATTCAATGTGAAAGACGGTCAAATTATCCAACATCTAAAACTTCACGAAATCTTAACAGGCGTTATCACTGGGCGCGATTCTCAAGTGGTGCGTAACCGTTGTAACGAATTGAAATTTGATTTCCATTACCACGGGGTGAAAAGAAAAGGGGAGAAGTTTGAAGATATCTTGATGGAATTCGGCTTAAATGCAGATGAAGTGGCCTTTATCGGGGATGATATTATCGACCTTCCTGTGCTGACACAGTGTGGGTTAGCTGCCACACCAGCAGATGGGCACTACAAAGTGAAAGAACACGTTGATTTGGTGCTTCAAGCCAAAGGAGGAGAAGGAGCACTACGAGAACTGGCCGATTTGGTTTTAGAGTCTCAAGGTTTTTATGAGTTAATTATTGAAAGACAGTTAAGAAATGAATAAGTTTGAAGAAGGTTTTCGCTTAAGTGATAATGTAGAAGTTGGGAATGGCAAGATGGTGTTGTTCTCAGGGCCATGCGCAGTTGAAAGTTATGATATTTGTGCACAAATTGCGGAGACCTTAATAGCAATTTGTTCTGAACTGGATATCCAGTACGTATTCAAAGCTTCATTTGATAAGGCCAATAGAACTTCTGTTGATTCATTTAGATCAGTAGGGTTCGAAGGGGCTTTAGACGTACTAGCAAGAATCAAAGCAAATTACCACGTACCAATTGTGACTGATATTCACGAATCATATCAAGCTTCTCCTGTGAGTGAAGTGGCGGACGCGTTGCAAATTCCGGCTTATCTGTGTAGACAAACCGACCTATTGGTAGCGGCTGGGAATACAGGTAAAACCGTCAAAATAAAGCGAGGCCAGTTTATGGCTGCAGAAGATATGGAATACGCTGTGAACAAGGTGAAATCTACTGGTAATGAGAAGGTTTGCCTTACCGAACGAGGCGTTTCATTTGGCTATCATAACCTTGTAGTCGATATGCGTTCACTACCTGTTATGCGTCAATTTGCGCCCGTTATTTTTGATGTTACCCACAGTGTTCAACAGCCTGGAGGAATGAATGGGAAATCGGGTGGTCAAAGAGAGTTTGCTCCCTATTTAGCCCGTGCTGCCGCAGCCACAGGTGTAGACGGCTTCTTTATAGAAACCCACCCTGATCCATCAAAAGCTTTGAGTGATGGGCCGAATTTAATCCCTCTAGATAAAATGAAAGGCTTTATGGAAATGCTCAAAACTGGTTTTGAGTACGGTAACAGTTTTAATAATACCATTCTATAAATTGAATAAGCTGAACAAATGGTAAAGAAATTACTAGGTCTGGTTGTATTAATTGCGATTGTGTCTTCCTGCATTCCTAATGAGAAGATTATTCTATTTCAAAATAAGAATGATAACGATGCACTTAAATTAGATACACTAATTACCCCACCTAGGTCTGAATACTTTTTACAACCGCGGGATATCATCTCTATTAACTTTTTTTCTAATGTAGAAACAGCTGTAGAGCCTTTTAGGCAATCAACTGCGGATGTTATAGCGACTACGGGTTCAGGTCAACAAGGAGGTGGACAACAAGGGAGTGGTCAGTCTCTTGGGCAAACTTTTGTTATTGATAATAATGGGTTTTTGCTAATAAATACTCTGGATCCCCTTAAAGCTGCAGGTTTAACAACCAAAGTTTTGAAGGACAGCTTAGAAAGTGTTATAAGAAGGGTTAAGGGTGTGAAGGATATTTCTGTAAATGCCAGTTTAGCGGGTATTAGGTATACAACTACAGGGGAGATTTCCAGCGGGCAACAAGTAATTGCAGGTAGCGAAGCGAATCTTTTAGAAGCAATTGCAAATGCAGGAGGTTTTAATATTAATGCTGACCGACAGAAAGTACAAGTGTTAAGAAATTATGAGGGGGGAGTAAAATGGCATGAGATAGATGTAACTCAGAGAGATTTAATGCTCACAGAGTTTTGGTATGTGAAACCAGGGGATATTATTTATGCTCCTCCTCTAAAGTTGCGTGAAATTGGTGCAGGGGATAACTTTCTTTCGCAATTGGGTGTGGTTGTTGGATTGATTTCCACTGGAATTTTTCTTATCAGTTTAACAAGTAACTAGTAGCATGGAGGATTTTGAAGACCTTTTCGGTCAGAGAGAGAGTAAAACGAAAGCGGCAGCCTTTAACCCAAAGGAGGTGGTTTTTAAGTATATCCGCTTATGGCCACTCTTTATTATTTCCATATTTGTGCTATTGCTCACTGTTTACATCTACCATAGGTATACTACAGAGAGGTTTAGTGTAAGAAGCACAATACTAATTCCAGAAAAAAACAGGGATATTGATCAGAGTATTTTGGCACAATTTAGTTTTGACTTTGGGGCTGTCTTTTTAAATGAAATTGAAATTTTAAAGTCAAAACCACTAACAAGGGATGCTTTGGATAGCCTTAATTTTGATGTGTCTTATTATTCTAAAGGTAGAATAAAGACGATTGAAGAATACAGAACCCTACCCTTTGTTGTCCACTACGATAAGAACCACCCCCAGCCGTATGATCAGGAATGGAGACTTACTTTCTACGAGGGAAATCAGTTTAGTGTATCTAAGTCTGGAGAGGAGGTTCAAGAATCTCCTATACGATTCCGCCCAGATGGTTGGATTGAGGGTGGACAATATCGATTTAAATTAATCATTGATAATAACACAAACTTAGCTGGCAAGACTTATTTTTTCAAAATTCATAGCAGAGAAAGTTTGATTGATAGTTTTCAGAGTCGCTTGAATGTAACCTATTTAAAGGCTTTTAGTTCCATTGCAGTGCTTACGCTTACAACAGATGTACCCCAGAAAGGAGTAGATTTTTTAAATCAACTATTGGAAGTATACCAAAAGAGGGAACTTGCTTTAAAAAACAGCAAGGCTGAAAAAACCATTGCCTTTATTGATGAACAAATGGACACCTTAAAGGTAAGTTTAAAAGATTTAAGTGCTGAGCGATCTGAGTATAGGATTAATAATAGATTTTTAGACCTATCGAGTAAAGGGGGAGAACTTCTTTCAAAAGTTAACGAGTCTGATTTAGAAATTAGAAAACTAGAAAGGCAGGTTGATTTTCTCAATGAGTCACTTAATAAAATTGTCAACAATGATAGTCTTCAAGATTTGATCTCCCCTTCCTTGTATGGTATTGAGGATGCGTACATGAATCAATTTACAGACCAAATCAGTGAGCTAACTTTGGAAAGGTCTGCATTGCTTCAATATTTAGAAACTTATAATAGCACAATTAAATCTCTAGATCAGCAGATTAATCAGGTAAAGAAAAATTTAAAAAATTATGTAGAACTTAAAATTGACGAATTAGAAGGACAACTCAAGGCATTTCAAGATGAAAATAAATTGGTTGAATCTGATTTTAAGGAATACCCTGTAATAGAACAAGGGTATTTAGATATAGAAAGAAGGTTTAATATTGTCAATGGAATTTATACTAATTTACTTCAAAGGAGGCAAGAGGCATCCATAGTTGCGGCCTCGAATGTGGCCAACTCTGAGGTTGTCGACCCCGCAGTATTACCTTCTAGTCCATTTTTCCCTAATTACAAGATGAATTATTTGGTAGGAGGGGCTTTGGGTTTGATTATTCCTTTGTTATTCATCGTAATCAGAGAGCTTACTTTCAATCGAATAGAGACCAGAGGCCAGATTGAACGGATTACCTCTATTCCTATTATAGGGGTGATTGGTCATAATGAGCAAAAGTCTAATTTGGCTATTTTTGATAAGCCTAAGTCCATTATAGCAGAAACTTTCCGTTCCTTGCGCTCTAACCTTCAGTATTTTAGTAGTGAAAAGGAATTACAAACCATTTTGGTGACTTCAGGATCATCTGGCGAAGGGAAATCTTTCTGCTCTACCAACTTGGCATCTATCATGGCCATTAGCGGTAAGAAAACCATTCTGTTAGGGCTGGACTTAAGAAAACCCAAGTTGTTTGATGATTTTGGTTTAACCAATGATATTGGGGTCTCTAATTACCTGGGAGGCTTTGTTAAGATGGAGGACATTATCATCCATACGGAATTCAACAATTTAGATGTCATTTTCGGTGGCCCAGTGCCACCCAATCCTGCAGAACTTTTAATGGGACAAAAAATGGAGGCATTGATGACCTTTCTTAAAACAGAGTATGAAATCATCATTATTGACACCCCCCCAATTGGTGTTGTGTCAGATACTTTTAATTTATTAAAGTATGCCGATATTAGCTTGTATTTAGTGCGTCATCTGTATACTCAACAAGATTCCTTGAAGCCTTTAAATGAATATATAGAGAAAGGGGTTATTAAAAACATGGCCTTAATCCTCAATGATTTCAAATCTCGTACGGGCTACGGTTATGGTTATAATTACGGTTACGGTTATGGCTATGGCTATGGCTATGGTTATGGCTATGGAAATCAGTATGGCGGTGGATATTACGAGGATGATTCAAATAAGAAAGGTGGTATTAAGAGTAAATTTCAAAAATAAAATAGAGTGACAGAGGATTCAGGTTGGGATATCATCATTGAACCAAAATCGAAAATATTCGATTTGAAAATTAGGGAATTAATTCGGTATAAGGATTTGTTGTTTCTCTTCGTAAGGAGGGATTTGGTGGCACAATATAAGCAGACTATTCTGGGGCCACTTTGGTATTTTATTCAACCTGTTTTAACGACACTTACTTATACTTTGATATTTGGAAATATAGCAGGACTATCAACGGATGGGTTACCTAAAATGCTCTTTTATATGGCAGGGGTTACATGTTGGAGGTATTTTGCAGATTCACTGATAAAAACTTCGGATACCTTCACTAAAAATGCCCAAATATTCGGTAAAGTGTACTTTCCAAGAGCTATAGTGCCAATGTCAGTGACAATTACGAATTTGGTGACTTTTGGGATTCAGTTGCTGTTGTTTTTCGGGTTCTATGGATATTATAAAACATTTCAAAATTTTCAAGGAGGGATTCAGCTAGAAGTAGTATTTTTCCCTGTATTGGTAATTATTATGATGTTTTTGGGACTGGGGGTGGGTTTAATGTTGTCAGCGCTTACTACCAAGTATAGAGACTTGAAATTCTTAGTAACTTTTGGAGTGCAACTTTTGATGTACTCAACACCTGTAATTTATCCTTTATCGAGTATTCCTGAGAAGTACAAGATTTTCATTTTGGCTAACCCTATGACGGGAATTATTGAAACATTCCGGTTTATGTTTCTGGGAACTGGAGAATTAAACTATGGTTACTTGGGGTATTCTGCATTATTTTCCTTTTCCCTTTTCGTTGTTGGGCTTATTGTTTTTAATCGAACAGAGAAAAATTTCATGGATACTGTATGAAGAGTGACGTAGCAATTAAAGTAGAAGGACTTTCTAAACAATACAGACTAGGTGTTGTAGGGACTGGTACTATTAGCCATGATCTTAATAGGTGGTGGGCCCAGCTAAGAGGAAAGGAAGACCCATATCTGAAAATAGGAGAAACCAACGATCGAAGTCAAAAGGGCACTTCTGACTATGTTTGGTCTTTGAAGGATATTGACTTTGAAGTGAAGCAGGGAGAGGTGCTAGGTGTTATTGGTAAGAATGGAGCAGGAAAAAGCACTTTACTCAAAATTTTATCTAAAGTAACCGGCCCTACTACTGGACGTATTATGGCAAAGGGCCGTATAGGGGCTCTTTTAGAGGTTGGGACTGGCTTCCATCCTGAGCTCACTGGGAGGGAAAATGTTTTTTTAAATGGTGCGATTTTAGGTATGACCAAAATGGAAATCAAGTCTAAGTTAGATGAGATTATTGACTTTTCAGGTTGTGAACGCTATATTGATACTCCAGCGAAACGCTATTCTTCAGGCATGACTGTTCGCCTTGCTTTTGCAGTGGCTGCGTTTTTAGAACCAGAAATTTTGATAGTTGATGAAGTGTTAGCTGTAGGTGATGCCGAGTTCCAAAAAAAAGCGATTGGTAAAATGCAGGATGTCAGTAAAGGTGAGGGGAGGACAGTACTTTTTGTTAGTCACAATATGGGAGCAGTGGAATCACTATGTACCAAATGCTTAGTTTTAAAAAATGGTCAAAATAGTTTTTTAGGCGATGTGCCTGAAGGAGTTAAACATTACCTATCAAATAAGGAATCCAAAAAGGATTTGGTTTCGAGGTATGTAGAAAAGATATCATTAACTTCATTGAATGGTGTTGCTCAAGATGCATTTTTCATGGGGGAAGGATTTAATATTGAAATATTAGTTCATGGCCTTGATGTTTTTCAAGGAATACATGTTGGTGTTTTTATAATGGATACCTTAAATCAAAAAGTCACATCTTTCAGTACAGCAATGTCTAAAGGTTCTTCTAGCAAACACTTTGAGAGAGAGTTAATAACTTTTAGCTTTCCAAATCAGAATTTGATTCCCAGTTCTTATGTTATAGACATTTCAATTTCGTATAAGAGCGGTGGTAGAATTGAATATGTTGCTGATGCTCTAAGTTTTGATATTATTGCTTCTGATATTTATGGTACTGGGTCATATTTGAATACTCATTTTGGTAAATTTTTCTTAAATGGATTGGCGAAAGTTATTGAAGTCCCCCAAGAAGTATAAATTCACCCTGCTAGGTGATCTTTTAAATATTCGATTACCAAGTAAATTTTCTTTTGGTCACAATGTGATTATTGATGTTAAGTCAGCGGGTGGTGGAACGATTAGTTTTGGTGAGAATATTTACATTGGTCATAATGTTTTGTTAGCCTCATATGGAGGTAACATAAAAATAGGTGACAATTGCAGTATTAACCCATCGTGTATACTTTATGGACATGGAGGTTTAGAAATTGGTAATAATGTTAGAATTGCTGCACAGTGTGTTTTCATTCCTGCCAATCATATTTTTGATGATCTAGAAAAACCTATTTATATACAAGGGTTGAGAAAAGAAGGCATTATTATATCTGATGATGTTTGGTTTGGAGCTGGGGTTAAGGTTTTGGATGGTGTGAAAGTGGGTAAGGGAGCAGTTGTGGCTGCTGGTGCTGTTTTAAATAAGGATGTTAATCCTTTTGAAATTGTAGGAGGAGTTCCTGCTAAAGTTATTGGTAATAGGTTGAAGTAAAGATCATGAATTTAGTCAAGAAAATCACTAGCAAATTGGATTTGTTATTAGGAGATAAGACTCGAATAAATATTAAAAAGTGTGACTTTGGTTTTTCATGTAGAATAAATGATTTTATAGTCTATAGCCATGAAAAAGGATGTATTACTAAAGCTTATGACCAGATTTTTTTAAATGAGGTGTATTTTTTTAGATCAGAAAATAATAACCCTCTAATTGTTGATTGTGGAGCAAATATTGGATTGGCCACTTTATACTTCAAAATGATTTATCCTAATGCACGTATAATCGCTATAGAACCCTCGAGAGAGGCCTATAAATCTCTTGTCAAGAATGTTCGTGAGAATAAGCTTACCAATGTTGTGTGTGTAAATAAAGCCGTATCAGATATAATTGGTACTGTGAATTTTACAACTAATGAAATTATTTCGGGTTCAATCAGGGAGGAGAAAATAATGGACAATGCCTATACTGTGGAAACCTGCTTGTTAAGTTCATTTCTTAATGAAAAAGTAGATATGCTCAAAGTTGATATTGAGGGGGCGGAAAAAATGGTGATCCCAGAAATAGCTGATTGCTTGCAAAATGTAGATAATTTATTTTTAGAATTCCATTCCTTTGTTCAGGAAACTCAATATCTATCTGTGCTTCTGAAAACCTTGGAGAGTAAGAATTTTCGTTACTTTATCGAGAATGATTCCCGCAATAAGCTTAAACGACCATTTGAAGAAATACCTGTATCGTTAAATCAGGACATGCAATTAAATATATGGGCTAAAAGAAAGAATGTTATTTAATTCTGTTGAATACTTAATATTCTTACCAGTAGTTTTTAGTATTTATTGGTTACTTGCTAAGAGAGAGAGACTTCAAAACCTATTTCTTTTATTTTCTAGCTATATATTCTACGGTTGGTGGGATTGGCGCTTTTTGGGATTAATAATATTTAGCTCAATTGTAGATTATGTGATTGCTCTTGAAATAGAAAGGACTGATAATATTTCTTTAAGAAAGAGTCTTGTTCTTTTAAGTATTTTTACAAATATTGGTATTTTAGGGGTTTTCAAGTATTATAATTTTTTCATAGATTCATTGAGTGCTGTTATAGGTTTTAATAATGACCTTACCCTGAGTATTATCCTTCCAGTTGGTATTAGCTTTTATACTTTTCAAACTCTAAGCTATACAATTGACGTGAGCCGCGGAAGGCTAATGGCTGAACGTAATCTTGTTACTTTTTTTACCTATGTAAGTTTTTTTCCTCAATTGGTTGCGGGTCCAATAGAACGAGCTGTTAACTTATTGCCGCAGTTCAAGGTGAAAAGAAAATTTGAGTATTCGTTGGCCGTTGATGGGTGCCGCCAAATACTGTGGGGTTTTTTTAAGAAAATGGTTATTGCGGACAATTGTGCAATATTTGTCAACCAGATTTTTTCTGGATATGATAGTTTTAATGGTAGCACGCTGGCTTTAGGGGCTGTTCTATTTGCATTTCAAATTTATGGAGACTTCTCTGGATACTCAGATATAGCGATTGGTACCTCTAAGCTTTTTGGAATAGAATTAATGAAGAATTTTAATTTCCCATATTTTTCACGGGATATCCCTGAGTTTTGGAGAAGGTGGCATATTAGTCTTTCGTCTTGGTTTAGGGACTATTTATATATCCCTCTCGGAGGGAGTAAGGGGCGTTCGGTATTTAAGATTAGAAATGTCATTTTAATTTTTGTAATAAGTGGTATTTGGCACGGAGCTAACTGGACTTTTGTTTTTTGGGGCTTCTTTAATGCCATCTTCTTTATCCCCTTTATTCTATTAAATAGGAATAGGGAAAACATGGATAGATTGGTTGGAGTTGGCGATTTTTGGCGTTTAGTAAAGGACTGGAGTTCTATGGGACTTACTTTTGGGTTTACTTGTATTGCATGGGTTTTTTTTCGCTCAAGTAGCATTTCAGATGCCTTTGACTATATAAGTCGAATTTTTTCTACTTCTTTTTTTGAAAAGCCAGATATCATTCCTTTAGTTGTTCTTATCTTAATAATGTTTTTGCTTATCGTAGAATGGTTTCAAAGACGAGAGGAGTATGGTTTTCGGATGCAATTTATGAGAAAAGAATTGCGTTGGTTGACTTATTTTTTTGTGATTATGTTGATACTTGTTTTTGGTGTTTTCGAAAAAACTGAGTTCATCTATTTTGCTTTTTAATAGATGAGAAAGTTTATTAAATCATTATTATTGTTTTCAACAATCGTCATAGGAGGGTTATTGATTTTTCTGTTTTTGAGTAATGAATATATGGCAAGAAAGGGCTTTAATGGTTGGAATAGTGAACAGAATTTATTCCAGATTAATCAAGTAAAGCACTACGATCTTGCGATATTGGGTATTTCTCATGCAAGGAATTTTAGTAGAGGACAGAATCATTTTATAACGGAATCGAAACTATCTAGAACTGTACTAAATCTCGGGATTGGTAAAGGAAGATGTGGTCTTAATGAACAAAATTTTTATTTACAGTATACATTGAATAGAGGATTGAGCTTTGACACAATCATCTATGTTATTTCTCCCCCACTTATGTATGGAGACCTAAACAAAGCTTCAAATACATTTGATGATGAAGCTTTTAGAGTCAACTTTATTTATGATTATCTAAAGTTCGGTGGTGAGAATATAGGTCAGAGGCTATCTTCCTATGTACTTAGTAAATTCTCTCTTTCGTATTTGAGTAGTCGGCCTGAAAATATTTGGTTGGATATACAAACAAAGGAAATGGAAAAAGTAGATTCTGGTGCTGTTGAAGAGGGTTTTAAGCTGGCTTACGGTGATCTGAATATGAGTGAAAATAGAGAATTTGATTACAACAAAGGTTTACTACGTGATTTTGTAGACAATGTTGTAGGAGAGGATAGTGACATAATGTTTATTGTAACACCTACTATGTTCGGGGAGTGGCCTGGGCACATCGAGTTTGAGTCTTTTATGCTAGAGTTGAGCGAAAGTCCACATGTTTCTTATTATGATTTTTCAAGTTTGGAGCTACCTGCTTCTTTTTTTTATGACCACCACCATCTGAATACACAAGGTCACAAGTATTTTTTGGATTCTTTATTGAATCCATTGATTAAACGAAGATGAGAACGATTAGCAAACTTCCTAATCATATTTTGTCAGAGCAATCCTTGATTTTCACTACGTATTTTTCCTCAAAGGAGGACCCTCAGAGGGGGGGGCGTGTAGCAAAGGAGGCTATTGATTATATAGCCCCGTGGTATAATAGTATTGTAAGGCTTAAACTTTTAGGAGTTGTTCTTCATGATGGATTGTCAGAAGAATTTATAAACAGGTACTCTAATAGCTATATTTCATTTGTGGAGTGTTCATTGGGAGAAATGTCTTTAAATGATGAAAGGTTTGTCTTATATACGATGGTGTTAAGGCAATTGCCGAGATTGGAGTATGTCCTTTTCACGGATGGGAATGATGTGATTTTTCAGCATGACCCTTTTAGTTTTATGATTGATAATTCAAAGTATGAATTATTTGTAGGGCGTAATCAGGGAGCAAGGATTCGACATTCTAAAGTGATGATGAGAAATGTGAAGAATTTTTTCTCTCTGCTTGGAATACCATATGATAAGGGATATATTCATTCACCATCCTATAACGCAGGGATTTTAGGAGGGAGATTAACTAATGTTATGCCATTTTTAGAGAGGCTCAATAGCTTTCTTCTTAGGTGTTCTAAAGGCAATAATAACATGCATTGCTTTAATTATTGCCTTTATTTAAAAAAAGGCGTAAAGTATAGGTTTTCATTATTTTTTAATTATAGAATATATTTGTATGTATACAAGTGGCTTGTTCGAGTAGGAATAAAGAGAAAAGGCAATGTGCTAAAGGAAGTTAGTTCAAGGAATGATAAAATTGGGAAAAGTAATTCCGTGTTTACATCCTATCCGTTTTGCAGTGATTTCAAAAAATTCGAAACAGATTCAGAGATTTATATTTTGCACAAGTAGTTAGAGTTTATATCTGGTAAAATTTAACGCATTCAATTTTTCAATTTCTCTTTTGTTTGGCTTTATTGATTTATGTTAATCGGGTTTAGGAGATTACAAGCACAAGTGAAGCTTCCTCAAAGTTGTATGGTCTAAAAATGAATATGGTTCTAATCGATTGCTCAATTTTGAATATGTCGGACAATTCTTATGCAGATAATATACATTTAAGTTATAGAGGAGGCGATTACTTTTCGCACTTTATTATCAAAGAAGGCTGGGAAGGCATGTTGAGGTTTTACTCTAATAATACTTCTACTATACAATCATGATCCTTGAAATTTTACTAATCACTGTTTTTACAGTAATCATAAGATTACTTTTTGTCTTGGCCAAGGACAATGATTCCATGGCTTACTCTTGGATCATTGAAAAGGAAAGGCTGAATAAGTATGGCCTTCATAGGCCTGTTAATTCTTTTCTCAAGGCATCAGCAGTGCTCCCTTCTTTGATGCAGCGTCTTGTTGCTATTTTCCCAATGAAATATAAAGTGCAAATCTCGAGATTATTAGTTATTGTCTTTGATTTGATGTTCGTTTTAAGCGGCTATCTTCTTTTCTATGAATTGCAAGTTAGTTACACATTGATTTATGACCATCAAGGTTTATTTTCATCAGCATTCTATGTAGCCTTAATTGTGTCAAGTACTCCTCTGCTTTTCCCTGCTAGTTCAAGAGTAATGTCTATGGGAGCACGTACTTTAAGTACTTTGATTTCTTTTCTGTTCTTTTCTGTTTTGGGTTATTCCATGATCGCAAACTGGTACTATGGTTACGCAATTCTTGTTTTACTGCTTTTAATAGCCGTGCTTACCTCTCTATTTACTGTTCAATGTTTAACACTGATCTCACTAGTTTTGAGTGCAGTTTTTGGTTCGATATTTCCGTTGCTAAGCGTTCTGATCGGGTGGGGAGTGGCTTATTTCATCCCTCAACTAGGGGCTAAGGTCGTAATTTCAGAATTTATGGTTAGTAAATGGATTTGGTATTATAAAAACCAAAAAGCCAAGGGGATTACAAAACGAAATTCAATCACTAATTTTTTAAAGTTACCTCTTGATTTATTGAATTTAAGAATGAAGGCTTTTTCAACAATTTTCGCTAATAATAGTCTACTAATTGTTCTGCATTCTTTTCCTCTATTGATTGTCTATTTTGTGTTTCAGATGTCGGGCGATATTGTTTTTCTAAAAGACCAGAATTGGGATACTTATCTCTATGCATTAGTGATAAGCACAATGGTCGTATTCGTATTGACCTCATTTAGAAAATTCTTGTTTTTAGGACAGGCTGAAAGATATTTAGAATTCTTGGTCGTGCCTATAAGTGTAGGGGTGATGCTCAATATCCTAACTAATTATCCCAATCTATTTCCTGAGCTTGCTTTATTGGTCGTTGTATATAATCTGATAATGGTTGTTATTAGCTATTTGTACAATAAAAGATTTGAATTACAGGACGGAATGAAAGAAACGGTACCTGATACTTTGAAATCTTTGGGTGAGTTTTTAAAATCTCTCGATAATACTCCTTTGAATATTATTACTATTCCAACAAAGTTCGCTTATTACCTTTCGTTAGTTTCTGGGACATCTTTAAAATATTACTTTGCTTGGCTTTCAACTTCCCCTTATGATCGTTTTTGTTTGATGGAGGATGATTTATTAAATAGTGAGATGCCGAAAGATGATTTTCAGTACTTGTGTGACAAGTACCATATTGGACTTATTATTTTTGAAAGTGCGAAAGAAAACGGATATTCCTCTTTGCAGGACATGAAGACAGAGGAGGTTTTTAGCAATGGGCAATATAAAGTCTATAAAATTTTATAATAAGCGATTTTAATATGTTCTATCAAAATAAAACTGTCCTAATCACTGGAGGGACAGGCTCTTTAGGGAAAGCCCTTACAAGGCATATTCTATCTGAATACCCTGAGATTAAAAAGTTAATCATTTTTAGTAGGGATGAGCAAAAGCAGTTTCAAATGGCGCAGGAGTTTCCTGAAATTGAGTATCCTCAAATCAGATATTTTATTGGTGATGTTAGGGATTTTGAACGATTGAAAAGAGCGTTTCAACAAGTGGATTTTGTAATCCATGCTGCTGCGATGAAACATGTACATATTGCTGAGTACAACCCAGAGGAGTGTATTAAAACGAATGTGGATGGCGGGCAAAATGTGATCAATGCTTGTTTGGCCACCAATGTACAAAGAGTGGTAGCACTTTCTACGGATAAAGCCTGTGCTCCAATTAACCTCTATGGCGCTACAAAGTTAACCTCAGATAAGCTATTTATTGCAGCTAATAATATTAAGGGAACGAATCCGATTAGGTTTTCAGTAGTACGCTATGGAAATGTAATGGGATCAAACGGCTCAGTTATTCCATTCTTTATCAACAAAAAGTCTACGGGCATACTGCCCATTACTGACCCGAATATGACCCGCTTTAATATTAGCCTACAAGGTGGTGTCGATATGGTGATGCACGCTTTGGAACATGCTTTGGGAGGTGAACTATTTGTGCCTAAAATACCATCATATAAGATTATGGATGTAGCCGAAGCTATTGGTCCGGAATGTGAAAAACCTATCATTGGCATTCGTCCAGGTGAAAAGGTGCATGAAGAAATGATTACCTCTTCCGATTCATATAATACCTATGATTTGGGTAAATATTACGTCATTGTTCCAACACAGCCTGCCCGTCCATTAAGAGAATTCTTAGAACAAAACAATTATAAGAAAGTTGAGGAAGGATTTAGCTATACTTCTGGTGAAAATACGGAATGGGAAACGATTGAGAGTTTACGTGCACTGATCCATGAACATGTGGACCCTGACTTTAAAGTATAATGAGCACTAGTATTCCTTACGGTCGTCAAAACATTACCGATGAAGATATTCAGACGGTAGTTGAGGTCTTAAAGTCGGATTATCTTACACAAGGGCCACAGATTGCAGCCTTTGAAACTGCTTTTTCTAGTTATGTAGGAAGTGAATATGCAGTGGCCTTAGCTAATGGCACAGTTGCTCTCCATTTATGTGCGTTAGCATTAGACGTAAATGAGGGCGCTAAAGTCATTACAACTCCCATTACTTTCGCAGCCTCTGCCAATTGTGTGCGTTACTGTGGAGGTGAAGTTGTATTCTCTGATATTAATCCAGAGACTTATCTTTTAGATATCGAAAAGGTGAGAGCATTATTGAAAAGTTCTCCGAAAGGTACTTATCAAGGCATTATTCCAGTTGACTTTGCAGGAAGAGCGAATGACCTAGAGGCATTTCGTGAATTAGCTGATGAATATGGACTCTGGATTATTGAAGATGCTTGTCATGCTCCCGGTGGATATTTTGTAGATTCAATGGGTAATCAACAGAAGTGTGGTAATGGAAAATTTGCAGATTTGGCAATTTTCTCTTTTCATCCCGTAAAACACATTGCTGCTGGAGAAGGTGGAATGATTACTACTAATGATAAGGCACTCTATGAAAAGCTATTAATGCTACGCAGCCATGGTATTACCAAAGATACCTCTCAATTCCAAAATAGCATTGAACTCGCAGTAGGCACTACCCACTACCCACTACCTGAGACCGAATATCCCCTTTGGTACATGGAAATGCAAGACCTAGGTTACAACTACCGCTTGACCGACTTCCAAGCGGCTTTAGGCTTAAGTCAATTGAAGAGGGCCGATGCTGGGCTTGAACGAAGAAAGGAGATTGCAAAGATTTACTTTGATGCTTTTCACGAACAAACATTTATAAAAGGCCAATCAGGAATCATAGAAGGCCATGCTTATCATTTATATGTGATTGAAGTGGAAGACCGTTTGGGGCTGTATAATTTCTTAAGGTCAAAAAATATATTTGCCCAGATTCATTATATCCCTTGTCATTTGATGCCGTATTATCAGCAACTGGGTGCTAAGTTAGGCGATATGCCAGCTTCAGAAGCCTATTATACCCGATGTATAAGTTTGCCCATGTATCCTACATTAGCTGAGACTGAACAAAGTTTTATAATTGATCAAATTTTTGATTTTCATGGAGGTAGGTAGAAAATGAAGAGTCTTTGTATTATCCCAGCCCGAGGAGGTAGCAAAAGAATACCCAGAAAAAACATAAGGAACTTTTATGGAGAGCCTGTTATCTCTTATTCAATCAAAGTAGCCCTAAAATCTGGTCTTTTCGATGAAGTCATGGTTTCTACCGATGATGATGAAATTGCCCAAATTGCCTTAACTTATGGAGCCAAGGTTCCATTCAAAAGATCTCAAAGGAACGCTAGTGATCACGCTACTACGATGGAGGTGATTGAAGAAGTTTTAGAAGACTATAAAAGGTTAGAGAATGTTAATTTTCAATACGTTTGTTGCATCTACCCCGCTGCTCCGTTAATTCAAGATGTACATTTGAAATTGGGCTTAGAACAATTGAAATCTGAAGCATATACTTGTGTTTTTCCTAGTGTTGTTTTTAGTTCTTCAATTTGGCGAAGTTATGGAGTTGATGATAATGGTGGTTTGAGTATGTTTTGGCCCGAGCATAGAGACACCCGTACCCAAGATTTGAAGGAGGCCTATCATGATGCTGGGCAATGGTACTGGTTTGATACAGAAAAAATAGTTAATTGGGACTGGCCAAATAATACTGGAACAATAATTCTTTCCGAAATGGAAGTTCAAGATATTGATAACCCATCTGACTGGAGAATGGCAGAAATGAAATTTGATCTTAACCGAAACCAAGCTGAATGAAGTTTGCAATTATTACGGACGGCAATAATCAACTGGGTATGGGGCATGTCTATCAATCGACTACGCTGGCTAGGACTATAATGAATGAGGTTGAGAATGCGGAGATTTTTTTTCTAACCAAAAGTAGTAGTTCAGTAACCGATTTGATTTGCCAAAATGGGTTTGAGGCTAAGGCTTTCACAACGGATAATCTGATTTTTAATTGGCTAGAAGATGCCAAGCCTGATCGCATAATTTTTGATAAGTTAGATGTTTCTCCCGAACTGGCGCAGCGGATTCAATCAGAACTTAACGTTAAACTTATTATTTTTACAAACTTGACTTCAGCAAACGATTACGCTGATATTACCGTGCTTGCCGACATTGGGAGTCATTTTGAGAATATTTACGATAGAGATGAAATTACAGGGAAAGTGGAATTTTTTGGGCCAAAATATTGGCTTTTGAGACCTGAGTTTTATGATAGAACAAAAACGATAAGCGTTGATCATTTTACGATAAAAAACATCATGTTAATGTTTGGAGGAGCAGATCCTTTAAATATTTCTACCGGTGTTTTGGATGAGCTGTTAAGGATGAATAGAGCCTTTAATATAACGCTTGTTCTAGGAGATGCTTTTAACAATCATGATGAACTTGATGAGGTGAGGTCTTTACATTTAAATTCCACCAGCAAGGTAGATGTGGTGGAGAAAATCAACAATGTTGCCGAAAGAATGTTTGAAAATGATTTGGTTTTTGCTTCCCCAGGGCTCTCTTTTTTTGAGTCTTTAGCAATAGGAACTCCGGTTATTGGTTTTCACCAAAACGATTTGCAAAGAGATGTTTATAAAGGGTTTCTGGATACCTATGATAAATCAGAGGTTTATAAAGTGCCTGACTTGATCGAAAACAAAAACTTTATTTTTCCAGAGACACCAAATATTAAAAAAATGGAAATAGGAAAAGGGAAAAGGGAAATATTGGCCGAAATTGTTAAACCAAAGAAAAGAATACTATAATATGAATTGGGAAAAAATTGGAAGAATTTTCTTACCTGAAGGGCAACATGATTGGGTCAAAACTCATGCAATGTTACCTACTATAGACCATGTAAAGGATGATTTATTTAGAGTTTACTTTTCGGGTAGAGATGATTTGAATATATCTAGGACAGGTTTTATTGAGTTTGATATTAATGATCCAACTCGAATATTGAAATTATCAAAAGAGCCTGTTGTCGATATTGGTGAATTAGGGGCTTATGATGATAATGGTGTTTCTCCTACCTGTATAGTTAATCATGATGGGAAGAAGTTCTTTTATATTATGGGCTGGAATAAAGGTTCTAAGGTGAGGGCGGCTGAAGTTTCAGGCTTAGCTATAAGCAATGACAACGGAGATAGCTTCCAGAGATACTCTAGGTCTCCTATTATTGATAGAACAAACGATGAACCTTTTACAATCTTAGTTGTATCCTGCATCTTAATTGAAGATGGAATTTGGAGAATGTGGTATGATTCTGCCGACAAATGGATTAGTGAAGAATTACCTCGTTACAATATAAAATATGCTGAATCTGTTGATGGAATTCATTGGAAACGGGAAGGGCTAGTTTCAGTAGATTATAAGGACGAAAATGAAACTAGAGTTTCTAGAGCCAGCGTAATTAAAGATGACGGCAAATATAAAATGTGGTATTGTTATGCCATGGGTACAGGAGGTTATACAATGGGATATGCTGAATCTGCTGATGGTTATCAATTTACCCGGATGGATGATAAAGTGGGAATTCATCTTTCTGATGAAGGGTGGGACTCTCAAATGATTTGTTATCCTAATGTGTTTAAGCACAAGGAAGATATCTATATGCTATATTCCGGAAACGGTTATGGTAAAGAAGGGTTCGGTTTGGCCAAGTTGAGAAGGTAATACTAAGTGAAAATGGAAAAGAGAATATTGGTATTTGGGGCAGCGGGGTTTATGGGTACCTACCTAATCGATGCGCTAGTTCAGCTTGGTTTTGATGTAGTTGCTTCTGATATAAATGACATAGGCGAGAAGTATTATACTAAAAAGGGTATTTCTTATATTCATGTCGACATCACTCAAGAAAGAGAGTTCGATAAACTTCCAAAGGATTCATTTGATGCGGTGATACATTTAGCCGCTACCCAACCTGCGAATGTGAGCGCTAAGAGTTATGATCCAAAGAATTATATTAATGTCAATGTATCAGGAACGCTAAATATATTGAATTTTTGTAGGGAAGTAAATGCTGGAAAACTGATCTATGCAAGCTCTCATAGAAATACTCAGGGATTATGGGTTCGGAATCAGCCGATAACTGAGAATGATGGAAGGGCAATCAAATATGATGGAGAATACGCAATGTTTAGTATTTCTGAAAGTGCTGCACAAGACTGCGTGCTTCATTATAATGCAGAGTATTCTTTTAATGGAATCATATTTAGATTACCTCCGGTTTACGGCTTTGGCCCGCATACGGAAATTTTTAAAGAGGGAAAGCACATTAAAACTGGCTTTCAGATATTCATTGATAACGCAAAGGACGGTAAACCCATCGAACTATGGGGAGATGCCGACAAAGGCAGAGATATTGTATACATTAAAGATGTAATCGATGCTTTTGTTAAGGCAATTGAGCATGAGAGTGCGACAGGACTTTTTAATATTACTTCTGGTAAAAAGTTGACCTTGAGGCAAGAGGCTGAAACAATTGCAAAAGTATTTTGGAAAGAAGGGTCTGAACCTGTCTTTATTGAACGTCCGGAGTTTAAAAACAATCTAGATAACTTTATATACGATATATCTAAGGCCAAAGAAGTTTTAAAATGGAGTCCTAGATATAGCTTCGAAGATATGCTTCATGATTTCATTAAAGAAGACAATGAAAATAGCTTTGGCCACCTTGTTGAAAAAAGAAAACAGCTAAAAAATCAACTTAGTTAATTATAAACTTTCAACTTAGTTTTTTAATCACCTTTAAAAGAGTTTAAAAATGGAAATCGAAGGAATTGAATTGATGGGGGAAAACGTAAGATCCAAACTGAAATCATGTGGAGAGGGCGTAAAGCTTTATCCAATGGCTAAAATTGCGTTCCCTGAAAAAGTAGAATTAGGAGCGCATGTTAAAGTGAGAGACTTTGCATTTATATTTGCTGGTGAAGGCTTAATTGTTGGGGATTACTCTGATATTCAGCCCCATACGGTTGTTTGGGGTGGTGGGCTTACAGTCATTGGTGCGAGAGTCTCTACTGGGCCTGGTACCGTGTTTCTCTCAGCAACCTATTCACATGCTCCTGGTTTAAGAATGGTAGATGGACTTCCAGAAGGTGCTGCTGTGGCAATTGGTGGTAAACTAGTAGTTGGAGATGATGTTTATATAGGTGCAAGGAGTGTGATCATGCCAGTTACGATTGGAGAGGGTGCTGTAATAGGTGCGGGTAGCTTTGTGAACAAGGATTGCGAGCCTTATGGTATATATGTAGGAAGCCCTGCTAAGAAAATAGGAGAACGTCCTAAATTGGACCCTATTAATTGGTAATACATCAGTATGAGTTTATAGACCCAATAGACCAGAATAGTTAGATGAGAAATCTTATGATTTTGGGGGCTGGCGAAATGCAGGTGCCCGTTATAAAAAGGGCTAATGATATGGGATTAGCTACTATTGTGGTCGATTTTGATGCCAATGCTCCAGGCTTTGTTTTTTCCAAAGAAAGGATTGTGGTTAGTACCAATGATTTTGAATCGATTCTAAAAATAGCAAAAGATAGACAAATAGATGGTATTCTTACTACCTCGGATTATCCTGTACGAGTTGTCGCTAAAGTAGCCAGACACTTGGGCCTAAAGGCAATGTCGGAGAAGGTGGCTGAGTTGTGTACCAATAAATATCTTCAAAGGAGTTTTTTTAAGGAAAATGGAATTAGAACTCCTTGCTTTAGGCAAATAGAGTCTTTGGAAGACTTGTTACATATAGATCACTTTCCATCGATCATTAAGCCTATAGATTCTTCAGCTAGTAGGGGTGTAAAGAAAGTAAATAACCGCCAAGAGTTAGATAGTCAATACAGAGTAGCTATGTCATTTTCTAAAATGTCTAAGGTTATTGTTGAGGATTACATTGAAGGCCGAGAATATAGTGTTGAAGGCTTAAGTCAGAACGGGATAACTCATATTATTGCTATAACAGAGAAAACCACCCTTGGGGAAGAACATGGGTATTTTGTTGAAGATAACCACCTAATACCTGCTCAAGTTACGGAAGAAGAAGAAAGGTTAATAAAAGCTGAGGTGTTAAACGCAATAGGTAAAATGGGCATTGATAACTGTCCAACACATACTGAAGTAAAACTAAATGAACAAGGAGCTTTTATAATTGAAATTGCATGTAGGTTAGGTGGTGATTACATTACATCAGACTTGGTTCCACTAGCCACTGGCATAGATATGCTAGAAGCTTTGATTAAAACCTCCATGGGGGATGCAGTTGATCCACTCCCTTCAATATCAAAGGTGGCTTCTATTCAATTCTTGAATACTAAAAATTACGATCGATGCTGTGAGTTTGTAAAAAACGCTAGTGAGCATATTATCAGATCTGAGGTAAAAAATTACCATGCCAATGTGATTACTAGTTCAATGAACAGGATGGGCTATATTTTACTTCAAACAAATACAATTGATGAAATGAATAAGACCCTCGCTAAAAGTAGAGAAGTAATTGTTTAATGACCTTAGAAAAAAATGGCAAATCAAATTAGTATAGGAGAAAGATTAATAGGAACTGAACAGAGTCCGTTCATTATTGCTGAAATGTCGGGTAACCATAATCAGTCTTTAGAGCGAGCACTAGAAATAGTCGATGCAGCCGCTGAATGTGGGGTTGACGCAATTAAGTTACAAACTTATACAGCGGATACCATCACGATGAAAGGAGCCTATAAAATTGTTCATGATAACCCTGAATGGAATGGGAAAGAGTTGTATGACCTTTATAAGGAGGCATATACTCCTTGGGAATGGCATGCGCCAATAATGCAAAGAGCAGCCGAAAAAGGGCTAATATGTTTCAGTTCTCCATTTGATGAAACTTCTGTAGACTTTTTAGAGACGCTAAATGTTCCCGCATATAAAATAGCCTCATTTGAGAACTCTCATCACCCACTTTTACAGAAAGTGGCGCAAACAGGAAAACCCGTAATTATGTCTACCGGGGTATCTAATGTGTCTGAAATTGATGAGAGTATTAGGGTGTTGAGAGAAAATGGGTGTGAGGACCTTATTATTTTGAAATGTACGAGCACTTATCCAGCCACACCAGAGAATACAAATTTGCGAACAATTCCTCATATGAAAGATTTGTATAAATGTCATATTGGTTTATCTGATCATACAATGGGAATCGGTATTCCAATTGCAGCTGTTGCCTTTGGTGCGGTACTAATTGAAAAGCATTTTACTTTATCAAGGGCAGAAGGCGGGGTGGATGCCGCGTTTTCGATGGAGCCAGCAGAAATGAAAAGCCTTGTTGTAGAGTCCAAAAGAGCATGGCAAGGGTTAGGAGAAGTTAAATATGGTATCCAGAAGGCGGAAAGAGACAGTGTCTTTTATAAGCGATCAATTTACATCGCTACAGACCTTAAGGCTGGAGATGTATTGACAGCTGAGAATATCAGGGTAATCCGGCCTGGTTTAGGCTTGATACCTAAGTATTATGAATTGACTTTAGGAAAGAAAGTTAATAGTGACTTGAAAAAGGGGACACCCCTCACTTGGGGTCTCTTAATGTCAGAGTAATAGTTTTAAGACAGTTTTTCGTCACGTATGAAGAGTATAAATACCCTAGTTGTAAATTTCGAGAATGCTTATGCACTAAAAGGACTTCCTTTTTTTCAGAAAGAACTTCCTGGTTTTAAAGTGGTGGGTTTAGTGGCGAGAAATATAGACTTGAGCGTTCATACGCAATATGCACAATTACCTATTTATGAAAAGAATTTGTCCATTGATAATCTGATTAATTACAGCCCAAAGTCTGATTTTTCTGCTCCTTTACAAGAATACCTATTGCCTTTTGAAGAACAGATTCATTACCATGTAAACAGGTATTTCGACACTACTTTGGCTTTTGATTATTCTTTAATAAGACAGAAAATCATTTATTATGCGCTAGATATCATAAAGAATACACAAGCAGGCCTACTGTATTTTGGAGTAACGCCTCATGACCCTTTAAGTTACCTGCTATGCCTAATTGGACATCATTTAGGTATAAAAGTGGTGATACTATCAAGGTGTGATGCTTTGAATAGCTACCAGCTTTATGAAGAGATTGGAGATCATATAAATTACGTAAAAAATGCTCCTCAAGAACTTGATAGTGGAGTAGTGAAGTACAAGCACAAGCATGTAGAAAGTTCATTATTGGCGTTAACCAAGTCAGAACCTTCCTACATGGTAAAGCAAAAACGTGATGGAGGAAGCTTGATGAAAAAGCTGAGGTATAATCTTTTTGTTAAGAAGAGAGTGACTTTATCTGGTTGGCAACGGTATAAAAAGAAAAAGGCTCAGAAGAACGTTTATACGGATTTGGTAAGTATTTCTAATGAAAATGAACTTAAATCACTTGAGAAAAAGATTTTATATTTTCCACTTCATTTTCAACCTGAGTTGACTACTTCACCAGATGGAGGAATGTTTTCCCAACAGTGGTCCGCTATAAAGGCTGTTGCAGATAATTTCAAAGAGGGGTATGTCATTCTAGTTAAAGAGCATCCTTCACAGTTCCTTATAAATTCGAAACATGTAAGGAGTGAGCTGTTTTATAAAGGGATACTTTCCATTGGGTCTAATATAAAGTTAGTTTCACTTGATTTATCCTCAGAAAAAATTTTAAAACAAACATCAGGCGTAATTACAATAACTGGAACTGTTGGTTTTGAAGCTATTCTTAATGAAAAGCCAGTGCTGTTTTTTGGAGATGCCAAGTATAATACAATCAGAGGAGCTTTTAATTTTTTGAAAGAGGGTGATTTGGCCGTGTTTGCTCAGCATGTTGACGGTGCGCAAACCTTCAATAAGAGTGAAGTGATTAACGATTTTATGAAATTGGCAGAGTCAAAATTTTATTTTTGTTACGATAAGAAAGAAGCTCATGAAGTTCGCCATCTAAAGGCAATAAAGGCTCTTTTATCAGAATATCAAACGTATATGTATTCTACCCTCTGATTGATATAAATGAAAGTTCTCTTTTATTCCTATAAGTCTTGTTATAGTGGTAAATCATATGGTGGGGCGGAGAGGTCAATGACTTTACTTGCGGAGTCATTAGTTCATTTAGATTGTGAAGTACATTATCTGTCAGGTGTAGACAATGTAAGATTTTCCTTTCCAAAAATCGATTTCAAGAATGGGGTAATAGTGCATTTTTTGCCAATATTCAGATTGCCCTTTATGAGTATTTCTTTTATTAGGAAACTTAGTGAGTTGATAAGGACGAGGATATTCTATTCTTATATGAGTCTTAAGTTTAGGGATTTCAACATAGTTTGTGTTTGTAATGAATACCCAGCTTTATATCAAATGGTAAATTGGAGGGTTTCAAATAAACTCAAGTGTCGCATAGTTTATAGAACAGCGGGTCTATATTGGCATAATAATATTTTAAAGAACTATCCATTCCTGCGAGAGAAAATCGAGTGGTCATTTAATTACGTTGATTCTGTTAATTTCATTTCTCAAGAAATGAAAAGATCTTTTTTAAAAATAAAGGACAAGCATTATTATGACTTTGATTTAATGGATCAGTTCATTCTTGATATTGGGGTTAAGTTTAATAGTAAAAATACTTGGGTAGTAAATGGTGAATCACCTTATACCATAGTAATGGTTGCTCGCTTTAGCGATTATGCCAAAAGGCAAGATGTTCTAATGGAGGCGTTTAGAATCTGGAATAATTCAAATTCGAGATTGATATTTTTCGGAGATGGCCCAATGCTTGACCATTATAAGAAGATTATTAATAATGACTTATTCTTATCTGAGCACGTTGAATTAAGAGGGTTTGTTGAGCCAGTTAAAGTTAAAGAACAACTTTTGAAAGCTCATTTGTTTGCTTTATGTACAGATTACGAGGGAGTTCCTAAGTCTGTATTAGAGGCCATGTCAATTGGTATTCCCGTTTTAGTTTCAGACATCGAGGCACATAACTCTATTATAGAGCACGGAGAAAATGGGTTTGTAGCTAGTAATGTCCCTGAATTATGGAAGGAAGAATTAAGTAGGATTTATGAGTTGACATCGGATCAACTTAGCCTTATTTCTAAAAATGCCATGTTTTATATCCAATCACATCATTCATTAGAAAATAGTGCAAATAAATACCTTTCGGAGTTTAAACGAATCGTTGACTTGCCTAGATGAAAATTATTCTCATCAACGCCCATTATACTCATATCCTTGGGGGCTCAGAAATTCAGTGTCATCAAATTGCCCAAGGACTAACCGAATTGGGTATTGATGTCACCTATCTTGCTGTTGGAGGCTATGATGACGCTGCTGATCTTCCTTATAAACTACTCCATGTAGAAAAGAACTCAACTTCAATTATTAAGGCCTGCAAGGAACTTCAACCTCACTTGATTTATTGGCGATTCAATAAAAATTTATTGGCATCAATTATCAATGAGATTAAAGTGCTTAATATTAAAATTGTTTTCTCTGTAAGTCATATTCATGATTTAAAACCCTTTGCCTATAAGCCCATACCCAATTTGAGCGTTTTGTCTCGCACTAAAAGGAGATTGGCCCACCTAGTTAAAGGAATCCAGTTTCAAAAGGCCTTTAAGAAAGTGGATGGTGTAATTTGTAATAACGAAGAACATTTAGGCCACATCACTCACGCCAATAAAGTATATATTCCTAACTCTCCTTTTTTAGAATACGAAGAATTTACTTGGCCAAGATCTTATGTGGTTTGGGTTGGGAATATTAAGGCCCATAAACATCCTGAGTTATTTGTCGAGTTAGCAAAGTCGTTAACTGGGAGAGGAGTTGATTTTTTAATGGTTGGTGACATTCAGCAACAGGCTTATGAGTACTTCAACACATCGAGAGAGTTACCCGGAAACTTTCATTTTCTAGGTTCGAAATCGGTTTTTGAAACGAATGGCATCATTAAAACTTCTATGCTTTTGGTACACACTTGCGAACCCGAGGGTTTCCCAAATGTGTTTTTACAGGCTTGGGGCTTTAGTAAGCCAGTGATATCCCTTTTCTTCGATCCAGGTGGGGTTATTTTGAATGAGGATGTTGGTTTTGTTTCGGGTGATTTTGAAACCATGGTGGATCAAGTTTACAAATTGTTGGAAAACGATTCTCAACGACAAGAGATAGGAGCAAGAGCAACCTCAATGATCCAGCGTAAATTTGTAAAAGAGGTAAACGTTCAGAAACTCGTTTCCTTCTGCGATAGTATTCTGGACTTTAAAGTATGAAATCAACTACGTTCAAAGACTAATAATGAAGCTGAATGAGCACTTACTTTTTTTAACGGATGGAGTTATAAGCTCTAATCGTGCAAGTGCAATACATGTTCGGAATTTACTTCCTCATTTAAAAACCAACACCAAGAAACTTTCCCTACTGTCTCAAAGTGACGGTGTCAGCAAAAACCTGGAAGAGGGACATTTTACCGTAAGTATCCCCAGCTACAAAGGGAAGCTGATTTTATTACTTCTTAAAATAAGAGGTCAACTCAAGCGAATCAATCCAGAAGTCATCTATTCAAGGTTCGTATTGCTACCTCTTATCAATAAGCAAATTCCATATGTGGTCGAACTACACGATGATGCATGGAATAAGGGATTCCTTTATAAAATGGCCTTTCAGAATGCTATTGGGAGTAATTCCTGTTTGGGTTTTGTTGGCATTACTGAAAAGATAAAAGAGGATTTTAGAATAGAATTTCCTACCTCTAAAAAATCAATTGTGGTAATTCCTGATGCCGCCAATGTGCCTTCAGTGGATTATGTGCCAAGCTATAAAAAGCAAACGAGGCTAAATATCGCCTATGTAGGTTCCTTCCATCAGGGAAAAGGGATTGAAGTTATTTTGCCATTGGCTGAAGCCATGCCAGAACATACTTTCATACTTATTGGAGAACCTTCTTCAATTGTGACTACAAAAATTCAAGATAGAAACCTTAACAATGTTGAGCTTAAAGGCTTTGTATCACAAAGGGATATTTGGAAAGAAATGATGAATATTGACATTTGCTTACTGCCTAATCAAGCAGATGTGAGAACGGGTAAGAAATCAAATATTGGAAAATATACCTCTCCATTAAAAATGTTTGAATACATGTCGTATTCAAAGCCAATAATTGCCTCTGACCTTCCTGTTTTAAAAGAAGTTTTGGACGGTAAGATAGCCATTTTTGCTGCGCCAGATAATATTCATGAATGGATACAGGCAATCAATGAATTATCTTCACCTGAAAAAAGAGAGGCCCTAGGACAAAGAGCCTACTTAAGATTCATTGAAAATTACACTTGGGAGAAGAGATCAGAACGTATATTAGCTTTTATAAATGAGCAATTAGAAAAATAATGAATGTAGCCATTATCACTGCCCGAGCAGGCAGTAAATCCATAATCAATAAGAATATTTTAGAGGTCAAGGGCAAGCCGTTGATCTATTATCCAATTAAAGCATCATTAGATGCGCTTAAGATTGATAAAATTTTTGTGTCCACTGATGGGGAAGGTATAGCTGCCGCAGCTGAAAAGTATGGTGCTACCGTTATTCCTCGCCCCGATGAACTGGGCGCAGACAGCATTAATCACGGTGATGTAATTAAACATGCTGTGGAATGGGTAGATGAACGTTATGATAACCTCGAAAACGTAGTGCTTCTTCTCGGAAATACAGTCTATATCGATGGAAGCATTATTGACAAATGTCTTCAAAAGTTGGATGATGAAAACGAGTTGGATTCTTGTATGACCGTATGGGAAGCACAGGATGACCATCCACTTCGAGCAATGGAGATTGCTGAAAACGGTTTGTTAAGGCCGTATGGGAATGTAGAACGCAATGTATCTACCGAAAGACAATCTTACCAGAAGGCTTATTACTACGACCAAGGAGTATGGGCATTTAGAAAATACACCGTACAAAGTCATGACGGGCCAAATCCTTGGTGGTGGATGGGTAAGAAGTCGGCTCCAATCATTCGTACTTGGGTTACCGGACGCGATATCCATACTTATTTCGATGTGGGTATCAGCGAATGGTGGTTAGAAGGGTTAGATAAAATCAAAGAAGCACTAAAAAAATCTTCTGAAAATGGTTTGTAATCGATTCTAGAATTAGATGTTATTTAATTCCATTGAGTTCGCAGTTTTTCTACCTCTAGTATTTTGTGTCTATTGGCTTGTTCTGAAGAAAAATCTTATGCTTCAGAACATGTTCTTGTTAGGGGCTAGTTACGTATTTTATGGCTGGTGGGATTGGCAATTTCTAATTCTAATTTTACTTAGCACTATTGTAGATTTTTTGATTGGAATTGGGCTTGATAAGTACAAAGAGAAGGTCAAGAGAAAGTCATTATTGCTTACAAGCATTGTAGTAAATATTGGTATTTTATTTATATTCAAGTATTATGGCTTTTTTGTCAATAACTTTGTCGAGGCTTTTCGATTTTTTGGTGCTGAGTTAAATGTTCGTTCACTCAATATAGTATTGCCTGTAGGGATAAGTTTCTACACCTTTCAAACCCTAAGTTATTCAATAGATGTTTATAGAAAAAAGCTAGAGCCAACAAGAAACTTTATCTCTTTTGCAGCTTTCGTAAGCTTTTTTCCCCAACTGGTCGCTGGGCCAATTGAAAGAGCAAGTAATTTATTACCTCAGTTTTACAAAAACAGAGTATTTAATTATGATCAATGCGTTGATGGCCTTCGACAAATTCTATGGGGTTTATTCAAAAAGGTAGTGATTGCCGATAATTGCGCGGAATATGTTAATCTAGTTTTTCAGAATTATGAGTTATACAATGGTAGTAGTTTGGTAATAGGTGCGTTTTTCTTTTCAATCCAAATTTATTGTGATTTTTCTGGGTATTCTGATATTGCCATTGGTACATCAAAACTCTTTGGCTTTACACTAATGCGTAACTTCTCGTATCCTTATTTTTCAAGAGATATTGCGGAATTTTGGAGGAGATGGCATATTTCCCTATCAACTTGGTTTAGAGATTATGTATACATTCCATTAGGGGGTAGTAAAGGAGGATTGTATAAAAAAATTCGAAATACGTTTATTATCTTTCTTGTGAGTGGCTTTTGGCATGGCGCTAATTGGACCTTTATCGTTTGGGGAGGTTTGAATGCCCTGTATTTTTTACCTCTTCTTTTATCAAACCGAAATAGGCTTAACCTTGGTGTTGCTGCTGAGGGAAAGCATTTCCCATCATTAAAGGAGGGGGTAAGCATTTTAACAACGTTTGGCTTGACGACATTAGCATGGGTGTATTTTAGGTCGGACTCTGTACTCGATGCTAATGGTTATCTGGTTAGGATTTTTAGTTCCTCCATTTTTTCAAAACCTGAAAGTCTTGGCCTTAGACATGCATTAATTACCCCTGGACTTATTGTATTTATGCTAATTGCAGAGTGGTGGGGCCGTGAGAAGGAGCATCCATTAACGCACCTTGAAAGCAAGTTTAATGTTGTTGTCCGTTATACATTATATTATGGGATGATATTGGCAATGTTTTTACTGTCAGGTGAGAAACAAGGGTTTATATATTTTCAATTTTAAGATGAAAAAACTCCTTAAAAGATTTGGGTTATTTCTGGTACCTATCGTTTTGGCGTTAGTCCCTGCTAATATTTTTTTATTTAGGGTTGGGGAGAGTTATTTGAACGTTAATAAGCTTGTGTTTTCTGAGGAAAACTACCTTGCAGGCTTTTTATATAATGAGTCTGATATTTCCTATATAAAATGGGCTCGAGTTACAGAAAAGCCCAATAACTCAGTACTATCATTGGGCTCTTCTAGAGTTTTGGGATTTCGAGAGGAGATGTTCGATTCCTCATTTTATAATGCAGGCTATACTGTGTCTAAGATTGCTCAGTTTAAGCCATTTCTTGAAAGCTTACCCGCATGTAAGTTGCCGAAATATTTACTCTTAGGTTTAGATCAATGGATGTTTAACGAAAACTGGGATAATGAGTCAGGAGAGCATCAGGAATCTGTTAGAATACCCATTCATCATTTCTGGCCAGATATTTCTACATTTCCAGAGCTCTACTTAGATTTTTTATCAGGTAAGTACTCTTGGAGGATGATGGGTACAACAGGTGGAGGTAATAGAGTTGGTCTAAACGCAATAGTGAATGAAACTGGCTTTAGAAAAGATGGAAGTATATATTATGGGTCGGTTATTAATAAGCTTCTAAACAATGATATTTCTTTTGAAAGGGATTTATTCGATGAAACCTATGCTAGAATAGAGCATGGGAATAGTCGATTTCAATATGCGAAGGATGTTAACAAGGGTGCCTTATCTCAATTACAGAGTTTGGTAGATTATTGTAAGGAAAACAATATTCATGTTATAGGCTTTTTGCCACCTTTTGCTGATAAAGTATATGACAGAATGCTTGAAATAGGAAATTATGATTATCTAGGAGGCTTACCATCTCAATTGAAATCTGTTTTTGTTGATTCTGGATTTGAATTTTACAACTTCCCAAATGTAAGTAGCTGTAATTCATCTGATGCAGAGGTGATTGATGGTTTTCATGGAGGTGAATTGACCTATGGGAAGATTTTAATTAAGATGCTTGAATTGGGCTCCGAATTAAACAATATTACAAATTTAGAACGGTTAAAAAAGGATGTTGATAATCCTGTAAATAGGTATTTGTTATATCAATACAATTAATAAGTTAGATTATTTGAACCCATAAATATTAAACACTTGCCTTATAAAATACTCACCACTTCATCTTCTTTCGGTAAGGTAGACCCTGCTCCTTTGGCATTATTGGAAGCAGAAGGATTTGAGGTTACCGTAAACCCATATGGTAGGAAACTATCCGTAGAAGAGTCAAAAGAAATTCTGAAGGGCTATGATGGTTTAATTGCAGGTACAGAAGCCCTCAATGATGAAGTGCTTAGTGCTGCTGCCGGTTTGAAATATCTATGTCGATTAGGGGCGGGGATTGATAATGTAGATCTTCTTGCTGCAAAAAGACAAGATATTACGGTAGAAAATACGCCAAGTGCCCATGTGGATGGAGTGGCAGAGCTTACCTTGGGAGGTATTCTGTCTTGCTTGAGAAGCATTGCCAACGCCCACACTAATATCAGGAATGGTATTTGGGAAAAACCAATGGGAAATCTTCTGAAAGAAAAAACAGTAGGGATTATTGGTTTAGGAAGAGTAGGCTGTAGGCTTGTAGAGTTACTTAGCCCTTTCAAAGTAAAAGTATTGGCTTTCGATTTATACCAGAATACTGAATTTGCTAAAAAGCATAATGTGTCTTTTGTAGGAATGGATGAATTAATCAGTACATCAGATATTATCACTATTCATACGCCATATTCGCCAGAGGCCAAACATATGGTCAATGCTGAATTCTTTTCCAAAGCAAAAAGGAGTCTATGCCTAGTCAATGCATCGCGTGGTGGTTTAATAAATGAGGATGCATTAGTAGAGTTTTTAAAATCGAATTCCACAGCTTCTGCTTATATTGATACTTTCGAAAAAGAGCCTTACACAGGCCCCTTAAGCAAAATGAAAAACTGTACCCTTACTCCTCATATCGGTTCTTACGCTAGTGAAGTAAGAATTAATATGGAAATGGAAGCAGCACAAAATGTGATTAATTACTTCAAAAAGAAATGAGCAAAGTTTTAGTAACAGGTGGTTCTGGGTTTTTAGGTAGCCATATAGCCGATGCGCTTTCTGATATCGGGCACGAGGTTACTATTTTAGACCAAGTAGAGTCACCTTATTTACGTGAAGACCAAAGTTTCATTAAGGGAGATGTTTGCGATGCCGAAAAACTCATCGAGCAACTTTCTGGATTTGAGTATGTGTATCACTTAGCCGCTCTAGCCGATTTAAATGCTGCCAAAGCACGACCGATTGAAACCGTAGCCATTAATATTCAAGGTACGGTCAATATGCTTGAGGCTTGTAGGGTGAATAATGTAAAGCGCTTTGTTTTCGGTTCTACCGTGTATGTTTATAGTCGCGAAGGTAGCTTTTACAGATGCAGCAAACAGGCCTGCGAAAACTATGTTGAAGAGTATTACAATCAGTTTGGCTTAGAATATACGATTCTCCGTTATGGTAGCTTGTATGGGCCAAGAACGGATATGGCCAATGGAGTTTATCGTCTGCTTAAAAATTTCATGGATCAAACTGAAATGGAGCATAGTGGAAAATCGAGTGATAAGCGCGATTACATTCATGCTTATGATGCAGCAAGGTTAAGTGCCTCTATTTTAGATGCCGAGTATGCCAATAAAAACTTAGTATTGACAGGTAATGATAAGTTGGAAATTGCTGATCTCTACAAAATGTTTGGTGAAATATTGGGTAAAGAAGTGAAAGTGAGGTTTTTAGGCGATGAAGGCGCTACTAACGGACACTACAATATTACACCCTACGCCTATACGCCCAAAATAGGTCATAAACTGGTTTCTAACGAGTTTGTAGATATGGGACAAGGGCTTATTCAAGTCATTGAAGAGATTGATTCAGGTTTATCAGAATGACGCCAAGAATAACCGTCACGCTGAGGTTGAAGATTGAAAAGCGAAACCGTGAGCGTCTGTCTGTTCGGAGTAGTTAGTGCTAAGCACCTATACTTCGGAGCGTCTTAGTACCTATCTGCTTTTTGCAGTGTATAGAATAGTCTATATGAATCCACCCCCTAACCCCCGCCTGCGGGGGAGATTGATCTTAGTGGTTTAATTTGGTGGTAAGGCTAATGATGTATTCTCTTCATGTTTGCAAATTTAATTTCTGAAGCTTCATTACTGCTGAGGCTGTCCTCCCTTGGGGGAGGTTGGAGGACGAGACAACTACTCAAATAACCATCACGCTGAGGTTGTCTCTGGAACTGATTATTCAGGGCAGCTTAGGAAGATCCTTCGTTCCTCAGGATGAAAAAGAGCGCGCATACAAAGATCTTTATCTAAGATTTCACTTTGAGTTGTTAATACGCACTTCGTTTAATGTCTAGTTGATAATGGTTTAGCAGTAAACAGTATGTTTTCTTTTCCTGAGGTACAAAGGATCTGAATTTTAATTTACGTTTGGCTATTTTAGATCCTTCGCTTCTCATCCGCTTAAGCTTGTGCGAACGCGGTATCACTCAGGATGGAAAAAGAGCCTGCATACAAAGACCTTTATCTAAGATTTAACTTTGAACTGTTAACACGCACTTCCTTGATGTCCAGTCGATGATGGTTTAGCAGTAAACAGCATGTTTTCCTTTCCTGAGGTACGAAGGATCTAAATTTCACAATATGTCTCGTCCTCTTTTAGTTACATCGTTGTCACTCAGGAGGAAATTCAGAATTACGCTAAAAATAACCGTCACGCTGAGGTGAAGTTTGAAAAAACGAAACCGCGAGCGTCTGTTAGTTCGAAGAGCCAGCACCAGAGACGGACAGATTCTTTCAGGCGCTTGAATGTCTATCGCCATTCAAACTTCTTCAGAATGACGGTGAAGTGAGGTCAAATAAGAATAAGAAACAAAACCAAAAATGATTCAAAAACCAATCTCACATACTGATTTAGCAAAATACAAATGCATGTTCTTCGATTTTGACGGAGTTGTGTTAGAGTCAGGGAATATAAAGACCGATGCTTTTGTAGAGCTTTATACAGGCACAGGGTTTGAAGAACAAGTGAAAGCACATCATTTGGCCCATCAGGGCGTGGCTAGGTATGAAAAATTCAAATGGATTTCCGAAAATCTTTTAAATCAAGAACATACCCAAGAAATGGGAGAGGAGCTGGGTAAACGTTTCTCTGAATTAGTAAAAGCTAAAGTATTGTCAGCACCCTTTGTTCCCGGATTTAGAGAAATGATCACCTTTATTAGGCAACAAAATATCTATTGTGTGGTGGCTTCTGGCACCCCACAAGAAGAGTTAAGAAGCATTGTGATCGATCGCAAACTAAGCCCGTTCTTTGACGAGGTATATGGAAGCCCAAGAAAGAAAGCTGAAATAGCTAAAGAGGTGATGCAAAGAAAACAGTTGAATGCTGAAGATTGCCTCTTTTTTGGTGATGCCAGCACCGATCATCAAGCCGCAGAACAAACCCAGATGGATTTCTTTGCTCGATTAACGCCAGAACTTTCTGATTATTGGGAGAAAGTTACCTACAAGTATGGAGCTAATGATTTCTCTAAAATTCAATAATTACGCATGTCAAAACGATTGAAGATACTTTTTGTGCGCCCCACTTTGGGCTATGGCGGAGCCGATAGAGTAACGGTAAACCTGCTGCAAGCCTTTGATAGAGAAAAGTTTCAATGTGATTTAGCCTTGATGCGGGCAGAAGGAGAGTTCATAGATCAGCTTCCCAGCGATGTGCGGCTTTTCGACCTTAAATGTAGTTCACTTTGGCCCATGTGGAAGCCACTGAAAAAGTTGATTTCAGAAAGTGATTATGATGTAGTTTACTCTACTTGTGGAGGCGCTTCAATGCCGATGATGTTAGCTGCTTGGCTCAGTGGATACAAAGGAATCACTGTGGTTTCGGAAAGAAATATTCTTTTTCCTCCTAAAAAAAGCAAGGCTAAAAGGAGGTTGATGATTTTTATTAAGGCCTTTCTTTATAAAAAAGCAACATGGGTGACTGCGGTATCAAAGGGTGTGGCTATTGAATGTAAGGATATTCTTGGCGTACCATCATCACGCACTCGAGTAGTACATAATCCAATTGTAAATAAGGCATTGTTAGATGGTGCTAGAGAAAAAGTAGATCATCCATTCTTTAATCAATTTGACCAAACCATATTAGCAACAGGTCGTTTTGAGTGGCAGAAGGATTACGACACACTTCTGAAAGCATTTCAAAAGGTGACTCAAGTAAATAAAAAGGTTGGCCTATTTATTTTGGGCAAGGGGCCGTTGGAAAATCATTATCGTGCTATGGTTTCAGAAATGCAATTAGACGATAAGGTGTGTTTCGCAGGTTTCGATAAGAATCCTTTTAAATATATGGCTACTGCTGATATTTATGTACTTAGCTCTCGTCATGAAGGAATGCCTGGAACGCTAGTACAAGCGCTAGCCTGCGGTGCCGCCTGTGTTTCTACAGATTGCCCAACCGGACCCAATGAGCTAATTATTGATGGTGAAAATGGGTGTTTGGTTGATGTGGAAGACGATACTGCCATGAGCGAAAGGATTCTCCACTTATTAGAAAAACATGATTTGAGGCTCAAGTTTTCTATAGCTGCACCAAATGCAGTACAATCATATACAGAAGAGAATGGAGTGCAGTCATATTTTGATTTTCTAGACGAATGAAACTAGCCATACTTATCACCAATCCAAATCACCATTTGGAACTCACAATTGATGCTGCAAAACTGATTAAAGCAAAAGGGCATCAGGTAACTTATGTTTCGCTTTGTGAGCTTAGAAGAATGGCGAGTCCAGAAGATATCCTTAAAAGTGAAGGAATCGAATATGTTAAATTTGGTAGTTTGCCTCAAAATCTGAAGCCGAGTTCGGGTAAGAAAGCATTGGGTAATAGTGATTCGGTAGTTAGAACCGTAGTGAGGATGATTTTTTGGTTTTGGAAAGTTAAGCCTTTCATTAAAAAATCACTTTCTGGTGTTGATAAGGTACTGCTACTGAATGATGCTGCTTTTCCAGGAGATAGAATATGTAAATGGCTTAAGGGTAAATCAATTCCTTTTTATTTGATGCAAGAAGGAATTAGGTTTCCTTTACCCAACGAAGCTGAGGTGAAATATGGGGGGAACGGAGCCGTAAAAGTGATGACTTGGGGCGAACGCTCCGCCAAACATTTTCGACCCATTGCAACTCAAGGCACTGAGGTAGTCGTTACAGGGTCGCCAAGGTTTAATAAATTTCTAGCAGATATCGAACCGCGTTTAATAAGAGATGGTAATCAAAAAGTTTTGGGAATCTTTACCAATCCCATTGATGATCAAGGTTTTTGTAGCCCTCAAGCTAAGCTAGAGTTATTAGAGCAATTTGTGATGCGGGCTGCTCCGCAATTAAAGCGTATGAATATTCAGTTAGGTATTAAATGTCACCCACGGGAAGATATTCAAGAGTATCTAGCCGTTGCCAATAAGTATTTTCCTGCAATTGAATTACCAAAATCCATTGTAGAAGCCATTTTAGAGGTGGATGCGGGAGTAATTATGGCATCTACTGTAGGATTAGAGCTTTTAGGAGCCAAAAGAAAAATTGCGCAATTAGAAATCCCTAACTATGGATACGTTTTTGATTATCATGAAAGCGCTGATGTTTTGAAAATCCCGATAGAAGGAGATTTCGATTTGTCCGTTCTTTTCGGAGGACAAGCGGAAATTTCCTATTTTTATGAACACATTGCAATAGGGAATGCAGCCCAAAAGATCACTTCCGTTTTAACAGAATAATGTTAGCTATTTTCAAACATACATTAGGAGCAAAAGGTTGGTTAAAGGCATGGGCTATTTACTTGATTGCCTTTCCTTTTTATTTTCTCCCAGCGGGGAGTGCACAACCCTCCGATATTGTGATAGTTGTTGTGATTGGCTTGTATGTATTGGGGCAGCATTTTAAAATAAGTGAAGTAAACCAACCCGTGTTTAAAGGCTTTTTGAAGTTTTGCATTTATTTAAGCATTGTTAATTTAGGTGTTCATTTTGCTCTGTTGGGGGAGAGCAATAATGGATTGGCTTGGTATGTCTATAGTGCATTTTACTTTTATAACTTAATGGTAATGGGCTTTGCGCTATCGTTGTATAGGCAATATGGGAAGCAATTTATTTATACTACCGCCTATGCTTGTGTTTTTGCCGGTATTCTTCAGATTGTGCTTTCTTATGCACTTCAAACCAATAGTGAAGGTATTCGTGGGGCAATGTTTTTCACCAACCCAAACCAATTGGGATATTATTCATTGAGTGCTTTGGCTATTGTATTGGTATTGGAGACCATGATCAAATTACCACGACTAATAGTTTACTTAAGCTTTTTTGTATTTAGTTACTTAGCACTAGTGAGTGTTTCAAAAGCGGCTTTAGGCTCAATGATTATTCTTTTTGGAGCTTACTTGATAGCCAATAAAATATTTTCTGTCAGAAATATATTTGCCATAATCGTGGTCGGAGGTCTAGGCTTTTTAGGTGTGACTCAATCTGAATTTGGTAAGAGATTCCAAGAAAATTTAGATGCTAGAAACGTAAATGAAGAGAATAGACCAGATGAAATTACGGAATGGGAATATCGGGGATATGACAGGATCACCAACCACCCCGAATATTTAGTTTTTGGTGCGGGAGAAGGGGGATATAATCGGTTTGATACATTTATAACCAATCATGAAATTCATTCATCGTTTGGGACAATTATTTTCTGTTATGGGATACCTGGCACTCTATTGTTTTTGCTTTTTGTTTATTCCCTACTTAAAAAGCTTCCATGGTTTTATCTAGTGTATTCGTTGCCACTTTTCGCCTATGGGGTAACCCATATGGGACTGCGGTTTACCATATTTTGGGTAGCATTAATGATGTTTCCAATTATTCGAGCAGAGCGGAATAAGGTTGAGATGTTGAAAATGTACTTGTTAAAAAAGAAGGGAATGGAGAAGAAGCTTGCTGTGTTTAAGAAGTCGGAGTTATTAAGTCAAAGTGCTTCTTAGTTGGATTCATGGTAAATCAGAATAAACAATCTCTGAAAATCTTAAGACTTACTACCATTCCAATGTCCTTGTCCCTTCTTTTGAAAGGTCAGTTTGCTTATTTTCAAAGTAAAGGGTTTCATGTTGAGGTGGGTTCTTCACAAGGTCCTGAAATATGCGCCATTATTCAACAAGAGAAAGTAATTCATAACGAGTTCCCCTTAAGTAGAGAAATATCTCCTATACAAGACCTTAGGACCTTACTCCAATTGATCCGGTTCTTGAGAAGAAATACCTTTGATATTGTTCATACCCACACACCCAAAGCTGGTTTAATAGGGATGATGGCGGCATGGTTTTGTAGAGTACCAGTTCGGATGCATACTGTGGCAGGACTTCCTTTGATGGAAGCAAGAGGCTTCAAAAGAAAGATTTTGGTTTGGGTCGAACATCTCACTTACAGTTGTGCAACCAAGGTGTATCCAAACTCTTTTGCACAAAAAGATTTTATTCTTAAAAATATTTATTCCAACGAGAAAAAGATTAAAGTAATAGGGAATGGCAGCAGCAATGGGATTAATTGCGAATACTTTCAATCGAATCCTACATTAGTCGAGAGAGCGGAGGAACTAAGGCTCGAACTTGGGATTTCACGTAGTCAACATGTGGGAGTATTTGTGGGAAGAGTAACAGGAGACAAAGGGATCAATGAGTTGATTAACGCTTTCAAAGAGTTCGATAATCTTGATTTAATATTGGTGGGGCCGTTTGAGCCCGAATTAGATCCCTTAGAACTTAGTGTAATGAATGAAATAATGACCAACACAAGAATACATTCAGTTGGTTTTCAGGCTGATGTTCGCCCATATTTGTTAGCTAGTGACTTCTTGGTTTTTCCTAGTTATAGAGAGGGATTTCCTAATGTTCCACTGCAGGCTGGGGCAATGGGTTTACCTTCTATCGTCACCAATATCAATGGATGCAATGAGATTGTATTGCATGAAAAAAATGGATTGATTGTTCCTCCAAAAGACACTGAAGCAATAAGTTCAGCCATATTGCGACTGTTAACGGATCAGTCGTTAATGGATAACTTAAAGCGTAACGCAAGGGATATGATTATAAATCGATATGATCAAAAATCACTTTGGGAAGCCTTACATTCAGAGTACCTTGAGCAAATATCTAAACATGTACGCTAACCATTTCAAGCGAATTTTTGATTTCACGGTGTCACTGCTTGTACTTATTTTAGCAAGCCCGATAATGTTTTTAACCACAATTGCTCTCTTTTTTGCAAATGGGGGTAAACCCTTTTTCTTTCAGTCAAGACCAGGCAAGAATGAGGAAATCTTTAGAATTGTCAAATTTAAAACGATGAATGATAAAAGGGATGCCCACGGAAGTTTGCTCCCTGATGAGCAGAGATTGACCAGCATAGGTGCATTTGTGAGAAAATTTTCAATTGATGAACTACCACAAATGATCAATGTCCTCAAAGGAGACATGTCGCTTATTGGTCCTCGACCACTTTTAGTAGAGTATTTACCTTTGTATTCTAAAGAACAACAACGTAGACATGATATTCGACCGGGAATTACTGGATGGGCTCAAGTAAATGGAAGAAATACGGTAGACTGGAAAAGTAAGTTCGAAATGGACGTTTGGTATGTAGACCACTTATCTTTTAAGCTAGACCTAAAAATTCTATTTTTGACAATTAAAAAAGTGCTGGTCTCAGAAGGCATCAGCGGTGAAGGAACTGTGACAATGGAGAAGTTTAAAGGTAACATATGATTCTGATAGGGGCTTCAGGTCATGCTAAGGTGATACTCGATATTCTTGAAAGAAATAATCGAAAGATAAAATGTTTGGTAGACGCCAACCCCAATATAAAGCAGTTATGTGGTTACAAAGTAGAGCATGATGCAGACTTTGACTTTACAAACCAGCAGGCTATACTGAGTATAGGTTCTAATGCTATTCGAAAGAAATTGGCGGAACACCTCCCTTGTAACTTCGTTATAGGCATCCACCCTCAATCTGTTTTAGACTCAACCGTAAATGTAAAAGAGGGCACGGTGATTATGGCTGGTGTGGTTATTAATAGAGATACACAAGTGGGTAAACACGTAATTATAAACACCTCCTCATCAATTGATCATGATTGCGTAATCGAAGATTATGTACATATTAGCCCCAATGCCACGCTTTGTGGAACTGTTCATGTAGGAGAGGGAACTCAAATAGGTGCTGGTGCTGTGGTTAGTCCTAATATCAAAATTGGAAAATGGGCTGTTATAGGGGCAGGGGCTGTGGTAATAAGAGATATACCAGATTTTGCAGTAGTTGTTGGGAGTCCTGGAAAAATAATCAAATACACAAATGACTGAAGATAGAATCTGGCTCTCTTCTCCTGATATGGGAGGCAATGAGCTGAAATACGTAAAGGAGGCCTTTGATACCAATTGGATTGCTCCATTGGGGCCTAATGTCGATCACTTTGAGAAAGAATTAGGAGAATATTTAGGGATTAATCACGTGGCCGCTCTTTCAAGCGGAACTGCAGCCATCCATTTGGCGCTAATACTTTTAGGAGTTAAATCCGGAGATGAAGTAATTGCTCAAAGTTTTACTTTTTGCGGAACCACAAACCCAATACTTTACTTAGGAGCTACCCCTGTTTTAGTGGATAGCGAATATGACACTTGGAATCTTGACCCTGTATTACTCGAAGAAGCAATCCTAGATAGAATAAAAAAAGGGAAAAGACCCAAAGCGGTGATTATGGTTCACCTCTACGGAATGCCTGCTAAAATGAAGCAAATTGTAGAGGTTTGTAGTCGTTATGAAATCCCTTTAATTGAAGATGCCGCTGAGGCACTAGGTTCAACTATTGATGGAAGAAAGGCAGGAACTTTTGGTGATATGGGTATTTTATCTTTCAATGGGAATAAGATAATTACTACTTCCGGTGGTGGGGCTTTAGTGAGCAATAATACCCAATGGATTGATAAATCTCGCTTTTTGGCTACTCAGGCTCGTGATGAAGCCCCACATTATGAACACACCGAATTGGGCTATAATTACAGAATGTCGAATATTTTGGCAGGTGTAGGACGAGGGCAGTTAGAAGTATTAGATAGTCATGTATCGAAGAGACGTGCGGTTAATGCATTTTATAGAGAACATTTAAGTTTTGAAGGCCTTAATTTTCAATCTGAAATGAGTGCTAATGATTTCTCTAATTATTGGTTAACTTCAGTCAAAATTGAACCAGAGCTACTTGGAGTAGACCGTGAAGACGTAAGGCTTGAGTTATGGAAGAGTAATATAGAAACTAGACCACTTTGGAAACCAATGCATTTACAACCACTTTATAAAGATTGTGTTTATTACGGCAATGGAGTCAGTGATGAGTTATTTACTAAGGGCTTGTGTCTTCCTTCAGGTTCGAACCTAACTACAGTAGAATTAGAAAGAGTAGTAGTAGCAATTAAAGGCTTCATTGCTAAATCATGAAAAGAAGCATTAGCACATTAAACGTTCTACCTAGGTGGATAATTGTTTTAATTGACTTAGTCATTTATTCACTGTCTGCCTTAGTGGGGTATTTACTTCGTCTGAACTTTAATGTTGAAAACCTTTATGCCTATAATTTTTTACAGGGCATAATTATTTTCACCCTTGCTGGTCTAATTAGTTCTCTAGTCACTAGGAGCTTTGCAGGCATCATTCGATATACAGGTATTCAAGATACCTTGAGAGTGCTTTATGCCAGTTTATTAACCTTGGTTATAGCATTAGGAATTAACTCCATTTCGGAAAATGCCATTCCATATTCCATTGCGGCAATTGCATTTTTTGTATCCGTTGTGGCGCTCACGAGTTATCGACTTCTAGTAAAGGAGCTCTTTTCATTTTACAGAACGATTCCTAAGGTCAGTAAGAAGATTATTATTTTTGGTGCTGGCCAGTCGGGTATGATTACCAAACAATTGTTAGATAATGATACTTCAACTAATGTTAAGGTCATTGGTTTTTTGGAGGATAACCCAAGAAAGATTGGTAATGTATTGAGTGGTGTACGTATTTACTCTGCACGAAACGATTTTAAAAAGGTAGTGATTAAAAATAACCCTAGCGAATTAATCATTGCTACTACAAGTATGTCGCTAGACAGGAAAAATGAACTTGTAGATCAATGCTTAGAATTTGGAATTAAAGTGTCAACTGTTCCTTCAGCAGATCAATGGATAGGAGGAGAGTTTGGTATTGATCAAATTCATGAAGTGAAGATTGAAGACCTTCTAGGAAGAAACCCGATTAGTCTAAAAAACAAATTTGTAAATCAGGAATTATCGGGAAGAAGTATTTTGATTACTGGTGCGGCAGGTTCTATTGGTTCAGAACTGGTTAGACAAATTGTTCGATATAACCCCGCTAAGCTTATTTTATTAGATCAGTCTGAGTCTGGACTTTTTGAAATTGAAAATGAGATTAGAGAGTTAAGGTCATTGGGTGAATCGCTCGTTTGCTATGTGGCTGATGTTACCAATCGAGAGCGCGTTAGGCGGTTGTTTAGTCAGTATAAGCCTGAGTTCGTATTTCATGCAGCAGCTTATAAACATGTGCCTATGATGGAAATTAATGTTCCAGAGGCGATTGAATGTAATTTGTTGGGCACTAGAAATTTGGCCGATTTATCAGTGGAATATGACGTCCGAAAGTTTGTGATGATTTCTACAGACAAGGCGGTAAACCCTACAAGTGTAATGGGGGCTACTAAGCGAGCTGCTGAAATATATGTGCAATCCTTGAATAACCTTCTTTCTGAGATTGAGGCGGATAGTCCTACACGATTTATAACTACAAGGTTTGGTAATGTGTTAGGCTCCAATGGTTCGGTTATTCCTATTTTCAAAAAACAGATCCAAAAAGGCGGGCCAATTACCGTAACTCATCCCGACATCACACGATATTTCATGACAATACCTGAAGCTTGTAGTCTCGTGTTGGAGGCTGGGGTAATGGGTAATGGTGGTGAAATTTTCGTTTTTGACATGGGTAAGTCAATAAAAATTGTTGACTTAGCAAAAAGGATGATTCAGCTCTCAGGGTTAAAAGAAGGAAAAGATATTGATATCGTTTTTTCCGGATTAAGGCCTGGTGAAAAGCTGTATGAAGAGCTCTTAGATGACAAAGAGAATACGATGAGTACCCATCATCCCAAAATAATGATCGCCAAAGTAAGGTCTCTTGACTTTTCTAAGGTTAAATCACACTACTCCGATTTAGAAGGTCTAATTTATTCGTCACCTAGCAGTGGTGATGATATAGATATGAAAATGGTGAAGGTATTAAAGTCTCTTATTCAAGAGTATAGAAGCAAGGAATCTAAATTCACAATGCTTGATCGTTGATTCTCCTTTTTGGTGAGAGGGACAAGAAGAAGGAGTTTATTTAAATATTAATTTTCAACATGAAAGGGGCTGAATTCATATGAATTCAGCCCCTTTTATTATGTCTACTTTATATGTAGATGATTATCTAAACTTAGGTTTCTTTCTAGAAGGAGAGAAGAGTTGTGATAAGAAATTATCTGGTAAATACATTTCTAGTCTGATTTGAAAAATATAATAAGCATCGTTCTTTAACGGGTTTCCTCTATCATCTCCTGGTAAACTTACGGAAAATCCACCTTCAGCACTTCTATCAGATAAGGCTTTCGCTAAAGCTGCTTTTTCTGTGTTTTCACCAAATAGAACGTCAAACTCACTTCTATCTACATGATCTTTACTAATGTCATCCAAATAATCAGTAAAGGTGTGTCTATAACCTGCTTCCAAAAGAATATCTATCGCATCATTGGCTTTTAATCTTACTCCAATGCCAATAGGAACTACCATAATTCTTCCAGAATACGGTGTTAATTCAGTTTGTAATGGTCTTAAGGGTACCCAGTTCCCTTCGTATAATGCTTTGGGATTGTTGGAGCTTAGTCCAAGTCCAGCATAAATATAAGGGTTAATCAAAGGACGTCTAGTATAGGAGTTGTTAACTGGTATCAGGTTGAAAACAAACATGGCCGATAACTCAAGATTGTTTGATCTAAAAGATAAATTTCTCTTTCTTCGAGTATCAGTACCACCAAATCTATTATCTCTTTGTTTGATTTCTTGATTAAGTGAGTCGGCACCAGCAATTTGATACCAGTTTAAGTCAACCCTCACACTCAATTGCGAACCAAATTTTTTACGTAATCCTAGACCAAAATTAGGTCTTGCTGTAAATCCATCGTATAGTACATCATGTAAGTCACCATGATAGGTGGACGCGCCTAAACCAAAAGAGAACATCATGCTTCTGTCTCGTCTTCTAGAATAGAAGCTTTGAGCGTTGACAGAATCAACCACAACGAAAATAAATAGAAGAAGAAATATCGTTTTTTTCATTCCGAATACACAAGTGTGTAAATCTATATACTGAAAAACATTTAACTAAATAAGTGGTGGTTACACTAAACGTACTTCGGTGAGGCTGTACAAAACTAGGTAATATTCTTATAAATAGAAAATCCTTCGGTAAAATACCGAAGGATTTTTAAGTGCACCCGGAAGGAGTCGAACCCTCAACCCCCAGAGCCGAAATCTGGTACTCTATCCAGTTGAGCTACGGATGCCTAGCTTTTTAAGCTAAAACTTCTTGAACTTTAGTTGCTGCGTCTTTTAAAAGAATAGCAGAATGAACGGCTAAACCACTTTCGTCAATGATTTTAGCTCCTTCTTCAGCATTTGTTCCTTGCAAACGAACGATGATTGGGATATTAATATTTCCAATTTTCTTATAAGCTTCTACAACTCCATTGGCCACTCTGTCGCAACGAACGATACCTCCAAATATGTTGATTAATATGGCTTTAACATTAGGGTCTTGAAGAATAATTCTGAAACCTGCTTCTACAGTTTCTGCATTAGCCGATCCTCCAACATCTAAAAAGTTCGCAGGCTCTCCACCTGATAACTTGATAATATCCATAGTAGCCATGGCCAAACCAGCTCCGTTTACCATACAGCCTACATTACCATCTAGTTTAACATAGCTTAAACCAAACTTTCCTGCTTCTACTTCTGCTGGATCTTCTTCAGTAACATCTCTCAATGCCAATAGGTCTGGGTGACGCATTAAAGCATTGTCGTCTAAGTTTACCTTTGCGTCAACAGCAAGAATCTTGTTATCAGAGGTTTTTAAAACTGGATTAATTTCAAACATTGAAGAATCAGAACTCTCATATGCTTTGTATAGTGAGAAAATGAATTTAACCATTTCCTTAAATGCATTTCCTTCTAAGCCTAGTTTGAAAGCTACTTTTCTAGCTTGGAAACCTTGAAGACCTACTTTTGGATCAATCCATTCTTTAATAATTTTCTCTGGACTGTTTTCTGCAACTTCTTCAATGTCCATTCCACCTTCGGTAGAGGCCATGATTACATTGCAGCCTTTTGCTCTATCTAATAAGATACCCATGTAGTATTCCTTAGGCTCTGAATCGCCAGGATAGTACACATCTTGTGCAATAAGTACTTTGTTGACTTTCTTTCCTTCAGGCCCAGTTTGATGAGTTACAAGAGTGCCATCTAAAATAGCTCCTGCTTTGGTAGGTACTTCATCTAAACTTTTTGCTAAAACTACACCTCGTGATCCGGTTTCGTTTACAGTGCCTTTTCCACGACCACCAGCATGGATTTGAGCTTTTACTACGTACCAAGATGTTCCTGTTTCAGCATTCAGTTTTTTTGCCGCTTCCAACGCCTCGTCAGCTGTTGAAGCAACAATGCCTTCCTGAATTTTTACTCCATGTTTTTTTAGTAGTTCTTTTGCTTGATATTCGTGGATATTCATGTGTCAAAATTTTTGCACGAAACTACACCTTTGACCTTAATATAACAAGGAAAATAGGTGGCGTTCTTTTTAGTTGTACATGATCATTCGTATGATTTTACTATGTTTGGTTTCATAAGTAGCTATGGAGATTTTAAAGGCAGAAAGTGTAAGGAAGTCATATGGTGATTTAGAAGTGCTCAAGGGCATTCACCTGACTGTTCAAAAAGGAGAGTTGCTGTCGATTGTAGGAGAATCAGGGGCTGGAAAAAGCACCTTGCTTCATATTTTAGGAACTTTAGATTTAGCAGATACTGGTAAAATAATGATCAACGGAAAATCTGTCGGTGAAATGAATCCTAAACAATTGGCCAGTTTCAGGAATAAGGAAATAGGTTTCATTTTTCAATTCCACAATCTGTTGCCTGAATTTACAGCATTGGAAAATGTGTGTTTGCCAGCATTATTTTCTAATTCTAATGAAAAGGAAGTTTTTAAAAAGGGTGAAAAGCTTTTAACTAAACTTGGTCTATTGTCCCGAAAAGATCATAAACCTTCTGAACTTTCTGGTGGTGAGCAGCAACGTGTAGCAGTAGCCAGGTCCTTGATTAATGACCCGAGCCTTGTTTTTGCTGATGAACCCAGCGGTAATTTAGATTCGAAAACAGCTGAAGAGTTGCATCGCTTATTTTTCGACCTTAGAGATGAACTTAACCAAACTTTTGTGATTGTAACGCACAATCAATCCCTAGCATCAATGACTGATCGAAAGATTGAAATTAGAGATGGGGTAATTGTTAGTGAGTAGATATTTATCTTCCCCGAATTTGATAATTTCAACCATGACTTGAGCTGTGCTTTGTTATCAGTTAGCCATCAAAGTATTTGTTTTCATTATTCAGCAGTACTCATTTTTGTTTTAGAAAATAGAATGTCCTTTTGGAAGGTTCTTAGTGTATTTAAAGCTGAGTTCAGTTTTATCTGGTCTTCTTCACCACTTTACAACGAATAGAAGATTTACCGTATAATGAACCCGGTAGATAATATCCTAGTCTGAATCCAAATCTTAAATAGGCATCATTCGTACCTTCCCCGCGTGCATCGCCCGCTGCGGCTGGATCAAAACCTAACTCTACTCTTCTGTCAGATAGCTGTGAAGCGATTGGGTCAGCAAAAGAAGATGGATCTCTATAATTTGCACTCACATCATCTAGATACTTTGTCAAAGCGGCTGTGTACTGCATTTCTAATTGCAGGTCCATATTTCTATTGATGAATATATTTACCCCGACACCTATTGGGACTATCAGCGCCAAAGTACCATACTCAACGCCTTCTAGTCTCATTGGACGTAATTCGTAGTCGGTTCCGGCTAAAGTAGCTTTGGGTTTGTTTGTGGTTACCCCTAAACCCAAATGAAAATAAGGATTCACAAAAGCCCTGTCTTTATAGCCTGTATGGGGGTGGCGAAAAGCATAATATAAAGCCTGAGCCGTAAACTCTATGTTAGTGGCTTTAAAAGATAAGTTTCTTCGAACTCTCGCTGTTTCAACAGAAAGAGAGTCGGCTCCTTTAATTGAGTATACCGATAAACTTCCGCGAAGCGCAATGTTGTCAGTGAAAAGGTGTTCGTAAGCGAGTGAAGTACTTAAACCCATTTTTACTTTAGTGTCGGTGGCTAAAGCACTTAACTCTCCAAAATAGGTGTTTAAGCCAAAGCCAAAAGTGACTTTCGAAATTCTATCAAAATCGCCTGTAGTGGTGTACTGTTGACCCATGATGCTCTTTGAAACAATAACAAAAAGCAATAACAAAAAGCGTGATTTAGTCATTCTTTAAAAATTTGATTTAGGCTTAGAACCATAAAGATATAATTCAAACGCAAAAAAAAGCTATGTATTGGCAGATTTCATCTTTTCAAGCATGATTTCAATATGCTTTTTTGCTCCAAACATATCTTGATACACTGCAGCAACCTTATGTTCAGCATCTAAAAGGTAGGTAATCCGCTTTGGAATTTTGATCAATGGAATAAGTGCATCGTATGATTTACAAACTTCCCCCTTTGGGTCAGAAAGTAACTCGAAAGGGAGATTATGTTCTTCTTTAAATTTCTGATGACTGGTGATACTGTCTTTACTTATTCCAATGACTGTAACATCTAAGCCTATAAAGTCTGAAAAGGCATCGCGAAAGGTGCACGCTTCTTCTGTACAGCCTGGGGTGAAATCTTTTGGGTAGAAATAAATGATACAGGGCTTGCCTTTAAGGTCTACCGCTAAATCGAATACTTGTCCTGTGGTACTTTTTAATTTTATTTCGGGTGCTTTTGAACCAATTTTTAATGCCATGCTTTATGTTTGAGTAATTATTTTTTCGGATGGGAATATCGCAACTTCGAGCATGGTTTCAAAAGGGGTAAAATACATGCTCTTGTCAACATTCATTTTTGCAGTAATGAATGTGCTCATTAAATACGTGCCAAATATACCTGCAATTGAAATCATTTTGTTTCGCTCAATTGTTTCGTTTTTAATGTCGGGTATCGCATTAAAATCACAGAAGGTTCCTCTTTTTGGAAACAACAAGAAAATACTCCTGTTTAGAGGCTTGGCTGGAGCTCTTGCACTAATGATGTTTTTCACTACGCTTCAGGAAACTCCCTTAGCAAGTGCAGTTACTTTAATGTTTCTGGGGCCAATTTTCACTGCGATTCTAGGAATGTGGATTGTAAAAGAAAAAGTGGCTTGGGTACAATGGATTTTCTTTGGGCTTTCTTTTGCGGGAATTCTAATGATTAAAGGCTTTGATGCGCGAGTTTCGCCAGAAATGGCTTTGCTAGGCGTAGGGGCGGCCTTCTTTTCGGGAATTGCCTATAATATGATTCGGAAGCTGAAAACTTCGGAACACCCTTTGGTAATCATATTTTACTTTCCACTGGTTACGCTTCCTATTGTTGGAATTTACTCCGCATTCCACTGGGTTTGGCCAGTAGGGATTGAGTGGGTGGTACTTTTGGCCATTGGTGTGCTTACTCAATTAGCACAGTATTTTATGACTAAATCTTATCAGTCGGAAGAACTTTCTAAGGTAGCCAACCTTAACTTTATCGGAATTATTTATGCCTTAGGTTTTGGCTATGTTTTGTTCGAAGAAACTTTCAACCTTCTGACCTATTTGGGAATGACTTTGGTGATGATAGGCGTAGTTTTGAATGTAGTATATAAGCAAAGAAAGCAGAAAGTTGTATGAAAATTTATCAAGTAGATTCTTTTACCAAAGAGGTTTTTAAAGGTAATCCAGCAGCTGTGGCCATTTTGAGTGAACCGATTTCAGATGAAATGATGCAAAAGATAGCGGTAGAGATGAATTTATCTGAAACTGCTTTTGTCAAAATAAATGAAGGTTATTGCGATTTACGATGGTTTACACCAGCTACCGAAGTTCCTCTTTGCGGCCATGCAACATTGGCTTCGGCTTTTGCGCTTTGGCAAGGCGGCCACTGGCCAAAAGACAAAACCATTGAGTTTAAAACTTTAAGCGGTTCGTTGTTTACTTCTTTAGATTCAAACGGTTTAATTATCATGGATTTTCCTGCAAATTATGCCACTACTGCCGAAGGCTTTGATAAAATTGAACTCGAAAGTGCTTTTGGTTTTCCTATTAAAGAAGTGCTTAACTACCCTGCTGAGTTAATTCTGATCTTTGAATCGGAGGAAGCTGTGCTGTCAGCCAATCCTGATGATGCCGTTATCGCTAAACAAGCCCAAAATGGGGTAATTGTTTCTGCCTTATCGAAAGGGGAGAACTACGATTTTGTAAGCCGCTATTTTGCACCCAATTTGGGAATTAAAGAGGACCCTGTAACTGGTTTTATGCACACCATTCTAACACCTTACTGGGCTGATAAAACTGGAAAGACCAATTTTAAGGCTTTTCAAGCTTCTGCCAGAACAGGCGAAATGCAAACGGAATTAAAAGGGAATCGCGTAATTCTAAAAGGAAATGCAGTAATGGTTTTTGAAACTGACTTTGAGATACCTTCTAACCTGAACCCAATTAATAAAATAGTTTAGGCAATTTATTGAGTATTCTGCCATTAGCAGAACCCTCCAGAAGTTCTCTTTTTCGCTTTAGATTAATTATTTACTACTGATAATATAATTGCCCCAACTTTTGGAGGGTTTGTCTAAGTGTAGAATCAGGTTCAGGGTTCTACCTTACATTAAAAGTAGTTCTGCCTATTTCGTAAGTATCAGAAAGAATGATGACTTTGTACTCGCCTTCATCAAATTCAGAACCTTTGTCGTAAACGAAGGTCAATTCTTGCTTTGAGTTATCGAAAAGAATTTCCTGACGCGCTGTAAATGTTTGTTCACGTCCATCTACAGTAAATGAACCAGAACCTTTAGCGATATCAAAAACTACATTGCCAGCAGGGTCAACCAACTGAATCATGATTTTATGGCCTGCAACTGGTGCAACAGGGTTGTCTGCTAGATTGAAAGTTACCTTGATTTTCTCAGCCTGACGACCTCTGAAATCACCTTCTCGCTCTTTTCCCCTAGAATTTATATTGAAAACTTTTACGTTTTCTGCCTTAAGTTTGGCTGCCAAAGAAATCTGCTGTTTTAGCTCTTGTTGCGTTTCGGTGGCTTTACGAATCGTATTGTTCAATTCGTTTTTCTCGGTTTTTAAATCAATGTTCTCTTCTACCAATTTGGTATTGATTACTTTCAACGCTGCGATCTCGTCATCTTTGGCTAAGAGTAATTCTTCGTAACCTCCCACTTTTCTGTCCAAGCGTTGAATAATGGCTTTATTGGCTACTCTTGTTCGTTGCAGCTGATCACGTTGTGCAGTGATAGAGTCTTTTAAGGTTACCAAGGAATCTATATTTCCACCCAACTTGGCTATTTCAGAAATACGGTTGCTAAGTTGACCGCTAATACTATCTAATTTAGTGGTAAGTGTGATTTTTGTAGCCTCAAATTCAGCTTGAAGTGCGTTTTTGCTTTCGTTATCAGAGTAAATTTTGAAGCCCGCCCCAGCTACAATAACAATGAGGGCCACAATTAATATAATTCTAATCTTATCTGGGCTTCCGCCTTTCTTCTTTGCTACTTCACTCATTCCGCTGAACCTCTGTTAATAAATTTTAAACGCCTTTTCGGTTAAATATTGGGCGAATTACTTAAATCTTTTTTAAATATGCCAACCCATTAAAAACGACTGGCATGATTGAATCTTTAAATGAGAATTATTGGACACAAAGGTATGAGAATAATCAGGTGGGCTGGGATATAGGCCATGTTTCTACACCTATTAAAGATTATATCGATCAGCTTACCGATAATGACATTAAGATTCTAATTCCCGGGGCGGGAAATGCCTATGAAGCAGAATACTTATGGAATCAAGGGTTTAAAAATGTTTGGGTGATTGACCTTTCTAAAACTCCTTTGCAGAATCTTCGATCTAGAATTCCTGATTTCCCTGCTTCGCAATTAATTCATGGTAACTTCTTCGAGCATCACTCGCAATATGATTTGATTATTGAACAGACATTTTTCTGCGCGCTCAACCCCATTATGCGAACGGATTATGTGACTAAAATGCAAGAGCTTTTAGTGGAGGGCGGTAAACTAATAGGCCTTATGTTTAAGATTCCACTCAATACAACGCATCCTCCTTTTGGTGGTAAAGAAGAAGAGTACAGGTCCATTTTCTCGCCTTATTTCAAGATTGAAATTATGGAAGAAGCTTATAATTCCATTCCACCAAGAATGGGGAACGAGCTTTTCGTGAAGATGATAAAGATCTGATTCTAAAAGTTAATCTTATACCGAACAATTGTAGGGTTTTCTTCTTCTCCTGTATCAGAGACTGACCTTGATTCTATAGTATTAACACTATAGAAATAGCCTTTTTGAGCGAATTGAGCAGGGCCAAAACCATACTTTTCTTTAAAACGATTCATTGTTAAATTTAAGGTTTTATCGGTGTTCTTGTTGAAAAGAGTCCAAACGTATTCAATGGTCTCGGAGTCAGTTTTTGATGTTCTCTCCCACGAAAAAGTGAGTAGATTATCGCTCTCAAATAAATTGCCCTGCACAATATAATAGTCACCAGTCATTAATGCTTGACGGAAATCCATCGGGTCTTTTCCTTTGATTTCTGACGGAATATTATGGCCATTAAAATCGATGGAGTAAATGGGTTTAATTTCCTTTTCTGTTACCATGTATATACTATCGTGCATGGATTGCATATAGATTATGCGCTCATTTGAAAATGTTAAGCTGTTGAATATTTTCACATAATCTGTTGAACCATATTCCAATACTCCGCTTAGAAATGTGCTGTCATTGCTTTTGTTAGCAATCTGCAAAAGTTCCTTTCTCTCAGTGGGATCATCCTGTCTGCCATCCATATGGAAAACAAAATTGCCTTTGTTCAGTGAAGCAAAGTTGGAAATCTGTCCATTGACTTTATGTTGGCTTTTAAAGTTCCCCTCTAAATCATAGTTGAGCATTCTCCGTTGGCGAACATCCAAAATGTTGATTTCATCCGAAAACTGATTGATGTTAAAATCGAAGGGAAGGTAGAATTGTCCTTCGGCTACACCAATGGAATGAATTCGCCTAAGAATTTCCCCTTCTAAATTAAAAATATAGAGAGATTTGGATACTCTAATGTCAAGCAGGTAAATCTTCCCTTTATAGATGATCATCTTATCAATTGGGCCAAGAGTAGAACTGTCGGTCAATTCTAACTTGACTTCACTTCTCTCAGTGATCAAATTATCACCAATGTGTTTGGTGACTTCTCCGATAGAAATGACCTGTAAATCGTCATCAGATTTAGTTTTCTCTTTTGTAGAGCAAGCGGAAATTAGGGTAAATAGAAAGCCAACTAGAATGTATTTCACGGATTTAGAATTCAAATTGATCCATGAATTTACAGAATTAAAATCTATGAACTATGTTTTTAGTCTTAGATTTCTAAGATGTAGCTTTTTTTCATTAGATCAGGCTGAAGGAAGAGCATTCCTGCTTCGAATAGGTCGATGGAAAGGGAGACTTTAGGATGTTTTTTGAGCAGTTTCCAAGCATCGTTCATTTCTTTAGACCAATGAATATCGTCTAAAATAATCATGCCTGATGTTGTCATTTTAGGCAAGAGTAGTTCGAAGTATCGAAGTGTAGGTTCGTACCTGTGGTTGGCATCAATGTAGGCTAAATCAATTTGAGGAGCGTTTTCAATCCATTGAGGTAAAGTGTTGTCAATATTCCCTTCGATCAATTGGTAATTGAAGCAGTTTAACTTACTTAAGTTTTGCCTGGCTAAACTGGCAATGGACGCACTTCCCTCAAAAGTGAAAAGTTGAACATCCTTTTTTGCAGAAGCCATATAGGCGGCATTCAAACCTAATGAAGTACCCAATTCCACGATGTTTTTATAATCGAAATGTGTGATGATTCGATTGAGCAATCTTGAAAAGCGAGCAGGAGTGGAGGCGTGATTAGCGATCTGACTTACTTTGCGCGTATTGGAATTACTGATCCGAGAACCTGCACCCAAATCTTCTATTAAAACCTCTTCATCGTTTTGAAGCAGGCTTTTTCTTAAGGCTTCAATGGGTTCAAAACCTTTTTTATTGTCTTTTTTAACGACTTCAGTATAGAAAGGGTAGAGGAATGGCGAGTGCAACGAATGTTCATTCATGGCCAAAAGCCAGTACTTTATATAAGCCAGAATTTGGTGCAAGGGAATTAATTAAGGAGATAGGGAACGATCATGGTGAACTCAGGAATGATGACTTCAAACTGTTTTCCGTCCATCACCCTTTCCATCAAATAGATGCCACGCATTTTGCCAATACCGCTTCTCAGGTTGCAACCAGACACATATTGATGCTTTTCGCCCGGTTCTAAAACAGGCTGTTGCCCCACAACACCTTCACCTTCTACCTCGCGCATTTCGTTATTGGTATCGAAAATCTGCCAATGTCTGCGGTGTAGCTTAATTGTATTTTCGCCATCATTTTCAATCGTAATACGGTAGGTAAACACAAAGTGATTTTGTGCCGGACTGGAGTATTCCGGTTGATAGTGGGTTTCCACACTTACTTTTACACCTTCTGTTATTGCTGTTACAATCATTTATGGCTTTCGCTTCAGAGTTTTAAAGATATAGATTACTTTTAAAATTACTAATGAGAAAACGAAAATTCGATGAATGTTAAGATTGAGGAGAGCTGGAGAGAAGTTTTAAAAGAGGAGTTTGAGAAGGAGTATTTCAAGCGTTTGACGGATTTTGTGAAGGAGGAATATAAAACTCAAACCATTTTTCCGGCAGGGAATAACATTTTCAGGGCTTTCGATCAATGTGCTTTTGACGATGTAAAAGTGGTGATTCTGGGACAAGACCCATACCACGGCCCAGGGCAAGCCAATGGGCTTTGCTTCTCTGTAAAAGAAGGAATGCCTTTTCCGCCTTCTTTGGTCAATATTTTCAAGGAAATTAAAGACGACCTAGGCAAAGACATTCCACCACATGGTTCCCTAGACCGTTGGGCACAACAAGGCGTTTTATTACTCAACGCAACTTTGACTGTGCGAGCGCATCAAGCAGGTTCACACCAAAATAAAGGCTGGGAAGAATTTACGAATGCTGTTATTCATCAACTGGCCACCCGAAAACAGGGGATAGTCTATTTGCTTTGGGGCAGCTATGCCCAGAAGAAAGCCTCCTTTGTTGACGACAAATCAAACTTAATTTTAAAAGCGCCACATCCTTCACCATTATCTTCTTACAGAGGTTTCTTTGGCTGCAAGCACTTTAGCAAGGCCAATGCTTATTTGGAAGAAAAAGGAGGTGATGGGATTGAGTGGTGATGATTAAGCCTTTGGAGGGTTCAAAACCCTCCAAGGGTTGATTTACTATTTGCTCTTAAACTTGATTTTCAATAGCACAGGGTTTTCTGATTGAAAGATTTCTTCTAAGTCAAAACCTCCATTTACTGTCCATTGGTCATTATCAAGGTTATCCATAAACTCTTCAAAATCGTAGGCAGCGATGAAACCTACTAGGCGGCCATCTTCCCATTCTAAGAAATTGATGTCATAATCCTCCTTGTTGTTTTTACGCATATCAAACCGAGTGAACTTTCCCGACTTTCTATTAATCATGCCTTTTCGTTGACTCATAGGGTTTAAATTATAGCTGACCATTATGTAATTTTTTCCTATGCCTGGCTTTACTTTATATACCTTGTTACCCTTAAGCATGACTTTAATGTCTCGATTCATAGATACATTACTTGTAGGGTCTGACCATAGCCATTGCTTTCCAAAATCAAATTTGAATCGCGGGTATTCTTTCCCGTCAATGATCTGATAGACGGTATCCGTTAATGGTTTACTGTAAAACACAGCCTCTTCTAGCTGGCTTATATTTCCTTCAATATTTTCTGGAACTCGTTTGGGATTGTTGATGAATGCTCCCTTACTCATGATTCTTAGTTTGTCATCTGTAATATAAAACCCATCATAAGCAATGACTGTATTAGGACTTGAAGGATTTCTTGGCTCAAAAAGGTATCCGTTTTTGTAAGGAATCATTTCTTGTCCATTTATTGCCTTATCATATCCAGCTTTTAAAGTTTCAATATGCTCTCCATCTTCAGAATACCTGAGTAAAAGCCTAGACCACCCGCTGTAGAGTTCAATCCTACCTTTACTAAACCAAGCATCGCTAATGTTACTATATTCATTAGGTCCTTGACCGTAATTACTGATCACATTTTTGTAATCGCCCTTTACATCAAACAAAGCTATTGAGCGATAAAAGTTTGTGCCTTCCTTATTCGGCACTCCAAATCCATTCGGAGTTTTGAAGTAACTATCCCAAGAAGAGATGAGTGAGTTTTCGTTTTCTTCTAACCGAATAACTTCAATATGATCAATAGCATCAAAGAAATTGGTTCTTGGGGCATCAATGTCAATTTCAAAACGCTCGAGCTTGGGGAGGTTTTGAGCTTTTAAAGCTGTAGAGAAAATCAGGAGAATGAAAAAACAGGACTTGTTCATTTTACTTGAATTTGATTTTGAGCAAAACAGGGTTTTCTGATTGAAATATTTCCTCCAAGTCAAAGCCTCCTTTAACTGCCCATTGGTCGCTTTTAAGGTTATCCATAAACTCTTCGAAATCGTAGGCAGCGATTGAACTTACCAGCCTGTCATCTTCCCATGTAAGAAACGTCAGGTTATAGTCTTCTTTGTCTTTCTTCCGTAAATCGAAGCGAAAGAAATCACCTGTTTCTCTATCTATATATCCTTTTTTCTGATGAACAAGCTTGTCTTCGTAAAAAAGGTAGGTCAAAAAAATGCGCCACTCACCAATATATGGGTATACCATATATACTTTTGCTTCGGCAGACATGGCGTTCATGGCAGTGACTGGTGATTTCATGTGCTTTGGATTTGACCAAAGCCATTCATTGCCGAAATCGAATTTAAACCTTGGGTATGCTTTGCTATTCATAATTTGGAAAACAGAATCTCTTAACGGTTTCATATAGAAAATTGACTCTCTGAGCGAGCTGAATACCTTTTTCTGAGTGAAAGGTAATGGATGAGGTTTGGCAACTGGTGCACTTTTTCCTGTGAGATTCAAAAGGTTATCGGTAAATATGAGCTCATTACCATTTGGAGGTGTGCCCATTTGGTGAAATATGTAGCCTTTTTGATATGGAATCATTGCCCAACCACTAATTGATTTGTCATATCTGGCTTCAATGGACCCAACGTATTCACCTGACTCCGTATAATGTTGAATTCTTCTTGACCACCCGCTAAATAGCGCTATGTGGCCATCCTTAAACCATGCATCGCTAATATTTCTGTACTCTTCTGGGCCTAGCCCACTCTTGCTAATTTCATTGATATAGTTTCCTTGCTTATCGAAAAGAATAAGCCTAGCTGGTTTGCTAATAGGCATGTAAGGAATGACAAACCCCGAAGGCGTTTTGAAATAATGATCAATCTCCCCTAATAGTGTCTTTTCAGTTTCTTCTAATCTGATAATTTCAATATGTTCAATGGCATCGAAGAAGTTTGTTCTAGTGGCATCAATATCAATCTCAAAACTCTCGAACTTAGGCGGGGTTTGGGCGGCTAGGTTTAGGGAGAAAAGAAGAAACGCAAAAGAAGAGATGTGTTTAATCATATTTAAATATAGCTTTTTTTTAAAGAGAGCCTAGTTTAGTATTGCGATGCCTATGATTTTAATGGCCGATATCTCTTCTTTCTGAAGTAGTTTCTTATTGGCATGATGTGCCAAGGCTTATTTTAATTTCACAATCATTACGACCGGATTATCTTCTCGGTCTATGTCCTTTAGCTTCTGCAAGCTTTTAGGTAGTGATTCGATTTTATCAGGGTTGTCTTGAAACCAGTTGTATATCTTTTCTGCTTCAACATTGTAAACGAGTTCATTTTGGTCGTTGATATACTGTGGAGAGAAAGGTATAAACTCATTTAAATCATCTTGAAAGCTAGATATTTGCTCATACCTCTCATAGGCCAGGTGTGTTTTATTCTCTTTAATGTCGTGGTAGGCACTATATGTTTTTCCTTGATAATTGAGGCTAAAAAACACGTAATTATCATTTAAATCAATATTACTCACCGAATACATGTTGAAGTAATCATCGTCCTCCATGATTTCTTTCTTTTCATAGGGTGGTGAATGTTCCCCCATATTAAATATAACGGTAGGTAAAAGTTTCTCCTTTGTTACCTGAAAAACTGTATCGTTAAAGGCTTCTTTAAAAAAGACATCATTTTTACTAGTGAAAAACAGGCCTTCGCTTAAGCGGAGGGAAAATGAGTTAGTTCGATTTGGCTCACATTGTTGGTGATTAGGAAAGCTTTTTATTACATCTCCCTTCTTATTAAAAATAACTATTAGCTCTGTGACAGTACAACTCATGTTCTTGATATAGCCAGCAAAATAACCGTCCTCTACTTCGAAAGCATTTTCAACTTCTGAGGGAGCCGAAGCTATAGTTTTAATTTCTCCATTTGAATTTAAAGTTTTGATTCGGTTACCAGTTCTAACATAAATTTCATTAGACGTTGTTGGGTGCATAGAAGGAAGGGTATATTGATAAGCCTCTGGATCATAACCATAGTGGCTTAATTCTTTAATAAACTTCCCTGTTTTTCTATCAAACTGAAGTATTTGCCTGAAAGCGACAGTGTAAATGTAATCCTCCAATACATAGGCTCGTGGGTATGCAGTAGCAACGAACCCCTCGTCTACCGTTTCGAGTCTAACATATTCAATTTCAGAACTAAACTGACTTAGGTATTGTGAAGTACCTTCTTTAAGTGCTTTTTCGATATCAATAACTACCGCACCTGAATTTAGTTGATTCGTAGTTTCATTAGATTCTTTTTTATTACTACAACTACTGGAAAATATAGTAATGCAAGCTAATGGCAGGAAGAATACTTTTTTATAATTCATGATGATTCGGATTATATAGGTTATTTTAAAAGACTAATTCTTAATACTACTAAATTAATAGTTGTATTAAATGTAAGTTAGTTTAACTACTAAAACAAACGTTACAGATTCGAGGAAAGAAGAGCTTGTACTTTAAAAATATATATTCTTAACACTACTTAATCTCTATGGAAATTAAATACAACAAGTGTTTATTCTTGTTGAGAGCGGTATTCGCTCTGACAGTTTTGTCTAATGTAAGTAGCTGCTCAAATGAAGGGAGTAAAGAAAGCAGTCAAGCAACTGGAGAGGTAACCTTAATTCCGAAAGATTCAATTAAGATTGATGTCTTAAGTCCAATAAAAATTTATGATTATGACCCTGAGAATAACCTCTTTTTGTTGGGGGATGTGGCTGATGGTTTCAGCGAGATGCTACCTGATGGAGCTATGCCAAAGGGTAATGAAGTCGGTTTCATAATTATCGATGGGTCAGGTGAGGTTCTTGGGCAATTTAATAATACAGGAGATGGCCCAGTCAATCATGGCGTAGGGGCTAAGAATAACCTATTTCTTGATGATAATCGGATAGGGGTTTTTACTAAGATCGGATTTTTTGTTTATGACTTCGATGGAAATCTACTGGGGCGCAGCAAAGCCTTGAATACCCAAAGAACTCATTTAGATATACCGTTTGATATCAGTGCTTTTCAGAATGGAAACCTCGCTTTGGGCTATACTACAATGTCTATGAAAGCATTCCAGAACCAAGACAATCCTTTTCCCTATATGAAGTCCTTTAGGATTTTTGACTTGAACGGTTTGTTAGGATCGGACGATGGTATTAATGATCATACAATTCAGAATTATGGGTTTCCAGAGGGAATTGCAGATGAGACCATAGGCGGAACAAGCCCAAGAATGGCTTTCAATAAAAGAATAGGGGTATTGAGTGTGCTATTTAGTAAATTCCAAAAACTGCATCAGTACTCAATAGCAGATGGTAGTCTCTTGAATGTCATTGATTTGAAGCCAGCTTATTTTAGTAGTGGAAATGAATCCGTTGTTGATTCAGGCAGTCCCGGATATTTGGATTGGAGGCAAGGTGGTGGAAGCCTAATTAATTCAACTTATCATGATATGGTACAGCTTGGTGATTATACTTTGATAAGGTATAGCAGTGTAATCTCCAATACTCAGGCGGGCCAATTAGTGGAGTCTGGAGGAATTTCAGAGAGCGAATACTGGGAAACAGTACGAAAATCAACTTACAAATTTTATTACCTGTTGATCAAGGATGGCAGCGTGGTAAAACAAGACTTTGAATTGGTAGCATTGTCTCCTCAACCGGGGGGAGAATACTTTAGAAGTGCTACAGATTTGAGAGGGCAGCTCATTGGAGGGAGTGACTTGAATTCTCTGTACGTTTTATATAATAACGATTACGCTCAGGAAAGAGATTATAAACTGATTGTGAGGTATGAACTGAAGTTGGATTAGTCGATTTTCTGTCTTAACCCTTGGAGGGTTCGTTCGATAAACGCTTAAAACTGCAAGAAATCCTCCATGGTTTTTATGCCTTTTTGGTTGGGAAGCCATTCTGCTACCAGCAGGGCACCCATGGCAAAACCTTCTCGTGAATGCGCAGTATGGGTAATTTCTATGGAATCAATTCTTGAATCGTATTGGATGGAATGTGTGCCAGGAGCAGGGTCAACACGCTCAGAAATAATTGATAATTCTTCTGGTTTGTTTGAAGCTTGGTTCACCCATTTGGTTTTGCTTGGTAAGTTTTCCATTACGCCTTCAGCCAAAGTAATGGCCGTGCCACTTGGGGAGTCCAGTTTATGAGTGTGGTGAATCTCCTTCATGCTCACTTCATAGTCGGTTTGCCCATTCATGAGTTTGGCCAAAAATTTATTCAACTTGAAGAAGATATTTACCCCAATACTAAAATTTGAAGCCACTAAATAAGTACCTCCATTATCATTACAATATTGATCAATTTCAGCTTTGTGACTTGCCCAACCGGTAGTACCTACCACCACGGGTATTTTATGACCAACACACCATTTAATATTATCAGGAGCGGCAGAAGGTTGGCTGAAATCTATGGCTACATCAATATCGTCCGTAGAAAGACTGTCTAAATCGTGTCTATTGTCTACCGTAATTTTAGCAACAATGTTATGGTTTCTGTCTAGGGCCAGTTTTTCTATCATCTGACCCATTTTTCCGTAACCTAATAAAAGAATTTTCATCTTGATCTGATTGGAATAGTTACACCTACACCAAGGTAGGTGGTGCCGTTATTAATTACGCCAACTTTGGGTTTAAAATTGGCAAGGTTATCATTTACATTAAAGCCTTTGAGGTGGGCATCAATTGAAGCTTCAATAATGTTTAAGCCATATATGGCAAGCGTTGTCAGAAACACTAAATCACGGTTTTTGCGCCAGTAATCAGCATTTCTTCGATATACCCTCAATTCATTTTCATTGATTGTCTCACCATTTTTTTGCTTCGCTAGCAACTCTTTGACCAAAACAGTGTAGTCTTTTCTTTTCTGATTATTATAATCGATAAAGTATATAGAAGTACCCATGCCCACATAAATGATAGGCGCTTTCCACCAACTGTCATTATAAATCTGGCCTAAGCCAGGAAAAATAGCAGATAGGGTAGAGGCTCTTTTAGGGTCATATTCCTTTCTGAGCTCAATGTCTGGTGGAACAGTGTCGCCCTCTACCAAACCTTTGTCCATTATTTCTATAGGGTCTTGGGCCATTGCTCCAAAGCCAAGGGCAAAGAATGAAACAAGGAATATGATTTTTTGCATTACAAGTTTATGATCTCCAAAATGCGGTTCAGGTCTTCAGTAGAAACAAATGGTATTTTTATTTCTCCTCTGTACTGTCCGTCTGCTTTTAGGTTTACCCTTGTACCGAAATGTGAAGATAGCTTTTGCTGAATTTGCTGAACTTCATAAGTTCTGTGCTTACTATCTCCAGTCTTTTCTGGCTTAGGTTTTTCCTCTTTCGGGGTAATCAAATCACGTACCAACTGTTCCACCTTTCTTACAGAAAGTTCTTCTTCTACAGTTTGCTTATAGATGTGCAATTGCTTGTCTACATCTTCGATATTGATCAAGGCACGGGCATGACCCATTGAAATCTTATTGTCGCGCAAACCTGCTTGAATATCTGGCGGAAGTTTAAGCAACCTCAGGTAGTTGTTTACAGTGGTTCTGTTCTTACCAACACGTTCTCCTAATTCTTCTTGTTTGATTTTACATTCAGATAGAAGCCTCTGGTAACTCAAAGCAATTTCGATGGCATTCAGATTTTCTCTCTGAATGTTCTCAATAATGGCCATTTCCAGCATTTGCTGGTCATCGGCAGTTCTTACATAAGCAGGAATACTCTTTAACCCAGCAATTTTTGAAGCTTGAAATCTTCGTTCCCCAGAAATCAACTGATATTCCCCTTCACTCAGTTGCCTTACCGTAATGGGCTGAATAATCCCTTGCAGTTTTATTGAATCGGCAAGCTCTTCTAATGCTACTCGATCGAAATGGGTTCTGGGTTGATATGGATTTACCTCAATTTGGTCAAGGTTAATTTCATTCATCGTTCCTACCGATGAGGTTTCTAGGTTTTTGTTGCCTTCAGAATTGGAATCTTCCAAAAGCGCACCTAATCCTCTTCCCAATACGCTTTTCTTTTTGGGTGCTTTTGCTGCCATAATAATTTTTTATTAATAGAATGAGTCGGTCTGAATGGCTTCCATTTAAAGGAATCCACAGACTGAATTCATTGATAAATCTAATTTAAACGATCTCCTATCTCTTTTGCAAGGTTGAGGTAAGCCAAGGCTCCTTTACTTTCTGCATCGTGAACGATTACTGGGAGTCCAAAACTAGGAGATTCGCTCAGTTTTACATTTCGAGGAATAATGGTTTCGAAAACCATGTCTTTAAAATGCGTATGTACCTCTTCAACTACTTGGTTGGAGAGCCTCAAACGTACATCGTACATCGTAAGAAGAATTCCTTCAATTGAGAGTTTAGCATTCAAACGCTTTTGAATAATGGTAATTGTATTCAAAAGTTTACCTAAACCTTCTAAAGCAAAGTACTCACATTGTACAGGAATAATAACGGAGTCTGAAGCGGTTAGTGCGTTAATGGTAATTAAACCTAGTGAAGGCGCGCAATCAATCAAGATGAAATCATATTCATCTTTAATTTCGCCCAAAACTTGTTTCATTTTTTCCTCTCGGTTCGATAGGCTTACCATCTCTATTTCTGCTCCAACCAGGTTGATATGCGAAGGCAATAAGTCTAGAAAGTTAACCTCGGTAGACATAATGCAATCGCGTATGCCTTCTTTGCCCACCATGCATTCGTAAATACTTTTGGTTACTTCTCTAGGGTTGTGGCCTAAGCCAGAAGTGGTGTTGGCCTGTGGATCGGCATCTACCACCAAAGTTTTATATTCTAATACCGCCAAACTTGCGGCAAGGTTCATGGCTGTTGTAGTTTTACCTACTCCTCCTTTTTGGTTTGCTATGGAAATTATCTTACCCATTCTTAAATCTAAAAAGTGATTTGTTGTCCAATTTTTGGTAATGTAAGCTTTATGCCAGCGGCTTCAGCTTTTTCTATCGACTCCTCATGGTCTATTGCTACATAAGGAAAAGTGTCGAAATGTACTCCAATTAAGGTATTACATTTCACCATTTTTGCAGCTTTTATAGCATCGGTAACACCCATCGTAAAGTTGTCGCCTACGGGCATAATAGAGAAGTCTAAGTTGAATTCTTCGCCAATAAGTTCCATGTCTTTGGTAAGAGCGGTGTCACCCGAATAATAGAAGCTGCCTTCATTATTCGTAATAACAATGCCTGCTGGATTTCCACCATAACTGCCATCGGGCATTGAGCTGGAATGAATTGCGTTTACCATTTTCAGCCTTCCAAAATCAAAGTTCCAAGCACCTCCATGATTCATGGGATGTCCGTTTTCTACTCCTTTGGCTTCAAACCAATTTACTACTTCAAAATTGGAAATTAACTTAGCTTTTGAGTTGAAATAGATAGCCTCAACATCTGCTACATGATCTCCGTGCCCATGACTTAGAATAATATAATCAGGCTCTAATTCATTGATGTCAATGTTCTTGGCCTTTTCGTTGGGTGTAATAAAGGGATCAAACAGCAACTTCTTTCCCATTGTTTCTACCATGAAAGAAGAGTGTCCGTAGAAGGTGAATTTCATGTTTTGTAGTCTCTGATTAGGTTCGTCAATAGCCTACAAAGATAGAAGAATCATTGAAAGAATTAAGGGAACTACATCAATAGAAAATGATGAATGTGTGAAGTGTTAATAATTGATTGTGACTGATTGAATTAGGTGTTTTATGAAGTTGAAACAAAAAAGGAAGACCGTTTGAGTCTTCCTTTTTTGTGAATATTGGTAAGTCTTATTTTTTAGATCTCTTTTGCTTTTGGGCTTCTTGGCTTGCCTTCATAGCATCTTCCAGTCTTTGTTGGAATTTAGATTTACCCTTGTTGGCATTCTTTTTCTTATTTTCATGTAGCGTTGCTCTAATCTTGTCTTCGTCTACAAAACGTCTGATAATGGCCTGCTGACCAAACGTGATGATGTTCGAAACGAAGTAGTAGAAGCTCAATCCTGAAGAATAAGAGTTCAACACAAACATAAAAATGATTGGCATAAAATAACCAATGCTTTTCATTGGGCCTTGTACCGTACTTACTTGGTTGTTTGACCAAGTGTATAGTATAGTAGAAACCGTCATAAGTAAGGTGAAACCACTTACGTGAGAACCATAAAAAGGAATGGTAAACGGTAAGTTGAAAAGCACATCGTAAGTTGAAAGGTCGGTTGCCCATAAGAATGATTCTCCTCTTAACTCAATAGAGTTAGGGAAGAAGAAGAACATGGCGAATAAAATTGGCATTTGAAGCACCATAGGAATACAGCCACTGATTGGGTTTACACCCATTTCGCGATAGAGCTTCATTTGCTCTTGCTGCATTTTTTGCTGATCTCCGCCTACCTTTTCTTTCAACTCGTCCAGTTCTGGTTTCAGGGCCTTCATTTTGGCCATCGACAGGTAGGACTTTCTTGTAAGAGGGAATAGCGCCAATTTGATGATCAAAACAATGATCATGATAATAACTCCGTAATTAGAGATGTACTTCTCTAAGAATTGGAACAGAGGAATGATGATGAGTTTGTTCACCCAACTCACCATTTTATAACCTAAGTAAATATTCTCTTTATAACCCGGAGTTACCTTTTTTAGAATTCGGTAATTGTTTGGTCCGAAATAATACTGGTTTTTGCTACCGCTATATAAGTCGGCTACAGGTATGGCCAAACGCATTTCGCCATTTTTAACAATGCTTGTGTCTTGAGCTGGAACGTCTGTACTTACTAATGCTCCAGTAAAACCCTTTTCTGAGATGATACCTGCATTAAAGAATTTCTGATCGAAACTTAACCACTTTATTGGCTCGGTTAACTGCTCTTGTTGAATATCGCTGCTCGATGCTTTTAAGTCATCTAAATCTTCAGCAAGCGAATACCATTTGATGGTAGACTTGATACGAGAATCGGATAAATTTTTCTCGTAACGCTTCATTTGGTGTTGCCAAACAAAGTTCATTTGCTCACCAATGATTGTGCTGTTTAGGCCATTAATTTTGATCTCATAGCCAACTACATATGAATCGCCTGCGATTGAATAAATCTGTTCAATTGAATTGCCTGAGCCTAAATCCATAGTGTATTTAAACTGAAGCGAATCGCCTTTTACCAGACTAGTGCCTGTTTGGCTGGCTTTAAAATAGAGGTCGGCTATGTTGATATTTCCTTTAACCGTTTGTAGCGTTAACGACTGACTTGTTGATTCTTCATCAATCAATATCAATGGCCTTCCGTCCCAAGTCTTAAACTCTTTTAATTCAACCGATTTTATTATACCACCCTTAGAACTAAAAGTAAACTTAGCTACTTCGTTTTCTATGGTTAAATCTGTTGCTTCACCTTGAGCACCAGCTGCAAACGCACCATATTTATCTGTATAATCAGTTTCAATAGTGTCTGTTAAAACATTACTTTCTTCTGATTGACTAGTTGTTTGCTCAGGGGTAACCGCTGCCTGTTCGGTAGGGGCTGGCGTTGCTAAATCTTCCTCGGTAACTGGCGGCTTAAAAACGATTGCATAGGTTATTAATAACGCTGCAATCAGGCCGAGACCGATCATCTGATTTCTATCCATCTTCTCTTTATTCTTATGCTTAGTTTTTCTTATTCTGTATTATAGCATCAATGAAGCTCACGAAAAGTGGGTGAGGATTCATTACTGTGCTTTTTAACTCTGGATGGAACTGAGAACCAACGAAATAGGGATGGTTATCTAACTCAACAATCTCTACCAATCCTGATTTTGGATTGATGCCTGTTGCTTTTAGTCCAGCTGCTTCCATTTGCTCTAAATACTTATTGTTAAACTCGTATCTGTGTCTGTGTCTTTCATGTATAGTAGAAGTCTTATAAGCCTGATAGGCTTTAGATGACTTCTTTAATTTACATTCATAAGAGCCCAAACGCATGGTTCCACCATAGTCGGTAATCTTTTTCTGATCTTCCATCAGGTCAATTACTGGGTGTTTGGTTTCCTTATCCATTTCAGATGAGGCTGCATCTTCGAAACCTAAAACGTTTCTAGCAAACTCCACTACAGCGCACTGCATTCCCAAACAAATGCCAAAGAAAGGGATATTATTCTCCCTTACATAGCGAATAGCTTCAATTTTGCCTTCAATGCCTCTTTCACCAAAGCCTGGGGCTACCAGTACTCCGTGTAAATCACTTAAGGTTCGTTTAACGGACTTTTCTGTAATTGTTTCTGAGGAAATCCAGTGAATGTTCACTTTGCACTCTAAGTGGGCACCAGCGTGGATGAATGCTTCGGCTATAGATTTATAAGCATCAGGCAATTCTACATATTTACCAACTAGACCAATGTTTACTTCGTTGGTTGGGTTTTTAAGTTTGCTCAAGAAGGTTCTCCATTCGTCAATATGCGGAGGCTCTTTGTGAGCAAGCTTTAATTTTGTTAAAACGCGTTCGTCAAGTTTTTCTTTACGCATCATCAACGGTACATCGTAAATGGTTTCCGCATCTAATGCTTCGATTACTGAGTTCAACTGTACGTTACAGAAAAGAGACAGCTTTCTTCTGATTTCAGAAGGTAATGGTTTTTCTGAACGACAAACCAATATGTCGGGCTGAATACCCGCTTCTAGCAATTGTTTTACCGAGTGCTGTGTTGGTTTGGTTTTTAGTTCTTTGGCAGCGGCTAAATAAGGAATAAGCGTAAGGTGAATTACCAAAAAGTTGCTTTCTCCCAAATCCCATTTTGCCTGTCTCACGGCTTCAATAAAGGGAAGTGACTCAATATCACCAACACAACCTCCAATTTCTGTAATTACAATATCGTAATCGCCAGTTTCGCCAAGGCGGTAGAAATTTCTTTTGATTTCATCGGTGATATGTGGAATTACCTGAACGGTTTTACCTAAATAATCACCTCTTCGTTCTTTGGTAATTACGTTGTGATAAATTCTTCCCGTAGTTACGTTATTCGCTTGTGACGTACGAACATTCAAAAAACGTTCGTAGTGACCCAAGTCTAAATCAGTTTCTGCGCCATCATCAGTTACATAACATTCGCCATGTTCGTAAGGATTGAGCGTTCCTGGGTCGATATTGATGTACGGATCGAATTTTTGGATGGTGACACGGTATCCCCTTGCCATCAGAAGGTTACCAAGAGATGAAGCGATAATTCCTTTTCCTAAAGAAGAAGTAACACCACCGGTAACAAAAATGTATTTCGTAGAAGCCATAAGTAAGAGTAAATGGAATAACTTATGGGGTACAAAGGTAGTATATTTACTTTGATATGAAGGTAACTTGCAGAAAGATTGCCTCACTCTTTTAAAACCATGTGGCTAAATTGATTAGATGAGTTTTTCTATGTGCTCAACACCCAAACTGGCCTCTTCTCTCTATTTTTTAACTAATTTTATGATCCATATAAGGTGATTTGATAAACCTTTATTCTACTTTTTGTCCCCTTTTGAATAACTGCTAACTTTGCGCACCTTTTAAAAAAAGGACTACGGATGAACCTGTCAAAACACTTACAACACGGTATTTTTAAACTTGTAGGCGCTGTTGCCGATAAAATGGGTGTTGAAACCTATGTAGTAGGGGGGTATGTGCGCGACATTCTTTTAGAGCGACCTTCAAAAGATATTGACTTTGTATGTGTAGGCTCTGGAGTAGAATTGGCCCAGGCTGTTCACAATGAGCTAGGAGGTAACTTGCCTTTTTCAGTTTTTAAGTCATTCGGAACGGCTATGATCAAAAGTGGTGATCTGGAATTGGAATTTGTAGGGGCAAGAAAAGAGTCCTATCAACGTGATTCCCGAAAACCTATCGTGGAAGATGGCACCTTGGAAGATGACCAGAATAGACGCGACTTTACAATCAATGCTATGGCCATTTCTCTTAACAAAAAGAGTTATGGTGAGCTAATTGATCCTTTTAACGGTCAAGCGGATTTAGTTTCTAAAACAATTAGAACCCCATTAGCACCAGAAGTCACTTTTTCTGACGATCCGCTCAGAATGATGCGAGCCGTTAGGTTTGCTACTCAGCTTAATTTCGACATTGAAGCCGATACCTTTGAAGCCATTACTAAAATGGCCGATCGAATTGAAATCGTTTCGATGGAAAGGGTTACCGATGAGTTGAATAAAATCATTTTGGCCAAAAAGCCCTCATACGGTTTTAAATTGCTTTTTTATGCCAAGCTTTTAGATGAAATTTTTCCTGAAATGGTAGCCTTACAAGGTGTTCAAACCATTGAAGATAAATCGCATAAAGATAATTTCTATCACACCCTGCAGGTGCTGGATAATATAAGTGAGAATACCGATGATTTATGGTTGCGTTGGGCAGCCATTTTACACGATATAGCCAAACCTGCTACCAAACGCTTCAATAAAAAAACGGGTTGGACTTTCCATGGTCACGAAGATAAAGGAGCTCGAATGGTTCCAGGTATATTCAGAAGAATGAAATTACCGCTAGGGGCCGAAATGAAAAAGGTTCAGAAATTGGTGAGACTTCATTTACGACCAATTCCATTGGTAAGAGATGAAATTACTGATGCGGCAATAAGAAGGCTGTTATTTGAGGCAGGAGAGCATACTGATGATTTAATGATGCTTTGCCGAGCAGATATTACTTCGAAAAACCAAAATAAAGTAAAGCGATTTCTTCAGAACTTCGATTCGGTAGAACAACGAATGCGCGAAGTAGAAGAAAAAGATAAAATTCGTAACTTCCAGCCGGTAATTACTGGAGAAGTGATTATGAATACGTTTAAAGTGGCTCCGGGCCGTATGGTAGGAGAAATAAAGGAGGCGTTGAAAGAGGCGGTTTTGGAAGGTAAAATTCAAAATGAGTATGATCAGGCTTACAATCTAATGTTAGAATTAGGTAGGGAAAGAGGTCTTGAAGTTGTTAAAAATTGAAATAATCTGAATTAGTATAAAATGAGAAAAATGAAGTATTGGATGATAGCGGCCATTATGATGGTTTCGGTAGCGTCATTCGGCCAAGATAGCACTTACCTATCGAATGAATATGCCAAAGCAATGGCAGTTTATAATCAAGCACAATTATATAATGACATCGAAGTCCAAAAGGCCGCATTGTACGATATGCTGGTGCTAGATCCAGGTGATAGCTCAGTAATGAGAACCCTGTCGGAATATTATTATAATAACCGAAGATATACTTCAAGTGCATTAGTAGCTATGGATTTACTAAAGAAGTACCCCGGTAATATGGTAGCCACAGAAATTGCTGCATTGAGCTACGAGCAACTAAGGATTTATGATAAAGCCATTGAGTATTACCAAGAAATGTGGCTCAAGCTAGACGATAATAACATCCTTTACCAAATTGCCTACCTACAGTATTCTATTAAGCGCTACGAGGAAGCCAATACTAATATTGGTATACTAGAAAGCAAATTGAAAGATGATGTGAAGATAACCTTGACCAAGCAAGATGGATCTGTTCAAGAAGTTGCCTTTAAAGCAGCTGTGAAAAATTTAAGTGGTTTGATTTCACTAGATCAAGGGGATAAAGAAGCTGCGAAAACTCATTTTAATGCGGCTTTGGCCCTTTCGCCAGATTTTGAAGCGGCAAAAATGGGCTTGGCAGAAGCAAGCAAGTAAGATTTACGAATTTTTTACTAACGAATCATAAAGGCATTACCATATGAGGTGATGCCTTTTTACATTCCCCTTTTTCCGAGTTCTATTACCTCCAGGTTTTTTATCCTGCCATTCTCCAAGTCAAAACGCAGCAAGGTTCTCACTTGATGGAAACCATGATTACCCGCAGCCCCAGGGTTCATATAAAGCATTTTATTTAGGCTATTATCGGGCATTACTTTCAGTATGTGTGAATGGCCGCAAATAAATAATTGAGGCTTAATTTCTTCAAGCCTTTTTCGAATACCAGAAGCATATTTTGGAGGTTTCCCGCCAATGTGAATCATATATACTTTTACACCTTCTACTTCAAAAATTAGTTCTTCTGGAAAAATGGATTGAATGGTTTTATCATCAATGTTGCCATAAACACCTTTAGTAGGCTTGAATTCTTCCAGCTGTTCTATCACGCTAACATCGCCAACATCTCCTGCGTGCCATATTTCATCACAATTTTTAAAATGATGAAATACACGCTCATGAAGAAAGCCATGTGTGTCTGAAATTAACCCTATTTTCATAGTAGTAAAGGTGCTTATTTTTCCCGAAATGGGATACCCTTTCCCGAAATGAAATATACACTTCGAAGCGAAAAATAAATCTCATAGCGTATAATGCTCATTTACAGTACAAATGTCTGTATGTGCCAAAATAAAAGTGAAAAATTAATTATGGTTTAGGTTTTGATAAGTGTACAAGCATAACAAAACCAAAAACGATGAAAAAATTATTACTAATTCTAACAATGGCTGTCAGCACTTTTAGCCTATCAGCCCAAACAGAGGATTCACCTTGGTGGATGACTCTAGAGCTTACCAACAACAAATTGGATTACAAATGGTACGATGGAATGTTCAGCTTTGGCCAACTAGATAATGCTGGCTTTAGAGTAGGAGTTGAGCGTTACTTAAACTCAAGTTTTGATTTAGAGCTTGGAGCTTCTTACGGAAACTTAGTTCACAATGATGTACTCGATGGAAATGTAGCTGATCTTGACTTACGTTTCGCCTACAAGTTTGATAACGGTTACATCTTCAAGAAGGACTCTAAAGTAGCACCTTATTTATTTGCTGGCTTTGGAGTAACAAGCTTTTCTAAGATTGAACCAATTTATGAAGAGTTCAATAAAGGAACATATAAAATGATTCCTTTAGGAGCTGGATTAAAGTTCAAAGTGGTTGAAAACGCTGAAATTAACATGCGTGCAGCTTACAAAAAGAGCATCGATTACGCGCCAAACTATCTTCAGTATGCGATTGGTGTTTCGTTCTCTTTAAGCGGTAAGAAGGATTCTGATGGTGACGGTATCTACGATAAAGAAGATATGTGTCCAACAGAAGCTGGTCCATTAGAGAACAAAGGTTGTCCTTGGCCTGATACTGATGGTGACGGTGTGTTAGATAAAGATGATACTTGCCCTACAAAAGCAGGTAATTTAAACGGTTGCCCTGATACTGATGGTGATGGAATTAAAGATTCTGAAGATGCATGCCCAACTGTAGCCGGTATTGCCGAATTCAATGGATGTCCTGATACTGATGGCGATGGAATCCAAGATTTTGAAGATGCTTGCCCAACTGTAGCTGGTACATTGAATGGTTGCCCTGATAGAGATGGTGACGGAGTGAAAGATAGCGAGGATGCTTGTCCAACTGTAGCTGGAACATTAAATGGTTGTCCTGATAGCGATGGCGATGGTGTGAAAGATAGCGAAGATAACTGCCCTGAAACTGCTGGCTTGTCTTCAAACAATGGATGCCCAGAAGTGAAGGAAGAAGTAAAAAAAGTACTTGAGCTTGCTGTTAAGGATATTCAGTTCAATTCAGGTAGCGATGTTTTAAAATCATCTGCCAACGGTTCTTTAGATCAAGTTGTTGAGTTGATGAAAGCCGAAGACTTCAGCTTAGAGCTAAGTGGTTATACTGATAGCACTGGTGATGCTGCTAAGAATCTTGAGCTTTCTAAAAGAAGAGCCAACGCTGTAAAACAATACTTAATAAACAAAGGTATTTCAGCTGATAGATTGTTTGCTGATGGTTACGGAATAGTAAATCCAGTGGCTGATAATAAAACTGCAGTAGGTAGAGCTAGAAATAGGAGAGTAGAATTGAAAATCATCTTCAGATAGTAAAGTAAATTAAACAATACTTAATGAGAGGTCGTTGTGTACAGCGACCTCTCTTTTTATTATAAAAGGTAAGTGTTGATTTTAATGTTAGTATCATTTATTTGTGTTTGTGAATCATATTTATGCGTTTGTGTTTAATGCCAGTCGTTAGTTATTTACCGATTTAGGCTTGATTAATTTTTGTTTTTCTTTTTTACATGAACATATGTTCATACCTTTGATAAAAACCTATCCAAATGGAAGAGCAGCTTGACAATGAAAGGGTCGAGAAAATTGCCTTCGTACTGAAGACTATTGCGCACCCTATGCGAGTCGGTATCATTGATCTCCTAAGCAGGAATGAAAAGATGTCGGTGAATGATATTACTGCGTACCTTGGTCTAGAGCAATCGCTAACTTCACATCATTTGGCCAACCTTAAAATGAAAGGCGTATTAGGAAGTAAGCGTGATGGAAAGAATATTTTCTATTTTCTGAAGATGAAGGAAGCTCCGGAAATCATCAAAATATTAGAAGATGTTAAGGTTAATGTTTTTTAGAACTTACTCCCCAAAATACTGGTTACATTGAAGAACTCAGTTTTTTCAATTATGTCAATGCAATCAGTAAACCCTTCAAATAATCAAGTAATACAACTTTTCGAACCTCATTCAGAGGATTATGTTCAGGCAGCAATAGAGCGAGCCGATCTTCAGTTTTCTACTTGGAAGAATGAGTTGTTCGAGTACAGAGCTCAGCTATTTAATAAGCTTGCCGATGTACTTGAAGAACGTAAAACCTCACTTGCCGAAACTATGACCTTGGAAATGGGGAAACTCACAACCGAAGGTATTGCCGAAGTCGAGAAATGTGCATTAGTGTGTAGATATTATGCCGACAATGCAGAGAAATTTTTAAAGGATGAAATCCTTAAATCCGATCATTCTAAAGCATTTATAAGCTATCAACCATTGGGTACTATCTTGGCTGTAATGCCCTGGAACTTCCCATTATGGCAAGTGTTTAGATTTGCAGCACCAACTTTAATGGCAGGAAATGTTGGTTTGTTAAAGCATGCCTCAAGCGTTCAAATGTGCGCTCAAGCCATTGAAGATACTTTCATCGAAGCGGGTTTTCCTGTTGGGGCTTTTCAAAACTTAAGAATTGGTTCTAATAAAGTAGAGGCCATTATTAATGATGATCGCATTAAAGCGGTAACTCTTACCGGAAGCGAAGGAGCCGGTAGTGCTGTGGCGAGTGTAGCTGGATCGAAAATTAAAAAATCAGTTTTGGAGCTGGGCGGTAGTGACCCATTTATAGTGCTCGATAATGCCGACATGGACCTTACCGTTCGTACTGCCGTAAAGGCCAGAATGCGTAACTGCGGTCAGAGCTGTATTGCAGCAAAACGTTTTATTGTGGTAGAAAGAGTGTATGATGAATTTGTGGAAAAGTTCAGCTCATTTTTACAAGCACTTAAGATCGGAGACCCCAGTGATATTTTGACTTCTTGCGGCCCAATGGCTTCGGATGACTTGGCCAATGAATTACTTAAACAAGTAAATGAAAGTGTAGAAAAAGGTGCTAAAGTGGTTTTGGGAGGTAAGCGTCCTGACAGAGTAGGCGCTTATTTTGAACCTACCATTTTAGCAGATTTAAAGCCGGGTATGCCAGCCTATGAAGAGGAACTTTTCGGGCCAGTCGCATCATTGTTTAAAGTGAAAAATGAAGAAGAAGCCATTGCTTTAGCCAATAACAGTAAGTTTGGTTTAGGGGCTTCTATATGGACACAAGACTTGGTGCGTGGAGAAATGATTGCTAGAAAAATTGAATCAGGAGCCGTGTTTGTAAACCATATGGTTTCTTCTGATCCACGTTTACCTTTTGGCGGTATTAAAACCTCTGGTTATGGCCGAGAGCTGTCGCACTTGGGTATCCGTGAATTTATGAATACTAAAACTATTGTCATTAATTAAAGATTGACAAACCTGTCTGATAATTCAGAGAGGTAGGTGAATAAAGAGCTGATGAACGATATTGTTCATCAGCTCTTTTCTTTTATCAATTTAGAGAATGAAGCCCTATGCGATTACCCTCCGTATCGAGGAACATAGCGAAGTGTCCATTTTCTTCATCGATTAACGTTTTCGGAACAATGATTTCTCCTCCATTAGCTTCTACTTTATTCAAAATAAATTGAAGATCATCTCCACCATTGAGGTAAATTATTACACCATCAGAAGAAGGGGTATATCCTTCGCCTTTTATAAGCACTCCTGAGGCAGCTTCTCCATCACTAGGGAATAACCCCATTTGTGTACCCTGCATCTCTATTTCAGAGATTTCTATATCTAAGATTGATTGATAAAAATTAACGGCACGAGAAAAATCAGTCGTTGGTATTTCGAAAATTGAGATAAAGCTTTTCATGTTTTTTCTTTTTGGGTCTAGAGTGTTTTTATCAGTACAAGCAGTCAGTATGATTGCGAAAATTACAATTAAACTTAGTGGTGTGTTTTTCATTCTGATTTCTTAAAATTTAGTTTTCAAGATTAAGAAACCTCTAAAAGAACGAATTGTAAAAATGCGACAACTCTAGTCCTCCGAATAGAAAAGAGAAGAAAGCACTAATTGCTTGTCACTCAAATACTCTTTAGGATTGGTGCCAGTAAACTCTTTGAAATCTTTAATGAAGTGTGCTTGATCATAATATTCACTAGCGTAAGCAATCGCTGTTAGACTATCTGGTTGCTTATTGAGCATCATTTTTAAAGCAGCTTGCAGCCTTATTATTTTTCCTAATTGTTTGGGGCTAATCCCCACTTGTTTTAAAAAGTTTCTCTCAAGGTTTCTTCTTTGTGATAGTTCACCTTTCAGAATAGAACTAATGGGTATACTTCCGTTTGTTGTATGAAGGCTGTCAATAGTAGATTTTACGATTCTATCAATTGTGGACGTTTCAATCAACTTGCTTAACAGAAAACTCTCCACAATTTCTATTCTCTCTTCCGTACTTGCAGCATGAATAATTTTTTCTTCTAATTCATTTGCTGATTCTCCAAAAAGCACGGAGAGAGGTGTGTCCTTATTGGCTAGTTCTTTGACTGGCGATTTTATAAAATTGGCAAAACCGTAAGGGTAGAAGCGAACTGCAAATGAATTGACAAATCCTGTGGGTTGGATAAAATATGACTTGGTAATTTGGCCAACAACCATTGCTCTTGGCTGCAATACCCAGTTTTTTTCGTTCTCCAATCGTTTTATGTCTTCCCCAAGAATAAAGGCCATTTCAATGCAACCGTCAGGTACTATTCTTTGCTTTTCGGTTGCCATTTCAGCAGAAACCTCAAGTGTCCAGTAACACTTAACAATGGCTTCTAGGTCGGGGTGAACTTTATACGTTTGATAATTCATTTAAAGAGATTTACTGGAGAATGGTCAGCCTGCCATTTCGGAAGATAAAAAAGAGTAATTAGAGTCATGCGATAGCTCATCTTGATGAAGGTATATATCTAAGGCTAAGATTGAAATCGGAAACTTTATGCGGTTCGGTTGTCGCTGTTCTCTTTTTTTCCTTCTGCAATCAGTTCTTTGGTTTCTTCCTTTTCTTCTTTTTCTAGCTTTTCAACTTCTTCCTTTTGATTGTGATTTGAAGAGTCGATAGAGAAAACACAACAGATAGGGAAATGGTCTGAGCCAACGTGTTCTAAAACGCTTAATTCTTTTAGAAAAATAGTTGGGCAATGGAAGACGAGATCTAATGGAGCTCTGAAAAACCAATATTTAGCATGATAAGAAGCTAAAATTCCACGCCCCATTCTACCATCGATTAATCCGCTGTTTTTGCGGAATAGTTCAGAGATTTTGGACCATGCCACTGTATTGAAATCGCCTATTACGAGGGTTGGCTTGTTGATTTCTTTGGTGCGTTTTGCAATACATAGTAGATCGCCATCGCGCTCTTTAGAAGTGTCTTCTTCTGTAGGGCTTGGCGGTGGTGGGTGTACGCAGAAAAGTACAAAGTCTTCTCCATCTTCGGTTTTGAAATGGGCCTCTATGCTTGGTAAATCTTCTGATACGAAGTAATGGGTAGTAACCTTCTGAAAAGGCATTTTAGCATACAAATGCATGCCATAGGTGTTCTCCAATGTTATTTTTTCTGTATAAGGATAGTCAGCTTCCATTTCTCGCATGGCAAGTTCCCAATCCTTGTTGCTTTCTATGGTGAGAAAAATATCTGGCTTTTCTTTTCGAATAAAGTCTTTAAATCTGTTAAACTCTTGATTGAATTGATAAATGTTGGTAGAAATTACTTTTATCTCGGTCAACCCCTCTGTTTCATTCTTGTGGCTTTTATAAAATTTTGTAAAACGAGCTAATAAATAGGAGTGGTAAACAATTAGCCCTATTTGGATTAATGCAACCACCCAAAAACCAATGCTCTTTTCCGAGAAAACAAAAAGGCCAATACTCGCTACAACCTGAAGAATGAGCAGCTGCATTTTAATAAATTCAGGCACACGAAAAACCCAATGCTGGTTTTTAACAAAGGGTAATAAGCTTATAATAATAAGCAGTACCGACAGAAAGATAAAAAAAATGCTCAATTCAAAATGTTTACAAACAGCCTGTTATGGGTTTTAAAATAGCAAAAGAGCCAGGTTTGATATAATGGGTTCTTTTGGAGACCTAAGTTAATATATTTTGGTAATCTGTTATAGATGTTTAAACTCTCTAATCAACTCAATAACTGGTTTGTGAGGTCTTCCTGCTGCCTGTTCAAAATCGGAAGGAATGTTATAAACCCCATCGCTTATTCCTTTATAAATTCCAGCAATTACAGACCCTATAAATTCGCCTAGTTCTTCTTTTCTTTCTTTTTCATAAGCTTCGCAGGGTACAGCATTGTAAATCAGGTTTGTTTTATATACCTGATTGATCAACTCTGCTAACCTAGCTTGTGTAATAGTTTCGCCCATCAGGTTGTAAGTCTTTCCAATGTGCTTGTCGTTTAAAAGCATTTTGGCATATGCATAACCTAATTCAGGTCGACTTGTGTATCCACATTTTCCATGGCCTGCACAATTTCTAATTTCACCTTCCCTTTTGTAAGTCTGGATATATTCTAAATCGGGTTCGATATAAATGCCATTTCTTCCAATCACCCATTGAAGGCCAGATTCCCGAACATCAGCTTCGGTTTGACGATTGCTTTGAACCACGGGGCTAAACGCATTTTTTTCTTCGTCACCAATAATGCTGGTATAAACAATCTTTTTCACCCCATTTTGCTTTGCCGCTTCAATCACATTTCTATGTTGTTGAATTCTCTTTTGTGGTTCGTCCATGCCAGAGACCAGAAGCACGGCATCAATCCCTTTCAAAGCAATATCAAAATCCTCACGATTGTTATAGTCGCCTTTTCTTACGGCTACACCAAGCTGTTCTGCTTTTGCGGGTGTTCGTGCAATGGCGATCACATTATCCTTACCAATCTCTTCAATCAGTTGCTTTACTATGGCTGAACCTAGTTGTCCGCTTGCCGATGTTACTGCTGTTTTCATTGGAAAAGTGTTTTAATGATTTAACTTTTTTTGAGAACTTGAGGCTCTTTTTAGCTGGCTACAAATGGTCTTATATAATAGTGAATTCGACTAACCACTTATTAATATTAGTTAGGTTCCCAAAGCTCAATTTTATTACCTTCTGCATCTAGGATATGTATGAACTTTCCGAAGTCATAAGTAGCCATGCTGTCAACAATGGTTACTCCGTTTTCTTTAAGTTTGATGATGAGCGCTTCTATATTTTGAACTTGATAATTGATCATAAAATCCTTTCTGGATGGAGAAAAATGTTCATCTCCTTTTTTGAAAGGCTTCCATTGAAGAGAGTTAACCTTGTCAGGCTTGTTAAGGTTTCTCGACTCAAAACTTGCAGAGCCCCATTCATTGGTCTCAATCCCTAAATTTTTCGCATACCATTCTTTCGTTTCTTCCGGATTGTCGGAATAAAAGAATATACCACCAATCCCTGTCACTTTTGGCGTGCTATCAACATTGTCTGTTTGATTTTTTGAGTCTTCCATTTTTGTGGTTTCATTAGGTGTTGAGTTGCAACTTGCAAGTAAGGCTGCAATCGATATCGTTATGATAAGTCTGTTCATTTTGTTCTTCGAAGTATATTCTAAATATACCCCATCACTTTATAAGTTGCTAAGCCCACCCATTCTTTAAAAAGCGTTTCCCAACGCTTAATGGCTTCCGCTTTTGGAATGACAATATCATCAAAGTTAAGGCTAGGCCTGTCGGTATAATAGCCTGCAGGGAATTCGTCAAACTCAACGCCTTGCTTGGCTAGACATAGGGCCGAACGCTTCATATGGAAGGCAGAAGTAATCAAAAGGTATTTCTGATTTGGAAAATCACGCTTCAATATTTTAGCAGATTCCACCGAATTTTCATAGGTGTTTACGGCCTTGGGTTCCACTGTAATAACAGAATCTGGAACGCCCGCCATTACCAGAAAACTCTTGAGTCTTTCTGCGGCAATACTCATTCCTACTTGCTGAAATCCCAAGCCACCGCTTACTATAATGTGTTTCAGTTTACCCTCATTATAAAGTTGAAGTGTATGTGTAATTCTATCGGCACCTTGGTTAAAATACACTCTGTCGTTCGGACTTTTACTGCCTTTGGTTATACCCGTAAAAACTATCCCCACATCATATACACCCACTTCTTTCATTGGTGTAGGTTCGGGTTCCCATAAAAGCATGGCCCTGTTGCTGATGTATTGGTTCGAAAAGAAAATCAATAAAACCAAAGGGAGGATAAAGAAGAGCCTTTTCCTTTTCGGACTTTTAGTGAACCTAGAATACACAAGAAAACCAATGACCCAAGTGAGGGGCATTACGAAAAGGGCGAGTATTTTTGAAAGAATAAAGAACACGATGGATTTTTTACGAAATTACATTAACAAAATCTGAAATCATTATCGATTGATTATTAATTAGTTAAATGTTTTTTGTTTTGTTTTTGATATTTATTTCACAACGGGTGTAATGACATACCCTCACCCTCGTCTCTACTATTGAATGGAGTTGCAAACGTTTAAATCACAAGTTCTACCAGTAAAGGATAAGCTCTTTCGGATCGCTCTTAATATGATGCGGTCTGTGGAGGAAGCCGAAGACATTCTACAGGATGTAATGGTAAAGCTTTGGGACAAACGGGCGCAATGGGTCGAGTACAGAAACTTAGAGGCTTTTGCGGTAACAATTACCAAAAACCTTTGTTTGGACAGACTCAAATCAAAAAGAATGAAAGGCCATTTCGACATTCAAGAAATGGAGTTGGATTCTGGAGCAGTTTCGCCTTACCAACGCATTGAACTGGACGACAGCGTAAAAACGATGGTGAGGGTGTTTGAGCAACTGCCAGATCAACAGCGGCTTTTGATTACCCTTCGGGATGTGGAAGGCTACAGCTATGAAGAAATAGCAGAGCAAACAGGGTTGGAAGTGAACAACATTAGAGTGGGCATTTCCAGAGCAAGAAAGAAGGCGAAAGAAGATTACTTAAAAATTGCGAATTATGAACAGCAATAAAGAAATAGAGGCATTAATCGAGAAATATAACAACGGGGAAACTTCTCTTCAGGAAGAAGAGCAACTCCAAAGCTTCTTTCGGAGAGAAGGCGTCCCCGACCATTTGAAGGAGGTGCAAGTCTGGTTTGCACAGCTTGATTTGAGAGCGAAAACAGAATGGGAAGGTTTTTCTGAAGATAAGCTTTTTGGAAAGTTGGAATCCCAGGTGAAGCAAGAAGAAGCCAAAGTGGTTCCGATGCTTCAACCTAAAACAAAGCAGGTTTGGTTGTATCGTGTAGCGGCTGCCGTGGCTTTAGTATTAGTCGGCTTCTACTTGGGTAATGAAATCAGAAATGATGATGTAGCAGGAGTGAAAGAAGAATTGGCGCAGGTAAAAGCTATGATGCTCGAACAAATGACAAGCTCATCGGCCAGTGGAAGGCTGCAAGCAGTGAACTACTCGGTTGAACTTAAAGAAGTAGATCAGGAAATGCTCAACGCTTTGATTAACGTGCTGGAAACCGATGAAAACATGAATGTAAGGTTAAAAGCAGTGGAGGGTTTGGCCAAGTTTTATGATGAGCCCATAGCCAAGAAAGCTTTGCTTAAGGCTTTAAAAGAAGAGAAAGAGCCAATGATGCAAATCGCGTTGATTGATGTGTTAGTGGAAAATAATGAAAAAGCAGCATTGGACGATTTAGAACGCATAGCCGAAGACAGCAACAGTATAAAAGGAGTGAAGGATCAGGCTTATATGGGCATGTTCAAACTCAAAGAAATGTAAAAGTATTTAATCGATTGAATTGGTCAGGATTAGCCTTCCTTAAAAGGTAAAACTCAAAATATCTGAAACATAAAAAAATCAATGATGAAAAAGTTAACAATGAATTTATTAGCGATAGCGCTCTTTTTAGTGGCCTTTACGGTAGAAGGACAGGATTTTAAAGTCGCAGTATCGGGTCAAAAGAAAGTTGTGATTAAAGAAGTAAACAGGGTAAGTGTAGAAGCTTATGACGGCACTGAAATTCAAATTACTTCAAGTAACAAGGACGAGGAACGATCAGAAAGAGCCGCAGGCCTTAAGTCGCTCAGCGCAAGGGGAGAAGACAATACTGGAATTGGTTTGAATGTAAAGACTGAAGCTGGAGAAATCACTATAATGCAAGTAGCCAGACGCGCAGATGGAAAATACACCATCAAAATACCCAAGTCGATGAATGTGAAAGTTGAGCATAATGGGAGCTGGGAAGGTAGTAAAATTGAAGTATACCGAGTAAGCGGAGAGCTGGAGATTTCAGGTAATAATAATGGAGTGTATTTGGAAGACATTACTGGCCCAGCTTTGGTGAACACAGTTTATGGTCAAATCGAAGCTAAATTTACTTCACTGAGCCAAGCAGGTCCAACCTCATTAGTTTCGGTATATGGCGATGTAGACGTAACGCTTCCGGCCAATGCGAAAGCCAATATTTCGGCAAAAACACCTTTTGGTGAAGCCTACTCAGATTTAAATATTGAATTCCCTAAAACGGACGGTATGAGAAAGGTAAGCTCAACTGTGGAAGGCACCTTAAATGGTGGAGGCGTCAAACTTGATATTCAAGCCTCTTACAAAAATATCTACCTTCGAAAGAAGTAATCTGAAATGTCCGTGAAGTTTAAATACTAAACTTTACAGATGTTTTTCTAATACCGGGCTAAAATAGGTAGCCATACTTCCCTCAAAAGGAAGCTCAAGTCTAAGGCAATTCTCCCTCTATTTTACTTAGTGATTCGTATTCAATTATGATTGAAACGGGAGAATTATGTCTTGACGAACTGAAAAATCAAGCTTGAATTCTGATTTGAATAGAATTCTAAAAACGGTCAACAACTCAAAATATCACAACATGAAAAAGCCAATTTTAATCCTAATGATACTCATGCTCTTTTCGGTTTGTGCCTTTGCGCAAAAGCAAATCAATCAGACCTTTGATGCCAGTGCAGTCAAAAACATCGACCTCTTTTTCAAGTATCCCGAATTGGTCAAAATTAAAGTATGGGATAAAAATGAAGTCAACATTAAAGGTCATGTAGAAATCCATAATGGAGAATTTGATGATGATTTCGAACTCTCTAGCCAGGTTAGCGGAGGGAAACTCATGATAGAGTCGAACATCAAAAACATCGACAACTATAAAAACTATCAGGTATACACTGATAAAGATGAGGACGGAGAAAATAGGTCTGTCACCATTTCAAAAAATGGAACCACTATTTCTACAGGTAAAAGTGGCCGCTACACCAACGGAATCAATATTTCGATTGTGTTAGAAGTGACTGTTCCTCGCAGTATGGCTGTTATGCTCGATGCCCGTTATGGTTTGGTAGAAGTATTGCAAAGCACGAACCATCTTGATGTGGAAGCCCGATATGGCGGAGTGGATGTGAAAGTAGACGAGACTGAATCTTTGGATTTAGAGGCCAGCACCCAGTGGGGGCAAATCTTCTCTAACCTAGAAACCAAGGTAGAAATTGGTGGAGATGATGGCCTCGGTAAATGGATGAAAGCACATGCATCTATCAAAGATGGCAGCCAGCGCCTCAAGATAGAATCACAGTATGGTCACGTGTATTTGCGTAAAAACTAAATCAAGGAATCATGAAAGCACTCTTTACATTTATCGCTTGTCTTTTCGCGCAGCTAGCTTTCTCCCAAGCCGAAACCATCGAAAAAAGCTATGCCTACACTGGCCAAAAGCTGGATCTTGATTTGAACTTTGGAACCGAAGTAATTCTGAAATCTTGGGATAAGAATGAGATATCAGTAAAAATTACCTATGAAATTAACGAGGGCAAAGACAACGAGGTCATGGATTGGAAAGTGGATGATAGCAATGGAAAACTGACTGTTGAAATTGAACTAGACAGCAAGAAGCTAGAAAAACTTGGCGATTGTTGCTGTAATAGTAAGAATGGAAATCACTGGTCTGGGCGTGGTTCCAAAGGCAATAGAGTTTGTGTTGACATCAAGGTAGAAGTAATGATGCCTGGAAAGTCGGATGTGAAGGTCAAAACCATTGTGGCTGATGTAGCTGTAGAAGGCTTTTCAGGTAACCTCGATTTAGAAACGGTTACAGGCCAAATCAATTTACTCTGGGCAAAGAGCGCTGGTGCCCAAGTGAATATTGAAACGGTCAATGGCGGTATTTATACCAATATGGATTTGGCCATGGAAAAGGAGAAAGGACTTCCGAAAATCAGTAGCCACAAAGTGAAGGCCACTTACAAAAGCGGTGGCAGAGCACTAAATCTAAAAACGGTGACGAGTGATATTTACCTAAAAGCCTCTGACCTGTAAGAAAGAAGGGCTTGGAAAGCAGTCTTTATGTTATCGACTGTTAATGAATTCACCTTTTGCGGTTAATTTCAGTTAAAAAGACCAAGGGCATGCAACATTTTTGCTCCGAGGCGCATCTATATAGCAAAGGAAAAAGCAGCAGTCAGTAACTTTTCTGAAAAAGAGAAGTGTAGAAAAATAAAAACCAGATGTTCTCTCAATCCACTTTATACTTCGGCACCATGGATGGTCACCACAAAATCAGCATCAGCGGAGTAGTTTTTTATGTAGAAAATGAATGTAAGAATCTACTTCTTAATCATCTCAAATTCATGCATAGAAATAACACGCTTCAATCAGAAAATCAGTTTGAATCGGGCGAAGAGCGAGTAGCCGAAATTTTACTGGAGGAACTTAAAGGAGGAAAAGACGTGGTGACTTGCAAGGAACTGGAAGCTGTAATTAACCGCACAAGAAATTTAAGATAGCCTGATTTAGTTATGGTTTGAGGTGATTATTAAACAGGTGTTTTCTATCCAAGCCCCGGCATTTGTCGGGGTTTTTTTATGGATTCCGCATTAAACAATCCATCCAAATTTCATAATTTCAAACATGCTTACAGAAAAGGATATTCAGCGATTTCGAAAGGAAACTCCGGGGACAGATAAGGTGATTCACTTCAACAATGCAGGAAGTTCGCTACCGCCTCAGGCAGTGCGTCATGCTGTGATCGATTATTTGGAGGAAGAAATGACTTACGGGGGTTATGAAACCCATGAAAAATATGCTGAACAGATCTCAGGAGCTTATACTTCTATTGCCAAACTAATCAATGCTTCCGCAGAAGAAATTGCTTTGGTAGAAAACGCTACAGCCGCTTGGCATGCCGCCTTTCAGGCCATTGATTGGAAAGATGGTGATGTGATTATTGCTACCCAAGCCGATTACGCTTCGAACTACCTTTCGTATTTGCACCTTCAAAGAAAAGTGGCGATAGAAATCAAAGTCATTCCTAATAAGGCTTCGGGAGAACTGGATTTAGCAGCGCTAGAAAACATGATGAATACTTCGGTAAAACTGGTTTCTATTACGCATATGCCTACCAATGGCGGATTGACCGTAGATGCCGAAGGAGTAGGAGAGATCACTCGAAAACATGGTATCTTGTACTTATTAGATGCCTGTCAATCCGTAGGACAATACCCGCTTGATGTAGAAAAAATTGGTTGCGATATGCTTTCTGCCACAGGCAGAAAGTACATGCGAGGTCCACGAGGTACTGGCTTTCTCTATGTTCGAAAGTCGGTATTGCCAAAGTTGACGCCCGCTGTCATTGATCTTCATTCCGCGGAATGGACAGGCAAAGCGACTTACTCCATTCGAAAAGATGCTAAAAAATTTGAGAATTGGGAAGGAAACCGAGCCAATACCCTAGGGCTCAAAGCCGCTGCGGATTACATTTTAGAAGTAGGTATCGAGAATATATGGGAACGGGTGCAACATTTGTCTTCGGTGTTAAGAAAGCAAATTAGTCAAGTAAAGGGCATCACTGTTCACGATATTGGTGAAGTGAAAAGTGGGATTGTGTCGTTTACAGTAGAAGGGAAATCAGCCGCAGAGGTGAAAACCTACTTACATCGCCAAGGCATTAATATTTCATGGATGGGAATTCCTAACAGTTATCTCGATATGACGGCTCGACAGTTGAAAGAAATCGTGCGTGCCTCCGTGCATTACTATAATACCGAAGAAGAAATTGAGGTGTTTACTGCTACACTAGAGGAAATGATAGGCTATGAACCCTCCAAAAGTTGAGGCCTCAATCCGGTCTAGAGCTAATGCATTTAGTCTAACTATGAATCTTAACTTTTGGAGGGTTTCGTTAATGAGAAGATTTCTCTGCTGTGTTAATCAACGCAATAAACTTTTCTAGTTTGTCCGTTTCGGCCTCAAAACTTGTGCTGTCATTGATTACCGCATGAACGCCTCCAAGGTAATTTATCCCCAAATATTTAGCGGTTTCAGAAAAGGGTAGCCAGAATTGATCGCCCAAATGATTGCCGATGGAGCAGCTTAATGCGGCCATATTTTTTCCCCTCAGCTTTCTGCCTAAATCCTTTTCAATTTCGAGTAAGTCGGTAATGCGATCGAAGAACACTTTCATGATACCGCTCATACTGTACCAATACACTGGAGTGGCAAAAATCAAAGTATCGTAGTTGTCGATGATGTTTCGCATCATAGGAAGGAAATCGTCCCCTGCGTTCTTGTGTGCATAGTCATAGTAGCTAAAATCATAATCATTCAAGTCGATTAAGTCCCAATCAGACTTTTCCTTGAGCAGGTTCACCACTTTGGAGGTGTCACCGTCATTTCTAGAACTGCCAAGAATAATAATGCTTCTCATAGCTGCGTAAGTTTGGGGAATGAGAAGCTAAAGCTACTTCATATACTTTTTAGAAAGAAGGCTTCTAAACCAAAGTCAACAAATAACCAAGCAATGATCCGCCAACCACGATAAATGCACTGTTCAGTTTTTTAAAAACGAATACGGTGATTAAACTGGCCACGGCAATTACTATGGTTTCCCAGTTCACAATGGTGTCTTTGCCCATTTCGATACAAACCGCGACAATCACGGCTACTGCAGCAATGTTCACTGCATCCAAGAAAGCAGCAATCACTTTCGATTTTCGCATTTTCGGAACCAGAGGGTTCAGTATAGAAACAAAGATGAAAGAGGGCATAAATATACCTACTGTAGCCGCTATGGCACCCCAAAAGCCTCCCAATTGCCAACCAATAAATGTGGCGGTAGAAAGTACTGGTCCTGGCGTGAATTGACCCACCGCTACCGCATCAATCAACTGTTGTCTGGTGAGTAGGCCAGTATTTACGAGTTCTGCATCTAAGAAAGCGAACAACACATAACCGCCTCCATAAAGCAATGCGCCAACTTTAAAGAAAGTCCAGAAGATTTTCATTGAGCCTAAGGTGGCGGTGATTTGCACTAGAGCGATAGGAGAGAAACTGTTCAGGGTACTTTTTGAATTTCGGATCAGGTGAATGATTAAGCCTAAAGCACCACAAGCAAACAGTGCGATGATTTCATTCATGCCCAGTAAACTAGCGGCCAAAGTAAGTGCCCCCAGAATTCCGATTTCTACATTTTTGAGTGCCTTTTTTCCAAGACGATAAACGGCCGAAATAATGATGGCAATTACCGCTGGCTTAATACCATAAATAAAGGGTTCTACGGAAGGTAGTTGGCCATATTGCTGGTAGAGCCAAGCAAAGAGCATGGTAATAGCAACGGCAGGAAAAACGAAACAAGCACCGGCTACAATTAAACCTTTCCAGCCTGCGCGTTCATGTCCGCAGTGCATGGTCATTTCTGTAGAGTTGGGGCCAGGAATTAGATTAGTGGCACCCACCAAATCCAGAAAATGCTGAGGTGTCATCCATTTTCGCTTCTTCACCACTTCATCTTCCATCATAGCGATGTGGGCTGCCGGGCCTCCAAAGGCAATACTACCCAGTTTGAAAAACAGCTTAGCGACTTCTTTTAATTCCTTGCTCATTGCTCTATGTAATCTAAACTAAAAAACTATCTCTGCTGCAAAAATATACAAGGTATGATTAATAAAATGGTCTATTTGAAAAGGCTGTGGTCTTTTCGACCTGAGATCAACCAACTCTCCAAAAGTTGCTGACCGATAATCATCAGGGGTTAAGTGTTCATCTAAACGATGAATAAGAACTTTTGGAGAGTTTGCTTAATGTTGATTTTAAAGCACTTTTAATCTCAATAGGTTTAGAGCAATTCTTTACGGAAAGCATTGGGTGTTAATTCAGTATGCCTTTTAAAGTATTTGGTGAAGTGTGAATTGTCTTTAAAATCGAGTTTATGCGAAATTTCATTTACGGTAAGGTCCGTGTAGAGCAATAGACGTTTGGCTTCACTAACAATGTGTTCTGAAATAATTTCAGTAGCCGATTGATGGGCTTCTTTCCTGCAAATGGCGTTCAGGTTCTGAGGCGTAGTATGCAAGAGTTTTGCATAGTGCGCTACCTTATTCGTCAATTGGTTTTCTTGGTTGAGCAACTCTTTAAAATGCTGAAAGTCACTGATCTTATTACTTTCGCTAGCTTTTTCTGCTTTGGCCGACAATAGTAGTTTACCCAAAATGGCTTTGAGCAGTCCGTCCACAACCGGCTTTTGACTGTAGCCGTTTTCTTGGTATTCCTGATTAAGAATTTCGAAGAGCGGCTCCAACGATTGAGCATTGGGGTAGAGGCAAGGGTAGGCGCTTAATTTGGCCAGCAGTTGTTTGATTTCCTTGTCCAAACAGTTATCGATGTACTGTTTTTTGATGATTAGCACATAGCCCGATGGTTCCGTTTCAATATTCCAAAAGTGGATTTGCTCTTTGCGCACCGTAAAAACAATGGGCGGAACAATGTCAAATTTTTGCGTGTCTGTGGTGTGCGTGCCTGAACCTTCCGTAAGAAAGATAATCTCGAAATAACTGTTGTGTTTGTGCGGGGTGGTTTTGCGGATGTTCTTCCTGAAAGGAGATATCTTAATGCTGTCGATGGGCGCAGTCTTGTCCTTTATTTCGAGTTGTGTAGTCATTGCTGTTTATGCCGTTTCAACTCCAGCTTTAATAAAAATATCCTGAATGTCTTTTTCTATGGGGAAGGGTTTCATGGGTGGAACATTAGCGCCACCGGGATTTCCCAGAGGCACTTTACCCACAAACGACTTTACGCCTCCCACCAACAAACGAGGGATTTGCCCAATCACTTCTTTTCCGCTTTTAATCCGAAACCCAAACTGAATCATTTTCCAATGCACGAAAGTATGCGCAAAGGGATACCGCTGGCCAATAATATGCGCCCTTTCCAAATGCGCCCAAGCCTTGGTTAAATCACCAGCTTTATACGCCATAGCATATGCCTGTAATTCCGCTTTAAAATAGGGTGTAAGGGTTTTAGGAAGGGTGGTGTGGAGGTTCATAGCTATTTCAATTCCACCAATCAAAATTGTCTGAAATTATGAGTTCATTTTTTTGAATATGATGTGTTGTCTTCATTGGAATCGTTCTGAAATCAAGATTGTGTTTGAGTGCAAGTGTTCGAATTTCTTCTGTATCATCATATGTGAGCATAAACTTACCTTTAAGTTGGGAAGCCAGAGCAAAAAGAGCATCATGGTTGATGTCAAAATGAGTGTATAGTCTCTTTCCAGCGGCTTTGTAAGGTGGATCTATGAAAGAATAGGCATCTTTCTGATTTTTGAATTTTTTCAGCTCTTCAAAAGCATCGCCAGTTATGAAGCGCATTTTTTCTTTTACATACCCAATCCCCTTGATTCTATCATGTAATGTTTTAGGATACCAACGAGACTTAATTCCTTTTCCATTTTCCCCGTTCTTTATTAGCCCTGAACCTTTTGTGATAATACCTCCGTGGAAAATACGGTTTTTGAGTATTGTGCTAAATGCTTGTTCCTGAATGCTTTTACTCTTTTTCTCAAGAATTTTATTTGCATTTTCAGAAGTAAGATCAAACGAATAAATTTTATCAGCCAACCAATCGTGATCTCCATTTATAATTACTTCCCATACAGCGGCTACCTCTGGGTCAAGCTCAACCATTACTATACTGCCTGCCAATTTTTCAAAAGCTGCGGTTACACTAACTATTCCACCACCCGCGAAAGGCTCAATTAAAGTTTTGGAATTATCAGAAGATTGTTTGAGCCATTTTCTGACTACGGGGATTAACCATGTTTTACCTCCGGGGTATCTAAATGGACTTCTTTGGGGCACAGAGGCCACGTTTACAACCTTCTGGGTTGATCTTTTGCGATTAGTCTCAAAAATAGCTAGTTGACCATTCATTTTAATTACTGATTATATCTGTTAATGATGGAGCATCAGGTGAGTTTTTGTCTAAGTGTTCATCAAGACGGCTCTGTAAAATATTGATGAAATTTGTGACATCTCCTGGCTCGGGCGTGGTTACCCTTAGAAGTGCAGGCTCAAATTCTGTATAAACTGTCTTTGTTAAGACTAAATTATTTTGATTTTGTTCTTCATTGAACTCTAGGTCATATAGAAACCAAGCGATGTCAGCTTTCTCCTTTGTAGTGGTAGGGAGTGAGGGGAGAGTCTCAAAAAAAGATTTCTGAAGAGCTACGGTTTGTTTTCTCTTCCATGATTGAAAAATACCTCCTTTGTACAACATTTGAGGTATAAGCCGCTTACGTGAAGAGGATAAATAGTCAGGTTTTGGGTAATTATATCCTGTCGGCCATTCAAAATCTTTAGATGGGTTCTTAATATACTCCTCGAAGGGATTTCTTAAGTTACCAGAAATATAAACACCCTGGACTTCGAGAGAAGCAAAATTTATAAGTTGCCCCTTTTCGTTATACTGTACTAATACAAAGTCAATATTGCCTGCTGACTGACCATTTTTATCAACTAGTTTAATTTCAGATATAGAAGTCCATGTGGCTTGCAATCCAAAGGCAAACTCGGCAGCCTTTTCTATTATAAGCCAATCCTCTCTGAACCTTGTTGGGCAAGTTATTACCGACACCCCATTGTGCCATACACTACATACTCCCAAAGGATTGTTAGCCTTGTCTTTGGTACAGTTGGGTACTTTGTTGTTGAAGGGACAAAGTTTTTGCTTTCGGTAACGTTGAGCCTTTGATCCATCATTTTTAATGGGAAAGCCAAATACTTCGCCTAATGGACTTTTCTGATCATTTTTTTTCAACATATACAAAGATAGATATTTCTATCGGCCGTTAGAAATATCGTAAATGATTTTTATATAACCAATATCTGTATTTAGCTAAGTATTATCAATTATCCTGCCCGCTCGCCAACTTCGCCAACAACTCCTTCACCACCTTAGCCGCTACCATGGCGGTAGCGCCATTGAGGTCTCTGTCGGGGTTGTATTCTACTACATCGCAGCCTACAATGTTGAGGTTGAGGTTTTGAATCATGGTCAGTACTTCGCGGGTAGAAAAGCCTCCCGGTTCGTGATGCGATACCCCGGGTGCAAAAGCAGGGTCGAGTACATCCATATCAAAGGAAAGGTAAACGGGGCCTTCGATCTCAAATTTCATATCGGCTTTCCAATCCTTCATCTGGATCATATGCACATTGAACCTCTCGGCTTGGGTCTTTTGGTGCCTGTTTAAGGTACGAATGCCCACTTGAGTCAGGTGTTGGGCAAAACCGCCTTCCATAATTCTAGCAAAAGGACAAGCATGAGAATATCGGTTGCCGTCCAGTTCGTCATATAAATCGGCATGAGCATCGAAATGGAGAATGCTGAGTTTGGGGTGCTTCTTGGTCAATGCCTTCATCACAGGGAAAGTAATGGAATGATCGCCACCCAAAGAAAAAGGGAGGGCGCCTTGTGCGAGCACTTCGTCAATGCGCTGTTCAATGTCTGTGTATTGGCTTAGTTTAGCATTTCCGCACCAAGCCAGTTTTGGATGCTCGTTAAGGTCGGTCAGGTTTTCGGTAAAGTAATTGGCCGAATCGGATTCTAATGCCTGAATGATTAGCTCAGGCGCTTTGGCTGGGCCTTGAAGAAAAGAAGAGTTTTGATCAAAAGGCAAACCGATCAAAGCAATTTGACCTGGCTTTAATTGATTTACAGGGGTTCGTAGAATTGACATACACAAAAAAAGCACGATAATCTGAATATCGTGCTTTTGTGTCTGTTTTTCGGAAGAACTCTTGTCAAACCTTAGATCCTTCGTACCTCAGGATGAAAAACTATAAAACAGTTTTTAATTGAAAGGTAATCAGTTTAGACTCAAGTAAAGAATGCAGTTTGAACCTAATTCCGATAAGTCAATCGTCTAAAATCTAATGTCTACTGCCTATCCTCTAACAGTCTACTTCGCCCAATTATCCCTCAGTGTAATTGTTCGGTTAAAGACTTTCTTTTCTGGAGTAGAATCTCTGTCTACCACAAAGTAGCCTTGTCTCTCGAACTGGAAGATATCGCCTGCTTGTGCATCTTTAATAGAAGGCTCAAGCATGGCATTTTCAACTACTGTCAGCGAATCAGGATTGATATGATTCAAGAAATCATCGTCAATGCTGTTCAGGTTTTCGGTACGGAAAAGTCTGTCGTATAAACGCAAAGTCGCTGGTACAGCGTGAGGTACTGAAACCCAACCCAAAGTTCCTTTCACCTTTTTGCCGCTGGTATCGTTGCCGCTACGTGTTTCAGGATCGTAAGTACAATGAATTTCGGTAATGTTGCCATCAGCATCTTTTTCAAAGCCTGTGCATTTTACAATGTAACCGTATTTCAAACGCACCTCTCTGTCGGGGCCTAAGCCAAAGAATTTCTTAGGCGAAGGCGGTTCCTCCATAAAGTCTTTACTTTCAATATAAATCTCGCGAGTAAAAGGCATTTCGCGCGTTCCAGCTGTGTCGTCTTCAGGGTTATTGATGGCTTGCATCATTTCCGTTTTGTCTGCTGGCCAGTTGGTAATCACCATTTTTAGTGGCTTCTGAATTCCAAAAACACGGTTGGCTTTTTTGTTTAAATCTTCGCGGATGCTGTGTTCCAAAAGGGCTACATCGGTAATGCCATCTCTTCGGGCTACACCCACTTTTTTTACAAAGTTTTTGATCGATTCTGGGGTATAACCTCTTCTTCTAAAACCAGAAATGGTGGGCATTCTTGGGTCATCCCAGCCCGTTACATGCTTTTCTTCTACCAATTGTAAAAGCTTGCGCTTGCTCACGATGGTATAGCTTAAGTTCAGTCTTGCAAACTCTGTTTGGTTAGAAGGGAAAATCTCCAATTCTTGAATGAACCAATCGTACAATGGCTTATGATCTCTGAATTCAAGCGTACAAAGGCTGTAAGTAACATGTTCAATCGAATCGGATTGGCCATGTGCGAAATCGTAATTAGGGTAAATGCACCAAGCATCACCTGTATTGTGGTGGGTTACTTTTTTAATTCTATAAATGATAGGGTCGCGCATGTGCATGTTGGGCGAACCCATATCTATTTTAGCACGTAATACATGGCTTCCTGCATCGAACTCACCATTTTTCATGCGTTCGAATAAATCAAGGTTTTCTTCAACCGAACGATCGCGGAAAGGACTTTTTATACCTGGAATGGTAGGGTTGGTTTTACCCGCTGCAATTTCTTCAGCCGACTGATCGTCTACATAGGCTTTTCCTTTTTTGATCAGCTTTACGGCAAATTCATAAAGCGTATCGAAGTAATTTGAAGTATAACGTGCCTCGTCCGACCAAGTATAGCCCAACCATTTAATATCTTCTTTTATCGAGTTGACGTATTCTTCACTTTCCTTTTCAGGGTTAGTGTCGTCAAAACGGAGGTTACAGCTGCCATTGTATTTTTCGGCAAGGCCAAAATTCAATACAATCGATTTGGCGTGGCCAATGTGGAGGTAACCGTTGGGCTCAGGAGGAAAACGCGTTTGGACGAATGAGTTTTTTCCTGATTTTAGATCATTCTCAATCATTTGCTCAATAAAGTTGAGCGACTCTTTTGGGTCCTTTTCACTCATTTTTCCTGTATTCAAAAGTTTAAAGTGCAAGTTTAGTAAAAAGCATTCAGAAGGGATTGAAAAATCAGCTTATCCTTTCTTAAAAAACCCTCCAAAAGTTCTCATTCATTGTTCAGATGAATTCAATAACTCCTTATACAACAGGTACCTCAACTTTTGGAGGACTCTCTTATTCAGCGTGAGTCTCTGACTTACAGGAGATTGGCTTGAAAATCGTGGATAAGCCGGTGTATAACCCTGTGGATAACGAGGCGGGAAAGTTGTTGGAAACTAATGAGTTACAAAGTTTGAGCGTAAATTTAGGAAGAGTATCTTAGATATATCAAGTGAGGGATAAAAGTCAGAAACTAGTTTTCAGTCTCTCTTCGGGGGAAGCCCGGAAAAAATGTACGCGAAAGGGTTATTCTTGAAAAAGATGATCTGAGACAGTCAGCTTAACTGATGGAAAATGCGAGAGCATACACCAAAGTCCAATTCAGAAGCGAGCGCATTTGGGTGTGTGAGCAGAAATTGGAAAAGGTACAGGGTTTACCCTTATCTTTTCGGCTTGGTTCTTTCTTAGACTGAACCTTATAAAAAGACTGCAAAGCTGCGTTAAACTGTCTTAGCACTAGGTGCTGGCAACGGACGAAGCTGAAGAAGACAGCATTTTTTGTTTATAGCTTGGGCCAATAAATGAAGAACAAAGGCTTGAACAGTAACTTGATGTTGTGAAATGGCCACGGCCTTTTCATGGCAAGTGGGGGCGAATCTTCGTCCCCCGCTTTTGTTTTTGGGGGTATTTGTAAAAATACAGATCAAGACCGCTGCCAGGCGGTCTTTTTCGTTATCTAAAAACTATTTTCCTTGCGTTACTCCTGATTGTATCCGTAGATTGAATTTACCGCCTCGGCTGAGTTGAAAGAGCATTCTAAGTCTGTAATGTTTCCGTCATTCAAACTGTAAACCCAACTGTGGATAAAGGGAAATTCACCTTTCTGCCATTCTTCCTGTACAAAGGATATCTTGGCCAAGTTTTTTGCCTGCTCTATCACATTTAATTCTACAAAGCGGTCGAACCTTTTGGTTTCATCCTGAATGCCGTTCAGTTCTTTGCTGTGGTTTTTATAAATGTCTTTCAAATTCAGTAACCAATTGTCTAAAAAGCCAAAGCTTTCATTCGACATGGCGGCTTTTACCCCTCCGCAGCCATAATGGCCGCAAACAATGATGTGCTTCACTTTCAATACCTTGACAGCATAATAGACCACGCTCAGTAAATTGAGGTCGGTATTAACAACCACGTTGGCAATATTTCTACCTACGAAAATTGAACCTGGAGTAGTGTTGGTGATTTCAGTGGCGGGCACACGGCTATCCGAACAGCCAATCCAGAGGAATTCTGGCTTTTGCTGATGCGATAGCTTTGAAAAGAAATCGGGATCGACTTTGGTGATGTTCTGGATGAACTGTTTATTTCCTTCGAGTAATGCTTTGTGTTGGTTAGCCATAGCTTAAAGGTATAGTATTTTGAAATTGGAAAACGAAAATCGCCTGAACAAAAATAGAGTACAGATGACTTACATTCCAGCCCAAATCTTGAAATTTAAAACCCGTTCACGGCTTACAATTACTTCTTCTTTAAAAGCTGGGCTCAGAGTGAGTAACAGTCGGCTATTGAAATAGCTGTGAATTTCCTTGATGCTAGAGATTTTGATAATGAATTGGCGGTTGATTCTGAAGAAGAGTTTAGGATCTAATTCGTCTTTCAGTTGGTCTAAAGTGTAATCAATCGGCAAGGCACTTTCTTCGGTTTGAAGGTAGGTGAGGCCATCAGAATAGAAGAAATATTTGATGTCGTTGGTGGTAATGCTTTTGAACTGTGGCCCAATTTTAACTAGAAACCTTTCACGGAATCCAGATGAAAACTGAGCCTTTAAACTGTCGATGTTTTCTTTGTATTGAAGGGTTTCGGTAGCCTTAATATTCTCTAGCTTTTTAAATGAATTTTTTAGCTCTGTAGCATCAATCGGCTTCAGTAAATAATCAATGCTATTGTGTTTAAAAGCATCTAGCGCATATTGCTCATAAGCGGTAGTGAAAATGATTTTGGGGTAGTCGTTCAGTGCATTCAGAATATCGAAACCGGTACCATCATTCAGTTGAATGTCTAAGAAAATGAGGTCGGGTTTAGGGTTTTCTTTAAACCAAATCAATGATTCACTCACGGATTCCAGTTTGGCTAAAATCTGAGCGTTTGGAACGATTTCAGTAATCATTTTCGCCAAACGCTTGGCCGAAAGTTCTTCGTCTTCAATAATAACCAGTTTCATGCCGAGGTTTTTCATTGAGATACTAATGGTAGTTTAACCGTAAAGCTATCTGCACTTTCTTGCACCACAATACTCTTATTGAGTAGCAATTCATAACGCTTATTGATGTTTTCTAAACCTAAATGAGTAGTTTTTTCTAAGTTGGGGCGTTTGTTCAAGTTGTTTTTCACTACTAAAAACTCATTGCCTTCAGTAAATATATTGATGGTCAAAGGGTTTTCTTTCGAAAAGTAATTGTGCTTTAAAGCATTTTCCACCAACATTTGAAGCGATAAAATTGGAATTTGCGCAGCTCCCGCATCCAAATTGTGATTCACATTAATGCTTTGGCCGTGTCTTGTTTTTAGTACAAAAACATAGTGTTCTAAATATTCAAGTTCCGTACGCAGTAACACCAATTGCGAGGTGTTTTCCATTAGATACCTGTAAATCTTAGAAAGTCGAGAAACAAAGTCCACCGCCAATTTTGGGTCTTCTTCAATAACTGCCGTCAACACACTAAAGCTGTTGAATAAGAAATGAGGTTCTATTTGGTCTTTTAGACTTTCGTATTTAGAAAGGGCGAGCTCTTTTTGCAGAATGTCTTTTTCATGTTCCGAACGTTTAGTGTACTCTACATAAATCATAAAAGATTTTGCAGAAATGATTAGCCATGAAAGCACCAAACTTTGTGCAACGGTGGTGGCTAATGATATTTCGACAGTACAAGTAGTACATGGAAAAGCAGGAATAAGAACTTCGGTATGGAAGGCAGCAGCACCGATCACGAAGGGAGCAGTGATAAGGCAGTTTCCGATATAAAACTTTGTGAGCGTACGGTATGAAGTAAGGCTACATTTATAATGCTTAATCAGGTATTTACCAGTGTAACCAATAATTTCAAAAACAATGAGTACCGTAAGTACCGTGCTGGCCATGGATACAAAGGTGGATGTACCCCATTCAGAAAGTTTATAGGATGTGATTTTGAAGAACATAAAGACCAAAAGCCCTATTGCTATTCTTAATCCATATACCTTTCCTTTAGACATGGCTCAATATAAGAAAAGCCCTTAAGTGTAAACAAAAGGGCTTCATTGAATTCTGAATTTTTTAGTCGTTTTGAACGACTTTAATTTTAATGGTAGAACCTGTTACAGCACTTCTTCCTTTGCCTGGAACTTTTAAAATGCACAGATAATCACCTACTGGAGTCGATGCGTCTACTTTTACTTTCATGTCGTAAGTCAAAGGGTCTTCTACTTCAGTTTTTTGAGTGAATGAGAAGTGGATGCCATCATTGGCAGAAGCTTCTGGTTCTTCAACAACCAATTTGTATTTCTTCGCTTTTACTACCCACATTTGAAGGTCGATTTCTTCACCTTGGGCTACGGTTACCGTGTAATCTTTTAAACGGATTTCGTTTCCAGACCTTGGTTTTTCAAGGTTTTGAGCGTTTAGGTTTCCTAAGCCTGCAAAAAGGAGTATGGCGAATAGTGATAAAGTTCTTTTCATGATTGGGGATGTTTTTATGCATATTTAATCATTCATATAAATATTGAAATACGGCTTTTGGTGGGTTGTCGAAAAATCAGGCTGAATTGTTGAAGGAAATAGTTGAGCTGTAGCTTCGCAAAACAGATTGGCGACCGATGCTTTTTGAATAATTGATACCTTAGCGAAATCTAAAAACCAATAGGACGATAAATGAGTAAGCGTGCACTTGTTAAGTATTTACAGTCATTAAAAAAAGATGAGCTTGAAACACAGGTGCTGGAACTTTACGATAAATTTCTGCCTGTTCGTACCTACTATAACTTTGTGTTCAACCCCAAAGAAGACAAACTGATAGATGAAGCAAAACAGAAGGTGCTCAAAGAGTATTTGCCTCAGACCAAACGAAAGCCTAAAGCCCGTAGATCGGTAGCGCAAAAAGTAATAAAGCATTTTTTAACACTGGAATTAGACCCTTCGCTGTTGGCGGATTTCATGCTCTTTAATATTGAGACTGCCATGCGTTTTAATGCCAGAAAAGAAGTGAGGCAGGAAGCCTTTTTCAAGAGTGTTTACAACTCGTTTGTGGAAGCTTCTGAATTCGTTTTAAGGAATGGACTGAAAGGAGTTTATTGGGAACGGCTGAATAAAATATTGGAGGAAGCCGAAGCACAGAATTGGTTCAACGCTTCGGCTTTTGAAATTAAACTAGGCGAACTGGCTGATTTGCCTTAATTCCCCTTCTTAATTGTTGGATAAGTAACGCCCAACTGCTCTAAGTAACTGCCGTATTTTGTTTCGTCATAGTAGAATTTCTCTAGCTGCGGACGGTATTCATCCATGATTTTCTTGTTTAGGTAAATAGGTGGCGCATCGCTGGCCGAGATCATGGGTTTGTACTGCGTTTCCTTGCTTTGCACATTGTTAAAGTAATCCCAAGCTTGAGTTACCAATTCAGGCTTTAAAAGAAAATCCATAATGGTCATGGCTTCGGCTTTGGCACCAGCAGTGGCGCCTTTGTGGGCAATAGGAGTGGCCATAGCAATGGCATTGCTCCAGTGGTGGCCTTGCAAACCTGGAATATTAGAAGGAAAACGCATGGTTACCGTGGGTACTTTCCATGATACATCACCAATATCGTCTGAACCACCACTTACTGGGCTTCTTACAGGCATGCCTAAGCTAGAAAGGTTTACACTCAATCCTCTTGGTTCAGAACCTACTTCTGCTTGAGTTGCCTTAGCCAAAGCCTGATCTTCTTCACTCCAGGTGGGTAAACCCACCTGTTTGATGTTCTCATACATGGTTTCGGCTATGGTTTTGTTAAAATGACGTGGCCATGCGGTGCCCAATATTCTTGAGCTCATTTGCGTGTCTGTCATCAAAGCCGCACCCTTGGCAATGTTGTTGGCATCAGCATACATCTCCATGATGCCTTCATAAGTTACATCACGGAAATAGTACCAAATCGAAGCTTTTGAAGGCACCACATTGGGTTGGTCGCCACCATCGGTAATGATGGAGTGAGAGCGTTTTAAAGTAGTGAGGTGCTCGCGTTTGTAATTCCAGCCTACGCTCATTAATTCTACCGCATCCAGAGCACTTCTTCCTCGCCAAGGCGAACCTGCAGAGTGGGCGGCTTCGCCATCAAAAGTATATTCAACGGAAATTAGTCCAGTTCCAGAAGCTTGTCCCCATGATACCGAAAGGTTGCTGCTTACGTGGGTGAAGATTGAAATGTCTACATCGTCAAACAGGCCATCGCGGGTGTACCAAGCTTTGGCAGCTACCAATTCCTCGGCAATTCCCGGCCACAAAATTAGTGTGCCTTCAATGCCTTCGCGTTCCATAATCTGCTTTACAGCAAGAGCGGCTGTAATATTCAATGGAATCCCAGCATTATGGCCTTCGCCATGACCCGGTGCGCCTTCGACCATGGGCTTGTGATAAGCAACTCCCGGATACTGTGATGCTTTTGGAATGTTATCGACATCGCTTCCCAAGGCAATTGTAGGGCCATCTCCTTGTTTCCAAGTGGCAAACCAAGCGGTCGGAATACCTGATACCCCTTCCTCAACCTCGAAGCCATTGGCTTTTAAAATGCCTGTGAGGTATTTAGAAGATTCATACTCTTGAAAGCCAAGCTCAGCAAAGCTGAAAATTTTATCGATCATTATCTGTGTTTGCTTGTGGTTGTCTTCCACAATTTGGGCAACTTCAGTTTTGAGTTTCGCGATCTGTTTTTCGGAGTATTTCTTTTGTGCAAAGGCAAAACTGCTCGTAAAAAATAGCGCAATACACAGGAGTAATTTACTAGTCAATGGTCTTTTCATGGTTGATTATTTTGGAAGCTGTTGATTTTCGGTCCTTCCAAAATAATCAATTTCATCAAGAGTTAAAGTTGGTTTTATTTATAGGGCTATAAATGCGGGAATCAAGCAATTTCGTTTGCATTTTTTTGGGTGTGTAGATAGCTAGCCAACCCTCAACGCCAACTCCATAGCCTTTAAGCTGGGGTTTTTTAATTCGGTTTTAAGCATTTCGACTTCTTCCGTAAAAAGCCCAACGCCATTTCCATTAATAAAATAATAGCCATCCTCAATATAGGCACGGCTCCCCGTATTTTGTTCTGTGATAGTCGCGATTTCATCCAAGCGTTTATCGAATTCGCGCAGCAAGTCAGTGAAGCGATCATCAATGGAAGTAAAAGCCTTTCTAAATTCGTAATTGGAAATTATGCCATCATATACTTCTTTTTCGTTCGATCTGGCGTATTCTAAGTATTTCAGAATAAAGTACTTGAATTCATAATAGGCATAGTAAGTGCCAGCAATATTGCTCACATATTCCAGATAGACTTCGTAGTTTTGATCGGATTTTGATTTATAATAATCAAAAAGATTTAAGGCGGTTTTTGTGCCGAAGTAATAAGCATTCCACTCATCTGTCAGTCCGTAAATTCCATGGGCCTGGCTACCTAATATTTTATTCCTTGGAGCGATATACGGTCTGAATCTAAAGGTTCTTAAGGCTTTGGGAATCTCATTGCTGATTTTATTACTGCTAAAAACGGGGCTGTGTTTTACCAAAAAAGAGGAGTCTTTGTTTACATAAAAAGCAGAGTAATCATCTTTAAAATTATAATAAACATCGCCTTGTTCTTTTAGTAAAGTGTATGGTAATCTTGACGTTAATCCGTGCATAGATTCATGTACCACGGTATTAAGTCTTTTCAGAATACCTTTTTCAGAATGATCAGAAACCCAAGAGGAGGGAGGTTGCTCTTTTGTGAGATTCATCGTTACTCCATTCAGTTCGTACTTAGAGGGTAGGCTATACAGTAGCCGAAGCATTTCGGAGCTTTCTGGAGAATACTGATCGAGGTATTCATAAATTTTCCGGTCAGTTACTTCCTTTTTCTGGCCAAGGCAATAAAAATGACTGAGAAAAAATATACTAATAGTAAAGACTGAGCGGAGGGATGAGTTCATGCATCGAAAAATTACAAGAAAATAACGGAGTGATTTCCGATAAGTTATTAAGCACTAGTGATTAATCCATGATTATTTTCTTTTGAGCGCAATGCACTCAATTTCAAGCCGCGCGCCTAATGCTAAACCACTGGTTCCGAAAGCGCTTCTGGCGGGCTTCTTTTCTGCAGTAAAATACTTGATATATTCTTGGTTAAATTCTCCCCATTCGCCAATGTCGGCCATCATTACAGTTACTTTGATTACGTCATCCAGTGAAGAACCATTGGCCTCTAAAATGGCTTTCATGTTTTCTATGGCTTGTTTGGCTTCAGCCTGTAAACCTCCCGGAGCTAAATCCAAAGTGCCTGGAAGGTTGCCAATTTGTCCTGATAAATAAATGATGTCGTCTACTATTACAGCATCAGAAAAGGGGAGACCTAAGGTTTTCATCGACTCAGACTGATAATGCTCAAGGCTTTTTGCTGGCGTGGTGGTTTCTGTAGAAGTACTGCAACTGGCTAAAAATAGGGTTAGAAGTAGAATGGTGTAGTTTTTCATATGGGCTGATGTGTCAAAGCTAATTTTTCGTTTCAAGGTGTTTGGCCACCGAAGTCAATAGGTTACTATGTCCACTTTCTAGCATTACCAATTCGCTATCGGGCAAAAGCTTATGCAGAGGTTCAATGGTTTTCGAATCAATGACCTTGTCGTGTTTGCCAATATAGAAAGTAGTGGGGGTTTGATGGTCGTTAATTTGCGCTGCCAATAATTTTAAGTTAGGTAAAAAGTGTCTTAGATTAACCCAAGAGTAATACACTTGAGATCGTTTAAACTCGGTATCCATTTGGCTTTCCGCAAACCTCAAGCTGTAGTTGTTCATGATTCTTAAAGTGCGCAATGATTTTACTAAAGCCTTGAAGAACCATGGGTTTTTAATTTGAGTTTTAAACAGTTTTCTGAAAAGAAAGGGATAAGTAGAAAAACGATACGAAAAGTGAGTGGTGATTCCATCGGGGGCAATCAAGTGTAGGTGTTTGATTTTGTCTGGAAAAAGCTCAGCCGTGATCATAGCATATTTTCCACCCATAGAGTAGCCTATCGCTTCAAACCTGTCAATTCCCTCAACCATTAAAAACTTTTCCATAAACTCCAACCAGTGTTTCGGTAGAAGTGTCTGTTCATTCTTAGGAAATTGGCTGGTACCATGATAAGGTAAATCAAAACTATAAATGGTGTGTGTCTCTTTTAGACTTTCCCAAACGATCTTATACGAAGAATGATCTAAACCGAAGCCGTGGAAGCAGAGTATTACATTTTTGCCACCGTTCCAAATGGTATAATTTAAAGAGTGGTGATTAATTGTAATATTTCTATGTGTTTCAGATAACATCAATTAGGGTTAAATGTCTTTTGTAAAATGGTAGAATCATAATTGTAACACAAGAACTTCGGTAGAATAATCTTTGGTTTGGGTTTTCGTAAGCACTTGCATTTTTTGCAGAATTTTAAAAAATGTTGAACAAAACCTTAAAAATAAACGTCTGAATGCCGAAGGAAACTTTGGAAAACCTTTAAGTTTCCATAGTTTTGCAATCGAAATGGATGTTAGAGAGAATATTTTAGAGAAGGCAACAGAGCTGTATACCCAATTTGGTATCAGGGCTGTGACAATGGACGACATCGCCAAGGAGTTGGGTATTTCTAAGAAAACGATTTACCAATATTATAAAGATAAAAGTGAGTTGGTGAGTACAATTACCAAAAATCACTTCGATATGGAGAGTCAACGATTCTGTGGGTTAACCGAAGAGAGTAAGAATGGAGTGCACGAGCTCGTGTTGCTTTCTGTTTGCCTTCGAGACTCCATCAGAGATACGAAAATGAACCTGCTTTATGAACTTCAAAAATTCTACCCTAAGGCCTGGAAGCTCTACGAAGAGTTTAAAGGCAATGTGATGAAGGAGTCTATTATGAGTGTTATTGAACGAGGAAAAAAAGAAGGTCTTTTTAGGCCAAATATAGATGCTGAGCTCATAGCAATTATGCGTATAGAACAGGTTCAAACATTCCTTCTCGGAAACCTTGTTCCTCGGGATAAATACACTTTAGAAGAAATACAAATGCAATTATTCGATCATTTTATGCATGGTCTTTTTACCATAGAAGGTCACCAACTTTTTAATCAATACACAACAAACTCAAAAAACAATGAAGAGCAGAATTAATAAATACTTGCTTATGCTCGCGCTTTTGCTGCCCGCTGTTGCGGTAAAAGCTCAAACGGAATTTTCTCTGAACAAGGCATTGGAATATGCACTGATCAACAATGAGAATGTGAAGAATGCGCAACTTTCTACACTTGACGCAGAAGCTCAGGTGTTTGAAACACGTGCCGATGGTTTACCTCAGGTTAATGCTGGCTTCAACTATACCAACAACCTATTTATCGCCAAAAGCCCAATCCCAACATCGTTTATTTCTGGCAATCCAAATGATGAAGGTGTAACCTTAGTAGGTTTTGGTGCCCAACATATTGGTAACCTGAATGTTGGTTTAGAGCAAATGATCTGGGACGGATCCTTCTTTATTGGATTACAAGCTGCGAAAGTGCTTAGAGAAAAAGTGATAGTAGATAAAGCGAAAGCGGAAGTAGATGTTATCGAACAGGTAACTAAAGCTTACTATTTGGTTTTAGTAAACCAAACCCGTGTTGATTTAATCAATGCTAATTTGGAGACCTTAAACACTACTTTAGATGAAACCAGAACCTTATATGAAAATGGTTTTGCAGAAAGAATCGATGTAAGCAGGCTTCAGGTACAAACCAATAATCTTTTAGCCGAAAGAAGTGGCGTGGAGCAAGCTGTTAAAACCAGTAAAGATTTACTCAAGCTAAGTATGGGTATGCCAGTAGAGGAGGAGATTACGCTTTCCGATCAGTTAGAAACACTGGACTTCAAATACGATCAATCTGAATTAGAAGGTTTTAGTATTGGTAACAGGTTAGAAGTGCAACAACTCAATTACCTAAAAGAATTGGCTGGTTTGCAGATCAAGAATACCACTTCTCAGTACATACCTAAAGTTACTTTCAATGCAGGTTGGGGTAGAAATACCGGTTCCAACGATTTTAGCGATTTAACCGATGGCAAAAAGTGGTTCTCAAACTCTCAAATTGGTTTGAATGTTAGCATCCCAATCTTTGATGGTTTAAGAAAAAAGTACACAATTCAGCGTAATAAAATTGAGCTAGAGACACTGAACAATCAATACGGTTTATTGACCAATAGCTTGACTCAAGAGTTTGAAAATGCCAAGAGAAATCTAGAGGTAAGCCTTGAGCAATTAGAGGTACAAGAATCCAATATGGAATTGGCGCAAGAAGTAAGCAGTATTACAAAAGAGAAGTACAAAGAAGGAGTTGGGTCTAATTTAGAAGTTACCAATGCCGAAAAGGATTATAAAGAAGCAGAAACCAACTATTTGAATGCCTTATACAATGCCATTATTGCAAAAGTGGATTTGGATAAAGCACTCGGTAAACTAAGAAGCAATGACAACTAATAACTCAAAATATATCAATCACATGAAAGCTAAATCAATCGCCACAATTTTTCTTGCTGTGCTCACGGTAGCAGCATGTGGGCCTAAATCTGAGAATGAAGGTCTTGACGCCAAGAAGAAAGAACTGACTGAAGCCAGAGTTCAACTTCAGGAAATCAGAAATAAAATTGAAACCATAGAGGCTGAAATTGCTGAAGCTGACCCTGATTTTTTCAACGGTTCAGGAGCAGCTACTTTGGTAACCACAATAAAAACTGAAAAGAAAAATTTCGATCATAAAATCGAGGTAAGAGGAACGGTAATGTCTCGTACAAACGTGTACGTAAGTGCAGAAAGCATGGGGCTTCTAACTTCGGTAAAAGTAGTTGAAGGTCAGTCGGTAAAGAAAGGTCAGTTGTTGGCTACAATCGACTCTGAACAACTTGAGAAGTCGATTGATGAAGTGAAAAATCAATTGCAGTATGCTACTACCATTTTCGAAAAAAGAGAAAGACTTTGGAAGAAGAACATTGGTACAGAAGTAGATTTTTTGACTGCTAAAAACAACAAAGAAGCACTTGAAAAACAACTTTCAACCTTAAATACACAATTGAGCAAAACCAATATTGTAGCTCCTTTTGCCGGAAGTATTGAAGAGGTGCCAGTAAAAGCAGGAGAAGTAGTTCAACCGGGTTCTCCAATTGTATTTTTGGTAAGCAACAGTGATATGTACATTTCAGCCGAAGTTTCTGAAGCCTATTTAGGTAAAGTGAAAGTAGGTGATGAGGTAGATGTTGAAATACCATCTATGAATGAGAGCTACGTTTCTAAAATTGTAAGTATCGGAAATGTAATCAACCCTGCTAGTAGAACTTTCACTATTGAAGTGAAATTACCAAGCGAAGCTTCTAATGCAAAGGTGAACATTGTGAGCATTTTAGGTTTAACTGACTATACAAACGAAGAAGCCATTACAATTCCTTCAAGAATTATTCAAGAAGACCTAGAGGGTAACTTTGTGTATGTGTTAGATGCTGCGAATAAAGCATCTAAAGTTCATGTGAAATTAGGTCTTTCTCACGATCACGAAACAGAAGTGCTTTCTGGTTTGACGGGCGGTGAAGTAATTGTTGATAAAGGAAATCGTTCAATCGCAGATGGCACAACTGTAAAAGTGCAGAATTAATCTTAACCTCTGAATTAGAGCATTATGGCTGAAAATAATCAACAAAATGTGATTGATAAGGAGTTTGGATTAACCTCCCTGTCGATTCGAAATAAAATTACAGTATACGTGCTTACGCTCATCATTGTAGCGGCAGGTGTATACTCTTATATTACTCTACCAAAGGAGAGTTTTCCAGAAGTGGAACAACCAACGGTTTATGTAAGTACAGCACACCCAGGTAACTCACCTGAGGATATCGAAAGCTTGATTACGCGTGAGCTAGAGAAGGAAATCAATACCATAGAAGGCGTTGATAATATTCAATCTACTTCGGTACAAGATTTCTCTGCCATTGTGGTGGAATTTCAAGTAGGTGTAGATGTTGACGATGCGGTGATCGATGTAAAAGATGCAGTAGATAGAGCTAAGTCTGAATTACCGACTGATTTGAAATCTGATCCGAGTGTAATCAAGTTTAGCTTTTCAGAAAACTTTCCTATTCTGAACCTTAACCTTACTGATCCTTCAAAAACACTCGATGAGCTCAATGATATTGCAGAATATCTGGAAGATGAGATTGAGAAATTCAAGGAGATTTCTAAGGTTAATATTGTTGGGGTTGATGAAAAGGAAGTAGAAGTAAAAGTAGATCCTTTCAAGCTTGAAGCTAGAAAAGTAACCTTTACGGATATTGAAAATGCAATTACAGCAGAAAACCTTACGCTTTCTGGCGGTAATGTAGTGGCTGATGGTTTAAGAAGAAACGTAAGGGTAATTGGTGAATTTGATGACCCTGCTCAAATCGAAGAAATCATCATTAGTAATGAAGATGGACACATTGTTTATTTAAAAGATGTGGCCACAGTTACATTCGGCTATAAGGACAAGATGAACTACGCACGATTGGATTTAAATCCTGTTGTGAAGTTGGATGTGATGAAACGAAGTGGTGAAAACCTTTTGATAGCTACTGATAAAATCACCAAACTAATTGATGAAAGCTACGCAGGTGGTCAAATTCCATCTTCAACCAAAGTAACCGTTACCAACGATCAGTCGAAAGATACAAGAGAGCAAGTAAGCAGTTTGGGTAACAATATCATCTTTGGGGTAATTTTAGTAGTTACCGTTTTGATGTTCTTTTTAGGAACCCGCAACTCACTTTTTGTGGGTATGGCAATTCCGTTATCCATGTTCATGGCCTTAATGATTCTGGGTTTACTGGGCATTTCTATTAACACCATGACACTTTTCGGTCTTATCATGGCCTTGGGTATGTTGGTAGATAATGGTATCGTGGTAGTTGAAAACGTGTATCGTTTAATGGAAGAAGGTTTGAGCCCAATGGCGGCTACCCGTAAAGGTGTAGGCGAAGTGGCTTTGCCTATTATATCTTCTACTGCTACTACTTTGGCTGCCTTTATGCCATTGGCTTTTTGGCCAGGTATTATAGGTGAGTTTATGCTTTACTTGCCAGTAACGCTAATTATTACGCTGGGCTCATCTCTATTTGTAGCCTTGGTAATTAACCCCGTATTCATCTCGTCTTTTATGAGTTTAGATGGGAAGAAAGTGTATAACCACAAGAGAATAATCATTAGGTCTTCTATTTCTATTGTAGTAGGACTTGTTATTGCTCTTGGAGCTGGAATTCCAGCATTGGGCAACCTCTTAATTCTTATTGGCGCACTTACATTAATGAACATTTATGTATTAGGGCCCTTGTCTAAAATGTTCCAATCAGGCTTTTTACCAGCCTTAGAGGGGCGTTATGAAAAAGTTTTGAAGAGTGCTGTAAAGAATCCAGGTCTTTATTTGGGAGGTGCATTTTTGGCCTTGTTCATTTCATTGGGTGTTTTTGCCGCCTTCCAACCTAAGGTGCTATTCTTCCCTGAAAACGAACCTAAATATGTAAACGTTTTTGTTGAATTTCCTGTGGGAACTGACATTGAAGTGACCAATGATTTTGCTCAGACGATTGAAGCACAGGTGCTTGAAATCATTAAGCCTTATGAGTCTATTGTAGAGTCGGTTTCTACCAATGTTAGTCAGGGCGCTGCCGATCCTAACGATCCAACAGCAGTTGGTCAATCAGAAGAGCCGCATAAGGCACGTATCACCGTTAACTTTATTGAAAGTAAACTCCGTGGCGACATCAATACCATTGATGTGATGAACGATTTGCGTGCGCAAATTAAGCCAGAGCCGGGTGTTACTTTAACCATTGATAAAGATGCTGCTGGTCCGCCAACAGGAAAACCGATTAACTTAGAGATTATTGGTGAAGATCTTGAGAGGTTAATTCATGTGAGTGAAGACATTCAACAAAAAATTGATGAGTCTGGAATTCGTGGAATTGAAGAATTAAAGAGCTCTTTAGAATTGGGTAAACCTGAGTTGATCGTAGATATTGATCGCGATAATGCCAGACGTTTTGGTTTGTCTACATACGCCATTGCCAATGAAATTAGAACCGCTCTTTTTGGTAAGGAAGTTTCTAAATACAAAGAAGGGGAGGACGATTACGAAATCAATGTTCGCTTGAATCAAGACTATCGCTACGATATCGATGCTTTGTTGAATAAGAATATCACTTTCAGAAATCAGAACTCAGGTAAGTTGGTACAAGTGCCAATTTCTTCTGTTGCTCATGTGCGTTATGGCTCTACATATGGTTCTATCAAAAGAAAGGATTTAGACAGGGTTGTAACCTTAAGTTCTAATGTGCTGGCAGGCTCGAATGCTACAGAAATTACAGAGCAACTCAAAGTGTTAATGGCTGATTACGATATGCCGGCTGGCTATAGTTATGCCTTTACAGGAGAGCAAGAAGAGCAAGCTGAAAATATGGCTTTCTTGGCCAAAGCATTGTTGATTGCCGTGTTTACCATTTTCTTGATCATCGTATCTCAGTTCAACAAAATTACCGCCCCATTCATTATAATGGTGTCGGTGTTCTTGAGTACCATTGGTGTATTCTTGGGCTTGGTAATTTTCAATATGGAATTCGTGGTAATCATGACCATGGTGGGAATTATTGCTTTGGCCGGTATTGTGGTGAACAATGCGATTGTTTTGATTGATTACATTGAACTTACAAGAAAAAGAAGGAGAAGAGAATTAGGCTTAGATGATGATGATCGTTTACCAATGGAAGAAGTTTTGAACTCTATCATTCTTGCTGGTAAAACCAGGCTTCGTCCTGTAATCTTAACCGCTATTACTACCATCCTTGGTTTGGTGCCGTTGGCAGTTGGATTGAACATTGACTTTATCGGTTGGTTTACTAGTTACAATGCGGACTTCTATGTAGGAGGTGATAACGTGGTGTTCTGGGGTCCGATGTCATGGACGATTATTTTCGGGCTTACTTTTGCAACTTTCTTAACTCTTATTATTGTTCCTACAATGTATTTATTAGCCGATAAATTCATGTACAGAATAGCAGGGAAGAAGGAAGCAAGAAAAGCAAACGCTCTAAGCTAAAGAAATAATACAAACAGAGCTTTGGCTTGATGTTTGTTTAAAATACTATGTGGTGATTTAGGTGTCTGTTTCTCAGGCACCATCATAGTTAAGGTTGATTTGGTGGCTCTCGGGGTGGTTCCCGAGAGCTCTTTTTTTGAACTCAAATTGATTTCAAACAGTTAGCAAAATGTATGAAGTTTAGTGTCTTTTCTTTTATTCTAATAATTCTGTTTTTAGCCTGGATAGAGATATATGCTTATCAGGCAACAAAGACCCTTCTCAAGAATGTAAAGGCCAGTCGAGCCAAATGGCTAAAGCGGATTTACCTCTTACAAGCCGTAGTTATGATGGCTCTTGTGGTGTATTTGCGCCTATCTCAAACAGGAACCATTTCTTTCAGTTTTCTTATCTCCATAATTTTTATGTCCTATACTGCCAAGCTCATTGGGTTGGTCTTCGTTTTTATAGATGATATTAGGAGAGCAATTGCGCTTTTCTTTGCAGGCAAGAAGCGCAGAAAGGAAAAGAAGATAGCAGCAGGTAAAAAAATATCTAGGTCTGAATTTCTTGCTAAAACTGCCGTTGCGGCAGCTACTTTGCCAATTGTAACCATGAGTTTTGGCATTGTGTCAGGTGCCTATGATTATAGAATTAGAAGAAGAAAATTATACCTTCCAAACCTTCCGAGCGGTTTCAATGGTATTAAAATGGCGCAGCTTTCTGATATCCATAGCGGAAGTTTCTTCGATAAAAAAGCAGTTGAAGGAGGCGTTAATTTACTGATGGCCGAAAAGTCCGATGTAGTGTTTTTTACAGGCGACTTGGTGAACAACCAGACAAAAGAACTGAACGAATACTTCGATATTTTCTCTAAAGTAAAAGCCGATCTAGGAGTGTATTCTACTTTAGGAAATCATGATTACGGAGATTATATGCAATGGACTTCAGCTCAGGCCAAACAAAAGAACCTACAAGACATGATTTTGGCGCATGAAAAAATGGGCTGGAATCTCATGATGAATGAAAATAAATCGCTGAAAGTAGGCGCAGATCAAATCTCTTTAATAGGAGTGGAAAACTGGGGTGCTGGTCGTTTTGCCAAATATGGCGACTTAGATCTTGCGTATAAAAATTCAGAAGGCGATGTGAAAATATTGCTTTCACACGATCCAAGTCATTGGGATGCACAAGTAAGGCCAAAGTATAACGACATTGATTTGATGTTTGCAGGGCACACCCACGGTATGCAGCTAGGAGTGGAGGTTGGTAATTTTAGATGGAGCCCTTCGCAATGGATGTACCCACAATGGGCTGATTTATATACCCAGGGAAACCATCACCTCTATGTAAACCGAGGCTTTGGCTTCTTAGGCTTCCCTGGCCGAATCGGAATTCTTCCCGAAATCACCATTTTTGAATTGACGAATAGGCCGGTTTAAAGGTGGGGCTGCTTTAGCCCCAATTTGCATTGACTGTACAGTGTTATTTTTTATTGAACTTCTCGTTATACATTTCAAAACTCTCTTTAAGAATTTCAATGGCAGTTTCTTTGTTCAGAAATTCTTCCACTACCACGGTTTTCTTCTCTAGCTTTTTATAGTCTTCAAAGAAATTTCTCATTTCTGAAATAAAATGCGAAGGAAGTTCAGAAATGTCGTTGATATGGCTAATACTCGGGTCGCCTGCAGCTACTGCAATGATTTTGTCATCTGCTTCACCGTTGTCGAGCATACGCATTACGCCAATAACTTTGGCCGGAACAATACACATAGGTACAATGTCGATTTGTGACAGAATCAGAATATCTAATGGATCTCTATCTTCACAATAACTCTGAGGAATAAAGCCATAATTCGCTGGGTAATAAACCGAAGAGTACAACACTCTGTCAAGGATTAAAAGTCCACTGTCTTTGTCTAGTTCATATTTTGCTCTGGTTCCTTTCGGAATTTCAATAATGCCGTTCACGATATCGGGCAGATTGTCTCCAGGAGAAACGTCATGCCAAGGGTTAAATTTATTTTTCATAACGTAGGTTTTTCAAGTGTATAAGATTGCTTATTGCTTTAAGCTAAGAGTTGTAAAGATAGTTAATGCTACTAGCAAATGAGTGTGCCTGATTTTGGCCAAATGTGACAAATGCTGTGACAAAAGCATAAAAAAGGCCTTAGAATTGTCTCTAAGGCCTTTTGCGGAGAGAGGGGGATTCGAACCCCCGGTACGGTTTCCCGCACGCATGTTTAGCAAACATGTGGTTTCAGCCACTCACCCATCTCTCCGTGTATTTAGCTGATATATTACCCTCGTTTAAGAGGAGTGCAAATATAGGTGATTAGATCAGACTTCACCAAGCGTATTTTAGAAAAAATACCATCAATGTAAATCCATTTTTATAACTCATTAAAATTGAGTCTATTCATTAAACGATAGCCACTAACTGCTGTCTAAATCGAAAATCAACAACTAAACTATGTATCAACCAAAATGTATGAATGCCACGAGTTTCCGAACTGGAATGCTCGTGCTTTGCGCTTTACTGATCAGTACTTTGTCTTTTGGGCAGAAAATTGACTTCAGTAAGCTAGAAGCAATGAAACCAAGAAGTATTGGGCCTGCCAACATGAGTGGAAGGGTCACTTCCATTGATGTAGTAAATAGCAGTCCAGAAATTATTTATGCAGGCTCTGCCTCTGGTGGCCTCTGGAAATCTGAAAGTGGGGGTATTGCTTGGGAGCCTATTTTTGATAATGAATTAGCGCTTTCTATAGGAGCGGTAGCCGTTTCTCAAAAAAACCCGAATATTGTTTGGGTAGGAACAGGAGAGGGAAATCCTAGAAACAGTTTAACAGGAGGTTATGGAGTTTATCGCAGTTTAGATGCTGGTAAAACTTGGGAGCTAATGGGGCTTGAAAAAACCAGAAACGTTCACCGTATTATCATCGATCCAAATGATCCGAACACAGTTTATATCGGAGCCATTGGTTCTCCGTGGGGTGACCATAAAGAAAGAGGTGTCTATAAAACTACTGATGGTGGCGAAACGTGGAACCATATTCTTTATTTAGATGAAAAAACAGGAGTTGGTGACATGGTGATGGATCCTTCTAACCCAAATAAGATTCTGGTAAACATGTGGCAACACAGAAGAGAACCTTGGTTCTTTACTTCTGGTGGGCCAAGCTCAGGCTTATATATGACCGTAGATGGCGGTAAAAACTGGACAAAACAGTCAGCTAAAGAAAACGGTATTCCTGAAGGAGATTTAGGTCGTATGGGTTTAGCGTTTGCTACAAACAATCCGAACAGAGTTTACGCACTTATCGAAGCCAAAGAAAACGCACTTTATCGTTCAGATGATGGTGGTTTTAAATGGGAGATGATAAACAATGGTAACGACATCGGAAACCGACCTTTCTATTATTTTGATATCTACGTAGACCCTAAAAATGAAAACAGGGTATATAGTATTTTTACGAACGTACACAGAAGTGAAGATGGTGGTAAGTCATTTGAGAATATTATTCCTAGAAACCTTATCCACGTAGATAATCATGCTTTATACATTAATCCAGATGACCCTAAGTATATAATCTTAGGAAATGATGGAGGTATGGCTATTACTCGTGATATGGGTAAGAAATGGCAGTTTGTAGAGAATTTACCACTAGGCCAGTTCTATCATATTAATGTAGATAACGAAATGCCTTACAATGTATATGGAGGTTTACAAGATAACGGAACATATACAGGTCCTGCTTATACCTGGAAAAGCGATGGAATTAGAAACGATTACTTCTTCACCATTGGTGGTGGAGATGGTTTTGATGTAATGGCCGATCCTGACGATTCACGTTATGGCTATTCTCAGTCGCAACAAGGTAATGTTAGTAGATATGATAAACTCACTGGAAGCAGCAAGAGAATTAAGCCTACAAGCGATGACCCTAAAGTAAAGTTACGTTTCAACTGGAACTCAGCCATGGCACAAGATCCATTTGATAATAGCACTATTTATTTTGGAAGTCAGTTTGTACATAAGAGTACAAATAAAGGTGATAGCTGGACAATTATTTCTCCAGACTTAACAACCAACGATAGTACTAAACAAAATCAAGATAAGAGTGGTGGATTAACCATTGATGCAACGGGAGCGGAAAACCATACTACGCTTTTAGTGATTGAACCAAGTGCTGTGGAAAAAGGAGTGCTTTGGGCTGGATCAGACGATGGTTACATTCATGTTACAAAAGATGGAGGCGCTACTTGGACAAACGTATCCCAAAACCTTAAAGGTGTTCCTGCAGGATCATGGGTGAACCAAATTAAAGCTTCTCGATATAATAAAGGAGAAGCCGTTGCTGTAATTAATAATTACAGAAGGTTCGATTTCAAACCATATTTGATGAGAACTAAAGATTATGGAAAAACTTGGACATCAATTGTAAACGAAAATGATGTTTTCGGATATGCATTGTCATTCATCCAAGATCCAGTAGAACCTAAATTGATGTTTTTAGGTACTGAGCATGGATTATATATCAGTATCGATGAAGCAAAAACTTGGACTAAGTTTGAAAACGGCTACCCAAGTGTTTCAACAATGGATTTGGTGATTCAAGAGCGTGAGAGTGATTTAGTGATTGGTACTTTCGGTAGAGCTATTTACGTGCTTGACGATATTAACCCACTGCGTGTTTTGGCAGCAAAAGGCCAAAAAGCGATAACTGAGTCTGATGTAACAGCGATTGATGCCGTTACATCCTATATGGTGAGCACAAGAGCAGCGAGTGGCCCAGCTAATCCTGGTAATGCAACTTTCGAAGGAGAAAATAGACAGTCTGGTTCGGCAATAATCAAATTTTTTGCTAAAAAACCTGAAATGCCAGCTGGCGGAGGAAGAGGCGCTGGTGCGTCTGCACCTCAAGCACAAAGAAGACCTGCTGGTGGTCAAGGTGGTGGCGGAGGCCGTGGTGGCCGAGGCGGAGCCGGTGGAGGAGCCAATGCGGCTAGAGGTCCTCAAGCTAAAGTTGAAATTTTTGATTTGAGTGGGAACTTAGTGAGAACGATCAGTACTTCGTATGCAGAAGGCTTAAATAGCGTTTCGTGGAGATATGATGAAGACCCTCCAGAAAACACAGTACAGCCAGAATTGCCTGCGGGTGTTCCTGCTCAATTCGCTTCTTTCTTTAGAAGAAGTGGAGCTCCAGCCTTGCCTGGTAAGTATACTTTCAAAGTAACCATTGGTAATCAATCAGACGAAGGGAAAATTGAATTTCAAATGGATCCGCGTGATTCTTATGATATCAACAATTTAATTGCTAGAAGAGACTTACTCAGAGAAGTAAATGTGCTTTCGGCAGATGTTTCGGCCTTAGCCTCTAAAATCACTACCGATATGGCGTCTGTAGATAAAGTGATAGAAGCTTTAAATGGTAAGCGTGGTCCAGAAGCAAATGCATTGAGAACTAAGAGCGAAACAGTAAAGAAGGAAATGAAAGAACTCTCTGATGCCGTGGGTAGCGGAGGTGGATTTGGCCGTGGTGGAGGTGGAGGTAACTCTGATGTTATTCCATTAAGCTCAAAAGTAAGTGGCTTGTCTCGTACAATTTCTGGGTCATTTGATGCTCCTGGTGCTGCAGACCGTAAGGATTTGGCTGACTTCAATAGTGAATTCAAATCATTGCAATCTAAAGTGGATGCTTGGTATGCGGCAAACTGGAATGCTTATTTAGCATCGGTTAAAACAGTAGACTTCTCTCCGATAGGAGGTGAATGAAAAATAGATGAATATCTTTCTCCCAATTTTGGGTAGGAATTATAATTAATTGAAAAGCCTGCGGAAGTTTATCTCCGCAGGCTTTTTGTTTTAATCTGGATGTCTGGTTATAAATAAACAATACTGTTTTACTAGACTATGCTATTCTTCAATGCCATTTAGTTGTTGAAATGTCTCCTCTAGATTTTAGTTGACCGTTATCAATTGATTGTGTCAACCTATATCAGTACGTGACCGTGGTTTTAGTCGGGGTTGCAGTTCCGAGACTTCGGAACGAACCTACGACCTCTCTATAGCTTATAGGATTGATTAGACATAAAAAAAACCACTAACAAAAGTCAGTGGTTTTAGTCGGGGTGGCAGTTCCGAG
>NZ_LQZQ01000013.1 GCF_001593005.1 Roseivirga ehrenbergii
TCTTGAGAAATAACCTTCAGTTTTGTATCTGTCAATCTGAGAGTTAGCAGAAACAATAGTAGTATAGTTATCTAAAACAGGGTTGTCTAATACGATATAACCTGTTTTTGCAGCATTAAAATCGTTGTTTTTAATGCCATAACTTTCGTGACCCAATAAGATGTCAAAACTGTTTCTAGAATCTAAATCTAAAGAGTAGTTGATCAACTGGTTAAAGTTAGTAGTGATGTCAAAGTTGGCACTCTTAGTTGCTCTACCTACAGGGATATAATCACCTACGTATGGGTTACCATAGAATTGGC
>NZ_LQZQ01000014.1 GCF_001593005.1 Roseivirga ehrenbergii
AACATGAAGAGACCATTACAATTGTTTCGATTCCTTGTTCTGATGCTGCTTACTACAGCTCTGAACGGACAGGAACGGACAATATCTGGACGAGTGGTAGGAGCCGCTGACCAGATACCGATCCCAAATGTTTCAGTAGTCATCAAAGGCACCACTACCGGGGTAGCTACTGGACCAGATGGAAAGTATGAACTATCCATTCCTGAAAGTGGAACCACGATAGTTTTTCGCTTTATTGGCTACGTTACTCAAGAGGTAGTCATCGGCAGCCAAACTGTTGTTGATATTCAGCTATCAGAGGAGGCAACCAAACTAGGAGACGTTATTGTAACAGCTCAGGGAATTGCCAGAGAAAAGCGAGCACTAGGATTTGCACTAAGTGAAGTGAAATCTGAAAGCATTGAACAGCGACCTGAGTCGAACGTACAGAACATTCTAAGAGGAAAAATCCCTGGTGTTCAGATTACATCTACTGGTGGTATGCTCGGAAGTAGAAGTGACGTTGTAATTCGAGGCGTATCTTCTATTAATGGAGACAACCAACCACTATACATTGTGGATGGTGTATTCTATGAAGGAAACAGAATCGATGATTTAGACCCTAACAACATTGAAGATGTACAGGTTTTGAAAGGACTTGCCGCTTCTTCACTTTATGGTCAAGAAGGTAGAAATGGTGTAATCATTTTCACTACCAAAACAGCATCAGCAAACCAAGTTGAAGATTTGTCTATTACTGTTTCTCAACAGTTTTATGTTAATCAAATCACTGGGCTTCCTGATTTTCAAAACACATACGGCCAAGGTTCAGATAATGTTCCTAACGTAGGTTTTGTTGGGAACTGGGGAGGTAGATTCGATGATAACTTTATGGTACCTCACCATTTAGACCAACCTAGATTTGCTGAAGCATTTCCTGAATTCCAAGGGCAAGAGGTGCTTTACCAAGCCTACCCTAACCAAATTAAAGATTTCTTTAATAACGGAAGTGGCGGAAATACCTCATTACTCGGTAATGCCAGAATAGGAAAAACCAGCATGGGCTTTAGCGTAGGCTATAATAGCGAAAGAGGTTATATTGAGTCAAATACATCCGACCGACTAAACCTTTCTTTAAGTGCTAATACGCAACTAGCAGATAAGCTAAACCTGCAAAGCACTTTTACTTTTACTAACAATGTACTTCGTGAGCCACCAGGCGACATTTTCAATAGAACCTTATTCTTACCTAGAAACTTAGATTTGAATGGACTTCCATTTGAAAGCCCTATTGATGGCTCTAGTGTTTGGTATAGAACTGATAGAGATAATCCGTCATGGCAGCAAAAAAACCACATGATTGGATCAGATGCCAACAGAACTTTCATGAAGATTGGTTTGACTTACGATGTAACCGACTTCTTGAAGTTTGGCTACCGTGTAGGCTATGACAATTACATTACCGAAAGCTTCCAAAGAGAAAATTATGGTGGAGTAAGATACAATGCAGGACTTGGATTCTTCAACCAGTCTTCATTTACAAGATCTAACTTTGACCACAACTTCTTATTGAACACTACTGGCCTTGAAATCAATGAAGACTTAACCATTACAAGTCAGGCAGGTTTCAACATGAGAAGTATCAATACGAGAAGCTTTGGAATCAACAGCACTGAACAAGTGGTTTTTGGATTCTTTAGACATAGCAACTTCTTGTCTTACGCACCTGCTGGAAATTCGAAACAAAGAACCAATGTATTGGGACTTTATGCGCAAACAGAACTCTCTTTCAGAGACTACGCTTTCTTAACGCTAAGTGGTAGAAATGACTGGGGTTCTCAAGTAGAAAAAGAAAACAACTCTTTGTTCTACCCAAGTGCTTCTGCTTCATTCATCATGTCTGATGCATTGCCTGATATGATGCCAACTTTTGTGGATTTCTTGAAGTTTAGATTAGGTTATGGTTCTTCTGCGGGCTTCCCTGGTTCTTACAGAACTAGAGCGGTACTCGGGTCTGATCCTATTCGTTTTGTGTCAGATACTGACGGAAACATCACGGCTAACTTTGTTTCAAGTGTTCAGCCTAACCCAAATCTTAAGCCTGAAAGGCAAAAAGAAATTGAGTTTGGTATAGAAACTACTCTATTCAATGGCCTTTTGGATATTGACATGAGTTATTACAACCGAATTAGTGAAGATCAAATCTTTAGCTCAAACCTTCCTCCATCAACTGGTTTTACAAGCACTTCAATCAACGCGGGTAGAATCGATACTGAAGGTTTAGAACTAGGGGTTACTGTATTCCCAGTAAGAACAGGAAACTTAACCTACTCTATCACTAACAACTTCACTGCTTACGAAACCACTGTGAAGGAACTGCCTGAAGAACTTGTTGAGTACTCAGGAAACAATACAGCCATTGTGGGTCAGCCTTTAGGGGTTTTCAGGTCTACTTACATTGTAAGAGACGATGAAGGCAATGCATTGATCAACCCTGCAAATGGTAATTTCATTATCAGTAGCGATGTTGGTTTAGATCAAAAAATAACTGGAGATCCTAATCCGGATTTCAGATACTCTATGATCCACGGTGTTACTTACAAAGGTTTTAACCTTACTGTGCAGTTAGAATATACGCACGGTGGCGATATGGCTTCAAGTTATGTGTCTAGCATTTACGAAAGAGGTGTAACTACAGATACTGAAGACAGAGAAGGTTCTTTCTACCTACCTGGTGTGTATGGTGATGTTACTACTGGCGAGCCGTTAAGAGATGAGTCTGGTAATAAAATACCGAACAGGTATCAGTTAACAATGAACGACATCTTCTTTACCAACGCCTTCACTTCTTATGAAAACAGCATGTTCGATGCCTCTGTATTTAGAATTAGAGAGATTAACCTCAACTATGCCCTTCCAAACTCATGGGTAAACAGAATTGGGCTTAACAGCGCAACAATCACTGGAAACGTTCAAAACGTATTCTGGTATGCTCCGCATTTCCCTAAGGGAATTAAGTTGGATCCTGAAGCGAACACTTCTGGTGAAAATGGATTTGGTGAACTAGGGATCTCAGACCCTGCTATGAGAAAATTCTCAGTAGGACTTAGAGTAACATTTTAATGATGAAGAACATGAAAAACATACTAATAAAATCTATAGGGATGATCATGGCTTTCAGCTTAGTTATCTCTTGTGAAACTTTGGAGTTAGAGTCACTGATAGAAAATCCAAACTCATTGGGACTTTCTTCTGCTAGCCCTGACTTTATATTGAATGAAATGCAGCTCGATTTCAGAAACTTGAATCGATCATTTTCGGGCTCGGTTGAAAGCTCTATGAGAATGACAGTTCTGGCTTCTACTTATAATGCTGTAACCTCTACCACTGCAATGAATGGAGAGTGGACAAGTCTTTATAACTTCAATGCCAACTTCAAAGTGTTGGAAAGCATTGCTGAAGAAGATGGTTTAGGTTTCCATTTAGGAATGGCTCAAATTATGAAAGCTACTCTATTTGTAAACATGGTAGACCTTATTGGTGAAGCCGTTTATACAGAAGCTAATGATCCATCTATTCCAAAGCCAACTCTAGATTCTGGCGAATCTATTTATGCAGCAATGTATGACCTAATTGATGAAGGTATCGCCAATTTAAAGTCTGGTGCAAAAAGGCCTGTAAACGACCTCTACTATGATGGAGAAGCAATGGGCTGGGTAAGATTTGCCAACAGTTTTAAAATCAAAATGTTGTTAACCACACGTTTGGTAACAGCCGCTGATTCTAAAACTAAGATTGACGCAATCTTAGCAGGAGGTGAATATATTCAAAACAACAGCCAAGACATGCAATTTCAGTATGGAACTACAGCTGTTGTAAACGAAAGTAGACATCCGCTAATGTCATCTAGCTACACAACTGGTGCTTCGGGTTATAGACCTAACAATTTGATATCATACATGAAAGACTCTTCTTCAGTGCAAGATCCTAGATTGAGATATTACTTTTACAGACAAACCTTAGATGGGCCTGTGGGCACTCAACTTACTTGTGCTGGTGCTCCAAACTTTACTTTCTGTTATGTAGGTGATGGCTACTGGGGTAGAGATCACGGTGACGATTCTGCTGCTCCGGCAGATGGATTGTTAAGAACCGTTTATGGTGCATACCCTGCTGCTGGTGCATACGACAACGATCAAGGTGAACCAATAACTGTTGTTGATAACCTTGGTGGTGATGGCATTCACCCAATCATGCTTTCTTCTTGGGTTCAGTTTATGCTGGCCGAATCTGCTCTGAAAATTGGAGTAACAGGCAATGCAAGAACTTACTTGGAAACTGCGGTTAGACAACACATCGACAAAGTAATCAACTTCCAATCAAGTGAAACTGGACATGTTGCGCCTGCTTCACAAGTAAATGATTATGTAAATGAGGTATTGACTGATTATGATGCCGCTGACGAAGATGGAAAAATGGACATCATTGCTCGTGAATGGTACATTGCTTCATACACTAACGGCATCGAGCCATTCAATACTTATAGAAGAACGGGATATCCTTCTTTCTTAATGGATCCAATTATTGACTTGGGACCATTTATGAGGTCTTTCCTTTACCCTGCCAATGAGTTAAATGTAAACGAAAACATTACTCAAAAAAGCAGCAATCAGATACAAGTATTTTGGGATACTAACCCTGCTGGATTTATAAACTAATCGAAATGAAAATAACAAATAAATATATCGGAATGTTGCTTTCTATCGGGATGATGTTAGCAATAGTGACGGGTTGCCAAGACCCAAGTGATTTTCGAAAAGTCAGAAACGAAGCTATTACAAACCTTCAAAGAGGGGGAATGATCGACTTCGATGATATCAGACAAAAGAAGTTACTCAAAGGTGACGACCCTAATAATGGCGTTTTCACAGCTTTAATTTACGACCCTAACAACAATGCAGCTTCATATAATGTCGGCATCAGTGTTGGCGGAACTAGAATTCAGCTAGGTGATGAATACACTACTTTCCCTACTACCTTGGAAATAAAAGCTTCTGACATCAGAGCTGCAACAGGAGTTGATTTGGAATTTGGTGAAGCATATGACATTACTGGTGAAGTGACAACGGATGATGGGACTGTTTTTGGCCCTACATCTAATAACATAACCACTAATGGCAATGGTGAAACCACTATTACTGGCGGAAACACAGACAATGAACTATTAACTACAGGTTCACCTCAAGCATTGAGCTTTCCTGTAACAGTGGTTTGCGGTACGGTAACTGAACCAAGCGCCTTAGCGGGTACATGGAGAGCTAGTGAAACAAGTCACTCTAGCCGTGTAGGTGAGACCCTTAATGGTAACGACTACCAAATTGTTGCTGGCCCAGGGGCTAATCAGTTTACAATTGTAGACTTCTACAATCAAGGAAATGACTTTGTTGTAACTCAGGACCCTGAAACTGGCGACCTAAGTGCAGATGCTCAGTTATCATATGTGGATGACACAGGTCGTTCAGCTTATGATGGTGCTCCTGTTAGTTCTCAAATCGAGGCTGTTTCAGGACCACAGGCCGCTAGAAACTATGGTTGCGCTGATTTAATCGTTCTTTATCTGTATCACACTAGAGCTGATACTGGAGGCGGTGCTTTATCAAGCATTAGATCTGAAATAAGATTAACTAAGCAATAAGCCAATTTATCTTTAACTTGAGGG
>NZ_LQZQ01000015.1 GCF_001593005.1 Roseivirga ehrenbergii
ACACGCCTCTCCGTACATGAGCAAGTTATAAAACCATAAAATAGAAATGAGAAAAGGCAGGCTCTAGACAGAATAGTATGTTTAAACAACAAACCCCTGCCAGGTCTAAGCCTAACAGGGGTTTGTTATAATTTATAATATATCGATTAACGTACGATAGTTTCTGTTCTATCAGGTCCTAAAGACACAATTGTGATAGGCACTCCTGTTTCTTTTTCAATATATTCAATATAAGCAACTAACTCGGAAGGCAGGTTACGATACTCTTTAACGTCCCTCACATCCTTAGCCCAACCTTTAAAGGTTTTATAAACTGGTGTTATCTCTTCATCCAAAAGTTGGAATGGCATCTCTTCAGTTAGTGTTCCGTCTGAAAGTTTATAATGAGTACAAACTTTCAATTCATCTAGAATACTTAAAACATCGGCCTTCATCATAAAGAGTTGGGTTACTCCATTGATCATGATGGCATATTTAAGCGCTGGTAAATCTAGCCAGCCACATCTTCTAGGGCGACCAGTTGTAGCTCCAAACTCGTGGCCTTCATCTTGGATTCTTTTTCCAACCTCATCAAACAGTTCGGTTGGGAACGGCCCACCTCCCACGCGAGTACAATATGCTTTGAAAATCCCAAAGACTTCTCCAATGTTTCTTGGCGCAACGCCAAGGCCTGTACAAGCTCCGGCTGTCATAGTATTCGAACTTGTCACATAAGGATAGCTTCCAAAGTCGATATCGAGCAAAGAGCCTTGCGCCCCTTCTGCCAAAACAGTTTGGCTTGAACGAATACATTCATTGATCACATATTCACTGTTCACCAAATTGAAATCTCTAAGGAAGTTAATTGCCTCAATGAATGGCGCTTCTGCTTCTTCCAGGTCATACTCAAAATCGTAGTGGCTCAAAATGTTTTGATGCTTCTTTACCAAGTTACGATACCTACCTTCAAAATCTGGAGCCACTATATCACCTACACGAATTCCGTTACGTGCAACTTTGTCTTGATAAGAAGGGCCAATCCCTTTTAGAGTAGACCCAATTTTATCTTTTCCTTTAGACTGTTCATAAGCTGCATCTAAAAGCTTATGTGTTGGCAGAATAAGTTGTGTCTTTTTAGAGATGAAAAGGTTCTTTTTAAAATCAATATTGAATTTAGAAAGGCCTTCTATTTCTTTTTTGAAAACGATTGGGTCGAGTACTACTCCATTTCCGATTATGTTTCTTATTCTTTCACGGAATATACCTGAAGGAATTTGATGTAATACGTGTTTATGACCGTCAAACTCAAGCGTATGACCAGCGTTTGGCCCGCCTTGGAATCTGGCAACAACATCGTATTTTGGAGCTAGTACATCAACTACTTTTCCCTTGCCTTCGTCTCCCCATTGCAAGCCTAAGAGTACATCAACCTTCATTCTAGTTTTCTGATTTTAATTTTAATATTGCCTCGTCCACAGTTTTTTCAATATTGAATATGGCATTCAGCTTGGTTATTATTAATAACTTTTTCACATGCTCGGAAGGGTTTACAATACATACTTCCCCGCTTTGATTTCTAAACTTAGTGAGAATAGTGATTAAAACACCGATTCCGCTACTGTTAATATATTTTACTTCGTTAATATCGATTATGCAATATTTTACGCCTTCACTGATCGCCTTTTCGGCTTCTTTAAGTAAGGCACCTCCTACTTCTTCACCTATAAGATTTCCCTTTAGTGAAATTACCAATGCTTCAGAATCTATTTTTGAACTATAATCCATACTAACTTAATTTTAATTATCGGACTCTGATTTCTTTTTTGGCTTCGCGAAGAAATAGAGTGTATGGTGCATGATTTCAATATCAAACATTTCTTCGAGTGTGTTTTTGATGTTTTGTATTCGTGGATCACAGAACTCAAGCACTTCGGTTGAGTCTAACATTAAGATATGATCGTGCTGTTTAAAACCGTAGGATTTTTCGTATTGCGCCAGATTCTTTCCAAACTGATGCTTACTGACTAAATCACACTCTACCAGTAAATCTAAAGTGTTGTATACCGTTGCCCTTGAAACACGATAGTTTTTGTTCTTCATTGAAATGTAGAGTGATTCCACATCAAAATGCCCTCCTCTGGAATAAATTTCCTCAAGAATGGCGAACCTTTCAGGCGTCTTCCTAAGTGCTTTGTTTTCCAAAAAAGCAGTAAAAATCTTCTTTACTTGTTCAAATACCTCAGGCTTTAACGACATACTTCTCGCGCATCAAAGTGCAAATATATAACTCTAAACTTATTTCACTCATTAGGATTGAATCTATCGGAAATTAACTCCAATAGATATGGAAAGAAAAGAGTCTAAACATTAGACATTAGTAGACCCAACAAGGAAGTAATCTGTATTGTTCTTATTTTAAATCTTTTGATTCGAAACGAGTCACTTTCATTACTCCATTGATTTTTTCTAGTCTACGGCTCATGTCATCTAGGTGTTTTGTATTATTGATGTACAACATGATTTGTCCATCAAAGATTCCGGTTTCGGTATCGATACTAATGGAGCGCATGTTCACTTTCAATTCACTAGAAATTAAATCTGTTACATCGCGCATCAGACCTACCCTATCGGTACCAATAATACGAAGTCCCGCCAAAAACGCATTTTGCTGTTCAGACATCCATTTGGCTTTTACTATTCTATTGCCATGATTAGAAAGTAATTCTGGAGCATTCGGACATGTTGTTCTATGTATTTTAATCCCTTCATTTACGGTTACAAAGCCGAAAACATCATCGCCTGGAATTGGATTACAGCATTTGGCAAGACGGTAATCCACCATGTCCATATCTTCCCCAATCAGAAGAATGTCTTTTCCGGTGGTTTTTATTTTGCTGAAGTCATCACTAAAATCGCTCAACTCCTCTGTTTTGGCGCGCTGAGATTTGGTATTGACCTTAAACTCTTTGTATTTCTTAATTTCAGAAGGGTCGATAATGCCCTTGCCTACTTTATAATAAAACTCGGTAACGGTTTTTTCTTCGAAGAAAGCGCGCAGCTGGTTTGCCACATCACCATCGAAAGGGATTTTCATTTGTTTAAGCTTGCGCTGAACAATCTCCTTTCCATCGATAGCTGCCTGTTTTTTAAACTCTTTTAGGCTGTCTTTAATTTTAGACCTGGCCTTGGAAGTTACTACAAACCGTAACCAATCTTCATTCGGTTTCTGTTTAGAAGAAGTGAGTACCTCAATCTGATCCCCATTCTTAATCTCGTAATTTAACGGAACTAGTTTATTGTTGACTTTCGCTCCTAAACATTTTGCACCAACCTCTGTATGAATATCGAAAGCAAAGTCTAAAGCCGTAGCCCCAGCTGGTAATATTTTTAAATCGCCTTTAGGAGTAAATACAAAAACTTCGTCACTGAAAAGATTTGCTCTAAAGTCATCTACAAACTCAATCGCGTTTGTATCGTTTTGCTCTAGCATATCTCTGACTTTCTGAATCCACAACTCTAAGCCAGACTCGTGAGATGTAGGTGCTCCATCTTTGTACTTCCAATGCGCAGCATATCCTTTCTCAGCAATTTCATCCATACGCTTTGCCCTAATCTGCACTTCTACCCATCGTCCAGTTCTACTCATTACTGTAGTATGAAGTGATTCATAGCCATTGGCTTTTGGAGTGCTAATCCAATCACGAAGCCTATCAGGGTTCGGTGTATAAAAATCAGTCACAATAGAATACACCTGCCAACAGGCTGCTTTTTCATGTTCGGGATCGGTATCTACAATAATTCGGATAGCAAACAGATCATACACCTCTTCGAAAGGGATATTCTGTTTTTTCATTTTATTCCAAATGGAATAAATAGATTTTGGACGCCCTTTTACCTCAAAGCTAATTCCGGTACGGTTAAGTTCTTCTTGAATTGGTGCTACAAAGCTTCGGATGAACCTACTACGAGAAGACTTACTCTCGGCAATTTTTGACGCTATTTCAGCATACACATCTTCTTCGGTATATTTCAACCAAAGGTCTTCGAGTTCAGATTTTATAGCATAGAGTCCTAATCGGTGAGCAAGCGGTGCATATATATATATAGTCTCAGAAATAATTTTCAGTTGCTTGTGACGAGGCATGCTCTCTAGGGTTCTCATATTATGAAGCCTATCGGCAAGCTTTACCAATATTACCCTTACGTCTTCGGAAAGCGTTAGTAGCATTTTTCTGAAATTCTCAGCCTGTTGGGAGCTACCGTGATCAAATACTCCCGAAATCTTGGTAAGCCCATCAATTATTTTGGCCACTTTGGGTCCAAAATCAGCATTGATCTCATCTAACTCAATTTCTGTATCTTCTACTACATCGTGAAGAAGTGCCGCTACAATTGAAGTTGTACCCAGCCCAATCTCTTCTACACAAATTTGAGCAACAGCCAAGGGGTGATAAATATAGGGCTCACCCGATTTTCTTCGCATTTCTTTATGCGCCTCGAGCGAAGTATTAAATGCCTTCTTAATTAGTTTGGCATCATCGTCCTTTAAAAAAGGCTTTGCTCTGCGTAATAGCTTACGATATCTTCTAATAATTTCCTTTCGTTCCTCTTCTGCATCAACCGCTATCATATGTTAAAATTAGCCTCCGTAATTTTCGATCAATAATATTTATAAAAAAAGATTTTTAGCTATTGAATTATTTCTCTTTTAGTGTACCTTTGCAGTCGCATTTAACAATCGCACGCGGATGTGGCGAAATTGGTAGACGCACTAGACTTAGGATCTAGCGCCTTACGGCATGGGGGTTCGAGTCCCTCTATCCGCACAAATAAACCCTCGATCTTCCGATTGGGGGTTTTTTATTCGTACCAACAAAAATTGACAGGTTTTGGATATCACGTTAGACAAAAAAGCTTCAAATGTCGCTTCAATTAAAGTTAAATTAAATGAAGCAGATTACCAATCAAAGGTAGCAGACAAAATTAAAGACTACGGAAAAAAGGCACAGATCAAAGGCTTTAGAGCTGGAAAAGTACCTAAAAGCCTTATCGAAAAGATGTACGGAAAGTCTATCCTAGTAGAAGAAATCAACCATTTAGTAGGGCATGCTATTCAAGACTACATTCGTGAAAACGACTTGAAGATTCTAGGAGAGCCACTTCCAAATCAACAACAAATCGAATCTGTAGACTGGGACACTCAGACAGATTTCGAGTTTGAGTACAACATTGGATTGGTAGATGAGTTCGCTTTAGCGCTTGATAAAAAAATCAAAGTAACGTCATATACGATTACAGCAGACGATAAAGTTCTTGATGAATCAATTGATAACGTAAGAACTCAGTTTGGTAAAATGACCAATCCTGAGGTAAGCGAAGAAGGTGATTTACTTTACGGAACCCTGAAGCAAGAGAATGGTGACATTGAAAACGACACCACGATTGACCCTTCTGATTTCACTAAAACCAACGCAAAGAAATTTGTAGGCAAAAAATCAGGTGATGAAATTAAAGTCAACCTTAAGAAACTCTTCAAGGATGACGCTCAAGTAGCTTCTCATTTGGGAAAAACTGCTGATGAAGTAGCTGACTTAGATGACGCTTTCGTTTTTGTTGTGAAAAATATCAACAGAAAAGAAGTTGCTGAATTAGATCAAGAGCTTTTCGATAAAACTTTCGGCCCTAACACTGTTTCAACAGCAGAAGAGTTTAGAACAAAAGTGAAAGAAACCATCGAAGCTAATTACGCTCGCGAAACAGACGCTTTCTTAAACAAAACAATTCAAGACGAATTGATCAAAGTTACCAAAATCAACTTGCCAGATGAGTTCTTGAAAGAATGGTTGAAAGTAACAGGCGAAGGCAAAGTAACTGATGCGGACCTTGAAAACGAGTATGAAATCTACGCTGATCAATTGCGTTGGAACTTGATTTCTAGTCAAATCGCCAAAGAAAATGAGCTAAAGCCAGAGCATGCCGATATTCAAGAAGCTACACGTGCTATGATCGCCCAGCAATTTGCAGGTTCGGGAATGGGTCAGTTTGCAGAGCAAATGGATTCGTTTGTGGAACATTACCTTAAAGGTGAGAACGGTCAGAACTACATGAAAATGGCCGAGCAAGTACAAGAGGCGAAAGTTATGGAGTTGATCAAAGAGAAAATCGAGATCAAATCTAAAGAAGTCGATGTAGAAAAATTTAAGGACATCGTTCAGAACTAAACGAATAACAACCTTGTTAAAATTAAAGTCCTTTGAACGAAGGGCTTTTTTTTTAAATTTGTTCAGTTCAATTCTCTAATAAAAACATGATAGATAAAAACGAATTCAGAAAATATGCCATTCACAACCAAGGTGTGAGTGGAACAGCGATTGACGATTATTCTAATTATATCCAGAATATGACCCGATCGGTTATCGAAGAAAGACCAACGAGATTTGCCGAAATTGACGTGTTTTCACGATTAATTATGGACAGAATCATCTTTTTAGGGATGGGGGTTGACGATAATATCGCCAATATTATTACTGCTCAATTGTTATTCTTAGAGTCAGTAGACCCTAAAAGAGATGTGTTGATGTATATTAACAGTCCAGGCGGGTCGGTTTACGCTGGTTTAGGTATTTACGACACTATGCACTATGTTGGGCCAGACGTAGCTACTATTTGTACTGGCTTGGCAGCTTCTATGGGAGCGGTGCTATTGGCAGGAGGAGCAGCAAACAAAAGAGCCGCTTTACCGCATTCTAGAATTATGATCCACCAACCAATGAGTGGAATGCAGGGTCAAGCTTCTGACATGGAGATTTCATTGAAACAAACGTTGGAAGTAAAAAAAGACCTTTACAATATTCTATCGAGTCATTCTGGCCAAACTTACAAGAAGATTGAGCAAGATTCAGACAGAGACTATTGGATGAGAGCTTCAGAAGCTAAAGAGTACGGATTAATTGATGAGGTCTTGATTAGGCCTAAAAAATAAGATTATGGCAGAAGTAACCTGTTCCTTTTGTGGAAGAAATAAGAAAGATGTAGACCTGATGATTTCAGGGATTCATGCGCACATTTGTAATCATTGTATTACTCAAGCGAATCAAATTCTTTCAGAGGAATTAAAAACAAAAAATGCTGAAGAGTCTACGCCTAGATTCAATGTAATAAAACCGATGGAGATGAAGAAACATCTCGATCAGTACGTTGTTGGGCAAGACGAAGCTAAAAAGGTTATTTCTGTAGCGGTTTACAATCACTATAAACGATTGACTCAACAAAAGATTGATGACGAAATCGTGATTGAAAAATCAAATATTATTATGGTTGGGGAAACGGGCACAGGTAAAACTTACATTGCCCGTACCCTTGCCAAAATTCTTCAGGTACCATTCTGTATTGCCGATGCTACCGTATTAACAGAAGCCGGTTACGTGGGTGAAGACGTAGAAAGCATTCTTACCAGACTACTACAAGCTGCCAATTACGATGTAGAGGCTGCCGAAAGAGGCATTATTTACATTGACGAAATTGATAAAATTGCCAGAAAATCGGACAACCCATCTATTACTAGAGATGTAAGTGGCGAAGGCGTTCAACAGGCGCTTTTAAAATTATTAGAAGGAACCAATGTTAACGTCCCCCCTCAGGGCGGAAGAAAACATCCTGACCAGAAAATGATCTCAGTAAATACTGAAAACATACTTTTCATTTGCGGTGGAGCCTTCGATGGTATTCAAAGACATATTGCTAGCCGACTGAATACTCAGCCACTTGGCTTTATATCAGCCCAAGATGATAAGATTGATTACGACAGAGAAAACTTACATCAATACATCAATGCCCAAGATTTGAAAAACTTTGGTCTGATACCGGAGTTGATTGGACGTTTGCCAATTGTTACCTTCTTGAATCCATTGACCAACGAGATTCTTAAAGACATTTTAACCAACCCTAAGAACGCGCTCACAAAGCAGTATACTAAGTTGTTTGAAATGGAAGAAAAAGAACTTGTTTTTGACCCTTCTGCATTAGACTATATTGTTGAAAAAGCACTAGAGTACAAATTGGGGGCGCGTGGTTTAAGGTCAATTTGTGAGGCAATTATGACAGACGCAATGTTTGAAATGCCTTCTGACACTAAAAACAATAGGCTCGAAATTGATTTAGAATACGCTAAAGAAAAGCTAGAGAAATCGAAGTTTAAGAAGCTGAAGGTGGCTTAAATCAGGTAATCAGGTAATCAGGTAATCAGGTAATCAGGTAATCAGGTAATCAGGTA
>NZ_LQZQ01000016.1 GCF_001593005.1 Roseivirga ehrenbergii
AGTCTGATTTACCAAAGAACTTGTGTTAGATCTGTGCTCAAGCCATTGGTGAACGGCAATAAACCAACCAGAACCCCTTTGTGGGTTAACTACATCTTGTCCTAAGAAATCATAGTTGATCAAGTGATCACCATAGCCTCCTGCTTCGTCTTGAGAACCACCAGATCCATACATATAGCGGTGAATTCCTTCCAAAGCAGCTCTTTGGTTAACAATAGTGCTCAGTACTTCATCAGCTCCAAGCTGATCAGTAGGGGCAGTTTCTAGGTATTCTTCATTACATGAGCTTATAGCCAGTACAATGAAGAGTAAAATTATTTTTGAAATATATTTCATTGTCTTTGTTTTAGAAGTTTAGGTTAACGCCCAAGGTTAATACTCTTGAAGGAGGGTAAAGTCCAACATTTTGTGTTCCGTTAAACGACTCCATAGGGTTCATGCCTTTTCTTGCACTCACGAAGAATAGGTTTTCA
>NZ_LQZQ01000017.1 GCF_001593005.1 Roseivirga ehrenbergii
GTGGAACTTTGCTTTAAACGCCACAGTACTGACAAACGAAATCACCAAATTACCAGAGTCTTCAAGAGAAAACGGTATCATTAACGGAACTAAGAAACTTTTAGAAGGCAGATCAATTTATGACTTCTGGTTGAAAGACTGGTACGGTGTTGATCCTGACACAGGTAACCCACTTTACGTATACGATCCCGAATCAGAGTCTACTCCTAACAACCTTTTGAGAGAAATCAATGGTGTTCAGGTGACTACTAACCAAAACAATGCAATTTATCACTACAGCGGCTCTTCTATCCCTGACGTTTATGGCGCATTCACAAACAACCTAAACTACAAAGGATTTAGCCTTTCTGTAATGTTTGCCTACAGCCTAGGTGGTAAAATCTATGATGGTAACTATGCAGGTTTAATGGGTGTTCTTGACGGTGGAGCCCTAAGCGTTGGTATTGCTGACAGATGGCAAAATCCAGGTGACATCACTGATGTACCTAGAATCTCTATCAACAACAACACAAACAACGTAGCAGGTTCTGAC
>NZ_LQZQ01000018.1 GCF_001593005.1 Roseivirga ehrenbergii
CGATAACCGATAACCGATAACTGATAATGCTAAAAAGTTACTTCATTACCACATTAAGATCGCTAAAGAAGAACCCGGTTTTCACTTTAGTGAATGTTATTGGTCTGTCCGTTGGTGTGGCAGCCTTTGTATTGATCACGCTGTTTGTGCGCGATGAAATCACTTATGATAAATTTCACACCAAAGTAGATCGCATCTACCGTGGTATTTCGGTCCATGATAGAGGCTTTGTTTTTGGGATGGCTGATCCAGTGATCGATCAAATGAAAAGTAAAATTCCCGGGCTAGAAAAGGCAGCACGAATTGATTTTGGGACAAGGACAATTTTAAAGTACAAGGACGAACTAGTTTTTGAAGATGAACTCTACACAGCCGACCCTGAAATCTTCCAAATCTTCGATTTCCCTCTATTGTATGGAAATGAAAATGATGCGCTGGTTGCCGACAATAGTTTGGTCATCTCAAAATACATTATGAACAAATACTTCGAAGGGAAAAACCCATTGGGCCAAACTTTGAAATTCGCGAATAATGATCAAACTTATATCATTTCAGGTGTATTGCAGGATATTCCTGATAACTCCCGTTTTCAGTTCAATTTTATTAAAACCTTTCCTAAAGTAAACACAGGCAGCCCTTGGCAGCCCAAAGGTTTGTTTTATGGTCTGTTTTCAACACCAATCAATACTGAAGAACTTTCAGCTCAACTAAAAGAAATTGCTAAAGAAGGCGGCTATCCTGGAGTGGATCAAATTAATTTTTTGATTGAGGATTTTGGAGATTTATACTTGGAAAGTGAAAGGTCTTTTACGGCCTCTGGTGTTTCTGGTGACAAACAGTTCATCAATATTTTTGCTATAGTTGGTATTCTCCTTTTGTGCATTGCCTGTATCAATTATATCAATTCGGCTACTGCAAAATCATTTTCTAGGCTGAAAGAAATAGGAGTGCGAAAAGTGGCTGGCGCTAATAACGGGCACATTCAAAAGCAATTTCTGATCGAAACCTTTGTACTGACGCTCATTTCGGTGGCTATAGCTGCAGGTTTGGCTGAAATTTGCTTGCCATTGGTCAATCAGCTCTCAGGAAAACACTTGAGTTTAGATTACTTTAATAACCCTTTCAATCTTGCTTTTATTTTGGGATTAGTTCCTCTAATTACGCTTTTAGCAGGGCTTTATCCTTCTGTTTTTGTGAGTAGATTCAATGCGTTAAAGATTTTTAAAGGTGGGCAAATTCAAGGAAAAGGAAGGCTTCGCAAATCCTTAGTAGTCTTTCAGTTTGCCATTACTCTCGTTTTAGTTTTTGGTACGCTTATCATCAAAAGTCAAGTGCAGTTATTCAAGTCTGGTGACTTAGGGATCGATCCCAAAGGAGTGCTTACAACGGCCAAGCCTAGCAACATAGATTACCCTGTATTTAAATCTGTAATAGAAGGTATAGCGGGAGTCGAAAAAGTAGTGGCCTCTCCATTGCCATATGGACAGAGTACTTCACAAATGCCACTGAATTGGAATATGGATACTGAGAAGGAAGAAATGTTGGTTTCCTACACGTGGACTACTCCTGACTTTGGAAAAGCATTGGGTATCGAAATATTGCAAGGAAGAGATTTTGAAGAAGAGAATTCAGACGATTTTAATAACTCCATTTTAATCAGTGAGGCTGTTGCAAAAAAACTTGCTTGGGAAAATCCGATAGGTCAGTCGGTAGAGGTGTTTAACGATAAATATGAACTGACCAGGCGTACAATTATTGGTGTATATCAAGACATTAATGTCTATTTAAAAACTGGTGCGCCACTGAATGTTATGTTTCCGAGCAGCCAAATCTATAATGTAAATATTAAATTGTCTGGAGAGAATCAAGAGGAAACCATTGCCAAGGTTAATACAGCTTGGAATAAAGAATTTGGGGAAACACCTTTTGAGGTTTCTTATTTAGAAGATCGATTGGCTGCTAACTATGAAAAGGAAGAGCGCTTTGGCCAGATTTTCAATTACTTCTCTTGGTTAGCTATACTAATTGCGGCTTTAGGCACCTTCGGGTTAAGCGCTTATACCATTGCTCAGAAATATAAAGAAATCGGTATCAGAAAGGTACTTGGTGCAAGCGTTTCTGGTATTGTTGTGCGATTGATCAGCAATTATGTTCTCCTCATTTTGGTGGCTATGCTCATTGCTGTGCCAGTGTCATTTTACTTTATGTCGGGTTGGCTGCAAGACTTTGATTTGCGCATTTCGATTTCACCTTTGGTGTTTTTGTCTGGCTTCGGCTTGGCCCTTTTGGTGGTGATACTCACTATAGGATATGAATCGATAAAAGCAGCACTTTCCAACCCAGTAGATATTTTAAGGAATGAATAAGGAAAGAAAATCAGTGGATCGGGAAACAGAAAAATGGAAAGCAGAAAAAATAAGGAGAGTTGGGAACTCAATTTCCCGACAAAAGTTCGCCTTACCTGATTA
>NZ_LQZQ01000019.1 GCF_001593005.1 Roseivirga ehrenbergii
TACTATTTTAGTCAATAGTCAATAGTCAATAGTCAATAGTCAATAGTCAATAGTCAATAGTCAATAGTCAATAGTCAATTAGAAAGGAACGGGTATGTAGAACGAGGTTACATGATTCCCTTCTTTTATTTTGGGTTTATCCTTACAATCAAAATAGTGGGTAGCAGAAATTTATAATATGAATCAATGGTCTGTCGCCCTTAACCCTTAACTCATAACCAATAACTACCTCACCTCCTGACAAAGTTCTACCAGCACTCCATTGGTCGACTTTGGGTGAAGAAAACAAACAATTTTATTGTCGGCTCCTTTTTTGGGTGTTTCGTTGAGCACGGTGAAACCTTCCGCTTTTAAGCGGAAAATTTCAGCTTCAATATCTTCCACGTCAAAAGCAATATGATGAATACCTTCGCCTTTCTTTTCTATAAACTTAGCAATTGGGCTTTCGGGGTTTGTGGCTTCCAGTAATTCGATTTTATTTGGGCCTACTTGGAAAAATGAAGTTTTTACTCCTTCCGTAAGCACGTCTTCAATCTTATAATGAGGCTCACCAAACAACTTGGCAAAAAGGGCATTAGAATTATCTAGGTTCTTTACGGCAATGCCGATGTGTTCTATCTTTCGCATAGACTTATTGAATCATTAACTATCTTTGTAAATTAAAGGAAACTTTCGAGGCCTTGTGCCTGTTTCTAATCGAAGTCCAAATTATCGCATTTGGACAGCATAAAAAAATCAATGCATATGACGGGTGCCGGAACAGATATCCATGTAGAGAGTATTAAGCTTCAACGCGAGATTGAAAGCCATTTAAGTATTAAAGGAAGTGAATTGAGCTTTGAGTTTCAGCAGAACGAGGGTAAAACCAAGCTCGACCTGATTACGATTAGCCCAAGGCACAATCAATCTTTTCTTTTTCAGTCTGTATTGGGCATTGATAAGCTTGATGCGTTGAGAAAAATGTTGGACTACGTAAAGTCTTACAAAGACAAATACCAGTCTTACACCGTTCAGTGGATTGCAAAGGGTGAAAAAGAATTGCACACTTCGTATTTCAGAGCGGGTAATATGTACGATGCGCTTGACAAATTATATTACGGACGCGATATTAATACCATAACCGTTTTTAGTATAGTACTTAATCCTGTAGCCTAATGATAACAGTAACAGATTCAGCAAAAGAGAAAATCTTCGAGCTTCGTTCTAAGGAAGGAAAATCGAACGACAATAACATTAGAGTTTCGGTGCAAGGCGGAGGCTGCTCTGGCCTGATGTATGACCTTGATTTTGATTCTGAAATAAAGGAAAAAGACGAGGTTTTTGAAGACAAAGGCATTAAAATCTTAGTCGATAGAAAAAGCCTTTTGTACTTATTGGGTACCACCCTCGATTTTTCTGACGGACTGAACGGAAAAGGTTTTCAGTTTGTAAACCCGAACGCTTCGCGCACATGCGGTTGCGGAGAAAGTTTTTCGGTATAAGAATTTTCAAAATATTGAATTGAAAAAGGTGTCTCAAAAAGACACCTTTTTTGTTAGTAAAAACCCATATTTGAGAAGAATTCAATAGCTTGAACATTCAAAAACAAATGATTTTGACATGGAAAAACTTAATCAATCAAACCGAATGAGTCAGATTGTGATTCATGGCGATACAATCTACTTGGCTGGTCAAATTCCTGATGATACCACTCAGGACATGAAGACCCAGACTCAAAGTGTTTTAAGTAAAATAGATGCTTTATTAGCCACTGCCGGCTCTGACAAATCGAAGGCTTTAATGGCCACAATCTATATTTCGGACAAGTCTCAAGTAGCGGCTATGAATGAAGCTTGGGATGCTTGGGTAACACCCGATAGCCCACCAGCAAGGGCCTGTGTTGAAGCACAATTTCCCAGAGAAGGTTTGCTTGTAGAAATCATAATCACCGCAGCGAAGTAGTTATATCTTAAGCTTTATCGAGCTCTATTATTTTGAAGAAGAGCACGTTAGTGCAACTTACCCCATACGGCACCATCATTCCGTAGATATATACCCAAGCTACGGTGTTGGGACAGAAAGAAATAAGAAATAAAGAACATTTTCTTTTAGCTCACGGTCTGACCTTCGGTACCGACCGATCCTCTAAGGTCGGCACCGAATAGGTCAGACCTGCATATCAATCTTAAAACTCGCTTTAAAATTAAATTCCTGTAAATAGCTCAAAGCTTTCCAAATACCGTGGAATCATTACGTTTGGCCAATGCAACTCTTCTTTGAGTTTTAACGACAGGTGATGGGCACTTTTCAATTCACCATGCACCACAAAAGTCATTTTAGGCGCTTCTTTAAACTGGCCTGCCCAACGCATTAACTCACCTCTATCGGCATGCGCTGATAGCCCATTGATATGTTCGACATGACATTTTACAGGCACTTCAATACCATAAATACGAGAGGTAGGCTCTCCATCAAGAATCTTTCGGCCTCTTGTACCTTCCGCCTGAAAACCAACAAACAAAAGCGTGTCATTTTTTCGTGACAGACGATTGAACAAATGATGCATAATTCTTCCCCCAGTACACATTCCGCTGGCTGAAATAATAACCGCATTCTTTTCTATGCTATTGATACTCATGGAAGAATCTTGAGTTCGGAAGTACTTAAAGCGAGGGTAATCGAAAATGGATTCATGTTCGCCCCTTCCAATACTCAATTTGTGGTCGTCACGATGAATTTTGTGCAAGTTAGTCGCACTAATGGCCATTGGGCTGTCAATGTAAACATCGCATGCAGGAATCTGATTGGTGGTTAACAAGCGGTGGAAATAGTAGAGCAATAATTGGGTTCTGCCTACCGCAAAAGAAGGGATCAGCAAACAGCCATCGTTGTCGAATGCAGTTTTCACAATACTGGCCAGCTGCCCTTCAATATCTTCGGCCACATTATCTCTGTCGCCATAAGTGGATTCGATAAAAAGGACGTCTGCGTCATGCATTGCATAAGGATCCTTTAACAAGGGTTGATTGTAGCGCCCTAAATCGCCCGAGAACACAATCTTTTTCTGCTGGGTTTCTCCTTGAATATTAAGCGACACAATGGCCGACCCAAGAATATGACCAGCATCGAAAAAAGTGGCCGTTACGGACTCTAAAACATTGACTGGCTTTTGATAAGGTATAGGCACCACCATTTCGAGTGCGTTTTTTGCATCCTCGGTATTGAAAAGTGCCAAAGGCGGATTGTGTTTTGAATAGCCTTTATGTTGAGCAAATTCAGCTTCTTCCTCTTGCAGCTTTGCGGCATCTAAAAGCAAAATTTCTAAAAGTGAGGCAGTCGCTTCTGTGCAATAAATCGGTCCGTTAAAGCCTTCGTTTACTATTCTTGGCAGGTAACCGGAATGATCGATATGAGCATGAGTTAATACGATGGCATCAATAGTTGTGGCGTCCATCGGAAATTCATCCCAGTTTCTGAGCCTAAGTTCTTTTAAGCCTTGAAACAAACCGCAATCCACTAACAACTTCTTTTTATCAAGTTCTAGTAAATATTTTGAACCGGTAACCGACTGGGCTCCGCCTAAAAACTTTAACCTTACATCCATAGCATCAAATTAACAACTCTCAACTTTCAACAGAATTAACATTATTCATAATCATAAATGATAAATATCATGCATTAGGGCAAAATCAATAGGCTTCCAAATCAGCTGGTATTGGGTAATCAGGCCCTTCTGTCGATTTATAATTATAAACCGCTGGAATAGGTGGGCAGCGATGCTCTGTAATTTCTTTCATTAATTCATGAGTGGATAAACTTGTATTTTCGCCAAAGAAAGCCTTCTCTTTATCAGTGAAGACACCTTCAGTGTCATTTTTAAGAATTTCTCCCATCCAAAGCCTACGCAATTCTATCCAATGCTCATCCTGTTTTCCGTCTTCCAGTGTTGCCGCATAAGGTCTAACTTCTACATAAATTGTTCGCCTAGCCCCTGGTGAGCGCTTAGGTTCTGAACTGTGTAACACCATCATTTCTTGTACCATAACATTTCCAGTCTTGGCAGGAACTTGCACTACATTTGGAGGATTCCAACCGTAATCCCTTTCAATTGACTCTATGTCCTGCAATTCAGTATGTGTTGCAGGCACATATCGTAAACATCCATCGTTCAGATCAGAATCGTCTAAATATATTCCGATGTTCAAGTAAGCATGATTTGGATCATTTGGAGCTCCTTGATGCCATTTCACTACTGGATGAGGGTGTTGATGCTTGTATAGAATATCAGCCTGAAGAATAATGGCAGTGGGGCCGCAAAGTTCTTTTATCAATTTTAAAAAAACAGGGGTGGCCAGCAATCGGTTAAGGTCTTCTGTATAATGGAAATGGAGGTCATCGAAACGCATTAATCGTGGCCCTACAGAATCCTCGATAACACAAGCGCCTGACAAGGTATCACCTCGCCTATAATATTCCAGTGCTTTAGCTTCTATTTCGTCAGCTATACTTCTAAACCTATTAAGTATTTCCGTTGGAATGGACTCTTCCAACAAGGCATAGCCACATTCAAAAAATCTTTCTCTATTAATAATCTCTGTCTTCATAAAAGTAAAATTAGGCAGGTTTTCACATCACTTTTCGCCATATAAATCTGGCTTCTTAATCACCATCCAAAGGCTCCTTCTCACAATTTCACCCATATTATTGCACTTTAAAAAAGCCTTTTCATTGTAGTATTTGGCAAGGTCTTTCCTAAGCTTTTTAACCTGCTCAGGAAAAGCCAGCGTATCCTTAATCATTGCATTGATAAGGTCTAACACCCGATAGCGCTCGACCCTTAGTCGGTTGGCAATCAATGAGCGCTCTTCCTTTTGATATTGCTTTACCGTTTCGGGAGTCATATGCTTAAGCCCCAATTCAATCAGTTCGTTATTCTGTTTGAAATATTGCGGAAGATATACACTTTTCCTACCCTCGTAAGATTGCTGATCAAAATCTATGGCTTTCAATCTATAGCTCACTTCTTCAAAATCAGGAGTTACATTTACCACGAAATTACTAGAGTGCATATCGCCCAAAAGCCGAACGAAGCACCTTTCGTTGAACTTCACAAACTCTTTGGCCAGCCTAATCTCATTAAGCATTTTGCTATTCATATGGTTTTTAATGAACTCATCTCCAGGAATTCCCACAATATGCTCTTCGATTAAAGTGTTTTTATGCACCACATAACTCATTCGGTTAGGAGAAAGCAAATGCTCCAACTCCAGCCCATAAATTCTGGAGGCATCAGCATTTTTTACATAGAAGTAATCAAAGTTATCGTTGATCTGGTTGACAATGCGTACCCTAAAAGGCTTTGTATTGCCGAAAGCACAGAGATCTACCCTATCTACTCTTAGGTGTTCCATCACCCCAACATCTCCATCAGCCATTAGCACAGAGTAAATCTTTTTGAGGGCCAAGTAAATGTCCTTCATGTCGTCTTGCGGATAGAAAACAGTTTCCCAAAGGGTATCGTCTCCTTTAGAATTGTAAAGAGGAATGGCATTATTATACCTCAGTAAATCATCGTACTGAATGGGCACTTCGATGAGCCGTTTATAGCGCAAAAGGTAGGCGCGTAGCTCCTCGCTTATTTTAAAGGGAATCTTCTTTTTACTGATCAGGGCCATGGTAACTTCTCTTTGCTCTAAGATAGTAATTAGGACTGAGTAGATAAGGGTTAAGGGTTAAGAGCGGGAAGTTTTGGATTTAGGGTTTAAAGGAATTTTGTGTCGCAACAATCGGACATATCTTCACCACTGCTGTTCTGAACAGACAGGTTGCAAACCTTGTTATCACAGGTTTAATTTCTCTTAATGACGAAACAATAACGGTGGCTAGTTATCAGCTACCGCTTTAAAATATATACCTGAAAAATAAGGGTGGAATTTGGGGGCACTTCTCTAGTCCCTTCAGATCCATAGGCCATTCGCGCGGGTACTTTTATAAAACCATTATCCCCTTCCTGAAAATACTTGAGCCCTTCTTGAAAACCATCAATCAAACCACTCTTTTTTAGGTTAATACCTATTGGTTTTTTTGTTCTGAAGGAGCTATCAATTTCTTTTCCATTCTCTAAATAAGTAGCGTAGTGTAAAATCATATCACTAGGTTCTAAAATAGGTTCAGTATAAATTTCCCCCTTCACTTTTGAGAGTCCTAAGTTATATTTTACCTCAATCCAAGTTATGTTATTGAATTGATCCTCTCGAAATTTCTCAAACTTCTCCTCGGGGTTTTCATCTGTCACAATGTTTCCAGCTTCATCCCATTCCTTCAATTGAATTAGAATTCCAAGGTCGTTATACTTTTCTTCTCGTTTCTTAGAGCCGTCTTCGTACCAAAAGGAATGCTTACCAATTTTGATCCCATCCGCCATTCTACCTTGGTACTTCTTCTCACCATTTTCATACTTTTCTACCGTCTTCTGTGCAAAAACAGAGGTCGCTGGAAAAGTAAGAAATAGGCAAACACTAATAGTAAGCAGGAATGATTTCATGGTAGGAGCTTTATAACTTCAAGAAAGGCCAATTTACAAATAGAACATTACTAGAACAACCTCTTTAAAAATGTTAAGCCTCTCCCTATTAAAGTTGGATTTAGCTGAATGTAACCCAAAAGAGCAGCCGTTTGGCTGCTCTTTTGGGTTTGTTGCACATATTATTCTGCTTACCTACTCAACCTCACAATATGCACCCAGCTGTTTTTGAATCGGGTGTCGTTCCTGATTTGTTTCATGCGGGCGATGGCCTT
>NZ_LQZQ01000020.1 GCF_001593005.1 Roseivirga ehrenbergii
GCCAATTCTATGGTAACCCATTTGTAGGTGATTACATTGGAGTAGGTAGAGCAACTAAGAGTGCCAACTTTGATATTACCACAAACTTTAACCAATTGGTTGATTACTCATTCGATCTAGACTCTAGAAACAGTTTTGACATCTTATTGGGTCACGAAAGTTATGGCATTAAAAACAACGACTTTAGCGCTGCAAAAACAGGTTATATCGTATTAGACAACCCAGTTTTAGATAATTATACTACTATTGTTTCTGCTGCTTCACAAATCGACAGATACAAGACTGAAGGTTATTTCTCAAGA
>NZ_LQZQ01000021.1 GCF_001593005.1 Roseivirga ehrenbergii
TTTCATGCGGGCGATGGCCTTGTCGAAGTCGTTCAGGCTTTCGATGTAGAGGTAGTCTAGGTTACGCTTTTGACTGGTAAACAGGCCTGCATTAGGGTATTCTGCCTTCAGCTCTTCTAAGTACAGCTTGCCGTAACGGTTGCCCACTGAGTAAGAAGCTACTACAATTAAGTAATCGTCTGTGGTGTCGTTGCTTTGAGTTTGGGCTGCGGTTTGTTGTGCAGCTTGTTCTCTTGCCAATTGTGCCTGTCTATCTCTTTCTGCTTGAGCCACTGCTTCTTGTCTTTGTCTTTCTGCCTCTTGCTCGGCTTTGATCCTTGCTTCTTCGGCCTGTACCGCCTCTAGTTTGCTCTGTGCTTCTTGATCGAAGCTGGCTTGTAGTCTGGCCTGCTCTGCGTCTTTCATCTGCTGAAGGATTTCATCAAAGCGGGCG
>NZ_LQZQ01000022.1 GCF_001593005.1 Roseivirga ehrenbergii
ACAGTGCTTCATCATTGCCTGTGCCTAAGCTGTAACTAACGGTGTTGGCATCTGTGGCTGCTACCGTGTAGGCCGTGCCGGTTCCATTTTCTGCAAAGTTGGCTGTGGTGGCAGAAGTGAACACCGGGTCAGTATCATCCACATTGGTCACTGTAATGGTCACGTCCTGATTCACAGAGTTAACACCATCGCTAGCAATTACATTGATCGCATAGTCATTA